>NZ_JAIBHJ010000001.1:0-155407 GCF_021278025.1 Motilimonas sp. E26
TCACTGGCGTTTGCTATAATGTGGCTGCCTATGTACTGCTGAACAAAATCTATACAGCAAAGATCAACAGACCCTAGGCATTGCTTATCAAAATTAGCATAAGACAAATTACAACCCGTAATATAAGCAGAACAAAAATACATTTTGTTAGAAACATGATTGACAAAGTTTGCCTGTGAGAAATTAGCACCTTTTAGATCACAGTCTCTCAATTCAAGACCAAAACAGTTTGCCCCTTGGAAATTCGCCATTGAAAGCATGCTATTCATAAATGAAGCATCTCGTAGGTCTGCATAGATAAAGTTACATCCTTCAAAATCATTCGGCTCAATAAATGTACAACTAATGAATTTAGCATCACGTAAATTCGCTCGATTAAAATTACAACCAAAAAATTTACAGTGAGAAAAATGGTGAGAGCTCAAGTCTTGGCCTGAAAAATCAATTTGATCATACGTTTTATGAGAATAATTCAATGTTGTAACCTCTTGATTAAGTAAGATTAAGACTAACATATGCAGCCATATTGGCAATAAAGTAAACCCACATAATAACAAATAGTTACACGCCACTAAAATAGCCAAAATAAGGCATCAAACAGGCCCTATAAGGCAAGGGAAATGAAATCAGCCTAAGCGGCAGGCTAGGGGAAAATTACACGCCGGATATGGCCGCGTAGAGCCGGAAAAATCAAAGAGGGTTATATAATTTATGGAATATAAAATTTACTGGACGATTTACGTTCACATTTGTAAATGTAAGTTGTTATGGGGCAGAAGCGAGTTAGTCGTCCCCTCGGATAAACTTCCTCACAGAGGGAAAGTGACAGACTTTTTGCAACCAACCAAACCCTGCTGTTTTCCTGTTGCAGTAAATTGTCACAAAAATTTTACCCTTGTGACTTATTAATGAAAACAAATGGTTGCGAGGGTTTTGCGGGGGCGTCTAGCCGCTGATTAATTCCGAGCATTGCAGCTTGCTTAAGCTGGTCTATTTTGAATGTTACGGCTTATTTCTGCCGAGGTGACAAGTGGCTTGTTTTAGTAAATGGCCGACTTGTTTAGGATCACTCTTTAGGAGCAGTAACATGCGAACAACACATAAGCTTTCCGATGCCTTAATTATGCTACACACACAAAAACAAACGAAGCGAGGGTGGCTGCAAACCTATGTCATCCCTCATTCGTCAGTGAAGGTGCTGCAAATATGCACCTCTACACCGCAACAAGACCAAACGATGTGTTGTTTAAGCTGTTACTTTAATCGAAAAACTTTTCGTAACGGGCAATGTTACGGAGAGATAGACCAAGAACATTTTGTTATTCATTAATGGCTGGATCAAAAACGCTCCAAACCGTGCATTGCACCATTTGGAGCGTGGTTTTATTTAAGTAAATAGTAAAACTATTAGCTACGGCTAGTTACTTCAAGTAGATGATAACCAAAATCGGTACGAACAGGGCCTTGTACCGTATTTACTGGCGCACTAAACACCACTTTATCAAACTCTGGAACCATCATACCTGGGCCAAATTCACCTAATTCACCACCTTGCGCGCCAGAAGGGCAAGATGAAAATTGCTTGGCCAAATCAGCAAAATCTGCGCCATTTTCAATTTGAGCTTTAAGCTCGTTACATTGTTGCTCTGTTTCTACTAGGATGTGTCTTGCTGATGCGAGTGCCATATATAATTCTCTTATGTTTGATTAATAACAATAAAAGTTTACCTGATGCTCGGTGAATTACCACCCCAGCAAGACGAGTTTCTGCCTTAAGCTTAACTCGGTTCAAATAAACATATTCAACCGTAGAGCATAAATAAGG
Source organism: Motilimonas sp. E26 (assembly GCF_021278025.1). Lineage (GTDB taxonomy): Bacteria > Pseudomonadota > Gammaproteobacteria > Enterobacterales > CBDFNC01 > Motilimonas. The sequence goes on from NZ_JAIBHJ010000001.1 coordinate 1,826, forward strand.
CGCGGATTAACGCGCCCTGCAAGGAGTTGAACTGAGATGCGCTACCTAGCTGTTAGTTAGACTTTTTACAAAAACAGGTTAGGATTACAATACGAGTGCCATTTACTCGGCCTTCAATATGCTCAGGATTATCAGTTAAAGAGATGCCGCGTACCGCGGTGCCACGTTTAGCCGTAAAGTTTGCACCTTTTACTTCTAAGTCTTTGATTAAAGTGACCGTATCACCAGCTTGTAGCACCGCACCATTACTGTCGAGAGTCGGTTTTAAATTCTCATCTGGCATGCCCGACTTAGCCCACTCAAGTACGTCATCTTCTAGGTACAGCATGTCTAGCATGTCACGGGCCCAATCTGTTTCGCTGCTTAAGCGCTTAAGTTGACGCCATGCCATAACTTGTACCGCTGGAACTTGACTCCACATACTGTCATTTAGGCAGCGCCAATGGTTGGCATCAGTAATTTCACCTTGGTCTACTTGGCTTAAACAGTGGCTACATAATGTAATGTTGCGCTCACCTAAGTTGCTGGCCGGTGTTACTTCATAAACGGCTAAATCAGTTTCAGAGGCACATAAATCACATTGAGTATTCATAAATATTGATCCTTACTGGTCATAAAAGTCAGCATCACTGACTGAGTAAATATTATTTTATTTTTGGTATTGCTGTTGGTTGTAATGTTTGCGGCACACCGAAATGTACTTATCATTACCGCCTATTTGAATTTGTTCGCCTTGGGTAAGCACTTCACCTTCATCATTCACCCGTATCACCATATTTGCTTTACGGCCACAATGGCAAATCGTTTTTAGCTCTATCAGTTTATCTGCCCATGCCAATAGATAGTGGCTACCTGCAAATAACTCACCGACAAAATCGGTACGCAAGCCATAACACAAGGTTGGAATTTTTAATTCATCAACCACTTGCGTTAATTGTTTTACCTGCGCTTTTGACAAGAATTGGCTTTCATCAACCAATAAACAGTCAATTTTTCTAGTCTGATGCAGAGCGCTCACTTGTTGAAAAATATCCGTCGTATTATCAAAAATATGAGCGGTTTGACTTAAACCAATACGCGAACTAACTTTACCCACTTGGTCTCTGTCATCAATGGCGGCGGTAAAAATCTGGCTGTTTAAACCCCGTTCATAATAGTTGTATGCCGACTGTAATAAAGAAGTCGATTTACCCGCGTTCATGGTGGAATAATAAAAATACAACTGCGCCATAATGCTACCGTCAGTTTAAAAAGCGCGTATTCTACCGTGAATAGGCTGTTGGAAAAACTGATTCAGGGCAGGGAATAGGGATAAACTTTACCGTCGTGCTCAATTTGGTTAATCAAATTTGATTCCGCTGCTGATTTTTTCTGGCCAAAGCGATCAAAAGAGACTAATTCTTCGAGGGGCAATCGATTCGCCCAGCCTTTGCTTTGTAGCTCGGGTTGTTCGAAAAACTCACTCACATAGCCAACACATAAATAAGCGATTGGCACCACGTGCTCAGGAAGCCCAAGAATATCTTTCATTGCTTGTTCATCAATTATACTGACCCAACCAACACCTAAACCTTCTGCTCGCGCCGCTAACCAAAAATTTTGTACCGCGCATACCGTACTATATAAGTCCATGGTGGGAATGGCTGTTTTGCCTAATACCACTGGGCCGCCGCGCTCGCGATCACACGTAATGCACAAATTAATCGGTGCTTCTAAAATGCCTTGAAGCTTTAATGCGGGATAAAGTTCGCGTTTCTTTCCTTCAAATAATGACTCAGCATGTTGATTTGCTTTTACAAACTCAGCATGGATTTGTTGTTTCACGGTTTGAGATTGAATGACTAAAAAATCCCATGGCTGCATAAAGCCAACCGATGGCGCGTGATGGGCGGCGTACAACACTCGACTGAATATTTCATCGGGAATGGCAGTAGGTAAAAATTGTCCCCGTACATCGCGGCGGTTGAAGATGGCTTTGTAAACGCCTGATTTATGCTCAGCTGCAAAGGGGCCGTTGTCATTTTTCAAGTGTGAAGTCCTTATTTCTTACCAATGATTATTAGGTTCATTGTGCAGTTACCATTGAATGAGCAATTTTACCCTACAAAAGTGCGCATTTTTAAATGGATAACGATATAATGCGTCGATTATTGCAAACGAGTACAGAGCATGGCACAGACAGGTATTTTCAATTCATTACAGATAGTAAAAATGGTTCCATTTGGGATTTATTTAGACGCAGGTGATCTGGGTGAAGTGCTTTTGCCAAGTAAATTTGCCCCCGCTGATGTCAGTGTTGGCGATGTCATTGACGTGTTTCTTTATACTGATTCTGAAGACATGGTGATTGCCACAACACAAAAGCCTTTCGCTTGTGCTGGTGAGTTTGCTTATCTAAAAGTGGTTGCGAATACTCAGCCCGGAGCCTTTTTAGATTGGGGTTTAGAGAAAGATTTATTAGTGCCGTTTAATCAGCAACGTGTGCCCATGGAAGTAAATCGCAACTACGTGGTGTATGTTTATCGTGATGAGAAAACGCAACGTCTTGCCGCATCGACAAAACTGGATCGCTTTTTAGATAAAAAAGTACCGAAATTTAAGAAAAATGAAGCGGTTTCAGTGTTGATCGCGCAGCGTACAGATCTGGGTTACAAGGCCATCATCAACAGTACTTTTTGGGGCGTTATCTACACTAACGAAATTTTTAAACCTATCCGTGTTGGCCAAACGCACACCGCTTACATCAAGCAAGTGCGCAGCGACGGCCGAATCGATTTAAGTTTACAGCCGCCAACACATGAAATTGTTGATGAATTAAGTCAAGCAATACTCGAGCACCTAAAACGCAACGGCGGTAATAGCACCCTGAGTGATAAAAGTGATCCTGCAGTAATTTCTCAGCATTTTGGTGTCAGCAAAAATGCATTTAAGCGCGCCATTGGTGGGCTTTTTAAAGCAGGGCGAATTGCGCTAAGCAAAGAAGGCATGAAGTTACTTGATTAAGTATAATCAAATAAAAACAAAGAGTTAAATAGTTAAAAGGAGCCGAATGGCTCCTTTTTTATACTCACACTTTTTTCAAATTGCCTGAGCTCGATTTAATGGGAGCATAGCCGCGCCAAACGTTACGGCATCTTTGTTGGTAACCTTCCGGAATATTTTTTGAGAAGGTTAGCTTATAATGACGGCCTGATTTAACGGCGAATATGTCACCTGAAATCTGAGTTTGTCCGCTAAAAATACGCTCAATTTCTGTTTGAAAGTAAGCGGGAAACATACCGCGTTTAATTATTATCTGGCCATTTTTTACGTTAACCCAAATAGGGGCTGTGATCCTAAGTAGCATGGTTTATCCCTTTACTTCAGTAAACTTAGGATAAGAAAACTCGTAACCAGAAACAAGCAGCATTTACCGAAGATCCACTGATGTATAAATAGAAAGCGTGGCTAAATCACTATGACCAGCATTTTTCATTACTGTTTGCAGCGGCTGGTTTTGTGCAATGGCATGGGAAATACCAGTATGACGCAAAGAATGGATACTGAATCCCCGCAACTCTTGCGCTTCATATGGCCATTCTTCTTCCATTGCATTGGCTGTTTTATCAAACACATCATTAACAATGCCGCGAATTGCTTCAATTCCTAATTGTGAATCTAGCACGCCGGCGTCTCGGCCATGAGTGCCAGCTTGATGACGCGTAAATAACGGAATTTTTTCATCAGGTAAAGGCAACGGGCTCAAACCAAGAAATTCACGATATGCTTTTAAAGCAATCATCACAGGCTCAGGGCAGGGAATAATACGACTTTTTCCTCCTTTACTTTGTGGAATACTAAATACCCAAACGCCACTGCGGTGTTTTTTAAAATTGCTCATTAATGGCGTAAAACCGGGACGGGCAGCAATTTCGGATACCCGAGGATAAAGATAGTAGAGCAGGGTAAACAACAACTTCGTTCGCTGATGTTTGTTCGGGTCTTCCTCTACTAAATCATCTACTTGCGCCGTGACATATTGCCATTGCACTTCACTTAATGCTTTGTCGCCATCTTCAGACTCGGTAACGCGGGTATTATTTACATTAAGGCGGCGAAGTAAAACCGCCGCAGGATTTTTTTCTGCGTATTCAACATCTGCTAAAAATAGAAAAAAACCACTTAGTAATGAAAGTTGTGCTTTAAGGGTGGCAGTTTTACGAATATAGCCGCCAGCACCGCGCAGAACAAAAGGGCGCCACTTAGGGTTAACCTGCACGAGATCTGTGTTTTTATCGGTAATAAAATAAGGGTAAGAAGTTGGAGCCACTAACTCTTCTGGGGGATCATTACAAAAGTCGATGAATTTTCGCATCATGATTCGGTCAACTTGTTTCAAACTGATTTTCTGAACGAACCAGATCCAATTAAACAGCAGGTTGAGCTCACTGCGAATTGATTTGAAGTTGTTTGGGCTGTAGCGATTCTCGGCTAAATATTCAAAAGCTAAGTGATATGAATAACTGGCATCCTCAATCTGTCTATCTAACTGAGTCACTAATGTGTTGACATCCGCAAGGCCGCTATCAAGATCTTCGGCGTGGGGGAACAAAGGTATAAATTGGTGCTGTATTTCCATCAAATAAATGATCCGTATAATTAGCGTTATACGGATCATTTTAACTGTATATAAATACAGTTAAAAGTACATTCACGTAAAATAATGACTTTATACGATTTCTACGTCTAATCTCGGCTTGTATCCACAAGGTTGGCAGTAGATTATTATGTTAATAGACAGTATTACTGCTCTTTGTCGTCATTAAGCGATACCACAGGCAATGGAAATCACATTAAACTAACGGGCTCCCAACAAAATCGATGCAATCGCTTTGTTTGTGGGTGTTATTTGCTCTATATGATTATTATTAAGCCAATTTATAGGAGTTAATGTGATCTGTATTTTTTCGCGTTTCTATGTGAAATTTAATTAAGATTTAAGGTGAATACTCACATCTAGAAAAGACAATCGCGATAACTAAATGCAATGTTTACTTGCTAGATACCTAATCTCACGAACTTTAACCATAACTGCACGTTAGCTTGTGATTGAGAGTTGCTATTGAGAATTAAACAGATGATGTTCTGACATCAGCTAGATGCATGTTGCCGCAGCTATTTATAATACAGATTGGAAAGTTCAACGCGTCATCCACAAAGCACGTTAGCTAACAAAAATATTAAGGCACACCTAACATTTGTGACGGCGTGCATTTCATTATTAAAATTATTGTCACGAATGTTAATGTTCTTGGCGATGTATTTGAGCATGAAGTATTTAAGCCTTAGGTTTCACACGAATTCATCTTGTTGTGGAGCATTGTCACAGCAATGACAAGAGTGTTGAAATAAATGAGCAAGACATTTACAACTCAAACCACGACGATAACACCAATGCGATCGGTTAAACGCTAGTTAGAGATTTAACACTGGTAGAGCACTCATGGCATAAACTGTCTGAGCTACTGTGATTATCGACCCAAAACCCCGCACATATCTAACTGCGCATTATGTATATTATGTTAAATAGGTGGTAAATATTGGCATATCACCATACCTTAACCTCATATAAATCACTCGTTTACAATATCTTAGTCTCTGCGCATATTTGTATATCTGTATTGCCCTTTGGCTAACGTTTTGTTTTGATGATTATCTGTTGGCAATGGACAACGGTTTAATAAATACTAAACTAATCAATACTATAATATTCCATGTATTTTATTATCTGATCCCAGCACAAGCTCCCATTGGCTGTGAACTCTATTGTCGGAGCCATTATGAAATCAGCTGACCAGCCCATTAATGAAATTGAACGTGTTACCGCCTTGTATGAATATGACATTTTGGACACAGAGGCTGAGCGAGTGTTTGATGATTTAACTGAGTTAGCTTCGGAGATTTGCGAAACCCCGATTTCATTAATAAGTTTAGTGGATCCCAAACGGCAATGGTTCAAGTCTAAAGTTGGCTTAACTGCAAATGAAACTAGCCGAGACATTGCTTTTTGCGCCCATGCTATTTTACAAGACGATGTATTTGAAGTATCAAACTCGTTACAAGACGAACGCTTTTTTGATAACCCGCTAGTCACAGGCGGACCTGAGATCCGCTTTTATGCAGGTATGCCTCTGAAAACACCAAGCGGACATAATATTGGCACCTTATGTGTGATCAGTGATCAACCAAAAACATTATCCCACCACCAGAAAAAAGCGCTAACAATATTAGCTCGTGAGGTAATTTCACAACTTGAGTTACGTATTCAAAATAAAAAGCTCGCACTTGCGAATAATTTCAAAACACAATTTTTATCAAATATTTCACATGAAATACGAACGCCGCTCAATGCTATTATTGGATTGTCTGATTTATTGTTAAAAAGTGACTCAGTGAAAAATCTAAATAGTGAGCTGCTCGGTTACATCGATCAAATTTCCTTAAGTGGCGAGCAGTTACTTGGTATTGTTAACTCCGTGTTAGATATCGGCAAGATTGAAGCCGGTAAGATGGAGCTTGAGTGCGCAGCAACCAATATCTCAGAAGCGATACATAGCACCATCGCTTCACTAAAACCTTTTGCCCATAGAAAAGGCGTAACCATTTATCTTGATGAGTCATCTCATTGCCCTACTCTAGCCAGTCTTGACCGGACTAAGTTTTCTCAGGTATTAAGTAACATAGTTAATAATGCGATTAAATTTACACCTGTGCGTAAACAGGTACATATAAGATATTTTTATAAAAATAACACCTTACACCTGAGTGTTATTGATCAAGGTATTGGTATTTCAAGCGAACAGCAGAGCCTTTTATTCAATCGATACATGCAAGTTGGCCATGCAGCTCAAGAAGGAACAGGTCTTGGGCTTTATATTTGCAAGAGTTTAATCGATCTTATGGGAGGGCATATTTATCTTCATAGTGAAATTGGCCACGGCACACAAGTCGATATTACTATCCCTATTGTGCCCCTCAAGGATGAGCATTTTGAACCGCTGAATGACCATCAACTCACTAGCCGCACTGTTGAGCATATTTTGGTAGTTGAAGACAATAAAGTAAATCAAATGGTCTTAGTTGCTATTCTGGATAAATTACAGATCCGTAGCACGGTTGTTGACACTGGTGAGGCGGCTATTTTAGCGGCCAAACACACGAATTTCGATGTTATTTTAATGGATATAAACTTACCTGGCATTGATGGAATTCAAGCAACCATTGAACTTAAAGCCCTAAATTTCAAAGGAAAAATAATTGCTTTGACGGCTGATGTTTTCCGAAGTCATGATGATAAAGCCTTATTCAATGACTTTTTAACAAAGCCAATTCAAATTGATCATTTGCACAAAGCGCTAATGAGCTAGTTAGCCCAGTTTAGTGCTAAGAGTTACATACATGGCAATCGGTAACCAAACGAACTCCTTTTTCACCTATTCAAATGCACAGTGTTAGGCGGATTGATACCTTGTCACCTAATGAGCTTTATTTGCCTCTGCTTGTGCTACTAGCGTCGTAAACTGTGCATTTTTATGTAATGAAGAAAACACAACATCGTGTTGCAAAAACTTGCCTTTACTATAACCGTTATCAACAGCTTTTCTAAGGGATCGTAAAGCCATATTGTGGTCGTTTGCGCTGTATAATCGTGCCCGATACACATTAAGATGAGAAAGTTTTACCCCGTTATTATTGAGATGCGCTACTTGCTCTAGGCCTTGTTGCCTTATTTGCGCTGCCTCAACCGGACGATTTTCTTGCTCTAAGCTATATGCAAGACTCCCGTAATAAAAAGCACTGCTTAGCAAAAGTTGATCATATGAATGGCTAGCTGTATTCAACGCAGAACTAAGATTTTTTATTGCTAACTTATAATTACCTGCATACATAGCAGCTACACCATATATGGCTTGTATGGCAGGAGTTGCTTTTTGATCGGAATGTTTTTGTAGATAGTCTTGTACTAATGTAAGTAAGTGTTGTTGTTGACCTTGGGTTAAGTACACGGCTTCATAAGCTGAAAATGTTTGCATAATGGGCCTGCCATCGAGTTTTTTCAGTGCTGCCTTCGCCTCATTAAACAGACCAAGATTAGCTAAGTTTATACTCTGATAAACCCAAATTTGACGTTGATTTGGTGTTATTTCTAGTCTTTTTTTACCCCAGTGGTAAGCGATCTCACTCTGCCCAACTGCTGTTGCAGTAGCAATGGCTTGTTGTGAATAATAGTAAGGCATGGGTTCGCTTAATAGTGAATTAATAATCTCGATATTTTTTTTCAACTGGCCATTTTGTAAACCTATGATTGCCTTTAAAAATATCAATTCATTGCTTTTTACTGTTTTTTGCTGTGCATTAAGTAACGCTTGTTTAGCCTGATTTATTTCATACTCTGCTAAATAAGTTTTTATTACCATTAAGTGAGCGGCTAAGTTTGTTTGATCGCTGCTTAATACTGTCTTTGCGCTGCGCCTGGCTTCTGCGTAGTCATGGGCATAAAACTGAATTTCACTCAGCCCTAATAATGAATCAGCCAGCTCTGGGGTCAGGCTTAAAGATCGATACAAGTGTTTTTTTGCTAACTTTAACCACATTGGATCATCGTCTTCACCAATGTATCTTTCGAGATAAAGAGCAGATAGAGCCGAGTACGCACGACTATGTTGGTCGTCAATAGTGATGGCTAGTAATAAAAGATCAATGGCTTTCGCGACTGCTTCTGGAGAGTGCCTTCGTGCTAAGCTTTGGGCTTTTTGGTATAAATCTTCGGCACTTTTGACGATGATCTCTTCATTGTTTAATTGTGTAAACATTTCTCTCAACAATGACAGCTGAACTTGCTCCAGCTGCTCTCGTGATACGTCGCTCCCACCGGACCATATTTGAATCCCATCTCTACCTCTAATTAATGATATTTCTATGTGGTATTTACCTGAATAAAGGCCATCAACCTGGCCCTCTATCAGGTAATCTGCTGCAAGCTTTTCAGCTATTTCGGTTGCCGACAGATCTTTTTTCGCAAGTGCTGCTGTTGAGGTGTGCGACACGATACGTAGGTTTGTAGAGCGGGTTAACAAGTAACTTAAATTCCAGGCGCTAGCCTCAGCTAAACCGCGCTGTCCTTGGAGTGCAATATTATTAGTAAAAGGTAATATTGCTATTGTATGGGGCTTCGAAACAGTACTGCTATGATAGAAAAAATTAATAATAAACAAACATATAGCAGATAGCGAAACGACAACCAGTAAACTTTTCCAGTCATTTAATAATGTGCATTTAATGTGGTCGCTTTTTTCGTTAGGCTCTGTCTCAGTAGCCTCACATTTTACTAAAGGAGTATCGCAAGGACTTGTTTCATTAACATGCTGTGCTACTTTTTCCACATATTGGTTAACCTTGGCAATAAATTTGTAGCCTTTTTTCGGCACTGTACTAATGTAGCGAGGATCACTGGCCTTATCAGATAAGGCTTTTCTTAGCTGAGCAATGGTTTGATAGATAGAAGAGTCTGTAACAATTCGATTTTGCCAAACTTGTTCAAGTAATTCGTCAGTGCTGATAACCTGTCCGGGTCGCTGGCAGAAATAGAGTAACAATGCCATCACTTTAGGTTCAATTGTTTTTTGCTGTTGTTGATTGATAATTTTATTTTCGCTGGCAACAACTACCCAGTCGCCTACCTTGTATTGCATAACCATCCTTTACACCGCTAACCAATTTCAGTTAGCTGCGTTAACTACTGAGAAAATCCCTACTCACTTTTTCGCCTTGCTCCACTCCATGGCATTTGTACGTTAGTGTTGTGATATTTTAAAGTCAGACATTGTTAATTAGCTCCTCTCAACGGCGAGCTTTACTTTTTTTTTACAATTAAGTTCATTATGTCCTAGTTAGATAAAAAACACCTAATGGATTTCTCAGTTCCTTCTGATCATTACCTTTAAGCTATTGTTTTTAATATTTATAAATCATTCAGATAACGCTTATGTTTCTGTTAAGATTTATAACATTTTACTCAATATTATGCCTCTCGTTTACCACGTAAACATATCAATTTAACTTTTAACGGATTCAAAAGTTAACCGTAACCAAGGATGAGTAGACTTAAGGTATAAAAATATGTCGGCTCAAAATGTTCACCAACGAAAACAGCTCAGTGTCATTATTCCTACTTACAACCGAGCAGAGCTGTTAAGGCACACACTTATTTCTTTGCAGTACCAATCGCTTTCGACTGAATTTTTCGAAGTTATTGTGGTTGACGATGGTTCAGTGGATCACAGTGAAGCAGTATGTCATGATTTTTCATCGGTTCTAGATATTAAATATTTTCATCAACAAGATAAAGGGTTCCGTGCTGGTAAAGCACGCAACATTGGCGCTGCTATTGCCGAGGGCGATTACTTAGTTTTTATCGATACTAGTGTTGTCCTTGCCAGCCATGCGCTTGCTCATCATTTAGCAACCCATCAGTCATCCCCTACTCCTATCAATATTATTGGTTATGTTTATGCCTTTGGCTTACGTGGTAATGACGTAGAGCCAGTGATCCCTATGATGAGTAGTGATAATGCCGATGCAAGCTTGGCCTATCTTAAAGATATTTCAGCCCTTGATCAAAGAGAGCCGCAATACCAATTAATGGGCTCTGATTTAAGCCGCTGGCCGGCCGCTTTTGATATTTTTTGGACCTGCCATGTCTCTGTTGAGCGCAAATTATTTATTCAAGTGGGTGGCTTTGATGAAAGTTTTACCTCATGGGGCGGGGAAGATGTCGACCTTGGCATTCGTTTATTTAAAGCCGGCAGTCAGTTTTATTTAGATCGTGATATTTGTTCGTTTCATTGGCCTCACCCAGAAGAAGGTGAAGATAACAAAAATGAGCAAGGTGTTCATATTGCACAAGATTTACATAAAAAATACCAACTATGGGAAACCAGCTTTTACGGCGATCTCTATGGTGAGCCCAATATGTCATTAAATGAAGTGATTGCGCGTTTTGGTGGCCGCTCACAACTGGAGTTGGTAGGTTAATATGGCTAATTATCAGTACCACTTTGTTTCTCGTCCCGATCAGATGAGTGAGAACATTGATTTACTCTTGAATAAATTTCGTCAAGCTAAGATAAAACTCGGGCAGCTCGGTTATATTTCTGGTATCCCGCGTATTGCCTTTAGCCAAATCACCGATGAAGGGTTGCCTGACAACCCAATAAATTTAGCTGACTTTTATGAGGCAATCGAGATAGGTAATCATTGTTATCTTGAGTCTAGCTGCACTCCGGCCTTTCACAGCCAAGCGGTTAAGCTTACGGTTGTAAAGTGTAACCAAGGCGCCAGTGGCACAATAAAAATTGGTAATAATGTGCAGCTGCAAGGCACGGCAATTGTTGCTTATGACAATGTCACAATTGGCAATAACGTCGTGTTTGGTCCAATGGTCACAGTGATGGATTGCAGTGGCCATACCCTCACAGGCCGCGGTCAAGCCGGTGAGGTAGCTAAGCTTAGTCCAAAAGCAGTAAACATAGGTGATAACGTTTGGATTGGTGCTAACGTGATGATTTTAAAGGGCGTTACCATAGGTGCGAATGCAATCATCGGTGCTGGTAGCGTGGTCTATCAATCTATTCCTGAGAACGCGATTGCGTTAGGTAACCCTGCCAACATTGTTAAACATATCAGTCCTGATTACATTAAGGCCGCATCGTGATGGAATTTATCAATCAAATAGGCTGGTTTATTAGGCTACACAAATGGCGTTATTTATTGATTTTTATGGCGATAGTGGCTGCGTCAGTATGCAGCTTAATCCCGCCGTTATTAATTGCCAGTCTTGTTGATCAACTGGCTAAAGCGCAAAGCTTTGACCTGCTAAACCTTTGGCCAACAGTATTGCAGCTAGTCGCCTTAGCCATTAGTACTTATCTGTTGCGTTTTTTCTGGCGCTATTATTTGTTTGGCAGTGCGCTAGAGTTAGAGCGCAACTTAATGGTGCAGCTTTACAGCCATTGTTGTCGTATGCCTGGCCCATTTTTCCAGCGTCATTCAAGTGCAAAATTACTTAATCACCTTAACTCAGATGTTAACGCGGTAAGTCAAGGGGTTGGCAATGGGGTTATATTCTTTGTTGATGCCTTTGTTATGTCAAGCCTAGTATTAGTTGTGCTGGCAACACAAATAAGCTGGCTGCTGACCTTAGTGGTATTGCTACCCTTGCCTATCCTTGCGCTCTCGATCAAACGCTACGGCCAACAAATGCAATCACGGATCCAACAATCACAGCATCAACTCAGTCTGTTCTATCAACAAGTACAGCAAACCGTTAATGGCATTAGTGTTATCAAAGGCCATGCTTGCCAAGGTGTTTCACAGCAGCAATTTGATCATCAGTTAGCGCAGTTAACCCAAGCTAATATTGAACAAGCCCGCGTTGAAGCTAAATACGAGCCGACAACGGCCATGGTCGCTGCGGGAAGTTTCTTTCTTACCCTAAGTGTCGGCAGCCTTTTAGTGGCGCAGCAGCAGATTACCTTGGGTGAGCTACTTGCCTTCAATCTTTATTTGGGCTATTTAATATGGCCAATGAATGCCTTTGGCTTTTTGTTTAGTACCTTAACCATGGCCAGTGTATCAATGAAGCGTATCGAGCAAGTGCTTAACGACGATCAGTTAGGTTATGCACACCAAGCGCCAACGGTGCCCACTAAACAGACAACCTTGATAAAATTAGATGTTGATTACTTTTCTCATCATAATCATCAAGTTGCCAATGAAGATTCTTTTGATGAACCCGACCAAGCTGCGCTTTTATTTAAAGACGTGCACTTTTCGGCGCAGCGTGGCCAAATTCAAGCAATTGTTGGCCCTGTTGCGTGCGGCAAGTCCAGTTTGCTACGCTTGCTGTTAGGCTCAAGCACGATTGAATCCGTGCAGCGTTCATTGCACCCAGATACCAATATTGCTTACGTGCCACAAGATTGCGCCTTGTTTACAGGAACTATTCGGGAAAACATTGCTCTTGGTGACCCCGATGCCAGCCTTAAACGAATCAAGTTTGCTGCTAATTTAGCTTGCCTAAGTAAAGATATCGACACTTTTCCGTTGGGTTATGATACGCAAGTAGGCGAGAATGGCAGTCAATTATCAGGGGGACAAAAGCAACGGCTCGCCATTGCTAGAGCATTACTGACTCAAGCAGACATTTTACTGTTAGACGACAGCTTATCAGCCCTCGATAACGCCACCTGTAGCCAACTTCTGTTCAATCTTAAATGCTGGATGGCGGGCACCAAGACTGTCATTTTAGCATCTAGCCGGTTTGACTTACTCAGTCAGGCTGACAGGGTGTTATTATTGCGCCCAGAGCACCAACCCTTATATCTACCCCATTCAGAATTACTCACTCGAGATAGCTGGTATCAGCAACAATATCAACATGGTCGTTCGACTGAAGGGAGTCATTAATCCATGAACGCATCGATTATTCTGCGCTTATTAAAATATGGTTTAAATCACAAAGCGACCTTATTTCGTGCTTCTTTATTGTTACTGCTAGCGACGGGCTTAGACATGCTGGCGCCTTGGCTAACCATGATTTATATTGACCAATTTGTCGCCGTTGATGATTACGAAATGAGCGCACTAGTCGGCATCGCGGTTATCTATATTGGCGTGATTATTAGCGCCAATGTGCTGTCTTATTTTCAATCCCTAAGTTATTTTGATTTATCGGCAAGTGTTATTAGTGAGCTGCGCCAAGCCAGTTTTCAGCACTGCTTAAAGTTACCCATGGCTTATTTTCATCAGCACAGTCATGGCGAAACCATTAATCGAATGACGCAAGATGTTGAAGCCGTGCGTCACCTATTCAAAAACATTATCGGGCGTACCATAAGAGATATTGTGACCATCAGTGCCGTTATTATTTCTATGCTGCTACTAAATATGCAACTGGCCTTAGTGTGTATTGCTTTTATTCCCGTGTTTATCGCCGTATTTGTTGCCTATCGCCACTTTTCATTACCATTACATCGAAAAATTAAACAGCAGTCAGCGAAAATAAATGGTTTTTTAAATGAGAGCTTACAGCAGGTTCTACTGTTACAGGTATTCAACGCGCAGCCTCGTTTTATTAAGCGTTTGAATGATAAAGCCCAGACAAATATTACACTGAGCCAACGTAATGTCACATTAGAAGCTTTATTACTCCGGCCTATGTTAGAGCTACTGGCTATTTTAATGATGGCTGCGCTTATTTTAAGTTTAGGGGCAATGCCAACTAACCTACTGGCTTTTGGCTTACTCTTCGCCTTTTTTGCTTATTTGGCTCGTTTCTTTGAGCCCATTATTAATTTAATGCAAAGCCAAGGTGAGCTACTGCAATCAGTTGCGGCCGCCGAGCGGGTATTTCAGTTACTTGACTATGAAATGGAATCACCTGGCGGCTCAATACTCTTAAACCATTGCCCAACTATCCGCTTTCATCAGGTAAATTTTGCATATGAGCAAGGTGAATCGGTGTTATCCAATCTTGATTTAACTATCGAACCAGGTGAATTTGTGGCCCTAGTAGGGCCAACAGGTAGCGGAAAAAGTACCATAGCACAGCTACTTAAAGGCTACTACCAAGTAAACAGTGGCCAGATCCAGTTGGACCAATACATCATTACCCAGTACCAAACCAACAGTTTACGTAAAGCCATAACCTTAGTCGATCAAAAGCCTTTTATTATGCAAGGGAGTGTTAGGCAAAATTTGTTATTGGATCTGGTCAATACCGACGACTCTCAGATCCATCATGTTTTAGCACAAGTTGAATTAGCCGCCTGGTTAGCCAGTTTACCTCACGGCTTAGATACCGTTATTGACAATAATTCGCCCCTGCTCACCCTCGGACAAAAACAGCTACTGTGTTTTGCCCGCGCTCTGTTACAAAATAGCTCTGTTATTATTCTCGATGAAGCCAGCGCAAGTTTAGATCCAGCGTCTGAACAAGCCATTGGTCGTGTTATTCAGCAACTGCGCGGCAAAGTTAGCCTCCTGGTAATCGCCCATAAATTAAGTAACATAAAAATGGCTGATAAAATCGTCGTGTTACAACAAGGAGTATTACTTCAACAAGGCAAACATGCCGATTTAGTACGCCAAGGCGGTGCATATCACCAGTTGTTAGCGTGTAATGATAGCCAACCGAACAACATTGTTGCTTAACGCTTTTAACTTAAATTGTAAATATAACATAAGGTTAGATTTATTCTTTTGATTTGAGCACATTATCGAAGTGTGCTATAGGCGTTCTTAACAAATAGCATGATGGCATAAATAACAACTGTTTCTTGGTAATTCTTAGTAAATAACTCATGGCTCATCATGATTGTGCCGCTAGCCTATCACTGCTAGAATTACCTGTATACTTATACAGGTAATTTAGTATGAAGATCATTCCTATCAAAGCAGCTTGTGGCATTACTGGTTTTGAGTCACCTGCTGCCACTTATACTGAGCAAGGGTTAACACTTGATGAATTGTTAATTGAACATCCCAGTGCTACTTTTATTGGCCGTGCGTGTGGCGACAGCATGCGTAATGTGGGCATCATGGACAATGACATATTAATTGTTGACCGAGCTTATCGCTATGCGCATTTAGATGTAGTGGTGGCTAATTACAATGGTAATTTTGTTTGTAAAATCATAGATATAAAGAATAAACGATTGATCTCTGGCAATGAGAGTGAAGCAGATATCATGATTCACGAACACGATGAATTTGTGATTGAAGGGGTGGTCACCCGCTCTATCCGGTTACATAAACCCAGTCATTTATTACTGGAATAATGGTCATGTTTGCCTTAGTCGACATTAACGGCTTCTATGCCTACGCCGAAGCCGTATTTGATTTATCATTACGCCATCGTCCCATCATTGTATTAACCAATAACGACGGTTGTGTATGTGCCATGAATCGACAAGCCAAGGCTCTGAACATTCCCCGCTTTGCGCCCTACTTTAAAGTAAAACAGCAATGTGAACGCCACGGTGTTGCTGTTCGCTCTAGCAACTATGAGTTATATGCAGATTTATCTAATAAGTTCAGTAACCTACTAACCCAATTTTGTAGCGATATGCATGTTTATTCGATCGATGAAGTATTCCTGAATTTATCTGGCATGACAAAGCTTTGGCCTGATTTAACCTTGTTGGGTCATGCTATTCGCCGCTGCATTTGGACCCAACTGCGCTTACCGGTTTGTGTCGGTATTGCCAACACCCTCACTCTGGCCAAAGCAGCTAACCATGCGGCAAAGAAAATACCGGAATATCAAGGTGTATGTACCATACATAGTGTTAAGCAACGCCAAGCTATTTTAACGCAAATGTCCCCGCAAGATGTTTGGGGAGTAGGCCGACGCATAGCCAAACGCTTGCCGTTACTAGCCGTGAACAATGCCTTTGAGCTAGCGCAAATGAACCCCCATTTTGCCCGCGCCCATTTTAATATTGACATGGCGAACACCGTTCGTGAACTTAATGGCGACGCTGTTAAAACATGGGATAAAGTCAGAGCGGATAAACAGCAAATATTCTCAACACGAAGTTTTGGCGAACGGGTAACAGATGCCCAGTCATTAAATCAAGCCTTAGTACAACATGGCGCCATTGCCGCCAAAAAGGCGCGCGAGCAAGGTAGTTTATGTCACACTATGATGGCCTTTGCAGCCTCATCACCGTTTGATGACAAACCAAGAGCATTTAAACACTTTCACCATTTTCATGTCGCCACCAATGACACCACTGTGATTGCCAACGCCTTAACCGATAACTTACACAAATTATTCCAACCAGGCGTTCCCTACTACCGTGTTGGCGTTGGGTTACTTGAACTCGCAAATGAGCAACATCAACAGCTTGATATGTTCAGTGGCAGTAAAAACAACCCCGCTCTGATGCAATGCATCGACACCATCAATGCGCGTTTTGGTCAATGTATCACCGTCGCAGGTGAAGGAATAACTAAACCTTGGTCAATGAAACGTAATTTTTTATCGCCCCAATACACCACACGATGGCAGCATATTCCTAAAATTCGCTGTTAAGCCAAATGCTCAAGTAAAGCGGTTACTTTCTTTGTTAAATAATCCCGGTGCGGATAGATCGCATAAATCCCCAATAAAGGCGATTGATACTGGGGTAAAACAACTGTCAGAGTGTCACTTTCTAAAAAAGGAGCAGCTGCAAAATCAGGAAGCAAAGCGATTCCAATGCCAGATGCAGCAGCCATTGCCGCTGCCGCGGCGCTATTGACTTCAAGCTGAGCATTAACTCGAACTTGCTCTGTATGACCATTAATTAGCAACGCCCACTTACTGCCCTCGCGGCGATTAGTGTCTACAACACAAGGTAAATCAGCCAGCTGCGAGAGCTTTTCAATCGGGGCATGGCGATCAATGAATGCTGGGCTAGCCACGAGCATTTGCTGACACAACCCTATTTTACGTGCAATCAAGTTCGAGTCGTCTAACCGACCAATCCGAAATGCCAAATCAAAACCGGCGGCAATGAGGTCAACATAATGATCATTAAGCACGAGTTCAATTTTCAGCTTGGGATGCAACTTCATAAAAGAAGGCAACGTTGCCATTAGTGTGGTTTCAGCAAAAGTATGAGGAGCACTAATACGTAAGCGCCCTGTTAATGAATCATTCCCGGTCGGGTTAAGCTGAAATAAACTATCCACTTGCTCGATAATAACCAAAGCATGCTGGTAAACATGGGAGCCCTGTTCAGTGATATGAATTGCCCGAGTGGTGCGATTGAACAAGCGAATATTAAGTAATACTTCAAGTTGAGCAACCTGCTTACTCACAATAGATTTAGTTTTCCCTAAATGCCGCGCAGCCGCAGTAAAGCTCCCCAACTCCACCACAGCAATAAATGTACGAAACAGTCCTAGTTGATTCACTTCATTGTCTCTTTTTAGTAAACAATGTTTCCATAATAATCCGCATTGTTTATTTAAGGAAGATGTCAAATACTGGCTATATCTGATAGAGGCATAAATGAACACTCAATAAAGTAGTAAAAGGAGAACTCATGTTAGTCAATGGGCATTGGCAAGCGGCTTGGGATCCGTACCAAGAAACAGATGATCAAGGCAACTTTAAGCGAGAGGCTGCCAGCTTTAGACATTGGATTACACCTGATGGCTCAGCGGGCCCAACGGGTAATAAAGGGTTTAAGGCAGAAGCCGGTCGTTATCACTTATATGTCGCGTATATTTGTCCGTGGGCGTCGCGTATACTGGCATTAGTCAAACTTAAGCAATTAGAAGATGTTATATCCATCAGTGTGGTCGAGCCATATTTAACCGACTTTGGCTGGTGCTTTGCTGGTGTTGAATCACGTCATGTTAGCGGTGCCACTGAAGACCATTTGCACCAAAAACCATACTTATATCAACTCTATTTACTCGCAGAGCCTATGATGACGGGCCGTGCAACAGTGCCCGTATTATGGGATAAAAAGCAAAACACCATAGTCAACAATGAGTCTGCTGACATTCTGGCAATGCTGGATAACGCCTTTACCCCCTGGGCAAAAAATAAAACAAATTTACGTCCTATTGAACAATTAGATCAGCTGAACCAGCTTAATGAATATTTATATACTGAGTTAAATAACGGTGTTTACCGAGCAGGTTTTGCCCAATCGCAGCAAGCCTATGAAACGGCGGTTGATGACGTATTTCATGCCCTTGAAGAGCTAGAAAACAGACTCTCTGATGGTCGATTATTTCTACTTGGCCAGCATTTAACAGAAGCTGATATACGGCTATTTGTCACACTCGTTCGATTTGACTGTGTCTATCATGACTTATTCAAATGCAATATTAAACCAATCCGAGACTACATCTGGTTAAGTCACTATTTATCCCGTTTATTCTACGACCATGAACTAGGGGAAACAGTGCACTTTGATCATATCAAGCAAGGCTATTACTCAGTTAAAGCATTAAATCCAAATGGTGTCGTTCCGAGTGGGCCAATCACGAACAGAATCGTAAACAAGGTGAAAAAAAGCCATGACCACTAAAATAGCGCCCGCTTTTTTTCTTTCGCATGGTTCGCCAATGCGTGTGATTGAGCAAAGTGCGGCCAATTCTTTTTTAAGGAAGCTAAGTCATAACATAGCTATACCTAAAGCGATTGTGATTGTATCACCCCACTGGGAAACGCAGGGAGTGGCTTTTACCCAGCAGAATAATTTAGCGACCATACATGATTTTTGGGGGGTTCCACCTCAGTTAAGTGAAATTATTTACCCTGCACAGTCAAATCATGAGTTACAACAACACCTTTCAAATTGCCTGACGGCGAAAAATATTAGCCACAGAGGTATAGCTAGAGGGCTAGATCACGGTGCATGGTCCGTTTTATACCTCATGTACCCAAACGCAGATATTCCTACTGTCGGCCTAAGCCTGCCAAAAAACTTCAGTTTAAAACAGTTACATCAATTAGGGGAGGCATTAATACCGCTTAGAAAACAAGGCATTATGATTATTACAACCGGTATGATTACCCATAATTTATCCGAATTTTCAACATCAGGCGAGCCCAGTGAATGGGCCAAATTATTTAGCCAATGGCTGAAAGAAAAAGTGAGCAAAAACGACATAGCAAGCTTATTGCAATATCGCAGCCTAGCACCAGCCGCGGCTTTATCCCATCCAACAGATGAACACTTACGCCCATTGTTTATTGCACTTGGCGCAGGAGCCGGAAATAAAGCTTCATTGATCCATGAATCGTGGGAGTTAAAAAATGGCAACAACACCAGTTGGCAATGGTAATAATAACGGCACATAAGTTTCCATTCGCCTTTCAACTGAAACACGGTAAAATATCATTAAGTTTTGTTTCATTGTGGATTTACCCTTATGTCATCCTTAGCAGATCAGTTATTAAAATCAGGCCTAGTGTCTAAACAGGCCGCGCGTAATGCTCAGTCTGAAAAGCGTAAAAAAAATAAACAAAAAAAGAAAAAAGGCACAATAGAAAAGACCGAGGTACAGCTTGAAGTTGAGAAGGCTGCCCTAGAACAAAAGCTCAAGGACGACGCCCTTAACGAGCAAAAAAGAGTCGCGGCAGCAGCTAAAGAGCAACAAGAGCGCGTAAAACAAATTATTTTACGTAACGCCTTGAAAGACACTGAAGGTGAAATTGAATATAAATTTACCTTTGAAAATGTAATTAAAAAGCTATGGGTAACCCCTAAATTGCAACAAGATCTCATTAAGGGTCTGTTAGCAGTTGTAACAGTAGACGAACGCTTTTATATCGTACTGGATCAAGTCGCTCAGCGCTTGAATACTATTGACGAAAGTGCGGTAGTATTACTGCATGAGAAAAGCGCAGCAACCCAAGCGCAAATTGATGAAGAAGTGGATGACCCTTATGCAGGTTATGAAATTCCTGATGATCTGATGTGGTAATGCCATAAGCATTTTTGCGATGGGTCCAGGCTTACCTTGGACCCATCGAAAAGTCTATAAATCCGGCTCTTCCGGATCGTCCATCGGCTCTAAACTCAGCGATAAACCCGATGACGTCGTCATGGTTTCTCCGTCTGATGTATTACTCTCCTCGCCTTGGCCTTTGTGATACAACTTAAAACGCAAACGTAAGTTGTTTGGTGAATCGGAATATTTAATCGCTTCTTCTTCAGTAATACGTCCTTCAATTGTTAAGTCAAACAAAGCCATATCAAAGGTTTTCATGCCTAGCTCTTTTGATTTTTCCATCACTTCTTTAAGTAAACTAAAATCACCGCGCCTAACCATGTCACGCACAGTTGGACTGCCTAGCATCACTTCAACCGCCGCGCAACGTTTCCCATCAACAGTCGGCACTAAGCGTTGTGACACAAAGGCACGTAAATTGTTACCTAAATCATTAAGTAGTTGTGGACGGCGCTCTTCTGGGAAGAAGTTAATAATACGATCCAATGCTTGGTTGGCGTTATTAGCGTGAAGGGTCGAAATAGCTAAATGACCTGTTTCAGCAAAGGCTAATGCATGCTCCATCGTTTCGCGATCGCGGATCTCGCCAATAAGGATCACATCGGGAGCCTGGCGCAGGGTATTTTTGAGCGCGGCATGAAAGCTTCGCGTGTCTACCCCTACTTCACGCTGGTTAATAATGCTTTTTTTATGCTGGTGAACATATTCAATCGGATCTTCAATGGTGATGATATGACCACCTTGAGTATTATTACGATGGTCAATTAAGGCCGCGAGAGATGTCGACTTACCCGATCCTGTACCGCCGACAAATAACACTAAGCCCGTTTTGGTTAAAATCACCTCTTTTAGCACTTCTGGCAGCTTAAGATCCTCAAACCGAGGAATATCCATTTTGATGTTACGGGCAACAATTGATATTTCATTACGCTGCTTGAAAATGTTAACACGAAAGCGCCCTACACCATGAATAGACAAAGCCAAGTTCATTTCAAGCTCTTGATCAAAAATAATTTTTTGTTCGCCATCCATAATAGAATAGGCTATTTCTTCTATTTGACCTGGCTCAAAGCGCGTTTTATCAATGGGTTTTAATACACCTTGAAACTTGCCACAAGCGGGCGCGCCGGTGGATAGGTAAAGATCGGAACCATCGTTATTCGCTAAGATTTTTAGCATTTGTTCAAACTGCATTGTTTACTCCAAGCCCTACAACAAAATGGGCTAACTAGGTTAAATAATTAATTATCGAGCTTGCCCAGCGTTTTTGATTAAAGGATCAAACTGGGCTTTAAAATGGGTCATAGCTTGTTCAGTGGCCCGAGTGAGCTGCGGATTTTTTAGCTCAATCATATTACGTTCTGTTAGGTTTAACTGAGTTAATGATAAGCCAAATTGAGCTTCAAACATCTTATGGTAATCACCTGAATCATAAACTTTTTGCAAACCTAATGACAATCGTTCAGCCAACCGCGGGTTCGCTTTATTGACAAAATAAAATAAGGGAAAGGGGTAATAAATCACAAAATTATTTTCAATCGCCAGCCCCTTATTTGGATGACTGGCTAACTCCTGAACTATTTCATTGGCTCCACGAGAAAAACAATCAAATCTACCCACACTCAGTTGATCAAATAAAATAGCGTATTTGGTACTTTTCCACAGGGTTAAACCGTTAGCTTCCATTATCGAGGTATCAGGCCAATCTTGATGCTGACCAATCACCAGATGAGAATCAATTAGTTGCCTTAAGCTTGCCAAACCATTAAAACGCGATTGTTTACCATTTTGAATTAAACAAACGCGATAACTCAACAAGGTGCCAGTCACGGGAAACCGCACTGGTATCGCAACACTTTCGCGAAACTTATTGGGCCCAAAAACGGCAATGTCAATGGTCGGTTGCTGCGCTAAATGGCGAATAACTCGGCCTTGTTCCATCGCGTCTGTGGCCACCAGCTCATAATCGCCAAACTCACTTTTAGTCACGTCTAACGCTTTAATCAAAAGCTCAGGCACAATGCTATTAGGGTGCGAAAGTAATTGCTCCCACACTACAATTTTTTCTTTCTCAGCCCATGCGTCAACACTAACAATGTAAGCTAAGAGTAAACAACTTCTTAAGAAAACCATATACTTGCCTTAATTCCTTTCGGATAAATTCTGACAGCTAGTGAGCAACCGTCTTTGCCAACAAAACGGTCTTTATTAATATTAGAACGAACCGTCCGAAGAGACCCTAATAACAATTAATTAACGTGATCTTACTGGCAAACTAACAGAATAAAATGTGACTATTTTATTATTAAGCAAAACTGCTAACATGCATACGGTAAATCACTGATAAATAGGAAAAGTGAATGAAGCGCCAGATAGCGTTAGTTGAAGATGAAGCCGCCATCGCAGCCAATTATAAAGCGGCCTTTGAGCGCTTGGGTTTTAACGTTAATATTTATACCACCCGTGCTCAAGCCTTGGATGAGTTTGCCAGTAAAGGCTTGCCCGATTTAGCCATTATTGATGTTGGACTGGCAGATGAGTATGAAGGTGGCTTTGATCTTTGTCGTCAGCTACGAGAACAATCGGCCACCCTGCCGATTATTTTTCTCACCGCAAGAGACAGTGAACTCGATGAAGTATCCGGCTTACGCTTAGGCGCGGATGATTACTTAACTAAAGATATCAGTCTGCCGCAAATGGTCGCACGTGTAAAAGCCCTACTTCGCCGCGTTGATGCGTTGAATAATCAAATAAATTCACCGAGTGATTCACTAACACGGGGCCCGATGCTAATCGACAACTTAACCATGACCATCAGCTGGCAAGGTCAACCGGTGGAATTAACACTGACCGAGTTTTGGATCGTACATGCATTGGCGAAATATCCAGGCCAAGTAAAATCAAGACAGCAACTGATGGACGCAGCTAACGTGGTTCAAGATGACAACACCATTACCACACACATCAAGCGGATCAGACAAAAATTCAAATCCCTTGATCAGTCCTTTGATCATATTCGCACCGCTTACGGCATGGGTTATCGCTGGAGCGCGGAGTGAAATTAAAAAAGCAGCTGCTATTTATTTCGATTTTAATGCTAGGGCTACCTTGGGCGGGTTGCCAAAGTATGCAAGAAATAACGCAAGTATTAGCACGTAGCCAAGAAAACCTGTTAGAAAATACACTGAGTGCAGCCAGTTTAGTGTTGAGCAATCAGAATGATGCCATTACACCGCGACATCACAACACCTTAGGCCCGGCAATCTATGCCGTGCCAGCACAAGATCAAATTCAACTTGATGGCTATCAAAATGATTGGCAACAACCCACGCCACCGTTCTATAAATTAGAACAGGGTCAACGCCAACTGAACATAGCTGCCCAGTACAGAGGTGAGCATCTATATTTATGGATCACAACCAGTACCGACCAAAACCGATTTGATCGCCCAGGTCATAGTGAACGAGAGCAATTCAAACTTAAAGGCCTCTCTAATCAGCAACAGATCTCTGAGTACACCTTAAGTACCGCAGGCTCAGGACTGTTTTATTTCTCTAGTTCAGCGAATAGCCAGAACCCGCGTTATAGTCACCTTGGATTTTGGCGTGAAGTGGCACAAGGGGCACAAATAGAAATAAAACTTCCCCTTAACCAATTTAACCGAGGCTTGAGCCTAGACTGGCAAATATACCAAGACAATAAGCAAGTATTTAGCCTAGGTACACAAAATACATTTCGGCCTTTATTGCATCAGGACAATAAAATAACCCAAATACTTGCCCCAGTGATCCAACAAGGAATTGAAGTGTACTTGGTAGATCAACAAGGTTGGCTGCTAAGCCAAGTAACAGGAAAGCGCATTAAAAATGACATACCGGGCTTTTGGTTAATGGAAAAGATCTATGCTTGGCTACTCGACACCAGCGCATTACCAGAATGGCGCCCATTATTTGAACGAAGCCAACTGGTCTATCCGCAATTCATTAGTCAATTTCAACAAGCTACTTGGTTTAGAGAAGGATATCGAAGCCACTTATTAATGGTTCAACCATTGCAATTGGATCCAACAACCACCCATTATTTAGTAGCGACTCAGCGCGGAGAGGTGCTTATCCGGTTGGCGGGCTCAGCCTTTAATCGCTTGTTTTTTATTAGCTTACTGGCATTTATCTTTACCGCAGGTGGGCTATTCGCGTATGCCAGTTGGTTAACATGGCGCATTAATAAATTAAGTGCCAGTGCTTTGCAACAACTGCAACAAGAAGCGGAGTTTACAGGTGAACTGCCATTAAACTTAAGCCAAGATGAACTGGGTAGTTTGTCTCGTAGCTTCAGCCAGCTACTGGCCTTAAAACAACAGCAAACCGATTACCTGAGTAGCTTAGCGGCTAAACTGTCCCATGAAATTAGAACGCCATTAGCAGTGATCCGTTCATCTATTGATAACCTTACCCAAGGACAAAATTTGGATGAAGAACAAATCACCTATATTCAGCGAGCAACCAATGGATGTACTCGTTTAAGTCAAATGATCACGGCGATGAGTGAGGCCAAAAGGCTAGAACAAAGCCTTAACGATTTTGAGTTAGACACTGTCACGATCAATGACATGCTGCAAGAGCTAACTTCTGCTTATCAACATACATGGCCATCACAGGCTTTTGTTTTTGTAGATAAAACGAAGAGACAGATAACAGCTGAAATATATCCTGAGCTACTGGTACAGGCGTTGGATAAGCTTATCGACAACGCCATTGACTTTGCTGAGGAAAAGAGTGAGATAGAGTTGATCTTGTCTGACAATGAACTAGATTGGCAAATAGAAGTATATAACCAAGGTAACTCAATACCCGAGAGCATGGCTCGCACTATCTTTGATTCGTTAGTTTCTGTGCGCGCGACTCAATCAGACAAAGCGCACCTAGGCTTAGGTTTGTTTATTGTTAGCATGATAGTGAAGCATCATAAAGGCACTTTCAGCGCGAAAAACACGCGACAAGGCGTGGCTTTTTCACTTAACTTCGCCCATTTTAGTCGCCTTATCCCAAAACGTTCAGATAAATAGTGGCATATGATCAAAATTAAACCCGATACCAAGCGTAATGCCTATACCCTAACTTTTGGCAGTATTATTGCGTTAATGTTATTACTGGCGGCCATGCTGACATGGCCCGCCTATTCCCTTAACTTGCTCCTGTTGTTTTTGGCTGCGTTTATTGCCGTTATATTGGGGGTAGCTAAAATACTCGAACCTGAAACCAGTTTAGAGCTAGATCAAACTGGGTTAACTTTTTTCCATGTCAAAGGTCACTTTCATTTAGCCTGGCAGGACATACAACGTTTCGATATTCCTACAGTTGGGGCAAGGGAGCCACTTCATTATCTAGGCATTAAATTACGCCACCCTGAAGCGTTGTTAAACTCTATATCCCCGCGTTTAACCAGCCATTTTATTGTTGAACAGAGGGCATTATTAGTACTGGCAATGCGTTACAACTCTGACTGCCCGAGCTGCGCCAGTGAGCATATGTTCGATGTGCGGGATTATTTAAGCCCTAACAAAACCCGTTATACTGGATTAAATGCAATGCTGGGGCATCGTATGGCTCTGCTCAATGAATTACTTGGCTACCACATCTACATCAGCGCTAGCTCATTGGATCGTCCCCTTGAAGATTTTTTACCTTTGATTAGAGAAATGCACCAACAACATCTACACCCATAACTGCAATTTATACTGGTGGGCAAAGTATAAAAAGGACCTATCACGGATTCTCACTTGCTTTTAAAGCATTTTACAACGATACATTAACTACTAATAAACGCTTTATTCGTTACTAAAGTGTCTTGTGAAGTTATGACAGCTGTCATTTTCACTTTGTAATATCAACCCTAAGAGTTATATATGACTAGGAAGCTAACATGTTAACGCAGCGAAAAACGATGAAAGTAATCGCGTTCACATTCATTTTTTTTGCTTTTCTAGTGGCATCCTTTTACATCCTGTTTAACAACATACAAAACGCTCAAGCCAGCTGGGAAAACTATATTCATCTTGAGATGGACAAGTCCGCCCATCTCAACCAAGCCATTATTGTTTCTGGATATGGAGGATTTATTCATAACTTTAAAAATGCGGTGATCCGGCGAGATTATAATTACTTAGAAAAAGCGGAGTCACAAATAAAACAGACTATCAGTGCCCTTGACCGTTACTTATCACTGACACCGGAGCATATTAATCAGGTATTAGATATTCAATACGTAATTGGCGAATATCAGGCCAAGTTGCCGATACTGAAAGAAATGATCGCCAGCGGTGCTTCGGTCACCGAGATCGATGAAAAAGTAAAGGTTGATGACACGCGAGCAATTGCGGCATTTAGGACCATTTTACACAGTGCAAAAGAGCATCCCCTGGCAATGCTACAAAAAACCGAGCAATCCTACAGCTCAACCACTTACAAACTACTAGTTATATTAAATTTTCTGATCATTGTAAGCAGCATAGCGATCGCTTTCATCTACTACCTTTACAAAAAATTAGCCATTAAGATGACAGAGCGAGAATTAATCATTCAATGTGCGCCTAACGCCATTTTGTCAGCCAATGAAAATGGCATCATCACTACGGCAAACCATGAGGCCATGAAACTGTTTGGCTTTAATGAATCAGGTATAAATAAAATTAGTGTGGATGATCTCGTGCCATCAGATGTGAAGTCAAAGCATCAAGCATTGCGTAATGAATTTCAACAGTCAGACCGAATTAAACCTATGTCACAACGTAATGCTATCTTCCATGGTAAAAAATTAAGTGGCGATCTATTTCCAGCTAAAATTGCCATTGCAACCTATTCCATCGATAACAAGAAACACAGTATCGTAATAATTAATGATCTCACTGAAGAGCTTAAGCATAAAAGTGATGCAACCACGGATCCCCTGACTAAATTAGCTAACCGTCGCGCCATTAATCAGCGTTTGATTCAAGCCTTAGCACAAGAGAAACGTCATCACATTGCCCTGTCCATTTGCCTGTTTGATATTGATCATTTCAAAAGTGTAAATGACCAACACGGCCACCTTGCTGGCGATGAAGTTTTGCAACAAGTAGCACGGGTAATGCAAGAGAATATTCGCGAAGTGGATTTTATTGGCCGTTGGGGCGGTGAAGAGTTTATCGCCATATTAACTGGCACAGGCAAACAAGGAGCCCTAGAGTTTGCCGAAAAAATCCGCAATGAAATTAAACTGCAATCACAAACGAAACGCTTCCCTGTCGCCATCACAATCAGTGCCGGCGTGACCTTATGTGATGGCAATCAGGATATAAAAACAGCCCTAAACAATGCCGATAAGGCATTGTATCGTTCTAAACACAATGGTCGAAATTGTGTCTCTATTGTTTAACTGCATTGGTCGAGTAAAGCTTCTAATTCAGCTAAATTAAATACTTGATGATCGGGCATAATGTTTGCAGCTATATCGGCTTGGTGATGATTGAGCCAGCAGGTTTTAATCCCCGCATTTTGACCACCTAAAATATCAGAATGTAGATTGTCTCCGACCATTAACACCCTTGATTTATCGGGCTCCCCCATCAGTTTCAATGCATGGTGGAAAATCGTTGCATCGGGCTTGGCTGTGCCCACCTGCTCAGAAATTACAACAGGCTCGAAAATGCCCTGTAACTGATTATGTTCAAGCCGAGCTTGTTGCATCGCAGTAAAACCGTTTGTGATAATACCCAATTTTACTTTACCGTGAAGAGAGTTGATAAGCTTGCGTGCGCCGGGTAATAAGGTGCAAACACGGGTCATAATAGCAATAAATTCATCATTAAGTTGCTTTGCCGAGACCGATAGTCGTTCAGCCCACAGTTCAAAGCGGCGTGTCTGCAGCTCAAACGCATTAATCTCACCATTTTGATAAGCCGTCCACAGCGGCAAGTTAGTTGCTTGGTAACAATTAAAGTCCGCTTGTTCAAACTCATGTCCATATTGATTAAATAAGGTTTTTAGCCCCAAAAAAGCATCAAAGTGAAACAAGGTATCGTCGGCATCAAACAAAATCCAATCATATTGCATCATCGTTATCCTTGGTAAAGCGGCGCATTAATAAAAGGTGCCATGGCCAACAAACAACCTTGCTCATAAATACTGCCACGGCTGGCTTGATGTTGTGTTAGCAGCGCAATGGCGCCGCCTTTTTGCTTAATATTGTCAGTATTGAATAGACGATCCATCACGTGCCCTAGTTCTTCGCCAGCGACTAAAGCTTGGTAGATCATATTTGGTAACGGTAATTGCGCCGTGCGACCGACAGACTGAAGTCCGCGATGCGCTATCACTATGTAAGCAAATGTCGCTGGGCCGTCAACAAAGTTGTCTACACCGCCTTCAATTGCCACATAAAAGTCAGCATCATGGTTGGTCTGACAATACTCAACTCGATTCACCGCGCCCAAACGTGTTTCTGCATCGGTCATGGGTTGGTCAGCCACGAGCGAGGGCGCATCAATCCCTTCACATACTACATCATGATCAGGATATAAACGCTGAATTGACACTTGCGCCGCATTTACTTTCACTGGGTTCTTTGACCCAACGACTACCGTCAGTTTAGATTTACTCATTTCACTCAAACCTATAAAATTTTCTCTATTATACTCAAATTGCCTTTTAACACGCCGCCTTCAGCAAAATAGACACAAATAAAAAGGGCTCTTATGAGCCCTTATGTATTAGCAAATTTATACTGGTCAATTACGCTGACTTATTGGCGTCCGCTTCACACGCAGCCGCCGTGAAAATGACGTCAGTAGAACTGTTTAACGCCGTTTCAGCAGAGTCTTGCACCACACCAATAATAAATCCAACCGCAACCACCTGCATGGCTACTTCATTACTAATACCAAATAAGCTACACGCTAATGGAATAAGCAGTAATGAACCGCCAGCAACACCTGACGCACCGCAAGCAGACACTGCAGCTAGCACACTTAACAATAATGCCGTCATCAGGTCAACTTGAATGCCTAGGGTGTTCACCGCCGCAAGGGTTAATACAGTGATGGTGATCGCCGCACCGCCCATGTTAATAGTGGCACCCAGTGGGATAGAAACAGAATAGGTATCTTCATGAAGCTTTAAACGGCTACACAATGCCATATTAACTGGAATGTTCGCTGCGCTTGAACGTGTGAAGAAAGCCGTTACACCACTTTCACGTAAACACTTCAATACTAGCGGGTACGGGTTACGTTTTATTTTAACGTAAACTATCAATGGGTTAACAACCAATGCAATAAACAGCATGGCACCTAGTAGCACCGCCAGCAGTTGGGCATAACCGGCGATGGCAGCAAAACCAGTTTGCGCAAAGGTGCCTGCCACTAAACCAAAAATACCAAACGGCGCTAAACGAATAATAAAGCGCACGATACTTGACACGCCGTGGCTGACATCAAGAAACACTTGCTTAGTCGCCGTTGTTGCGTGATGAAGAGCTAAACCTAAGCCCACACCCCAAGCTAGAATGCCGATATAGTTACCCGTTAGCAGCGCATTAACTGGGTTATCCACTAATTTGAATAGCAAAGTATGTAACACTTCACCAATACCTTGTGGCGGATTACTTCCTTCAACACCACCCGCTAAAACGAGCGTCGTTGGAAAAGCAAAACTAAATAACACGGCTGTCAGTGCCGCTGCTAAAGTACCCATTAAATAAAGCATGATGATTGGTTTCATGCTGGTATGGGCATTTTTCTTTTGGTTAGCAATTGAGGCAGCCACCAAAACAAATACCAATACCGGTGCTACCGCTTTCAAGGCGCCGACAAATAAATCGCCCAAAAATGCTACGTCCATTGCCGCACTTTTTGAAAAGCTAGCAACGGCCACCCCCGCTAAAATCCCTATTATTATTTGCAGTACTAAACTGCCATTTGCCAGCTTGGCAAACAGTGATGTTTGTTGATTCATGCTCTCGCCTATTATGTTTGTTTTTTATTCAACTGCATAAACAGTCGTTAGTTTTATATATTGCACTTGCAGTGGTGTTTTTAACTAATGGGAATAAAAATGGCAAGAATTAGGAAAAGAGATAGTTAATAAATATGATCTACGCCCATATCGACAATCAAATATGTTGATTTAACGCATAGAATTAAACGAAATGACTAAATCCATAAAAACAACTGACATTATTTTTATTTTGTGTCGAAAATATAATCAGCGCAGATAGTAAACAGCCCATGAGAAAATAGTCTATTCCTCATGGGCTTTATTTAATGAGTGCAAAGACTAAGCTAAGTCAACACTGAGCTCATAACTTCCATACTTACGCATATTAATCACGCCTGTATCGAAAATAAGGTATTGGCCCTTAATCCCCTGCAGCACTCCACTTACTTCTGGCACTTTATCAAGATTAAAGCTACTAATTTTAGTGGGGTATTCTGTCACTGGAAAATGGATCTCTTGTAATGGCAATTCCACCCGGCTAATCGCATCTTCGCCGTATTGCAGAGTTAACGCAGCAAGATGGGCTTCAATCTGTGGCAACAGCACCTCGGCTTGTGCCACTAAATCTAAATCATCTGCCTCACCTTTTAATAAGGCGCGCCAATTGGTTTTATCCGCCACCAGCTTGGCTAGCTCGACTTCAACTAAACCTGATAGCAAGCGGTTTTTCACCCGCAAAATGGCCAGTGCTTGTTTTGCACCTTGGTCAATCCAACGTGTTGGTATTTGGCTATGGCGGGTGATCCCTACTTTTAAGCCAGAAGTGTTAGATAAATAAATAAAATGATCGGTCATGCAAAACTGCTCAGCCCACTGCGGCTCACGGCAAGTGCCTTGAGCAAAATGACAAGTTTCGGGCTTCATTATACACATGTCACAACTGGCCAACTTTTTCATGCAAACAAAGCAATGCCCTTGCGAGTAACTTTTCTTGGTTTTTTTGCCACAGCTACTGCAGTAGATATTACCCGTATAGCTAAAAGCGAAGGGTTTTCCAATCAGGGGGTTAAGATGAATCTCTTGTTCGCCTATTGGCAAATAATACTGCACGGCTTTATCGGCTTGAGGGTCGCCTAGCTCGGCGCGCATTTTCTTCAACGTACCTGTGATGATAGTCATGGTCATTGCTCACTATTACTAACTTGCCTAGGGATAAATCATCAAAGAAACCATCTAAGCAATAAAATGAAAAAGCCCCTGATTGGCGATATACCAAGTAGGGGCTAAAAATTGGTTTACGCTTTATTCACAACAAGGTTTATTGAGCACCTTGGCTGCGAAGGTAATCATCGTAGCTACCGTGGAAGTCAACAATGCCTGTTGGCGTTATTTCAATAATACGCGTTGCCAATGATGAAACAAACTCACGATCATGAGAAACAAACATCAAAGTGCCTGGGTAGTTCTCAAGGGCTAAGTTCAAGGCTTCAATGGTTTCCATGTCCATGTGGTTGGTTGGTTCATCCATCAGCAAAATATTTGGTTTTTGCATGATCAGCTTACCAAACAACATACGACCTTGCTCACCACCTGACAGCACTTGTACCGATTTTTTAATGTCGTCTTGCGAAAATAACATACGGCCTAAAATACTGCGCAAGCTTTGCTCGTCGTCACCTGGTGATGACCATTGGCTAACCCAATCAAGTAACAACATATCTTCGCTGAAGTCTTCAGAATGATCTTGCGCGTAGTAACCAATTTGCGCATTTTCAGACCATTTAATGGTACCCGCCGTTGGCGTTAATTCACCCACTAAACACTTAAGCAGCGTGGTTTTACCGATACCGTTTGGACCAATAATGGCAATACGCTCACCCACTTCAACCATTAAATCTAAACCAGAGAACAGCTCTTCATCAAATTGATGACCAAGGCCTTTTACCTCTAGTGCCTGACGGTGCAGCTTCTTCTCTTGCTCAAAACGAATAAACGGACTTTGACGGCTAGAAGGCTTTACTTCGTCTAATTGAATTTTATCAATTTGCTTAGCACGAGACGTGGCTTGTTTAGACTTAGATGCGTTGGCAGAGAAGCGACTAACAAAGGTTTTAAGCTCGGCAATTTGCGCTTTTTTCTTCGCATTATCTGACAGCAAACGTTCACGAGCCTGTGTTGAGGCCGTCATGTATTCATCGTAGTTACCGTGATATAAACGCACTTCGCCGTAATCTAAATCCGCCATGTGAGTACAAACACTGTTTAAGAAATGACGGTCATGGGAAATGATGATCATGGTGCAGTTGCGCTCTTTCAGCACATCTTCTAGCCAACGAATAGTGTTGATATCCAAGTTGTTGGTAGGCTCATCGAGTAACATGATATCCGGGTCGGAAAACAACACTTGCGCCAATAACACACGCAGTTTTAACCCCGGTGGAATTTCACTCATTAAGCCGTAATGAGATTCAACCGGAATGCCTACGCCAATTAAGATTTCACCGGCGCGAGATTCAGCAGTGTAACCGTCCATTTCAGCGTATTCCGCTTCAAGGTCGCCGGCGCGAATACCGTCTTCATCTGTCATTTCAGCTTTTGCATAAATCGCGTCACGCTCAGACTGCACCGCCCAAAGCTCGGTGTGACCCATGATCACAGTATTGATCACGCTAAATTCTTCATAAGCAAATTGGTCTTGCTTTAGCTTACCAATACGCTCGTTCGGCTCTTTTGATACGTTACCTGAAGACGGCTCTAAATCACCGCCCAAAATTTTCATTAAAGTGGACTTACCACAGCCATTGGCCCCAATTAAGCCGTAGCGGTTGCCTTCGCCAAATTTAACATTGACGTTTTCAAACAGTGGCTTTGCGCCAAATTGTATGGTCAGATTTGCAGTTGTAAGCACGTTAATTTCCGATTATCTAAGGTAAATGTAGCCAGATTAGCCCGCGAAAGTGACAGTTCAATCAAGCTATGTAAAATAGCGGCGCATTATGTCATAGATGAGGGGCGGGTTGCATCCTGTTACCAAGAAATATCCCTAAGGTGTCAAAGCAAATACTGTTAAATGGCTGTCATTGAACCATCACAGCCAAAATAGCGTAACTAAGAGTATAAAGTGGGGAGTATAAAGTGGGCCTCCTAAATTGCACTGGATGGAAAAAACAATGAACCAAGTACTGGCGAAAAAACTGTTACACAGTAAATGGACAAAAGTGACACCTGAAAATAAAGAAAAACACTTTGCCATTACCGAAGTGGCATACGATGAAGACGGCAAGGTTATCCATTGCGTGACCCAAGCGGTTTACAGCGCTAATGAATATCCGATCAACTGGCGCGAGTTAAAAGACTCATCAATATGGCGCGTTGGCTGGGTATAAAACCAACGCAAAAGTTATGATAAGCTACCTACCTGTTTGACCAAAAAATCAAAGATAATGACCGCTATTTTATATTCCTTTC
This sequence comes from Motilimonas sp. E26, assembly GCF_021278025.1. Classification (GTDB taxonomy): domain Bacteria; phylum Pseudomonadota; class Gammaproteobacteria; order Enterobacterales; family CBDFNC01; genus Motilimonas. The sequence goes on from NZ_JAIBHJ010000001.1 coordinate 35,827, forward strand.
GACGTTGCCCTTACGCCATGCGAGCACGTCTTGCTATTGCGGCAAGCGGCCAGTCTGTTTCTTTACGTGAAATTGAACTAAAACATAAACCTGAGCAAATGTTAGCTATTTCACCTAAGGGCACGGTGCCGGTACTGCTACTGGAAAATGGTGATGTGCTTGAAGAAAGCATCGATATTATGCACTGGGCACTTAATTTGTCTGATCCCCTTAAGCTACTGCCATCTTCACCCGCACTAATGCAAGGGTGGATCAAACGCAATGATCTCGAGTTTAAAGGCTGGCTCGATAAGTATAAGTACGCCGATCGCTATCCCGAACATGATGAAGCTTACTATCGAGAGCAAGCTTGTCTGTTCATTGCAGAACTTGAACAGCAGCTAAGCCAAACCCACTACATACTCGGTCAACAACTCACCATGACTGATTTAGCCATCGCCCCCTTTATACGTCAGTTTTCAATGGTGGATGCGAAATGGTTTGCCAATGCGCCTTACCCTCACCTGCGCAGTTGGCTTGAGCAGTTGATCAACTCTCGTTTGTTTTTAAGTGTGATGAAAAAGTACCCTACTTGGCTTAATAGCCAAGAAAGTTTTAGTTTCCCATAGCACCCATAAAATTAAACTAAACACGCCGTTTATGCATTTCAACGCGCTTGGGTATATAATACCTCCTTTTTTTACCACACTGGGCCTTATACATGACTCAAGCGAACAATCCGCTGCACGGCGTCACCTTAGAAACACTGCTTACCGAAATGGTTGATTACTATGGCTGGGAAGAGCTAGGCGCTAGGATCAACATTCGCTGTTTTACCCACGACCCAAGTATTAAATCAAGCCTTAAATTTTTACGTAAAACGCCATGGGCACGGGCCAAAGTTGAAGCCCTGTATCTAGTGATGATTGAGAAGCCTTGGTAAACAATTGTAACCTCGCACTTCATTGTAAACTTCATTGTTCAAAAAGCGCAGTTTAATGAAAATACGTAAACTGCGTTCGTGTTATCTTGCTGATGCTTCAATGCACAGGCGCGACAAATACACGCATTTCCCTCACAGCTGGTGTGTCACTGATTTGTTTAATATGTGACTCACTCAAACTTGTGCCTATCGCCTTAATGCATTTCACTGACTGCTCCAGTCATACTGCCATTAGCCAAAGTACATAAAACAAGACATCGCTGCTTATGCTCAGAGCTGACAATTAGCTCTCCATCAGCATTCCAAGCGGCACTATGGCCACAAGCTAACCACCCCCCTGTTTGAGAGATATGATTCGATAGCAAAACGGGCATTTTATGCTTAACGGCAATACCAGCTAAAACTCGGGCATCCATTTCATAACCTGATTCGGATATAAGCGCGCTGGTAATGTAAATGTCAGCGTGATTATTTGCCGCATTCTCTGAGTGTTCAGGCGTCAAAAAATCAGCACAAATAGCCAAAGCAATTCGATACCCAGCAACCGAAAAACAGTAATCAGTTGCACCAAAACTACAATAGCTATGCTCGCCTTGATGAAGAAATTGTTTTGAATAAAATTCTACTTTTCCAGTTGGGAAGCAAATCACTGCGCCTATTGTGGGGTGACTATTATATTTTGCTAATGGGCAGCCAGCGATGATAGTAATGTTATGCTCCCTAGCTGCGTTAGACAACACACTAAAATCACTTGGATCTTGTCGAAACGTTAAGCTTTGTGCGTCACTTAACTCATATCCGGTAAGTGATAGTTCTGGAAACACAACGACGTCAGCGCCTAATGTTGACGACGCAGCGATATAGTTAAGATGAATCGTCAGATTAGCCGCAATATCTTTAGCCACTACAGGCGCTTGTACCAAGCTAATAGTTATCGGATTTTTACCCATATAAAGTCCTAACAAATACCGAGCTTATACTCAAAAGGTTTCATCGTTGTTTGGCGCTGGTGTAACTTAGCTTTGGTGGTAGTCACTTCGCACTAAGCAATTTCTTTGACAAATAAACCAACATTATTTGAACAACTTATTGCCGAGCCCCACAGAGCCCCATATTGTTACCGCACGATGTTCACTTAACTTGTTTATTTTCTTGATGTTTTAATGCGCACGAACGACAAACGCAAGCCTTGCGTCGTTGCGCAAGCGGGATCTGAGCTAACAAATCTTCGGGAAAGGTAATCGATGGGTCATTACACCAGCATGATCGGCTTACGTCTTTATTACCAAGATTTACACATGCATTCCCTTCACCGCAAATCGGACACACCAAAGGATCAGGGTTTTTATTCGTTTTGTTCAAAATCGCACTCTCAACTTAGCTAAGGTTTAGCTAACAATATCACCTTTAACACTATGATTAGAACAATGAGTAGCACCGCAGCGACACTGCGGCTGGTGCTGAGCGGATATTTCATGGACAAATGGAGTTCACAGGCATGCTACAACCTGTGAATAGATTAAGCTGCTTTTATCCTTTTACTTTAGCAGCATATTATTCCGCCATGTATTTTTAACCTCAGCGCTGTCTATACTCTTCATTGGCCCTATAATCAGCTAGGACTAATAGGTATTCATTTTCATTAATCTAAGCTTCATTGGCTAATGCGTTTATTCTTATTTGTGGTACTATCGCGCGCTCTCAATTCTCAACAGTAATTAGGATGTAGGTTGATGAAAATTGTCCGTTGGATTTTAGGTCGCATTATCTTGCTTTTAAACGCTATTTTTACGCCAAAAGGCATTAAACGCAGCCCAGTGGCGCAAACAGAAATTGATAGTCGCACAGCCAAAATGTCTTTGTATCAATTTAATGCTTGTCCATTTTGCGTCAAAGTTCGCCGCCAAATGAAGCGATTGTCAGTGAATATTGAATGTCGTGATGCGCAAAACGACCCACAACATAAAGCCGACTTGTTAGCTGGTGGTGGCCGCGTTAAAGTGCCTTGCCTACGCATTGATGAAAAAGGTGAAACGCGATGGCTGTATGAATCGTCAGATATTGTTGATTACCTAAACAAAGAGTTTGCGACAAAATAAGCCCAAATTGGTTTAAATCAGGTTATAATCTGCCCATCAATACCCCAGTATATTTTAAAGCAAAATGCCATGGTTTTTGCTTTCTAACCAGCACAGGAATTCTTTATGTCTTTAGATCCAACCCAACTAGCTAATATCGAAGCCTACGACGTGGAAAGACGCTTTCAATACCTCGTCAAAGAAGCGGTCAAGCAAGAAGAGCTTTGGATCCTAACCGACGAGCACGGTTGTGTCATGCTTAACACCGATGACGAAGACTGTGTACCTGTGTGGCCAAATAAAGAGTTTGCAGAAGCTTGGGCCACCGGTGATTGGGACCATTGTAAGGCAGAGGCTATTCCCCTTAAAACTTGGCAATCTCGCTGGACTCCTGGCTTAGAAGACGATCAACTGGCGGTGGTTATTTTCCCTAAAACCGATGAAGATGGCTTAGTGATCACACCCGATGAACTTGACTTTGAACTAAGCCAGCAACAACAGAAATTACGCAAAAAGCGCTAAGTTGATATTGAATAATCACCCGCTTTTCGCTCTATAGAATAAACAGGTAACAAAATGAATTTTACAAAGCAGATACAAGACTTTAATAACAAGTTAGACAAGTTTAAACGTAAACTTAGCGCGGCCTATGAGCGAAAAGATGAAGCCATGATCAAACATTTCAACCAAGAAATTGCCAAGGTTGAAAAGTTATTAAAGGCTGCTAAAGGCAAGCAAACCTACGAGATTGGCAATAAAGGCTCTGCCGTACTTAAAATGCCATTTAAACGTGTGCTAACCAAACAAGAGCAAGCCGATATGGGCGCATTAAAAAAGTCAGTTAAAGGCTTGATTGTGGTACATCCTATGACGGCTCTAGGACGTGATTTAGGCGTTAAAGAAGTAACAGGTTACGCACCTAAGCCTTTCTAAAAAATGCGTTTAATTCTTTTTAATAAGGAGCATTTATTGCTCCTTATTAATATTAGCCTATTGCCTCTGATTTTGATTATGCGACAGCCATCCTTTTTTGTTGCAACCAGTAGCAAATCATCCCCAGCAATAATCCCCAAAATGCACTGGCAATCCCCAATAAGTTAATGCCAGACGCCGTTAATAAAAACGCCATTAATGCAGGCTCTTTATCAGTGGAATCCACCAGCGCATTCATTAAACAGCGGCACAAAGTTGGCATTAAAGCTAAACCTGCTAAGGTCATGACCACCGCACTTGGAACAAGCGTAAACAGCGATACAAAGCTGGCTGCAAATACCCCGGCTAACAAATAAAATACGCCCATTGCGATAGCAGCTAAATAGCGTAATTTGGGGTCTTTATCTGCATTGTCACTCATACAAATCGCCCCTGTGAGTGCTGCTAGATTAAATGCAAACCCACCTAAAGGAGCCAGTATTAAACCAGTTAGTCCGGTTACAGTGATAATACGCGATGCATTAACCTGATATCCATTGGCCTTTAATACCGCAAACCCTGGCAAATTTTGCGATGCCATGGTAACAATGAATAAAGGGATGCCAACACTAACTAGAGTGAGCCATTGAAAGTCAGGGCTGATAAACGTTGGCGTTGATAGGCCAAATTCCATCATTGAAGTATCTAATTTACCCATTAGCGCACTGAGCAAAATTGAAATTACCAAGATCCCAGGGATCAAATAATGCCCCCAGTGAACCTTTGCGATGATATAAACCGCAAGCATAACTACCACTAGCAGCCATTCATCGAGTAACGCTGTGAATATCCCCAGCCCAAATTGCAACAACACCCCAGCTAACATGGCCGATGCGATGGCGGTTGGGATCTGCGATAAAAGTTTATCAAACCAGCCTAACACGCCTACCAAAGTGATCAATGCCGAGCAAAGCATAAAAGCCGCCACCGCTTGCCCAACTGTCACATCTTGTAATGAGGTCACTAATAGCGCAGCCCCGGGCGTTGACCAAGCAGTAACAATTGGCTGTTTAAAATGCCATGACAAACTAATAGTCGATACGCCCATACCGATGCCTAAGGCCCAAAACCATGAAGTGATCTGCTCCTGGGAGGCGCCAGCACTGGTTGCTGCTTGGAAAATAATGGCTGCTGCACTGGCATAACCAATAAAAACGGCAATAAATCCGGTACTAATGTGTGAAAATTTAATCTTCATCCTTTCTCCATTACTATTTGTGCGTTATAACATACAAACAACATAACACTTGTGCGCTATAACGCACAAGAAAAGATTAAGGAATAATATGCAACCGGATAAATCAGTTGGGGAAAACCTACGACAATTACGAAAAGAAAAAGGCTGGAGTCTAGACGTTGCAGCGAAAGCGACAGGCGTCAGTAAAGCGATGTTAGGTCAAATTGAACGGGGAGAATCGAGCCCCACTGTGGCTAAGCTTTGGCAAATCGCATCAGGTTTTAATACGTCTTTTTCTCGCTTTATTGCCCCGCCAGGCAGAGAAATACTTGAGAGTATGTTTAGAGATGCCGCCGAGTTGCGCCAAGAAAGCTTAAATAAGGGATTCTTTGTCAGCCTATTATTCCCTTTTGAACAAACCCTTGGCTTTGAAATTTTTGAAATTAGTTTGGCACCGCATTATCAGCACCAATCTGAACCTCATAATTTAGGCGTAACAGAACACATACTTTGCATTAGTGGTGAGATGGCTGTTCTCTTTGCTGATCAATGGCATCCATTAAAAGCGGGTCAGGCCGTGCGTTTTAATGCTCATCAACCACATGGCTATAAAAATTTGGGGACAGAGCAAGCCGTGTTTCATAATGTTATCCATTACCCTAGCAACCCATGAAGTAGGCTACGAGCAAGGCTTTTACCCAGTACATGATCTAGCATCGTACGCTGGTTTTTTGCTGTTTTTCCTTTAAATATAGATACAAAGGTAAACCAGAAGAAACACCAACGGTTAGGATTGCAACAATGGCGACCTGGTAATATTTGATTCGATTGCGAGTACCATCAACAATAATGAAAACCAGTGAAACGATCGCCGATACCAACACATCTAACCATGCAAAAGTACTGATAGCGTTTACTGTCGCTTGCTCAGCAAATAAAACAATGTCGACACCATTTGCGAACAACCAAGGTACAAAAGCGCCATAGGGCAGCACCGTACCAAGTATGGCTAATACTAAATAAAGTTTTGTCATAAACAATTCATGTGATTTCAGGCTGTTTAGAGGCCTTGTTTAGCCCGAGCAATAGCGGCCTCAATGGCTGACTTGGCTTGGGGACTGTTTTTCCAGCAGGTTGTGCGCAACATTGAAGCAACCATCTCTGCGATATCATCAGCTCGATATTTTGCTAAATCTGAAAACGTCTCTATGCCTATCTCTTCAAATCTTTTCAGCACCGTAGGCCCGACCCCTTTAAGCGCCAATAGCGCTTCGCGCTCTGAATCAGAAAATGCCATTTTACCTCCTTAAAGCCCAGAAATATTTATAAAATACAACATAATACATTGATTAATTTGCATAATATCCTATTTAGCTAATTTGGCAATACTGTTGGCCATGCCATTGAGTAACAGCCGATGCCATGGTGCAAAAAAATACCAATAGACTAGCCCCCAAAAACCCGCAGGATGCCAAAGTAAATCGATTTGTAGCACACAACGCTCTTCACTCAATGGCGTTAATCTGATTTGCATACCACCACCACCGGGCGCTTTCATGCCAAATTTCATAACCAATAAACGCTCATGGATCACGCTTAAGATCCGCCATGAGTCAACTCGCTCTCCCTCTATTAGTGCTTCCTTGCTGTCACGACCATGGTTTCTACCTTGCCCAGCAAAAATATGATCTATCCATTCGCGCATCGCCCACAAGAAATCACCATAAAAATAGCGATGTTCTCCACCTAGTAGATTCAGTACTTGCCAAACATCAGCGCAACTTGCATTTATCTCAAGTCGGTGGCTGGCCTTTTTGGCATAAAAGCCATGTAGCGAAGAGAAATTTCGAAATTCAGGCACACCATCCTGCCACTCTTTAGGGTAAACGGTAATTTTTTCAGTTTGTAATACTTCATCAATGGCTTGTTCAAAATTTAACAATGTCTGAGGTATCAACGATTGCAATGATTTACCATTACCTTGTAATGGCTCATCCAAACCTGCTAATAATGCTTGGGCTAATGATTTAGGCACAGAGGTAATAATGCCCAGCACTCGCTGCGTCCAGCTGATAGGTAAGCCGGGGATCGCGAAAATATGACATGGCTTACCCAAACGCTTAGCTAATCGTTGCATCATTTGCTGATAACTGAGCCAGTCGGGGCCAATGGCGTCGTAAATCTTGCCTGCTGACTCAGGAAGTGAGGCTAAGGCGGCCAGATAATACACCACATTTTTTATCGCGATGGGCGGGGCTAACGTTTTAATTGACGTAGGTGAAAAGAATACAGGAATATGCCCGACTACATCACGCATCACTTCAAAAGCAGCCGAGCCTGAGGCCACAATAATACCAGCTCGCAATTCGGTCACAGGAATAGCAGAGCTAGCCAGAATATGCCCCGTGGCGACGCGTGATTTCATATGCTCTGAATGAGGATTGCCTGAAACTAAGCTGCCTAGGTAGATAATGCGTGTTACCTGTGTGCCCTGCACTGCGGCCACTAAGTTACGAGCGGCTTGTTGTTCTACCTCACTGTATAATTCACCATCGCTCATGCCATGCATCATGTAATAGATAAGCTCGATACCATCAAGGGCTTTACTGATAGAATAAACATCGAGTAAATCCAAAGTGAATCGTGAACAAAGCAAATTGGGCCAAGGACTGGGCTTATCAGGATTGCGCGAACTGATACGCACCTGATGCCCTTGTGCTACTAACTGTGGTACTAAATGGCGTCCTACTGTTCCTAACGCGCCGATCACTAATATATTCATCCAGCAGGTCCTTATGCTCAGGGTTATTCTTCGCTATAATAGCCGTTACTTTAGCTTAATCGTTTAGCAATCATGAACCGTAAAAAGAAAATCAATCAAGAATTGAAGAAACGCCAAAAACAAGCCAATTCAAAAGTACACCACAGTAATAAACCAAAATATATTTCCAAAGCTGAGCGAGAAAGGATAGCGCAAGAGCAAGCACAGCTTCAAAATCAAACAGATGAGGCTAGCCCGACGAACAACGTGTAACTCCAGTATGCTCAGCCACACCTGCTGGGCTTTCTTGCCGAACTCTCTGTATATAAGCGTCAACCGCTGTTAGTTGTCATGACTCAGTGATGAAATACCCCCTTAAGCGAGCTACCAAGTATCATTGAATAATGATCAAATAAACGATCACAAACTTGTTACATTTGCGATTTATTTTTGCTAACATCCGCCACGCCTGCCTTGTGTAGAGTGCTACCACTTAGATGTTAATGCAGTAGGTTTATACAAAGTTAATACATGGATAGATTAACCCCTCAATTTGGAACCCAACGACGCATGACCTACTTTGTCATCGTTGCTTTGCTATTTCAAATTTTTATCTCTGCCACTGTGTTGCTAAATCCTGCACTCGTCACCCACTCAAGTTGGCTCAATTCTGCCCTTGGCGATAAAGTGTTAATCTGTACTTCAACAGGCTTTAAATGGGTCGACATCAACGAACTGGTCGAAACCAACCAAACTAATCTGAGTGAAAACACACCCACATCATCTAACCAAGCAAATACCGAGCACGACAGCGTTACTTTCACCTGTCCTTTGCTTAAAGCCTGTCAGTATTACGCACTATTAGCCGCTTTGTTAGTTTTAGTGCTAACGACTTGGTTAGCACGCAATAAAATCGCCATCCCCTATTACCTTTATATTTGTTCACTGCAAAAGGTTTATTTGCTAAACGCGCCTAAAACCTCTCCTCCCGCTCAATTTGTAGCCTAAGTCTGGTCAAACACACACAACCGTTTTTAACGTATTTGTTTTGTTGCTAAACACCAGTCTTAACCAATCTTAATTCAGTATAACGGGCTCTTCCAAGTAACAAACAATGTCAGTGATAAAGGAAAGTTTCGCCCCCCTACTTTACGCAACATTGCCTTTACCGCGCCATATATGCACGACGGCAGTATCAATACCTTAGAACAAGTACTTGAGTTTTACGCCGCAGGTGGCCGCAATATTGAAAGTGGAGAGCATGTCGGTGATGGTCGCTTAAACCCAAACAAGAGTGAATTTGTAAAAGGCTTTACCATGAGTGAGCAAGAAAAGTCTGATTTACTCGCCTTTTTACATGCACTCAGTGATGAGGCATTTTTAACCAACCCAAGATACGCCAACCCATTTGAACAGGATCTGGCAAAATGAAAAAACATACTTCAACCCGCCTTTTATGCCTGTTGCCGGCTCTATTTTATGGTCAAATAGCCACAGCTGAGGACGGCCAAAAACCTAGCTTACTTGAGCACACAACAGTGCAAGGAAACGTGTTTGCTCAAGGCGGTTATTATCAAGCAAGTGATGATGTTATCGCCGGACAAATTCCCGGCATTGTCACCAATACAAGCGCGCATAATATGGAGCAAGGCCTACAGCTGATGCATGCTGAGCTCGGCATGTTAGTCGCCCTTGAAAATATTGTCGCAGGTAAAATCATTCTGGGTAGTCATCACGGTGAAAATATTGAACTTGAAGAAATGTGGCTACAGCCTTATCTAGGGCAAAACTGGCAACTGCGTATAGGCAGGCAATTAAATAGAATCGGCTTATATAATGCCACACACGACCATGATTGGTTATTTCTAGACGCTAATTTGTCGCAACAAGCTTTTCTTGGCGGTCAATACAGTGATGATGGAGTGCAATTGACCTACGCCATTAATGCACATGATTTCACAGCTTGGGTCAGTCGTGGCAATCATTACCCAGCGACAGAAAAAACAACTGGATCGGCGCCTCAAGCTTTAGGTATCACTTACCGCTGGCATCATTTTGTGGCGCAACACCAACTCACATTAGTCAGCTCTTGGGCACGTTTCTCTGCTTCGCAAACCAGTCCACTTGGCTCTGATGGCCATAGCCATTCACATCACGCCAACATCCCAATTAGTCTGGCTGGCGATACTGAATTATTTACATTTGGGACACAGTGGCAGTGGCAGCAATTTGGCTGGGATCTTGAACTAATGGGACAAACCATTGACGCTTCGATAAAAGATACGCAGCAAATTGCCGCTCATTTAACAGCAAACAATATTGGTCTTAATTCGCAATGGTATTGGCAATGGCAAAACCTGCAACTAGGCCTGCGCTATGAGTGGCTAAAAACCGATAATACCCTTAGCCAAAACAGCCGTGACTTTAACACCGTTCTAAACAGCAAAAACCATAACCCAGAGCGCCTAAGCTTAGTTGCAAATTGGCAATTTTCACCCGGCCATTTCCTGCGCATACAGGGCAATCTCGACAATACAACACCAAGTCAAGAGCACGCTTATTGGCTAGTTTATCAAGGCAACTTAACCTGGTAACAACCTTTCATATCTAGGAGAAAACAATGAAAAAAACATTAATTAACGCCCTTGTAGCGATTGCATTTTTTGCCGCCATTCCTGCGCATGCACATGATTATGGCGCCAATAGCATCAAAATAGATCACCCTTGGAGTAGAGAAGCGCCGCCCAATGCTAAGGTGATTGCAGGCTTTTTCCAATTGAAAAACAACGGCACAGAAGATGACTTTTTGATTTCTGCAAGTACACCTGTTGCCGATCGCGTTGAGATCCATACCCATATCATGGAAGATGATATGATGAAAATGCGCCAAGTGAACAGCGTTCGCATCGGCGCAATGAACACGGTAATGTTTAAGCCGGGCAGCTTTCATTTAATGATTTTTGAACCAAAGCAGTCATTTAAAAAGGCGAGCGATTTCCAATGACATTGACGTTTAAACGCGCTGGCACAATAGAGATTGAAGTAGCGATTGAAGAAAACAACCACCAGCATGCTCATTAAGATCCGGTAAGTTTACCTTAGCTTGATAAAATCCAACCATCCCCCAATTAGGGGGATGGTTAACATTAGTTACCCCCCTTAGAAGCTGCGGCTGTATTGTAAGCCGACTAAAATTGCGTCAGCATGGGTTGTGCCCTTTAAGTTTGAAAAGCTTGATGTTTCAGTAACCTGGACATCTTCACCAAATAAATAAGTTGCCCCAAAATCAATGCTTGAGACTGAGCTGATATGGTAGCTAAAACCAGCTGAAAGCCAGTTGCGATCCGAATCTGGTACTGAAATAGACGTCACTTTATCTTGCGCACTGGTATCATGCATATAACCAGCTCGCAACGTCCAATCTTGATTTAAGTAGTAGGTCCCACCAATCGCGTAGTGCATGCCATTTTGCCATTCATAATCATTGATAATGCCATGACCTTTTGACTTCAATACATCAAACGATGACCAACCGATCCACTGCACACTGTAGTGTACCGCCCACTGTGGGCTGACTCGATGATAACCCGAAAACTCAATCATGTCGGGTAAAGGCATGTATAGGGTATCGTTTGAGATAGACGGGTTTGCAGGGTTACCGGCAAATAAAATGTCCCCTTTCGCTTCTAGTTTAGGGCTGTAACGGTAAGATAAGCCGTAGCGATTCGCCTCATTGACCTCATACACCACCCCGAGATTAAAGCCAAGGGCAAAACCATCTGCGTCAATATCCAAAATAGTACGTTTACCCGCAGGCGTATTAGCAGCTCGCTTCATTTCGCCCTTACCGTAAATCAGATCAAGGCCGCCACCGATGCTCCATTGAGCGTTGACGCGATAAGCTAAACTGGTGCCGATATTAAAGCTTTTAACATCAGTCAGGTCGCCAAATTCAGGCGCGGTAAAGCTAGAATTGAACTCTGTTTTGGTACCAAAATTTGAGTAAAGGTTCGCTCCCCAAGTAAATTGTTCATTAATGGGTATGATCACGTGTAAATTAGGCGCAACCGAGGTTCCACCAGCATTGCCATAATTTGAAGGAAAGCTTTGCCCAGGCGCAAAAGCAGAAGTGTAAGTTGCATTTTTAACACTAATATCGGTTTCCAATAGCACAAAACCTAGCGACATAGCTGCTTTATCAAACAATGCCATGGCGGCAGCATTACGTGCCATAACCGATGCATTATCAGCAATCACAGCATCACCAGCAAAAGCGCGACCTAAGCCAGTAGCAGATTGAGCATTCAGCTGAAAACCCGCCGCCCACGTTTGCGTGGCTAATAATGCCAATGAACCCGTAGCTAAACGCATACCAAGCTTGTGTTTATTTATCATATTATTCCCTATTTTGCTGTCTGCACGAGGGTGCTTATTTTTAAGGGCGGCGATTCTACAGGCTTACTGGAAAATAACAAATCACCCTTATCTCAAATTCACTGCTGTCTATTGAGTAAGACTAAAATTAGCAACCGCGAAAACAACTTAAACATTTAACATAGAATTAACATTAGCTAACTATTGGCATAGATAAAGCCGATCTGCATGAAATATTGAGAGAAAAAGGAACAAGTTGCGTTTTTTCATGAAACGAAAACGCATTTTGGTCACTTTTTGCTTTCTTTTTCGATGAATTTCATTAACATCCCTTGGGAATTTTTTACCTGAATTAGGTAGGATTGGGCGCAATATATCTCTCTTGTTGGGAAATAAATTACAAGCGGCCCCGTCAGTGCTAGACTGCACTGGCTTTTTTGCAACATTTAAAGCTATTTAGCGTACGCGCAATAATGCCATGGTGCTTGGTTAATTGAACAGGTACTAAAAAACAATAAAGTACGCTTTAGATTGTCTTTTCTTGACTTACAGCTCGACTGAAAAACGAAGGAATATCATGACCAAACCAACTTCAAAAATCATTTACACTATCACTGACGAAGCGCCAGCACTGGCGACCTACTCTTTCCTTCCTATCGTGAAGGCATTCACTGAAGCTGGTGAGATAGCAGTAGAAACAAAAGACATTTCCCTAGCTGGCCGTATCATTGCCAATTTCCCAGAAAACCTATCTGAAGCACAACGTCAATCAGACGCCCTTGCTGAATTAGGCGAGCTAGCTAAAACGCCAGAAGCAAACATGATCAAACTGCCGAATATCAGTGCTTCTGTACCTCAGTTAGTGGCAGCCATTAAAGAGCTACAATCACACGGTTATGATTTACCTGATTACCCAGCTAACCCAGCGAATGATGAAGAAAAAGAAATTGCGGCACGTTACGCAAAAATTCTTGGCAGTGCAGTAAACCCTGTATTGCGTGAAGGTAACTCAGATCGCCGCGTCGCTGCCCCTGTTAAAGCTTATGCACAGAAAAACCCACATTCTATGGGTGTTTGGAGTAAAGATTCCAAATCACACGTTGCGCATATGCAAAGTGATGACTTCTTCGGTAGTGAGCAATCAGTAATCGTTGAACAAGCTGATGACGTGAAAATTGAATTAGTCGCGAAAGATGGCACTGTTTCAGTATTAAAAGCATCTACCCCACTTAAAGCAGGTGAAGTCATCGACTCTTCTCGCATGAGTGTTAAAGCACTGCGCGCTTACTTTGAAAAAGAAATTCAAGATGCTAAAGATTCAGGCGTATTACTTTCTCTTCACTTGAAAGCAACCATGATGAAAGTGTCTGACCCTATCATGTTTGGTCACGCTGTTTCGGTTTACTTTAAAGATGTATTTGAAAAACACGCTGAGCTGTTCAAAGAGCTGAAAGTGAATACCAAAAATGGTTTTGGTGATGTTGTCGCTAAAATTGCTACCCTACCAGCGGATAAGAAAGCCGAAATCGAAGCAGATATCGCAGCGGTTTACGCTAAACAGCCACCACTAGCAATGGTTGACTCAGATAAAGGCATCACTAACCTTCACGTACCAAGTGATGTGATCATTGATGCATCTATGCCTGCGGCAATCCGCTCTTCTGGTCAAATGTGGGGCCCTGATGGCAAGCTAGCAGATACGAAAGCGATGATCCCTGATCGTTGTTACGCTGGCATCTACCAAGAAACGATTCAGTTCTGTAAAGAAAATGGTGCATTCGATCCAACGACTATGGGTAACGTAGCCAACGTTGGCTTAATGGCACAAAAAGCGGAAGAATACGGTTCACACGACAAAACGTTTGAAGTACCAACAGATGGCACTATCCGCGTGGTAAACCAAGCAGGTGAAACTGTGATGGAGCATGCGGTTGAAGAAGGTGATATCTGGAGAATGTGTCAGGCGAAAGATGAACCAATCAAAGATTGGGTTAAGCTTGCTGTTAACCGCGCCCGCGCTACCGGCTCGCCAGCTATCTTCTGGTTAAACGAAGCGCGTGCTCACGATGCTAACCTAATCAAGAAGGTAAACACTTACCTAGCAGATCACGACACTGCAGGTCTAGAAATTAAGATTTTATCTCCTGAAGATGCGATCAAATATACCCTAGATCGCGTTAAAGCAGGTCAAGATACGATTTCTGTAACAGGTAACGTACTGCGTGATTACCTAACTGACTTGTTCCCTATCCTAGAGCTAGGTACCAGTGCGAAGATGCTTTCTATCGTACCGCTACTAGCGGGTGGTGGTTTATACGAAACGGGTGCGGGTGGTTCAGCGCCTAAACACGTACAGCAGTTTGAGCAAGAGTCACACTTACGTTGGGACTCATTAGGTGAGTTTTTAGCCTTAGCTGTGTCTATTGAAGATTTAGGCCATAAAAATGACAACGCACAAGCGCTGATCATTGCTGAGGCACTAAACCAAGCAACCAGTAAGCTACTAGACAGCAACAAGTCACCTATGCGTAAAGCTGGTCAACTAGACAACCGTGGTAGTCACTTCTACCTAGCAATGTACTGGGCACAAGCGCTAGCAGCGCAAACTCAAGATGCTGCGCTACAAGCACATTTTGCTCCAATGGCCAAAGCACTTGAAGACAACGAAACAACTATCCTAGCTGAGATTGCTGCTACTCAAGGCAAGCCTTCAGATATCGGTGGTTACTTCCAGCCAGACTTTGCAAAAGCATCTGCGGCAATGCGCCCAAGTGCAACCTTAAATAGCATCATCGGCTAATCAATGGTTTTCAACTAGTCATTGATGATAAAAAGCAGGCTTCGGTCTGCTTTTTTTTATCGTGAATGTTAAGTTGCGTTCAGGGAGAACAGGTGGCACATGAAATGGTTTTTATTGTTACTCAGCAGTTATTTATGTAGTCATATAGCGTTGGCAAGTCCAGAGCAAGACGCATTTTTACCCTACTACGCACAACAGCCATTCACTGGAGACTTAGATGAAATTAAACAGCGACGTGTTTTACGCGCCCTGGTTAGTTATAACAAAACAGACTTTTTTATTCGTAAAGGTAAAATCCTCGGTCTACAAGCTGAGCTGCTCAAACAGTTTGAAAAGAGTATAAATAAAGGGGTGAAAAAAGAAGTTGATAAAGTGAAAATTAAATTCATTCCCGTCCCTTTTGATCAGCTAATCCCTGCTCTTAATGAAGGACGAGGAGATATTGTTGCTGCTTTTCTAACAAATACCCCGCAAAGACAAAAAGAAGTTGCATTTGTGGCGAGCCTGAGCAGCCAAGTAGATGAACTGCTCATTACAAGCCACAAACACCGAGATGTGAACCAACTTACGGATCTCGCAGGCATGACGATTCATGTGCTTGATGACAGTAGTTACATTGAACATTTACACACCATAAATCGCATTTTATCCAAGCAAAACTTAGCGCCAATTGAAATTATTCCAGCCAATAGCTTTTTAACATCAGAAGACCTGGTAGAAATGCTCAATGCTGGCATGATCCAGGCGACCGTCATCGATCAATATAAGGCCGAATTATGGCTGAAAATATTTACCGAGCTTAAAGTACATCGCCAACCTATTAGTATTAATAATCAAGTCGGATGGGTAACAAGAAGCAACAACCCCAAACTCAATAAATATGTATCAAGGTTTATTGATGGGCAGGCAAAACAAGGCACGCTCTTGGGGAATACATTATTTAATCGTTATTATAAAAATGTAAGCTGGGCCAAATCAGCCAATCAACTTGGCAATAAAGACAGTGCTGTTTATCAGCAATTTGTTTTAGCAGCCGAAAAATACCATCTCGATGCCATTGCCCTATTAGCTCAAGCTTATCAAGAGTCGCACTTTAACAATAACTTGGTAAGCCCCCGTGGAGCGGTTGGTATTATGCAACTATTGCCAAGTACCGCTAAAGATATGGGGGTACGAGACTATCGATCTCTCACTGGTAATATTGAAGCCGCAGCCCGTTACATCGTTTGGTTGAAAAAGCACTACCTCAACGATCATCAAGTCAGCGATGAAAATGCCCTTGCCATGGTTTGGGCATCGTATAATGCCGGTCCCAATAAATTTGCTAAAATGCAGCAACGCGCTGAGGCAATGGGACTGAATAAGAACATTTGGTTTGGTCAGTTAGAAATTGCCGCAGGCTTAGAAACAGGAAGGGAAACGGTGCAGTATGTATCAAACATCTATAAGTATTATTTAGCTTACAAGCTGTCTTTAGCCCTTAGACAAGAAAAACAAGCGGTAAAATTACAGCTAACACATTAGTTTATTGTAACGTTAACCTTTTTAAACCAATTATCTGGGGCTAAATAACTATCTATAATGGCTTGATAGCGCCCCGTTTCCTTAAGATGATCTAAGCCTGCATTGAAGTCTTGATTAAGTTTCGCGTCAGAGAAAATAACCTTATAGTCAACGCTGTTGAAAATGGGGTGCAAAGCCATTTCCGCCTCATAATTAACGCCTTGATTGATGGCAAAATATTTAAATATTTTCTCGTCTAGGACAATGGCATCGGTACGTTTGGAAAGCAACATCCTTATTTGCAGATCTTGTCGTGACTTTTCGCTATATCTACTATTCCTTTGCACCACCTCCCCATAGTGTGGTTCAAGATAGCTTGTTGCGTTTTGAAACGCGACAATCGACAACCCCGCTAAGTCTGCAATGTTGGCTATTTCTATGTTCGAAGATTTAAGGGTGACCGCTATGTTTTTATACCTAATATGGCTATTTGAATAGAAGCCAGCAAGATAGCCTGATCCTTCATTCACGGGCGCTGCGGCATCAACAAAACCGCTAGCCAATGAAGGAATTAAACGAGCAAAAGGAACAAATACTGGCGTCAGTGTATGGCCCTTGTATGCGAGTGACTCTTTAATTATCTCTAACTCTAAGCCTGATTGTTGATCAGATAAGTAATAGGGTGGCAAAGCAAGTCCAACGGCTAGGCGAATTTCTTTAGCTTGGCTAAAACTTGGCGCTGAAATGAGCAAGCCTATTAACCATTTACCAATGAATTTCATAAAGTCTTTTTCAGGCATTGTTGAGAACCATTATCGAATCAAAACCTAACAATAGTATAGATAGGCATAAAAACTTGAGCCTGAGATAATCACTTGGAAGCGACATAAGTCACTGTTTTGGTTTTTTTTAGCCAGCAGCGGAACGTTATCATTTCTTACTGCTGAATTTAACAGCACAAAATGAATAAACAATGACCAAGTAAATCATTTTCAATAAAAAACCCTTGCCTGCATGGCGGGCTTTGGTAAACTACGGCTCGTTCTCAAGTGACGAGGACAATTTAAGAAAAAGAAATGCTCGCTTAACTCAGTTGGTAGAGTGCCGCCATGACATGGCGTAGGTCACTGGTTCGAGTCCAGTAGCGAGCACCATTTCTTTTATTCTTATGCTCGCTTAACTCAGTTGGTAGAGTGCCGCCATGACATGGCGTAGGTCACTGGTTCGAGTCCAGTAGCGAGCACCATCTCCCCCTTTTATACTTCCTATTCAAATCACTCCTAGCCATAGCCTTAACTAGCATTATTTAGCAAATTATAATGTTACCAATATGTTAAACAGAAATATTTAAATTAGATACATATGTGGATGCAACTTAGTTATTTGGTCATATTCACTAACCTAGCGG
The DNA here is from genome assembly GCF_021278025.1 of Motilimonas sp. E26. Lineage (GTDB taxonomy): Bacteria > Pseudomonadota > Gammaproteobacteria > Enterobacterales > CBDFNC01 > Motilimonas. The sequence continues at coordinate 53,822 of NZ_JAIBHJ010000001.1, forward strand.
GTTTTATCTAGCGGTAAATATACGACAGGGGTCTATCTTTTTTAACATAAAGCTTACCTAAGTTTGATTTAGATATTACCGAGTGAGAGCATTGATTGGTTAGATGTTGTACATCTGCCACATAACTCATTATGTCTAAATTAACTGCAAGGAAAGCATTTAATGAATCTGCACAAGAAAACCACTTTGTGCCTGGCCGTTAGCGCCGCACTACTCTCGTTCACAACCAGCGCCGCCAATGCACAAGCTGGCTTCGATGATAACTACCCACAAACAAACCGTATTATTGTTAAATATAAACAGCCAAGCTTTGGCGTCATGCGCGCTGCTGTATCGCAAGTGCGCCGCATGGAAGTAACAGAAGCGCTAACAGCTAACACAGGTTTTGTTGCTGACTACAAACGTACAACCTTAACCGGCGAAGAAGTTTATGAGCTAGATCAGTGGCAGGACAACCAATCCCTTGAACACATATTACGTGACTTAGAGAACAATCCGGATATTGAATACGCTGAGCCTGATCAGCTCATGTTTGCTATGGCCAATACGAATGATCCTAGCTTTAATAAGCTATGGGGTTTAACCAATGTGGCTGGTGGTATGAACTTCGTTGATGCTTGGCAATATGCCACAGGTAAAGGTGTTAATGTTGCTGTAGTCGATACTGGGTATGCCAAACACAGTGATTTAGAAGCCAATACAGTAACAGGCTATGATTTCATCAGCAACGCCACCATGGGCAATGACGGCAATGGCCGTGATGCCGACCCAAGTGATGCTGGGGACTGGCTTAAAGCAGGTGAATGTGGCAATAACTATCCAAAGCGTGACTCTGATTCATCTTGGCACGGAACCCATGTAGCCGGTACCATCGCAGCTGTTGCAAATAATAGTAAAGGTGTTGTTGGTGCTGCTTACGACGCCAAAATAGTGCCTGTTCGTGTTTTAGGCAAATGTGGTGGCTATAGCTCAGACATTGCTGACGGTGTACTTTGGGCTGCTGGTGCTCGTGTACCAGGCGCACCAGTTAACCCTAACCCAGCTAAAGTTATTAACTTATCTCTAGGCGGACCAGGCACTTGTGCGCGAGTGTCACAACAAGCATTTAACACGGCAAGGAACTTAGGCGCAACAATTGTGGTTGCTGCAGGCAATAGTAATAAAAATGCAGCTAATTTCACTCCCGCCAGTTGTCAGGGCGTGATCACTGTTGCAGCTCTTGATCAGTACGCTAACAAAGCAAGTTACTCAAACTTTGGTAAGGATGTCGATATCGCCGCACCAGGTGGTGAAACTCGCTACGGCTCAGCAGGTGGAATTTACTCGACTATTAATGCCGGTAAAACGGTACAAGCTGGTGAGAGCTATGCCGCTTATCAAGGCACAAGCATGGCTGCACCACATATTGCAGCACTGGCGGCTTTAATGTATGAAGCCAAACCAGACATCACTCCTGATGAAGTTGAGCGAGTCATTAAGCAAACCGCCAAGCCATTTGCCGATCCAAACCGATGCATCGATTGTGGTAGCGGTGTTGCAGATGCGAAAGCCGCGCTAGCCTTGCTCGCTACGGGTGTCGTCCCATCTGTCGAGCCGACTGTTGCACCAACGCCAACGCCTACTCTCGCCCCAGTACCAGCAGGACATTGGGATCCAGCGAAAGTTTATGTCAAAGATAACGAAGTTATTTATAACAACGTTAAATGGCGTAGCAAGTGGTGGAACCAAGGCGTTGAGCCAGGCTCTACGCAATGGGGGCCATGGGAAAAACTAGGCTCTGCTGGCACACCGACTCCAGCGCCAACTGCTGCACCTACGCCAGCACCGACACCTAAGCCAACGGCAGCACCGACACCAGCTCCGACACCTGAGCCAACGCCACAGCCAACAGCGGCCCCAACGCCGCTTCCAACCGTTGCGCCAACACCCGTACCGAGTGTTGATCCAACCCCAGTGGATAGCTGGAATAGCAATCTAGTCTATGTAGCAGGTGATGTTGTAGTACACAATAATAAGGTTTACCAAAGCAAATGGTGGAACCGAAACAGTGAACCTGGCACCGAGCAATGGGGGCCATGGCGCTTAATCACTAAATAATTGTGTTTAGTGCCCATTAACATTAGGGCTTTGGCCCTAATGTTAATTTTTTGGAGTGATCATGCGACAATTATTAATTCTAGCCACTTTGTGCTTTGGAGCTGTTGCTCACGCTGAAAGTAAAGTACAAAATGAAACTCGATTATTATTGCAATATAAAGCAGATAATCCTGTTTTGAAGCAAGACGTAGCCAATATGATAGAGCAATATGCTTGCCCTATTATTACTGTCCAAGCACGCAGTGATAACCAAGCCATCATTACACTAACATGTGAACTATCGGCAAAAACAAAAAACCAATTAATTGAGCAGCTAAGCCAAAGTCAAATGCTCATTTATGCAGAATTTGATCAAATCATGACCCATCAACAACCCATGCCATTAACAAAATAGTTAAGTATTACTTCATGTTACCCTTTAAATTGATTTATCATCTGTGCATTCAATTTAAACCACCATAGGAATCCGACATGATTAGTAAATGGGCAGCACGCTTTTTCCAAATGGCCCAACTCGTTGGTTCGTGGAGTAAGGATCCTTCAACTCAAGTAGGCGCAGTGATCACAGAGAAAAATCGCATCGTCTCGGTTGGCTTTAATGGCTATCCTCGCGGTATTTCAGACAGTGCTGAAACTGATAGCCGTGACATGAAACTACTGAAAACTTTGCACGCCGAGGAAAATGCCATTTTGTTTGCCAAGCGCGATTTGGCTGGCTGCGAGATTTGGGTGACACACTTTCCCTGTCCTAACTGCGCAGCAAAGATTATTCAAACAGGCATCGCTACCGTCCATTGTCCAGAGCAAACAGACGACTTTTTGTCTCGCTGGGGTGACAAAATCCAAGTAAGTCAAGATATGTTCGAACAAGCAGGGGTAACAGTCGACTGGCTACCTTTAAAGGATTTCTAATCAGCTTTTTTTTGATTTACTTTGAAACCCTTTAATAGAGCGCTTATTTAAACTGCGCCTGTTAGCTTGTTTGTCCCGTGGCGCACGCTTAGGCGTTGCGCTACTGGGTTGGTCTGTGACAACAAATCCGGCCAGTGTTTGCGTAGGTAAAGCTCGCCCAGTTAACTGACGAATGGCGTGGAGATACCCTGATTCGCCATGACAAACCAATGAAATAGCCAAACCCGATGCTCCTGCTCGCGCCGTGCGCCCAATCCGATGCACATAGGTCTCGGCATGACTAGGCAAATCAAGATTAATCACTATCGGTAATGCTACGAGATCGATACCTCTGGCAAGTAAATCTGTCGCCACCAACACCTCTACCTTTCCCGTTTTAAAATCAAATAAGGTATTAGTACGCACCTCTTGGTCTTTATCTCCGTGTAAGGCTGCCGCGTTAATTCCAGCCTTAACTAGTTTTTTAGTTACGGCGTCGACACTGTCTTTTACACTAATAAACACCAATACTTGCTGCTTGGATTGTGCTTTTAATAAAGCGATTAATGCTTGTGCTTTACTGCCTTTATTGACCAAAAACAGCTGCTCTTCAATTTTTGGTGCAAGGAGATCTGCGGCACTAATCCTTAAATGCTTTGGCGTAGTTAATATTGTTTGCGCTAATGCCTCAAGTGGGGCTGGCATAGTGGCAGAAAACAACAAGGTCTGCCGCCTAGTCGGCATGGCTTGAAGCAGTTGCTTAAGTTTTGGCCAAAAGCCCATATCAAGTAAGCGATCCCCTTCATCTAATACCAGTAATTTCAGCTCAGTAAAACAGATTAACTGGTGCCGGTGAAAGTCATCTAAGCGGCCAACTGTTGCAATGATTATCTGGGGAGACAAGGCGAGCGCATCAGTTTGTTCTTGACGGGATTGAGATTGTCCGCCAAAAAGAGTTTGAATTCGCAACGATAACGCATTAGCGATAGGGTTGAGCTGCTCAGCAATCTGCAGGGCTAACTCACGTGTAGGAACAATAATAAGCCCCTGTACTGCATTTAGTTGGCCATCAATGCCATTTAATAAAGGCAAACCGAAGGCGAAGGTTTTGCCACTTCCTGTCGGGGCAATGGCCAGTACGTCTTCCCCATTAAGTGCAACAGGAATAGTAAGGCGTTGAATGGGAGATGCTTGCACCAAGTGAGTCGGCAAAGCGGCGACCAACTGAGGGGCTAACTTGAAGCTTGAAAACGTCATGGCTATTTACTCAATACGATTGAGGGCGCAGTCTAACGAGCAAACCCTTAATAGTAAATTTTTTCAGCGGGTCAACATTGGTAGGTGGTACAGGCTAATTTTGTCGGCACGCTAAACAAGCATCTGAACTAATACACATTATCTTCGTGAAGCTGCATTGTAGGCTCAGTGACTTGACCGCCATTAACCTTGATTTGCTCAGCATAAAAAACTTGAATGGCTTTATCTCTACTTAATTAATGCTGTGCTTGTACAAAAATCTTAACTGAGTGACCCCACATCATCCTTATCAATTGATTGATGACAAGTCTCATGCTGAGGTGACATTCTTTGTCGCTCAATTGCGGCCAGTATCGTTGCATGGTGCTGGCCACTCAGTTCGACTATTTTCGCAGTGTTTTCCATTGCACTCGCCAACTGGTTAAGCTCACCAATAGTACCGATTAATAAATCTTTCGTTGGCCGTAACAGCAGATAATAACAAGCATATAAAGCAAGACAAATCACCACAAAAAGTGCAATTAATATTAATATGACGGTGACTTTAAGATCCCCCAGAAAGGTTTGGCTACTTTCTACAATGGGTAAGCTAGCTTGCTCAACTAAACTCGGCAGCTTAATAAGTGAATTATCTAAAGTCACCGTGAGGGTCTCAATTTGTGACATCATGTTTAGTACTTGTTGCTTTTCTTCTGAGGTTAATTCTGGGCGCGCACTCATATCAGACATCGTTTCTGCTATATCCGCTAGCGCTTGCGCAACCTGTGCTGCTGGCTGCTCAAACCCCGTAAGATCAACGCCCACATTAATATTAACTAAGCCATCTTTTTCAATAACTGGATGACTGGGATCAGATTGATTAACCCTTGCTTCGTCAGCCGCAATAACGAAACCGCAGCATAAAACGAACAGCATGATACTGAGTAATGACTTAAACAAGGTAAAACTCCTACTTAGATAATTCAGAAATAGCGTGTTATTAGCCCAGCCACAGCTCTAAAGCAACGCTTGAGATACTCTCTTACAAAATAATTTGTCAACGAGAGAAAGGAAATGAAAATGAATGCTTTTTATGAGATTTGTGAAGCAATACTGGCACAAGATAATCGACAAACAAAAAAGGGTTTCAGAAATATTCTGAAACCCTTTTAATATGGCGGTGAGCGAGAGATTCGAACTCTCGTTAGGGGTTAACCTAAACACACTTTCCAGGCGTGCGCCTTCAGCCACTCAGCCAGCTCACCAAATTTTTTTAGTCTGACAGGTTAGCCCTGAGACAACGGCGGCAAGAATAAGGAAAACGGCTTAATCCGTCAACTGTTAAAGGTTATTTTTAAACTGTTTGCCTAAAAAGCCGCCAAGTTGACCTTAAATAACTTTCAACTCTTGCCTTAAGTATACGCCTGCACCGAATAGGCCTGGATCGGGATGTAACACCACATACGTCGCAATGCCAGCATTGTAAGCACTAAAACGCCCTTTACTTTCAAACGCGCCGCGAAAGCTTGAACTTTTCACATAATCGATAAATCGAGGCACAATGCCGCCTGCAATATATACCCCACCCTCACAAGCTAAGTTAAGCGCCAAATTACCAGCGAAACCGCCTAACCCTTCACAAAATACTTCAAGGGTCAGCTGTGCCTGTTGACACTCTTGCGCTAAACCGGCCCGGGTGATGTCGGCTGCTGCGTTAAACTTAACAGGCTGCTGCGCGATATGACAAAGGGCCTGATATATATTTTCAATTCCTTGACCTGAGAGTAAACGCTCTGCACTCACGTGGCCCATTTTTTCAGCTAATACATTGAGCACCTGACGTGAACGCTCTCCCGTTGGTGCAAATGAAGTATGGCCACCTTCACCATCTAAACTTATCCATTTGTCATTAATGTTGATAAGATGACCAACGCCTAACCCAGTACCTGGTCCACAAATACCAATAGGCTTTTTATCTTTTACTTCACCACCACCAATCTGCACTTTTTCGTCATCGGCTAGAAATGGTACAGCAAGGGAAATAGCCGTGTAATCATTGATGACATAAAGCTTATCGAGTCCAAGGGCTTTCTTCAGTGCCTGTTGTGAAAAGGTCCAAGTATGATTGGTCATTTCAACTAGATCATCATCCACTGGACAGGCGATTGCGATACATAGCTGCTTTACTAAACCATCTAATTCAGAAAAATATTCTTTAACCACGTCAGCAATGGTCGGGAATTCAGCACACAAGTACTTTTTTATTTGGCTTAGCTCACCAGTTTTCTCATCAATTGAGGCTAATCGAATATTAGTTCCGCCAACATCGGCGACGACATAATGAGTGTTCATTGCAGCTCCAAAAAGTGTGTTATGGCCATAATTGTTTGTTATTTTAAAGTCGATGACAACTAGTGTTATGATCTCGCTGCGGGTTTCACTGTATTTTTACTGCTGCTATCACAATTGTGTTGTTAGGAATCTTGCTATTGTCATTTTAATTCCTATATATGCCCTCATAATTCCTTTATTTATCATCATATTTCATAGGTATCAGCGTGATAAACAGGTAAAATCCTGCCTTTATCAAGTTACTTCGTCAGATCGCGATGTTATTTTTACAAGGAGCGCGTTACCCTCATGTCTAATAAGTATTCCACAAAAGATTGGTTATTGTTGTTTTTTAAGGGAGCGGGAATGGGCGCTGCCGATGTGGTGCCAGGAGTTTCAGGTGGTACCATCGCATTTGTCACCGGTATTTATGAGCGTTTATTAAATGCGATCAAATCCGTTGATCTTAAAGCCGTTAATATTCTATTAAAAGATGGAGTTAAAGCTTTTTGGCAGCATATTGATGGCTCCTTCTTGTTAGTGTTGTTTTCCGGATTACTCCTCAGTATTGCTTCCCTTGCTAAGCTTATTACGTACTTGTTAGCGTATCATCCTCTATTAGTCTGGTCGTTCTTTTTTGGTTTGATTATTGCCTCTGTAATCCATATCGCAAAGCAAATAACCCACTGGGGCGCGGTTAATATCATTAGTTTAGTAGTAGGCAGCGTGATCGCATTTGTGATCACCAGCATATCGCCAAGTAGCGTTGACCCTGCCCCTTGGTTTTTCTTTGTTTCTGGCGCCATAGCAATCTGTGCGATGATTTTACCGGGTATTTCTGGCAGCTTTATCTTATTGTTAATGGGCATGTACGGCCATGTGTTAGCTGCGGTCAATGATCGTGACTTTATCTTGTTAGGGCTATTTTTACTGGGTTGTATCGTTGGCCTAATGTGTTTTTCACGGTTTTTATCATGGTTGTTAAGCCGTTTTCATGAAGCCACATTTGCCTTATTAGCCGGATTTTTAGTCGGCTCATTAAATGTGCTTTGGCCATGGAAACAAGTGACCAGTACTTATTTAAGCTCTAAAGGCATTGAAAAGCCACTGACTACGGCCAATTTATGGCCAAATGATTTTACTTTAGTGACAGGTCAAGACGCACAAACATTAGTGTGCATTGCTCTGATGGTTGCCGGGTTAGGGTTGATACTCGCCATTGAAAAGCTGTCAGCAGCAAAGCCATAGACAATTATCTGCAAAGACATAACCAATAACGGGCCAAAAGGCCCGTTTTATTTTTGCAATATTGCATCTATAGCCAATCAACGTGGAGATACTTGATTTCAGCAACGCTCTACACGCGTTTAGGCAAGGCATTGATTGCCGATAAACATGCCACAATCATCCCCATTTACAGTTTATTCTGTGATACTCTCATTCTCGTTGTTTTCAGGAGACCCATTATGTTTACAGGTATAATTCAGTCCGTTGCTTTAATTGCTTCCGTCACTGACCAAAACGGTATCAGAACCTTTGAAATCGAATTTGAACCTGGCTTTTGCCAAGATTTAGAAATTGGCGCCAGTGTCGCGGTTGATGGCGTTTGCTTGACGGTTACCCAACTCCTGTCACCAACCCGAGTTGCATTTGACATTATGTTGAAAAGCTTAGAAATCACAACACTAAGCGAATATACACCAGGCCAAAAAATTAACGTTGAACGCGCAGCAAAAGACGGTGCCGAGATTGGTGGTCACCCGTTATCAGGTCACATAGATTTCAAAACCCAGGTACTCGATGTACAACACATCGATGATAATTATCGGGTACGTATCGCGATCAGTGATGACTGGGCCAAGTATATCTTTCCAAAAGGCTATATTGCTTTAAACGGAGCAAGCCTGACGGTCTCTGACGTAAATAAACAACAAGGCTGGTTTGATGTATGGTTAATTCCAGAGACGCGGCGAATGACGACGTTTGAAAGCAAAAATAACGGCGCAACAATTAATGTCGAAATAGAACGAGGTACCCAAGTCATTGTTGATACCGTGCGCGATGCTATCAATGAAAAAATGGGTCACCTGATGCCTCTGTTTGAAAAATTTTTAGCCGATAATAATGCCGATATAGATGCGATTGGCCAAACCACGCAAGCTGCGCTATCGGATGCCAATAAACAATAATATTCGTCTGCATGACACTATTGGCTAGTTTAAAAACCATTAGGGTCTGTTGATCTTTCGTGATTGTTTTTGCAGCGAATTGTTGGGTATTTATACAAAGCGTTCGTTGTGGCCAGCACCTTTGTGGCATAGTGAACTATGCGAAAAGGCGCTAACGCAGTAGAAATGGCCAACAAATGCTGTCCTGCGGATTCGGCTAAAAGCGTTTTGTCCATCGTTGAGCAGTATTTACTTAGAATACTAAGCTACACACTGCTCGCCTTGCTCAAAACGCTTTTAGACAAGGTGTCCCCTCTCGAACAAAAATCAACCAGCAAAGATCAACAGACCTTAGCCAATAGAGTCTATACGATAACCACGCCCACCTGCCGCAACAAACGGACAAGCTCCTAACCAGTAAAAATATCAGCGAGCCTAGATAGTACGAATGTTTCTTCCATTAAATCATAATAAGCACTATTATCCTGCTGTTTCTCGCCGTTAATGAGGTCCCATTGATGGTCAGATCACATGCAGTACTACCTTAACAATTTACTGCATGAATAATAGTCCAGGTAAGAATTAGTTCGGCTTATAATCGTCCCTACCAGCATCTTACAATTCCAGAAAAACTTCTTCACCTATGTATTTGGAGATACCTTGATCAACTACAAACAGGAATTAAAGACCTTAATCAAACTCAGCTGGCCTATCCTCATCGCGCAGATAGCCATGACCACAATGGGCTTTATCGATACAGTAATGGCAGGAAATGTAAGTGCAACCGATATGGCCGCGGTCGCAGTGGCATCAAGTTTTTGGATCCCTGCCATTTTATTACTGCAAGGCTTAACCATGGCGGTTACGCCCATCGTGTCGCACCTTAACGGTGGGAAAAAACGCAGCCAAATCCCCTTTTCAGTTATTCAGGCTCTTTGGCTTGCCATGGCACTATCAGGCATCATGATGATTCTGCTCTATTACAGTCCCTGGGTATTAGTATGGATGGATGTTGAGCCTGAGCTGGCCCGATTAACCAAAGGTTACCTCCATGCCGTCATTTGGGGCATGCCACCCTTTGCACTTTATCTTGTGCTGCGCAGTTTATGTGATGGACTGTCGCGTACGGTGCCTTCAATGATGATTGGATTTGTTGGCTTAGCGGTGAATATTCCCGCTAACTATATCTTCATTTTCGGTAAACTTGGCATGCCTGCTTTAGGTGGTATAGGCTGTGGTGTTGCCACGGCTTTAGTCTACCTCGCGATGGGCATTGCCATGCTGCTTTATGTATTATTAGATGGTGAATTAAAGCGCCTTAACCCATTTAAACGTTTTATTGCTCCTAATTTAAAACAAATCAAGCGTATTTTTTCTTTAGGTTTTCCGATTGCCGCAGCCACTTTTTTTGAAGTGACCTTATTTACTATCGTGGCCTTGTTACTTGCTCCAATGGGCGCAGAAGTCGTGTCCAGTCATCAAGTAGCAATTAACTATTCATCGATGATTTTTATGATCCCGTTAAGTATTGGTATCGCGGCCAGTATTCGTGTGGGCCATAATCTAGGAGAAAGGCAACCGGAAAAAGCGATGATAGCAGCCAACACAGCCATTTTTTTAGGCTTGGCGATTGCCGTCGTCACAGCGACATTTAGTCTTGTGTTTCGCCAGCAAATAGCCGCTTTTTATACCGATGATAGCGAAGTGATCACATTGGCAGCTAGCTTATTAGTACTCGCTGCGATCTATCAATTTTCTGACACCATACAAGTAATTGTTGCGGGTATCTTACGAGGTTATAAAGACACTCAAGTTATTTTCTATATTACTCTCGTGTCTTTTTGGCTAGTCGGGCTACCAGTCGGATATGTATTAGCTGCCACTAACTGGATCATCGAGCCCATCGGCCCACACGGCTACTGGGTGGGCTTTATCTCTGGCTTAACAACAGCGGCAGTGCTACTCAGTTTCCGCTTGGTTTATAACTATAAACAAAGTGCAAAATTAAAATTGGTAGCAGCCAATATAAACTAAATAGAGACCCCATAGGGTGTTGATTGGTTTCCTTCAAGTGGGTGTCTCTAAACAATTAGAGGCTACTCGCCTGTTGTGAGTAGCCAAACACGACCAAAATGTTTGTAGTAGCCAGCGTTTCGCCCCGCTTGAACACCTAACCCATGGTACAAGTCGAGATGATTTTTCTTAACCGCGCCACCTGTGTCTAACACCATTAATAATTTCAGCACATGGTGCCCCATCCAAACGCCTTTTGCATCAAGCTGCGGCACTTCGGCGAGTATCACGCTGCCCATGGGTAAATACGCTCTATCGGCTGCGACTGCGGCCCCACCTTGCAAAGGAATACCGGCCGAGCCAATAACATCCAACTCTTTATTCGCTTTGAAGAAAACAAATGACAGATTTTGCTCAAGTAACTCTCGCAACGTGGCCTCATCTTGCTTTTCCGCCCAGCTTTTAATTGCCTCTAGGGACATATCTTCTCTGGCGACTTCACCTCGCTCAATAAGTACCTTGCCGATACTTGTATAACCATGGCCATTTTTCCCTGCATAAGCAAAGTATTGTTTGTCACCACCATCTTCAAAATAGACAAAACCACTGCCCTGCACTTCTAACATAAAGTTATCCAACAGAGACTTACTATAGCCAATTTCTAATCCTTGGTTAGCCAAGGCACCAGCATAAATTTGAGCGCGACTAGGGCAACGACCTTGACACTTTGGCATGCCATAAAGGGGGTATTTATAAACAGCATCCGCTTGATGGCGAATTTTCATCACCGGGGAATAGTAGCCGGTAAATAACACGTTTCCTTGTCCATCAGCCCCGCCCATTTGCGCAGCTTTAATGCCAAACAGGTTAAGACTGGCGGGATCTCCATTTTGTTCGGCCCAGTTTTCAACCTGTTGATATAATCCATTCTGACGCTTAACAAGGTTAGGCGATTTTTCTTTCACCTTATTCATTTGCAATGTAAACAGACTGTAATCACGAGGTTTATCTGAGATCACTAGAGGCACAGGATTTAGCACTTCGGTAAATTGTTGGTTTGAGGCTTGTTTACCAAAATTTGTTTTGGGATCAACAATATCCAGAGACTTTGGCGCCGTCGCACAAGCGCTTAGCAGTAAAATAGGGGCCGAGATAGAAACGAGTAGTTTACGCAACACAATGACTCAATTGAAAATTTTGCCTAGATTGTCAAAGTTCCGATTCAGACACAAGTGCTATCGACTTAAATTGTTCTATATTTACCCCATTTAGTTAAGATAGGTTTTATTCACGTTTATTAGTGATAAATTTAAAATTAAACATGCGATAAATATGATAATTTTACATTTTCGCCAGTCATTTATACTAGAATTAAACAAAATTACAGTCTGATAATCGATGGGCATGCTGAATATAGTTCTTTTTTTTACCGCATTTTTAATCTCATTTTACTCTTTCGCGGCAAGCATCAATGACGCCAAAATTTTAGTTGTGCCAAAAGGCGTAAACATGACGTTTTGGCAGTCAGTGCAAGCGGGTGCCATTGCAGCAAGTAAAGAAAAAAGTCAAAAAGTCATTTGGCGCGGCCCATATAATGAAACTGACATAGAAGCACAAATATCAATTGTCAGAAACTATCTTGACTCGAACATTGAAGTGCTGATTATAGCGCCGATAGATGCCCACTTATTGGTTCCTTTCGTATTACAATACCAACGCAAGGGTAAGAAAGTGATAGTATTTGATTCAGCCTTAATTGGGCCTGAGACTGCCAGTTTTGTCGCTACCGATAATTTTGCCGCTGGCACGCAGCTTGTAGAGACATTACACCCCCATTTTCCTGACAAAGCAGAAGTATTAATAGTGCAAAATGCCGCTGGACATGCATCAACGGAAGATCGAGTGGCAGGATTTGTTGCATACCTGAAAAAAAATGGTGTGAATAAACTTCACTTTATCGAAGGCGGAGTAACCAAAGGCAGTGCCTTGCATGCTACCCGTCTAGCTTTAGCCGAGAACGAGAATATCAATGTCATTTTGACCCCCAATGAAACAACCACTGAAGGTGCGGCACTGGCCATTAAAAAACTAAAACGTAACAACGTTTTGATGGGCGGGTTTGACATCAATTCGGTGATCTACAGTCACCTGCAACATGGTGTGATCCATAGTCTGGTGTTACAAGACCCATACAAAATGGGCTACACAGCCGTTGAACAAGGGGTCAAATTGCTAGCAAACGAAACGCCTAGTAAAGAAATATTCATGCCCATCGTTATCATCAATCGACAATCGCTAACCGAAATAGGCAACTATGAATTTATTCGACAGTTTCTTGTTGAGCCAAGCCCGGCTCATTAACTAAGCCGAAACGTTGGTATCAGAGAAATTAAAATTTAATCTCTCTACGGCCTGTTTGTTGGTCTACCTGTGCTGGTTTATGTTCCGCCTTTGACTTACGTTTTGCCGATTTACCTTTAGTATTGTTCCGCCCTGTATTCACGGTTGATTTACTCGGTTTTGCCGACAAAGGCTCAGATTGCGTATCTGAGGGACGATCTGGGCTTTCGACATTAGGTGATTTTTTCGCGCCTACTTCCGAGACAGGCTCATCACACAGAACCAGATAAAACTCGCCATTAAATTGGATCACATCGCCGTCATAAACCTTGCAACGTTTACGTGTTTCAACATCCCCATTAACTGCCACATAGCCTTCTGTAATGGCCATTTTAGCTTCACCACCACCACTTACCGCATTGGCTATTTTTAGCACTTTATACAGTTCAATGGGCTGACAGGATACTTCAACACCTAGGGCTTCTATTTCGTACTCTTCTTCAGACACGTTGGTTTACTTATCTTAGTTAGCAAAAACCTAGTGTAACTGAAAATGGGCTGTCTTCGCTAGATTTACAGTTATGCCCAAGTTAGCCAAGATGCATGTTCAGCGAGAACCTTGTATCCACTCGTATTAGCCTTAAGCAACACTCTGGTTAGTAATTTAACACCGACTCGGCAACATCTAGAGTGTGAAGCCAACGTTCAGTAATCATTTGTCAGCGAGATATTGCTTAACTTTTTGACAAAGTAACGAAATTTCAGCGACCTCTGGACCATTAGTTTTATTCTCGCAATGGTGTATAACAAATGTTGCGGTGCGTAATACATCACGCCAACGTGGCTGTTTCGGCAAAGTTTGTAACAATAAATATTTATCTAAAGTGCGCGTTTGCGCTGACGACCGATCAAGATAAACACTCCAGATACGACTTTCCTCGGCTAAATTCACTTTACTTTTAGCAGTGCAATCTTGCCATAATGCCAAAGAATGATTCATTATTTGTACTAAGGTGGAACGGTATTCTAATTCCGCAAGTTGTTCATCACCTTGTTGAATAGTCGGCTGTAATTGGGCATTTTGTGTTTGATGTAAAACAATACTGATATCACCAAGATCAGCTTCTTTATTACTCATTACTCTAGATATAAAAGCCTGCGAGCGAATTTTTTTATTGTTGGCACTTGCTATATCAAGCTGCACTTCAAAACGCATGTGCTTTTTTACCCCCTTCGCAATGGCTTCAAGATCAGTTTGACTGATTAACGCCCCAATATCGCTACCTATCATTTGATTAGCAGAATAGCCCAGTAACCGCTGTGCAGCCTGATTAAAAAAGACAATCTGGTTGAATGGATTAACACTTAAGATTGCGTCTTCAACGGTTTCCAGCATTTGGGTCATCCGCGCTTGGCTGGTTTGCAGTGCTTGTTCAGTTTCAATCCTTCTGGCCACTTCTCGTTTGAGCATTTTGTTTTCTTGCGAAAACTGGCTTGCCTGCTTAACCTCTAATAAATTATGAACACGGGCCAATAGTTCGTCTTGCATAAACGGCTTCATCAGATAATCATTCGCGCCAGAATGGAAACCCGTCATAATATCTTTTACCCGTGTTTTAGCGGTTAGCATTAAAATGGGTAAGCTGGCCATATCTCTACTTTTACGTATTTCACTGGCCACAGTAAAACCGCTAATATGCGGAAGCATCACATCCAGAATAACTAAGTCCACTTCTTGCTGCTGAATAAAATCAATAGCTTGTTGACCGTCACTTAACAATTTACATTCATAGCCAGCAAAACTGAGGTGATTCTTTAATACCTGCAAGTTCATCCATTCGTCGTCAACCACTAAAATACGCTTACCGGGTTGGGTAAATTCATCATCTTGCTCTAAGGTCGTTTGCTCGCTATTGACCATTAAGTTGGCGTTATAAACAACGCTTGTTGCTGCCATCGGCATCACAGGATCACAATAGCTAAGACTGAAACTGAAACAGCTCCCTTTATCTATCTCGCTGTTGAGCCAAAGCTTACCTTGCATCAACTCAATCAGCTGTTTCGAAATCGCCAACCCTAAACCACTGCCGCCTTGGGTGCGGGTGAGGCTGCCATCAACTTGTTTAAAAGGCTCAAATATTTGACTTTGATCTTGCTTGGCAATTCCCATCCCAGTATCTTCAACGGATATGATCACTTGCTGCTGTTGTCGCCTAACGCTAACGGTAATAGCGCCTTCATCAGTATATTTGATTGCGTTAGTCACTAGGTTAAATAAAACTTGCTCAAGGCGAATAGGATCCGCTTCAACAAATAATATATCCTCAGGTAAACGCCCCAATAGTTTTAACGGCTTACCTGAAACCAAATGTTGCGACAACGCAAGAACACCATTTACGGTTGCGTTTACTTGCACTGCTGTCATGTTTACCCGTAAGCGGTTGTGCTTTACTTTATGAAAATCAAGTAAGTCGTCAACTAGATGTGCAAGCCGTCTAGCGCCATTTAAAGCCAAGGTAAGTTGCTGATGTTGCTGCTCGGAACAAGGCCCAGCAACCCCATTGAGCACCGATTCCGTGATCCCAATCACCCCCGTCAAAGGAGTTCGTAGTTCGTGAGAGGTATTAGTTAGGAATTCATCTTTAATTTTATCGGCTTGAATCAACGCAATATTTTGCTCATTGATTACCGCTACCTTTTCTTCTAACTGTAAATTGGTGTCATTAATAACATTAATCTGATTAGCAATAGCTTGCTGCATCTCGTCAAATCGACTAGCTAAACGGCCTATTTCATCAGTACGACCGCGACCAAGAATATGCCGGTCCCATTCCCCTTGCGTTACCGCTTCGGTCGCTCGCATCAATGAGTTCAAAGGTCGCGTCAATGAACGGGATAAGACATAAACAATTGCGATAATAATGGCAATTGATATACAGCCAATAAATACAATCAAATTACGAAAGCGGACACTGGTTGCTTGGATCTCACTATTGGCTTGTTCAGCAATGATCACCCAGTCATAGCCCATTAAATTCAAATTTGTAAAAGCAGCTAAAGTCGGCTTTCCTTCATAGTTATGAGTGGCTAAAGTACCTGTTGCTGAGCGTTTAGCTTGGTGTAACACTTCCAACCACATGGGTGTTTCACTCTGGTAAATAGCCATTAAATTTAATGCTGGGTCTTGCGATAATAAATCCGAAATGGGGTAACCCGCTTCATTAACCGTATAAGTTTCACCGGTTTCCCCTAGTCCTTGCCGACTCGCCATTATTTTATTCAAAGGCGAAGTGGGTAATACATATGCGATATAACCGGTAATACGTCCGTGATTATTTATAGGAATCAGTAAATAACTCACAATTTCTTGGTTGACTGGATCAAGAGAATAATCCTGAAACACCACTGGCTTAGTGGTTGTCACATCCGACTCTTTAGCCAGCCTTTCATCTAGCTTGCTAAAGGCCTTACCTAGAGGCGAATTACGGTGTCCTTGATCCCCTAGATTAGCGGTAAAATAGCCTGCTTTACGGGTGCTGTATACCACTTGCCCTTTTAGGTCGATTAGGATGATGTCAATAAAATCCGATACCGCTAAATATTCTTCAAAGCCTTCATGGAAACGATCATGAACATGCGCATAGCTGCCTACAGTCATGCCTAATTTAGAGGGAAGATCTTTAAAATCACCTTGCTTATTAAAAGTATCTTTCAGTAAGACAGCAGAGCGTTGTGCATCATCTGAAATAAGGTTAAAAGCATAAGAAAAACCATAAAACCGACTCATGGCATAACGCACAAAATCGGTATTACTGTAATGTAAAGCTTGCTGACGTAATCCCAACATATGCTGGTTTAAGGTGTTCTCCTTATTGAGGGCAATGGAATATAAAGTATCAGCTACTTGCTTTTCGTTGTTGTTCACAAATGAAACATGGAATATCACCGCGATCAGAGCCATTGGCGTGATTGAAAGCAGTAGAAATGCCATTCCTAATTTTGCCCGAAAGCTCATGTTTTTTATTTGTTTTAACAACGCCAGTGCTCTCCTGTGATTAGATGCTTAATCATTTCATTGATAGTGTCATTAGTTAAAGGGGGCGATAAAGCAATAATGTATTTGTCACTATCGAAGCATGATCCAGATCTCAGCTCATCAGTTTTTGAGCCATCATCTAAGCGACTGTATTAAATTGATATTCACTTATTATTTAGAATTTCTTACGTAATTTATCCTTTTTCAGGATTCAAGGTCATTCATTGTGTGATCTTGTTCGTGCTTTTATCACCCTAGCAATATGAATTAAAAACCTTTTTAAACAATAGGTTAATATCCGTATTTTACGTTATTGATGCTGTGTTGACGACTTTTTACATTGTTGTAACAAAATGTGAATGCTTGAATAGCGCTATCCAAATGCAACTGAGTCTATACCCAATCAACCTGGAGAGGCTCGATTTCAGCAAGATTTTACACGCATTTAGGCAAGGCATTGATTGCAGGTAATGGCTTTCCCCTTATCAAAATCAATCACGCAGCATAAACGCCTGTAAAACTTGCCCTTTGGGAGCGCCACCGCGTTTCCACTACGTTGTTACGCTAATTTAAAAGGTGCCTATATTCCTGCATTAGCGTGCCTAGTATTGAAAGCACGGTGGCGCTCTGAAACATGCATCTTCAAGTTGATTGGGTATAAGTGGTATCAGGGTGTATTGGTCAAGAAGATAAAGTGAAACTTACATCTTCAACCAGTAATTAATGAGACTATTTCAAGGAAGCTTACAAAATGAATAAATTGATGTTAAGTGCAACCATCAGTGCAATTTTAGCTGGCTCTCTCAGTATTTCTGCTACAGCTGCCGAACAAGACGATAAGGCGGTGCTCAATATCGCCCCCGTTCAAGTTACCTCTTGGGTACGAAACTTTAACCCTTACAATCAAACCACTATCTTACCCACCACTAACGAATATATTTATGAGCCTTTAGCTATTTATAATCCCATGCAAGGTGGAAAAATTCATTACCGGTTAGCCGAGAAGATTGAATTTGCCGATGATGCAAAATCGGTAGTGTTTACCTTACGTAAAGGCGTTAAATGGTCAGACGGGCAAGACTTTGATGCTAATGATGTCAAATTCAGCTTTGACATGGTTAAAGCAAATCCTGCGCTTGATACTCGAGCCATTTGGCAACGCATTAGCGCCGTTGAAGTGATTGATGAGCAACATGTCAAGTTCAGTTTCCCTGAGCCGGACAGTGGTGCGGCAATTGAAATCGTTCGTGTACCTGTGGTGGCTGAACATATTTGGCGTGAAGTTAAAGATCCAATTACCTTCACCAATGAAAACCCCGTTGGCACGGGGCCATTAACCGAAATTGAACGTTTCACGACTCGAGTTTATGTTCAATGCCGTAATCCGCACTATTGGGACAATTCAACCCTGCAAGTTGACTGCGTGCGATTGCCACAACTAGCGAATAATGATCAAGTACTAGCTGCCGCGCAAAAGGGTGAGTTAGACTGGTTTGGCTCATTTTTACCTGATATAGACAAAACCTATGTTTCTAAAGATGCTAGTAACCATAAATATTGGTTCCCAGCTGATTCGATGGTTGCCTTTAACTTAAACTTAGAAAGTAAAAACCCAGGTAACAAAAAAGCATTCAATGATGTCAACTTCCGCCGTGCGGTATCCATGTCGATGGATCGAAACAGCATGGTGAATATCGCTGGTTACGGATACCCAACCCTTAATGAATACCCATCTGGCCTTGGCGCTGGCTATCACTCTTGGAATAATGATGAAGTTGATAAGAAGTTTGGCCAGTATTCTCGCTATGATATGAAAGCCGCTAAGAAACTGTTAAAACAAGCAGGATACGAAGATAAAGACGGCGACGGCTATGTTGATAACCCAGATGGCTCTGCCATTGCCTTCTCTATCATAGTGCCTAATGGCTGGACAGATTGGGTTAATACCGTGCAGATTGCCGTTGACGGACTGCAAGAAATGGGCATTAATGCCAAAGTCGCAACGCCAGAGGCAGCGTCTTGGACTTCTGCGCTAATTGATGGCTCATATGACGCAGCCATTAACGCCTATTTTTCTGGTGTTACGCCCCACTTAATGTATAACACCGCTTTCCATAGCTCTCAGTTAGATAAAACCCGAATGAGCTCTACACGGTTTACCAACCCTGAGTTAGATGTCTTACTGGATAAATTCTACACCACGACAGACAAAGCCGCACAACAGCAGACAATGGACCAAATACAGATGATAGTGGCAGAAAATATGCCATTCATCCCTGTATTTAACAACCCAAGCTGGTACCAATATAACACCGAGCGCTTTGAGGGGTTCTTTAACGCTGATAACCCAGTGGCAAAACCTCAGCCACACCCTGGCACTCCTGAGCGTCTGTTGCACTTGCTGAGCCTTAAACCTAAATCTTAAGCTCGGTGATATCTAATCACTTTAATAGCCTTTAGCAAGCCGTTGTCAAATTAAGTAGTATTGGCAACGCCCCCCTTGCGCCAACTTCGTTAGACCATATTAAGGAGTCTGATATGGACTTTGTATTACGTCGTCTGGGGTTTTACCTCATTGCATTTTTCTTTGCGGCGACTTTTAACTTCTTTTTGCCTCGGCTAATGCCAGGTGATCCCATAACAGTGATGTTTTCATCACAAGGAAATCCACTCCCCGTAGAAAGCATTGCGGCACTAAAAGAAACCTTCGGTTTTGTCGATGGTCCCCTTTATGAGCAATATTTTATTTACTTAAAAAGTGTCGTGACATGGGACTTGGGTAGTTCAGTTAAATACTTTCCACAAACCGTTAATGAAGTGCTGGGACGCTCCATGGTGTGGACCCTATTTTTAGTTGGCACATCTACCCTGATTAGTTTTTTCATCGGATC
Source organism: Motilimonas sp. E26 (assembly GCF_021278025.1). Classification (GTDB taxonomy): domain Bacteria; phylum Pseudomonadota; class Gammaproteobacteria; order Enterobacterales; family CBDFNC01; genus Motilimonas. The sequence continues at coordinate 73,825 of NZ_JAIBHJ010000001.1, forward strand.
CATATCAGGCATCATTGCAGCATGGAATCGAGGCGGTTGGCTCGACAGTATCCTTTCACCACTGTCCTTAGTGCTACAGTCTATTCCAGCAGTGGTCTTAGCGTTACTGTTCATGTTTGTGTTTGGTGTCGCCCTCAACTGGCTACCCTATTCCTATGCCTATGATATTGAGCTCGACCCCGCTTTTAGTTGGGAATACATTTCCAGTGTTATTAGCCATGCAACCATGCCGATCATTTCATTGGTTATTGTGCAAATCGGTGGCTACTTACTCACTATTCGCAATAACTTAATTAACTTATTGGGTGAAGATTACATCGTAATGGGCCGAGCCAAAGGTTTGAGCGAAACCCGCGTGATGTTTAACTACGGCGCTCGTAATGCACTTTTACCTTCTATTACCGCCTTTGCGATGACAGTGGGCGTCGTACTGGGGGGCTCACTCATTACTGAAGTGGTGTTTAACTATCCTGGCTTAGGCAATACCTTGTTTGAAGCTATCGTCTCCCGTGATTATCCCGTGATCCAAGGCCAGTTATTAATCATGACACTGGCGATGCTATCAGCGAATTTTGTCGCCGACATGGCTTATGTTTATCTTGACCCAAGATTGCGCCGTGATTAATCAGCGAAACGTCTAAATAGAAAGGAACGATTATGTCTGGATTTTTAAAGATGCTTGGACGCAATAAAAAAGTCAGCTTCGGCTTATTCATTGTGATCACATATTTGCTGATTGCTTTATCAGCCCCTTTACTCACTTCCCATGAACCCAACAAGCGCGTCGCTCGACCGCATCAAGCGCCTAATGCTGAGAATGTCATGGGCACGACTCGAATGGGTCGTGATGTCTACCATTTATTCATTCATGGAACTGCAACATCCCTCGCCGTTGGTTTTGGTGCCGGCTTGATTATTGTGATTATTGGTACTGCTCTAGGCGTCTCTGCCGGCTACTTTGGCGGCAAGTATGATGAAGTAGTGAGTTTATTGACCAATGTCGCCTTAGTGGTGCCGCAGCTGCCCCTGTTACTGGTGTTGGCAGCCTTTATTGGCGAAGCCAGTCCCATGACCATCGCGATTATTATTGGTTTTACCAGTTGGGCCTGGGGAGCAAGGGTCACCCGTTCGCAAACCTTAACCTTGCGCAATAAAGAGTTTATTCAAGCCAGTGAGTTAGCTTGTGAACCTTCATGGCGTATTATTTTTGTCGAGATTTTACCAAATTTAAGCTCAATCATTGGCTTAAATTTCTTAGGTTCAATTATTTACACCATCATCACAGAAGCCACTTTAGAGTTCTTAGGCTTAGGCGATCCCCTCGCGGTAAGTTGGGGCACCATGTTGTTTAATGCGCAAAACGCGTCAGCGATGACTGTCGGTGCGTGGTGGGAAGTATTAGTACCATGTGTCGCAATTGCCATACTTGGTATGGGCTTAGCGCTACTCAACTTTGGTATAGATGAAATTGCTAACCCAAGGTTACGAACCTTTAGTGGCATAAAGCGTTTTAATAAACGCGTCAAGCAACTAAAAGCAGCCAGCTTAAATACACCTAACAATGCTAAGCAATCTACTAATGGGGTGATTTATGACAACTAGTCAAAGCCTATCTCAAGCAACTGAACAGCCGACACTAGTAATTAAAAACTTATGTGTTGACTACTTATTGGATGAGAGTGAATTCCGGGCGGTGGACAATGTTAGCTTTAACATTAATAAGGGTGAAATCTTTGGTTTAGCCGGTGAAAGTGGTTGTGGCAAAAGTACCATCGCCTTCGCCATTAGTCAGTTACTGCGCCCACCCGCATATATCTCAGGTGGAGAGATATTACTCAATGGCGATAACACCTTAACCATGGATAAAAAAACCATTGCCAAAACACGCTGGTCAAAAGTCAGCATGGTATTTCAAAGTGCCATGAACAGCTTGAATCCAGTATTAACCATCGAAGAACAATTTCGTGACATGTTCTATCGCCATAAAGGCTATGACGAGACTGAGTCGGCAAAGCGGGCGGGACAATTGTTGGAGCTGGTTGGGATCAACCCGAACCGTTTGAAGGACTATCCCCATCAATTTTCTGGCGGCATGCGACAGCGAATAGTGATCGCAATTGGGCTCGCCCTTAATCCTGATTTATTGATCATGGATGAGCCCACCACTGCCCTTGATGTTGTTGTCCAACGCGAGATCCTGTTACAAATTCATGCGTTGAGAAAAGAGTTTGGCTTTTCAGTATTGTTTATTACTCACGATCTTAGCTTAATGACGCAACTGTGCGATCGCATCGGCGTCATGTTAAAGGGAGAACTGGTTGAAGTTGGCAAGGCCAAGGATATTTTGCACCGACCACAGCATCCTTACACACAAAAACTTTGGCAATCTATTCCTGCCGCTTTTGAGCAAAACATCGCCGAGCAACGCGCAACAAACACTAGGGAGGTATTCGCATGACCTTATTAAACCCACCATCAAGTGATATTTTAGTCACAGTTAAGAACATGACTAAAACCTTTAACACGGGAAAAGGCTTGCATAAAAGGCAGGTTCACGCGCTACGTAATGTTAGCTTTGAACTGAAAAAAGGCCGAGCACTAGCATTGGTAGGTGAAAGTGGATCTGGTAAAAGTACTGTGGCACGGCTACTGACTCGCATGCACCTTCATAACAGCGGCGAGGTGTTGTACCGAGGCCAAGATATTAATGAATTTAATACTCATCGAGAGCTAGCCCAGTACCGAAAGAACATCCAAATGATCTTTCAAGACCCTTATGGCTCACTTAACCCTGCCCATACTATTTATCACCACCTAGCGCGCCCTTTATTTACCCATGGCCACGTGAAGACTAAAATTCAAGCAATTGAAAAAGTTAATGATTTACTGCGTTTGGTTGAACTAGATCCCGAAGCAACCGCCAGTAAATATCCTCATCAACTATCAGGCGGGCAACGCCAGCGTGTTTCTATTGCCCGTACCGTTGCAATTGGCGCTGAAATTATTTTAGCCGATGAACCAACCAGTATGCTCGATGTGTCCATCCGTTTGGATATCTTAAAGCTCTTGAATAAGATGAAAAATGAGCAAGACATGACGTTTCTATACATCACGCACGACATAGCAACAGCAAGGTACTTTGCCGAAGACATCGCAATTATGTATCAAGGACAGATTGTCGAATGGGGCAATACGAGCAGTGTTATTGACAATCCACAACACCCCTACACACAGTTGTTGCTTTCTGCGGTGCCCAACCCACACATTAGTTTTACTGAAGCGGCTATCGAAGGCAGTGAATTACTTGAACAAGCCAATACTATTAGGGAAAAGAGTATGGCGCCAATTGTAGAGACAGTTGAATACAACAGTCAGCATTTTTACGCGCAACACGATTAACTAATTAACCCGAGTTTTGGATAAGCGAAACTGAGGTTAATTAAACTCAAAAAAAAACCGATACAGCCAAGCTGTATCGGTTTTTTTGTCAGTCTTGAACTGTTAATTCATCACAGTATCGCTAATCACAGGCTCAAGTGATAAGACATGTAATAAACGCTCAGGTATATCAGGGTGGATAACCGGAATACCACCTGGGTTCTCTTCGTTAAACCAGCCTTTGAAATTCACATCGTCATATTGATAGTTAAAATTTGAACTAATCACTGGGACAGTAATTTGCTGTGAGCCAATACGCTCTTCAATTCGATGCATAATGTTTAAGCGAACTTCTTCATCATTGGTACGGTTAAAACCATCAATCAGTTTATCTAGCATTGCGTCGGCATAGTGGTGACCAGCAAAGCGGTTTTTATCAAATTGTGAAGAATGGAAGCCTGAATGATAATACAAATGAGGTGTCGCACCGGCAAAATAGTTAGTAAATTGCGCGTCATAATTACCTGATTTGACTTGGTCAACTAACTGACCAAACTCTGGTGTGGCGATCATGGCGTTAATACCTAACGCCTTTAAACCTTCTATGGCAATTTCAACGGTTTTAATATGATCTGACCAGCCATTAGGTACCAAAATCTCAAAACTAAATTGGCTACCATCTGGGTTATCTAACCAACCATCGTTATCGATGTCTTTAAAGCCGACATCCCGTAATAATTTAGCGGCATAAGCTTTGTTGTAGGTATTGAACTTGCCATACTTCTGCCTGACTAAGGGATCTGACCAGCTTTTAAATTGATCGCCAAGACCACTTGGATAATTATTCTCAACCCAATAACCCGAGCCAGCTTCTTCCACCATACGTTTTCTATCCATCGCCATTGAAAACGCACGGCGGAAACTCAAATTATTGAACGCTTTTCGGTTATTCTCATTAGGTGATTTGAAATTCATCACAAATGATGCAGAGCCAGCCGCGGGGAACCAATAACGAGTACTTGAATTTTTACTAAGTAATACTTCTTCAATATTAGGGATAAAGGAAGATGTCCAGTCTAAGCGCCCTTTAATAGCTGCGGCTAACAGCTCTTCGTTGCTAGTGATGATTGGACTTTGTAAGCAATCAATTTTCAACTTTTCATTCTGATAGTAATGTGGGTTACGGCATTGAATATAAACTTGCCATGAAAACATCGGTACCTGAGTAAATGGACCTGTGCCTACGGGATTAGGGTTAGTGAAGTTAGGAATATCCTTAACCATAGAAAAAATGTGCTTAGGTACGATTGGTGCCCTTACAATACGTGTTGCGATCCCCGTATCGACTTTATTGAGCTGAATACTCACAGTGTAAGCGTTTTCTTTAACTATGCTATCGATATCATCGGCCAAGCCTCTTACGTCAAGAGCCCCTCCTCTAGCGGCTAAGCGCAAAGAGTAGACAACATCGTCCGCAGTAAAGGCAGTGCCGTCCGACCATTTCACGTCTTTTCTTAAGTCAAATGTCAGGGTTTTCAGATCGCTAGAAAAACGATGGTCGATGGCAAGGCGATAAACAGGTTTCCCACCTTGAAGTTCATTAAAAACAATCAAAGGTTCGTAAATAAACTGCATCGTCGTGGGCAAGCGATGAGCTGAGTTGAAGGGGTTAAAATTACGCTCCCAGCTTTGTCTAAATTCAGAAACGATAGTCAGAGAAACATTTTTAGCGGCTGCAATGGTTGGGGTCATTGCCATCGCAAGCCCAAACCCTAGCGCACACCCTATACGAGATGCAATTTTAAGCATTAATTGTCCTTGTAAACACGAGTAATAAACTAATCAGCCATCTTAAGTTAGTGACAGCAATCACATTTGCTGTTTAAATGACATTTTTATCTTATTCATTTTATCTACAGAAAAGTAAATGTAAATCAATAACTTTCAGGTAGAGCTCACAAAAAAGCGTTCTGCCGATGCTCGGCAACATTTGTTAACAAAGTGTTATCAGTAAAAAAACCTAATTCCCCAACATTAGCCATTGATTTATTGAACGTTTCTATCTATTCATTTCACCTATCAGCAATAACTGCCACCGTCCCTCGATGCTACTTTTACCTTCTTAGTAGTATAAAACACACAGTTTTTTAGCCGCTTAAATTGGCCTATTTCTTATACAAGAACTAAGCTAAACACTGAAATAACAGTCAAAAGTCGTTCATTTATCACACAATAATGGATTTCTACGACTAATGTTCATGTTTTAAAATTGTTGCTAATTTGTTAAATATAATAATGTGCGTAACAGCCTGTATTTTAAGTTCCATGGCGTTATTGATAACAATACCCCGACTTGAAAGGAATAGATAATGAATAGAACCAAAATTGCCCTATCACTCACTGCCGCATTGGCATTTATCCCAATGGTTTCGTCTGCTGGCACGTTAGAGAACGTGATCAAGAAAGGCGAGCTAAACTGCGGCGTGTCTACTGGTATCCCCGGTTTCTCTGCCACCAACTCTAAAGGGGTGTGGGAAGGCATTGACGTTGATTTTTGTAAAGCCATTGCAAGTGCAGTGTTAGGCAATGCGGATAAAGTTAAATACATCCCCCTAACTGCCAAAGAACGATTTACTGCATTACAAAGCGGTGAAATTGATGTGTTAGTCCGCTCATCAACTTGGACATCAAGTCGTGATACCTCCCTTGGCCTTAATTTCGCTGGGGTCAACTACTATGACGGCCAAGGCTTTCTGATCAACAAAAAACTGGGTATTTCGTCAGCCAAAGAGCTTGATGGCGCAACCTTCTGTATACAAGCGGGCACGACCACTGAATTGAACTTAACGGATTATTTCAAATCTCAAAAAATGGAATACAAAGCGGTCACTTATGACACCTCAGGCCAAACCATTGACGGCTTTAAGAAAGGCCGTTGCGATGCCGTCACCTCAGACGCTTCCCAGCTTTATGGTTTAAGACTAAAAATGGACGATCCAAACTCAGTGATGGTACTGCCAGAGATTATTTCTAAAGAGCCCCTAGGGCCAGTCGTTCGTCAAGGGGATGATGATTGGTTTAATATTGTGCGTTGGACTCTATTTGCCGCGTTAGAAGCCGAAGAGCTAGGTATTACAACCGCGAATGTTGATGCACAAATGAAATCAGATAACCCAAGTGTTAAGCGTTTACTGGGTACCTCTGGTGACGCAGGAGCAAGCTTAGGCCTTGATGCTAAATGGGCTTATACCATGATTAAACAAGTGGGCAATTATGGTGAAATGTTTGATCGCAATGTCGGCAAAGACTCGCCGCTAAACATTGACCGTGGTTTAAATAAACTGTGGAATCAAGGTGGCTTAATGTACCCAATGCCAATTAGATAACCCACCGCAATAAGAAGTATCGGGGGGCTTGCCCCCCTTAGATAGGGAATGGATATGAGTAATCCCCCAAGTGCCCCCACAAACTCAGTGAGTTTTTTTAACAACCCAAAAAACCGTGCAATCATTTTCCAAGTTTTTGCGCTTGGATTAGTGGTTTTTTTAGCTTATTACTTTGCTAATAACATGTTTGCCAACATTGAAGCGCGTGGCATCGAGACCGGCTTTTCATTTTTAGACCAAGTAGCTGGCTTCGGTATTAGTCAAACCTTAGTTGAATATGATGATGGCTCATCTACCTACTCACGCGTTTTTCTCGTCGGTATATTAAATACCTTACTTGTCTCTGGCATCGCCATATTTTTTACAACCATTCTCGGTTTGCTGATCGGGATAGGCCGCTTATCAAGTAATTTTTTGATTGCTAAGTTATCGATGGTTTATGTAGAAACCTTCCGTAACATACCCATCTTATTACAAATACTATTTTGGTATAACGTTGTACTGGCGGCACTGCCAAGCCCACGACAAAGTTTATCTTACTTCGGCGAGTACTTTTTAAATAACCGCGGTTTTCTTATGCCAAAACCTATTTTGGAAGATAACAGCGGATATATATTAGCAGCCTTCATCATTGCCTGTATCGGCGTCTACTTCCTAGCAAGGTGGGCCATTAAGCGCCATGATGACACAGGTGAAGAGTTTCCTATTTTTAGCGTTGGCGGTGCAATTATTATTTTGGCTCCAGTGTTAGTGTATTTCATTGCTGGCCAGCCTATTTCAAGTGAAGTCCCCGAATTAAAAGGATTCAACTTTAAAGGTGGTTGGGTCATTATTCCTGAGTTACTGGCGCTGGCTTTTGCCTTGAGTATTTACACTGCGACCTACATTGCCGAAGCCGTTAGAGCGGGCATCGAGTCGGTTCCGAAAGGGCAAAAAGAAGCCGCCAATTCTCTTGGCTTGAAAGAACATGTCATTTTGAGAAAGGTCATTTTACCGCAAGCACTTCGGGTGATCATTCCGCCCGTAATCAACCAATATTTAAATTTGGTAAAAAACTCTTCACTTGCCACCGCCATTGGCTACCCAGAAATTGTGACCCTATTTTCGGGAACCACCTTAAACCAAGTGGGCCAAGCGATTGAGATCATCTTAATGACCATGGCGGTATATCTCCTTTTTAGCATCGTCATTTCGCTATTGCTGAACTGGGTAAATGCAAAAATGGAAATTAAGGGGCGATAACATGGCTATTTATGATATTAAAGAGGCGAAGCCCGCGCCGATTAATAACCGAGGCATTATTTTTTGGCTCAGAAAAAACTTGTTTTCTGATATTAAAAATTCATTATTATCAGTATTTTGTATTTACTTCCTCTACCTCACCGTTCCTCCGGCATTAGACTGGCTATTTTTCAGTGCGACTTGGTCTGGCAGCCAAGAAGATATAGTGAATGATGGCGCACGTTGGATTTTCATCATTGAAAAATTTGACCAATTCATTTACGGCTTTTATCCAGAAGCACTACATTGGCGACCACTATTTGTTGCTGCGCTAACAGTGGCATTTATTGCCAGTGTTAAGCTTTTGAAAAATATAAAATTAAAAATTATTATTATCTTACTCTACCCGTTTGTATCCATAGTGTTTATTCATGGCGGCTTATTTGGCCTAGAAACCGTTGAGACCAACAAATGGGGTGGCTTAATGCTAACGGTGATTGTTGCGGCAGTTGGGATAATCGCGTCATTCCCAATTGGTATTTTACTTGCCCTTGGCCGCCAATCAGATATGCCTATCGTTAAAACACTGTGTGTGGGTTTTATTGAGTTTGTCCGGGGCGTTCCACTGATCACCATATTATTTATGGCTTCTGTGGTTTTACCTTTGTTTTTTCATGACGGTATTGATTTTGACAAACTACTCAGGGCGTTGATTGGTATTACCTTATTCCAAGCAGCCTATATTGCCGAAGTGGTGCGTGGAGGCTTACAAGCTATTCCTAAGGGGCAGTATGAAGCCAGTGAGTCATTGGGTTTGAGCTACTGGCAAGGAATGATTTTAATCATTTTGCCGCAAGCATTAAAAATCTCGATCCCAAATTTAGTGGGCTCATTCATCTCTTTATTTAAAGATACGACCCTAGTGCTGATCATTGGCTTATTCGACATATTAGCCATGGTGACCCTAACCAATAGTGACTCTAATTGGCTCGGTTATGAAGTTGAAGGTTATGTCTTTGTCACCTTCATCTACTGGGTATTCTGCTTCTCAATGTCTCAATATTCTAAATCTGTCGAAAGACGCTTTAATACAGAACTTAAATAGGTAACGCCATGTCGACAAATGAATTTATGATCAGAATGGAAAATGTTAACAAGTGGTACGGTGATTTTCACGTACTCAAAGATGTTAACCTTAATGTTAAAAAAGGCGAGAAGGTCGTTATCTGTGGCCCTTCGGGATCCGGTAAATCCACCACTATTCGCTGCTTAAACCACTTAGAAAAGTTTCAACAAGGTAAAATTTTTATTGGTGAAACAGAGCTAATTGAAGATGTGAAAATTGTCCGCCATATTCGCTCAAAAGTGGGTATGGTGTTCCAACATTTCAACTTGTTCCCACATTTATCCGTACTTGAAAACCTGGTCATTGCGCCAACTTGGGTACATAAAAAGCCACGTAAGGAAGCCATAGAAACCGCGATGTATTACTTAGACCGAGTGAAAATTTCGGATCAAGCGAATAAGTACCCCAATCAGTTATCTGGTGGTCAGCAGCAGCGCGTGGCAGTGGCTCGTTGTTTATGCTTTAACCCAGAAATAATGTTGTTTGACGAGCCCACCTCAGCATTAGACCCTGAAATGGTGTCGGAAGTATTAGATGTGATGGTAGAGTTAGCCGATGAAGGGATTACGATGATTTGTGTCACCCACGAGATGGGTTTTGCTAAAAAGGTTGCTGACCGAGTCATTTTTATGGACGGTGGACAAATCATTGAAGAAAACGAACCTCATACCTTCTTTGAACAGCCCGAGTCGGATCGTTTAAAGCTGTTTCTTGATCAAATTTTATCTCACTAACGCTACTTTGGCTGTGTTCAATGCACAGCCATTTCCAATCCAATAATCAAACTCTCTGGCATTTCATTGCCTTAGGCAGTAATCTAAAAATTTCCACAAATTAGGATTAAGGTTATGAAACTTTATGGCAGCTTCACCTCGCCTTATGTACGCCACTGCCGCATTGTGTTAGCGCAAACAGGTCTTGAGTGTGAATTTATTGAAACCGATGCGGTGGCCAGCGCCGAGCTTTCACCTACCAAAAAAGTCCCCTTTTTAATTGATGGCAATCTCACCCTAACGGACTCGGTGGTGATCTTAAAGTACCTGAGAGAAAAAGCAGGCCAAACTTTTTTTCCTGACATGATGGATTTTGAGCGCTTTGCGATGGTTAATACGGTAATGGACGCAACCGTGAATATCTTCTTTTTGGAAAAGCAGGATAATATCCAAGTTAACGACAGTCAGTATTTACAGCGCCAACAAGGACGTGTTGAAAGTGGCTTAGCCTGCCTCAACCAAACCGTAGTAACAAACAAATTGCCCCTATCAGATGGACAGCTACGCCTAGCATGCTTCTTAGATTGGGGAGTATATCGCCAACGGATTAATTTAGCCCCATACCCGGCTCTAGCTGAATTATTAACACTAGCAAACACAGATCCCCTATTTACTGCAACAGCCCCGCCAGAAAATCCTTAATCGATACCCTATCAACTTGAAAGTGCATCTTGAGGTCAAGCATTTCTAGATTGGGTATAGTTTGGCGGCTAACGCCGCCATTTTGCCAGCGTGGTTATACTTTTCTCGGAAATACTTTTACTGCCAAAGTCACAACGGTGTAAACCATGGCACCTGCAATCACGCCAACTAAGCCATTAATTATCATGGGTAGAATAGATGGAAGAACGGGCACATTCACAATCGCGCCCAATACTGGGTCTATTAGATGATGAAACACGCTGATGCTATGTGTAACTATGCCACCACCGACTAAAAACATGGCAATGGTGCCGACAAATGCGAGCACTCTCATTAAATAGGGGGCAAACTTAACTAAAGCGGTGCCAAGCCGATTTAATAGTCGCCCTGATGGGTATTTTGCAGCCCAATAAAGGCCTAAATCATCCATTTTAACGATTGCGGCAACTAACCCGTATACACCAACAGTCATGACAAAAGCAATCAAGCTGACGACCATAGCTTGATTCATCATGGCTTGATGCTGTACCGTGCCCAAAGCAATAACGATAATTTCGGCGGAGAGAATAAAGTCAGTGCGGATAGCGCCCTTTATCTTTTTTGCTTCAAAAGCCACGATATCAACAGCCGGTTCAACCTCTGCTTCAATTGCTGCTTTAGGCTTGGAATGAAAGACTTTCTCAAAGCCTTCAAAACACAAGAACAAGCCTCCAATTAACAGCATCGGGGTGATCAACCAAGGCGCAATCACACTAATTAAGAGCGCGGCAGGCACTAAGATCAGTTTGTTACGCAAAGAGCCTTTCGCCACCGCCCAGATCACTGGCAACTCTCTGTCGGCATTAACACCCGATACTTGTTGTGCGTTAAGGGCTAAATCATCACCTAATACGCCCGCCGTTTTCTTCGCTGCTACCTTGGTCATTAATGCAACGTCATCTAACACTGCTGCAATATCATCCAATAAGGTTAATAAACTTGCCCCTGCCACTTCGACTCCTTAATTAAACATCAAGCCAATGCAGACTTGCTTTCGGCTTTATCTGGCTATGATATACTGCATTTTCCATTATTGGGACGTATATTATGCCTTTAACAACAAGCTTTACACTTTCAAAACAGTATCTTGAAGAGTGCTTCGATGAGTCACTTCCCTTCAGCAAACATGCTAAACCTCGATACGTATTTATCGTATCGCTATTGTTAAGCGGCCTTTGCCTGCTTATTTTCACCAATCAGCATACCGTTGCAGGAAGTATCTTGCTAGGCTTAGGCGTGCTTGAAACCATTAGCTTTATTTATCGCCGCGCTTGGTGGTTAACAAGACAAATGTGGAGCCGCAGCGCCAATAGCGAAGTCACCATTGTGTTAGATGAGCAAGGGTTCTCCAGTAAAAACCCCTATACTGAGACAACATTATTGTGGCAGGACATCAAAAAACACATAGATACAGAGCGGGGAGTCATTTTAGTCGCAAATAATGGCGGCCAAAGCTACATTTCAAAATCCGTGTTAACCGATGAGATGATCGCCTTGATTAAAGAGCGCTGTTACTAACAATCACCTCAACCTCGCCTACTCAGAGTCTTTTTTAAACTGCCGGTATAGGGCACCATTAAGCTCGATCTCGGTTAAATACAAACGGGTATCGAGCTCAACTTGATGGTAATCTGGCTGCATATGCTGGCATAACTGATAAAATGCCTTGTTATGCTCTTTCTCTTTCAAATGTGCTAACTCATGCACCACTATCATTTTTAACATCGGCTCTGGCGCTTGTTTGAACAGCCCAGCAATTCGAATTTCCTGCTTAGCCTTTAATTTCCCACCCTGCACCCGCGACACGTAACTGTGTGTGCCTAACGCATGCTTTACTAAGTGCAGCTTATTGTCATAAATAATTTTACTTAGCGGCGACGACTTACGAATGTATTGATTTTTAATCTCCTGCACGTACTGATACAGGGCTTTCTCAGACGAATATATATGTGGCGTAGGGTATTTGCTCAGTAAGTATTGGCCCAGTCGATTTTGTTCAATTAAACGCGACACGGGTTCAACAATATGAGCGGGGTAATGCTGAAGGTATTTAAGTGTTTTATTCATGGTTTTCTAGGCAAAAAATAACCCCAGTTACCAAGTAACTGGGGTTAGTGAAGATTAAGTTAGAAAAGCTTATTTCTTAGCGTTTCTTTCTTTAACTTCAGCGATAACAACTTCAGCCACGTTTTGTGGACAAGGTAGGTAGTGAGCGAATTCCATAGAGAATTGACCACGACCAGAAGTCATTGTACGTAGGTGACCGATGTAACCAAACATTTCAGATAGTGGTACGTCAGCCTTGATGCGAACACCAGTTACGCCCGCTTCTTGGTCTTTGATCATACCGCGACGACGGTTTAAGTCACCGATTACGTCACCAACGTGGTCTTCTGGAGTGAACACGTCAACTTTCATGATAGGCTCAAGAAGTTGTGCACCCGCTTTAGGGATAGACTGACGGAAAGCGCCTTTCGCAGCAATTTCAAACGCGATAGCTGATGAGTCAACTGCGTGGAAAGAACCATCAAATAGCTCAACTTCAACGTCTAGTACTGGGAAGCCAGCTAGAACACCTTCGTCCATCATGACTTCAAAGCCTTTTTGTACTGCAGGCCAGAATTCTTTAGGAACGTTACCACCTACAACTGTAGATTTGAACACGAAACCTGAGCCTGGCTCACCTGGCTTGATGCGGTAATCAATCTTACCGAACTGACCAGAACCACCAGATTGCTTCTTGTGCGTGTAGCTATCTTCAACTGGTTTAGTAATTGTTTCACGGTAAGCAACTTGTGGTTGACCTACGTTTAGCTCAACGCCGTAAGTACGCTTCAAGATGTCAACTTTGATATCTAAGTGAAGTTCACCCATACCTTTAAGGATGGTTTCACCTGAATCTTCGTCAGTTTCAACTTGGAATGATGGATCTTCTGCAACCATCTTACCGATAGCGATACCCATTTTCTCAGTTGAACCTTTGTCTTTTGGTGCAACAGCAATCGAGATTACTGGCTCAGGGAAGATCATTGGCTCAAGAGTACATTCGTGCTTAGGATCACATAGCGTGTGACCAGTTTGAACGTTCTTCATACCCACAACCGCGATGATGTCACCCGCTTGCGCTTCAGTGATTTCGTTACGGTCGTCCGCTTGCATTTCACACATACGGCCGATACGCTCAGTTTTACCTGTTGCAGAGTTAAGGATAGTATCACCCTTCTTCATGCGGCCAGAGTAAATACGGATAAAGGTTAGTGCACCAAAACGGTCATCCATGATCTTGAACGCTAGCGCTTTTAGCGGTAGGTCAGCATCAACAGTCGCTACTTCACCAGTAGGCTCACCTGTTTCAGGATTAGTCAGATCTTGTGGATCAACTTCTGTTGGAGACGGTAGGTAATCAACAACAGCATCAAGTACTAGTTGCATACCTTTGTTCTTAAACGCAGAACCACAGAAAGTTGGGAAGAAAGCAAGATCACGAGTACCTTTACGGATACAACGCTTAAGCTCTTCGATAGAAGGCTCTTCACCTTCCATGTAAGCTTCCATTAGGTCGTCGTCTTGCTCAACAGCTGTTTCAACTAGTTGCTCACGGTATTCTTCTACCTTGTCAACCATGTCTGCTGGAATGTCTTGAACTGAGTAGTTCTCAGGTAGACCTGTGTCATCCCAAACGTACGCTTGGCGGGTTAATAGGTCAACAACACCTACAAAATCGTCTTCGATACCGATTGGAAGAACCATTACTAGTGGGTTAGCAGCTAATACGTCTTGAGTTTGCTTAACAACGCGATAGAAGTCAGCACCCATACGGTCTAACTTGTTTACGAAAATAACACGTGCAACTTCAGATTCGTTCGCGTAGCGCCAGTTAGTTTCAGACTGTGGCTCAACACCGCCGCTACCACAGAATACACCAATACCACCATCAAGAACTTTTAGAGAACGGTATACTTCAACAGTGAAGTCAACGTGTCCTGGAGTATCGATAACGTTTAAGCGGTGACCTTTCCATTCACAAGTTACCGCAGCAGACTGGATAGTAATACCACGCTCAGCTTCTTGTTCCATGAAGTCCGTAGTAGATTCGCCATCATGAGTTTCACCAGATTTGTGGATTTTACCAGTAAGCTTAAGAATACGTTCTGTTGTAGTGGTTTTACCCGCATCAACGTGCGCGAAAATACCAATGTTTCTGTATTTTGATAGATCTGCCATTTGTTCACTCTATAAATTTATATTAAATAAATGCGGCCGGAGTATAGCACGACTAAGCACAAGGAAAATACTCTTATCCAAAAAGCTTCATTTTTAATCTAAAAATTACCTCATTTCACTATAGTTTCACGCCTTTCTTTCCCTTTATCACGGCAAGTATCACTGCAAAGGGTTAATTAACAAGCAAAACATCCCCAGTTAAATACCTAAACAATGAATTTTATTGGTAAATAAATCCAATCCACAGGTCATAACGTAAGCACAATAAGTCAATAATTTTGGTAAATAGAATGAATAACGTTGATATTTCTCGCATCATTGAAATGGCATGGGAAGACCGAACCCCATTTGAGGCGATTCATGGCCTTTATGGTTTAACCGAGCCAGAAACAATCAAGCTTATGCGGCAACAACTGACATCGCGCAGCTTTAAAAACTGGCGCCAAAGAGTCAGTGGCCGCAAAACCAAACACCTTGCCCTGCGCAGTGGTGAAATAGATAGAGGCTACTGTCCAACACAATATAAGCACTCTCGGGGTAAGTAATCGACTAAATGCAAAACGCAGCACAATGAGCTGCGTTTAAGAAAAGCTTGGCTAGAATTAACCTTAGCTAAAAAGAGTTTCCCAGAAGCTGGGCTTATTCTTTTTATGATATTCCTTTCTTAAGTCATCAATGTCACGTAAATGTGCTTTCAACTCAGGCAAAGGCTTATCGTCCATCTCAAGGGTAATTTTTTCTACCACTGCGGAAACCTTGTTCAGCCCTTCCATTGAAACGTCCTTACGCTCAGGTGGAAAAGAGTATGCTTTAGCCTGCTGAAGCAATTGACTGAAAGAAGTAATATGAGATTTAAACTCATCTTTTGATTCTGTTTTATACGCTTGGCTAATTTCAAACTTCATTTTTTTCATCGTAGCTTCTAAATCAATACTACTGTTTGCCAACGCCAAACCTGATAATAAACAGCCAAATACTACGAGCAATGCATTAAAGCGCTTCATTTTTTTACCCTAATTTTTCTAAACGGAAATAGTGCTAATAACCTAGCGCGTCAGAGTGTAAATCATTCGCCCACTCTATTACAGATTTGATCATAATCAATATAGTGATTGCAGTTTTAAACTCAGTGCATAAACTGCAACCAGAGATCAGATTTGCTGTAACAATCTGCATGTTTAAGGAATATTCAATGGAAAGCCCACAACGAGACATCACCCTACGTTTTTTAGCCGAGCCCCAAGATGTAAATTTTGGCGGTAAGGTTCACGGCGGCGCCGTAATGAAGTGGATAGATTTAGCGGCATATGCCTGCGCAGCAGGCTGGAGTGGTAAATATTGTGTCACCGCTTACGCAGGTGGCATTAAATTTGTGGCCCCAATCCAAGTGGGTAGCTTAGTTGAGGTAAATGCTAAGGTTATTTACACTGGTAAATCGTCAATGCATATAGCCCTTGAAGTGATTGCCTGCGATCCAAAATCACTTAACCGTCGCCTCACCACTCACTGTATCGTGATCATGGTTGCCGTTGATGAGTTTGGTCAATCTGCTCGTGTACCGACTTGGGTACCGGAAACAGAAGAAGATATCCGTCAACACGATACCGCTATTAAGCTAATGGATATGCGTAAGAAAATTGGCGAAGAGATGCAAATTTACGTGGCATGATATGCTGGTGAATTAAAATTAAAGGGAGCGGCGTATCCACTGCTCCCTTCACTTATTAATGACTAATTATTGGCTGTCACTACTATCAGTCATTGTCTCTAATATGTACCGTTAACTGTTGTTGCTTGCCTAATGCTACACCTTCACTGTAAACCAAGTTCAGCGTAAAGTTTTCTATACCTTCAACAAGTTGATCATCGTTAATGGTCAATTCAATAAACTGCTGCTCTGGTTTAGCGCCATTTTCTGACTGTGGCAGCCATACTAATCGACCCCAATATGGGCTAGTGTAATCACTCCATCCCTCGGCTGTGCCCCAGTGCGTTTCAAAATGCACGGTTGCCTTAGCACCTAATAGCTTACCCATTTGCTTGACTGGAATTTTTATCATTCCCGCTGATTCATCCAGCCAAAGATCACTTTGCGCAAATTCTACTTTCGCCTTGGCAGGCTCTAGTGCAAATGACATTACCACAGGATCATGGTCGGATGAACGATAAGCATCGGGTGCATAGAAGCGCTGTAATTGTGCGTCAGATTTATACTCAACATTGTAATCTAGCACTCTTGGCTCGTCGGCATTGATATGCCAATCCGTTGCTGCCACCAATTTTCCAGCCAGCGCCTCGTTAACTAAACCATGATCTAAGCTGCCAGCCTGTCCATCGTAATAGTAAGAATACGAATCTTCGGCCATGGTAACAGTATTAAAGCCATAGTCGGCAAAAGTCAGCATGGGGTCTTCTTGGCTATAAGCGTTAAAGTCACCCATTAATACTGCATTACCGCCAATATTCTCATTGATGAATTGCGCCAGCGTTGCTGCGGCATCGGTGCGTAAACCATTACAGTTACCTTGGCCATCGCCCAAATCAGGGTCGCCTAAACTGTCACAGCTGCTGCCTTTCGATTTGAAGTGATTCACGGCAACGGTGAATTGTTCACCTGTAGCCAAATACTCAAAGGTTTGGATCATTGGGATACGGTGTTTTTGTGTCTGCTCATCAAATGGATAAGCCGTTAACAAGACAACATCGCCCACTGGCTTCACTTGGCTAGGTTTGTAAATAATGCCCACGGTAATCGCATCGGCCCCGGCACGGTCTTGTATAGGGCGGATATAATCATATTGATTTGCGCCCAATTGATTATTCAAGCCACTGACTAGGTCGTGTATTGCACTGTCACTGCCAAAGCCATTATTTTCAAGCTCCATTAAACCAAACACATCAGCGTCAATGGCTTGCAGGGCTGAGAAAATTTTGTCGCGTTGACGCTCAAGCTCAATAGCAGAGTTAGCACCGCGATATGGCGAGCCTTTTTCGGTGGCTAAATTAACAAAATAATTAAGCACATTAAAACTTGCTAGCGTTAGGTTACCGCGCTCAGTTAAGGTAGGTTGCGCGGCTCTTGGATTGGCATCAATAAATTCAATATCTGCAGTTGGGATCAACTGATATTGACCATAAGCGTAATGAATGACGCCAGTAACTTGATTAACCTGGCTACCACTACGCAGTGGCTGCTCAGCAGATAATTGCGGGAAATAACGGATTAATTCTGGATTTTGTTTGCTAGAGCCATCATCGACTAACAGCATATTTGTTTTATTAAATTTAGCTAAGTCAATCGCTTCGCTAGAATTGGCTGGGTAGCGATCGGTTGGCTGGAACACTTTACCTGACGATAACCAAATTTGACCATAACGACTGAAGTTATAATCTAAGGTAACGTGAAGAGGCTGGTTCAGTGTGACCATTTGCCCTTCAAGTAACTCTAATGATTGGTCTAATGGCAGAGTTAGGTCAGCCGCTTGCACAACCTGCTCACCACAATCACGCATGCCTTGAATGTCATTTAACTGGGTATTACCGTAAACCTCGGCCACATCGCCCAATAAGCGCACGTGTTGACCGGGACTCACATTGTATTCAGCATTGGCAATAAATAGACCGCGATCGCCGGTTAAACTTTGCACATAAAAGCCACCCATCTGATCACTGCCTTGCAACGCAGCCGTCACGACGCCTTCAATTTCGACCGTTTTACCTTTAAATGGGCTAGTATCTTGTGCAATTTGAATTTGATTAAGGGGCGTGGCCACATCACCACACTCCCCTAAAGTCACCACTGGGGTGCCAGTGTCAGAGCAAGAGGTTAAGCCACTGCAACCGAGTCCTGCAAAATCATCTTTACTGAACTCTTGCCATTGCAGCGATAAATCAAAATCAGCTAACTCATCAGTGTCACCTTGTTGTACTTGTTCAAGACGACGTAGCGTGCGATCTTTGCTACTAATGTTTGAATTACCCCAAGCACTGCCCGGATCGGTTCCTTTTTGACCAAACCGGTCGATGGTCAAGTCATTTTGCCTAAGCACTAAAACATCATCGCCATTAAAGTTGGTCACAGCCGATAAAAGCTGCGCTTTCTCTTTTAGTTCAGATTGGGCTTGAGCGTTAGCAATCACATAACTTGCACCAGGGGCAAGCATGCCAGATAAACGTTGGCTTACCGTAGCAGTGGTTTTACCATTAGAAAAAAGAGTAACTTGAAACTCAGATAAGTCGACGGCGGTGGTGGAAAGGTTGGTTAATTCGATGGCTTTGTTGTTACCACTGCCCTCAATATATTCAGTAAAAAGGACATTCGCCTGTGCATTTATTGTAAATACAGCGGTTAATAAAGCGAATTTGGATAAACTTAGGCGTTTCATTTTGTGCTCCTTGCTTTAATAGAGCAAGGAACACTAATAACAACCGTTGACAAAAAAATGCAAAATGAGTGAAGAATTAGCGACAGGTATTAATAATTTTATAAATAATGGTTGTGATATTAGGACGTTACGAGCCAGGCTTAACACCAATCCGAAACGTGCCATTAGACATAAATTGCACCACTTGTTCACGTTTTTTGCCGATGAGCAAGGTACCGTCGTCGAGAAATAAAAAGTTTTTCCAACAACGTTGAAACACTTCCCAAGTGGTTTCAATAATACTGTAGCGGTCACTACAGAAAAAAACCGTGGTGTTACCTTGCCAATTAAGATGATCGGTTATCATTTCAGGCAGTGCGGTTTCATCACTGTCCCACACCGTCTCCCACTCACCTTGGTCATGCCAGGTTTGCATTGCAAATGGCCAATCACCTTTTTTAAAAAAATCAGGGTGATCAACTTGTTTACTGATGGTCATGTTCCAAAAGTTCGCCGCGCGGCTTGCTTGCATCGGTTTAATTTGGGCTTTATCTTGGTCACTAATCGGCAGATCTTGACGATTGAAGATCCACGCTTTTTTATGTTCAGCTAAAGCAATATAACTCATAACAATTCCAATCTTAGAAATACACTTGCTGTTAATGCGCTAGTTCAATTCTATTTTAATGGCGAATCAAGGTTAGCTAACAAGTTCTGATAAGCAGTTATGATACCTGTACTCGACTGCCCACCCAAGCCTAAACGCTGATAATGCTTAATTTTTGCTTGAAGATACGCTAAATGTCTTGATTCTGTGTGTTGCCACATCAAACTGCCCACTTCATATAATCTGTGTTGGCCTTGCTTATTAACTACCAGAATTTCATAAAAGCGACCATTTTCATCAATTAACTGCTCGGCCACTAATTTTAAATCTAACGCTATCAAACCTTGGCGCAGTGCATATTGATGGTGCACAGGGCAAAGCACAAATTCAATATCGTGATCTGGAAACTGCTCCAGTAATGCCGTAACTAGCTGTAAAGTAAGCTCTCCCCCCACCCCTGCAAGGACCACACAATGGCGTTGGTTGATTAATGGCTGCAATGGCAAATCTGCCACATCAATACAATGTACTTGCCAATATCGACTATCAATACCTTGTTGCTGTAATTTCGAGAGCAATGGCGCGGTAATGTTGGCAACACAATCGACAAAATGTACCTTGGCTGGTTTTTCTTGCTCTAGCACCTTATCGAGAATAACGCGTCCCAAATAGCCATGGTCGCAACAACAGTCCCAAATATGTGGGTAAGCTAAATTCACATGGTCAGCAATCGCAGTTAATCGCTTACTCAGCTTCATTCAACACAACTCCTATTAAAAGATAGCGCCAGAAACAAAAAAGCCAGTCCCTTCGGACTGGCAAAATTGGAACTGGTGTTACTTAAAATTATTTTATGCTGAGCGCATCAGTGAGTTATTGATACATTCTAGGTTGGTGTTACCCATTAAGAATTCATCAATTGCACGTGCAGACTCACGACCTTCATTGATACAACGTACCACTAAAGATTGACCTGTACGCATGTCACCCGCTGCAAATACACCTGCTTGACTGGTTTGGAAACCATCGGTTTTAACGTTTCCACGCTCATCAAGTTCAACTTCTAACTGAGCAATCACGCCAGTTGGCTCTGGGTGTAAAAAACCCATTGCCAAGAACGCTTTAGTACAAGGAATTGAACGTACTGAACCTTCAATTTCTTTAAAGCCTGGACGCTGACCTGGTTTAGCTTCTTCCCATTCGATATCCGCAACCACTAACTCTTTAACATTACCGTTTTCATCACCGATAAACTCTTTAGTTAGGATAGACCATTTACGATCCACACCTTCTTCATGAGAAGTCGATGTTTTAAGGATCATAGGGTAAGAAGGCCAAGGCATATTCTCGGTACGCTTCTCTGGTGGCATCGGCATGATTTCAACTTGGGTAATACTTGCTGCGCCATGACGGTTAGAGGTACCCACACAGTCAGAGCCAGTATCACCACCACCGATAACCACTACATGGTCGTCTTTGGCGTGAATTTCTTCACCCTTAAGATCCATGTTGTTAGCGCGGCGGTTGTTTTGACCAAGGAATTCCATGGCAAAGTGTACGCCTTTTAGCTCACGACCTGGAATTGGCAGATCGCGTGGCACAGTTGAGCCACCTGTTAGCAATACCACATCAAAGTCTGCACGCAGTTGCTTAGCATCGACGTTAACACCGATATGCGCATTCACTTCAAATTTCACACCTGCTTGTGCCATTAAATCAATCTTACGATCGATAACCGCCATGCTAAGTTTGAAATCAGGAATACCAAAGCGCAGTAGACCACCCACTTTCTCATCACGTTCAAACACAGTGACCGTGTGACCAGCGCTGTTAAGCTGCTCGGCAGCCGCTAAACCAGCAGGGCCAGAGCCAACGATAGCAACGGTTTTACCGGTGCGTGATGTTGGTGTCTTTGGCTTGGCGTAGCCTTTAGCGTACGCCGTTTCAACAATGTTTTTCTCAATGTTACAGATAGTGATTGGGTCTTGGTTAATCCCCAATACACAAGAGCTTTCACAAGGAGCAGGACATACACGACCCGTAAATTCAGGGAAGTTATTGGTTGAGCTTAGGATATCCCAAGCTTCTTCCCAACTGTCACGGTAAACCGCATCATTAAACTCAGGAATGATGTTACCGATTGGACAGCCGCTGTGACAGAAAGGCACACCACAGTCCATACAACGAGAAGCCTGTGTTTGGATTTTTGCGCCGAATTCAGCATCCTTGACAAACTCATCGTTATTTTTAATACGCTCTTGAACTGATACCTTTCCTGGCAGTTCACGACCATGTTCTAGAAATCCAGTTGGCTTACCCATTATACGGCCTCCGCTTCTTTCTGCTCTACTTCCGCTTTTCTTCTTAGTAAAACGGCTTTGTAATCTCGTGGCATCACTTTAACCACCTTCTTAAGACTTGTTTCAAAGTCGTTTAAGAAGCGCTCTGCTACTTCTGAGCCTGTTAGCTTATGTTGCTTAGTGATCATGTCTTTCAGTAAAGCAACGTCTTCAGCTTCTAGTGGGTCTAGGTCTACCAGTTCGTCGTTTAACTTAGACTTAAAGTCACCGTTAACATCGTAAACGTATGCCACACCGCCACTCATACCCGCAGCAAAGTTACGTCCTGTGCTACCTAAGATAATCGCAACACCGCCAGTCATGTATTCACAACCGTGGTCACCAATGCCTTCAACAACCACTTTGGCGCCAGAGTTACGAACACAGAAACGCTCGCCTGCCATACCGCGAATGAAAGATTCACCTGAGGTTGCACCGTAGAAACACACGTTACCAACAACAATGTTATCTTCGGCAACGATGGTCGATTTCGCATCTGGGTACAGTACTAACGTACCGCCAGATAAACCTTTACCCCAGTAGTCGTTTGCGTCACCTTCAACTTCAAACGTCACACCTTTGGCTAGGAATGCACCTAAGCTTTGGCCCGCGCTACCTTTAAATTTCACATGCATTGGCTGTGGTAAGCCTTTGTCTTTGTAAACTTTAGAGATTTCGTTAGACAACATAGTACCGGCTGAACGGTCAGTATTGATGATGTCAAACTCAGCGTTAACCGCTTTACCTTCAAGTAGGGCCGGTTGCGCCGCTTCAATCAGCTTGCGGTCAAGTACCGTGTCTAAGCCATGGTCTTGGTCACGTTGCTTGTACATACCGTCTTCGTCGCGTGGTAATGCTTTATGCAATACAACACTCAAATCTAGGTTTTTGTATTTCCAGTGTTTGATGTCTTCACGCACTTTAAGAATGTGTGATTGACCCACCATCTCATTGATTGAGCGGAAACCTAGCTCAGCCATGATTTCACGTAAACCTTGCACCATGTATTGGAAGAAAGTAACAACGTCTTCAACACGGCCATCAAAACGGTCACGTAATGTTTTGTTTTGTGTCGCGATACCAACAGGACAGGTGTTCAAGTGACACTTACGCATCATGATACAACCTTCAACCACAAGTGCTGCAGTCGCTACGCCCCATTCTTCCGCACCTAATAGTGTGGCAATGGCTAAATCGCGCGGTGTTTTCATCTGACCATCAGCTTGAACCACGATGCGGTTACGCAGACCGTTTTTCAATAGCGTTTGGTGTGTTTCAGCTAGACCAAGTTCCCACGGTAGACCCGTGTGGCGAATAGATGAAATAGGTGATGCACCAGTACCACCGTCATAACCTGCAATCAGTACCACGTCTGCTTTCGCTTTCGCTACACCTGATGCAATGGTACCCACGCCCGCTTCTGATACTAACTTAACGTTAACGCGGCCTTTACGGTTGGCGTTTTTCAAATCAAAAATCAGCTGCGCTAAATCTTCGATTGAGTAAATATCGTGATGCGGCGGTGGTGAAATAAGACCTACACCCGGTGTTGAGTGACGTGTAGCACCAATCCAGTCATCAACCTTGTGACCTGGAAGCTGACCACCTTCACCTGGCTTAGCACCTTGTGCCATCTTGATCTGGATTTCATCACAGTTAGTCAAGTAGTAAGAGGTAACACCGAAACGACCTGAAGCAACCTGTTTGATTGCAGAGCGTTCCCAATCACCGTTCGCTTTAGGTTCAAAACGTACTGGGTCTTCACCACCCTCACCCGAGTTTGACTTAGCGCCAATACGGTTCATCGCAATCGCTAAGGTTGAGTGCGCTTCGTGAGAGATAGAGCCAAACGACATCGCACCAGTAGCAAAACGCGTTAGGATGTTTTCAGCAGATTCAACTTCATCAATTGAAATTGGTTTTAGCTGAGCTTGGTCAAATACAAATTGGCTACGCAGTGTCACCGCGTTGTCGCCTTGTGCATTTACTGCGTCAGCGTATTGCTGGAACATACCGTAATCACGGTTACGCGTAGACTGTTGTAGCAATGAGATAGTCTCAGGGCTAAACAAGTGCTTCTCACCACGTTGTTTCCATTGATAGACGCCGCCTACATCCAGTGTTTTAACCGGAATTTCACGTAGTGGGTAAGCAAAGCGATGACGTACTAAGGTTTCGCTTGCGATGTCATCAATAGACAGACCTTGGATACGTGTCACGGTGCCAGTGAAGTACTTATCGACAACGGCTTTGCTCACACCTAGGGCTTCAAAAATTTGTGCACCGTGGTATGACTGAACCGTTGAAATACCCATTTTAGAGAAGATCTTCAATAGACCTTTATCTACCGCTTTGCGTAGGTTTTCAAACAGTTTGTCAGCAGCAACACTTGGATCCAATTTCTTACGTTTTTGCAGCTCAACAATGGTCTCAAGGATCAAGTAAGGGTTAACTGCATTTGCACCGTAACCGATTAAGGTAGCGAAATGGTGTGTTTCACGCGCATCACCCGTCTCAACAACGATATCAGCTTTAGCACGTAGGCCATTGCGAATAAGGTGGTGATGTACCGCGCCAGTAATCAGCATGGCTGGAATAGCGGCATGATCTGAGTTAGCGTTGCGGTCAGAAAGGATAATGATTGAGTAACCTTCCTCAACTGCATCTTGTGCATAACGACAAACTTTATTGATCGCTTTTTCTAGCATGCCAGGTTCACCGTTGGCGGTGAATAGGATATCTAGTGTCTTAGCTTGTAAATGTTTGTGATCAACACTGCGAATTTTTTCCAATTGCGCGTTAGATAGAACCGGTGACTCAAGTTCAATCTTATGACAGTGCTCAGGGGTTTCAGCCAATAAGTTTTGGTCTTTACCTAAGTAAGTCTTAAGTGACATAACCATGCGCTCACGAATCGGATCGATTGGCGGGTTAGTTACTTGTGCAAACAATTGCTTAAAGTAGTGTGATAAATGCTGTGACTGGTGAGATAGCACGGCTAGAGGCCAGTCAGCACCCATTGCACCTAGTGGCTCACCTGCGGTGCCTGCCATGGTCACAATGATTTCGTTCAATTCTTCAGACGTAACACCAAACGCTTGTTGCTTGTGCAACAATACGTTAGCAGCAGGTTGCTCGTAGCTATTTGCTGTTGCTGGTAGTGAGTCTAAGGTAATGAGGTTATCTTTAATCCATTGCTCATAAGGCTTAGATTTTGCAATACCG
This sequence comes from Motilimonas sp. E26, assembly GCF_021278025.1. GTDB lineage: Bacteria > Pseudomonadota > Gammaproteobacteria > Enterobacterales > CBDFNC01 > Motilimonas. The sequence goes on from NZ_JAIBHJ010000001.1 coordinate 99,149, forward strand.
TCTTTTACTTCATCATCAGAAATAATGCGGCCTTGCTCTAAATCAGCAACAAAAATACGCCCCGGTTGTAAACGACCACGGTATTCAACATTTTCTGGTGCAATTTCAACCACGCCTGACTCAGAAGCCATCACTAGGAAATCATCTTTAGTCACAGTGTAACGTGATGGACGCAGACCGTTACGGTCTAATGTTGCACCTACTTGTACACCGTCAGTGAAACAAACTGATGCAGGGCCGTCCCATGGTTCCATGATGTTCGCGTGGTACTGATAGAAAGCACGACGGGCAGGATCCATGTTTTTGTTTTCTTGCCATGCTTCTGGGATCATCATCATTAATGCGTGTGGCAATGAACGGCCAGACAATACGATTAATTCTAATGCCATGTCGAAGTTAGCTGAATCTGACATACCGTCTTTACAGATAGGTAGTAGCATGTCGATTTCAGCTTGGCTGAACAAATCTGACTCAAGGATCGCTTCACGCGCCTTCATCCAGTTAATGTTACCGCGAACAGTGTTAATTTCACCGTTGTGCGCGATGTAACGGAATGGTTGAGCCAAACGCCATCTTGGGAATGTGTTCGTTGAGAAACGAGAGTGTACTAACGCCAGTGCCGTTACCATGCCTGGGTTTTGTAAATCAAGGAAGTACTGTGGTACTTGTTCAGTGGTTAACTGACCTTTGTAAACAATCGTTTTGTAAGAGAACGAGTTGATATAGAAGTTGTCTTCAATACCAGAAACAGACTCTAAACAGATACGTACTGTGTAGTTACGTAGCACGTATAATTTACGCTCTAGTACCGCTGGGTCACAATCCGCGCCGCCGGTAATAAATACGTGTTCAAAATGCGGTTCGGTGCTTAATGGATCCGCGCCTAACATAGAGTTGTCGGTTGGCAGTTCACGGTAACCAATTACTTTCAAGCCTAAACGTTCTACGTTACGCTCTAAAATTTCGCGACACTGCTGACGCTGGTTTGCATCTTGTGGAAACAACACAACACCCACGCCGTATTGATCAAATGCAGGAAGAGTAATCCCTTCTTTAAGCGCTTGCTCAACTAAGAATTCATGTGGTTTTTGCAGTAAGATACCTGCACCGTCACCACTACAAGGATCGCAACCCTGTCCACCCCTGTGCTCCATACGAGCTAACATGTCTAGGGCTTGCGTTACAATCTCATGAGACTTACGGTTTTTTAGATGAGCAACAAATCCGATACCACATGCATCGTGTTCCATTTCTGGCACATATAGACCCTGTGCGCTCTGTTCTCTATTTGTCATAGACACGTCCTTCCAATTAAACAGGCAAAAGCCAACCAAGGCGATTATTTGCCCAAGCTTTTATTGTTTGAAATTTTTACACCTACTTACAGCTATCGGACTTCGTCCGGATTTCGGTGTGAATTCCTAAAAAGTCTGCCCACAGTTGAAAAATCCTTTCACTGTCGCAAACCAATCTCCACAGATAATTATTCGATATAACCGCTGCGGTTTAATAAGGATGGGATTTACATCACTTTCTTATATATTTTTTATTATTTTGAAAAAAGCCCATATGCTGGCCTTTTTTCGCAGGTATCCTACCGTTTTAGCCGTCTAAAAGCCACTCTAAGTTAGCGTTTAGCCGTAAAATAGCAGAATTATTTTACATATATGCTCACTAAATGTGAATTAATATTCACGAGTTAGTAAATAAAATTTACATATCAGCAGCTTACACACACTAGACTAAAGTCTAATATGTGTAAGTTTTCTTAAGGTAGGCTAACGAAGCGACTCGTTTATTTCGTTGATCAGGTTTCTTACTCGCTTGGCTGACACTGGCACAGCGGTGCCTAGTTGCTGAGCATACAAAGATACCCGCAGCTCTTCGAGCATCCAACGTAACTCAACCACTTGCTCTGGGATCGCAGCGCCTTTAGGTAAGCTTTTGATAATGGAATGATACTGGGCTTGCAGCCCTTCTATTTCCAAGGTATGCAAGCGATCTTTACTGGGGTCAATTGGCAGTTTTTCTAAGCGGCGTAAAACCCCTTTTAAATAACGTTCAATATCCGGCAACTTGCTATAGCCAATGTCACTAACAAAGTCTTTATAAACTAAGCCCTCTAGTTGCGATTTAATATCACCATGGGCCATGATCATATCTAACCCCACCTTGCCTTTTAACTTTTTGTTAACACTACTGGCAGCGGTTAGCACTTTCTCAACCACATTAGCAATGGCTAAGGTTTGCTCGTTTAGCTCAGCGCGAACAAGCTCTCTTGCTTGCTCATATTCTTGCTCAGTTCTTGGCAGTGGGCGTTTTTCCAACAAGGTATCAACAGCAGCGGCAATACAATCATCAATCAAGTCTTTTACCTGACCAAATGGCGTAAAGTACATGGCCAATTTGGCTTTGTTTGGCAACGATTTTTGCAAGTACTTAATCGGTGAAGGTACATTTAATAACACCAAACGGCGCATGCCGATACGGCTGGCTTGTCGCGCCCTCTCCTCACTGTCAAATAACTCAATGGCCACGCTGCTGCGTTTATCCACCAGCGCAGGAAAAGCCTTCACCTCATAACCACCGTGATCTTTAACAAACTCTTTTTTGAGTTCGCCAAAATTCCACTCCACAATGTCCGTTTTTTCTATGCCTTTATCCGCTACTGTCGACAAGGCTTGTTGTACTTCGCCTTGTAATTGCAATTGCAATTCACCTAGCTGCTTGCCTTGAGCGAGTACCTTGCCCTTTTTGTTGAGCACCTTAAATTTCATTTGCAGGTGCTCAGGAATAGCATTGAGATCCCACGCATCGGGCTCCACTCGCACACCCGTCATGCGCAGCAGCTGTTTTGCTAAACTGTCCGTTAAGCGGCCATCATCTGGTGACATGTTCGCTAACGCGGCACTGGCATAGTTTGGCGCCGGGACAAAATTTCGGCGCAGTGATTTAGGTAATGATTTTATTAAACTTACCACCAGCTCTTCACGCAGCGCGGGGATCAACCAATCAAAACCTTTGTCTTCTAACTGGTTAATAATTGCCAATGGTACATTAAGGGTAATACCGTCATCGGCTGCGCCAGGCTCAAAGTGATAATCCAAGTTCAATTTAAAGCCGCTTTGGTGCCAAAAATCTGGGTAAGCATTGCCGGTGATGTGCTCGGCGTCATGCGCCATCATTTGCTCACGCTCAAAGTTTAAATATTCCGGCAAGCGTTTGCTTTGTTTACGCCACCAAGCATTAAAGTGCGTGCCTGACACCACGTCTTGGGGAATTTTTTTATCGTAAAATTCATATAATACTTGGTCATCAACCAAGATATCGCGGCGGCGCGACTTATGCTCTAACTCTTCAATATCTAAACGCAACGCTTGATTTTGCTTGAAGAATTCAAACTTAGTGTCAAATTCGCCTTCCACTAGCGCACTGCGAATAAATAACTCACGACATAATTGAGGGTCAATGTCGGAATATAATACTTTGCGGTTAACCACCACAGGAATGCCGTAGAGCATTTGTTTTTCAAGGGCATAGACCGCATTCTGTTTTTTCGACCAATGGGGCTCACTGTAACTGCGCTTAATTAAATGTTGCGCCAGTGGCTCAATCCATTCCGGCTGAATGCGTGCGCCAATGCGGCCATAAAGTTTCGACGTTTCAACCAGCTCAGCCACCAATAACCATTTTGGTTGCTTTTTATATAAGCCTGAGCCGGGAAATAAAAAGAATTTACTGTTACGCGCGCCCAAATACTCTTGGTCTTTATCTTTAAAGCCAAGGTGAGACAACATGCCTGGGATCAACGCACAATGAATGGCATCGTAGTCTGCAGGCTCTGTGTTAATGGGAATATTGAGCTCTTTGATCACTTGCCTGATCTGAGTGTAAATATCTTGCCATTCACGCACCCGCATGTAGGCTAAAAACTCCTTCTTACACATTTTGCCAAACTGACCACCAGACAAGGACTTTTGCTGCTCTTTGAGGTATTGCCAAAGATTTAAAAAAGTTAAAAAGTCTGAGTCTTTGTCGTGAAAGCGGCGATGTTTTTCATCAGAAGCTTGCTGCTTATCCAGCGGCCGTTCACGCGGATCTTGAATACTCAATGCCGCCGAAATCACCATCACTTCATTTACACAGTTAAAATCTTGCGCCGCTAATATCATTCGTGCTAAACGTGGATCAACAGGCAGTTTAGCCAGACGCTGACCGATCATGGTTAGGCGTTTTCTTGGGTCACGCTCTTGGCTGTTAACCGCGCCAAGCTCTTCCAGTAATTTGATACCGTCATTAATGTTGCGCGCATCGGGGGCCTGTAAAAATGGGAACTTTTGAATTTCACCAAAGCCCAATGCCAGCATTTGTAAAATAACCGAGGCTAAGTTAGTACGCAGTATTTCCGGATCGGTAAATTCACTGCGGTTGTTATAGTCATCCTCACTGTATAAACGAATACAAATACCTTCACTGACACGACCACAACGACCGCTTCGTTGGTTCGCACTGGCTTGGGATATCGCCTCAATAGGCAAGCGTTGTACTTTGGTGCGATAACTGTAACGGCTGATACGCGCCGTCCCTGGGTCAATCACATACTTGATCCCCGGCACCGTTAAAGACGTTTCCGCCACGTTGGTCGACAAGATAATACGACGACCCGAATGGGGGGCAAATATCCGGTTTTGCTCAGCGGCACTTAGCCTCGCAAATAAGGGCAGCACTTCGGTATGACGTAAGTTACGTTTTTGCAGCGCGTCAGCGGTATCTCGAATTTCTCGCTCTCCGTTAAGAAAGATAAGGATATCGCCATTACTTTCACGGCCCAATTCATCTACCGCTTCCATGATGCCATCAAGTTGATCGCCATCCGTATCTTCAAGAGGACGGTAACGCACTTCAACAGGAAAGGTACGGCCCGATACTTCAATGATCGGGGCGTCATTAAAGTGATTTGAAAAACGCTCCGGATCGATGGTCGCCGATGTAATGATCACTTTTAAATCTGGGCGTTTAGGCAATAAACGCTTTAAATAACCCAAAATAAAGTCGATATTTAAACTGCGCTCATGGGCCTCATCGATAATAATGGTATCGTATTGATTCAAAAAACGATCGGACTGAATTTCGGCCAGCAAAATACCATCGGTCATGAGCTTGATATAAGTTTCGTCACTCACCTGATCAGTAAAGCGCACACGATAGCCTACGGTTTTGCCCGGCTCACTGTTGAGCTCTTCAGCAATACGATTTGACACACTGCGTGCAGCTAAGCGTCTTGGTTGAGTATGACCGATTAAGCCATTCACACCGCGGCCAAGCTCTAAACATATTTTTGGAATTTGCGTGGTTTTACCTGAGCCAGTTTCACCGGCAATAATCACCACTTGGTGATCGCGAATGGCATTCGCTATATCTTCACGTTTTTGCGTTACGGGTAATGCTTCGGGGTAAGTAACCTTAGGTAGGTTGTCGCTGCGCCATTGGCGAATAGCACTCGATCGCTTGGCATCTTGCGCTATTTTTTCGAGGATTTTATCGCTGTTTTGGCCAGCGGATTTTTTCAGCGCACCATCCATGCGGCGTAACAAACGAAACTGATCTTTTTTAAGACAAAGGGAAATTTGCTGTTTAAGTGCGTTAACTGCGTCTGACAAAACTCGGCCCTCATGAAATTTAGGTCGCCGATGCTAGCAGAAATCAAGAAATTGATAAATACAAAGGGCCGTTAAGCCCTTTAAATTAAAGCGATGCCCCAATACAGCCAACTAATAAGCTGCACTAAGCCTCATTAAGCTGTTTTAACGTAACAAGCCGATAGATGCACATCAATCGCTTTAAGAATGTCGCGACGAGTAATAATGCCCACTAATCGTCCTTCGTCCACTACGGGATACGCCTTAGGTTTTTGCTGTAACATTTGTTGACCGACATCTAAAATACTGGCGTTAACGGGTAGCGACAACACATCTGTACGCATCATATCTTCAACCAATGCAGCACTTTCACAGTGGTAACTGGACTCAATCATTTTTTTCAAGCAATCTTGCTCCGAAATCCAGCCTATCACTTTCTTTTCTGCGTCTAATACAGGCCCACCAATTTGATTTGAACGCAGTAATTTTTCGACCGCATGAGCGACGGGATCGTCCACTGTAAATGTCACTGGCCGCTTATTCATATAACTAGCAATGGTAATTTGTTCCATAACGCTTCTCCCTGCACACTTTCTATCTTTAAGATTAGCTGTAATTATCGCTGATGACAGATTTTGTTAACGAATTGAGTAGAAATTATCATCTCACGTCCTGACTTCAGGTATGATGCCAAATAAATTTTAACTGTTTAAATCAAGTGACTTGCATGATAGACCCTGCACCATCTCTGCTTTGGCACGACTATGAATCTTTTGGCCTTAACCCAGCCACCGACCGACCGTCGCAATTTGCCGCAATCCGCACGGATTACGACTTAAACGAAATAGCCGATCCCGTCGAGATTTATTGTCAGCCGCCAAGTGATTACCTACCACAACCCATGGCTTGTTTAATTACCGGGATCACCCCACAACGCGCCATGGCAAAAGGGGTAAACGAAGCAACTTTTATCAAGCAAATTCACAATGAAATGAGCCAAGCTAATACTTGTGTGGTTGGTTACAACAATATTCGATTTGATGATGAAGTGACCCGTAATTGTTTATATCGAAATTTTTACGACCCCTACGAGCGTGAATGGAAGAACGGTAATTCTCGCTGGGACATTCTTGATATGGTGCGCGCTTGTTATGCGCTGCGCCCTGAAGGCATTAGTTGGGTCGTTGACCAAGACTCAGGCGTCCCTTCATTTCGCCTAGAATTGTTAACCAAAGAAAATGGCATCAGTCACGAAAGTGCCCACGACGCGGTATCTGATGTTCGAGCCACCATTGCCATGGCTAAGTTAATCAAGCAAGCGCAACCAAAGTTATACGATTATCTGTTCAATTTGCGCAACAAGAAAAAAGTCGGTGAAATCATTAACCAGTCTTTAATTAAACAAGCGCCTTTGGTGCATGTATCTGGCATGTTTCCAGCACTACAAGGCTGCGCTTCTTACGTAAAAGCCATTGATTGGCATCCAACCAATCGCAATGCCGTTATTCTGGTGGACCTCAACAAAGACCTAAGCCCCCTATTGCATATGAGCGTGGCAGAAATTCAGCGTTATTTATACAGTAAAACGGAAGACTTACCAGAAGGCATCGCAAGGCCCGCATTAAAACTGTTGCACACTAATAAATGTCCGGTGATTGCCACCGCCAAAACACTCACCGAGCAACGGGCTGACGAGTTAGGTATTGACCGCCAACAATGCCGTCAATCACTCAATTTATTAACGCAACACCCTGAGCTGAAACAAAAACTGGTTGAAGTATATCAACAACCACCCACGCCAAATGAAACACAAGATCCTGACTGTATGATTTACTCGGGAGGATTTTTGAGTCAAGGTGATAAAAGCTTACTAACCGTGGTGCGCGATGCTGACCCGACTAACTTAGCGGCAATGGAGTTTAACTTTACAGATCCGCGCTTACCTGAAATGCTATTTCGTTATCGGGCCCGTAATTTCCCACATACCTTAAATGAAGAGGAACTAGTGCGCTGGCAACATCATTGTAAAGCCTACTTCGACCAGCAAGGCCCTAAATTCATAAGTGAGTTGGAAGATTTATATCTTGAGCATCAGCAACATGAAGGCAAGTGCAAAATAATCAAGGCGCTTCATCAATACGCCAGTGAGTTATAGCTTTTAACAACTAGCTAATTAACGATTAGCGATCACGTTTTTGAGTGCATTTACGTTGCACTCAAAACTATTTTAACGACCAATTATTCCCAATAAACCCGCTTAACAGCCGTGATTTCATCACTCGCCAGCAGCCGTCTAAAATGTTCTCGGTATTGTGGAACCAGCGTGGAGCCGATCACCAGTACTTGCTCCCCTTGACCATCTTCTTGAACGTGACAACCTATGCGCCCAGGGCTGCTGGTCATAAATTGTAAATTAGGATAGCGAGCCGCTATCTGCGCCATCACAGCCTTACTATTTGCCACGCAAAATTCAAAATCGACCGCCACGCCATTAAGTAAGCCTTGCTCATCTAATGCCTCAATATCAAAATCAGACTTGTTTAAGTTGTTGATATTGTTAATGCAACCCACATTACTTATCGAAAGCAATAACACAATCATCAGTTGGCACGAAAATAGTAGGCTTTTAACTGAGCGCAGTGAAAAAATATTGGCTAGCATAGATATTAATACCTAATTTCATCAATTTAAGTAATGATGATAAAAAATCAGCGTTAAGAACAATGGAAAGTATGCCGCCAGATCGCAAAATTCACTCATTTGTGATCCAATTGACAGATCCTGTTCAAACAATCACTAAGCTGATATTTTTTTATCCGACTCCTTGTGTATATTGATGTCATGGTATATGGGGAGTTAACCATGAGTAATCTAAAATACACATTATCTTGTGCGGCGCTGTTAGTTTTCAGTGCGGCATCTTCACAAGCTAGTGCGAACGAAAGCGACAGCTTTAACGCAAAAATTCTAAAAACCAAAAGCTACTTACTTAACTTGCCTAAAAGCACATACCAGGACTTATCTAATACCTTCGCTAAGGTATACAATAAAACGCAACTCACCACAGATATCACGCGCAGCTCATTCAACGACACCACCCTTTATGATTTAGTGGCTTTACCTTTAATATCTACTCCAAGCAACAATTTTCAATTTGAAGTTTTCGGTCAGCTATACGATAAAAATAGTATTGCTTTTAGTCAAATGTCGCACACTCAAGCCATGTACGAGTTTTACAGTCAGAATAAGCAGATCAATCAAAAGAAAGAAGATATCGCAGTTGGCTTTGGCATGAGCTTTGACGTCGATAGCGACGTTCAAGTTAAAACCCTTTACAGTACAGGGCAAATACCCGGCTATGGTGACAGCCAATTTAGCTTAGGGGTTGAACTAAAATACTAAAAACGCTATATCTCAAAGGCTAATTTTGCTCAAAACGTTAACAGCAAACAGAAATTAACCGATGAGATGACACTTTCTTAATCTCGCTTATTCATTATCGGGTCGCTTAGCAGCCACGACTCTTATACAATCACTCTCTCCTTTGTTGAAAGACGCTTTGTTATGTTTTCAATTGTTCGAGCATTTGCCATTATTTTGCTTGCTTTAGTTGGTGGAAAAGCAGTTGCTTATCTGCTTCCGTTTAATTTTCCAGCCAGTATCATCGGCATGCTTGTGCTATTTATTGGCTTTAATACTGGGGTTGTTAAAGTGCATTGGGTTCAGCCTGGCGCACACTATTTGTTAAAATACATGGCCCTGCTGTTTATCCCGATTGGTGTGGGATTAATTAATTACTTTGATTTAGTCATTGCCCAATGGCCAGCATTATTGGCCAGTATTACCTTTGGCACCTTTATTGTGATGGCGATTGTTGGCCATGTTTTTCAACGAATAAATCCAAGAGACTAATATATGTTTTGGTTGGCATTGCCCCTAACCTTGCTGTGTTTTTTCAGCTTTCGAAAACTCTATCAACATTACCCCTTGCCATTGTTTAACCCAGTGTTGTTGTCGCTGCTTAGCTTAATTACGCTACTTATTACCTTTGATATACCTTATGCCGATTATGCAACAGGAAGCGCTCCCCTTTCTTGGTTGCTAGAGCCGGCAGTGGTGGCCCTTGCTTTACCCCTTTATCAGCAAGCACAGCAAATCCGCAAGCAGTTAAAACCAATACTCTTTACCTGTACAGTTGGTGTTGCGTCATCATTACTGATCGTGATCCCCTTGGCTTGGTTATTAGGAGCTGATCATAGCGTAATGGCATCACTAGCACCGCAATCTGTAACCACTCCCGTAGCCATGGGCATCACGCAATCGCTAGGGGGGCTACCTGCACTAACCGCCGCAGTGGTGATTATTGTTGGCATCGTCGGCGCCGCTTTAGGTTTGCCATTTTTAAAGGGAATAGGCGTAAAAGATGAAGCATCACAAGGGCTAGCCATGGGCGCCGCTGCCCATGCTCTAGGTACAGCTCGCGCGATAGAGCATAGCGAACAACACGGCGCTTACTCCTCTCTTGCCCTAATATTATGTGCTGTACTCATGGCATTTCTTGCGCCACTCATTTTTGCGTTTTATATGCTATTTTTACCTTAACAACCCTCGAGGTAGCAATGAACAATAGTCGTTTCAACCAAGCTTTAGCCACCCTTTCGCCAAACGACGCACAGGCGCTAACGAATGCACTTGGTAATCAAAGTTTTAGTGGTCAAATCCCTGCCAGCGTAATTGCCCCAATACAAACCCAGCCTGAAGCTTTGCCGCAATGGTTAAACTTTGCCGCAAAATTTGCTATCACCCCAGTGTCAAATTTTAACGTTGGCGCATTGGTGATAGGCCATAGCGGCGCCGCATACATAGGCGCAAATATGGAGTTTGCCGGCCAAGCCTTAAGTCAAAGTGTGCATGGTGAACAATCGGCTATCAACAATGCTTGGTTGCATGGTGAAACGGGCATTAGCCAGTTGTTTGTTAACGCCAGTCCATGTGGCCACTGTCGCCAATTTATTCGCGAGATAGCCCAGCCTCATCAATTACAAGTTTATGTATTGGGTAAAGACCAAATTGCCTTTACCAAACTACTGCCCGATAGCTTTGGCCCTGATGATTTAGGCAATAAATTTGCTCTATTTGAGCAGCCACTGCAAACTTTTACTGGAGCGATCCAAAGCCCTTTGATCGACGAAATAGTGAAACACGCCAATGCAAGTTATGCGCCTTACACGGGTTACTATCATGCCATTGGATTGATCACATCTGATGAGCGGCTATTTGTTGGTCGATACGCAGAAAATGTTGCCTACAACCCCAGCTTACCTGCACTGCAATCTGCGCTTTCTCAGCTACGCTTTTCGGGTTATGACATTATTGATATTAAACGCAGTATTTTAGCCCATAAAACTGAGCAAAAGATTAATATGGCCGAACATTATCTAAGCTTACTGAAACAGCTCAATTCCCTCAATTTAGACTTAGTAAAACTCACTTAACGCTATAATTACCGGATTAATCCAGATAAAATATACGCACTTTTCACAAGGGATAATACAAATGATAGGGACAGCACACAGTACCCATGCCACACGCGCATTATTATTAGGATCGGGCGAGCTTGGCAAAGAAGTCGCCATTGAACTTCAACGTTTTGGCATTGAAGTCATAGCCTTAGACCGATATGAGAACGCACCAGCAATGCAAATTGCACACCGTTCATATACTGTAGACATGCTAGATGGCAGTACTATCGAAGCCATTATCGAGCAAGAAAAGCCTGATTTCATTATTCCTGAAATTGAAGCCATCGCAACCAACAAATTAATCGAACTTGAAGAAAAGGGATTTAACGTTGTGCCTACTGCACGCGCCACGTCTTTGACCATGGATCGTGAAGGTATTCGCCGCTTAGCTGCAGAAGACTTAGCAATCCTAACCTCTCCATACCAGTTCGTAGACAATAAAGAAGACTTTGACCGCGCTGTCGAAGAGATAGGCTTGCCATGTGTGGTTAAGCCTGTGATGAGCAGCTCAGGCAAAGGCCAAAGCGTTATCCGTGAAGACTTTGATATCGATATCGCCTGGACGTACGCTCAAGAAGGCGGTCGTGCCGGAAAAGGTAAAGTCATCGTTGAAGGCTTTGTGCCCTTTGATTATGAAATCACCCTACTGACTGTTCGGGCGGTAGATGGCATTCACTTTTGTGCCCCCATCGGCCATCGTCAAGAAGATGGTGATTACCGTGAGTCATGGCAACCACAAGTTATGGCTGACAGCGTACTCGAAAAGGCCCAAGACATGGCAGCAAAAGTAGTCGAAAACTTAGGTGGCTACGGACTTTTCGGCGTAGAGCTGTTTATTAAAGGCGAAGACGTTTACTTCAGTGAAGTGTCACCACGCCCTCATGATACCGGCATGGTAACCATGATTTCACAAGATTTGTCAGAATTTGCCTTGCACGTGCGCGCTATTCTAGGTTTACCTATTGGTGAAATCACACAATATGGCCCAGCGGCGTCAAGTGTGATCCTAGGAGAAGGTTATTCCCATAACATTCGCTTTAACAATATATCGGAAGCGTTAGCGCAAGTGAAAGGCGCTCAAATACGCTTATTTGGTAAACCAGAAATAGCAGGTAGTCGTCGTTTGGGTGTGGCGTTGTGTCGCGGCTCGAACGTTGAAGTTGCCATAGCTATGGCTAAGTCGGTATCTAACAAAGTTAAAATAGATTACTAATCTATCTCCAATTTTACTTCTATCACCTGATCACAACTATTATTGATCGGTGATAGAACGGTTCGTTTCTCTAGCAAGCCCTCAATCTCTTACAAACAAATAATATAATTCATGAGTTAAATTTAATTTTGATTCGCTTTGAGCAAATTTCTCTAATCCACACTTCAGGTTAAATAACTTCTCATCCTGACATTTTTCTACTGTATTTAAGCACCTCTTCATCTAATACTTTTAACTTAAAAACTTTTTTGACTCCTTTAAGAATCAGGTTGATCTTTAATTGATATTGGTTTGACTTAGAGTTGCGAAGGCATTATAACTACGCGCCAAAACCAACATATCCTTATAAAATATATGAATAAATTACTCCCCTGTATACTCGTGCTATCTCTTGTAGGCTGCGCGTCAACAAGCAATCAACTAACTTTCAAGCCTAAGTTAGGTGAAAAAGTTGCTAATCGCGTTTTTATCGACACCGAAATTGAAGTCAATGACCAGAACATCAGCCAGTACTCCGATTTACTCATTAACTACCATGTAACAGCAGTCACTGAACGTACCGACATAGATGTAAAAATTGATTACTTAAATATGAATATGGGATCACAGCAATTTTCAAGCACGAATCCCTACCACTCATTAAACCCATTACCTAAATTAATGGAACAAGGGTTTCGTTTTGAGTTAGAAACCAGTACTGGCGAATTATTAAATTTCCATGCTTATAACCAAGACGTTTGGCAGAAACTGAGCCAAGATAATGACGTTATTGAACAATTAAAACAGTTTATTAGCCAGCCTAATTTCTACCAAGCCATTCCTCTACAGCCTAACAAAAAAGTGCTGATAAAAAATTTTCATGGCAATAAATCGGCAACCTTGACGGTTGAGAAAGTACTAGAAAGCACCCTTATCGTTCGTATAGAAAGCGAGCAATTAGATGAAAAAATTTATGCTAAAGCGGTGATCAATAAAACATCCGGTTGGGTTGAAAGAATGGTACTGATTGGAGAGCTACCATTTGAAAAAAATGATTATAAAGGCACTGTTCGTACCAGTATGATTATCGTACCTGGTGATACTCAATTACCACAAATGCTAACCGATTTCTCATTCCCATCGTTTCCTATGCCTTATGATTTTGTTAATCACTTTACCCCTGAAATGGAAGACTGGCTAACCGCGAGTAAACAGGACTACCCAAAAAAAGAGAAGATCATAGGTGTGTTTAATACGCAACGAGACACGGTATCACTTTATTTACCGACTCAATTAGAACGTGACATTCCTGACACATTTCACCTTGAGAACATCTCAGCAAGTGATCTAAAAGGTCCAATCAAGCAAGACTTTATTAAGATTGCTAGCGAAAGATTAGTTCCTTCTGATGGATATATCCGAGTGGCCAAGGAAGTATCCCCTCTTGGGTGGGACAATAGCGCAGAAAAGTTAGCCTCAATTACTTCGTTAAGCGCTCAAATAGTTGTACCTACTACCACAGTTCAACCTATTCAAATTCCACTGGCTGCTGGAAGTCGTAGTAGTTATCGTGTGCATGATTTAGAGCTATCAGTAGTGAGCAGTGACGATGGTAAAATGGTCACTATAACACCATCGAGCTCAAACCACGTCTGGCTAACGCACATCATTAAAGGGGCGGAAGGTGCAAAGGTTGAGATCTCACCTGTTGGCAACTTACCTGACTGGCTCGAATCAGATCAACTGCGCAAACTATCTTTTGCTGAAAGTAACATAATCAACAACGAAAAACGTTTAACGTTTAGCCAAGCACCTGAAGCCATCACCTTATTTGCCATTATTTATGATGAAAATAACCCTTCAAGACAAGATATTACCTTCATCAGTCCATCAGAGTACCTACTAAACCCACAACTTCCTCCGTTTGAAAGCCTTAATTTATTCAAAGAGGAAGGCAGCATAATGCAAACAGAAAACCCATCTATAAAACGTTCTGAAATAAAACCAGTCGGAATTGAAAATCAACGTCTCAGTCTAACCATGATGTTCGATCAAGAGCAAGCCTGCACCATCAAAGTGGTCAAATCACCAAAAATAAACAAACAGAAACTGGTTTGGAAAAAACATGAAGACCCCGATAATTTTCAGAACAAACTAAGTAAATATTCTACTTGGCAGCTCACTACTGCAGACAACGAACAGCAGTATTTTTACGGGAAAACGGTGGTAAGCCAACTAAATTGTCGTTACACACCTCAATGGCAAAGTGTCGATGTTTTAAATAAAGATATGCCATGGCTTATAAAGTTGGATCAACTTGCCCCTGGGATCAGCCTTAAAACACCGCTTAAACAATTCCTAGCACAATACCGATTTATCAATGCCGAAGGCCATGCACTTCAGCTAGCAACAAATTCTCTTGATAGTAAGGTCGATATAGAAACAGCAACGTTAGCTAGTTTTGTGTTTCCAGAAAAGCAACTGAAACTAAAAGGTCATGCCGTGAAAGTTCAACGAATGATAAAAGTAAAAAAACCATACCAAAAAACCTTCACTAGCCAATTTGCTCAACTGCCACAAGGAGAATAACTAATGCGTCTATTATTCATATTGGCCATCTTGCTGCCATTACAGGCATGGGCTGAAAATATTTGGTTAGATCATCGTTTTGCCATCACTAACACGCAAGACGTAGCCGAATACTATCTAAAAGAAGCGCCGAAAAAATCATGGCAAGGCTGGAAGGTTAGTGTTTTTAATGCACATGATAACAGCCTATTATTGACTGGCACGTTAGACGCTCCGAATCTAGAAACAGGAAATTGGATCCAAAAAAGTACCTATTTCAGCAATGGCGAATTAAAAGATAGTGCAACCTTTGAAGATGGCAAGCTACATGGTGAATATAAAAAATACTATCTCTCTGGGGGGCTAGCAGAAACCAAACAATATAAAAACGATAAGCCAATCGGAGAGCACAACTACTATTATGAATCTGGTCAATTGAAGTCTAGTCATACTCATGGCCCAAATGGATTAGAGGGCATGTTTAAAGAGTATTATGAAGAATCGGAACAATTAAAAAGCAGTGTTCCTTACCAAGCCGGTAAGGCTCATGGTGAAAGTAAATATTATTATCGTTCAGGTGCCCTTCATGAAACGCGTCAATACTCGAATCATGCGTTGATAGGTGAGCATAAAACTTACTTCGAATCTGGCCAGCTAGAATCTACTCATATCCACACCGATACTGGGATTGAAGGTGTATCCCGTAAATTTTATGAATCAGGACAACCACGTTCAGAAGCATTCTATGTGGCTGATAAAAAGAACAACTTGTTTACTCAATGGAATGCTGACGGGTCAATTTGGGAGAAGACGCAATATAAAGATGATAAACGCCATGGTTTAAGCCAAAGGTTCTTTAATAATAGTAAACAGCTGAGCACTGAAAGTATGTATCAGCATGGCAAACAAACGGGGATAGAAAAGGCTTGGTTTGAAAATGGCCAACTTAAATCAACAACCGACATGCTAGATGATAAACGAAACGGTTGGACTAAAGAATATAATGAAAATGGCATACTGATTAGATCAGCTCAATTTGAGCAAGGTAAGCCCATTGGTACCAGTAAATTTTTCTTCAACAGTGGTGAATTAAGAGAAGAAATAACCTACCTAACACCGGACAAAAAAAGCAGCCGAAAGACCTACTATCAAAATGGTAACACTAACTCATTAGTCCAATACGATAAAAAGCAGCAGAAAAAAAGTGAAATCCGCTACCTCGAAAACGGCGAAAAAATCTATCAATTTAGCCATAGCAAAAGCAAGCACCATGGCCGATTAATTAAGGAAGTCAAATACGACGACGGAAAAATGGTAAGTCAGTATGAAAAAGCGCTTGACGGAAGCTGGTCTTTAGATCGTTCATACTCGACCAAAGGCAAATTAACTTATCGCCAAGAATACTTAAATAATCAACTTTCGGGACAACAAATCAACCAAGGCTACTACAACGATACAACCACCAGTTATTATCGTGCTGGTAAACGTCACGGCCGCTACATTACCACTACAAATAAGGGGGTAATTACAGAACAAGGTGCATTTAAAGAAGATGAAAAGGTCGGTAAATGGATATCACAAGACAGAGATGGAAACATCACAATCACCCATTATAACCAACACGGTCAACTCCATGGCTCGAAAACAGTAACCGATAGCAATGGAAAGCTAATAACAAAGTTAAACTATGCGGCAGGCGAATATCATGGTCAACTACTTGAGCGCGATGAAGCTGGCAAAGTCGCAAACCAAGGGCGATACATAAACGGGGTAAAGGTCGGCCCCTGGGTAGAAACTAAGTACAATTACGGTACTAAACAAATATGGAAGGGGACGTACAATAATGAGGGGAGCCCAATTAATGAGTGGCGACTCTATTCTGATAAAGGCTATGTGCTAGCTATCGTACCTTATAATCGAGAAGGTCAAATACATGGTCTTGTATATGATTTTAACCCTAACGGCTCACTTGCATACACAACCCAATATAAAAATAACAAGGCCAACGGTTATGAAATCCGCTTTAGGGATGGGGAAGAGGCTAGCCGAACTCTGTATAAAGATAACTATAAAATTTAAAAAATTTACTGCCGAATCTTAATACAAGCCAATTTTTGTAAATATACTTCCCCCCATAACTAGCATAACAGTTAGGGGGAATAAACGAGAAAATAAATATAAAAAACAACAGGTTACATTTCAATTTAGTGAGATAAAAACCTATTCATGTTGCTTCGGCCGTTATTACGTTATCCATCATTCCCAGCGCTTTGGCGGTGTGTAAAAATACATCACTGGTTTGACTAAAATGACGTTCTCTCAAATCCTCATACTCAGGTACAAAGCTAGAGTCGTCTTGGCAAGGGCTGGAGTAACTCCAAAAGCTAGCGCCGTCTTGAGGTCGGCCAAACTGAGCAATGTAGCCGTATAAATAGCCTAAACGCTTTGGCGTGTAAGCAAATTGCGGCCAAGCCTCTTTACCAACATGACAGCCATGGGCAATGGCAAAACCCGGTTGTTGAAAGCTAGCCAAATATTCCGACACACTGCGATGTGCCTCGTAACAGAGTACGCGAGCTAACACATTAGCAGTGCCCATGTTATAAGCCTGAAAAATCACCAAATCCAACATATGACCTATCAGTGGGTAGCGCTGCGACGAACCTTGATCTGCATTTTTTGCTAAAAACACCTCTGCCATTTTGCCTGTCGATGGAAAATCATAAGCACAGGCCACCGTGCCAACATGGCAGTGCCCTGCTTGACGGTATGTCGAAGCTTGGCCTAACTCGCCCAAAGCAAGCTCTTGCCCTTGCTCATTGGTGTCAATCAAGTGACCTAAATTGCTAATTACAGTGGCGAAATTCTCACTCAGTAGCGGAAAATGCGAGGCGTCAAAACGCAATAAACTCGGCTCACTAATACCAAGATGTTGATATACATCATGGCCGCCTAACAGCCCCACTCCCGTTGGCGCGCAGCTTAAAATATAGCTTTGCTTGGTGACAGCTGTTTGTTTGTCTAGAGCAGTGCGAAAACCAATAATAATATCTTGATAGCGTTGCACTTGCGCAGGCGTCGCGGTCATTAAACCCGCTGGTTCATAATCTAAATCGATACCATCAAGCCCTAAACTGGCTACCAGTAAGGCAATATTGTCATATTGCGCATCATCAAATTCGCCGCCTATTTCACCGCCAACAGAAACCATGACCTTTTGACCATGAGTTTGCTCAATACAGGCTTTTAGTTGCTTTAAGGTTTCACCTGCGCTGATGTTGGCAGCTTCACCTTCAAAAAATATGTCGCTTATTGGCGCGTTTAAATCACCATTAAATTGTAACTGAGGCGAAACAAAAGACAGAATAATGTGGCTAATATAATCAGGCACGTTGGCAAGTTTACTATGAGCAGGTTTATGCCAATTGAGCTGAGTTTGCCACATGGGAAAGTACGTAATTTGAATAGCCATAAGGCCCCGATAATACTCAAAAAAATAATCTTACTCAGAGCGAGTAAAAAGACAAGTTATCAGATCACAACCTTTATCTTTACCTTGCTTAATCATGTCTGCAAAGAGCGATTAAAAAAGGTGAGCTGATTAAAACTTATACAACAAACTTTTTCTTAACCATTAAATCATGATCTAGATTAATAAATGGCAAAGTCAGGTGCTTTTAATATGAAATAAACACTGCTGTTACTAAACAGCTAAATTTATCAAGGATGAAAATCATGGCTAAATTACAAACACAGTTTTTCGTGGCCGTTGTTATATTAACCATCACCGCTATTTATTTAATGTTTATTTAACATACTGTTAAATAAACATTAATGCGTGAAGCGGGTCATTAGCTTCACGCATACTCTGTTAGCTAAATTGAATTATTTCAACGTACCATTAATCAAATCTTGGCAACGCAGCGGTTTCAGCTTTAGATTATCCTTGTAAACTGGTTTTTTCGGTTTAGTTTTAGTTGTACTTTTGGCTAACAACAACTGCTCTTGCTCTTTAGCTTTTTCTTGTTCAGTTTTTGGTTTTGGCCACCATGAGTACAGCTCTTTGCCACAGCCATCTCCTGGCGGCGGTGGTAATTGCGCAGTACAAGAATCATCACCTTTCGGACAATTTAACCTTACGTGCATGTGGTAGTTATGACCAAACCAAGGCCTTACTTTACGTAACCAATCACGGCCATTTGGCCACTCAGCTTTACATAATGTTTCTTTGATCACGGGATGCACAAAGATGCGAGCAACACGCTTGTCAGTGGCGGCCAGTTCAACCATTTTGGCATGCTCGTCAGTCCATTTTTGCGCTTTTATTTTATAATTTTTCATGTCAACAACGTTATAAGGAGAGAGCTTTTCACGCGCTTTACGACTGTATTGTTTATCACCAATGCGTAACCAAATATCCGCATCTAATCCCGTTTGATGGCTAGCGTGACCAGAAGTAAAGCGCCCGCCTCGTGCCATTGACATATCGCCAATTAACAAATCACCATGGCCCAAGCGCTTATTTTCCTTTGCTAATTCAACTAAATAATCCACCATGACGGGGTTAGCATAATAACGCTCACGTGAGGTGCGGATAACTTGGTAACCATCCCCTTCTAATGGCAACGCCTCTCCTCCTACTAAACAACCATTAGCATAGCTACCAATTGAACTTGCTGGGCCAGTAGCAGGCTCTGTAAATTTTTCCCATGGGTTAGCGGCTATCGCCGCTGTACTGAACATTAAACTGATGATTGCGCCGAAAAATTTCATACAACGTCCTTATGAATGCGGTTACAAATAATGCGAGGAGCAAAGTTGATAATAAGTTTAGCAATCAATTAACCTTAACTGTATTAATACTTGCTATCAAACGGTAATTTATTCAATCTAAAAGCATATTTAACAAAATTAATTTGAGATGACGGCATGAAGATTGAAATTATTAGCACTGGCGATGAATTAATCACAGGGCAAATCTTAGACACTAATGCAAACTGGCTTTGCCAGCAGTTATTTAGTCAAGGTTTACAGCCACAAAGACTGCATACGGTTGCTGATAACTTAAACGATTTAGTCGCCTTATTTATTGAAACATCACAGCGCAGTGACGTTGTTTTAGTTAACGGCGGTCTCGGCCCAACCAGCGATGATTTATCTGCGCAAGCCGCTGCGCTGGCAATGCAAGTCCCGCTGGTTTTAAATCACTCGTGGCTAAAAACCATGGAGCAAAAATTCGCTGAGCGTGGCCGAGTCATGGCCAAAGCCAATATTAAACAAGCCATGTTACCTCAGAGTAGTGAAGTAATAGACAATGCCAACGGCACTGCATGTGGCTTTAGCTTTACATTTAATCAAGCGCGATTTTATTTCACTCCAGGTGTGCCGCACGAATTTAAGCTTATGTTTAGCTCTCAAATTTGGCCTGATATTGCGACACGTTTTGCACTGAATAATAAGCTGATGCAATACAAGATCACCACCTTCGGTCTCGGTGAGTCGGCCATTGACGATTTGATCCAAGATATCGTTATTCCAGAGCAATTGCATTTAGGCTATCGCACTGCTTCACCTGAAATTGAAGTGAAATTAATAAGCTCAGATGCTAACGCCATCAAACAGGTAGCCCAACAAATCGAGCTTAAACTGGCCGATTACGTGGTATTTACCAGTGACGAAAGCGACACAAGTGCAGAAAAGATCCAACACTTAATGCTGGCCAAACAAGCCACATTAGCATTAGCAGAGTCTTGTACTGGCGGCATGATAGCGTCAAATTTAGTGGCCATCGCGGGCAGCTCTGCCTATCTCGATCGCGCCATGGTCACCTACTCAAACCAAGCCAAACAAGATTTAGTGCAAGTGAGCGCTGAAACGCTATCCAACCACGGCGCGGTAAGTGAAGCCACAGCAATTGAAATGGCTAAAGGTGCACAGCGCTCTGCCAATAGTGACTATGCTTTGTCGGTAACAGGCATTGCAGGCCCAGGTGGAGGCAGTGAATTTAAACCCGTTGGCACCGTTGCCTTTGCACTTGCTACACCAACTGAAACCTATAGCCAAATGTTAGTACTACCAGGTAAAAGCCGCACCATGACACGCAAAATTGCCAGTGCCATTGCGCTTGATATGCTGCGCCGTCACCTGCAAGACTTACCTGTTTGTGGTCATTATGATTTTGCCCCTAAGTGGCAAGCAAATTAGAGCGAATTGGCGCGCTTGGTAGCAGTGTTAGAGAACCCATCAACCTTAGAGACGCTTGATTTCAGCAAGTGTTTACAGGCGCTGGTTTTGAACCGTGACTTTAGTCGTCAGTCTTGCAGCATTTTTTTTAATAAATCGCTATCGACACCGAGTCACAGTCAGCCTGATCGCAAGCGGTAAGCTTGTGATCTCCTCGCCTAATGTCGTCAAGTTCAAGGACAACACCTTCAATATATTTATCGTTTAAATACCATTTCGCTTGCTCAACATTACTCTTAAGTAATAAACGTTGCTTGGCATAAGAAAATATACTGGTCTTATCCCGCGGGAAAACGATTTTTACTTTGCTGCGTTGACTGACACTAGCGGATGTAAATGAGGCCGTCTGTTGCCAGACTTGCATCGCCAAGGGCCATTGATGTAAACCTTGTGCTGTGCCCCGCTGTTTTAAGGTTGCGGGAGTTAAACCATTGATGGTCCAAGCACTGTGTTTGGTTAAACAGTTTTCATCTCGCACTAAAGCTGTATTAAGGCCAGATGGCCAACAAATTTGTTGCTTCACTACACTGGGTGGTCTCGTCAGCCTGAGTTTGTCTGCCGGCAGTAAATCAAATGTGTCAAACAATATTGGGCCAGCTTGATTTGCCCCAGTTTGACCGACATGCGGCGCGCCATCAGGGCGGCCAATCCACACCCCTACGGTATAATCGCCGCTTACGCCAATGGCCCATGCATCACGAAAACCATAGCTGGTGCCCGTTTTCCAACTAATGCGACGGCCATAAGCTGCTTTGGCGCGATCGGGCGGTGGAATTTTGCTCAAGGTATTCGCGATGATCCACGCCGCCTCTGCAGACATTAAAGGCTCAACACTTTCTGTTTTGGCTAATGCTTGGCTTTGCCGAAAAACCGGTTTCACTATCTCGCCCTGACGTGCCAAAGCAGAATACAGGCTAATTAACTCACGCAAGGTAATGCCATTACCGCCTAATGCAATGGCTAAGTTCGGTTTTGCAACCCGCAGATCTATTCCTTGTTTAGCGAACTGCTCGGCAAAATATTCTGGCGTAATCGCTTCCATCACTTGAACTGCGGGAACATTTTTGGAAGTGCGCAGCGCCATGTCTAAGCGCATTGGCCCAGCAAAAGCTTGGCTAAAATTAGTTGGGCTATAATCGCCAAAGCTACGCGGCACATCGGTTAATAAACTGGCAGAATGTACTAGCCCGCGATCGAGCGCCATGGCATAAATGAAAGGCTTTAGGGTTGAGCCCGGTGAGCGCACAGCTTTGGTCATATCAACATGGCCAAAACGCTGCGCATTGTAAAAATCAGCCGAACCTTTATAAGCAATAACATGGCCTTGACGATTATCCATTACCATCACCGCGACTGAAAGCTGGTTGGACAAACGGCTTAAACGCCTTGCCACCACAGCATCAACATCGGCTTGTAAAGTCTGATTAATATAGGTTTTGATATTGGCATCAACCGGCGCTTGTTGACGTAACTCTCTTGCGAGTAATGGCGTGGATTGTGGCAAACTTGTGCGTCCCGCTTTAATGGGCTCTTGGCGCATCATTTTTTGCTGGTATTGAGTGATCACCTCAAATGTTAATAAACGCTCAATCACCTTGTTACGCGCTTTTAATGCGCGCTTGGGATGACGATCAGGTCGATACAAACTGGGTCGCTGCGGCACCACCACCAACAAAGCCGCTTCGGTTAAATTAAGCTGATCGGCTGTTTTACCAAAATAACGCAAGCTAGCGGCTTGTACTCCTTCAATGTTGCCGCCCATCGGCGTGAATGTCAGATATAAATTAAGAATTTGATCTTTATCTAGATGCCATTCCAACTGCAGAGCACGAAATAACTGAGTTAATTTACCCAAATAGGTACGGGAATGGGGGTAAAACATTCTGGCCACTTGCATGGTCAACGTTGAACCACCTGAAATCACCCTGCCATAGTGCCAATGTTGATATAAGGCCCGCACTAACGACAGCGGATTAACGCCAAAGTGTTGATAGAAATAACGGTCTTCATAGGCCATTAACGCCTTCAGATAAAATGGGCTAACGTCATCACTGTCTACAGCAATGCGATAAATACCTTGTTCATTAGAAAACTGGCGTAAAATCTGACCTTGCTCGGTATAAATAGTGGTAGAAACCTGCCCTTTTACTGAATAATCGAATGGAAACAATATATTAAGTAGATAAAAAAAAGCAAATAGCGATACGCATAATAGCGTGCCAAAGCGAATAAACCGCCACAGCACACTTTTTAATTTTATCGCCACTGTCGCCATTGCTTTATATATAGCCTTAGCCGTATTACTGAATATTAAGCTGAGCCACAGGGCCAGTTTGATAAATAAAGCGCGCTGGCTGGTACATATCTTCAATGTAGAGCGCCGGCATTTTTGCCTGACCTTGACTTTGCGCGCGTAATACATAAGCCAACGTTAGCTCTTTATATTCGCCAGCACTTGGCAGCGCAACCACCCAGCGATCGTTACGATACTCAATGCGCTCAGCGGCGGCGTTATCGGTTTTTTCTAACACCGAAGCAATCAAGGCATCACTATTAGTAAACGCAGGGTCTTCTAATACAAACCCTGTTGGTACTTGCTCTACCAATAAGCCATTTTTTAAGTACTCTTTTAGTTTGACTGTTAGCACCACAATAAGCTTATCCCCTACTGCCACTGTTGCTACTTGTTTCGTGCTGTCACCATCCATCGATTGCGTGTTAATTGACTGGCCATTGCTTTGGTAAAAAGTTCGGTTTACGTGTTCAACATCTATGGTAGACCTTGGCGGTGTATTGGCGTTGGCATGACCTTGCGCCGACGCAATCACATAAACCGGGTTGGCGGATTTATTTTCTAACACCAATTCAGGCCACATAGGGGCGCTGCCTTGCCCTTGTGCAGTTTGTTCAACACCGTCCAAAATCAAGCTGACCGGCTGTTGATTTAACTGTTTTAAGCTAATGCCGGCTTCCACTAAGGCATTGTTTTCTTGCGTGCTGAGATAACGATCTTTACTGGCCAACTGCACCACTTTTTCAACTAATTGATTACGCAAGGTGACCAGCGATTGGCTCAGTTTTACTCGTTGTTCAAGCTGGGCCAACAACGAAATAATGCGCGCATTATCACGGATTGCCGAGCCATAATCATAATCTTGCCAGCGCGTTGACTGGCGGGTCTGGATATTGGCATTAAGTAAATACTGCTGACCTTTGGCCGCATCACCAGCTAGCATAAATGCCGCGCCAAGATGAGCAGAATCAAGGGCTGAGCTAAACGACACTTGCTCTAGCTGCCATAAGTCAGACACTGTCACTTGCCCCTCTCGCGCTAAAATCCACGCACTGTAAAAAGCCGCCGATGATTTCTGTTGTAACAACTGACCTAAATAGCGCTGACTGGCATTAAACATATCATCAGGCACCAAGGCTTCATCGTATTGATTAACCCGCGCTAAAAAGTCACTCACATAAGCGCTGATCCAATAGCGGGTATCTCCATGTTTACTCCACATAGCAAAACTGCCGTTGGCTTTTTGCATCCCCGATAAACGCTGTACCGCTTGGCTTAATAGTTGTCGCTCGGTTTTATTTTCTAGTATCGGTGCTTTCAATGGGTCAAGCGACGAATCTTGATACAACCAAGGCAATGCCTTACTGGTTGTTTGTTCGGCGCAACCATAAGGGTAAGCAAATAAATGTTGCGCGTATTGGCCAATATTAAGCATCGCTGTTGACGAATAACTTAACCAGCCAGCCTTCCCTTTTACAGGAGTCATATTTGGCCAGTTAGCGTTTTCATTAAGCCAAACACTTTCGCCTGCGGCTAAAGTGCGATGTACCACATAAGATAAAATTGGCTCAGGGCTGCGCACTGGCACCTGCCAACTACGTGTTTGTGAGTAAACATCACTGGCCAAGGTTAAGGTTAACTGGCCTTTGCTAAAACCCTTATTGGCCGACAAACTAACGGGTAAACTTGCCCGCTCGCCGTCTTGTAAGGTCACTTCAAGCTGCGTATTACCTTCAAGGCTGAGGGCTTCATCAGCACTGACTTGCGCGTTAATGATTGCCACCTCACCCGATTGATTAAATACTTCTAATAGCGTTTGCGTTTTGTCACCAGGCGCGATGAATCGAGGCACCGACAGCTCGGCAACCAGCGGCGCAGCAATGGCAACATCCTCAACTTGTTGGCCTACTTGCTTAGCGCTAAATACGGTCGCGACCACTTGCGCTTCACCGTTATAGTCAGGTAGCTCAAGCGATACCGCAGCTTGGCCGTTGGCATCAAGCGACACCAACTTAGACATAATAGTGATGGTTTTAGCCTCAACCAAATCACCTAAATGATCATTAGCGGACATGTCGCCGCCATAACGGTGGCGTAAAAAGGAATCAGGTCGCTGCTGATATTGACGCGAATATAAATCCACTACATCAGCACCATAACGGCGTTGTGAAAAAAACCAATCACTAATAGATGGCACCTGATAGCGCGATAAATTAGTAATGCCTTTATCCATTAAAGATAACGTTAACCAAGCTTGTTCACCGGCAAGCTCCGCAGCAGTAATGGTAAAAGTCGCTTCCTCAAGAGGACGCAGCGCTTGTTGATGCTCGATGGCCACCTTCACTATTCGCTGCTGGCGATCAAGTAACACAGGTTTGATGCTAAACAAACGTCTTGGCATATGCTCAGTCGTGATCACTTGGGTAGCCGTTAAATATATATCGTGACGTTTTAGATCTGCAGGTATTGTCACCGCGGCGCTGCCCTGACCATTAACAACCTTAACATTCTGTTGCCAAAGGATTTTACCAGCTTCTAACGCCAGCTGAACTTCGCCATCAAAATCACTGTTAAGGGTAACGCTAACTTGCTCACCATTTTTGTAGTGAGGTTTATCTAAGGTTAAGCCTAGATGATCGGGCTTAGCAGGTTTTTGTTGTCCACCTTCTTGCCAGCCAGCATAAAAAGTGTACAGCGTTTCAACGCCATCACTGTTGCGTAAACGCACACGATAATCGCCCCACTCTACAGCAACATTAATGTCAGCAGCCTCGCCTTGGTTGACGTTAATCACTTCACTTAATACTGGGCGCCACTCATTATCACGCACTAAATCCCAACCATAAGCGTCGCTATAGGTCCAATAGTAGCCACCACGATTGCGCTCTAGCTTATACTCCAACTTACCTGCCATTGGCTCAGTGCCGTCGCTGCTGAGGTTTATCACCTTAAAGTCTAAATGGCTAAATGATTGGGCCTCGTCAAACTCAGCTCGGATCCCCGGAATGGCAAGATTGCGCCATAACAAGGCTTGCTGCTGACGCGTCACTGCTGCGCCACCTGTTTCAAGTAGCTCAAAACTGATATTGGCGACAGCGGGCCCTTTTAATTTCTGTTGATCTATCAAAGGTAATGAAAAAGCCACGTCACCTTGTTGATCCAGTTTTAACGCCGGTAACTCCGGTAAATCACGATAGCTATCAACATAAAAAGGCGTACCGACAAAATAGTCTTGATAAGGCCCCACCAGCTCATTCACACTTTGATAAGTAACGTTTAGCTTTAGCTCATTGCCCGCCGCTGGCGCGCCAAATAAATAGCGGCCATTGGCGGTCACATCTACACGCTCTTGGCCAATTAACAAAGGTTTTTTAGCGCTGCCCTGACCCGCTAAGGCAAAGGTTAAGTCCATGCGCTCAGGCACAAATTCACTCACATTGAACGAAAACACCGACAAGGCTTTACTGGCAGCTTTATTTGCTTTTACCATCAATGACCAGCGGCCCAACGGCGCATCTTTTGGTATATCAAACCACTGCTGAAAAAAGCCTCGGCCTTGCTCTGTTAGCTGCTGGCCAATGACCACTTTGCCATCGGGTTTTACCAGCTCAACATAAACACTGTTTTGTTTAATCGCCGCGCCGTCAGCATCACGCAATACAATATTAAGAGGTAAAGATTCACCCGGCTTAAACAAGTCTCGGTTAGAATAAGTAAACGCTTCAACCGCCTGATAATCTCGACCATCGACACTAAAATCAGAAAGATCTAACGGCACTTCTCGCAGCGGCAAGTAAGCCAAGCCCTGCTCCGATTCCACTAATAACACGTCGCCTGTGTGTGCTTTGTAAGCCAAGCTGGCCGCGCCATTATTCAGTTGCCCCAGTAACGTTTTCTTGCCTCCTTCGGTTAGCACCCACACTTTGGCTTTTGGCAACGGCGCATCATTTTTTAGCCACACTGCATTCACATTTAGCTGTTCAGGATAAACCTTGGCCTGTAACCCTATGTCTGTTAATAACAGTTGCGCAACGGTCATGTTGTCACTTGAAAACTGGCCGCCGCCCTTTATTGCAACTAAATACCACCCGTTAGTTACTTCATCTGGAATTCGAATATTGGCTTGTACGGCTTCATTTTTCGCCGATGTTGGCAGGTCAAATTGCAGCGTGGTCACCGTAGTAAAATACTTACTTAATTGATCAACGCGCCAACCGGACGCTTGCTCGGGATAATAAAACTGACTTAATAGGTCGGCTTGATTGTTAAGGCGCAATATCTCAACCGATACACTGGATAAATTAACCGCCGAAATCGGTAAGGTACGCGAGCCCGACGCCATCACAAATGGACCTCGGCCCAGTAGTTTCACTGCAGGCTGAATTTCAGCAATCTCTACTTGTTGATTAAATGTTTGCTCACCATTAGCCACTTGCACATTATAGCGTTGGCCAATTTCAACATCCGTGGTGATGAAAGCGTTTTCAGCTTGGTTCAAAAACCAATTAATCGACACAACCTGATCTGAATTGCCTAAAGTGACCTTAATGTCTTTTACATCCGGTGCCACCCCATCATTAAATTCCATGATAATCGCAGGTTTACCTAAGTGCGTGTAAGGCCCGACGTAATCAACCTCGGTCGCAATACTAAACACGCTAACAACACATAAAATGAAGCCTAAAAATAGTTGATAAAGGAAACGCATATAGCCGCCTTACAAATATGTAGAGTAAAAATATTGGATCAATCACGCCTCATTAACACAAAAAACGAGACAAGGGGTTAGATCAAATTAACCTAAACAGGTTTGCATCATAGCGAAGCTGAGCAACGAGGTAAAAATAATTAGCATAAATAACAATAACTAAAAAACTTCATCGCACGAACCTCTTGATATAAATCAATTAAAACAAAACTACATTGATAGTCAGCCATTGCACCACCTTTGCAAAGCCTAGAATAAAAGGAACATTATGCGAAATTTTAAGGATCTTGAAGATGCAACCTTACCCCACAGGCACCATTAAGCCACTGCACTCTCGTGAACAAACCAACAAGGGTGGCTTGCCATGGCTTCAGACAGTTAATGCTCGTCTTAAAATCAGTGTAATAATTACCTTGTTTTCGTTAGTGTTCATTGCTTATCAAGGCATAACCGGAATGCAACACGCAACGACTGCTATCGAAAGCCTTTACACGCAAGGGATGCAGCACACAATACGCTCAGGGAAAATTTTACAGCTGTTAGGCACTGCACGTAGTGAACTATTGTTATCGTTTCAGCACGACCCCTCCTCAGAGTTTGCCAAACTTCATCAACATCACCTTAAGCAACACCTTGATGCCATTAATAATGCACTAAAGCAACTGCACAATATCGTTGACAATGAAATCCTAACAGCTAGTTTATCTCCTGCGGAAACCGAGCAAATCAAACAATTAGTGAACCAACTAGATAAGATCACTGAGCAAGGCTTTAACCCAGCGACAACTGCGTTGAAAGAAGCGCAATTCGCCAACGCTAATCTTGTTTTACTGCAAGTCATTAACCCTATGTTCGCTCAAGTCTCGCAACAGGCAATGGGCTTTTTAAACCTGCAAATGGATGAAGCTAGAGCGAGTTTTCAACAAGCTGAGCAAAACAGCAGTAGTTTCTTCAATAGTACCCTGTTAACGGTCTTAATCTGCGTCAGTATCCTCTCTTGGTTGTCTTGGCTAATCATTAACAGAATTAAC
Source organism: Motilimonas sp. E26 (assembly GCF_021278025.1). Taxonomy (GTDB): domain Bacteria; phylum Pseudomonadota; class Gammaproteobacteria; order Enterobacterales; family CBDFNC01; genus Motilimonas. Next base: position 128,345 of record NZ_JAIBHJ010000001.1, read on the forward strand.
CGCGCCTCGTACCAACTTGAGCATACCGGTAACGATATTGCCCAAGGAGATTTAACCCAACGGGTGCATATTTCAGGCAATGATGAATTTGCCCATATAGCTGCTCACGTTAATAAAATAGTCGACAGCTTTCATCACTTAGTACAAACCACTCATCAATCCACCCAGCTATTGGCTCAAGCAGCTGAAGAAAACTCCGCCGTTTCTTTACAGACAAAACAAAATATTTTAGATCAACAGATGCAAACTCAGCTCATCGCCACTGCAATCCACCAATTTACCGCCACTGTTCATGAGGTAGCACAAAGTGCTCAATCCGCATCTACCGCTTCAGAGCAGGCCGACCTGTCGGCCGCAAATGGTCTTAAAATAGTCAAAGACAGTATCACCATGATTGAAAACTTGTCTGATGAAATGCAGCAATCTGTCACTTCAATGCAAGCTCTCGCGCAGCATGCCTTAGATATTGGCAGTGTGGTTGATGTGATCCAAGGAATTTCAGAGCAAACCAACTTACTGGCATTAAATGCTGCCATTGAAGCCGCGCGCGCAGGCGAACAAGGCAGAGGCTTTGCAGTAGTTGCCGATGAAGTTCGTACTTTAGCGAGCCGCACCCAGCAATCAACCCAAGAAATTCAAGAGACAATTCTCACCTTACAGCAAGGCAGCAAAGACGCCTCGCAACGCCTAGAGAGAGGCGCGGAGCATGCCAGTAGCACGGCATTAGAAGCGAAAAAAGCCGGTGATGCGCTAGTTGAAATTACCGCCAGTGTAGATCAAATCAATGCCATGAACGCACAAATTGCCACCGCAGCTGAACAGCAAAGTTCGGTCACCGAAGAAATAAACCGCAATATCACTAACATCAGTGAAATAGCCAATCAAACTGCATCAGGTGCAGAGCAAAGCAGTGCGGCCAGTGACCAGCTAGCGCAACTAGCCGAGAACTTACAACAAGAAATCGAAACATTTAAAGTGTAAAACCAAACAAACTCGCCATCCGGTCAAGGGTGGCGAGTTAGTGATTAGTTGAATGATAAAGGAGCCAATTGGCTCCTTTATCATTCATTAAGCAGATTAACAGCCGCCTAATTTTTTCCAAATATTCCAAGCTGAACTAGCGGTAGGAACGACATTGGTACTCCACCAAATTGCCTCGTACCGATTGTCTGAATAAACCACTTCATCGCCTAGTGAATAAGACTGATTCGCGCTCCAAGCGCCAACACCGCTACAACCTTCACCCGGCTCATTGGTTGGCGTAACACTTGGCTCAACTGTAGGTGCTACCGTTGGGGCAACGGTAGGTTGCGGCGTTGGCTCAGGCACTGTGCCGCCATCCACTAAATCCCAAGGTCCCCATTGTGCTGTCCCTGGCTCTTGGCCTTGGTTCCACCACAGTGACACATACTGTTTGCCTTTGTGTGACACTTTATCACCCGCAAGATAAACTTTTTGGCTGTTCCAAGCGCCGCCAGGTAACGGATCAGGCGTCGGTGCTATCGTCGGCTCCGTTGTGGGTGTAACGGTTGGCGCGACTGTAGGCGCAACCGTTGGCGTCACGCCGCCCACGGGTTTGTTACCAGCGCGACAATAGCTTGATGACAAACCAACATCACTAAGGGCAGCCGCAATGTCATTACCGTCCCAACCTAAATCGGCAGCCGCACGACAAGCGCCATCGCCCGCTTGCTGATAAGTTGCGTTAGAGGTCCATAAACGACGCTCATTGGCACGTAAGAACACTTCAAAGGCATATCTCACATTCCAACCGGGCGTAGTCGCTAAGTTGTAAAACACCTTGTTAAACACACCTGACGAATGGTGAGGATCCATACCAGTGGTGTATCTTGATACATGATCAATCGAGCGACCATCAGAAGTCGGGTTTTTCATGCTGCGCATAAAGCCCGAATTTTTATAGATTTCATTACCCATAATGAAATCAGCACGGCCATAAATGTATTCCTTTAATGCCATGCCCGCCATGTCAGAAAATGATTCATTCAGCCCACCTGATTGGTTTCTATAAACTAAACCTGAGTGGTTTTCTGTAAAGCCGTGGGCAACTTCATGGCCCACCACAGACACACTGGTAAACGGATGAAAGCGTGAGCCGCCATCACCAAAACTCATTTTGCCCTGATACCAAAAAGCATTATTGGCGTCTTTGTCTGTATTGCCATAATGCACGCGCATTATCAACTTAGAAGGTAACGCCGCCGTGGCATACCAATCACGAAACATTTGTACATGTTTAGTACCATTGTACAAAGCTTCACTGCCCACGCCGTAAGCGCCATTCACATCCGCTTCAACAAAACGGTTATCAGAATCAACACAGTTGTATGGGTAAGCCGGAGATATAGTCGTGTAATCAGCACGATTGTTTAGATTGACTACGCGCACATCTTGGTTTTCCAAGGTACAGCGATTGCCTGATTTCGTAACGCTCAGATGATCCCACTCACCTTGACCATAACTGATTAAACCGCGTCTTTCATTGCCACCCTCACCCGTCGCTTTAGCATGGGGAATATTATTATATTGCTCCAATACCTCCCCAGTATTGGCATCCATGATCAACACTGGTGCTTTAACGGCATTGACATCAACAAAGCCAAAGAATAAGTAAGCTAAGTGCGCTTTACCCGACTCACTGGCGTAAATATAAAGCTGGGTTGGCTGCTCTTGTTTTACTCGATCAAGAGAGGTGCCTTCATCACGCGCGATAATCTGTTTCGCTAAGCCATCAATATCCCGAACACTGATGAGAGGTTTGACCGATTTTACATCGTCCTCAATATTTTTAAGCACGCTACCTGCTACATAAGTGTATTTTTCCGTTTGCTCATTTTTAAGCAATACAATATCACCACCGAGGATCGGGACACCTTGGTAATATTGTTGCAACGTCTGATGCAGTTCGCCGTGTTGCGCGCTATTACTTTGCTCAGCCACGCTCAACCCATCTGGCTCAGCAAGTATGCCTAAACTCAGTGCTTGAGGGCCACCTACGATACCAAGACTATTTACGTCGTCTAGGTTCAATTCCACTACTTCTGCTGAAAAAGCAGGGCTGGCTATTAATGCAGCGGCGACTGCAATGACGCTTCCTTTCAATTTAAACATTATCATGTCTTCCTTTATCAATTCTAATGAGTGCTCAACCAGAACGTCCTCGTTCTTTTAAGCCCATTTAGAGTAGATAAAGCGCACAACCATTTATTTCAGATAAAAGACGTTTTTTTGAAACTAAACGACAAGATGTCATATACAACGCTCTGGCTACATTTGTCATTTTTCTGCCAACTAGCTGGACTATGTCCATCACAAATGGCTGATTTCAGCAAACTGAATGGTTACCATTCAACATAGGCCGAAACTGAGAGATGATTTTTTTATAGTTAAATTTCATAAGCTTAATAAAAATCGGGTAACAATTTAGCGAACGTAAATGGCACCAACCAGCTTGTTATACTCGCTCGACTTGATCCTGATATTTTTTCGGTGTGACGCCAAAGCGAGCCTTATAAAGGGTTGTAAAATAACTTTGCGAACTAAAGCCACACATTAACGCCACTTCCGATATAGCAATACCAGAGCGTAGAATTTCATTGGACTGCAGTAACCGATATTCCCGTAGCATTTCACTCGGCGTTACCCCTAGCAAGCCTTTAATTTTGCGCTGCAACTGCTTACTGCTCATAAACATTTGCTCGGCACATTGCACAACACTGAAATCACTATCATGAAAATGCTGCTTAAAAATATGCTCAAGTTTATTCATAAACTCTTGGTCTTTGCCTTTAAGGCCATGACTGATGCCTATGGGACCCGCGCGCTCACTTTTATCAGCGGAGAAACCATGGGTAAGCGCATTTAAGTTATCTACTTTTAATTTAAGCTCATCAATATCAAATGGCTTGGTGATAAAATCCGTCACTTGATGTACTAGCGCCATCCTTCGTGAGTCATCATCGACCTTAGCGGTCACTAATAGAAATGGAATATGGCAGGTTTTATCATTGTCACGAATCGCATCACAAACTTCCAGCCCGGTTAAACTTGGGATCTGCCAGTCACATAGGATCACATTTGGAATTGCATCAGTGGCTATCGCCAATGCTTGCTGGCCATCACTGGCCACCAAGCATTGGTAGTGGTCACAAAATACCGACACCAAGTAATCTGACAGCTCAATATTATCCTCAACAATCAACAAAATGTCGTCTATGCCCGTGGCAGTATTCATTGCATTAGTCTGTGAACGTGTAACGGGTCGCAAGGGCTCTGTTACGGACGGAAAGTCAAAACAAGGCTCAACAATTTCCCTAGCGCGCGCGAGGGGTAAACGGATCAAAAAGACGCTACCGTGAGCAGAGGTTGATTCCACTGTTATGTCGCCGCCTATCGCAAGCAAAGTTTCCTTAACTAAGGCTAAGCCTAATCCGGTGCCTGTTATATCGGGATGTCGCCGCTGTTGTTCTCGATAAAAAGGTTCAAAAATATGGCCTAAATCAGCCTCATCAATGCCATAACCATCGTCTTCAACCGTTATGATCAACTGGCCATTGTCTCCATGCCACTTAACGTTAACATGACCACCGGGACGGTTATATTTAATGCCGTTACTGATGACATTTTGAATAATGAGTTGTAACTCATCCGCGCTGGCCGCCACCCAATAACCCGCCTGTCCCGATAGGCAAATATCAACTTGTTGGTGCTGTGCTAAATCTTGATACTGCAGCTTAATATGCTTGATCACCGGGTCAAGCGGCGTGACTGCAGAGGCCTCTCTAAGCCCAGTTTGGGTCAATTTAAGCAGTTTATCTGTCATTAACAGTAAGCGACGCGCGTTTCTCTCTATTACTGCCCACTGAGTTGGAGTGATAGCAGAGGATGCCTTGTCGGATAGAGCCGACGTTAACGGCCCCAGAATAAGCGTCAAAGGTGTGCGAAACTCATGGGATACATTAGCAAACAAGCGAACCCGCTGATCCAGCATGGCTTTTATTTCATGGGTACGCTCTTGTACTTTGCCCTCAAGCTTATAATTCTGACGCTGTAAATATCGCGCTCTAGAGCGCGCAATCACTACGCCAAGCATTATCAGCAGCAACCCCAACAGCAAGGTAAACCAAAGTGTTTGGTAAAAATAAGCCGGTACCGCTAGCATCAGCTTTTGTTGCCCCAGCCACACACCGTTCGCGTTTTCACTTTCAATAAAAAAAGTGTGACGCCCTGGCGGCAATTGATGATAAGTGACCGAATGCTGACCGGGCTCGGTATAGTTCCAGCTATTATCTATGCCTTGCATTTTATAGCGAAAGCGTGTGTCGGGGTTAAATGAGAAATCGGCAAAATGTAATCTGATGGCCGAATCTTGCACTAGGTTAAGTCTTTGTTCATATCGAAACGGCACCGCCACCCAAGACGATTCATCACTGCGTATGGTTGTCGCCTGTTTGACTTCTATATGAGTGACTCGTGCAGCACTGGCCTGCTGCGCTAAATTAACTAGCGCAGGATCAATCTTTAACAAACCATTTATACCGGCCAGATAAAAACGCCCGTCGGTCAGGGCAAGACTCGCCTTAGCGTTAAATTCTTGAATAGCCATGCCGTGAGCTAATGAAAAACGTCTTACTTGCAAACTGTCGGGATCAATATGCAACAAGGTCGACCCAGCGTTACTCCAAATACCGCCTTTAGCGTCCTCAAAAACCGAATAGGCGGCCCGCCCTTGATCAAAGCCGCTGGGCTCCTTTATCAATTGAAACGCTTGAGTATTCAAATCAAAACGGATAACCCCTGAACGACTAGCAAGCCACAAAGCGTTGCCAGATTGATCCACAATATGATCATAAACGCCGTCAAATACTAAGGCACCATTTGCCGTTAGCTCAGTGAGTTGAAAATTTATTTTATCCATCTCAATAAGTTGATTATCCACTGTGGTCAACCAGACTTTCTCTTGGTTTTGCGCGGCGCTGGTCACCTTAGCTAAAAAGGGCTGATGACTCGGCCAATTATCCGGCTTGAATGGCGAGAACCGATCGCTAGACTGATCGTATTTTAATAGACCAGACTCAAACGATAGTGCCCAGAGTGCGTCATTGAATAGCATTAATTCACTGACAAAGCGCCCTCTATTCATCTGATCAAAGTGGTCAAACGAATAAGGCTCAAGCTGGCTAGATTGAGGTGAAAAAGTAGCAACACCAAAATCACCAGCTAACCAGGTTTTCTCATTAAAAGATAAGGAGTGAACGATGACGCCAAGCTTATTGCCATTCATTTTCGTCAATATTTTTTTATCGATCAACTTGCCATCTTGAGACACCAAATTATAAGCACCGTTTGCGGTAAAGCTTTGTATCTGATTGTATTTATCTTTGCTCAAGGCCATGACAGAGCTGCCTAATAAGCCATCATTTTTGTCAATTAAATTAAAATATCGCGCAGTGTTCGATAATTTGAACGCACCATGAAGTTGGCTGCCAATCCATAGATTACCAACCTTATCCTCAAAAATCGCACTAACGAACACCTCAGAGAAGCCCTGACCTAGGCTAATAGGATAGGCTCGTTGTTTGACAAAATCAGCCTGATAAAGGCCTGCTTTTGAGCCCAGCCAAATCAGCCCTGCTGAATCTTCAAACAAGATTTGCACGGGATCGGTTAACGCCAGTGTTTGATTAGAGAAATAGCGCACCTCATGCGTTTGACTATTAATCTCATAAATTCCATCAGCACTACAAACCCATACCACTGTATTGGTCGCAGTAAGGCACGTGGCATCAAGCTCAGCATTGATGGCTTCACTGGTAAAAAGTTCAAAATCGTTGCTCTGTGCCTGTGAGTAATAAAGCCCTTTGTTGGTCGCTGTCCAAAGGGTATTGTGTCCATCTTTTGTGAGGCTATGCACATCAAGGTTGTGTTTGTTGAGATCAGAGTCAACAGAAATGTTGGCGACATCACCCCTTTCAGAAACCCGATACACGCCGCCCCTGCCCGCTAAATAGGCGCGCTCACCATCGATAAGAATGCTGCGAATGAGATAGCCAGCATGGCTGCCCGTTAACTGCTCAGGAGTGAAACTGCGAACCACAGATTGTGTCGTTGGATCGTAAATATCAAGGCCATTGGTTGTTAATATCCATAAATGACCGTCGCTCCCCCTCGCTAAACGCAGAACAAACTGGCTTGATAACACGCCAGCGGGAATCGATTCAAAGCGGTGGCCATCAAAACGATTCACCCCTTCTTGCGTGGCAAACCACAAAAAGCCGCTATCGTCTTGCACCATGGCATTAACACTGGCTTGGGTTAAGCCTTGATTTAATGACACATTGGCAAAGCTATAATGAGGCGCGCTATGAATTTGCTTTGTAAACAATAACATGAATACAATAAAGGCGAATTTGGCTTGATACATCTGTCTCATCCTTGAGATCGCTTATTTCACCATGGATAACACTAGTATCCTGCTGAGATATAGAACATTGTATGTTAATTGATTGTTAAGGAACGGCGCAATAACTGAAATGCTTTATTGGGATCTAAGTGAGTTCGAACTCGGCTGAAGCAGCAGAAATACTGCAATATTGCATACGCTTTGCTCGCAGAATAAATTCTGCTCCTACACCACGCATCAGGCCCTGTAGGAACGGTATTTATACCGCGAAAACTAGTGATTATTCGCAGAATAAATTCTCCTACTGCGCCACGCATCAGGCCCAGTAGGAACGGTATTTACACCGCGAAATCTAGTGATTATTCGCAGAATAAATTCTGCTCCTACGCCTCGAATCAGGCCCCGTAGGAGCGGTATTTATACCGCGAAAACTAGTGATTATTCGCAGAATAAACTCTCCTACTGCGCCACGCATCAGGCCCTGTAGGAACGGTATTTATACCGCGAAATCTAGTGATTATTCGCAGAATAAACTCTCCTACTGCGCCACGCATCAGGCCCTGTAGGAGCGGTATTTATACCGCGAAAACTAGTGATTATTCGCAGAATAAATTCTGCTCCTGCGCCACGCATCAGGCCCAGTAGGAACGGTATTTATACAGCGAAATCTAGTGATTATTCGCAGAATAAATTCTGCTACTACGCCACGTATCAGGCCCTGTAGGAACGGTATTTATACCGCGAAAGCTAGTGATTATTCGCAGAATAAATTCTCCTACTACGCCACGCATCAGGCCCTGTAGGAACGGTATTTATACCGCGAAAACTAGTTATTATTCACAGAATAAATTTTCCTACTGCGCCACGCATCAGGCCCTGTAGGAGCGGTATTTATACCGCGAAAACTAGTAATTAACTCACTCTGCTTCCATCATCAATACCAAAAAGTCTTTCCAAACCAGAAAATCATCATAACTTTCAATGGCTCCTTCTAGCAGCTCCGCGCCTTCTTCTAACACAGGCCCCAATACGCAAATAAAATCTAACACTTCATCATGTTGCAAAATCAAAGTACCGAGTAAGTTACCTTGCTCTAACTTTGAGACAACTTGTTTTAAGTAAGTTGCTAAGTGAGTGTTTAATGGCTCCATCGCAATGGCATCGCTATATTGCGGATAAAATTCTAAGAAATCTTGCGGATTCTCAGGTGCCATTTCATAACCCGACTGATATTGGCTTTCTAATTCCACTAAACATTGGCTGGCTTTGCTCAGCACCAGCAAAGTCTCTTCAATACTGGCTTCTTGCGACAAGCCCACGCAAATGGCACGTAAGCCCTCTAAAGCAACATCGTCTAATTCAGGGCCAACTTGCTCAATTTCAGCTTCTTCATAAGGTGCATCTTCGTCGTACTCATCGTCTTGACCTAATTCCGACAACCATTCTTGGTAGCGCATCTCCGACACCATTTGGTATTCGTCATGCTCAACCTCATCGGCATAGTCAGCGTCATACAAAAAACCTTCACGAATTTGCTTGGGTAAGCCTTGGTGCCAAAGCCGATAGATAGTGCCCAATAAAATAGTGTCCTCCCCTTCAAATGGGCAGTCATCAAACCGCATTACCTGGCCATCGTGAACAAAGAACCAAAATTCCCAAGGATCATCATCGCCACAGCCCCAAGACAACACATGTATCTCAGGGCAAAGATGATGTAAAAAGCTAACCAAACCATATTGAATTTCATCACCCGATGAACCTCCGACCCAATGGGAGGTAAAATAGCCCGCAATTTCCCCTACGCTCTCAGAGCCAAACTCACTGTAAAGCTCATTCGTTACGTAATTGAGCAGATCAGTTGCTAACTCGGCGCCCTTTTCTGGGTTAATGTCAGCCGCTAAGTGTATAAATTGCTGGTCAATATCATCTTGATTTTGACCAGCATTAAGATCATGTAAGGTGAGCAACGCCACCAACTTTTTATGTTGCTCTGGCTCTGGGTGTTTAAAATATAAATTTGAATGTAACTCTGCCATTTTGCTCTCCTTACTTACGCGCTTTGCGCGGCGCATTGATTAATTTGACTTAGAATGGTTTCATCTTTGATCTGGTCATCGCTGATCAGTAAAAATATCTTACTGATAATTTCTGCCATGCGTTTATCGACATCGGCAAATGGCAGATATAAATCCTCACTCGCTTGTCCTTCTGGCACGATACATAAGTAGTTGCCTGGTTGAATATGGATCACCCCCGTACCAAGGTGCACTCGATATTGAGCTAGCTTACCGTCAATATAGGCATAGTTGTCTTCACAACGAACTTGTTTCAAGCCTAAATCTTGGATCAGGTTTAATACTAACTCGCCGCGGCGCTGCGCACTTTCTGTAGACCAACGGCCATTCTCATCGTCCAGCTGCGCGACCGATGCAACAAGATCAATATCTCGCATCACTTCAGAGAACACGACCGGCTCAACATCTTCAAGTAACAGCTTGTCATTGCCGCGTTTAAAGTAAATCACATCCATCGGGCCATCATCTTCAGCCAAATAGTGGCGTGACTCGGGAAATTCCACTTGGGCATAACATTGCTGTTTCGGAAAACGTTTAAAAACCTCGACCCAATCACCACCATATTGAGTCCAGTTTCTACCTTGGAATAACCGACTAGCAATCGCGCCATCAACCACATGACCGGCAAAACGCATCGAGTCATGCTTGGCTTCAATTTCAGCGGGCGTCACCACGTAGAGCTCACGAAACGCTTGCTTAAAAGGTTGAACTAATCGCTGTGAAACCACGGCCTGTTGGCTTTGCGGTAAAATATTCGCTTTTAATAAATCATACACATGGGCAATCACCGGCTCATCAACAATGGCCACCGCTTCCCCTGATAAACCCGTTAATGTATCCGTAGTGCCATTGAAAAAACCAAAACCGGTACCCGATTTTAAAATCAACTGGCTTAACATGCCTTTCACCACAGGCAAGCGACTTAAGGTTGCTAGCTCATCGGCGCTGATGGTATCGCGCTGACACATCATTTCTTCTAAGGTATTTTTAAATCGGCTGGCTTGGCTTCGCACGTTATCTTGCGCGGCACGCATGGCCTGATAAATCTGCGTTTTACGCACTTTTGGCGGCACTGACTTTAGGGCCTTGCCGGCTTTTTTCACCACTATCTTAGCTTTGAGTCCTGCCATCACTAAGCTGACAGTCCAATCTTCTGCTTCATGCTCTTGGTTAAACGCCACCATGTCATCAGCAATGTCCGCTTCTAATGCCCATTCCATGCGAATTTCATCGCTGTATCCGGCCGACTGCGCTAAATTTTTCAAGCCCGCTTTCACTGCAGCTTGAGTATTCGCTTGACGCTCCGCGCCATATTGCGTCGCTTCTTTGTGCATTTGTTTAAATTTAAGATAACGCGCTTTTAATTCAGCTTCATCCTCAACGGCATACAAGCCATAGGCTTTAATGCCTATTTGGTGATGGCGTACCAACTTCTTCTCAAGTTTATCCTTGTCCCAACCTTTAACAGCGGTTAATAGCACCAGATAATTCTTCAGATCGATACTCGATGCGTTCATCGCTTTAATATATTTTTTTAATGCCTTATCGTCGGCGGCCGCCAACACCTCACTGGCGGCACTTCTATCGATCACGCCGGAATTTGTGCTGGTTGAATTACAAACGTCTCTGCAACTATCTAACGTTGCTGGATTTCCTTTGCCCCAATGAAATAGCATTTTTTGCACGGGTAAAAGAGACTGCCAACCTAGCGCGATCAAAATGGCATCACGGGCAAAGCCTGCATAAGGTAGCGCTGTTAATAAGGTGGCTTCTTTAAACTCATCTAACATGGCAATTAATTGCGCTTGAGTTTCATCTTTACGCAAACCAGGGCAACGGATTAAATAGTAAGCCGCTTTCGATACATCATCACTGTAATAGGCATTTTTTAGATCTTTAGCTTTGATGCCAATCAGTTCAATTAGCCCCAACCCTTTTTTCAACCATGAAATACCCGCCGTTTGTGAATAATCAAAAATACTCGATAGCGCATAACCATTTTCAATAGGATCTAATTCTTCCACCAGCTGCTTTAAATACGTGGAATAGGCTTTGATAAATTCGCTGGAGAACGCACTATCTGCTTTAACTTCATCAATATCAGGCTCAAGCCAATAGCTGCGCACTAACTCAGGGTGAACTAATACCGCCTGTTTAAACCAATCATAATCAAACTGATTATTGCTGTGTAAACGCTGGCACACATCTGCAAACTCGCTATAAAGTGAACCAAGTAAATTGTGACTACTTCGGTTACGACTTTCGTAAGCATAATCACTTTCTTTACGTGCAATTATTCGGTTATGCTGCCCTGAAAAAGCCACTTTTAATGCTTGATTAATCGCAGGGGTTTCTTGCATCAATAGTAGAAAACGTACACAGTCATAACTGTTGGGAAAACAGTAACGCTGCAAAACATCCGCTTCACTGTAGTATAAATTTGGTGCTATTTCAGTGCCTTCAGAGTAAGCCTCTAAGATCCAAAATAAACGTTTAATCACCCCTTGGGTTAGGCTCTCATCTGGATGTTCCGCAAAATAATACACGGCAAGCAAGCTGGCAATATCAGCAATAAAGCCGTCCATATTTTTCCAGTTGCTTTCAATATAATGCTCCGCCGGGTGCAATAAATATTCAGCTAATTGACTTGATGCATTATCGCCTAATTTTTTCGTTAGTTGAGTAACATACTGTTCAATTTCGCACTGCGACTCTGGCTTGTTATTCCTGCCTTCAAATAGGCCTGAAAAATCATCTTTCAGGTCTCGAATATTGTTTACGTCAGTCAAAAGTTCGCTAACGGCATTAAACACCTGCTGGTGTGCTGGGCGCCAATTTTCCATTTTATCTCTCCTAGTTAGCCGCCAACCAGCGGGATCAAGCGTAAAAATTTAATGTTTGAATCATTGTGTAGCTGACAAAGTTGATCTACGTCGTGGACTTCTTCACCGTCGATAAAGATTTTGAAGCGTTTATTACGAAATGCCGTGATGGCTTTCGCCGCTTCTTGTTCAACATTGATGACAGGTGTTGACGTGGTAAGGGGCTTAGCTAAAGCAATTTTGCCTTCGGCTTGCATTTGCTCGACGTCATCAGGGTGCAAGTATTGGTGCTGCACGCTCTCAGCAATCGATTCAGGCTGATTTTGCGCGGCCGTCATTGCGCTTATTTGCTTAACCACCGTTAAGCGAATTAACTCACTGGCACTAATGCCGGTTTGGGTTAATTGCAACGAAACATCGGGGACCGGAATATAGTTGGGCTCGTGACCAAACACTAGAACAGAAATATTGACATGTAACATAGCGAGACTTTTAACTATTTAATATTGGTATTGCGCCAGTAAAACAAACAATCAGTTAGAGAGGGTTATTTTTTCTTGGTTAACGTACATTTTTGTGAGGTGGATTTGATCAAAGTGAAACAGGTAGTTCATCCCCCACCTGGCTCGTGCTTTATTCGCAGAATAAATTCTGCTCCTACCCGGTGAGCCGCACCCGGTAGGAGCAGCAATCATGCTGCGAAAAAGCCCCCTCAGTGGCTAGTCTTTCGACTGGCTGATTGGGGCTTCAGGCTCATCTAATAGGTCATCTGCCCATTGCTCTTCTTGCTTGGCGCGATACAGCTGCGCTTTGGCTTTTTCGCTGGCCCAATTACTTACTTGATACCAATCTAAATGACGGGTGGCAGCCATGACTAAAACAAGGGCGGCAAACACTAATCCCGCGCCAAGTAATAACGCATGGTCTTCAGAGCTTAAAATCACATAAAGCAGCACATATAACAGAGCGATAAAGCCGCCAAATCCGAGCCCCCATTTCACATTACGCAGTATTGAAGCGACGTAAAAGGTCAGCAACAACACACAAGCGCTGGTGGCAAGAGCATAAGCCATTAAAAAGCCAAGGTGTTCAGACAATGCAATTAACAATAAATAAAATACCGATAACGCCAGCGCCACTAAGGTGTATTGCACCGGGTGAATTTGCAAACGCTTAAGCACTTCAAACACAAAGAAGCTAATAAAGGTTAATCCTACAAACAACAAACCGTATTTAGCGCTGCGAATAGATTGACGATAAATATCTACTGGCGTATTTAAACTCACGCCAAAACGATTGCTCATCAAGCCTGAACAATCCCCAGTTTGGCAACGCGTCACATCCTGCGTGATATTGCTGCTAAATTCCGATACTTGCCATTTAGCTTGAAACTGCTGTTGACTGATTTCACGCTCGGTCGGTAAAAACTGGCCGACAAAATTGGGATGGGGCCACGAAGCGGCTAAATCCACTTTGGTGTCTTTGGCAATAGGCGTAAACCACAATGTATCCATGCCGCGCAGGTTTAATTCAAAATCAAACTTAGCGCGGGTGCCCGTTAGGTTTTCTAACGGTGCGTGCACGCCTTGTGGACTAAAGCTCAAATTACTGCCTGCGGCAAAGGTGCGCTGACTACTTTGCCAATTCAAAATGGGCTTGTTATTGATGCCGCGCATATCCGATAAAGTAACGGCCAAATACGGCGTTTCAATGTTAAATACATTTGGCATATTTTTAAGACGGTTATATTCGGTTAAATCAAACTCACCTGCTAACGTCATTTGACTGGTAAACACCGGAAACGAGAATATGCCCCGGGCCCGCTGCTGCGTGGTCATTTGTGAGTCTAACTTAAGATGCTCTGGAATAATGTACAGCACGCTGCGGTGCTCAACCGTGCGATTAATATACTTTTCAAGCTTGCCGTCCCAAACCGATTTTACTTCTCGGTAATGATGCGGCACCACCAGCATCGGCCCAAATACCTGCTGCTCACCACTCCAAGCGTGGGCAACACTGCGCTTAGCTTGATCTTGATAGTGCAATCGCTCTTGAATTAATTCTTCAATCACGGTTAACGCAAAAGCGGCGAGTAACCCGCTAAAAACTAAGAAAATGATTTTTTTACCTAACATCGATTTCATATTGGCTCTCCCTTTTGATATAGCAAAAGAGTAACCAAGGCATTTGTGTTAACGATGTGGCTTTTGTGTGTTTTATGTGTGAATTGTCAAGCCATTCACGTCTATTTTGGCTGAGTGAACGGCAACGTTAGCTGCGCGATTGCGCCTTGTTCACCATTTTTTAAACTGCATTTGGCTTGATGTAAATAACATATTTGCTGAACAAAGCTTAAGCCCAAGCCCGAGCTCTTCTTCCCTGTATGCGGACGCGGTAAAGAATAAAAACGCTCAAACACCCGCGCCAACGCATAATCCGGTAAACCGGGGCCTTGATCGGCCACTTTTAAAAAGATGTGATCGCTTTTAGCGCCGATGGTCAAACTGATCTCAGCCCCAACAGGACTGAAATCAATGGCATTGGTCACGAGATTCTCAATGGCTTGGCCTAACAAAAAGGCATCACCTTCTACACAGCCTGTACCTTGAATATTAACCGTTAACTGTTTTTCCTTAAGTGATAGGTCTAAACGTTCAACCACAGCTAGTGCCAATTGCCCTAAGTCAACTGCAACGATGTTATTCAACCCCTGCTGGTTTTCAAGCGCAGCCAAAGCCAATAGCTGGTTAATCAATATTTCAACGCGCACACTTTCATTTTTAATATTACCAATGAAATGCGCTTGATCAGCCGGTGGTAATCCCTGCTCTAACAACTCAGCAGCCCCTTTGATGGCGGCAACAGGGCTTTTCATTTCATGGGTTAAACTATGAATGTATTGTTCAACGTAATTTTTGCCTTCTAATTGCACCCGCATGTGCGCCATCGCCTGAGCCAAGTGCTCAAGCTCAATATCAGAAAATTGCGGCACCGCGACCGCCTCTTTGCCTTGGCTCACCGCCACAGCGTAGTCGCGTAACTTTCTTATTGATCCCGTTAACCAATAACTCACGGCTAAGCCCAACAACACCGCCAGTAAGATTAACACCATGCCAAAGCGCTCTACTTTATCCCGCGAGACCTCTAAAAAAGGTTGTAATGAGAGATTGGGTTTGACTAAAGTCAGCACACCTATCACTTGTTCGCCCACCAAGATAGGCGCCGCCACATACATCTCAGAAGTTAACGGATCCCCCTTCACCGCTTCGGTGCTGCGCGCGCCGTATTGGCCATTTAAGGTACGCTGTACATCGTTCCAGCGATAATAGCTTTTGCCTATATCGCGCCCTTCACTGTGATATACCACCACACCCCGACTATCGGTAATGTATACCCTTAATAAGCTTTCTGTTTTTGCTTTGGTCCAAATTTGCGCATTCAGCTCACGTTGCTTAAACGCTTTAAAGGCGCGATCAAATTCGCCATTTGCTAACTCACCGCGCACAAATTCAGGCGTGGCTATTTCAGCAAACAAATTTGCCGCATCCACCATGCTTTCTTCGGTGGCTTGACGCAGCCCAGGCTTTAATTCGCTGGTCAGCACGTTTAATTGCAGCGACAAGCCAACGCCAATCAGTAGAAAGAAAAACAAAAACAACCGTAAGCGAAAACTAATTTTGGGCAATTTCATGGTTAACGTTCCGCTGACGAGCCAGGCAGCACTAGGCTGTAACCTAATCCACGATGGGTTTTTATCGGGTCGTTATCAGAAACTTTCTTCAGCTTCGCTCTTAACCCTTTAATATGAGTATCAACAGCCCGATCAAAACTGCCACAAGCATCAGGCCAAACCTCGGCCATTAATTGCTCGCGGCTAAATACCCGCTCCGGCTGACTAAACAAAGTCGCCAATAGGCCATATTCATAACGCGTTAAATCAAGGGGCTCACCGTAATATCGCCATTGTTTTTTAACTTCATCGCATAGTAAAACGCCTTCTTGTTTATGCGCTACTGGCACTGGCTGCGCTGGCCCAACGCGCTTTAAAATCACCTTCACTCTTGCCACCAGCTCACGCGGACTAAAAGGCTTAGTCACGTAATCATCGCCGCCAATCTCTAGGCCTACTACACGATCAATCTCATGATCGCGAGCGGTTAAAAAGATGATCGGCAGTTCGCTGAATTGGCGCACCAACTTACACACTTCAAAACCATTAATATCTGGTAAGCCAACATCCAAAATCATTAAGTCAAAAGGTTGCTGTTTTAACAAGCTCAAAGCGTCGTTGCCTAGCATGCAGTGCTGCGGCGCAAAGCCCTCAAGTTTAAGGGAATAAACGATGTTATCTGCAATGGCCTGTTCATCTTCAACTACCAGCACCTTCATGGAAAACCTATTACATTTCAATATTATTGATGGGGTTGATATTTAGCAGATATGAACAGTAAGTACAAATATTAACGCCTGTAAGAGTTGAGCTTGCTCAGGGAATCGCTATCCTTCGCCGAGCAAGCTCGTCTCCTACCGAACATTACACCCGAAATATCTGTAGGACCTGAGCTTGCTCAGGGAACCTTCCATCGGAAACTGTTTACAGGTTAACAATAACCTGACGACAAATATCCTGATCATTACAAACCAGCACAATTTCTGGCATAGGTGTTGGCTCTAAAGTGGGTGGCATCATAGAAAGAGATTCAAGCTCATCAATTGCTTCAACCTGTTCAAAATTTGGTATTGGTGTTGGGATCGGAGTCGGCGTTGGCATCACACTGCCATAAGTTTTAGACCAAGACTTAGTGGCAATGGAATAGTAGCTTACTTGTTTCTCCTCACCATTTAGCAGCGCATTACAAGCCGCTTGGCCTTTACAGGTTTGACCATCGATCACAGCCGTGATCAGCTCAATCTTACCCGCACCATTTGGTGAAAAACGGACTGTGTCAAAAATCACTTCATCGGTCATTTCGGTCGCCAAACTAATGCTGCGAAGATAATTGCGGGTGTAGTAGTAGCTGCCATCCGGATTCATTTGTGGCGGCGCACCGCAATCGTAGCTTTCTTGAATAAAGTTAGCAGCCAGCAATTTCTTACTGGTTTGCGTTTCTAGCCATGGCCCGCCGTCACTCGGCACTTGCCCTTGGGTCCAATATTGCGCTTGATAAAGCTTACCATTATGTAACACCGTATCGCCTTGGTTATAAACCGCACTACTTCGCCACTGTGCATTCTCACGAGTTAATAGCTCCCAACTCGCCCACGTTGGCCCTGGCACTTCATTTTGCGTCCACCAGCGCGCTTGGTATAACCCATCGGTGTGTAAAACAATGTCGCCTTTTTGATATACCTCATCGGCTTGCCACGCCGGCGCAGATACATCGACTAATGGTTGGTCCACCACTAACCCTGGTAACGTTGGCGCAGGGCTTACCATTATTGGGCCACAAGTGGCTTGCGCATAACCTGCGCAAAGTAGCGCGACCATGCCGACACATAAACGTGTTTTCATTCTATCTTCCTTAATAGCTAAACGGCTAACCCCATGTCAGCCTACTTAGCAGTATAGGTAAAGAAATTATCAATGAAACAGCAAGTGCAAGAACTGCGAAAAGGGCCAACAAAATAGCGTCTACCAGTACTGGTAAAACGCTATTTTTGATTGCTAAGCCTAAGCTCATTTGCATATTTATTACGCGGCATTCGCGGTATAAATACATCTCCTACCTGTTGTTTTATGCGGCAATATCTGTCCGGCATAAATTGCACTATTTTAACCAAATGATATGGTTACTATTAACTAACATAAAACAGGTGGATTTATGACTTTCTCCCGCGCATTCCCCTTAGCGAAATCATTGCCAGCTAGCAAAACCCTGCGCCTAATATATTTCTTAACAAGCGCCATCATACTTACTACTCTAACCACCAATAACGCACACGCTTGGCAGGCGAAAAAAGTGGCAGATGGCCTTACTCTGCCTTGGGGAGTCACCTACATAAACGAAAGCACCCTACTCATCACCGAGCGCGGCGGGGCAATTAAACAACTCAACCTCAAAACCGGCCAACATCAAACCTTATTTCAAGTGCCTAACGTGTCAGTAAAAGGCCAAGGTGGCTTACTCGATATTGCTAACTCGCCTTTTGCTGAAAACACCTTGTACTTTACCTACAGCAAAGACATCAACGGCCAAGGAGCCACTGCCCTCGCATCCGCTATATATGAAAACGGCAAACTCAACCACTGGCAAGACATACTAGTAACCCAATCACGCAGCGACACCGGACGCCACTTTGGCAGCCGAATTACCTTTGACAACAACAGCGTGTATTTTTCAATAGGCGATCGCGGCGTGCGTGACAACGGCCAAAACACCCAAACCCACGCTGGCAGCATTTTACGCTTAACCCCCTCCGGCCAAGTGCCGTCAGACAACCCGTTTCTCAATAACAACAAAGTACGCAACGAAATTTGGAGCTACGGCCATCGCAATCCACAAGGGCTATTTTTTGATAACAAAACCAACCAGCTCTGGTCGATTGAACACGGCCCTCGCGGCGGTGACGAAATAAACCTGATCAAAAAAGGTGCTAACTACGGCTGGCCCATCACCTCACACGGCCAAGAATACTGGGGCCCCATCAGCGTGGGAGAAGCCAAAGAGAAACAAGGCATAGAATCACCCGTTAAAGTGTATGTGCCCTCCATCGCCCCCGGCAGCTTAGTGCTATATCGCGGTGACAAATTTCCTGAGCTTAATGGCAAACTACTCGCTGGCGCGCTCAAACTCATGCACATTAACGTGGTCACACTTAACCAAGCCGGAGAGGCAGTAGATGAACAACGCCTCTTGGAAGATTTAAACGAGCGTATTAGAGACATCGAAACCAGCCCTGCAGGCGACATCTATTTTGTTACTGACAGCGGTAATTTGTATCAGCTAACGCGTTAACAGCCAAGCGGGTCAGCTTTAAACATCCCACGTAGAAGCTGAGCTTGCTCTGCGAATATCACACATTCCCTGAGCAAGCTCCGGTCCTACCAAAAAAACGAATCAACAAGTTCAACATACAAGTAGCGGCTTTTAAGCCACTAAGCAGCGCGCGCACTATTCGCGGTATAAATACCGCCACAACATTGCTTAACTTGGTAGGAGCGGCTTTTAAGCCGCGAAGCAGCGCGCGTAACAATCTAATGTTACTTGTGCTCATTTAAGTTGAACTTCTAACCAACCCTGTTTAATGCCAGCGTGCATTACAAGCCAATCACCCAACTGAGATCACACCCTCGCCCTATTATGATTGCAGGCAAGCATAAAGGCACAAATAATCAGCTTCCTCTGAATGTAACCTGGTTAGTTTATGGATGAATCAATCAGTGCAGGGGCGGTGGTATGCACACTCATTTTTATGGGGGCAATACAATCCGCTTTTTCTGCGTTTTCTATCTTTCGTCAACAGCAATATTACTTAGCGGCATGGCTTGGTTTTTTTAGCCTAGAAATCGCAAGCAAAGGCCTGCTCTATCTTGGTGTTTTGCCCAGTTGGACACAATGGTTTGGTTATTGGTTCTCGTTCGATATTACCTATGGACCCCTGTTATTGCTTTGGATCTTGAAGCTAACCTCCAACAAGCCGCTATCAAAATGGCATTTATTGCACTTTTTACCCGCTGCTGGCTACGTAGCACTAACCCTGCCCGAAGCGCTGTCGATGCCAAGTGCAACGCGCATGGAACGAATAAACAACTACCTCTCTGCTGGCGAATGGGTCAGTTATAGTCCAGAAACCATTCAGTGGTTAGGCGGTTTATTGTGGCATCCTTATGCTTATGTTTTGCTCGCGCTGGCCTACTTAATTTGGCGACGAAACCAAGTGCAAGCAATTATTTATCGCTGGCTTATGTCCATGCTATTGGTTCATTTAGCAATGTGGTGCGCCGTTATATTTGGTATGGAGTGGCTTCCTTTATCGCTGCCGCTGGTTTTTCTGACCAGCTACTTACCAGCCGTGCTGTGGGTAAATTTTCTGGCCTGGTTAAGCCTGTCATATCTTCAACTAAAACCAACAGCGGAACAAAAACAGCCACTGCAGCCAAACACATTAAACGAGTTAGAGAGGCAAACGGCGATAATCCCCCCGCCCCAATACAGCACATTAACAACACCCACCGAGCAGCCCGTTGCAACGAAAGAGAAGTATCAACACACACGGCTAGATCAAGACCAACAGATATTAATTGCCACACAACTGGATAACTTAATGTCACAAGGCGCTTTTAAAAGGTCGCGCTTATCACTGGCCGAAGTGGCAGACGAAATAGGCATTGCGCCCCACTATGTTAGCCAAGTAGTAAACGACCATTACCAGAGTCACTTTTCAGATTTTGTAAACAAATATCGAATTAAGGCTATCAAAGCGCAGTTGTTGGATGCCCAATTGCAACAGCAAACCATTTTAGAAATTGCCCTTGCCAATGGATTTAGCAGCAAAGCAACCTTTAATGCGGTATTTAAAAAAGAAACCGGAGTCACTCCCTCTTCTTACCGTAAGCAAAAAAACCATAATAAATGTGATGTGGAGCAAACTTGTTTTAAGTAAAAGGTACAGTTTTATAAGACTGAACGCCTTAGTTGTTGTTTTTATTCATCATATTTTCGCGAAATGGATTTACTTATCGTTCAAGGAGAAAATATGAAAAACCAAACCTATACATTGATCTGCAGTGCATTACTGTCTGGAAGTGTGATTACCTCAGCCCACAGTGCTAGCACAGATCACGTTAGCAACGCGCAAAAAATCACAGACAAGCACAGCAACAGCCAGCAATTACACTACGTGAAAACAGACGTATTTGCTGACTTCAAACGTCATAATACCGCTTTATTGGTGATTGACGCCCAACAAGGCTACATACCCAATTCGCCTGATTATTGGGTAAATATTTACTACCCCGATATGCCAAAACCCCCTGAAAACAATTACTATCAAACCGATCAGCAAATTGACAATATTGTTGCGCTAACCAAAGCCGCAGCCAGTAAAAGTTTAACCACGCAAATAACTTATGAAGGCTTCCCTGAAGACCATTCCCCTTTTATTACCAAGGTAGAACAAGAATTACCCGTAAATACCAAACGCTACTATAAAGCTTACTTTAACTCGACCACAGAGCAAGACGTTAAAGCGGGCATGCAAAAGCTAAGGGAGCAAGGTATTCATCAAATCATTGTAGCTGGCGCCGAAACCGATGTGTGTGTGATGCAAACAGTACTAGGGCTACGCAAAATGGGCTTTGACGTATACCTGGCCAGTGACGCAGTGTTTTCTTCCGAGCTTTATACTCGGCCAACCTTTAAACGCTTACAACAAGCCGGGGTAAAATTAGCCAAAACAGACCAACTTATCGCCGCCATCAATGGTGACGACAAGTTAACCTTAAGCCCGCGCTACAATGTCAAGCCGCGCTACAACTTGTTTCAAGCTGATCGCCAGCAAATGGCAACGCTGCATTTTAACCAAGACGAAGTGAGCATCAGTAAAGCAGAGCATGACAATAAATCGGCTGTCGACTACCGCATGCGCCAATGGAGCGAATACACCAGCTATGTGATGGCGCCAGCCATGGGTGTAGCAACGTTTCATATATCCGGTAACAACAAACCCTATAGCGTGAACCTAGTCCAACCCGATAATTTGCAAAACGTGCGAAATATCAATCAAGCTATAACGGGCATGCAGGCAGAAGGAAAAACACAAGCCATCATTTCAGGCGTAGTGTCTAAAAGTGAATTAATTGGCGCAACCACTAAGTTAATTGAGGCGGGGATCGTACCCGTCATCATGGAAGATAATCTAATGGGTAAACAAGTAGACCCCATTAACTACCTCGATAAGGTATATAGCTTAGGCGCAATACCTGCCACCTATAAATCGTTGGGTTATGAAATTACCGAGGCCATCTACTATCTTGACTTGTCGCCAGCTGAAACTGAGGCCCATTACTACTTGTATGGCAATATCGACCAACTACTGCCAGAGCTGCTACCTAGAGTGCGCCAATTTTAACCCTATGACGGCCTTGCCAATGGCAAGGCCGTCATTCTGCTACATTCAACCTCGCCGCCCTGTGGGAGCAGCTATGCTGCGATAGCTCACTAAAAAATGCGATTTATCCCCTATTTTTCTCGGTTAAAAGTATCGCAGTGCACACTAATGACAAAAAAGTTATTAAAGTGCATTTAATTGACTAGGTTTAATGACTTTAACCTTAGGCTTAACCATGCTTTTTATCACCAATATACACCCCGCTAGCCGTTCAAAAAGCGCGCGCTTACCACGAACCTTTAACTTTGATCCCCACTGTAATGCCCCCAGCTGTGAGGTATTCTATTGCCAACGTAACAGCCAAAATCAATATCAAGAATTGGGCTCTCTTGCTTTTATGGCGCAATTAAAACATAGCCCCTATCAGCAATTACTGTTTTACGTTCACGGCTTTAGCAATCAACCCGAGCCAGACGTGTTTCCCCGCGCTGCTCAGCTACAAGCTTATTTTGACAGTCAGCAAGCCAACTTAGTGCAAGTGATCCCCATCATCTGGCCTTGTGATAACGATCTAGGCATAGTGAAAGACTATTGGGACGACCAAAAATCCGCCGATACCAGTGGCACCTCGTTTGCGCGCGCACTGCAAAAACTACTCGGCTGGCAACAACAAAATGCACAAGTAGACGCCCCTTGCCTAAAGCGCATCAATGTTTTAGCTCACTCAATGGGCAATCGCGTGCTGCGTGAGACCTTATTCAAATGGCAACATGATTACTTACCCAGCGGCGTTCCCTTGTTATTTCGTCATGTGTTTTTAATGGCCGCCGATCTCAACAATCAAACCTTAGAGCCCAATCAACCCGGGCGACTGATCAGCCAAGCTGCGCGCAATGTTAGCGTGTATTATGCCAGTGATGATCTCGCCCTGCGCGCCAGCAAAGTGTCTAACTTAGTCAATGGTATCGCCTCACGCCGCCTTGGCCACAGCGGCCCAGAGCATCTTGAAGCCGTTGCCAATAATGTTTACAGCATAGATTGTGACGACATCAACACACTTTATGACTTTCCCAAGGGCCACAGCTATTTTATCGACCAAAATAACGCCAGCCCCGGTGCCGTGTTCAACCACTTGTATAACACCATAGTAACAGGGCGAGTCGATGCCAATACCCAGCACCATCACCAAATCAGTGAGGTCGAAATAGCATGAGCCTACATTACAACCCCAGTAAGACCATCACGTTGCGCCAAGCTAAGCCGACCAATAGCCCACTTAACGCAGTGTCGCTAACGCAAGCCAATAAGCAGCGCATTTGCCAAATCGTTAATGTGTTTGAAACCGGCCAAAAACAGGGCGAATACCATGCCTTAGCCGTACACGCTGACGGCAAACAAGGCAGCCAACAAATCAGCTATGGTCGCAGTCAAGTCACCGAACAAGGCCATCTGATCACCCTACTCAAACTCTATTGTGATCAGCAAGGGCGCTGGGCCGAGCAACTACAACCCTACTTACAGCAAATACAACGCCACCCACTGCATCAAGATACACACTTTAAACAGTATTTAGTTAAAGCTGGAAAGCACGACCCCATAATGCGCCAATGCCAAGATCAATTGTTTGATCGCTACTACTGGCAACCTGCCTACCACTGGGCCAAACGTGAAGGCTTCAAGCTAGCGTTAAGCCAACTGGTGATTTATGACTCATACATTCACTCAGGCCATATCTTAGCCTTTTTGCGTAAACGCTTTGCTGCCACCACACCAACGCAGCAAGGTAACGAGCGGGAATGGATCAGCCAATACACCCAAACCCGACATGCTTGGCTAAGTGGGCATAGCAACCCGTTATTGCGCACCAGCAGCTATCGCACACTCTGCCTGCAACAGTTGATCACACAAAACAACTGGCACCTAGACCAACTGCCCATCACCGCCCATGGTGTCACCATCAACTAGCCCCCACTATGCGATGGCGCCAGCCATGGCCGTAGCAACTGCGCCATTCTTTATCCCATGACGGCCTTGCCAATGGCAGGGCCGCTACTTCCCGCTACATTCACCCCTCCTCTCTGTTGGAGATGAGCTTGCTCAGCGAACATCACAAACTCCTGAGCAGCAGGCAACCGTAAAATGTGCCAAGCAAACTCCCCACAAGTCATCTAACTCACAACTAAGTGAACGTCACGCAAGAAGTTCAAAGCGTTCAAAACACTTTCTAAGCTGCCTGTGCGGCAGTGAACGTAATAGGGATAATTTGATGCTTGATCCCAGCTTTCTAAGCTGCCTGTGCGGCAGTGAACCTACCAAAAGTGACCCTATCGCTCTCGCTTTTTTTCTAAGCTGCCTGTGCGGCAGTGAACTACAACGGTTTTAATCTAGTGGCATTGCCAGATTTCTAAGCTGCCTGTGCGGCAGTGAACCACCACAACGAAATGGCGTGCATATTGCTGTTTTTCTAAGCTGCCTGCGTGGCAGTGAACAATGGTATTCAGAAATAATAAGGACACATTATTTTCTAAGCTGCCTGCGTGGCAGTGAACAATGATGAGGGTGTTGCGCCGACTGTCGAGATTTTCTAAGCTGCCTGCGTGGCAGTGAACAATCGGTTAGCTTGCCAAGCACGCCGCCGAATTTTCTAAGCTGCCTGCGTGGCAGTGAACTACAAGTCTATCGTGTACAGCAGTTGCGTTCTTTTCTAAGCTGCCTGCGTGGCAGTGAACTTTCGCGCAGCAAAAACGCTTGGCGTTCGCTGTTTCTAAGCTGCCTGCGTGGCAGTGAACTTTTACAGCTTTCAGCCGATGCGCTGCATTCATTTCTAAGCTGCCTGCGTGGCAGTGAACATGAAGGCTTAGAGCTTGTCATATTGCCGAACTTTCTAAGCTGCCTGCGTGGCAGTGAACAATGGTTGTTTTAATTGTTCAGCTTCTTCTGGTTTCTAAGCTGCCTGCGTGGCAGTGAACATGAAACCGCAGGCGCAGCAACGAAGCCAGCATTTCTAAGCTGCCTGCGTGGCAGTGAACCAAGGCTGGTGACTTCGCGAGTTACGATGTAATTTCTAAGCTGCCTGCGTGGCAGTGAACTCTGTACCTGAGCCTGACACGGCAGCCGGAGATTTCTAAGCTGCCTGCGTGGCAGTGAACGAAAGCAAACAGCACTAGAATTCATTAGGTTATTTCTAAGCTGCCTGCGTGGCAGTGAACAGATTTTGAAGCTGAGCCTTCGATAAGCCAGTTTTCTAAGCTGCCTGCGTGGCAGTGAACCTTTCCAGGCGGCATCAAAAGTCAAAGCTTTCTTTACTAAGCTGCCTGCGTGGCAGTGAACGTGCCAAAGCCATGAATCAGTTTGCTGATTTATTTCTAAGCTGCCTGCGTGGCAGTGAACGTTACATAACCCGTTTCGTGCTTAATTTCCTATTTCTAAGCTGCCTGCGTGGCAGTGAACAGCGTATTCGATTAGCGTTGACGACTCAGGCATTTCTAAGCTGCCTGCGTGGCAGTGAACCTATCAGAGTATTAGCAAAAGAGCTGACTATTTTTCTAAGCTGCCTGCGTGGCAGTGAACTAAGTGTTGTATATCATCGTATTGATGTTTGGTTTCTAAGCTGCCTGCGTGGCAGTGAACAGCAGAAACCAACGATACGAAGCAGCAAAAAATTTCTAAGCTGCCTGCGTGGCAGTGAACGAAATAGTCGACATGGCCCAGATTGTTTATAATTTCTAAGCTGCCTGCGTGGCAGTGAACCTATCAATATTGCATGAACGATAACTTAAACATTTCTAAGCTGCCTGCGTGGCAGTGAACTTTCGTAATCGCTCATTAAAAGCCTCTCGTCATTTCTAAGCTGCCTGCGTGGCAGTGAACAAACTGTTCGAAAGAAACCTTTTTTTCTTTTGTTTCTAAGCTGCCTGCGTGGCAGTGAACACGTCAAAGCATCAACAACATCTTACCATGGCTTTCTAAGCTGCCTGCGTGGCAGTGAACCAGCAGCGCGCACACTTGGCAAAGCTAAAGAATTTCTAAGCTGCCTGCGTGGCAGTGAACGTTATTGATGCTGTAAATGCTACGTCGGAGCATTTCTAAGCTGCCTGCGTGGCAGTGAACGGTCTATTGTGCGGCAACTGGTAGTTGATTGTTTTCTAAGCTGCCTGCGTGGCAGTGAACATTCAAAAATCGAAAAAGAAAAAACGCCAGAATTTCTAAGCTGCCTGCGTGGCAGTGAACATTGAAATCACGGCTGAAAACTATCCGCAATTTTTCTAAGCTGCCTGCGTGGCAGTGAACGGTTTTTTCTATAGCTCACTGTTTTGTTTTATTTTCTAAGCTGCCTGCGTGGCAGTGAACTCACGGTTGCGGTGATGAAATGCCCACTCGCATTTCTAAGCTGCCTGCGTGGCAGTGAACTTTTCGCAGATTATTTTTGTATTTCCGGCTGCTTTCTAAGCTGCCTGCGTGGCAGTGAACTACAGGAGTTTCTTTCGATTTTGGTTCGGGTATTTCTAAGCTGCCTGCGTGGCAGTGAACAGCCATCAGAAGTTAAAGTTAGTTTATAACGATTTCTAAGCTGCCTGCGTGGCAGTGAACGTACCTTTCGACACAAAGAATATAAGACCAACTTTCTAAGCTGCCTGCGTGGCAGTGAACTCTACCCGCTGACGAATACGCAGCAACTTTTCTTTCTAAGCTG
>NZ_JAIBHJ010000001.1:155507-332789 GCF_021278025.1 Motilimonas sp. E26
CCTGCGTGGCAGTGAACATGAAGAAGTTGGAGAAATGTTTGCTGCAACTTTTCTAAGCTGCCTGCGTGGCAGTGAACATGAAGAAGTTGGAGAAATGTTTGCTGCAACTTTTCTAAGCTGCCTGCGTGGCAGTGAACTTGGCTGTTATACTTCGCCCAAATCCGGAAGCTTTCTAAGCTGCCTGCGTGGCAGTGAACCTTTTACTTCTGATGGAGCTGGTTCCGCCGCTTTTCTAAGCTGCCTGCGTGGCAGTGAACTTGTGAAAATAACTGTCCTGAAAACACACGAGGTTTCTAAGCTGCCTGCGTGGCAGTGAACTGTAAACAAAAATCAAACAAAGGGGCGGTTATTTTCTAAGCTGCCTGCGTGGCAGTGAACTTGAATAGATACGAACTAGCCGAGCGGTATCGTTTCTAAGCTGCCTGCGTGGCAGTGAACGTCATTGAATACCGTATCACTGGCACACTTGATTTCTAAGCTGCCTGCGTGGCAGTGAACTTTTAGCTGGTCGATTAAAACGCCCTCCATTATTTCTAAGCTGCCTGCGTGGCAGTGAACCACGCTTTAATGAAAGAAGGTTCACAGTCAGATTTCTAAGCTGCCTGCGTGGCAGTGAACGCTCTATGTTATCCGATATAACTCCCGTTGCTTTTCTAAGCTGCCTGCGTGGCAGTGAACTTTCGTATGTACGAAAGAATGAGGGGGTTAGGTTTCTAAGCTGCCTGCGTGGCAGTGAACCGGTGCATCGGTGACACGCTACAGCGGTGAAGTTTCTAAGCTGCCTGCGTGGCAGTGAACTTGACGGCTTTATGACTGGGGCTGTTCTCTACTTTCTAAGCTGCCTGCGTGGCAGTGAACTTTTGAATGCGCATGGTTTGAGCGAAACATAGTTTCTAAGCTGCCTGCGTGGCAGTGAACTTCACTCTCTTTGGTCTGTTTCTGAGCGTTTATTTCTAAGCTGCCTGCGTGGCAGTGAACAAGCAGATCCTGCGTGGGTGCCTGACGAGTACTTTCTAAGCTGCCTGCGTGGCAGTGAACGATAGAGTCTAATTACATGGTTGGCGCACACTTTTCTAAGCTGCCTGCGTGGCAGTGAACGAAATTATAGATGGAGTTTGTAGCACTCCAGATTTCTAAGCTGCCTGCGTGGCAGTGAACACGCAAGCTCATTCGCTAAAAATAACCCATGGTTTCTAAGCTGCCTGCGTGGCAGTGAACATCATTGATAAGCCCGTTGATTTGACTTGGCATTTCTAAGCTGCCTGCGTGGCAGTGAACTTTAACGTACTGCTTCATATTTGAACCTATGCTTTCTAAGCTGCCTGCGTGGCAGTGAACATTGTGTGTCTGCTCGTTTAGAGCTGTCTGTATTTCTAAGCTGCCTGCGTGGCAGTGAACATGGGGGCTTTTTTTGACCCATTTGCCCCATGTTTCTAAGCTGCCTGCGTGGCAGTGAACAACCAGAACAAGGAATACCGCCACCCGTTGAATTTCTAAGCTGCCTGCGTGGCAGTGAACTTTGAAATGTTCTCTGATTTTCTCGATTGTATTTTCTAAGCTGCCTGCGTGGCAGTGAACTACACCGATACGTTAATGATTTGATGGATAGTTTTCTAAGCTGCCTGCGTGGCAGTGAACCAGTAAGTAGATAAATCATGATTTGTCCTTTGTTTCTAAGCTGCCTGCGTGGCAGTGAACTATGAGTGGTTCAACTACTTTACTTCCCAACATTTCTAAGCTGCCTGCGTGGCAGTGAACAGCACTGTTTCAATCGCTTCATAGCGCTGGTATTTCTAAGCTGCCTGCGTGGCAGTGAACACATAGAATATCAGGCAAAAAATAAGTTACAACAGGCAATTAGGTAAGAATATCTATTTTTACCTAATTTTTTAGTACTGTTGTAACTTATTGTTTTAATTTCTAATTTTTAAAGAGCAAAAATAAAGGTTAAAACTGGGGTATACTTGCCAGCTTTTCTTTATTGCAGTGATTTACACTTAAACCATAACAATTAAACGTACCAAGTTGCTGCTCAGTAATTTCTACCTTTTTGATAAACAGTGGAAACTTTCTACTATTAGCTGCATCACGTAGTTTTGTTTCTTGGCTTTCTAACCAAATAAAAGGTAATGAGTTATCTGCTTTAGGTCTGGTTTTTTCAAGTTCAGCTAAGCAGGCATCAAGCGGTTGCCCTGATTTTTCAGCCCAACGTTGTGCTTTACTTAACATATCTTTTTCTATCCGCGCTTCACCTTTAACTTGTTGGCGAACAAATGCAACGTGAGTGGCATTGTCGGGCACTGCTTTAACTGACTTAATATGCACGTAGTCTTCTAAACGATTTAACCATTTTGAAATGTTGAGTTGAGTGAACTGCGATTCCTCATTTGCCAGTAACCTTAATTGATTACCGAGTGGAAATGCATGCTCACTACTTTTTTCAGTACTATAACGTGGAAAACTCACCGCAATTGCCGATTCGTTTTCGGCTACTTTATTATCAACAAGTGCAATATGCACTTGTTGGTAAACCTTTTGCCAGAGAAAGCCGAGAGTAATGTCCGCTTCTGGTAGTAAAGTTATGTCGAGATAATATTTCATTTTCTTTTTACCTATATGAAGTAAAAGACTATTTATCGCTTTCGCCAAAAACACCACCACGCACCAAAATTGCCATAACATAATGCTCGTCTTCTATACGATCTAATTTTGTACCACGTGCCCATTGGTCAAAGAAGGTGTAAAAATCTTGTTTGTCTTTTGGGGTTCTATACGCTTTGCCTAAATTAGTTACTGCTCCATAAGGTTCTATTGCAATTGGACCAGCGGTTTTCTCACTATCGTCAAATTCTGGATACCAAGTATCGATACTGCGTAGTGCATTCCCTACTTTTTGCGAATGCATAGCGGCAATTCCTTGGTTATCGTATAAAATCTTACTTTTTTTACCCTTGCCTTTATCTAGCACTAATTCTTCACTTGGGTAAACTTCTTGCGCCTTGCCAATTTGTACAAAACAATTAACTTCTAACATTAAAAAATCATCATCGCTTGATAATGCCGCAGCAATACGCTCGCCTAACTCGATAACTTGCTTATCTTCATTATCAAAATGGCGCGTACTAAATTGTGTTGCATCAAACACCCAAGACTGTTTGTTGTCTTTATTAAGCGCATTCACTTGTACTTCTATGTTTTCAGCGCCAACACGGTTGCGCCATAAAAAACGAGCATTAGCCAAATTCAATGCATAGCGTTTACCTAACTCTTTAAAACCCTCTCTACCGATGTAATCATGCACTGCGTTACTGTAACTTTGTTTAAATAGTGCATTGTTACACGCGGAAGGTTGATGAACACCACCAAGTACTTTTAATGTAAAATGTAGCTTTAAAGTATCTTGCTCAGGCGCAAGTGCGCAGCTATCGACCGTTTGTAAGTTGGCTTTTTCGACCTCCGCATTTAACTTTACTGGATCACTT
Source organism: Motilimonas sp. E26 (assembly GCF_021278025.1). Lineage (GTDB taxonomy): Bacteria > Pseudomonadota > Gammaproteobacteria > Enterobacterales > CBDFNC01 > Motilimonas. Next base: position 158,990 of record NZ_JAIBHJ010000001.1, read on the forward strand.
TTAATCGCCGCTTTTAAGCGATTTGAAATAGTACCGCGCACCGACTTTTCAATGAGTTTTAGCGCTATTTGGCTAGCGCCATTATTTCGTTCTTCCCATTGGGTGCCATACATATAGCCGTCTGACGGTACTAATTTCTTTTCAAATGCCAATACTGATGCGGTGTCTTGATTTTTAGCCATGATAATTTTCCTTTAATAAATTAAGTTATGCGTAATAAGCGTCTTCAATTTCTTGTTCGGTTTGAATAATTTTTTGAGTTTGAGCACAAAAATATAAGTTATTGGTTTGATCTGTTTGATAACGCCAGAATATTTCATCAATTGATTTAATACTGTGTGGCATTTTAAATTCCCCAAGCGTTACTACACTTTCAGCAAAGCGGTGCGGGGTGTTTGGATCACGTTGGTTTTTAGCTTCACCTAGCTCTGTTAAACCATGAAACCCTGTCGCAATAGGCACAAGCCAACCTTTATTTTTCCGTTTACTTGTCCATATCACTTTTTCTTCATTCATTTCATCTGCTACTTTTTCACAGTGATGATGAATAACGAGATTATCTAATAAAGCATCCATTGCATCTTGCCCCGCTGCCATTGCCTCAACCATTAAGTCTCGGCGTTCAATAATGGCGTAACCGGGCATAAGCTTTCGTGTTAATGCACTAAGATCGGCTGTATTTCCATTTTCAACTTTGAAAAATTGTGGTGCTTTAAAGCTTAAAATATCGCCCCCCGCCATTTTCATCTTACTGTTAAGTAAATGGGTTATTTTTCCTTGTAAAACTTGTTCCTCATCTTTTTCTACTCCGGAGCATTCAAGCACTAATGACACATCTAAATGACAGCGTGCTTCTTCGATAAAAGCACTTCTCGCCCCAGTTTTATCTAATGGATTACCAGTGCCGATAATTGAGTGAACAAAATCATCTGCACCTTTATGGGTTTGTAAATCACATTGGTGACTAATTACGGCAGTACTATTAAATTGAATATCGATATAGCCTTGCGCATTTAACTTACGCTGTAACGCATGCACCGCACCAAGCCATGCTGTCATAGCAGGAAAACCAATTGTAAACGGGCTAGAAAGTGCATTTGCGTTATGTACTTTTATATGGGGTAATAATAACAATCGCTTTATGTTGTTCATTTCAAAAACTCCCTGTTACGTTCAATCACTTCTGCAAAGTGCAAACGCTCAGCATCACCTAATTTGATGGCTTTTTTATCTAGCACCTTTTCATAACTACGTGTTAACCATGCGGATATTTCTGTGATGAGTGAATTTAACCATTGTTCTGACTTTTCTCTTTCACCAGCGTAATCATTATGTAGCCAAGTCAGTTGCACGCTTGACAGTGAAGACGTATCAGCATGGAATTGTGCTTGTGAAACAGCACGCACAGACCACATTTTTTCAATGAGTAAATCGATTATTTGCTGAAGGTTACGGTCTCTCGCATTACGAAGTTTGATATTGTTATAGTCAGTCTGAAATAGTTTATGCAATGCTTTGAAATTATCGGCGTATTCATATTTTTTAAATGACTCGGTAAAAAAATCACTTTTCGGAAAATGTATACTGCGTTTTTCAATACTCGGTGGTAACGATGATAAAAGGTGTGCTTTACCGCCATTTTGATTATTCAAAACACTAATATTTTGCGGTTTAGTTCCACCGTACCCTATTGTGGTTAAGCCATAGATCTCACTGAAATCCTGCTCACTAAATTCATTTTTACGCTTTTTATCACGACGTTCTTTTACTTCGTCTGAAAAACGTAATTTATCTAAACGAGAACGCAATTGATAAACCATGCCTGAATTCGTCAATAGTGATAATTGGTGGTAGCCACCATCAACGGGAAAGTAAACCTGTTTGATTTTAGAGCTGGTTATGCTTTCTGATGCACTTTCAATCATAGCTAAAAAGCCATTTCTCAGCTCTTGATAATTAGTCGACCGAATAGTTAATAATGTTTGAGCTAATTCTGTTTCTTGCTGAATGTGAGTCAGTAAATCCACACCATCTTGCATAGACAAGCTTAAAAATTTATAGACATCTAATGCAGCAGCATTACCTAACGCATCTATCGTTACAACCACATTACCCGTTTTTAAAAAGCCATCTTCCGCTCTGTCTATATCAGCTAAAACAGACGACACATAACCGTTTTTATTTTTTCGGGCACTTGGGTGACTAAAAGTACATGGGTGAGTAGATATAGATATTTGGCCCGCTCTTTTTGCAGCATTAGGTAGCCACTCATCTGATGAAAATAACTTTTCACACGACAATTCCAATTCTTTTATTTCATGCAGTTGCATTCCTGCTTTTACATTCTTTTTTAACCATGCTTCTTTTCGCTCAGAAAAGTAATTTTCTATTGCGGGATCTAGCATTACTGACCTCCTTTGCTATTTACTTTAACCAGACCAAACTGGTCGTTATATTCGTATTGAGCATTTTCACGTTCTACCATATTTATTTCTCCGTAACGTAATGACACCCGCTTAGGTGTAACCAACCACGGCTCACTGAGGTACTTGGTTAACAAGTTTTTATAATTACGTTCAAACCATAAATTTTGTCGTTGTTGTTCTGTTAATTCTATTTTCTTGATGTTTAGCATCGTTTCTCGATTAATCACTTGATCATTAATATCTAGCAAAGCCTTACCCTTTTCGTCTTTTTCAGTGAAGTAGCATTGGTCTGTATTTTCGTTATAAAACAAAAATAAGTTAATACTCGGCTCACTGTTTCTAAACGGTGCTAATACTTGTGGTAATGCCGTTAAATACCATGTTTCATTTAAATAACCCTGCATGGTATTTGCGCCAAAAGCTGAAAAATTTGTCAGTTGCGTTGCAGTAACTTGATGCTCAATAAACGCTAATAATTGCTTATCTTCTTGGGTTGGTATTTTTATACGTGGAATGGCATTTAATCTTTCGCTAATGGACTGTTCGTTTACTAATTTAGTAAGATCATGATGATGTAACTTCTTATCCCAACCATCTTCATAGCCAGGTCTAATAAAATACTTTTCATCTGGTTTATCATTTGCTTGAAAAGCTTTGAAGTTATATTGCATTAATCCAATATTTGGGAGTTGTGTTTCCTCTGTCCTATGGCGACGCACACGCCCAGCTAATTGCACAATTGAGCGATAAGATGAGGGTTCTATAATTGCCCAATCAAAATCATGGTCACGCCCTACTTCTTCTACAGGCGTTGCGACTAAAATAAAAATAATGTTTTTTATTTTAGTCGCCTTTTGGCTAGCAAAATCTAAATGTTGACGAATAACAGAGTCTGAAAATGCTTGCTGTGGTTCGCCAGCTTGCTCTTTACGTTTTAACACTGCATCTAAGTGTTTTTCTTGTTCATGTCGAAGTAATAATACTTGCTGACTATGGTAAGCCATGACTTTTACTTGAATATCTTCAGGGTAATCAGTTTGTAAAAGATGTTTAGTGAGCTCAATACAGGGCGTAATGTTAGCAACACGTACCACCCCAAAAGACACATTTATTTGTGTTTTTGGATCAACACTATGATGTTGTTCATGTTTTGTTAAAATGGCTCGTTTAATGGTTGAAAAATAAGTCGTTTGCTTTGTTTCTGTCGTTAATTGGCTGTTCAAATCTAAATGACAAGTCACTATTTCAGCCTTATGCTTTACAAGCTGTTTAATTAAATTACCACCTCGCTTATTAATAAATTGATTATGACTTTCTTGATATTGCTCGCGTGCAATTTCACTTTTTTGTGTGTTTACACTGCACACTTGCGTTATGAATTCATCTATCCAAGCACAGCCAATTTCAGCTTTTGCATCATCGCGGCTTTTAGCAAAAATTTGCCAACCCTTTTTGTAAGCATTGAAATAACCAAGCGCTAGAGCAGGGGGAATTGTTGCCGATGAGATCATAACTTTTCTACCTAGCATGCCCGCTAAATGAATCAGCCGCCCGATAGCGATTAAATCACTCCCAGTAAAATCGTCTATTTCATCAATTACCAAGTCTGACGACATTAACCGTAAACTAGGTAAAATATAGCGCCCTCCTCGTTTGGTTTCTGTTGCCGCCATTAAATGATCAATGGTGCATGCCAGTACTGGCGCATATAAAAACTGTTTATCTTTAGTGTTTGTTAATACCGTACTTAGCCCTTCTTCTGGTATTTCACAGTCATAATCAATGAATTCCTCTAGTAAGCGTTCTTTAGATTCGGAACCAAATATTTCTTCGCTTATTTCATCTTGTTTAAGCTCACGTTGATTATGCAGCTCAGCGACAGCTCTTGAACCAATTAATACAGCTAAGTCCGCTTTTGTTAAACCAATTCTATCGCGATATTCATCACCTGTTTGCAACGTTAATGTTCTTAAACCGAGAGCAAGAATATAACGTAAACTTTTACCGTCAGCCGATAACGCACGCATTACTTTTGCGTTGGCAAATGTTTTTCCGCAGCCAGTACTTGCCATGTTCACCGCAAAAAAACCTGTAATTCTTTTATCTTGCTGTGTTTTCCATTCATTAATTTTGGCTACGGCTTTGTCTTGCCATTTGAATGCTGTGGGACTTGCTTTTCTTAGTACTTGAATGTCAGTTGAAACTGGAGGCTCTTTTTCAAATGCAGGTAATAAATGCGCGGTATTAAGCGCATTTTTTGCGACACCAACTAAGTGTTCATCAAGTTTTTGCTTTAACTCATTGGTATCCCGATCCGTATTAGCGAATAACCCTGTGTTATCTTGCCAGTTTTTGGCGGCATCTTGTGATGAATAATAGTGATCACCTAACATTAAACATAAACGCGCATGGTGTAACACTAAACGATAACTACCGTCTTTCATCGCAGCTTCAAGTAAAGGTAAGTTGTTTATTAGGCTAGTTGCCCAACGTTTTACTTGTTTGCACCATTCTTTCGATTCAGATAACAAGCCATTAGGGAACTCAAAACAATGTTTAACACGTTTATTGTATTCTCTAGGATCAATTTTGTTTTCATAGCCCCATTCTTGAGTTATGCGCTTCAGCATTGAAGATAAATCAGGTGATTTTTCATCACGCCAGTCACTTTTTATATAGGGCAAGCGGTGATGCGAGACTATTAACCAAGCCAATAGTTTAGCTGCATTGGGCAACATATCTAATGGTGTTAAATTTTGTACTTTAACACTTTGTTTTAATTCGCCTTCACTTAAGCCATTGTCTATCAAATCATTTAACCACATCACATCCATTTTATTGTTTACCAATGAACTCAGTAATAGAACGGAGATCCATTCGTGCCTTAACGGATCACCTTTAAATTTATTTTTACTATTAGGGTTTAACTTCTCTTGAAATAAGCAAGACGCTTTTCCCCAGTCATGAAACAACGCTGAAAGTGCAGTAAGTGACTTAATTAAGGGTAGGTATTTCCAATCATTTTCTATTTCACTGTTTAACAAGTTTCTTCTTGTACTATTAACCGGCACTAGGCCCTCACAATTAAATTTACTTTTATTACCAACCACCCACAAAAACTGGCTTCTTGAACGACTTCTGATCCAGTGGCAACTGACGGCACTGCTTTTGCTGGCTGTTTGACGGAGCATTTTTTTAACGGTCAGTAGGCCGTCTTCAGTGATTAATGTTTGCCATGTGTTATCACCTATACGATTGGCGAAGGCGTCGAGTACACGGCGGGTTTTCTTTAAGGCTTTTTTTTCGCATTGTGAAACGAACGTAACCATCATAGAGGCATTGCTCCTATTGCATAAATCTCGCCACGTACTTCTACACCTATAAAAGGTTTCAATAACGGAAAATAATGTGATTCAATTTGCCAGTAAGGATCCATTTCTTTCAGGGTGAAAATAGCCATGCTGCCTTGCTCGACTTTTGCATGCTTACTACAAAGCCAGAGGTCTGCTGATGGGTCATTGCTTAGCAGTAACATTGCATCTAATAGATATTGCTTACCTTCGAGCTTTAACTTACCCGCCCACATACAAGACGAAGGCAGTTGATAGATTTCTGCAAGCTTAATTGAGTGGCTAGGCATGCAATAACTGGTCATAGGTTTTGTGCTTTAATGTCTGAATTTGGATAATCTTGCAAAGCAATGTTTTTGACTGTTTCAAACATAAAGTCGAGCGCTTTGTGATCGGTAAAGGCTTGCAATACCTGCTGGCGAAACTCTTGTTCAGTTGCGTTTTCTTTGGCACAAATAAACGCCCAAGGCAGGACGATGGCGTCTTTAATTAAATCAGCAACATCAAACACCAAAGCGCCTCTTCTGGTTTTACCGTGCATTACTGCGAAACCATGAGGAATGCCCAGTACCCATAAGCAACTTGCGGCTAGGCCGTAGGCTAAATAATTGCCATGATTAAGAAAATCATTCGCTAGATCTGTACTTTGGTGTTGGCGAGTAAAATGAGTAGTATTGGTATTGTTCGCCGCGTATTTGTATAACACTTTGGTTAGTTGCGCTTCAGTAAGCAGTAAATCAGATTGTTTGGTAGCGGCATCTGTTCGGGTATGGAATGTATCTAACGCGCTTTGTATCTGTTTACTATTAAAGTCGAACCCTTCAGCTTTTAAGTCACGATCTTTTTGCCACACACTTTGTAAGTAACTTATGCGAGCTTGCTGAAATGTCTTTGCAGCTTCCAGCCGCTTTTCATCGTCAAACCAAAACTGCAACCAGCCGTGTAAATATTCTGTTGGCCGATACTCACTTTGTGGTGTAAACCATTCTACTTCACATCCCATGTATAACGGCGTTCCACCGCCACCCGAAAAGCCTACTAATACGCCTGCTTGTGCCAACATTCTCATGGCCGCTTGAGTAATTGATGTACCATTACCTAGTAATAAAACTGTGGTGTTCGCTATGGGAATATTAAAGTATTGGTTTTCATTTTTGGCTTCAGTTAAGTAAAGAACACGGCCATCTTTTTGCATCACCCGGCAGTATTCGAGGTAATAAATATTGGCCCGCTTTGAGTGCAAAATTGCTTTTAAATCACTCGGACTGAAATTATCCATTACTTACCACTCCCACTGTTTAATGATTTGCCTGCAAGCAGGTTCAACAACGATTTGTTGTACTAGCGGATCTTGATGAATGCTATTAAGGCGGTATAGCTGCAATGCATAATTTACTAACGCTTTACGCAGTGGAACGATTAATTTGGCCTGACTCATGCCATAGTCGGTAGCGATAATATGCTGCTGCTCTGGTGTTAAGCGCGGATCAGGAATGATCACTAATTGAGTAGATTCATTCCATAAGCTATCACTTTCGATGGTTTTGGACGCGTGGCCTTCGACATCAGCCACACTGCGAAAACGGCTTAATACAAAATCACTAAAGCGCTTGCTTTGTTCACACCATGCTCTCACGTGCCAGCGCATGCCAGTGAAAACGAGAGTATGCGGGCAAATTAGGCGGCCATCGGTGTTTTCTGGTTGCTGTAACGAGGCATAGTCCACCTCAATACATTCTTGGTTTCGACAAGCTTTAACCAAGCGTTGCAGCATACTAGGCTCAATATTTCTTAATGGTGGCGCAAGGCACTCAATATTGGGCACAACTATATTTAAGCGCTCAAACGTAACGCTTAGTTCTTCATTTTGACGGATCAGATTAAGATATTCCGAGGCTGTGCCTTGGGTTAGTTTCGGTTGAAAAGTATTGCTCGGGCAGTAGCCTTTTTGATTGGCGTCATAAACTAGGTTTGAATGGCTAACTTGCTCTATGTAGGTGTTAATGATCTTTGAAGCTTGTTGACGTCCAATGCCAAATGCCATTTGCAGGTGGTTGGTAATCAAGCGACCTTCCCATAAAGTAATTATTTCGATAAAACGAAACCGAGTGAGTAAGTCAAATTTATAAGGCCAATCGTTTACATGGTTATTCATAAGTCTCCATCACAAGGTGATTGTTATATTTTTTTCAGCGTATAAACCGAACAATATTCACGGTAAGCTTTTCCCATTCTGTTGTCGATTATGTATAAATACACATGTCGCTTTTTCGAGCAGGTAATTGATGTGTATCATGAAAGCATTCCTACCATTCCCTCAGCTGCTGCATTTCCCTTAGCCTTCCCCGTTGCAGCAATAGCGCTTCAAATAGATCATCCACAGAGCTGTTATTGGCATTTAAGCCGGGTAAGGCAATGTTGGCTTCGGCAAAAAAACGTTGTTGGCTGGCGATATCGTTGCCATCAAGCCAAGCATCGCGCCACCAATGGGTAATGCGCAATTTGGCGGCTTTCATTTTTGGCTCTGTCGGCAGGCGATCGCTTTTCTCACCATTTGCTTTGACATCGGTGGGTAATAGGTTCCATAAATCATTATTGGGCCAGCGAGCAAACGGCATGCAGTGATCGATGGCGTATTGGTGTTTTAAGCTTTTGTTGGTCCATACGCAGTTATGAGTATTTCCTTGGCTTTGTTTGAGGGCGTCAAAGCGGCTGCGCACCTCGCTAGTATTGCGCTTTGTTTCTAACCAATTAAGGGCGTTGTATAACACATACTGTTGCGCTGGCGTGTGGTATGCCTGATTACCCGCATAGCTCGCCATGGTTTTCACCCATTCTGAAATTAACACAGGCTCAATCCAGCAAGCGTAGCGGCTGAAAGCTAACCATAAGTGTTCCGGCAGCGAAAATTCGCCCCATTGATTGAGTGTGGTAAGGTCTAAAAACAAGCTGTCAGTGGCTCGTACGCTTTTGCTGTTAACTTCAAACACGCCTTCATCGCTGTTTGGATAAGTAATAAAACGGCAAGGCATGGTTTTAATATTGCTGGCGCTGGCAGATAAAACCTTGTGCATGGCAATGGCGGTTGCGCCTGTGAACAGGTTACCGATGCGGTAGTCCGAACTCTGTAAATGAGTGAGTTTATGCCAGCCATCTTGTTTCATAAAGCCCATGTTGGGGTTGTGGCCGGGGCGCTGAAACAGTTGATGTTTGTCGATTAAGTCTTTGTATTGATGCGCCCAGTATAAGGCGACTAATCCCATGGGTAAGATCACGCGATTGTCTTCACGGCGCAGCACTGCGCCGGGGTGACCGTCGGCAATGCGCAATAACACTCGCATCAGGGCAAGTTTATGGGTGGCCGATTTGCCATCGTTAAGTGCGACATGACGGATAAATGGAAACGCACCTGTACCATCGTCAGGTAGTTGTAATACGACTGTTTGCCATGCCACGCTTTCGCGGCCAATCACGTCTTGGCCTTTATCAGTCACTAGCAATGTGGTTAAACCAAAACGTGTGGCTAATTGCGTGAGTTGATCGCTGCACACGTCAAACATGTTGCGCGCGTCGCCACTGGGGCCATGGCGCAATGAGATCACAAGTTTACCACCGGGTTTAAGTAAGTTGGCTAACTTGCGCAACGAGCGCTCACGTTGCGACTGCGGAATGTGCATCCACACGGCACTGAGTAAAATAAGATCAAAGCTGATTTCTTGCTTAGTGACGGCGTGAAGGTCGGGCAAGGAGTCTTGTAACCAATTAACGTTGAGGCCAAGGGTATGTTGTTTGCCTAGTTCTGCTAGGGTTAATGCTGGCTCAATGGCGGTTATTTGTACGCCATTGGCAGCACCTTGTTGGGCAAGGTATTTACTGTCACGCCCTGCCCCCGCACCAAGATCTAAAATACGCGCATTGGCTTTGTTTAATACAGGAGTTAAATGGGTCAGCCACGGCTGGTGCACCTGTTCAAATGTTTTTGAAAGATACACTTGCGCGAGTTGCTCTGCGTGTTGATTGTAAAAGTCGACAGACATTAGTTAACCTTAGCGTTAAGACTGATAAAGCTTGCGTTTGTGGTTGCTATAAAATCAATCATAACGCTATCAGATAGTATCATTTGATTTTTATAATCCTATTCTAATCATCTGATTTTTAGAGCAATGTCTGATTTAGTTCCAAAAATATACATTGATGTCGTTATTTGCCGGCGGCGCTTACCATTCGCGGTTTAAAACCCACTGCTACGGGTATGTTGAATACGGAGAAGGTTGGTTATGGCGCACAAGTTATCGCAGCATAAATCACAGATAAATGCTGCTTCTACGCTTACTGGCGGCCTAAGCTTATTTGCCATAACACTGGTGTTAACTGCTCAACCATAAACGCTTTACCAAGTAGCTGTTTAATCACTGCTATGTTGGTCAAAGTATGTAAGCTTGGCTTAGTGGTGGTAAAACGGCCACTGCCTGCTAGGGCTATCGGCAACAAAAGTTGATCTGCCAAGTATTCCTCAACCGCTGCTTGCGATTGGATAAATTTTCGTACCCGCCCTGCCGTTCGCTTTGCCACTCGTTCAGCTGATACGCCATATTCGCCCACTCTTTCAAATAGGTTTGTGTGCGTGTCAGCGCGAATGCTCAATTGTAAGCTGTTGCCCGGACCGGGTGATGAAACCTGCTTAACTCGGCTTGTTGCTTGCTGCCAATTAAGCAGTTTTTGCGCGGTCTCAACTTCGCGTTGGCCGATGCTGTCGGGTAATTGACTAAGTAACGCCCTAATGCCGCAGTTTTCCTGTGTTACTGCAAAGTCAGCCCCTGCTTGGCTTAGCTCAATATGCGCCAACTGTAAGCTTGGCTTAATGTTTAGTTGCCATTTACCGCCACCAGCAGGGTAAAAACCATAACCATGTTCAGTCACCTGACAAACCACGCCCATGTGTTGCAAAATGGGTAAGTAAGCATGTTGCAAAAAACACAATGACGGTGATAAACCGTTGTGGGTGCCACCCGAAAACGTTACGTTTGACTCACCCGTAGCCAACGCTAAGGCAGGTAAAACCGTTTGACACACTAATACTGTGCTGCCTGCGGTGCCAATCGCAAACTGATAGTTACCCGCCTTTACGTTACCCGGTGCAAACCGAATGCGCGTTGAGCCCAGCTCAACGCCATCGGTTACGGCGCCACATATTTGTTGTGCCGCTAACACGCAAGTTAAATGCTGGCGTAATAAACCCGGTTTTTTACGCCCTGCGCGAATGTTAATTATCTCAATGTTTTGCTGCGTTAACATGGCTAGGGTAAGGGCACTGCGCAGCACTTGGCCGCCCCCTTCTCCTTGGGCCCCATCAATAATTAAATAGTGCATATTATTAACCTGTCTCACCTGTTAACCTTTTACGCAAACAATTTGCTTTAATGTGTATACCACTTCTACTAAGTCTTTTTGTGCTTCCATTACTTTTTCAATGTCCTTGTAGGCATGAGGAATTTCATCTATCACCGACGCATCTTTACGACACTCTACGCCTTGGGTTGCCGCAATTTGATCGTCTATGTTGTAAACCTTTTTCGCTTGGGTACGTGACATCACTCGTCCAGCGCCATGGCTACAACTGTTAAAGCTTTCAGGATTACCTAAGCCTCGCACAATAAAGGAGCGCGCGCCCATGCTACCTGGAATAATGCCTAATTCTCCTTTTTCTGCTCGTACCGCACCTTTACGCGTAACAAAGCAGTCCTTACCAAAGTGGTGCTCACGTGAGATGTAGTTATGATGGCAGTTCACCGCAAGCTCTGCCGTTGAAAAAGCCACAGGTATCTGCTTTTTAAGGGCGTTAATGGCATTGAACATCATAATTTCTCGGTTTTTCGCGGCAAAGTCTTGTGCCCATTCTACGGCTTCAACGTAATCATCAAAATAATCGCTGCCTTCTTCTAAATAAGCTAAGTCCATATCTGGTAAGTTAATTTGATGGCGCTGCATTTCTTTTTTTGCTAATTCAATAAAGTAGGTGCCAATGCGGTTACCCACTCCACGACTACCGGAATGTAACATGATCCAGACGGCGTCGTGCTCGTCTAAGCACAGCTCTAAAAAGTGATTACCCGTTCCCATCGTGCCAAGATGCTTAACATTGTTTGAGTTTTTTATGGCTGGGTGTTTTTCACAAATGCGGTCAAATCGAGTTTGCAATTTCATCCATTCTGCAGCCACTAGATCTGGGATATTATGCCATGCTCCGCGATCAGCACGACCACGCCCTGTGGTGCGACCATGAGGAACGGCAGATTCAAATCCATGACGGATAGCAGCTAAGTTATCCGGTAATTGACTGGCGGTTAACGTGGTTTTGGTTGCAACCATTCCACAGCCAATATCCACCCCAACGGCGGCGGGGATCACGGCATTAACAGACGGGATCACGCTGCCAATTGTTGCGCCTTTACCTAAATGCACATCTGGCATTACCGCTATGTGTGAATGCACTAAAGGCATACTGGCAATGTTATTTAACTGTTGTTGGGCTTGCGCTTCAAATGGCACGCCTTTGGTCCAAGCTTTAATGGTGGCGCGGTTTGGATGTTCGATCTCATTGTAATTTTTACACATATTTTTTTGTCCTTATGATGTTGATGAAAGCGTTATTCTCTGCTGTTTGTGGCTTATCCTAGCCAAGCTTCACTGTGCCTTTCATTAGTTCTTCTATGCCGCCATAAACGTTGAGGTTGTTGATTTTTTCTGCCACTTTTTCAAGCGCTTCTAATTCTTTCAAGCGCAATAATGTTGGGTTGTTTTCCATCACTTTTGCGGTGTTATGTAAGCTGCGGGTAGCCGATGTTTCTTCACGGCGTTTAATCACATTGGCTTCTGCTGCTTTTTGCGCTTCAACAACCTGATTTAATATGGCCTTCATCTCGCCGGGTAAAATAATGTCTTTCACGCCAACGCTCAGTAAACTCACACCAATTTCGTTTATCTGAGTTGTTACCAGCGCTTTAACGGTTTCATTGATGTATAACTTGTCCAATAAAATGTCATCAAGTGACTGGGTTCCAACCGCTTCGCGCAGCGCCAATTGCAACGTTTTATAAATAAAATCATTCACATTTTCGACGCTACTGGCGGCGCGCTCAACGTCGTTAATTTTGATACTGGCGCTTAAGTTAATTCGTAAGCTAACGCGGTCTTTACTTAAGATTTCTTGTCCCGAAATATCGAGTAACTGCGCTCGGCAATCATAAGTTTTAAGCTCAACATTATGATTAAACTGCCAGAAACCATAGCGTCCTGCAGCTAATTGGTTCATTAACTGGCCATTGATATACAACAAGCCAATGTGGTCTTGAGCAACTTGAAACTCTGCAATGGGCTGTGTTGCCTTATTGTGTTCACTGCGGATCAAACGATTTGCTTGATTGGCACCGGCGCGATTAATTGCGCGCAGCAATGACTCATTCACCGCTATGTTTTCATCTAAACTTACCTTTTCGACGCGAAAATCTGCAGCATCTCGCCATAGGATCATTTGCTCACCAGGTGCTACTACGCCATGTAATAACCCGTTGGCATAAAATAGGCCCACTTCATTTTCGCTTAATTGCCACTGCTCTAAGTGCTGAGCCAAGATTGGATATAGCTTAAGCAAACGCTCTGCGTTAGGCGCAGAAAAGATAAAATCACTTAGCTCAAAGCTGGTAAAGTCCAATTCATTTTTGATATCCCAGAATTGATATTTACCGGTTGTTAATACATCCACTAACTGCTGGTTTTTAAACATCAATACGCGTTGGTTATCAGCAACTTTGATGATTTTTTTGATCCCTTTTAACATTTTATTTCCTTTCACTTTTTCTTTTATATTGTTTTGTTAGCCAGTGTGACGACTTAGTAGATAAGGGCTACACCTTGCACAGTGTTGGGGAGCATCCAGCTTGCCAACACTGATTCTTGTTAAGCGTTTATCAACCATTGGTCGCCTCTGCTGGCTAACCTGGGTACGACTTAATTGTTTTGATTAGGCGGGACTCGAACCCGCAACAAACGAAGTAAAGTTCGTTGCTCTACCATTGAGCTACTTGGTTGGTTGGCATACACAGTCACAATGTTCAGTGCACCGGCGTGATAGATGAATCACAGCCCTTAACCAGACATTGAGATAATTGCAACGGGAATGCCAGAAACGAAAAAAAGAGAAAATTAATTTTTAAGCAACTGTTTTATAATGATAAATAATTATATGAGATATTATTTCTTATTTTGATGCGCTTCATGAAAAACTAAAAAAATATCTTTTTGGATAGGTCTTTATCTATTTGGATTGTGTATTATGAGCCTGAATGTACATTTTACGTTGGATAAGATTGAGGTGTTTGTGAATAAGCCCACCGTTATTGTCAGCTTAGTTGGCACACAGCTAGATTTTGTTGGTAAGCGCATTGACCGCTGGTCACGTTGGCGACCAAATGTAAGCTTATGTAGTCAAGAAGATTTGTTAGTCAGTGAGCTGCATTTAATTCACGATAATCACAGTAAACGCCTTGCAACTAGTGTCAGCGCAGACATCACCTTAGTCTCACCTGAAACCAAGGTGAATTTACACGCCATTAATTTTGCCAATCCGTGGGATTTTGAAGAGGTATATGCCAAGTTATTTGATTGGTGCCAACAACAAGTATTTGATACCGATAAGTTTGATTATTTGTTCCATATCACCACGGGCACCCATGTGGTGCAGATTTGCAGCTATTTGCTGACCGAAAGCCGCCATTTCCCTGGCCGTTTGATCCAAAGCTCGCCGGATCATAACAACAGCAACAAGTCGGTCGGCCGAGTACAAATCATTGATTTAGACTTATCCAAGTATGATCAATTAGCCACTCGCTTTGATGTTGAACATCAGGCTGGCAGCGCCTTTCTTAAAGGCGGCATAGCCACCAAAAATACTAGCTTTAACCATTTGATTAACCAAATCGAAAAGGTAGCAATTCGCTCACTGGATCCAATATTACTGACTGGTCCAACCGGTGCAGGTAAAAGCCAACTAGCAACGCGCATTTATCAATTAAAACGTAAGCGCGCGATGTTAAAAGGCCCGCTGGTATCGGTTAACTGCGCCACGCTAAAAGGGGATAATGCGATGGCCGCATTATTTGGTCACACCAAAGGGGCGTTTACTGGTGCGCAAAAGCCCCGTGATGGTTTTTTACTTTCAGCTCATCATGGTGTTTTGTTCCTTGATGAAATTGGTGAGTTAGGGCTAGAAGAGCAAGCGATGTTATTACATGCCATTGAGAGTAAAACCTTTCACCCTGTTGGCAGTGACACTCCAATACAAAGCGACTTTCAGTTAATCGCGGGCACTAATCGCGACCTAAAAGCTGAAATAGCAAATGGCCACTTTAGGGAAGACTTGTTGGCGCGAATTAATTTATGGACCTACGCCCTGCCCGCCTTGAAAGAAAGAAAGGAAGATATTCCGGCCAATATAGATTATGAATTAGAGTTGTTTAGCCAAAAAAATGGTCGCCGAGTGCAGTTTAATAAAGAAGCTAAACGCGCATTTATTGAATTTTCTATGTCACCAAAGGCTTATTGGACCGGCAATTTTCGTGATTTAAGCTCGGCGATCACCCGGTTATGCACATTAGCTGACAGCTCGCGCATTACAGTAGCAGATGTTGAGGATGAAATTAGTCGGTTACAACAAAGCTGGGGGGAGCCCGTGCCGCTTGGCTTGCAAAGCAATGTACTTGAATGTTTAGCTGACGTTTTGTCTGCTGAGCAAATGGCTACCCTTGATCAGTTTGATTTGCACCAGCTTGGCTTTGTGCTACAGACCAGCCAGCGTCACCCTACTCTTGCTTCCGCTGGGCGCGAGTTGTTTGATAAAAGTCGGCTGTTAAAATCTCAAGCTAATGACTCAAGTCGATTGCAGAAATACTTGGCTAAATTTGGTTTAAAGTGGGCCGATCTGGGCCATTAATTTTGCCTTGCTAAGTTCTATTTATTCGAACATATCATTAGATATTTGGCGTTATTATTTCACTTAACCGCACGATAAACTGGCTTTATTGAATAACGATACCCAATAACTTTGCTGTTTCGCCCCGATGTGGTCGGTTAAGGAGTTGTATTATGATCACAGTGAGAAAAGCCAGTAACCGCGGTCGTGGCGATTATGGCTGGCTTAAAACCCGTTACTCTTTTTCGTTTGCTAACTATTATGACCCGCGCCATATGGGGGTGTCGTCACTGCGAGTGATTAATGATGATGTGATTGCGCCCGGCGCAGGCTTTGATACCCACGGCCATCGCGATATGGAAATAATCACTTATGTTACCTCTGGCACCATTGCCCATAAAGACAGTATGGGCAATGTGACTGAGCTGCCAGCTGGCGAGTTTCAGCTTATGTCGGCGGGCAGTGGTATTCGCCACAGTGAGTATAATGCCTCAGATACGGACGGCTTAACCTTACTGCAAATTTGGATTGAGCCGAATAAATTTGGTGGCCAGCCAAGTTATCAGCAAAAAGCGTTTGGCCGTCGCCAAGGCTTACATGCGGTGATCACGCCTGATGGCAGTAATGAAACCCTTAAGATTAAGCAGGATGCACGTTTGCTGCATTTGTTACTTGAGCCACAGTCAGCAGATAGCTTACTACTCCCACCTGATCGCGTGGTGTATGTGCAGTTATTGTCAGGCTTGCTCACGGTGAACGACGAGCCGCTAACCCCCGGCGATGGCGCGCGCCTTGATAACTTAACCAATATTCATTTTATTAGCGGGAATAAACAAGCCGTTGAGGCTTTGGTGTTTGACTTGCCCGCCTAGGACCTGTTTTAAACATAAGGCTACAAGGGGTAAGGTTAGTTACCCCTTTCAGGCTGAAAATTTTAGTCTTTTTGCCTGATTTCGCGATTCAAAACAAGACTTCTCAAGCGCTTAACAGTAACATTGTCTCAGTTGTTTCAGGTGGATAGCTTTTTCAAGGCTGACCACTTGTTTGTGTTACTACCATGGACTTGGCCCTTGAATAATTCGTCTGTATTGCTGCCCTCTTTTTCTTTTGATAGCCATTGGTATGGCGGTTTTTTCGGCAACAAAATTATCCGTTTGGTATTTTGTGATAAAGGGTTAACCGTCCAAGATAAGCTGATCCCTTGGCAGCAGATCACTGCGCCATTAAGCCTGATCCATGGCACCTTGTTTGATACTTTATGTGTCGAGCAAGGTGACGATACGTTATATATTCCTTGGTTAGCTAAGCGCACGTTTAGCCAGGTTTTTCGTCAAGGTATACAGCATTGGGCCAATTATCACCGCGGCCATTTAATTAATCACGGCAAAGTCTGTGCGGCTTTATTCAAACAAGGCTATTTGCGCCGCCATGACACCCTTACAGCCGTTGCGCAGGCTCAAGCTATTTTAGCGCCTCTGACACAGCCTGAGCGTGATGATCCCCATCAACCGGTACGCCATTTTGTGTTGCTACCTGCATTGCTTGATGATGCCGGTAACCATGCCCTTAAGTTACTTCAAGTTATCGCAGGCTGGAGCGAAGATGATTTGGCTCAGCACCAGCAAACTTTTATCGATCAGCAAAAAATGTTGCATCGTCATTATTTTAATACCGTAGAAAGCAATCCCCTCACGCCACTTCAACAAGATGCGTGTGTGATCAACGAGCGCAGTAACTTAGTTTTAGCCGGCGCGGGAACCGGTAAAACCAGCACCATGGTGGGCCGCGCAGGCTACTTAGTTACCAGTGGCCAGGCGCAAAGCGAACAAATTTTACTGTTAGCATTTGGCCGCAAAGCCGCCGATGAAATGGATCAACGCTTGGCAATGTGTTTGCCTGAACAAACCATTAAGTGCAGCACGTTTCATTCACTGGGGCTGGCGATCATTGCCCAAGTAGAAGGTGAAAAACCTGCTTTGTCGGCGTTTGTGGAAGACAGCACGGCAAAACAAACTTGGCTAATCGAGCAATTTGAACACTTGTTAACGCAGCACGAATATCGTCAACAGGTATGTGATTATTTTGCCGAGCACAGTGTGCCTTGGGTAACGCCGTTTGATTTTGACCAAGCAGGTGATTACTTAAGCTTTATGCAAAAACAAGATATAAGAAGCTTAAAAGGCGAAACCATAGTTGGCCAAGGTGATTTGTTAATTGCCAATTGGTTGTTTCAACAAGGGGTGGAATACGAGTATCAAGCCAGCCCGAATACTGGCCAGCAAGCTTTGATGTCGCCTGCACGTATTTATTTACCCGAGCATCAAATTACGTTGATTAATTGGCTACTGGATGAGCATGATTCTCCGCCTGAGTATCTTGATAAACTTGAATACTTAACTGACAAACAGCGTATAAGCCAACAAACCTTTAAACTTATTTCTCACTACTGTTGCGATCTGCAAAAAGAGAACTTTTTTGATAACTTATCGCAGCAACTCACCGCTCAAGGGGTTATTTTAAAACCCTTGTCGCAGCAAGCCTTGTTTGAGCATTATACCCATGTCGGACTGGTCGATAATTTAGCTGAGCAGTTAAGTCAAATGCTGAGTATTTATAAAGCCTGCTGGCTTGAGCAGTCACAGTTAAACCTACGTTTGGCGGGCCATGATCATCAAGACCAAGTGCGCGCAGCAGTAAACCTATTGCAGCCTCTATTAATGGCCTATCAAAGTTATTTAGCCAGCCGCAACGAAATTGATTTTGATGACATGATTGGCCGTGCCATTAACTATGTGACTGAGGGTCGTTTTGTATCACCTTGGCAGCATATTTTAGTGGATGAGTTTCAAGATATTTCCGAGCCGCGAGCACGCTTATTAAAAGCGCTGCGCGATCTGCATCCACAGGGCTCGTTGTTTTGTGTCGGTGATGATTGGCAAGCCATATATCGTTTTGCTGGCGCAGACGTAAATTTAACCACGCGCTTTGCCAATTATTTTGGCGACAGCGCGATCACCTCGCTGGATAAAACCTTTCGTTTTAATAATAGTATTGCGCAAGTAAGTAGCGATTTCGTTTGCCAAAACCCTGCGCAAATTAAGAAACAACTGGTGACTCACGCCTTAGTGAATGAACCGGCCATTTCCCTGCGCAGCGCAAGCCCAATTGCATTACATGAGGTATTTGAGCAAATTCAGCAACAAAGCCAAGGCAAAGGGAATGCCAGCGTGCTTATTTTAGCGCGCTACCATCACTTATTACCTCAAGCTGGTGCACTCGAGCAGCTTAAGCGCGATTTTTCGCCCCTTGCTATTCGTGCCATGAGTATTCATGCCAGTAAAGGGATGGCAGCTGACTATGTCATTGTGGTGGGCTTAGAGCAGGGCTCGGCAGGTTTTCCGGCCACTAAGAGCACGCCGATATTATTAGATGCGATGTTGCCAAAAGCGGAAACTTTTAATGATGCCGAGGAGCGTCGTTTGTTTTATGTGGCTCTCACACGCGCCAAACATAAGGTGTTTTTGCTGGCAAATATGCAGCGCCCTAGCCCCTTTGTGGTTGAATTGTTAGAGCAAGATTACGACGTATGCACTGAGCACCTCAGTGCCGCACCTGTTACGCCGCTCGCACTGCAAAGCCATCCTTGTCCTACTTGTGGTACGGGGGTGTTGCAAGCTAAACAAGGACCATTTGGTGAGTTTTTCGGCTGTAGTCACTTTCCATTTTGTAGTCACAGCCAAAAGAGTCTAGATATATCGTAAATAAACGGAAACAGGGCTAGTTTCATTAGCCCTGCCTCATTAAAAACTCCATCACTTGGTCCATGTCTAATTCAAAATCATCGGGCCGTACGCCTTTGATAATAAAGTCATCCTCTTCACTTAAATCCATCGCTTTAGATGGCTTATAATCATGCTGCTGCATGCTGAAGAAGGGCCTGACTTTCGGGCAAATAGGATCCTTTGGATTGCTGCTTTCGACAATTGCAAGTTGGTTCGAGTTTAATTCTACTAAGGTACCTACGGGGTAAACCCCCATGCACTTTATAAAGCTATCGACTAGCTCGGCATCGAGATCTTCGTCCTGCGCCATGCGGCGCAATATATTAAATGCCTTGATATGGGCGAAACCATCCTTATAAACCCGGTTTGCCGTGAGTGCATCAAAGATGTCGCAAATAGCGATCATTCTGCCGTACTTAGATATATTTTGGCCACGCACTTTATACGGATAACCTGTACCATTTATTTTTTCATGGTGCAGCGCTGCCACTTCTAAACTGAGCTTACTGATATTTGGCGTTCGCTCAATCACATGTATTGAGTGATTAACATGGGTTTTCATGATGGTAAATTCGTTATCAGTAAGCTTGCCCGGTTTATTTAAAATAGCATCGGGCACCATAATTTTACCCACGTCGTGTAAAAATGCGCCAATAGCCAGCTGGTGAATAATGTTTCGTTCTAGTTTTAAAAATTTGGCGAAAATGGCAATTAACACCGACACTGAAACCGAATGCTCAAGCAGGTATTGATCTTTTTTACGAATATTAATTACGCTGGCCAGGGCATCAGAGTTTTGAAAAATCTCATCAATAACTTTGTTGGTCGCTTCCATCACTGGCGCTAAATCTAATTCACGACCACTTTGCGCATCGTGAAATATTTTCTTTTGTAGCTGTTTTGACTCTTTAAAAATTTCAGTGGCACGCGTCATCCGCTTAATGAAGCCAGCCTGTGATTTTTCGCCTGCGCTGTCTGGATTTTGTACTTCCGGTTCATCATCGTCTATTGCTGTAGGATAACGCGTTTTACTGGTGTCGATCATCACACTAACTACGCCTTTATTGTGCAATGTGGCAACTGTACGCGGCGTTTCTACATAGCAAGCATGGGTAATTTTATAATTTTTGGCTTGCTCAATAATATCGACTATGTAGTGACCTATTTCTAGCTCAGATAGCTTTTTTTCAACGAGCATGGCTCACTCCAAATTAAGTGCGTTTGAACGGCTGGTTTAACGATTGCTACGATTAGCTATATTATGGCGTTTTTTTAGCGGATTGTATGAGGTTATTTGCGGTTTTAACTTATTTGTTTTAATTAAATTGTTAACTAACTTGACACATTTGTACGGGCTCTTGTTGTACACGGCACACTCGGTCGTTCATTACCTTGATAACGTCAAACTGTTGCAGTGCTTTTTGGTGGCTAAATTCATGTTTAGGATCCACCAGCATACATAAACTAACTTGTGAATTGGACTCTAACACCAAGTAACGGGCGCGTTGCTGTGCATTACATGCAAGCTCAATCATTTCGCCCTGCTCTGGTCGGTAACACCCTGCTTGTACTTCAAAAAACCAGCTTTTCGGCATCATAGGTTTATGGAAACGGATCGCGGTAATCGCATTTAAAATCCAATATACTTTTACCGCACTAGGTAGATCATAATCAGAAAGCTGCTCTAACAATTGGTAATATATCGCCGCATCATCAACGGTAAAAGGCATAACAGATTTAGGAAATGCCACCATTTTTTTACGGTTCAAATAAGGCTGAAAAACCAACTCATCACCCAATTCTAAACAGAGTTGGGATTGAGTTTTATCAAATTTCCATAACCAATTATCGTCAGGCTTTAAAATCATAATCTACTCTTTAGTTATTGAATGACTATAGCTATAAAATAAATATGATTATAAATCAAGTGTATTATTTAAAAATCAGTGTTAAGCACTAGTAATTTTCAACAATATTCTTAATTAAGCCTGGACCGTGATAAATAAAGCCAGAATAAACTTGAACCAATTTAGCACCCGCTTGCATTTTTTCTTTCGCGGCAATAACTGAATCAATACCACCAACACCAATAATTGGCATTGCGCCGTTTAATTCTTTATTTAGTATGCGAATAACTTCTGTGCTTAAAGTTTGCACTGGGCGACCACTTAAACCACCCGCCTCACCCGCATGAGGCATACCTTTAACCATGCTGCGCTCTAAGGTGGTGTTGGTGGCAATGACACCATCAATTTGGTGGCGAATAAAACAATCTGAGATTTGCACGATTTCTTCAACGGTTAAATCAGGGGCAATTTTTACAGTTAGCGGAACATATTTATTATATTTTTCGGCTAGTTTTAGTTGGCGATCTTTTAGATCCTTTAATAGATCATCTAACGCTTCACCGTATTGTAGTGTTCTTAATCCTGGTGTATTTGGCGATGAAATATTAACCGCAATGTAAGATGCATGATCATAAACTTTGTCCATACAAATTAAATAATCGTCTTTGCCTTGCTCAACGGGCGTATCAAAGTTTTTACCAATATTAATACCAATAACGCCTTGGTATTTTGCCGCTTTAACATTTTGCACTAATTGATCTACGCCGTGGTTATTAAACCCCATGCGATTAATAATGCCTTCGGCTTCTTTTATTCTAAATAAACGCGGTTTTGGGTTGCCATCTTGTGCACGTGGCGTGATGGTACCTACTTCAACAAAACCAAATCCCATGGCGGCAAAGGCATCAATACATTCACCATTTTTGTCTAAACCAGCCGCAAGCCCTACCGGGTTATCAAAGGTGATACCCATTACTTCCACTGGACGCTTTCTTAAGTGTTGGCGATAAACCATTTCAAGTGGTGTATTTTGAGTTCTTTTAAAATTGTTTATCGCAAGATCATGAGCTTTTTCAGCATCTAATTTGAAGAAAGCTTCTCTGGCAAGACGGTATAACATGTTGACCTCAATATTTTCGTTAAACAAACTTGTGCACTTAGCATGTTGTTACGCCGCACTATGGGCAATAACATTTTTTTCGCACACAATAAAAGGGGCATAAGCCCCTTTATCTTCCCTTTTTAAGTTTGCTAGGCTTTCTCTATACCTTAGTCTAAACCTTTATTCTTGTTCCGTATTGGCCAGACAGTTTAGGTTTAGCAGATTAAGCTCTCGCAGTGCAACCGAGAACTTGGCAAATTCATGAGTTGAGCTAGTTTTGAAATCCGCTAGCATGTGATACCAGCGCGCCAGTAGCCCTTCATGCCTTTGCAACCAAGCGTCGAGTATGTTACCGCAGAAATCACTTTCATGACAGGCAGATAATACCGCAGAAGCAAGGGATCTTTGTTGCCAATCAAGTTCTTCGCGAAATGATGCCCGTGCCAAAGCTTGCCAATGGTTGTCAACGACCAAGCCATTAATTTGCGCCAAGAACCAATGTAACTCCAGTTTTGCCCCTAGGCTGAAGTAAATTTCCGCACACACCATCACGGTGCGCTGATGTTGCTCGGAAATTTGTGCCAGATCCAATGCCGAGAACAACAGTTTTTGCTGACACATAAGTTGTGCTAGCTTTTCTGGCACACCTTGTTCAACCAAGCCATCACTTTGCTCTTTAAGTGTCGCTACTTCATCCTCTACGAGAATATTCAGCAAATTTTCTTGTAGCTGTTCATAAGCCGGTTTGTAAAACTCAATGTTCTCGGAGATGGTCCAATTGCGATTGCGCAAACGCAAGAACCAACGGGTAGCACGACGTATTGTGCGACGCGTTTCACTCATCATGGCAATTTGTGTGGCGGCAGGCACTTTATTATCTAATGCTTCAATGTCACGCCATATAGGATTTAATGAAAACACTTCTCGCGCCATCACATAGCATTTAGCTATTTCAGCATCTGAAGCACCGGTTTCATCCTTTAGCCGCGCAACAAAATTTAGCCCCATGTCGTTAACAATTTGATTGGCTATTTGAGTGGCTATTATTTCACTGCGCAGTGGGTGATTACCCATTTGAGCGGCGTATTTTTGTTGTAACACTCTCGGGAATGCCGACACTAAACTGTTCGCTAAATAACCGTCATCAGTGATTTCAGGGCAATTTAAACTTTCTTTGAGTACCATTTTGCCATAGGCCAGTAGCACCGAAAGCTCAGGACGTGTTAAGCCTTGGTCATGGGCCAAACGCTCTGAAAGCTCGTCTTCGTTAGGTAAGTATTCCAATGCGCGATCAAGTTTTTTCTCTTTTTCCAGACTATGAATAAAGCGGATCTGTTCTTTTAAGCTCTCTGCGCCAAGGCTTTGGGTCACAGAAATTGACTGCGCTTGACGATAAGCATTTTGCAATACTATTTCGCTAACATTAGCGGTCATATCCACTAACAATTTATTACGCTGTTTTAAGGTTAATTCACCATCGCTGACCAGTCCGTTAAGTAGAATTTTAATGTTCACTTCATTGTCTGAACAATCTACCCCACCAACGTTGTCGATAAAGTCGGTATCAATGCGGCCACCATTGGCGGCAAATTCGATTCGGCCTAGCTGAGTACACCCTAGGTTGCCACCTTCGCCCACCACTTTGGCATTAAGCTCACAACCATTGATGCGCACGGCGTCATTGGCACGATCTCCTACTTGGGCGTCAGACTCTTTTGCTGATTTAATGTAAGTACCTATGCCGCCATTCCACAACAGATCAACGGGCATTTTTATCAACTCGCGGATCAATTCATTAGGTGCCATGGCGCGCTGGGTAGTGCCTAACATGGCTTTAATTTCAGGGGTTAAAGTAATGGACTTGGCGCTGCGCAAAAAGATGCCGCCACCTTTGGATATCAGCTTGTTGTTATAGTCTGACCAACTTGAGCCAGCAAGCTCAAACAACCGCTTACGCTCATCCCATGAGCGAGCAGCGTCTGGCTCGGGATCGATAAAGATATGCATGTGATTAAACGCGGCTTGTAACTTAATGTGTTTCGACAACAGCATGCCGTTACCAAACACATCCCCTGCCATGTCGCCAATACCTACACAAGTAAAGTCGGTGGTTTGGCAGTCAATATCCATTTCTTTGAAGTGACGTTTAACAGACTCCCATGCCCCTTTAGCTGTAATACCCATTTTTTTATGGTCATACCCTTGGCTGCCACCCGAAGCAAAAGCATCACCAAGCCAAAAGTTATATTCGGCGCTAATTTCGTTAGCAATATCTGAGAAGGTAGCAGTGCCTTTATCGGCAGCAACTACTAAATAAGGGTCATCTTCATCAAGTCGAACCACTGCTGGTGGCGGTACTATCTCACCATTAATGATGTTATCGGTTATATCCAATAAGGCGCGGATAAAGATGCGGTAGCAGCGTTGCCCTTCAGCAAAAATCGCACTGCGATCACCGTCATCGGGTAGCTTTTTACAGACAAAGCCACCTTTAGCGCCAACAGGCACGATCACAGTATTTTTAACTTGTTGCGCTTTCACTAAGCCCAACACCTCGGTGCGAAAATCTTCTCGGCGATCTGACCAACGCAAGCCGCCTCGCGCAACTTTACCACCGCGAAGATGCACCCCTTCCACGTCTGGTGAATAAACAAATATTTCAAATACCGGACGCGGCCGTGGCATGTCGGTAATTTTGTTCGGTTTGATCTTCATTGATAGATAAGACTTAGCTTTGCGCTTGCCATCAGTTTGGAAATAGTTGGTGCGCACCGTGGCTTGGATCATTTCTAAGAAATGGCGGATGATCCTATCGTCATCTAAATTAACCACGTCGTCGAGTTGCGCGTTAATGGTTTCAATTAGCTTTTCTTGGTTAACGGATTTTTTCTGCTTGGGATTAAACTTAGCGTCAAATAACGCGACAATTAAACGCGACAATTCAGGGTAACGATTAAGGGCTGCTTCAATGTAATTTTGGCTGAATGTGGTGCCGGTTTGGCGCATGTATTTAGCATATGCGCGAAGTACCACGGTTTGTCTGCCGGTTAAGTCTGCCCCCAGCACTAAACGGTTAAAGCCATCATCTTCAAGCTCGCCCGACCATATTTGGGCAAATGCATTTTGAAAATCTTGCTGACGAGTGTCCATGTTCAGCGAGCCTAAGCCTGCATAAGTCATAGAGAAGTCTAAGATCCAGCCAACCGAGCCGTCGCTAATTTTAACCGCATATGGCGTTTCACCTATCACCCGTAGCCCCATATTTTCAAGCATGGGTAATACATCAGAAAGGTGAATGGGGTTATTTTTATGAAACAGTTTAAGTTTAACATTCAGTGAATCGGAGCTTTCTTCTTGGGCACGATAAAACTGCATACCAAGGGGATTATCCTCATTGAGCGCTTCCAGTGCTTGAATATCAGCAAGGGCGCTGCCAGCTAACATGTCTGCTTTGTACGCTCTTGGAAAACCTTGAATATATCGGCCCGCTAAAGTATTACCTTTGGCTTCGCCAAAATGGGTAAATAAGGCAGATTGCACTTTGTCATCCCATGAGCGCGCTGCTTCTATCAGGTTGTTTTCGATTTCTTTCACGTCTACCGGCATCTCACTATTACTCACTCGTACTAGGTATTGTGTTCGGGCTAATACCCCCTCGGTAAAATAGGTATTAAATTCGACTTCGCTATCGGTTTTAAAGTAGCGAGCAAGAATTTCTTGGGTCTTCATCCTTAACGCGGTATTAAATCTGTCTTTAGTGACAAACACCAGACAAGACATATAACGGCCAAACGCGTCTTTACGGATAAAGAGACGGGTCATGTCACGCTCTTGCATTTGCAACACGCCAGTGCCCGTGCTTAGTAGTTCTGACTCTTTGGCTTGCAGTAATTCGTCACGCGGGTAAGTTTCAAGCACATTTACCAAGGCTTTGTAGGCATGAGAGCCTTTTATTAGCCCTGATTTGGCCATAATACTTTCGACTTTATGGCGTACCATAGGAATTTGAGTGGCACTGCTGTTATATAAAGACGAGGCATAAAGGCCAATAAATCGATGCTCACCAACGACTCGGCCTTGTTTATTAAATTGCTTGATGCCGATGTGATCGATATAGGCTGGACGGTGAACGCGGCTTTTGACATTGGTTTTAGTTAAAATCAGCAGCTCTTCACTGGCCGCTTCTTCTTGCGCGGTTTTGGGTAACTGCGATAACAGATGAATTTCTTGACCTTGGCCTTTTTTCATCAAGCCTAAACTGGTATCCATTTTCGGGTTAATTTTATAGTCGCCTTTGACCGCTTCAATGGCGTATTCGCGATAGCCCATCATGGTTAAATTATGTTCAGCTAACCAAGCTAAAAATGACAATACTTGGGTTTTATGCTCTGGGTCGCCATGATAAGCAGACTCTTTTAGTTGCTTGATCACTTTATCCAACTGCTTGCACATAGGTTGCCAATCGTGCACCACAAGTGCGACATCTCCTAGCACGGCTTGTAGATCTTCAGCGAGACAAGACAGACAACTGTTATCGGATTGACGGTCTATTTCAATTAAAAAGACGGTTTCAAGTTTTAACCCTGCAGGATCGCGCAAGCTACTGCTGTCAACAATACTCTCAATGTGGTGATCTTTGCCTCGAACCAAACCCATAGGTTGATGTAACACTAAGTGTGAAGCGATGTTTTGTCGTTTCAAGGTCATTTGCACTGAGTCGACTAAGAAGGGCATATCGTCGACAATAATTTCAATAATACTGTGTGCTGATTGCCATCCGTGCTTTTCTAATGACGGGTTATATACTTTGATGTATGGCTCACTGCTCTGCCTTTGGTTAAGGGAGTTCCAAAGGCCGATGGCGGCTCCGTACATATCACTGTCGTTTCGTTCGACTAAATCATGCTCTGAAATGTGCTGGTAAAGATGTAAAACAAACTCTTGTGCTAACTTAGCTTTAGCAGCAGGTAGTTTATTTTTAACTAAATTAATGACGTTTTGCAGGATAACAGAGCTGGGAGAATCGGGTTTTACCATAATAAACCTCTAAGATATGAATACAGTCAGACACTTACTATTGAATAATAGCCAAACTAATCTTACTTCATAGGGTTTTGTGGTGAATTTATTTGAAAACGGTTAAGAATCGTTTTGATTTGTTAAGTTAAGCAGTTTTTTCTAGAGAAACAAATTTATTGTCTGCGGTTAGGGTCAATTTAAAGCGACCACGTATACCAAGCTGACTCAGCCAAGGAATGAATTTTACAGCAGGTAAGCGAATCGATTTCCCGTTATCGGCGATCACTTGTACATTGCGCACACTGCCGCGATAGAGGGCTTCAAACTCTTGGTAGGTTACGTGAATTGAAAAGTAAAATTCTTGCATCTTATGCTCACAACAAAGACGATAGCTGCGTTAACAGCTATCGTCTAAATGGTTTACTTTATTTGATCTAGACCACGGGTTACTTTCTCGTAGAGATCTTTAGCGAGTTCTGGCTCAGCTAACAGTCGTTGTAATTGCGCCACCATCAAGCCTTGGCGTGTTGCATCAAGGCGTTTGAATTGGATCAGCGGCGTGATCAAACGAGCAGCCACTTGCGGGTTGATCTTGTTAAGCTGCAGTAATACATCGCCTAAGAATGCATAGCCAGAGCCATCTATCGCGTGGAAAGTTGCAGTATTGGCCGACACAAAACTGCCCACTAATGAGCGTGTTCTATTCGGGTTTTTAATGCTAAAACTTGGGTGAGCCATTAACGCTTTTACTTGCGCTAAACAATCTGGCGCAGGGCTGGTGGCCGCTAAAGCAAACCACTTATCCATTACTAGGCCATCATGACGCCATTTACTGTCAAAATCCGCCATCAGTTCAGCAAGACAGTCTAATTGGGCTACATTTGCCGCGCTAAGGGCGGCAAAAGTATCGGTCATGTTATCGCTTTGCTCATAATGCGCTTTTGCCAATTCACTAGCATGCGCTTGCGCGACACGGCCATACAGGCTTAAACAGATGCCCGATAAGTTGCGTTTTTCAACGGCTTGCTGAGTCAGCTCGTATGGCGATTGGCTGCGATTTGCAAGATACAAACACAATAGCTCATCTGACAAGGCGCCAGCCAAGGTATCTAGCATGTCTTTACGCGCTTGTGCAATTGCATCCACATCAACTTGCTCAAACAGCTGCCACAGTGCGCTTTGACTTGGAAATGCCAAAATTTCTGCAATCAGAGCTAAGTCAGGCGTTTCATCGAGTAATAGACTGCGATAGGCATCAATCACAAAATCAGGCAGTTCAATTGCTTGTTGCTGCTGTACCCGAGCCACGTTCGTGATGAGATATTTATTAAATAAGTTTTGCGCGGCATCCCAACGCGCAAACGCATTGGTTGCTGTTTTGATTAGAATAGCTAGCTGTTGGTCACTGTAGCTATAGTGGTATTTAACGGGCGCCGAAAAATCTCTGAATAAGGCTGGCACTGGCTTGTTGGCTACCTGTGTAAACTCAAAAGTTTGCTCAGCCTGGGTGAGATTTAATACTTGGCTAGTATTGCCGTTTACTAAAATGCTCTCGCCCGCTTCACTCACCAGTTCAATATCAACCGGAATGTGCTGCGGTTGTTTTTCATCTTGATCCGCTGTGGGGTCGGTTTTTTGGGTTAAATGCAAACGGTAAGTTTGACTGGCTTGATCGTATTCATCGGTCGCGGTGACCACTGGCGTTCCCGATTGGCTATACCAACGGCGGAATTGCCCTAAATCAACACCTGAGCCATCTTCCATTGCTTTAACAAAGTCTTCACAGGTGACTGCTTGACCATCAAAACGTGACACATAAAGCTTCATACCGGCTTGGAACTTTTCTTCGCCCAACAAGGTATGGATCATACGGATAACTTCCGAGCCTTTGTTATAAACGGTTACTGTGTAGAAGTTATTCATTTCTATCACAGACTCAGGGCGGATCGGATGTGACATTGGGCCAGCATCTTCAGCAAATTGATGGCTACGCATGATTTTTACATTATTAATGCGATTAACCACGCGGCTACCTAAGTCACTGCTGAATTCTTGATCGCGAAAAACGGTTAAGCCCTCTTTTAAACTTAATTGGAACCAATCGCGACAGGTAATACGGTTACCCGTCCAGTTATGAAAATATTCATGACCAATCACTGCTTCAACGCCATCGTAATCGGCGTCAGTCGCTGTTTTGCTATTAGCCAAAACAAATTTTGAGTTGAAAACGTTGAGGCCTTTGTTTTCCATTGCGCCCATGTTGAAGAAATCAACCGCAACAATCATATAAATGTCTAAGTCATATTCGAGGCCAAAGCGTTGCTCGTCCCATTCCATTGAGCGTTTCAATGCGCCCATGGCGTAATCTGCACGATCAAGGTTACCTTTATCGACAAAAATTTCTAGTGCAACATCGCGACCAGAGACGGTTTTGTAGCTGTCTTTTAAAACATCAAAGTCACCCGCAACCAGGGCAAATAAGTAACACGGTTTTGGGAACGGGTCGTGCCATTCCACCCAGTGCTTATCGGCGCCGACTTCACCCTGGGCCATTTTGTTACCATTTGAAAGCAAGAAAGGATAACTGGTTTTATCGGCGGTGATCTTAGTGCTGAATTTTGCTAACACGTCGGGACGGTCTAAGTAATAAGTGATACGACGAAAACCCTCCGCTTCACATTGCGTACAAAGGGCATCGCCTGATTTGTACAAGCCTTCACCTGAAAGATTTGCCGCTGGATCAATTTGTGTTTGGATTTCTAAATCGAACTCTGCAGGTACATTAAATAAGGTGAGGCCCAATTCATTAACTTGATAGTCGCTGTAGTCTTGGCCATCAATTTTAAGATTAAGTAAGGTTAAGTGCTCACCATTTAGGAAGATTTGATCCGCTTGGCTTTGGCGCACAAAGTGCGTTTTTGCGGTAACAATGGTTGCACTGTCTTCAAGCTGAAAATCTAATGCGATCGTGGTGATGGTGTAATCAGGAGATTGATAATCTTTTAAATGCTTAGCTTGAGGTTGCTGTTCCATAACTTGACCTAACAATGAAAAATGGCCTTAAGGCTGACAAAAATTACTCACTGGGTCAATTTTATTTAAGTGTTACTAAAAAAGGGCCAATTTATGGCCCTTTTAGTGTTACCGGTTTCACATTAACCACTCAAAGTTAGAGGGAAATAATGCCAACTAGTTGTGCAAACACAATAGTGATTGCAACGGGAGCGATGAATTTCAAGCAAATGTAAAATACGTTAAACGCAGCGCTGTTAAGCTCTACTTCTTGTTCAATTATATGGCGCTTTACTTTCCATCCAACAAAGATAGCAGTGAATAGACCCGCTAATGGCAACATGATTTTAGAGGTTAAGTAATCGAGCACATCAAAGAAGTTTTCGCCATGTCCAAACAGTGACATTTTGGTCCACTCTGCGCCAGTAAACGAGTAGATAGAGCCTAAGCTTAATACCCAAATACCTAAGCCAGAGACGATAGCTGCAGGCCAACGGTTCATGCCTTTGCGCTCAACTAAGTATGCCGTTGCCGATTCAAGCAAAGCAATAGCCGATGTAAAGGCCGCGAAAACTATCATAACAAAGAAGACAGTGCCAAACAGATCACCCATTGGCATTTTACCAAATGCGATTGGCAGTGTTTGGAACAATAAACCAGGCCCTGCATTTGGCTCCATTCCATTGGCAAAAACAATTGGATAAATTGCTAGGCCAGCCATCAATGCAACCAAGGTATCGCAAATCGCAATCCAGATAGATGTACGCGCAATAGAGACACCTTCAGGAAGGTAAGCACCGTAAATCATCATGATGCCAGACGATAAACTCAAGGTGAAAAACGCATGGCCAAGGGCTTCCAGCACACTTTGAATGGTTAATTTGCTAAAGTCAGGCGCAAACATAAACGCAGCTGCTTCGCCAAAGTTACCTTCAATGGCCGAGTAAACCATGATAATGGCAAGGAGGATAAACAAAGCTGGCATGAGTGCCGTTACCGCTGCTTCTAAGCCCTTATTTAAGCCTTTACCCAAGACAAGCACCGTAGCAACAACCATTAAGCTAGTGCACAAGATAAGCTTGAACGGGTCACTTAGCAGACCGCCAAATAATGCGCCAACCGCATCAGCGTGGGCTGTGCCTGTATCACCCGCCGCGAGCGCCATTGCCGAGAATTGACCATCGCCGGCAAAGAACACGTAAGCAAGCGCCCAGCCTGCAATGACCACGTAGAAGCTCAAGATCAAAAAGCCCGCTAATACGCCAGATGTACCGAGTAAAGACCAATGTGTAGTATGGCCAGACTCTTGAGCAACTTTCGCCGCTGCGTTTGCTGGTGTTGATCGACCACGCTTACCTATAAATGTTTCTGCCATCATCACTGGGATACCAATGAAGAGAATGCAAAGTAAATAAACGATAACGAAAGCGCCACCGCCATTTTCACCCATGATATACGGGAACTTCCAAATGTTTCCTAAACCTACCGCTGCCCCTGTTGCTGCCAATATATAGGCAAAGCGGCTAGACCACCTTCCTGTGACACTCGTATTTGTATTCATTATTTTAATAACTCTTTTTTAATGTTGTGTTTGCAGGCGCAATATAATCATAAAGAACAAACACCTGACAACTAACAAAAAGCTACCAAATAGCAAATTTTAGCTATTTATGCTGATTTATACCGACTTTACCGAAAACTGATTCACTTTAACTGAATAAGTATTCCTTAGTGATATAACTATCATGCTGGTACACGGTGTTTTCTTGCATCATAAGCTAGATATATTATTAAAATGCAGACCATTAAACTACTTTTACCTTTAATTACAGTTTAATATTTCTGTTGAAAAATATTCAATAAGCCGTTATTTCATGCATATTTGCTGAATTAACACTTTAAACAAATATGAGATAAATTTTACATCTGAGTTTTGTTAAATATTGTTAATTTAGTTAACACAGCTTATTAATTATGTTTACTTGGGTATAAACAGTGTCTATGACTAACATAAAACTAAAATACAAAACTATTGTTTATATCAATATTAGGCTTTATAAGCTCACTCAGCTTACACTTTGTCATTCAAGGCAACGTTCTTAAGACATAAAAAAACCCAAACACTAGTTTGGGTTTAATTAGGCACATTTGAGATAGTTGCTAAATTAAGACTTAGCTAAATCTAATGTGATTGCAGCCGCTTCATCTAGATAAGGATCGGGGAGTTCAATATCATCTGGCACATCATCTAACTTAGTCACAGGTTTCTTACCAAGACGCGCAAGACGTTCATTTACGCGTTGCAGCTCTTGAGCCTCTTTTTCTTCGCGTAGACGCACTCGCTCTGCTTCAATTAGGCTGATGGTTTTACGATCTTTCTCTTTTTTATATTCTTCAATGTCTTGGTAAATGTAAGCAAACTCAGGCGATGCTTGCATACGTGCTTTATGATCTTTATCTAGTTTAGGTATCAATGCACTAAAGCTTCCTAACTGACTGTAGTTAGCTGGCTTAATTTGGTCCCAAGGTAGTGCATTATCTTCAACACTCTCCCCTGTTTCAGCGGCATCGATTGCCGTTGGGAAAAGTATGTCTGGTACGACACCTTTATTTTGCGTGCTACCACCGTCAATACGATAAAACTTAGCGATGGTGTACTGCACGTTGCCCATCGGCTTTTCGTAAAAGTCATAAATACGTGACACTTTACGGTGCTGCTGTACGGTGCCTTTACCAAAGGTATTTTCACCTAAGATAAGCGCACGACCATAGTCTTGAAGCGCAGCGGCAAAAATCTCTGATGCTGATGCACTGTAACGATCAACTAAGACAGTTAATGGCCCATCGTAACTAATTTCGCCATCTGTATCGGCATTGACTTCAATACGGTTACGGTTATTGCGCACTTGGACTACTGGACCAGAATCAATGAATAAGCCGGTAAGCAGTGTTGCTTCCGTTAATGCACCGCCGCCATTACTACGCAGATCGATGACGATGCCTTTTACGTTCTCAGCTTTTAGCTTTGTGATTTCTTTGTCAACATCTTGGCTGAGGTTGACATAAAAGCTTGGGATATCAATAACACCAATTTTTTCGTTATTTAAATTGATGACTTCCGATTTGGCGGCGCGATCTTCTAAATGCACTTTTTCACGTACGATAGGAACAATTTTAGTCCCAGCATCGCTGCCTGCTTTCGCGGGTAATACTTCAAGTCTTACGGTTGTGCCTTTAGGGCCTTTAATGAGATCCACTACGTCATCAAGACGCCAGCCAATCACATCCACCATTTTCTCATCACCTTGAGCAACACCGACAATTTTGTCATCGGCGTTAAGGTTTTTCGTTTTGTCAGCTGGACCGCCAGGAACAAGGCTGCGCACAACGGTGTAATCTTCTTCACCTTGTAACACCGCACCTATCCCTTCGAGAGATAGGTTCATTTCCATGTTAAAACGATCAGCGTTACGCGGTGATAAGTAGCTAGTATGTGGCTCAATTGTGCGCGCATATGCGTTCATCACAGTTTGGAACACATCTTCACTTTGCGTTTGAGTTAAGCGTTTGATGGCATTGTCGTAACGTTTGGTTAAGATCTTTTTAATTTCAGGCCATTTCTTGCCAGTTAATTTCAGATTTAATGCATCATGCTTAACTTTTTGACGCCAAATTTCATTCAATTCTGCGGTGGTTTTAGGCCAAGGGGCTTCACTGCGGTCGAACACATATTCATCTGGCGTATCGAATTTGATTTCTTCATCAAGCAACGTCAGAGCGAATTGAAAGCGCTCATAGCGACGTTGCAAGTTAAGGGCAAACATATCGTAAGTCGGCGCAAGTCTGCCTTTACTTAGATCTTCATCTAACTGCAGGCGAAACTTTTCAAATTGCTCTAAATCCGATTCAAGGAAAATATTACGATTATAATCAAGTTGCTTGATGTAACGGTCAAAGATTTCAGAAGAAAGTTCATCGTCAAGTAACATCGACTTATAGTGATTACGACTAAAAAGTTGCGTTACTCGCTTACTTACCGTGGCGTGTTGTGCCTCTTGCTCTAGCTTTGGCAATTGTTCAACTTTGATATTTGGCTGAACAGCAAAACTTAAACCAGCAACACATAAGCTTGTAGCAATCAGCGTTAAGTGAAAAACTTTCTTCATAGGGTAATCCTTGTATTAAAGAATCAGATGTTGGGCTTTCACTTTTAATGTCATACCTGACATTAACTGCACTTGCACATCGTCTTTATTGATATCAACTATGGTAGCAGGTACCGGCGCTTTACCCACAATCACCTTCACTTCTTGTGCTACTTTTAGCTGACCAATTTCTGCTGGCACATAAGTGACTTTTTCAGCAGGTTTTTCTGCTTTTGGCTTACTGCTACGGGCTGGTTTAGCGCTTTTAACCGGCGCTTTTTTAGCTGGATTTTTCGCAGCTTTCTCTTTTTCAGCAGCTTTACGCTCAGCAAACACTTTCGCCTTGCTTTCTTTTAGCGCTTTTTGAGCGTGTTCAATATGCTCAGCTTCAAGTTCATCACCTTCAACGCCGTCAAGATCAACACGTTTTGCACCCGGTTTAACACCGTGCAAATAACGCCAGCTTGATGTGTATTGGCGTAAGGCCGAACGCAATTGGGTTTTACTGACTTTGTCATCTTCGCCTAAACGTTCAGCTAAGTCTTGGAATATACCAATTTTGAGGGGCTTTGCCTCGCCTTCGGCGATAAAGCAAAGAGGGAACATTTCTACGAGATAAGCAATAATTTGCTTGTTGTTAGTCAATTTTTCAGTGTTTTCCATGTAAAACCTAAATCTCACTACGTTTCTATAATAAGCTGTTAGCCAAAACCACATTAGAGCGGCCGTATTTGTGAATGCTAACAAAAATATTCACATTCGACCATGCTTGCGCTGAAGTTCGCTAACCCTATCTCATCCCGCCTCGTAAATCGAACAATAATTAAACTTAGTGACGTGATTATCCCGAAATTGATTCAATCTTAAGCATTTTTTAGTTGCTTGAACTTTTTTTGTGCAATCGACAAGCAACCAGTCATACATTGAACGCTGTTTGAAGATGCATAATTTGTTACGTTTCGTTTCGGTATTAGGCTCACTTTTTTGCTCAGGCTTGTAATAAAGTTGCGTGATTCAGCGCACTCGCTAAAATGTCACTCTTTTTATCTTAAGCATAATCATGATCCTTAACTCTTCTCAGCAATTTAGTTGGCGCAGCATTTTTAACAGCGCAAAACAGTTTAAAAAAGAAATTGTCATTGCTCACATTATTGCCATTTTAGCCACCCTCGCCTCCGTGCCAGTCCCATTATTGATGCCGTTAATGGTCGATGAAGTGTTGCTCAATTCACCAGGCACAGCCATTCGCCTTATGGATCAACTTTTACTCCTTGAATGGCAGCAACCAGCGATATACATCGTTTGTGTATTACTGCTTACCATTTTTCTGCGCACCTTGTCGGTGGCTTTAACCGTTTTTCAATCACGTCAATTCACCATTATAGCTAAACATGTCACCTTTCTGGTACGCCGAGTGTTAGTGAAGCAGATGAATAAGATTGCTATCAGTGAATATGAAACCATTGGCTCAGGCAGTTTAAGCTCGCACTTGGTCACTGATGTAGAAACCTTAGACAAGTTTATTGGGGATACCTTAAGTCGATTTTTAGTCAGCGTACTGGCAGTGCTGGGAACCGCCGTTATTTTACTCTGGCTAAACTGGCAGTTAGGTTTATTTATTTTGCTGTTAAACCCCGTTGTTATTTACTTTTCGACTAAGCTGGGCAGCAAGGTTAAGCACCTCAAACGAAATGAAAACAGCGCATTTGAGCTGTTTCAGCAAGCTGTAGTTGAAACCTTAGACAGTATTTATGAAATTCGCGCAGCCAATAAAGAACGCCATTATATTAATCGCATTACCGATCGCGCTAAAGGTTTACGTAACAGTGCCATTGATTATTCCTGGCGCAGTGAAGCAGCTGGCAGGGCCAGTTTTTTAATTTTTCTCATTGGTTTTGAAGTCTTTCGCGCAACAGCGATGATCATGGTGCTATTTACGGATTTAACCGTTGGAGAGATTTTCGCCGTATTTGGCTACCTATGGTTTATGATGGGGCCCGTTCAAGAGCTACTTAACATGCAATATTCTTATTTTGCTGCCTCAGCCTCTTTAAAACGCCTTAATTCGGTATTAGCCCTTAATACTGAGCCTAAGTACCCGATGACAAAAGACCCCTTTACAAAGGCTTCTGAGCTTTCCCTTTCGATCCGTGACTTGCATTTCTCTTATAATGAAGAGCTAGAGGTGATCCGAGGAATATCATTGGACATTAAGCCCGGTGAAAAAGTTGCTTTTGTGGGTGCCAGTGGCGGCGGCAAATCGACATTGGTCCATTTGTTACTTGGCCTTTATCCCGTGCAGCAAGGGCAAATTTTATTTAATGACGTGGATGTGACCGAATGTGGTTTCGAGACCATTCGCGATCATACCGCTACGGTGCTGCAAAGCCCTAGTCTGTTTAATGACAATATTCGTAACAATTTAACCTTAGGGCAAGAAGTTGACGATGAACAAATTTGGCAAGCCCTAGCCGTGGCTCAGTTAGATGATTTTGTCCGTCAGTTAGACGAGCAACTTGACACTCAAGTGGGTCAACGCGGTGTAAAACTTTCCGGCGGTCAAAAACAGCGGATCGCGTTAGCGCGTATGGTGCTATCTGATCCCAAGTTAGTGATCATGGATGAAGCCACCTCGGCCTTAGATACTAAGACAGAAGCAAATTTACACGGAGCTTTGACTGATTTCCTCAAAGATCGCACCACGATTATCGTTGCTCACCGTTTATCATCGGTAAAACAAGCCGACCGGATATTTGTATTTGAAGACGGTAAAATCAGCCAAACTGGCCAACATTCGGCCTTGGTTAGTCAGCCCGGTTTATACCAAAGCTTGTATGGCAATCACTAATCTCGTGTCATCTAAAGCCAAAAAACTGTACGCGAGAGCTTCATTGGAATTTCCAGTACTTTGAAGTTTTGAGTAATACCACTGCTCAGCGTTTTTTGTTTAGGCATTTACGCTCCAAATTGAGATCAGAGCTGTACTTAAATCAATCTAGATCTTCAACAGAGAGGTGTGGGTAAGTCAACGCCTACGGTACTTCGAGCGAGAATTAATCATTTAAAAAGAAAGCAGCTTATAGCCACTTCCTTTTATCATTTTCTCTTCTTTCCATCTTTTTTAGGTGGCCAGTGCTCGCCAATATAAGCTAATTTTATATATTTCCTATCAGTTAAATCACAGTACTTCATTGCAAAATACGCTCGATTATAATCATCACTATTATCTATTTTTATACTCTGGTCATTGAAGTTTAGTTTTAAATGATATTCAGCATTTATATTATCTTTAGGATACTTTTTAATTTTATTTCCGTGTTCATCCTCTACTATTTCTTCTCGATTTAGGTCATCAAAATCAAAAAAAGGTTTCTCACTTCCTTGTCTTGTACAAGTTAACTTCCGTCCCTTTAATTCCGGCTCTGCAGATTTCTCAGAAATAATTTTCAAATCGTTTTGATTCCGATTCTTATCTTTGGATATATCAAAAAACGCTTGATTCAATGTATTCAAGCCGTGACTAAACTCACTGAGGTAATCCATAAATGTTCCTCGTTTAATAGTCTTAAGCTTATCTTCAAACTGAGGATGGAACTGAATATGTTCATATGTAATTACTGCTTTTTCCGTGAACTCCGCCCTAGTTGTCACACCATTTTTAAAATTAAACGAGTTCTGGTTGCATAAATCAAAGTAGGACGAAATATGTTTTTTATCAGCAATCATAGGCCAATTTACGTTAACCTTATAAGCATATTCAAAAGGTAAATCCTGCAACGGGTTAGCCTGGATAGCACTAACAATTTGTGTTGTATCAAGATACGACTTATGCATGCCTATTGCTTTTTCAAACTCCCCAAGGAAATGAATTGCTGCAGAGGGATCACCCGTTATTTCTAGTAATCGAGTCTGTAAGTCTGAGCCATTAACTGGAAATTCAGAATAATCCGTTGAAAATAATAAACTATGATTCTTTGAAACAGAAAATGAATCGATAACCTGCTCAATATCAGACACATGCGCTGCAAGGCTGTCATAATCTAGTGTATTATTAACATCTATATGATTAAATGAGTATGCACTTGCGTATGACTTCGAACCTTTCATTATCGATCTACACCTTTCATTAAGGTTCGAATATCTTCAGCTTGCTGATCAAAAAAACCTTTTGGCCAATTGGAAAGTTCACCTTTATCACCGATCTCAATCGACTCTACATTACTTTGCTCTTCACCTGAAGAAACAAAGAAAACTCGAGACGCTCCTGTTTCATAGGTTTCACTGAGACGAGCAGCGACTCGAATACCATTAAGCAAATGGTCACTGTGAGTTTCGATAATAACCTGAACACCAGCTTCTGCCGTTTTCTGAATCAGTCGCCCCATATAACTCTGCCCTTTAGGATGAAGGTGCGCTTCTGGATTTTCTATAATCACGAGACCACCAGGTCTAGCCATAACTAAAGAAAGAACTACAGGCAGTGCATAACTCAAACCAAATCCAACATTTGTTGCTCTATAGGTATGACCATCAAATACAAATTGATTCGTTGATATATTAGCATGTGTTATTGAATCGGATTTTACAAAAGTGTCTGGAGATATTTCTCCCATCCATTCTGTAAAGTTATCAATGACTAATCTCGATGTGATTTTATCATGTATTCTCAGGTCACCTTCGCCCAAAGATTTTGATGACTCCAACAAGTTAGTTAAGACTTGAGCTGTATATTCACCATGAATACCCAGCCAGCTTCTTGAACGACGTTGGTTTGAATATGGGTAATTATCGCGAGGCCCCCAACGTTCAGCGCATAAAAAATTAAAGTTGTTCTTATATTTTTCTCTAACTTTATTTGCAACTGAATCAGCCCAGTCTAAGTCCATAGATTCAGAAAACGGTAGTAGGTTTGAATCTTTCTCATACTCTGATAGCGGATCTTGCTCATAGCCCCAAGATAACCTGTGACCATCTATAACCGCTTCAAGTAGTAAAGAGTCTGTATTTGCATCCATATTATGCACTTCTTTATAACTACCCAGCTTTATAAAATCACCGTCAAGCCTCAACGAGCTAGAAAATCCATTTTGTATCAGCAATAATATTGACTGTATAGCAGTACTTTTTCCGACTGAGTTATTTCCACAAAAAACAACTAAATCTTTCATCTTGAATTGAGTATTTTTATAGCATTTAAAATTCGTCAAGTTGATACGTTCAAACATATTATTTACCAATAAATTTTTTGTTAAAAGTTTCTAATATAGGCTCTGCCGTAAATTGCATTCCAGGAACTTCATTTATCATTTCAACGATACTTCTAAACCTATACAACACAGTAATCCTTTTACTTGTAGAGTTAGTTATCGCATATTCAAAACCTCGATTATCCCAGTTATCATTACTTGATTCCCATTGAGAGGTTTTTTCATTATTGACGATTGCTTTCAATAATCGTTCCTTAAAGTATCTAGCGTTATCTACATTAACCATTTTTTGTTTTTCTTCATCTGACATCATTGCAAAAAGAGAAACTAGTGTTTCGAATAATACCTTATTAACTCTACCACCTGACTCTTTTTTATACGTATCATCACCAAAAATTAACGTCAATATTTCGAAAGATGAGGTTAATCTAACCATCAAATCAGAATAAATAGGATCTGCATCTTCAATTCTAGAATTTATAGGATATTTATACTTATTTAAAACTTTCATTGCATGGCTTAAAAAGTCGTCCGTTGTATTATAAGTATAATTTTCGTATCCAAAAATAAGAAATGCCACAGCTCTCAATACATACTCAAGATCAAGCATCCTATTAGAACTAATACTCGCTGGAATTGCACTGAGGAATTCATCTGAATCCGCAACATATTTCAAAAAACGATTAGTAGGACCTTGGTAAAGTGCTGACCTAATCTCTTGTGGACTCAATGTCTTCCCATAAGTATTTATCCTATGGAATATTTCCCTTATCATTGCGTCGCTATCATTAGACATTGGAATTAAGTGCCCAAACAATTGATACTCCCGAATTTTTCGTTGTTCTTTTCTAGGCAGCTCATTAAACGTCAGGTCGTTATAAGCTTTTAGACGCTTTAACCCTTTTAATTCGTAGTCCCCTCTCATGTAACCAATCAGTGCCGTTGTACGCTGTAAACCATCTATAACGACCCATATATAATCCGCATCTACATCTGGATCCGTATTTTCTTTTTCAGCGAAATAAAGTACAGGAATTGGTAGTCCCAAAAGTACCGATTCAATTAGTCGTGATTTATCAGGAACAGGCCATACCCTGTCTCCCCTTTGGAACTCAGGTTGTAAATCAATTTCATTATACTTCACACGGTCAAACAATAAAGAGACTGTTGGGCTAACTTGATTAATCCTGGACATTTCAAAATGAGTAATAATTGAGTCATCATCAGTACTGCTACCTTCATCAGAGTTATCATCTTCATCAGAATTATCATCTTCATCAGAATTAGTACCTTGCTGATAATCACTACCACTTCGCTCATTATCATCTCTATTTTGGTTATCGGAAAAATTATTTTCTGAGACATTTGACAAGTCTAATGTCACAATTGACTCAGATAGCTTAACCTCAAGATCTTGCAACTCCTTTAACACATCGGAAATAGTTTCTACATCACTCTCACCAGGATATTTAGTGAAGATATTAGATAATTTATCCTCTAATATACAAATCTGTTTATTATGTAAAAAGTAAAATTGAGATATGTCGAAGTCTCTATATCTATCAATTCTCCTCTTTAATTCTCTCGTTTCAGAGTTTGATAATTCTTTTAAAGTCCCAATACTATGAGTATTAAAATTTCTTAAATAGATGTGCTTTTTTTTATCGTATTTAAAGTGTTCAACACATGGGAAGTTGGCAAAAATTGTTTCCGGTTGATGACGACTCGAACCAGCTCCATTTAGTGCTTGCTCCACGCTAGCATAACTTTTTTGATGTAATACACTTAGAATTTTTCTAAGTTCAGAGAAAGGACGAGTGCGCTTCCGTGTACCCGTCGTTTTATCAACAATATAACGATTATTATCACGGTCGACTTCAAGGATAACTAATGATTCATTCGATTCATTTATTGGTTGCAGATTCAAACCAATCATTTGTTCTAGATAATCTAAAACGTCTTCAAACTTCATACAAATTCGCCAACTATCAAAGTATTGATTATGTGGACGATATTAGCATGGGTTGACAACTAGGGTAAACGTATGAATGTTTTTTGAGCAATGAGCTGTATTATCTTAGACGAATATCAGCCACTGGGAAGTGGCAGTTAAGCCATCAAGGATGATTTCACGGCGTTTCGTATAAGAAAATATTACTTGGTTCGCTAGGTTGAATACATTTTGTACACTCGTTTGCTTGCCCTTGGTTGACAACAAATAAAGAGTAACTTAAAGAGACGTTGTGAACGTGTATAAAAAGGAGCGGTTAAGCTCCTTTCTTTAAAGTGTTTTGAGGTATATTCGAATGGTTGTGGCTAACCCTTCCGCAGCTAAGTAAGGCACACCATTGCCAATAGTCTTGAACATATCCGACAGAGTCATGGTCGGTGGCAACTGGAAGTCTCTCGGCAAGGATTGGATAGCCAAGGCTTCTGCTGCACTCAGTCTTCGCGATTTGTAAGGGTGCAAGTGCACCTCATTATT
The DNA here is from genome assembly GCF_021278025.1 of Motilimonas sp. E26. Lineage (GTDB taxonomy): Bacteria > Pseudomonadota > Gammaproteobacteria > Enterobacterales > CBDFNC01 > Motilimonas. The sequence goes on from NZ_JAIBHJ010000001.1 coordinate 201,332, forward strand.
ACCATAAGCAGCAGTCGGTGAGTACCTAAACCGATGTAATCTCTTGAAAGATTTTTTACTATCATCACCTTCTTGGATAGTTTTGAATTTGTCTGAATACGGTTTGAAATGATGTTTACTATTAGGGTGTTTGCTTACTTCGTTTTTCTTAAACCAATGTTCAACCGTTAGCTCACTAAACTTTGCAAGATGTTTAGGCATCTGACGCTTAGAGTTCTCTTTGTATGCAGAAATTTTCGGCCAAACAGACTTGTCCAGAACCTCTACTTTAGCGAACTTAACTTCACGTTCCCAGTGAAAATCCGCCTTTAGTTGATCATTAGATAACTCAGGGACGACATGCTTTCGGTGTACCCCAAACATCAAAATACGATCTCTGTCTTGAGGAACCCCAAATTCAATACAGTTGGTCAACCTTTCCGTAAGAACATAGCCGGATTCTTGAAGCTTCATCTTCATCACCTCGTAAAACGCTCTATGCTTAACCGTTCGCCAAAGACCCTTTACGTTTTCAAACAAAAAGAAATCTGGTTGATTCTTAATAATTGAGTCGATATAGACCCTAGTTAACACTCCGTTATCACCGTCAGAACCTTTGTTCTTACCCGCAACAGAGAAATCAGGGCATGGGGGCCCGCCAATGAACCCAGTAAGAGCTTCTTTCTTAGCTTTTGTTACCAGTTGAGTTAGGTGGCCTGCCTCCTCACCAGTTACGAGATCATCTATTGAACCATGGTAGTAACCATATTTGGGCTCAGGAATGCCCATTTGTTCTCTGGAGTACTTATATGCGTCCAGAAAAGGCTTATGAAATTCGTTGATAAAACGCACGTCAAAACCGGAGCGTTCGAAGCCCAAATCTAAAAATCCACTACCAGAGAAAAAAGAGAAAATTATTGGTCGTTGTTGAGGTGACAAATGAAAGCCTTTCTAATTGACAACACTATCGGTAAATACTGCCCAGCCTGTCATAATAAATCATAGATACGACGGCTAAAACATGATTCTACTTTAGATAGCGTGTTTCGCGACTGTTACAAGTAGCGACATAAAACATTAGAGAACATATTAACACATTCACACTGTTTTTATATACAGAAAAATAATCCTGCTATGTCTATCCGCAACTAAATTGATGGCTCCAATAAGCCATGATGATAAGACTGCAACCCAAACTGACGTTAGGGTGGTAATCCCTACGAAGCATTAGGTTATTCCATCTGTTGCTAGGTTACCAACTCTGGGTTGGTCCTATTATCAGCCGATTTCTGTTCATCACAGCCAATTTTGCAATTTGCTTCCTTCAGATTTCACCTCACGGTGAGCTCCCTTGCATAGACTAAAAATTCTCGCTCGTCAGAGCCTGTTGAGAACTTTTCCCCTAGACCAACCCCATACTCGGGGCAACAACAAAAAAACCCAGCTCGCGCTGGGTTTTAACTTATTAAGAAAGGTTAACTCTTAGTGGTCTATTGCAGCGCCCGCTCCTTTCGGATAACGAATGCTTTCAACCATGTCTTGCACATCTTGTGGTGTTTCTGCTGTCACTTTGTTCACCGCAATGGCTACTACAAAGTTCAGAATCATGCCAAGGGTACCAATACCTTCTGGCGAGATACCAAACCACCAGTTATCTGGCGTGTTCATTTCAGGGTTAATGAACTTGAAGAACACGATGTAAGCAGTAGTGAATACGATACCTGAAATCATACCCGCAATGGCACCTTCTTTATTCATCTTTTTATAGAAGATACCTAAGATGATGGCTGGGAAGAAGGACGAGGCCGCCAGACCAAACGCAAAGGCAACCACCTGTGCCACGAACCCTGGTGGATTGATCCCCATATAGCCCGCAGCAATAACAGCACCTACAGCACTTAATCGCGCGGCAAGCAGTTCTTGTTTTTCCGTCATATCAGGCTTGAGGCCTTTTTTCAGTAAGTCATGGGCCACCGAAGTTGAGATAACCAATAACAAACCTGCAGCTGTTGATAATGCCGCCGCTAAACCACCCGCAGCTAAGAGTGCAACCACCCAATTTGGTAAGTTTGCTAGCTCTGGTGAAGCCAATACAATGATATCGCGGTTAATGTCCATTTCGTTGCGGGCATCACCTGAGTAGAACATGCGGCCATCACCGTTTTTATCTTCCCACTTAACGAGACCTGTTTTTTCCCAGTTAGTTACCCAACCAGGAGCTTGCTCAGCAGAAACGCCTTTTAAGTCTGGTCCATTGATTGAATCAATCATGTTAACTCGAGCAAACGCTGCAACAGCTGGCGCGGTAGTGTAAAGGATGGCAATAAAGATTAATGCCCAGCCCGCAGAGATGCGCGCATCTTTTACTTTCGGTACAGTGAAGAAACGAATGATTACGTGTGGTAGACCCGCTGTACCCACCATTAGCGCCGCAGTAATAAAGAACACGTCAACCATGGATTTGGAGCCATCGGTATACTGGTTAAAGCCGAGCTCAGCAGACAGTCCATCAATTTTATCCAGTAAGTACATACCAGATCCATCAGCCATGGTGCTACCAAAACCAAGTTGTGGCACTGGGTTACCTGTCATCATAATTGATGTGAAGATTGCAGGTACCATAAAGGCAAAGATCAACACACAATATTGAGCAACTTGAGTATAGGTAATGCCTTTCATGCCACCCATTACCGCGTAGAAAAACACGATACACATACCGATGATGATACCCATGTTGATATCAACTTCGAGGAAGCGTGAAAACACCACACCCACGCCACGCATTTGACCTGCAACGTAAGTAAAGGATACAAAAATTGCACAGAAAACAGCTACCATACGCGCAGTTTGCGAGTAATAACGGTCACCTATGAAATCTGGCACGGTAAATTTACCGAACTTACGTAAGTAAGGAGCAAGACACAAAGCGAGCAGTACATAACCGCCGGTCCAACCCATTAAGTAAACGCCGCCATCATAACCGATAAAAGAAATGATACCGGCCATTGAGATAAACGATGCTGCTGACATCCAATCAGCCGCCGTCGCCATACCGTTTGCAATGGGGTGAACACCACCACCTGCAACATAAAACTCGCCCGTTGAGGCTGCACGTGCCCAAATGGCAATACCGATATATAGAGCAAACGTAATGCCGACTAATATAAAGGTCCAGGTTTGAATATCCATATGTTAACCCCTACTCTTCTACGTTATATTTTTTATCGAGCTGGTTCATTTTTGCTACGTACACAAAAATCAGAACCACGAAGGTGTAAATTGAGCCTTGTTGTGCAAACCAAAAGCCTAACTTAAAACCGCCTAGTGAAATTTGATTGAGTGGCTCAACCAATAAAATGCCAAAGCCATAAGAGACTGCAAACCAAACAGCAAGCAGGATCCCCATGATTTTTAGGTTTTCACCCCAATAGCGTTTTGCCATGTCTTTATTTTCGAAAGCCATTGCGCTCTCCTTAAAATGTTAATAGGTTGTTGCATAAATAACATTAAATGTAAAAACTCAATAAGAAACTTAGACTTTAGTAGAAATTATGTTTTTTCAGTTGCTTATGGCCTGAATTTGTAAAAATTCGTTAGCTAGATCGCTTTAGAGCTCGATGATAAGGATGTTTTTTATTGTAAGAAGGGAGGCAAGCATCTTTTTTCAGGCATAAAAAGCAGAAAAGCCAGCAATCAGCTGGCTTTTCATCGTTTCAAGGTTGTAAAACCTAGAGTAGTTTCTGCCAATCTTTGACCTTAGTATTAAAGAAACCAGAGTCTTCATAAGCTTGTTTAACAAGTCCCTTATCTTTCATTATTGCTATACCGCGATCTAAGGCCTCCGCAACTGCTTTGCCTTGTGGGTGACGTTTTGATATTGCAAAATGACGTGAGCCTTGCAAACCTATTTTTAAATTTGGAATAGGGATGAGCTTGACACCTTCGGGATCAAATGACATGTCAGGCGTGGGTTGAAATGGCGCAAGCAAAAAATCTGCGCGTCCAATATTGACCATTTTAACCATCGACGACCATTTAACCGTGTTGATGAGCTTACGCATTTTCATCGCATTTAAAGTTTGCCAATCAATGATCCAAGCCTTACTTGATACCGCTATCAAACTACGAACTTCGTCCATCCCTTTTGCTTTCAGGGCTGTTTTGTTGCTTTCTATGGTGTATAAGCCTGCCTCAAACTGACCATTTTCTATAATAGGCTCTGACACATACAGTAGCTCTTCACTACTGGTCAGTAAATCTAGCCAAATTGAGTTACCGGCGAGTACTGCACGACCAGCCAATACTTGCTTAATAATACGAGCATGCGAGTCTGCGGTGATAAAACGAACTGGTGTATCAATCCCACCAAACTTAAGCGCTTGTTGTACTAAGACTACTTCGACGACATCACGTCTTGCACCATTACCAACATAGCTCGTCATTGTTAACGGATTACGCCCGGCAATATAGCTTTCGTAATCTGCTTTTACGTCTGCGGGCAACACGATGATCAGTTGGTCAGACTTTTGCGGTGCCGCCCACACTTGTAATGAAAATACACTGAAAAACAGGGAAACAAGTATCAAAAAGGTTTTCACTCAAATCACTCCATATTACCGAAGAAGAAACGCGCTAATAATCTCTAGTGTGACTGTATTTACTCTCAAGTTAAAGACAATAGGTCATTCTTTATGATGGATCTCATATATTTCCCTTAGCCACGACTAGTTAAAAGTTCTGTAAAATACGTAAAATAACATTAATTTCAGTATCTAATGCTACCGTTAGATAAAAAACAGACTGGAATGAAAATATGTTGCACAATATTGAATTTCAAAGCCAAATAAACAAATATTCATCAAACTTTTAAAAAGTGTGGGTTATGCCAATTAGCAAAAAATTCAATGGCTTAATTCAACCCTTTTCAGACGATTTTAGTTCCAGTTTTACTCAACAAATTGCTAGACGAGTTATTTAAAAATGAGCAAAGAACAGATTTTTGAGATTATATTTGGCACCCACAGCGCAGCTGGTCGCCGGTTTGATATCTGCTTAATTGTGGCAATTTTTGCCAGTGTGCTAGTAGTTATTCTCGACTCTGTCCCCATGCTCTCACTACAATATCATCGCTACTTTTATTATGCAGAATGGTTCTTTACACTGCTGTTTACCCTCGAGTACGCGGTACGTCTCTATGTCTCACCTAAGCCTAAAGTATACGCTTTTAGCTTCTATGGCATTATCGATTTGTTGTCTATCCTACCGGCATTTATTTCTTTGTTGTTCCCTGGCGCCAACTATTTGATGATCATACGTATTATGCGTGTATTGCGTATATTCCGTGTGTTAAAGCTGTTTCGCTACCTGCAAGAAGCAAATACCTTATTTCGTTCTTTGATCGCCTCAAAACGGAAAATTTTAGTTTTTCTTTTTTCGGTGGCGTTATTAATCGTCATTTTCGGTTGTTTGATGTACCTCATTGAAGGGCCAGAAAATGGCTTTACCAGCATTCCAAAAAGTATTTACTGGGCCATCGTCACCATCACGACGGTTGGCTACGGTGATATCAGCCCGAGTACTCCGCTAGGACAAACCCTAGCCTCCATTACCATGTTAGTGGGCTATGCCATCCTGGCTGTGCCAACGGGGATTATAACGGCTGAGCTTGCACAAGAAATTCACCGTGAGCGCCACCTTATTCATTGTGATCATTGCGATCGTAGTGGGCATGATCTTGACGCAAAATTTTGCAACCATTGTGGCACTGAACTACCGCCGAAAGGAGTTAATAATTGACCAGCTTAGATACTTTAAGGGGACAGGAACAGCAAGTGAAATAAATAACCGTTAAGATTAGCAAACATTATTACGAAGACAAAAAAAATACTGTAAATAGAAAAAATTGCTTTAAAAACACTCCTTTAATAAGGCAATTTTCAAACTTACAGCTAGGCTTATAAACAGAGCATTCCTCTGGCTACAAACTTCGCTGGGTAAACGGAATCTTTCTTGAATCAGGGATCCATTTTCATATGGGCAGGCAAATAACAGTCTTATAAACGAACTTTAATGGTGTCATTGGAGTTTGCATAACTGAGGGAGTGTAGGTTATGAGCATTTTTGAGCATTATAAATCACGTTACGAAGAAGCAAGAGAAGAAGAGTTCAGCATTAGCGAGTATTTGGACTTATGCCGCGAAGACAGAAGTGTTTATGCCTCTGCGTCCGAACGCCTGCTCATTGCAATTGGTGAGCCAGAGACCATAGATACCGCAAAGGACCCAGTCTTAAGCCGTATTTTTTCCAATCGGTTAATTCACCGCTACCCCGCGTTTAAAGACTTTTACGGCATGGAAGAAGCCATCGAGCAGATAGTTTCTTACCTTAAACATGCTTCACAAGGCTTAGAAGAGCGTAAGCAGATACTTTATTTACTCGGCCCTGTCGGTGGCGGTAAATCATCTTTAGCTGAGAAGCTCAAGCAATTAATGCAAAAAGTACCTATTTATAAACTCAAAGGATCGCCCGTTAACGATAGCCCATTGTGTTTATTTGACCCCGCTGAAGACGGTAATTTACTTAAAAGTGAATACGGTATTCCGCCACGATATTTGCAAAATATTATGTCCCCATGGGCAGCAAAACGCTTAAAAGAATACGGTGGCGACATTAGTCAGTTTAAAGTAGTTAAAGTTTACCCTTCTATTCTCAACCAGTTAGGCATCGCAAAAACTGAACCCGGCGATGAAAATAACCAAGATATTTCATCATTAGTCGGCAAGGTAGATATTCGTCAGTTAGAGCACTACGCGCAAGACGATGCCGATGCTTATGCCTATTCCGGCGCTTTATGCCGTGCCAACCAAGGCTTAATGGAATTTGTCGAAATGTTTAAGGCGCCGATCAAGGTGTTACATCCCCTATTAACTGCGACCCAAGAAGGTAACTATAACGGCACCGAAGGCTTATCTGCCTTGCCGTTTGAAGGTATTATTCTAGCCCACTCCAATGAATCAGAGTGGACAGCATTTAGAAATAATAAAAATAACGAGGCGTTTTTAGACCGCGTATATATAGTTAAAGTCCCTTATTGTTTACGTGTTACTGAAGAAGTTAAAATTTATAAAAAACTCCTTAATAACAGTGAATTAATTGGAGAAAAATGTGCTCCCGGCACATTAGAAACCTTGGCCCAATTCTCTATTTTGTCACGGATAAAAGAGCCTGAAAACTCCAGCATTTACTCTAAGATGCGGGTGTACGATGGCGAAAGCTTAAAAGACACCGATCCTAAAGCAAAGTCTTATCAAGAATACCGAGATTTCGCGGGTATCGACGAAGGCATGACAGGTTTATCGACTCGGTTTGCGTTTAAAATACTGTCTCGTGTATTTAACTTTGATGAAACAGAGATTGCTGCCAATCCGGTGCATTTATTCTACGTACTAGAACAACAAATAGAGCGCGAGCAGTTTTCCAATGAAGTTGCTGAACGCTACTTAGAATTTTTAAAAGGCTATTTAACGCCTAAGTACGTTGAGTTCATCGGTAAAGAAATTCAAACCGCTTACCTTGAGTCTTATTCCGAATATGGCCAAAACATCTTTGACCGTTATGTCACTTATGCCGATTTTTGGATCCAAGACCAAGAGTTCAGAGATCCTGAAACAGGTCAGTTATTTGATCGCGCCGCCCTAAACAGTGAATTGGAAAAAATTGAGAAGCCCGCGGGGATAAGTAACCCGAAAGATTTCCGTAACGAAATCGTCAATTTCGTGTTGCGTGCGCGGGCGGGTAACCAAGGCAAAAATCCCAATTGGACCAGTTATGAGAAACTGCGCACCGTGATCGAGAAGAAAATGTTCTCCAATACGGAAGACTTACTACCTGTTATTTCCTTTAACGGTAAAACTTCTGCCGATGATCAGAAAAAACACGATGATTTTGTTGCCCGTATGATGGAAAAAGGCTACACCCGCAAACAAGTTAGGTTGCTGGCTGAATGGTATTTACGCGTGCGAAAAGCGTCGTAAGCACCATTATTTTAGGGGGACGTTTATGTCACATTTTATTGATCGGCGGTTAAATTCAAAAAATAAAAGCACAGTTAATCGCCAACGCTTTATGCGACGATATAAAAAGCAAATAAAACATGCAGTATCTGAGGCGGTAACCCAAAGAAGTATTCAAGACGTCACTTCGGGTGAAAGTATCAGTATCCCACAAAAAGATTTATCGGAACCTTTTTTTCACCAAGGTACTGGTGGTAAACGTGGCCGAGTTCACCCGGGCAATGACAGTTTTGTCACTGGCGACAAAATTAAACGCCCGCCGCCCCAAGGCGGCGCAGGCAGTGGCGAAGGCGAAGCGAGCGACCAAGGTGAAGGGAGTGATGACTTTGTTTTTCAGATTTCGAAAGATGAATATTTAGATTTATTATTTGAAGATCTTGCTTTGCCTAATCTTGAGCAAAAGCAATTAGACAAACTGATTGAATACAAAACTTATCGCGCGGGTTTTACCTCCGATGGTGTTCCCGCCAATATAAACATTGTACGTTCATTACAAAATTCTTTGTTACGTCGGACTGCGTTAGGTGCGGGAAAAAAACGACGCATCAATGAACTAGAGCAACAGATAAACGAGCTAAGACAAGTAAAAAAGCCAAATCTGATTTTAATAGCAGAATTAGAACAGGAGGTTGAAACCCTTAAAAACAGGGTCCGTCATTTACCTTTTATCGATACCTTTGACCTTAAATTTAATAACTTTGTACAACGCCCGGTGCCCAGTAGCCAAGCCGTTATGTTTTGTTTGATGGACGTATCAGGCTCGATGGATCAAGCGACAAAAGAAATGGCAAAGCGCTTCTACGTTTTACTCTATTTATTTCTCACCCGCAGTTATCAGCATATTGAAGTGGTTTTTATTCGCCATCATACCCAAGCTAAAGAAGTGGATGAGCAAGAGTTCTTTTACTCACAAGAAACGGGCGGCACTATCGTATCCAGCGCGTTAAAGTTAATGCATGAAATAGTGCAAGAGCGCTACCCCGAAAATCAATGGAACATTTATGCAGCCCAAGCATCAGATGGCGATAACTGGGCAGATGATTCGCCAACTTGCAGAGCGCTACTGGAAGATAAGTTACTTCCTTGGCTGCGCTATTACGCCTACATTGAAATTACTAATCGCCCTCATCAGTCCCTATGGCGTGAATATGAGAAATTAACTCAAACACACCCTGAATTTGCGATGCAACATATCCGCAGCATTAACGATATTTTCCCTGTATTTAGGGAGTTATTTAAGAAGCAAGCTGCTTAGGAAGGGAATATGAAAAAAACCAAACATTTACCCCATGGACCGGACTGGGATTTTGATTTGCTTGCCCTTTATGATAAAGAAATTCAACGGGTTGCTAACATTTACCGGCTAAATACCTATCCGAATCAAATCGAGGTAATTACCGCTGAACAAATGATGGATGCCTATTCAAGTGTGGGCATGCCTATTGGTTATCGTCATTGGTCATTTGGTAAGAAATTTATTCAAACCGAGCAAACCTATAAACGAGGCCAAATGGGCTTGGCTTATGAGATTGTGATTAACTCAGATCCCTGCATTGCCTACTTGATGGAAGAAAATACCTTGCCTATGCAAGCGTTAGTCATCGCGCACGCCTGTTATGGCCACAATTCATTTTTCAAAAATAATTATTTGTTCAAAACCTGGACCGATGCCAGTTCAATTATCGACTACTTATTGTTTGCTAAGCAGTATATTGAACAATGTGAAGAAAAGTATGGTATCGATGAAGTAGAAGACATTCTCGATTCATGTCATGCCTTAATGAACTACGGCGTTGACCGATACAAGCGGCCGCAAAAAATATCTCTAAGTGAGGAAAAGCGCCGCCAACAAGAGCGTACGGATTATATGCAAAGCCAAGTTAATGCTTTGTGGCGAACCATACCGATAAAACCCGAAAAAACCAATCCAACCACCGAACGCTTTCCCAACGAGCCGCAAGAAAACATTCTCTATTTTATTGAAAAACATGCACCATTACTGCAGCCGTGGCAACGTGAAATTGTAAGAATTGTACGTAAAATCAGTCAGTATTTTTACCCACAGAAACAAACTCAAGTGATGAATGAAGGTTGGGCTACTTTTTGGCACTACACTTTAATGCAACATTTATACGATGAAGGAAAATTATCAGACAAATTTATGCTTGAGGTAATACATAATCATACTAATGTAACCTTACAACCGCCTTATAACGCCAGTTATTATTCCGGTATTAACCCTTATGCATTGGGCTTTGCAATGTTTACCGATATTAGACGCATTTGTGAACATCCCACCGCGGAAGACAAAGAGTGGTTTCCAGATATTGCAGGTAGCAACTGGCTAGATACCCTGCACTTTGCTATGCAAAACTTTAAAGATGAAAGTTTTATTGGCCAATATTTATCCCCTAAGCTAATACGAGACTTTAAGTTTTTTGGAGTGATTGATGATGACAGTAAAAACTACATTAATGTTGAAGCGATTCACGACGAATCCGGTTACCAGAAAATTCGTCAACAGCTCGCAGAGCAGTACAATTTGAGTAATATTGAACCCAACATACAAGTTTACAGTGTGGATTTAAATGGTGATCGTTCATTGAAATTACGCTATGTGCCGCATCAAAAAATCCCACTTGGTGACAGTACTCAGGAAGTGCTTAAGCACCTTCATCGACTATGGGGGTTTGATGTGTCGCTAGAGCAAGAACAAGATGATGGTAAAGTGCACATTCTGGCCAAGATACCACCAAACCCAACGCTTTCAGATGATTTAAACTGAAACTCATCTAAAAGCTAGGTTGTTGGGTGCTGATGAGGTTAGTCGTTAAAACTCTCAGGCAGCTGGCTTTTTACTAAGCCCCAAAGCTGCGCGCTTTGTTTACCATAATCGCGCACATATTGATGCACGCTATTGTGCTTATCGGCTGCAATGAAATGCTCAAGACCAAGGTAAAAGTCTAACGCCAATTGACGGGCCTGGGGCAAGTCGAAATAGAAAGCACCTAATTTTTGGTATAAATTTTTAAAGCCATTTAGGACTAAAACATAAATCATATTGTCTGAGGCCAATGCCAGCTCATGATAGAAGTAATAATCATATTCAACAAATTGAGCACTGTTTTCATCCACTGAGGGACGTCGCTCAATAATTTCTAGCACTTTCTTTGGGTTACGCTTTAACGCACTACGAATAAAAATGGCACTGATATTTGTACGAGCGGATAACAGCTGATCAATAAGCTGTGGGAATTTGTCACCATCGAGTCGGGCCAATGTTTCCAGAATATTCAACCCTGAAGTTTGCCAAATATCATTTACTTGCGTTGGTTTACCATGTCGAATTGTCAGCCAACCGTCACGCGCGAGTCGTTGTAAAACCTCTCTTAACGTCGTTCTTGTTACGCCTATCATTTCCGACAGTTCACGCTCTGCCGGCAAAATTGAGCCCGGTGGGAAACGTTCATTCCAAATGGAATCGATCAAATATTCTTCTGCTACACCGGCAGGGCTCTGGGCTTTAAATACCATTCTATCCACTCTTGAATAACTTAATGACCTGAGTTAAAGCTGTCATCCTTAAGACCCAAAAGAAAATGGAAATCTAAAGAAAAAATGAACCATTACTTGCATCCATTACTTCGTGACGTAGATCACGTTATTTTTTGTTATCAACTACATCAAAATTGCACCAATCTGGCTACAATACGCGCGATTTAATAAGACGCATATATTGTGCCATCAAATCGGACTGGCAAAAAAAGAATTTTCCCACCAGGACTGAATTCATAACTATACATGCTAGCCGCACCTATTATATTGGACAAAGGAAGTTAATAAAACAATGTCAGACTTACTGATCGCAGGTTGCCGAAATTTCCTCGGTAACGCGCCTAAATGGTACAAATGGACCATTATTACTTTTCTAATAATCAACCCTATCATTTTTGCCATTAACCCGTTTGTAGCTGGCTGGCTGCTGGTGATCCAATTTATTTTCACCTTGGCTATGGCGCTTAAATGCTACCCACTGCAACCTGGCGGTTTGTTGGCCATGGAAGCAGTTTTGGTCGGGATGACCTCAACTAAGGACGTGCAGGAAGAATTAGTGCATAACTTTGAAGTAATATTACTGCTTATTTTTATGGTGGCAGGGATTTACTTTATGAAGAGCTTGTTGCTGTATATCTTCACAAAGCTTTTAATTAAAGTGAAATCGAAAGCATTACTTTCTCTTTCTTTTTGTTTCGCAGCGGCGTTTCTGTCAGCTTTCCTCGATGCGTTAACGGTTATCGCCGTGGTGATCAGTGTCGGTGTTGGTTTCTATAGCATCTATCATAAAGTAGCATCAGGTAAAGATAACAGCGTACTTGACCATGACCATACTTGTGATAATAGCCTACAAGATCAACGTCGTGAAGACTTAGAAACTTTCCGAGCATTTTTGCGCAACTTACTTATGCATGCGGGTGTTGGTTCAGCATTGGGTGGTGTATGTACTCAAGTTGGCGAGCCACAAAACTTGATTATTGCTGAGAACGCTTCTTGGCAGTTCATTGAATTTGCGCTGCGTATGGCCCCAGTGACTGTACCTGTATTTATTTGCGGCATGCTTACGTGTTATATCGTAGAAAAAATGGGCTGGTTTAGTTATGGAGCACAATTACCTGCTGCAGTACGTCAGATCATGGTGGATTACGATAAACAAGCTGATGCAAAAATGAACGAGCGTGATATCGCTAAATTGCTCATTCAAGCCATCATCGGTGTTTGGCTGATTGTTGCATTGGCGCTTCACCTTGCACCTGTTGGCTTGATTGGCCTTTCTGTCATTGTACTTGCGACTGCTTTTACCGGTGTTATTGAAGAGCATGCGTTAGGTAAAGCGTTTGAAGAAGCCTTACCGTTTACTGCCTTATTAGCGGTATTTTTCACTATTGTATCGGTGATTGTAGAGCAACACCTATTCAAACCAGTTATTGAGGCAGTATTAGCACAGGATGGCCATGCCCAGCTTGCGCTCTTTTATGTCGCTAACGGATTATTATCAATGTTAAGTGATAATGTTTTCGTTGGTACAATTTACATAAAAGAAGTAAAAGCGGCTCTCGTTGACGGTCAAATCACTCGTGATCAATTCGACTTGCTAGCGGTTGCCATTAACACAGGTACCAATCTACCTTCTGTGGCAACACCAAATGGTCAAGCAGCTTTCCTATTCCTACTAACTTCAGCAGTAGCACCACTCATACGACTTTCTTACGGCCGAATGGTATGGATGGCATTACCTTATACGATTGTATTGGCAGTAGTAGGTATGGTTGGCATTATGTTTTTCTTAGAGGGCACGACTGATTGGATGTATTTAAATGAACTAATCCATCATCACTCAGCCAAAGAGGCTATCGATGCCGCTGTTAGCGCGCATTAATTCTATTTAGCACCATTAGATGAACGTCTAGTTGTGTAAAGATCATAGTTTTAGTAAATAAAAACCCAGTATAATCACTGGGTTTTTTACTATTCAAGGAACGAAACTTTATGCAGTACCTCAATCAGTTAGCGTCAACACGTGGCCCTTGGTTACTGTTGGCCTTTTCCGCCCTTTGTCTTGAACTCACCGCCCTCTTCTTTCAACATGTAATGGAATTAGAGCCTTGTGTGATGTGTATATATGAACGTATCGCCATGATGGGCATCATCGCTACTGGATTGGTTGGCGCAATCAAGCCTGATTTTTATGCCACTCGCTGGTTAGGTTTTATATTATGGGGTACTAGCGCGTTTTGGGGCTTACAACTTGCACTTGAGCATGTTGATTACCAAATGAACCCTTCTCCTTTCTACACTTGTGACTTTATTCCAAACTTCCCTGAATGGATGCCCTTACATCAATGGGTACCTTGGCTATTTAACCCAACCGGTGATTGTGCCGATATTGTTTGGCAGTTCCTCGGTTATAGCATGCCGCAATGGTTAGTGGTGTGTTTCACCATTTACAGTGTCATTTTCTTAGTGGTGCTGGTAGGCCAATTTGGCAAAAAGAAGTGTTGTGAATAGCAAAGCTTATTAGGAAAAATACCTAATAAAACAAGTGGTAGGGTGCTGCTTGTTTTATTAGTCAGTCTTATCTAGAACAGAGCGGCAACGATAGCCAATTTAAACACTCACCTTTGGGTGTTTCTGAGTTAACACTAAAGTGATTGATGACAATGTTGGCTCTAATCAGCTATCCCTCATCTGTGTAGGCTTCATGACCTAAGCTTTTCTTTCAGAATGAGTGTAGCCTCGTCGTATATTATTATTTTACTCTGCTGGCCAAGTCGCTACGTGATCTTCTAAATCAATATCATCATATTCGGTGATCACTTTACCGCGCACCGAGTGGCCGCCAGCGTGCATAGCACTGCTACTGCCTGTGAGTAAAGGATGCCATTCAGGCAAATCTTTCCCCTCGACAATTCTTCGGTAGGCGCAACTCAGGGGCAACCATTGAAATTGATCTATATTCGCCAATGACACTTTGACGCAGTCAGGCACCAACTTAAACCGTTTCTCATATTTTTTACACTGACAACTTTTAGTGTTGAGTAACTTACAAGCAACATTGGTGTAATGCAGCTCGTCGGTTTCATCATCTATCAGCTTACTTAGGCAGCATTTACCACAGCCGTCGCACAGTGACTCCCACTCTTGTGACGTCATTTGGGCTAAGGTTTTTTCTTGCCAGAATTTAGTTTCTAATTGTTTTATATTAATTTTTTGCTCGGTCATCACATTAGCTCAATAAAAAAGGTGCGCAAATGCGCACCTTAAAAAACACATTATAACGTTCTTACTTAATCGGTGGGTAGGCAATGCTGTCAGCAAGGGTGCCCACTGCCGCTACAAAATAGTTTGAGCGATTCCATTTCATTAAGGTGGCATAGTTATCATAGGCTAAGTATGCGCGGCCATGCTCATCATCGGGCAGTACCAACCATGCTGAAATATCTCGGGTAGGTAAATCTGATCCGTCAGTCTTACGCACGCCCAGCGCTTGCCATTGTGCTAAGGTTTTTTGAGATTGCTTTAAACCGGTGACACTAATATCTAAATTTTCTGGAATTTTAACTTGGCGACCCCAAGTTAAATCATTATTCCAACCTGACATTTTGAGGTAGTTAGCCGCTGAAGCAAATACATCCGACTTAGTTTGCCAAATATCTTTACGACCATCGCCACTGTAATCCACGGCATAGGTTAAAAATGACGTCGGCATAAACTGGCATTGCCCCATGGCACCGGCCCATGAACCTTGCATTTTGTCTAAACTAATGTGGCCTTCATCCAAAATGGTTAATGCCGCTAATAGCTGTTCTTTAAAAAAGGCTTCGCGACGGCCATCGTAAGCTAAGGTGGCTAAAGCTGACACCACATCAAAATTACCAGTATAACCGCCAAAGTTAGTTTCAATGCCCCACAAGGCCACAATAAAACGCGGTTGAACGCCGAAGTCTTTGCCGATTTTTTCTAGCTCAACACGATGTTTTTTGTATAAATCGCGCGCTTGCTTGATCTTCCACTGGGGCACGGCTTTGGGTAAATAAGTGTCTAATGTTTGCTTAAATTCTGGTTGTGATTTATCCAGTTTAACGGCACGTTCGATAAATTTAGCTTGTGATAAGGCTTGCTCGACCACTTGCTCACTTATACCTTGCTCAATGGCTTCAGCCTTAATACCGCTCAGATAAGTTTTATAGTCTGGCTTTTCAGCTGCTTGGGCAAGTACGGCGCCCGAAAAAAGTAAGCTTGTTAACATTAAAAAACGCATAGTCTATTATTTGTCCTTTTTTTGTTGAGCTTTATGTTGCTCTAAATAATTGATTGGCGGTGGCGGCAACTGCAAGTAAAAACCCTCATCGCTAAGGGACTGTTTAACCTTATCGATATCAGCGCGCACTAAATGCTGCTGCTTAGCTAAATTAATCACTAAAACCAACTGCGCCTTGCCAAACATTTTCATTAAAGCTTCTGGTACAGGAGTAAAATCATCTTTCTTGGCTAAATAAAGATAGGTTTCTTCTTTCTTTAAACTTTTATATATCGCACACAACATAAGATGCTTCTTGGTCATTTCTTGCCTAACTTGGAGACAGACTATAACATGACAGGCAATAGGCAATTAATAGATTTAGCAGAATTTTTATTGATAGGAAATCGCCACCGTATGGCCGAGAATAATATTGAGTTAAAAGGCACCAATTTTACACTTTTTGTTTTAAATATCAGCGATAGCAACTTGTCAGATATCCAACATGCATTAGAAAAAAAAGTGCAACAGGCTCCCGCCTTCTTTAGTGGCGCACCTGTCGTAATCAATATTGAAAAGTGTGAAGACGAAATTGATTTTATGGGGCTCAGCGAAGTAATCAAGGGCCAACAATTTGTCTTGGTTGGTATTACGGGAGCTCAAAATGATGCAGTCAAGCAAGCAGCCCGCGAAGCAGGGTTAGCGGTGTTAAAATCCGGCCAAGCCAGTCAGGCTGAAACACCCGCGCCTGTGGCTGAAGCAAAAGTTGAAACGCGTATCGAAACGCAAATAGAAGTTCAGCATCAAGACTCGCCCGCTACCTTATTTCATCAGGGGCAACTTAGATCTGGCCAGCAATTATACGCAAAAGATAAAAATTTGGTCATTATCGGCTCCGTCAGTGCTGGAGCTGAGGTCATTGCAGATGGTAGTATTCATGTTTACGGCCATTTACGGGGCCGTGCAATTGCAGGTGCCAAAGGCGATATAAACTCACGCATATTTTGTCGAAACTTGGAAGCTGAACTAATTTCTATTTGCGGCAATTATAAATTAAGTGAAACGTTACAAGAAGAATGTTGGCAACAAGCTGCCACTGTTTCCCTTGAAAACGATCAATTGAAAATTTCAAATCTAGATTAATCATAAAGGAACATCGGGAATGGCAAGAATTATTGTCGTCACATCAGGTAAAGGCGGCGTTGGTAAAACGACCACCAGCGCAGCAATTGGTACAGGCCTAGCGCAAGCTGGTAAGAAAACAGTGATCGTAGATTTTGATATTGGATTACGTAACCTTGACTTAATAATGGGCTGTGAGCGCCGTGTTGTATATGACTTTGTGAATGTAATCAATGATGAAGCGAACTTGAACCAAGCGCTTATCAAAGACAAACGCATTGAGAATTTATACATTTTACCTGCGTCTCAAACTCGAGATAAAGATGCGTTAACCAAAGAAGGTGTTGAAAAGGTACTAAACGATTTAGCTGAGCGCTTTGATTATATTGTTTGTGATTCACCGGCTGGTATCGAAAAAGGTGCCATGATGGCCCTGTACTTTGCCGACGAGGCAATCATTACCTCTAACCCTGAAGTCTCATCGGTTCGCGATTCGGATCGTATTATTGGCATGCTTTCAAGTAAGTCTCGCCGTGCTGAACAAGGCTTAGAGCCAATTGTTGAACACTTGTTGATCACGCGTTATTCACCGAAACGTGTTAACTCTGGCGACATGCTGAGCGTTGAAGACATTAATGATATTTTAGCGGTCAAGCTACTTGGCGTTATCCCTGAATCGCAGGCTGTACTTAAAGCATCAAACTCAGGCGAACCCGTTATACTTGATAGTGAAAGTGATGCAGGTATGGCTTACCAAGACGCAGTTGATCGCCTTCTGGGTGAAAGCCGCGAATTCCGTTTTATACAAGAAGAAAAGAAAGGCCTACTGAGTCGCATATTTGGAGGATAAGATGTCGTTGCTTGATTACTTTAGATCAAATAAGAATAATACTGCACAGCTCGCAAAGGAACGCCTACAAATTATCGTTGCTCATGAGCGCGGTCAGCGCGCGGGTCCGGATTACTTACCTGAGCTACGCAATGACATTTTGCAAGTGATCCGTAAATACGTAGAAATTTCACCTGAGCAGGTTACCGTGCAACTTGAGCAAAAAGGCTCAAACTTATCGGTGCTTGAGCTCAACGTGATGTTACCTGAAGACAACAAGTAACAATTCTTCAGTTGTTAGTGTTTCGGTATAAAAAACCACACAATTGTGTGGTTTTTTCGTTTACATGGCTGGTATAGGGTTTAAAGTGATTATTCAGCTAAATGCTTTGCCATCAGTTCAAAGCGCCAGCTAGACAATAACATGGGCTTTTCAGCTGTCTCTTTTTGTGCATCTGATAGTTTCCATAACCAAGATAAATATTGGTGAATCGTCTTCTTTGACGCGATCAGCTCAACGGGCAGATCATAAGTGGTTGCGGTTAAGCTAACCGCATCTTTGATCCGTTTGAATTCTTTTTTATAAGCTGGATATTCTATAATAGGTTTGATTTTGTCTGGACAATCATCATTCGCCACAGCCAAGCCTTGTTTCACCAGCTGTAACAAAGTATTACCATGAATCCGAATTTCTTGGTCAGTCACGCCAATGGATGATAGTTGTGCTTTGGTGGTGGGGGCATGTTTAGCGATTTCCCATAAATGGGCTTCTTTAACCACAAAGTTTAACGCATAGTTGCGTGATTGCGCCGTTTGATAACGCCAACTGGCCAGTAGTTTAAAAATAGCTAAACTGCGACGCGAAAGCTTAGACGCATTTTTTAAATCAAGATAGATTTCATCAGGTTGTACTTTTTGCAGACGTTTTTGTACCAAGTTTTGGCATTCTTGCTTGAAAAAATCAGTCATGCCTTTAGTGACCAACTTTTCCGCTAGCTGGTCATAGCATTGTTCAAGGTACACGACATCTTTAATCGCGTAGTCAAGCTGGGCAGGTTGCAGTGGACGCGCTAGCCAATCGGTTCTTGATTCACCTTTGTCTAATACGACACCGGTGAGCTGTGTCACCATGGCGGCGTAACCTAACGAATGGCCCATATTCAAAAAAGCACAAGCCACTTGTGTATCTAAATACTCACCCTCTAGGTTACCCTTGTGGTTGAGAACAATTTCTAAATCCTCACCGAACGAGTGCCACAGGCTGGTTTTTACTGATAGCTGCTGCCAAAACGGCGTTAAATCCCCTACCGCTAACGGATCAATTAAATAAAACTGGCCATCTTGAGCTAATTGTAACAAGCCCAAATTAGCATAAAAGGTACGGGTTCTAACAAACTCGGTATCCAATGCCATTAGGCTTGGTGTTAAGTCAGCACATAATTGCTGTAGCTGACTTTGACTATCAATAAAATTAAATTCCAACTGCTTATCTCTTAACTATCGACCTTTGCCAATTTGGCTAATTCTTCTTCCCTTAAGACACGGCGTAATATTTTTCCGACATTGGTTTTGGGAAGCTCATCGCGAAATTCTACCAGTTTTGGCACCTTATAGGCAGTTAACTCTTTACGACAGTATTGGATTAATTCTTCTTTTGTTAAGGAGCTGTCTTTTTTAACCACAAAAACTTTTACCGCTTCACCCGAGACGGCATCAGGAATACCAATGGCAGCCACTTCCAGCACCTTGGCATTACTGGAAACCACGTCTTCAAGTTCATTCGGAAACACGTTAAAGCCAGAAACCAAGATCATGTCTTTTTTTCTGTCAACAATGTAAATAAACCCTTGTTCATCAATGCGTGCGATATCACCGGTGTTAAGCCATTTATCCTCGGTAATTTCAGGCGTATGTTTTTTACCCCAATAACCAGACATCACCTGAGGACCACGCACTTGCATTTCACCGGGCTCACCTAGGGGGACTTCTTGGCCCGATTCATCAACAAAGCGCACCTCGGTTGAGGGCATGGGCAAGCCAATACTGTGATTATAGCCGTCGAGATCATAAGGGTTTACTGTCACTAACGGCGCGCACTCAGTTAAACCATACCCTTCTAGTAAACGACAACCCGTTAATTGCTGCCACTGCTCTGCGACCGCTTTTTGCACCGCCATGCCGCCGCCAATAGTCAATCTCAATTTACTGAAGTCCAATTGTTTAAAATCCTCACTGTTTATCAGTGCATTAAACAAGGTATTGACGCCAGTAATGGCTGTGTAGGGTACGCTGGCTAAGTCTTTAACAAACGCAGGGATATCTCTTGGATTTGTAATAAGCAGGTTTGTTGCCCCTAAGCGCATGAACAATAGACAATTTACTGTTAAAGCAAAGATATGATAAAGGGGCAATGCGGTAACAATAACCTCTTTGCCTTCCTTTAACACTGGGCCATAAGCGCCAAGGGCCTGCAACAAATTAGCAATAATATTCTTATGGCTAAGCATCGCGCCTTTTGATAACCCTGTGGTGCCACCGGTATATTGTAAAAATGCTAAGTCTTCAGGGCACAATTTAGGTTTTACGTATTGTAAATATTCACCTTTTTTCAAGGCATGACGAAAGGTACTGGCATTAGGTAAATGGTATTTAGGGACCATTTTTTTGATGTACTTCACGACAAAGTTAACCAGCGTGCCTTTTATTGGATTTAGCTGGTCACCTAAACGGGTCAAAATAACGTGCTCAATGGGCGTGTCTTTTACCACTTTTTCTAAGGTATGGGCAAAGTTAGACACGATTACAATGGCCTTAGCACCGGAATCATTTAACTGATGCTTTAACTCACGTGGGGTGTATAACGGATTAACATTAACCACCACCATGCCTGCTCGTAATACACCAAACATCGCTATCGGATATTGTAATAAATTGGGCATCATCAGTGCGACGCGATCGCCCTTTTGCAACTTAAGCTCTTCTTGTAAATAGGCGGCAAAGTGGCGTGAAAGAACTTCTAAACGGCGATAAGTCATCGCCTGCCCCATGTTTATATAGGCCGCTTGGTCTGCATATTTATTAACGCTTTCATCGAGTAAGTCCACCAGCGAATCATATTGCTCAGCGTCAATTTCAGATGGTACATCACTCGGGTAACGCTCTAGCCAAATTTTGTCCATAACTTACTTCATCCTATATCTGGGTGCTTTAATTGTTATCGTTATGTTAATCAGTATATGAATGACTTGCTTAATAACCAAGGTTATTAGCGCTAACAAACTAACATTTAACTAAATATTCTTTTATGGTTTGGGCCACGCCCAGATGGTTTTCCATGTGTACATGGTGGTTGCCTGGTAATTCAACCTTGGTCAGTTGCGTAAATAAGTGCTGGCGTTCTAATAAATGCGTGCTTATTTCAGCATAACCATCGTTGCCGAGAATACACATTGTCGGGCATTTAATGTCTTTTATTAATTGCTGCGCTTGTGACTCAGCCAAACGAAAGGGTGACAAATATGTCAATCTGGGATCATGGCGCCAAACATAGCCTTTCGTCACTGACATTGCGCCACGAGTGGCTAATAACGTTGCATTTTTGGTACTTATCCCTAATGCGCGTTGTTTCGCTTGCACTAATGAACTTAGCAGTCTTGGTTTTGGTAACGAAGAGGCCTGGCGCGACAAAATAGCCTGACGCAAATGCGCAGTGGTGGATGTCACTGATTGAACCAACGGGCCAGCCCCTTCAATCATAATCAAGTGGCTCACTTTTTCCGGAAAAGCCGCTGCCACACAGCTCGCCACTAACGCGCCAAGAGAATGCCCAATCAAAATAACGGGCCGTTTGCCTAGAGCGGTGATCACTTGATAAACATCATCAACCCAATCAGCAAAGTGGTATGCACTATTTCTGTGCTGTGAGTGACCGTGGCCAGGTAAATCGATGCATACAAAACGAAACTGAGTGGTGAGTTGTTGCTGCTCAAACGCCTGCAAAAGTGGAACAAATGACGCGGCATTGTCAAGCCAACCATGCAGACATAGCACGACAGGTAACGCTGGCTCACCAATAGCAAGCGCTGCCAAGGCGCCTTCACGCAATGTAACAAATTGGGTTTCAAGCTTAGGTTGAATCGGAAATAAAACAGCAGTGTCGAGCATTACGCGTAGAGGTCAATACCAAAAGTGCTGGATATTTCTTCTCGCATTTGGGCTTTTTCGATATCTTGATAGGACGCTAATGCCTTTTGGTTTCGCCCATCTGGTTGATCATAAGCCAGTTTGACGGTTTCTATCTCTTGCTCGTTTAATTGAGTTTGCCGAATGGGGACTGGTGACTTAGCGACTTGCTCTGGAGCAGCAGGCACAGCCGGCTGCTTGGGCTTTTGATACCCCGATGAAATACTATCAATATTGTTTGAAATTTGATTAATCATCGTCATCAATCCAACACATCAACTCAATTAATTACTGATATAAAATTTGTTTTGCGTGCTTACAATTATAGCGCGCGAATAAATAAAGTAACTATTCTCTGCCCGGAAGTTTCTTCCACGTCACTTTATCTCGTAAATATACCGGTGTGGCTTGATCCGCCATCACTGTTTGACCATTCAAAAACTGATCCAACGCCGCAGGCAACATAAATTCACTGTGTGGGAATGACACGACCACGGCTTGTTGTAGATCAAATGCCTCCGAAAGCTCAGGATAGGCTTGCCAACCAGTGCCCACTGGCGTCATTGGCAGGTCAAATTTGTCTGCGTATAAGCCAAGTACCGCTGATGGCGGTAATACTTGCTCTTCACCCACTAAGGTCATTAATTGCTGTTCATTAAGCTGATATTCACCCCAATAAACTTCACCCATACGGGCATCTATCGCAGCTAAAACACGGCTAGCACCTTGTTGCTCAAAAGCTTGTTGCGCCATTGCTTGCAAGGTTGAAACGCCAATCATCGGCAAATCAGCGCCAAATGCTAAGCCTTGAGCAATGCCGATACCAATGCGCACACCTGTAAAGCTACCAGGACCTCGGCCATATACCAAAGCGCTCACCTGATGGAGTGAAACCCTCGCTTCTTTTAGCACAGCATCGACCATAGGCAGTATGCGTTGGGTATGCTCTCTTGGGCTCAACATAAAGTTAGCATGAACTTGATCAGATCCTGATAAAGCAACCGAGCATCCCTCTGTAGAGGTGTCCATTGCGAGTAAAATTGTTGGTTTTGTGCTGGCCATAATTAATCCAAGTGTTGCAGAAATTCAGTCACTTTAGTGAGATCCCGAGTACGGGGCATGCAAGGTAAACTATTCAAAAAGATATTGCCATAGTTTCGACTGACTAATCTTGGGTCACAGATAATGACAGCCCCTTTATCTTCCACGTCACGGATTAATCGCCCTACTCCTTGTTTTAACGTGATCACCGCTTGTGGTAACTGTACATGTTGAAACGGCTCTAGCCCTTTAAGCTGGGCATCTTCCATTCGTGCTTTCAATAAAGGATCGTCTGGTGACGCAAAAGGAATCTTGTCGATGATCACTAAAGACAAGCCCTGTCCCCTCACATCGATGCCTTCCCAAAATGCCCCTGTTGCCACTAATAATGCATTGCCTGAGTCAATAAACTCATTCAACAGCGCCTGTTTGCTGCCCTCGCCTTGTACTAAAACAGGCAAATCCAGTAACTCGCGAAAACAATTCGCTAGCTCGTTCATCATGTAATGGCTGGTGCATAAAAAGAAACAACGTCCTTTGTTTTGGGCAATGATGGGCGCTAACAATTTAGCCAGCACCGGCGCGAGGTTTTTTCCGCCAGGCTCAGGTAAAAAGCGCGGCACCGCCAGTAAGCTTTGCTGGGCATAATCAAACGGACTTTTAAGTAATAAGGCTTGTGCATCCGCCAAACCAAGTAATTGCGCAAAATGATCGAACTTTTGATCAACCGCTAACGTCGCACTGGTAAACACCCAAGCGGCGGGTCGCTTAGCCATTTCAGAGGCAAAACGAGTAGCCACACTAAGCGGGGTGATATTAAGGCTAAATTGCATCCGGTTACAGTCAAACCAATAACTAAAGCCTGCCTTGTCAACCGACAGTAATTTCTCAAACTGACTTTTAAATAACACAAGTCGTTCAAAACAATGATCCAACACTTCACTGCGATTTAGGCCTAATTTAGCCACCTCATACACCAGTTGCATCGCTTCCATGAACCTAGCTACTGCTTGCTTCATTTGTTCGTCGCGCAGTTTATCGCGCCAACTGCCACTACCTTTATCAACATTGAAAGCAATGCGTAACTCTTGGATCGACGATTTAAATCGATCACAAGCTTTGCCAAGTTGCGCCATATCGCGTAACTCAGCTCGATAGACATAATCCATGTCTTTACACAGTTCAAATAGCTGGCGACTGGATAATGATTCGCCAAAATATTGGCTAGCGATGTCAGGTAATTGATGGGCTTCATCAAATATATACACGTCGGCGTCTGGGATCAGCTCACCAAAACCGGTGTCTTTTACCGCTAAGTCGGCAAAAAACAAATGATGGTTAACCACCAATACATCGGCTTCGAGAGCACGTTTTCGTGCTTTAATTAGATAGCAATCGTCATAACTGGGGCAATCACGGCCAAGGCAATTATCATTGGTGCTGGTAACCAGTGGAATAATGTCAGCATCTTCTGCCAATTCAGCCAGCTCACCTATATCGCCTTGCTCACTACTGGCTGACCAGGTTTTCACCTTGACCAAATCGGCTAGTAAATTGGTGTCTTGCTGATGACTTTGCAACATAAAGCGGTTCATTCGCTCTAAACACAAATAGTTATTTCGCCCTTTAAGTAATGCAATCACGCCGGTAAAGCCACTGGCATTTAGCAATAAAGGTAAATCGCGCAGATACAGTTGTTCTTGTAGATTCTTGCTGCCGGTTGAGATAACCGTACGCTTACCATGCACCAAAGCTGGTGCTAAATAAGCAAAGGTTTTGCCGGTACCCGTTTCTGCTTCCACCAACAAGGCGCTTGTGTCCTTAATACTCTGGCTCACGGCTTGTGCCATCTCCAGCTGCGGCTGACGCGGCTGGTAACCCTTAATTAATTCAGATAATGGCCCTGAAGCAGAAAAAAATTGAGCAACTGACATAATGTTCCAGCATCAAACAAAACAAGCATTATGCCAGAATAATTATTTGTTGCAGCTACTAGGGTCTGCAGACCCTAGTAAAGCTAAACAAATACATCAATATCCCCTTCGTGGGGTTTTTCAGTCGTTGATTCAACTTTATCCGGATGTTTAGGCAGTTTTTGCTGCGTTTTCAAATGCTTTTTATTTTTTCTCGATGCTTTTCCTGTTTGTTGCGTTTTATGAATATCAATGGTACTGTCTTTATCCGTTACCCGAGGTAAAGGTTTGCTGACCACATCATTGACTAAGCTTTGACCTGACATAAATCACCCCCTTATACTCACTATATCGGCAGGATATTCTATAATTTTAGCTCGTATCGCAGATGATTCACTATTTACAAAAAAACCATTTGCAATTTGAGCCTGCGTTGGTAATGTGTGCTTGTTTTGTTTTTCAATATAAGAATTTAAATGAACCGTAAGCTGACTACACAAGTTGTAATTCATCACCATCATCATCCGAAGTAATCTTCCGGAGGAATGGTTCTGGAAGGCTAATTTTGAGGTACTTCCAGCAGCGGTTTAACAAGAATTTTAAAACCCTCGGAAGGAAACTTCAGAGGGTTTTTTCGTTTTAGCGGGTATAAGGAAAGAGTAATTAATATGTTAGATAAAAATAGACTACGTATCGCGATACAAAAATCAGGTCGTTTAAGCAAAGACTCACAGCAGATGCTTAAAGCTTGTGGCTTAAAAATAAACATGCGCGAGCAACGCCTCATTGCACATTGTGAAAACATGCCTGTTGATCTACTGCGCGTGCGCGATGACGATATTCCAGGTCTAGTCATGGATGGCGTGGTTGATTTAGGTATTATCGGTGAAAACGTATTAGAAGAAGAAAGCTTACTGCGCGCTCAAACCGAAGATCCTGCACAATTTGAATTATTAAAGCGCCTTGATTTTGGTGGTTGTCGCTTGTCACTGGCCGTGCCAGAAGACTTTGATTACCAAGGCCCTGAATCATTACGTGACTTACGCATTGCCACTTCTTACCCTGGCATCTTAAAAGCATTTATGGATAAAGCTGGCGTACCTTTTAGCTCTTGTATGCTAAACGGCTCTGTAGAAGTAGCGCCGCGTGCTGGCTTAGCTGATGCGATTTGTGATTTAGTATCAACCGGTGCAACTCTAGAAGCGAACGGCTTAAAAGAAACCGAAGTTATCTACAAATCTAAGGCGGTATTGATCAAAGCAGCGGGTAAATTTGATGATGAAAAACAAGCCCTAATCAACAAAATTCTCACCCGTGTACAAGGTGTACAACAAGCACGTGAAAGTAAGTATATCATGCTGCATGCGCCTAAATCGCAGCTTGATAAAGTCATTGATTTAATGCCAGGCTCAGAACAGCCAACCGTATTGCCACTGGCGGGAACAACCGATACTGTTGCCATTCATGTTGTAAGCACAGAAAACCTATTCTGGGAAACCATGGAAGAGCTAAAAGAGCTGGGCGCAAGCTCAATTCTTGTATTACCTATTGAAAAAATGTTGGAGTAGTCATGCTTACGGTCAACTGGCAAACGTTAAGTGATAAACAGCAAACTCAGCTGTTATCACGCCCAGCTATAAATTCATCGGCCGATATCACGGCGATTGTCACTGACATTATCGCCAATATTCGCAGCCGTGGTGATGAAGCTTTGTTTGAATACACTAAAAAATTTGACAAAGTAGATTCGAATCAGATTCGTGTTTCTGCGGTGCAAATTGATGCCGCAGAGCAGCGTTTAGGCAGTGATATAAAACAAGCCATTGATGTGGCTTATCAGCAAATTCGTCGCTTTCACCAAGCACAAGTGCAAGACGTTATTCGCGTTGAGACAATGCCGGGTGTGGTGTGCGAAATGCACACCCAAGCGATTGAAGCAGTTGGCCTGTATATTCCAGGTGGCAGCGCGCCATTACCGTCAACGGTGTTAATGGTCGGTGCCCCAGCACAATTGGCAGGTTGTAATCGTTTAGTATTATGTTCACCACCACCACTGGCTGACGAAATTTTGTATGCCGCTAAAATTTGTGGTGTTGATGAAATATACACCGTTGGCGGGGCACAAGCTGTTGCTGCGATGGCTTATGGCACGCAAAGCATTGCTAAGGTAAACAAAATATTTGGCCCTGGTAATGCCTTTGTCACGGAAGCAAAACGTCAGGTCAGCATGGATTTCGCTGGCGCCGCCATTGATATGCCAGCTGGCCCATCGGAGGTATTAGTGATTGCTGATGACAGCGCTGACGCACAATTTATTGCATCCGATCTGTTATCACAAGCCGAGCACGGACACGACTCACAATCGGTTCTTGTGACCACCTGTCCAATTGTCGCAGAAAAAACAGCGCAGGCGGTATTAGAGCAATTAGAACTACTCAGTCGCAAAGATATCGCAGCACAAGCTCTTGGCCATAGCATGATTATTATTGCTAAAGATCTTGAGCAAGCCATCGAAATCTCAAACACTTATGCGCCGGAACACTTAATTGTGCAAACCCGTGATGCACGCAGCCTAGTTGGCCAATTAAAAAATGCTGGCTCTATCTTTTTAGGCCCTTGGACACCGGAGTCTGTAGGCGATTATGCCAGTGGCACTAACCACGTACTGCCCACATACGGTTACACCAAAACCTATTCAAGTTTAGGCATGGCCGACTTTGTGAAGCGTTATACCGTGCAAGAGCTTAGCCAAGATGGCTTACGTAATCTAGCACCAACGGTTACCCGCTTGGCGGACGCCGAAGGCTTAACGGCGCACAAACGTGCGGTTACCATTCGCATGGACCAACTCGCTAAATGCGATCAGGCTGGTGAATAATGAGTATTGAAAAATTAGCAAGACAAACAGTGCAAGAGCTGGTGCCCTATGAAAGCGCCCGTCGCATTGGTGGTAAAGGTGAAGTTTGGATCAACGCTAACGAAGCACCTGATTGCAGTGAATATCAGTTGAACTGCGACCGGATGAATCGTTATCCGGAGTTTCAGCCACCAGAAGTGATCAACGCCTACGCCTCATACACAGGCTTAAATACTGACCAAGTATTAGCAACGCGTGGCGCAGATGAGAGTATTGAACTGCTTATTCGCACCTTTTGTGAGCCAGGTAAAGACAGCATTTTAATCTGTCCTCCTACTTATGGCATGTACAGCGTAAGTGCGAATACTTGTGGTGTGGACATTAAAACCGTGCCACTGCAAGCCAACTTTGATGTGGATTACCAAGCCGTCGCTGACAACCTAGATAGCGTTAAAGTGGTGTTTTTATGCGCCCCTAACAACCCAACCGGTAACATGCTTGATACTAAGCAACTGAAGCAACTATTGGAAAGCGCTAAAGATCGTGCATTGATAGTGGTGGATGAAGCATACATTGAGTTTTGTATCGACCAAAGTCAGGTTGAGTTAATTGAACACTACGAAAACCTAGTGGTTACTCGCACCCTGTCTAAAGCTTTTGCACTGGCTTCTATACGCTGTGGTTTTACCTTAGCGCAGCCTAGCGTGATTGAAATGATGAAAAAAGTCATTCCGCCCTATCCGGTACCC
Source organism: Motilimonas sp. E26 (assembly GCF_021278025.1). Lineage (GTDB taxonomy): Bacteria > Pseudomonadota > Gammaproteobacteria > Enterobacterales > CBDFNC01 > Motilimonas. Next base: position 229,871 of record NZ_JAIBHJ010000001.1, read on the forward strand.
GGTCCAGTGGCACAAATTGCCAGCCAAGCGTTATCAACCGGCGGTCTGCACATTATGGAGCAGCGCGTCACTACCCTAAACGCTTTGCGTCGCGAAGCATTGGCGCAATTAGACAGTTTGGAATGTGTGACTGAATTGTTCCCTGCCACAGGTAACTTTATCTTGGCTCGTTTTGTCGATTCTAAGTTGGCGTTTGCAACCTTGGCCAAGGCTGGCATTATCGCCCGTGACTTTGCCAACAAGCCGCGTCTAGAAAACTGCATCCGTATTACCATAGGTAATAAAGCGGAAATGAGAGCTACCATCAAGGCACTCGCAGCATTATAAAAATTATTGGCCGCCTCTGTGCGGCCTTTTTGCTCTGCCATGCAGAGGGAGAAGTAGTAAATGAGCAAACAAAAATTCCTGTTTATTGATCGTGACGGCACGCTAATTGACGAACCAATCACCGATAAACAGGTTGATACCTTAGAAAAATTAAAGTTAGAGCCAATGGTGATCCCTAACTTATTAAAGCTACAGGATGCAGGCTATGTGCTGGTTATCGTTAGTAATCAAGACGGCTTAGGTACTGACAGCTACCCACAACAAGACTTTGATATTCCACAAAATGCCATGATGGAAATGTTTGCCAGCCAAGGTGTGAAATTTGAGTCGGTTTTACTTTGCCCACATTTCCCTCATGAAAACTGCAGCTGTCGTAAACCACACTTAGGCATGGTGAAAGAATACCTAGCTTCAGGCCGCATTGATTTCTCTGACTCTTACGTCATCGGCGATCGTATTACCGATGTACAACTAGCAGAAAACATGGGCCTTGAAGGCATTCTATACAACAAAGAGACCCTTGGCTGGAATGACATAGCTGCAAAGTTACTGAACAAAGGCAACCGTGTTGGCAGTGTAACCCGAGTAACCAAAGAAACGTCGATAGAAGTTGCGGTTGACTTAGACCAAAGCGGCGGTAATGAAATCAGCACAGGCATCGACTTTTTTGATCACATGCTTGATCAAATCGCGACTCATGGTGGCATCCAGCTAAAAATGAAGGTAAAAGGCGATTTACACATTGACGATCACCACAGCGTAGAAGACACCGCCCTCGCCCTTGGCCAAGCACTACGTGATGCCATTGGTGATAAACGTGGTATTGGCCGTTTTGGTTTCGTTCTGCCAATGGACGAAAGTGAAGCCAGCTGTTCAATGGACTTATCGGGTCGCCCATACCTTACCTTTAAAGCACAGTTTCCGCGCGACATGGTTGGCGCGATGGCCACTGAGATGGTTGAACATTTCTTCTATTCACTGAGCCAAACCTTAGGTGCAACGTTGAACCTTAAAGTAGAAGGTGAGAATACCCACCACATGGTTGAAGGCCTATTTAAAGCGTTCGGTCGTACTCTGCGCCAATGTGTGAAAAAAGAAGGTAATGAATTACCGTCGAGTAAAGGGGTACTTTAATGTCGGATCTTAACGTCGTTATTATTGACACTGGCTGCGCCAACTTATCCTCGGTGCGCTTTGCTATTGAGCGCTTAGGTTACCAAGTCACCGTGTCAAAAGACCCAGCTGTATTACAACGCGCTGACAAGCTGTTTTTACCCGGCGTTGGCACTGCTAAAGAAGCCATGAACAACTTTGTTGAGCGCGACCTTGTTGAGCAAGTGCGCGGCCTCAAGCAACCTGTATTAGGTATTTGCTTAGGCATGCAGCTAATGGCTGAATATTCCCAAGAGGGCGATTTAGCCACCTTAGGCTTGGTCCCTGGCAATGTTGATAAGATGCAAGTAGGGAACTTACGTTTGCCACACATGGGCTGGAACCAAATAACCCCAGTTGATGGCCATCCGCTGTTTAAAGACATTCCTGCGGGCAGCTATTTTTACTTTGTTCATTCTTACGCACTTGCGGTGAACGCTTACACCATTGCCAGTTGTGAATATGGTAATCCATTTACCGCAGCAGTAGGTAAAGACAATTTTTACGGGGTGCAATTTCATCCTGAGCGCAGCGGTAAAGCTGGTGCACAACTGATTAAAAACTTTTTGGAGCTATAAATGATCATCCCAGCACTCGATTTAATTGATGGCAACATTGTCCGTTTGTACCAAGGTGATTACGCCCAAAAAACCATTTATGGCGACGATCCACAAAGCCAATTTAACGACTACAACAGCCAAGGAGCCGACTGGTTACATTTAGTTGACTTAGACGGCGCAAAAGACGTGACTAAGCGTCAACTAGACGTGATTGCGTCATTAATCAAAAACACCCCAGCCAAAATTCAAATTGGCGGTGGCGTGCGCAGCGAGCAAGACGTTATCGACTTACTTAAAGCGGGCGCAGAGCGTGTAGTCATTGGCTCAACCGCCGTTAAACAACCGCAAGTGGTGGTTGAATGGATGAAAAAATACGGCGCTGAGCATATCGTATTAGCACTGGACATCAACATCGACGCTGATGGCAATAAAATTGTTGCCATCGCGGGCTGGCAAGAAGCCAGTGGTCAAACCATTGAAAGCCTCATCGATATCTACTCCCCTGCTGGTTTAAAACATGTGTTATGTACCGATATTTCTCGTGACGGTACCTTAGCGGGCTCAAACGTGGAATTGTACGCTGAGCTGAAACAGCAGTTTCCAAACATTCTGTGGCAAGCTTCAGGTGGCATTGGCGGATTAGATGATATAGCAGCAGTCGCGCGCTCTGGTGCTGATGGTGTGATTGTTGGCCGCGCCCTGTTAGAAGGTAAATTTAATGTTGCGCAAGCCATCGCTTGTTGGAACGAGAATGTAGCCACTAAGTAGCCCATAGCTAATTTATTTGATAACAATCGTTTATCTAAACGATTGTTATCAATTTCACGAATATTATCCCCTTCCTTTAAACAGCCTTCCTGCTTACCTACTCTGCTTATAATTGTTGCTAGGATCTCGGTAACGGCTCAACAAGTGAGCTCCACCTACAACCACTTAATGCTGTTGACATTTTTGTAGACGATGACGGTGAGCCGTGATAGTTTTTGATGACAACGTTATTCAACGAATTTCTCTCGACATTAACAACTCAGTCCACGTATTCAAAGTATGGCAATAAATAAACTGGCCCTAAGGATTCAGTAATGATGCACAATACTAATGACCAGCCCTTAAACCCATTGAAGGCTCAGCCTAAACGCGCGGATGATTTTCCATACTATGCAGGTAATCCTGTGGCATTTAATGGCTTCCAGTGGCTGCTAATCATCCTTAGTCTCGCTCTTGCCTCTTATTGTCTTATGATGCCTTGGCAATGGGCTCAAAATGGCATTGGCGTCTTTGTTTCCGCGTTTTTATTTGCCGGTATCCCTCTATTCGCCTTGGTGATGCTCAATGGACAACCTTGGCGTGCACTTTTTCGCCCCCTGAGATGGCGTGATGGTGCATGGATGATTGGCACGGCTATTGTCAATCTAATCGTTACCATTCTTATCGGCATGCTTTTAAGCCACCTTACTTCCGTCAGTAGCAACCCCGCGATGGAGCAGATACAAAATCAATCAACGCAACAACTCGAAGTGTTTTTTCTGCGTACCATTATTCAACTTTTTGGTGAAGAGTTAATATCTATTGTGCCGTTTCTGGGCTTGATGACGTTATTTAGCTACTGGGGGCTTAAGCGTTCACAATCTTTGGCATTAGCAATATTAGGCACGGCCGTATGGTTTGCTGTGTTACACCTCCCAACCTATGAATGGCGCATATTTCAATGCCTATTGGTGATTGGCAGTGCTCGGATCATTTTGTTGATCCCCTACTTAGTCACTAAGAACATTTTAGTTTGTGCAGGCGCCCATATTATTAATGATTGGCTACTGTTTACGATTTTTCTCATTGGTACAAAATACGCCGCTGTAGGCTAGCAAGGAGAACACCGTGAAGCCAAGTTTTAGGAAAATGGTTAGTCATTTGTTTCGATACCTCACTCCTATTCGTAAATTTAAATACAAGTTTGATAAAGCCGCGAAAAGTGAATGTTTTTCGTCGTCATTTATTCACAGGGATTTCTCCCCTCAACACAATGGAAGCCGCTTATGAACCGCGAAACCAGCTATATCATCCCGTTACTTTTTAGCGCTCTTTGCCTAGGACCACTTGGCAGCGTACACGCTAGCCCTAACCAAGCTACTGTCGAAAAATCGCAAACAAAAATGCACCCCAGCTGGGACAGTGACCACGACGGCATTAATGACTGCGAGAATGACGGTAGTTGTGATCACACCATTGACTATTCTCAACCAAGAGACAATGCCAACAGTGCACATTCTTCAATAGCAGTACAACCAACCTTCGATTGCCAGCAAGAAAAGCTCAGTAGTGCCGAAAAACTAATATGCAGTGACAGCACACTTGCCCAATATGACCAAGCAATGGCGACAACGTTTAAGGCTGCACTAGCCAAAATAGATACCACGGCCGATAGGAAACGTTTTCAAGCAACACAGCGCGGGTGGATAAAAGGCCGTAACGAGTGCTGGAAAGAACCCGACCTTAAACAATGCATTGAGTACAACTATAAGCACCGCCAAGCCGAGATTGAAGCCCAATATAACCTAGTAGGCAGTAGCGTTCCTGTTCATTACACCTGTGAAGAGGGTTCGTCCAACGATTTTGTGGTGACTTATTTTGCAACCACACCGCCCACCGCTAAGGTAGAGCACGGTGAGACCACTCAGTTGCTATTTCGCCGAGAAACGCCCACAGGCCTTGTTTATGATGCTGGTGATTACAAACTGAAGGAACACAACGGCAACGCCAATATTCAGTGGGGCTACAATACCGAAAGTTTAAATTGTGCGGTTAAGCAGTAAAGTACATTAAACACCCAAAGCGGCATTGTCATCTCAATGAGAGCCCATATCTAAAGTCTCAGCTTTACAATCAAATTGCATCAAGGCTGCTCTCTTTTAGCAGGGCAGCCGCCGTTCACGGGTGTTCAGCGTTGAGTTAAAATTTCGACGTTGCTTGAATATCGACTCAATTCACAAGAATGAATTTGCCCTCTTTATTCGCGGCGCAGCCTACGCCTATGACATCAAGCGAGAGTGTCGTAATAGCGAGATAATCAGCTTTGAGTTTAATTGACTTCAATCCAACAGGGCATGAAGTCAATTTCAAGACCCTCGGCGTGTATCCCGTCAATGTATTTTGTTATATATTACCTCGATAAAATGGACGCATAAGTATTAAAAGATGAATATTTATGCAAAATATAAGTCCAAAAATTTACCTGTATGTGAATATGAAGGTGAAGGGAAGTGAAAGAATTGAATATAAAAGAAAAAAATCAAACACTTAGAAAAGAGGGCATGGAATGCTAGCAAAACGTATTATACCCTGCCTAGACGTTAAAGACGGCAAAGTAGTTAAAGGGGTTAAGTTTCGTAACCATGAAATTGTTGGCGACATTGTACCTTTAGCTAAGCGCTATGCTGAAGAAGGCGCAGATGAACTCGTGTTTTATGATATTACGGCCAGCTCTGACGCGCGCGTGGTAGATAAATCTTGGGTAAGTCGCGTTGCTGAAGTGATCGATATTCCGTTTTGTGTCGCTGGCGGTATTAAAACCGAAGACGATGCTAAGCGCGTACTTGAGTTTGGTGCCGATAAAGTATCGATTAACTCCCCTGCTCTTGCCGACCCAAGCTTAATAAATCGTTTAGCTGAAAAATTTGGCGTGCAATGTATCGTTGTCGGCATCGACTCTTACTATTGCGATGAAACCAAAACCTATCAAGTAAAGCAGTTCACCGGTGATGAGTCGCGCACCGTGACCACACGTTGGAACACCTTTGATTGGGTTAAAGAAGTGCAAAGCCGCGGCGCGGGTGAAATTGTATTAAACGTGATGAACCAAGACGGCGTGCGCTGTGGTTACGATTTAGAGCAATTATCTCGCGTACGTGAAATTTGTCAGGTGCCATTAATCGCCTCTGGCGGCGCAGGAGAAATGGTCCACTTTGCGGATGTATTCAACAAAGCTGATGTCGATGGCGCACTCGCTGCCAGTGTATTCCATAAAGCCATCATTAATATCGGCGAACTTAAAGCCTACCTAATATCTCAAGGTGTTGACATAAGATTATGATAAACGAAGAAAAATTAAATGCCCTAGATTGGGAAAAAGTAGATGGCTTAATGCCAGTAATAGTACAAGATGCGGTTTCAGCACAAGTGCTCATGCTAGGCTATGTCAACCAAGAAGCCCTAAGCGTCACTATCGAATCCGGTAATGTAACCTTCTTTAGCCGCACTAAATCGCGCCTTTGGTGTAAAGGTGAAACCTCTGGTCACTTTTTAAAAGTGGTGGAAATCACCCCTGATTGTGACAACGATACCCTATTGATCACAGCTAACCCGATTGGCCCAACTTGTCATTTAGGTAACGTGAGCTGTTTTGAAAATGAACAGCAGCCTGCCATGACCTTTATTGCCCACTTAGAGCAATTTTTGGCCGAGCGTAAAGCCGCTGATCCAAGCGAAAGCTACACAGCAGCGCTTTTTGCTAAAGGCACTAAACGCATCAGCCAAAAAGTCGGTGAAGAAGGCGTCGAAGTCGCCCTAGCTGCCATGGCCAAAGATCGCGAAGAGCTGATTTGTGAAAGCGCTGACTTGCTATACCACCTAACGGTATTACTGCAAAACGAAGGTGTAGCGTTAGAAGAAGTGGTTAACCAACTTAAATCACGCCACGGTAAAAAAGCTGTGCGTTTTTAATAATTTGAAATAAAACCTGCTATTTTTAAAAAACCGCCGTCGGCGGTTTTTTTTAAAACATATTTTAGCATTACCGTCCTTATCTACCATTGAAAAGTAGGCCATCTGCCAAAGGTTGGTTTACGCTATTACCTCTCGAGGTAAAGTCACTGCTACATCCTGCTCAATAAGTGGTTATTAAACTATGGCTCAGGATGTGAGTTATCGAAAAAAGGGGGGATATCCTGTTATATGTAAAACAATAAGTGATTTCATACTCCATTTTGATACAATAGAAACCAGTAAAATCCAACTAAGACAGTGAGATAGCTATAGTGGAAAGCGAGAAACAAGCCTTTAGCGGGCTAGACCCAAACGAGATGTTCGAGTCGATAGATTTAAACAGCTTTGATGAAGCCTTCAGTGATTTCTCGAACTCCCTAAATTCTTTCTATCACCGCTATAGCTCAGATACCCCCCCCAGACAAATGCGCCACTTTGATAGTTTCGATGCCGAGTCGCTAGATGAAAGCGACCGCCTTTTTGTCGAAAAAGCACTAGCTTCAGCCAACTTTAATGAACACTCATTAAGAGATGAGTGGTAGTAACTGGACACCCACCTAAATAATTAGGCCAGAAGCAGGCAGGATATCAAGTAGTGCAATAAAGTGGTGGCTGTCCCGTTATCCCCCTGTCCCGTTATCCCCCTCCGTTATCCCCCCTTATCCCTTATCCCGACAGAGGTTAAATAAGCACAAACAGATAGTTCGCGTGCGTAGCGATTACAGTTTCCATCTAGGGTGGTAGGCCATGCCATTAATAATTCAGGTATTATCTGATCCACATCTGTCAAAATGCTATCTATACTTACGCCATATGCTATTTGTAAAAAGTGGTGTTATGCCCTTACTACGCTTTGGTCTCTTGTATTTATTCTTAATTAGCAGTGCTGCTTCAGCTTGCGACTTAACCATGGGATACCGAACGACCAGCCGCCTTCCTAATATACAGGCTGCGCCCAATAACAATGGTTTATATCTAGATTTGTACAGTGAGGCAGCCAAACGGATTAATTGCACATTAAAAGTTGTTCGAGCCCCTAAAAATAGAATTATTCGCGGAATAAAAATGGGCAACATTGATTTCTATCCTGGCTACACCTTTGAAGAACAACGTACTGAGTACGCATATTTTATTCCAAATGGATTGCCCGCTAAGCCGATTGGCCTCAGCCGGATTGAAATGCCTGAAGTACACAGCTATGAAGATTTACAGGGTAAGACTTTATTGGTCGCATTAGGGGGAGTGATGGCTGATGCCAAGAAGTATGGTATCAGCTTAAGAACGCCCGCTGAGTTGAGCTTTCCTAAAGCCATTCAATTCATTCTTGACAAAAATGCAGATTTTTTCAAAGACGAAGTTGGCCTAGCTTACTATGTCAAAGATCATCCTAGAAAAAACGAACTAAGACTACATACAGATTGCTGTGGCCCTTTAACAGAGTTTACCCTAGGCTTCTCAAAAACATCACCATATTACAAGGAGATAAAAAACCCTGCTTACAATGAGAATGAAGCGCTATCCCCTCATAACTTTCCTGTGACGCTACATCCCCACTCCATTGCTTATCAATTTCAACAAGCTCTACAGCAACTACAAGCAGAAGATTTCACCGGCAAGTTATACAAACAATACTATGGTATTCATCCTTCTACACTCGGCATGCGACTTGATAATAGAAAATAAGCTGCGTTTATCCGCTTGAGTAAGCTAGGAAATAAGCTGGGGAAATAAGCTGGGACATCCACCTAAATTAATAGGCAATTTTATACCAAGCCACCACAACAATTGCCAAATCTTGTTTGCTGATTTGCGAAAAGCATGGTTCGTTTATAACTGGAAATTGAACTGAAATGCTAAATTCTGAGCAGATTGATAAAATCAGGCATGACTGCAGCAGCTCATGGAAGCTGGCTAGATAATTTTTTTATGCGGCAGGTTAGAATTATCCAGGCCCACTCAGTTGGTTACATGCTGCTTGCCCACGAGTCCAGCAGTGGCCTGTTCGAATGCTATAGCTAGTGAGGCGTTCCCAACTGCCTGCGGCACTGCCAAAGCTTCGGCTAAAGTGACTGACTAGTTGAAGCCAGCTATCTTGTTCAATTCCAAGCTCATGCAATAACCTTGGCTCGTCAACAGGAATGTAGCCGCGCTTGTCATCGCGAATCGCGCGTCCTGTCCAGTCAACCAGTTGCAGGTATTCTTCAAAGTAGAAAGGTATTTCATGGGGCTTGCGTGTATCAAATTGCCGTTCAAAGGGTAGCAATTCGGATTTCACTATCCCGCCATTCTGTTGCGCTTGATATTGTTGTATACGCTCGTAAATCGAGGTGTATTCTTGCTCGTCAACACGCTGGCACATATCGGCGCGGATGGGGTTTAAATCAACGTAAGTCATGCAAGTAAGCAGGGCTTTTTCATCGAGCAAAGCTTGGCTTTTAAAGCGCCCCTCCCAAAAATGCCCTTTGCAGCTGTCTTCTTGATTGGCCTTGCGCGCAATATCTTCATTTAAACAACGCATAAACCAGCTAATGTCTTTAAGCCGATTGCGCCATTTTTCAATTAGCTCAACCACGACCGCTTGCTCTGCACGACTTTGCTCTTTTCCGCTTAACCAATCAACCACCAACATGGGCATGGCAAACAGCTGCTGCCAACGAGCAGCAACTTCACTATCTGATAGGTCATTGTTTTCGTACAAATTAATATGCAATATCAGATGGTAATGATTGCTCATAATCGCGTAAGCACAGATATCTACGGTGAAAATACTGGCCAGTTGCTTAAGCTTCTCAAGCACCCAAGGCTTGCGGTGCTCGTAACTTTGTTTGGTGTAGTGATCGATACCGCATAGAAAAGCGCGACGTACGCAGCGACTGGTAACATGATAGTATGGCGTTGATTCAGGGCAGATCAACTTCCCGCGAGGTAAAGTCATGGCCACATCCTGCTCAATTAGTGGTCTGTTAACTATGGCTCAGGATATGAAGTAGTGCAAAAAGTGGTGGCGGTCCCGTTATCCCCAGTTAGCGCAAAAAGAGGTGGATGTCCTGCTATTCTCCGTTATTCCCGTGGTAAACTTACGGGCACCACGATTTTTGGATGCTTCCCATGGAATTTGTACAAAGACTAATAACACTGCGTAAAGAGCGTGGTTTGACTCAACAATCGCTAGCTAATGCTATTGATTTACACGTGAATCAGATTAAGAGGTACGAGGCAGGTACAGCACAACCTACCCTGGACACACTGGTCAGACTGGCTAAAAAACTCAGCCAATTCGATGAATCCGAGATCATGGTGGCTAAAGAGCTGTTAGAGGGTTTGATTCTTAAGCACAACGCCAAGCGAGCTTTTGCTAATCAGATTCAGGAGGCGAAGTAGTGACCTCTTCCAAGCAGCTAAATAAAATCAGTAAATTTCTCAGCTTTGTATTACGCCATAAACCGGAAGCTATTGGTCTTACACTTGATGATAATGGCTGGGTCAATATTGACAACCTAATCAACAAAAGCAATAAATCTGGCGAAGTAAGCAGTATAAACAGAGAGCTTATTCAAGAAGTTGTTGATACCAGCGATAAGAAACGATTTATTTTTTCCGACGATGGGCAGAATATACGCGCTAACCAAGGGCATTCTATACAAGTGGACTTGCAACTAAAGCCAGTAACTCCACCTGAGTTTCTATACCACGGCACAGCGACTCGTTTTCTAGAAAGCATTGTGGAAGAAGGATTAAAACCACAAGAGCGTCAGCATGTTCATTTATCAACGAACATTGAAACAGCTACCGCTGTCGGGCAACGCTATGGGAAACCAGTTATTCTAACGATTAAAGCCCTACTCATGCATAAACAGGGCCTTGTGTTTTATCGGTCTGAGAATGGGGTTTGGCTTACTGATAACGTGCCAGTACCTTTTTTACAAACTCCTTGAATTGTTTTCTACTTTCAAACATTCACAAAAAGTGGTGGCTGTCCCGTTATCCGGTCCCGTTATCCGCTGCTGCCAACGCGCTGCAACTTCACTATCAGATAGATTGCGGTTTTCAAGCAAATTAATGTGCAATATCAAATGGTAATGATTGCTCATAATGGCGTAAGCACAGATATCTATGGTAAAAATGCTGGCGAGTTGTTTGATTTTATCCAACACCCAAGGCTTGCGATGCTCGTAACTCTGCTGAGTATAGTGGTCAATACCACATAAAAAAGGCACGGCGCGCACAGCGGCTGGTGAGATGGTAATACGGAGTTGATTCAGGGCAGATCAACTGCCCGCGAGGTAAAGTCATGGCCACATCCTGCTCCATAAGTGGTTTTTAAACTATGGCTCAGGATGTGAGTTAGCGCAAAAAGAGGTGGATGTCCTATTATTTCTGTAATGATTGCTCATAATGGCGTAAGCACAGATATCTATTGTAAAAATGCTCGCCAGTTGCATTAGCTTATCCAACACCCAAGGCTTGCGGTGCTCGTAACTTTTCTGGGTGTAGTGATCGATAGGCACGGCGCACACAGCGACTGGTGACATGGTAGTACGGCGTAGATTCAGGGCAGATCAACTGCCCGCGAGGCAAAGTCATGGCCACATCCTGCTCCATAAGTGGTTTTTAAACTATGGCTCAGAATGTGAGTTAGCGCAAAAAGAGGTGGATGTCCTGCTATTCTCCGGATGTGAGTTAGCGCAAAAAGAGGTGGATGTCCCGTTATTTAGTTACCGGTCCATTAATGAACCAGCGGCAAATCTTTACAGCAGATCTAGCCTTTTGCGCTGGCTTTTTGCGCCATCAAATAGCTTGGTTATTTAGATGGCTGTCCGGTATTTCCGTATTTTTTTCGGTTTCCGATGCTAAGCTTTCTTTATCGTTTGATAGAGCTGTGTTATTACCAAATACCTCTCCATATAATTCCCAAAAGAGTATGACCCTGTTTCAAATCGCTCTTGATTGTTAGCAACAAATTTAATAGTTGGGAGCAACTCTTCCATAATTGGTTCAATATCTTGAGGCTTTTTTTCCAACTTCCGTTCTATGGTTTTAAGAAACCTAGCCGTTGAACTGTACGCCTCACCATCTTCAAACTTACAATCTTCTATGTAGCCCTTAAATGCTAGCATGTAGTAGCGAAATGGAACCTCAGGCATAAATGATAAGTCATTAATCGAGGTAAACGGATCTATTCGAAAAAGAGCCTTTGCTTCATCAATACTGATTCCATTAAAGTGCTCAAAGGCATCTTTCATATCATAGTCGTTCTCGTAATCACCCCAGTCTTTTACATTCGGTATGTTCAATATTTAGTGCCTCTGTTAACTACAACTTGGATTCTGCTGACATTTAACATCATATTCAAACATTACATCTCTGATTTCTCCTCCCAAGTCATCGATTATGTCCTGATGACGCCCTGGGCTCCACATTTCATCGTACTGGGACTGTAAATTTTGACAATTTCGTTTCCAGTCTATTTTTGCTTTGAGATCGGTACAGTAATCCCCCGTTTTTGGCGGAAGAGCATGACGAGAGCACTGGTATTTATACCAGTCGTGCTCCATCTGAGACCACTTTTCTTCTGCTTCAGTTCTTTCACCCCTCAACTTTGGCCACTCATCACGCTCTTCACTCTCCTCTTCTCCCTCAGCCCTATATATGGCCTCTAAAAGCTGGGACACCCACCTAAATATTCCAACTGCATTGCCAGCTTCAAACACCAAGCCACCACAACAATTGCCAAATCTTGTGTGCTGGTTTGCGACAAGCAAGTCTACTGTCAGTTCGTTATTAACTGAAAATTGGAATGAGATGCTAATGCTGAGCGGATTGATAAAAATCAAACATGACTGCACCAGCTCATAGAAACTGGCTAGATAGTATGGTTATGCGGCGGGTGGCGTTTTTTCAAAATAGTTGTACCACTGCACTGTCATTGCCGAACAACCTTATTATTCCACCAACAACACCTCTTGCTGGTTCACCTGCCAAAGCTCATGTTTGGCCATTACTTTACTGAACATTTTGCTTTGTAAATACAAGTTTAGCCACTGGCGTAGTTTCGGATACGGAGACTGCAAATACCATTGGCGCTCTACCCGCGCAAATTGGCGAATAAACGGTAATATGGCAAGGTCGGCAAGGCTTTCACGCTCACTCATTAAATAGCGATGCTGCGATAAACGCACCTCTAACTGTGCGATGTAGCTTTCACAACCGCTACGACACTTGTCTAAGGTTGGCTCATGATAACGCTTGGCCGCTCGGTATTGCTCAAGACACGGCTTAAATTCACTGTCAAACTGATAAATTAAAGTGCGCATTTCATCTAAGTGCGCGGCGTCACCACTCATTAATAAATCTGCTGGGTCTTGTTCGCTTAGCGCCCACAACATCACTTCCAGGCTTTCTTCTATCACCATGCCATCACGGGTAACTAATACCGGCACCGTGCCCTTAGGCGAAGCAGCTAACATTTCAGCAGGTTTATCCTTTAATACAATATCACGCAGCAGTACCGGCAATTGTGCTTGATATATGGCCATTCTGGCGCGCATGGCAAAGGGGCAATTGCGCAGTGAGTAGATCACGGGCAATGGTTTGTTTTTATTAGTCATATTTTCATTTTCCATGGCTATTAACATCGCCTTTACATGAAGACAACAAGGATAAATGCCCCGCAAAGATATTCATTGGCACCAGATACGGGTAACATTCGCCCTTTAATGTTAACCGAGACCTTGTGAAGTGATGAAGCCAAAGATTGAATTATTAGCCCCCGGCGGTGATATTGACGCCATTAAAGCCGCAATTATTGCGGGTGCTGACGCCGTTTATTGCGGCTTAGACAGTTTTAATGCGCGTAATCGCGCGGCCAATATTTCGTTCGATGAACTCGTTGGCGCCATCAGACTTGCCCATCAATATGATTGCCAGATCTTCTTAACTCTCAACATCGTGATTTTAGAGCACGAATTTAAAAGCTTGGTTAAATTGCTCAACCGCTTAGTGAATACGACCCTTGACGGCGTGATAGTGCAAGACATCGGCTTATTGTATGTACTTCGTGAATACTTCCCGACGCTGGATATTCACGCATCTACCCAGCTGACCACCCATAATGCCGGGCAAATTCCCTTTCTGAAACAGCTTGGCGCCAGCCGCGTTAACTTATCACGCGAGCTAAACTTACGTGAAATCACCGCACTGGCTAAAGTCGGCCAGCAGCACGATACCCTACTAGAAGTGTTTGTCCATGGCTCGCTGTGTATCGCGTTTTCTGGCCTGTGTTATTCCACCTCGGCCAGTGCCGGTAACTCGGGTAACCGCGGGCGTTGTAGCCAAGCCTGTCGCGAGGAATATGAAACCACCGAGTCAGGCAACAACTTCCCACTCAACATCAAAGACAACTCGGCATTTTTTGATTTACCCGCGTTGATCAATGCTGGCGTGTATTCGTTTAAAGTGGAAGGACGCATTAAAGGGGCTAACTACGTTCACACGGTGATCGACAGCTTTCGTAAACAAATTGATGGTTATATTGAAACGGGCGAGCTCACCCAAGATGGCGAACGGCTATATAAAGTATTTAATCGTGATTTTACCAATGCCTTTTTACGGGGTGATTTAAATCAGTCAATGTTTATTGATAACCCACGGGATCATTCAAAACAGCATGCGGTGGAAAAATTCAAAGCCAGCCAAGGCGACGCCATTTCAGTGGTGCAGATTTTTGATGCCAAGCAGCAACTCCATGCCGACAAACAACAAATAAATGCCAGCGTTGATGAAAAAATCGCCCACTTGAGCATCGATAAAATCAAGCTCACCCTGCAGTTTGCCAGCGAACAAGGCCAGCCGTTAACCTTAACCGTGACCACAGCGCAAAATGACCATTTAATCAATGCCGACAATGCAACTAAAACCACTGTATTGACTTCACAAAGCCCTATGCAGCCCAGTGAAAAGTTAAGCGTCGATCAAGAAGCAATCGAAAAGCGTTTTAAAAACATTGCCAACGCAAACTATGAATTAGTGGCTCTTGATACGGCTGCGTTAACCGACGGCTTAAGCATTCCATATCGCGAGGTTACCCAGCTTAAGAACGACCTGTTGGCTTACTTAAATGAAGGCATTGCAACAGTACCCGAAGTAACCCTGCCGAAACTTGAGCATCACCCTAAGCCCAGCGGGCAAGCGCCGTCACTTTCGATGCTGATTTGCGACCCAGCCGATGCCGCGCTGGCAAATGTGACCGATGGCGATATTTACTTTAAGCTGCCCGATGCGTACAAGCGTGGCTGCACTAAATATGTCGATTTCTTACTAGAGAATCCAAGGCTGATCCCGTGGTTTCCCGCGGTGTTAATTGGCAAAGACTTTGACGTAGCGTTGAATATTTTAGAACAAATTAAGCCGCCGTTAATTGTCACCAACAACACCGGCATTGCTTATCACGCCCAGCGCCTTGGCATTAATTGGATCGCAGGGCCGCTGCTCAATACCACCAACTCGTATGTATTGTTGTCACTGCAACAAAATTTCGATTGTCGCGGCGCGTTTATTTCTAACGAAATCAGCAAGCAGCAAATTCGTCACATTGCAAGACCGAAGAATTTCAAAATGCTCTACAGTATTTATCACCCGATTTTGCTAATGGCGAGCCGTCAGTGCTTTTTCCAGCAAAGTGTGGGCTGTGAAAAGCCGCGCATTGATAATGGCTGTATGCTGTCATGTGATAAATCCACCAGCATTAAAAACCTGAAAGGGGATTCATTTGCTATCGATAAGCAAAAAGCGGGATACCCAAGTATTTATAACCAAGATCAGTTTTTAAATACCGAGATTATTGATGATCTTAGTGATTTGTTTGATGGCTTTATGATTGATCTAACGGATATTGGTGCAGGTGATAGGCAGTCGCCGGACAAAATTACATTGATCAAACAATTTGAAGCCTTGCTTAGTGGTCAATCTGAGGCCAGTCAGGTTTTAGCGAGCCTAGTGCCTGAGTCGACTTACCAGCAATATCAAAACGGCTTGTAAATGAACCATGAATAAGAAGTGCGTCACGCACTTCTTGTTCAAGTTTTTAATACAGCCCTAATGCAATGCCGCTCTAAACGCGAGCTTGCTGCAAATTTCACCTTCAGCAACCAGTATTTGCTCTAAGCGTTCGTCCACTTCAGCCTTATCAAAATATTCATACGCCAGTTCAATAAATAAGTTTTTGTGCTTTTCTTCTGATTTGGCAATGGTGACATAAAAATCTTTTTCTTTACCCTCAGGTAAGGCTTGAGCCACTAAGTCAAAACGTTCGTGACCGCGCGCCTCTATTACCCCCGCCACAATCAAACGATCCATGAAAAATTCATTACTGCCGTTACGAAATAACGATCTCACTTGTTTGATGTAGGGGTCTTTTTCGTCTTTGGCTAAGTTCACGCCGCGCGCTTGTAATAACTTAACCACTTGCTTGAAATGGATCATTTCTTCAATCGCCAAATCCGCCATGGCGCGTACTAATGTTTGGCGGTCGGGATAATGAGATAACATCGCCATCGCCATGCCTGCAGCCTTTTTTTCCGCCCCAGCGTGATCTTGTAAAAACGCGTCAAAATCAGCTAACACGGCTTCGGTCCATGCAAAGGGGGTATGGTATTTTAATTCAAACATAATGTTGGCTCTGCAAAATGGGGGGATTCTACCTGCTAGTAGTGCAACGTTTCAACCTTCCCTCCTTGGGTTGATTCAACTTTCAACGGGTGCTTTATTTGCTTCCATGCCGTTACTTTGCCCGCCATATTGATACGCTCAAATCCATCGTTAACATCAAGGGCTCTCGGCGGCGCTAAAAAATCATATAAAGATCGGTAACTTTGCGGCTCGGCAACATTAATAATCAGTAAAGCTTCGGCTCGATTACTAAAGTGGGCTTTCACTTGCGCGAGATGACGCGCATAGCAAAGAGCCAAAAAGTTATCGTCATGGATGTTTTCTAAGGTCAACGGTGAAAATACCCTTTTATAACAGCGTTTTAAAATAGGGTTAAACCCGCCATCTTCACGCATTAAATTAGTAAACATGCGTAATAATAATTGTCGTATTGAAGGGATCCAATCTTTTAGCTCCCGTGTTAAATAAACAAATTTAGCATCAGGATAAAGTATATCTAGCTCTGCATAATCGGCAAATATCGGCGTGTCGGCTAACACTTGGGCATGCTCAAAGGCGCTGCGAGTATAAGCTGTGTGAGCAGTTGTAAATCCCATTTTTAATGTTGCCAAACAAACACTGGTTGTCGCGGTGCGCGGTAACCCAATTATGAAAACCTTTTTCGATTTAAGCATTTTTCCTTCCAGTAAAACCCTGTAACATAACGCCAAAATATTGCATCCGGTATAATAACAATTATGCATATTGGTTATATAAATTGCATAATGGATAATACTCGCCATCCCCAGTTTTAGTATTTAAAGAAGAATTGAGATCAACGGATGATTACGTTCAATAAATTATATCGTCAGCTTACCTTATTATTCGTCATCTGTTGCTTTTCAAAATTAAGTTATGGTCATGAAGTTACCCATTCAACAGTTGAGCTTAGTGCCCAAGAGCAAGCTTTTATTCAAAGCAACCCTACTATCACCTTAGCAAGTGGTGACTCGTTTGAACCTTTCACCATATTGAATGCCGATGGCAGTGTAAGTGGTTTTGACGCCGATTTGCTTGAACTCATTAGCGAGCGAACGGGATTAAAAATCAATCTTGCATTAGGCAACTGGGAAGAGATGCAAATACGCGCAAAACGCCGAGAGTTTGACGGCATTAGTACCGCAAGCCCAGGCGATGAGCGCAAAACCTATTTGAACTTCTCTCAACCTTATACCAAGTTATATTCAGTTGTGCTGGTGCAAAAACATAATCCTCTTAATATCCGCAATATTGATGACCTCGACAATAAACGCATTGCTCTGCAAAAAGGTAACCTCACCTTTGAACGTATGGCAAAGGAAACTGGCATGAAGATGACCCCTGTTTATGTTGATAGTATTCATGACATGATTAAAGCGGTCGTCTCTGGTCAAGCTGATTTCACTGTGTTAGATGAGTCATATGCATATGTGGCACAACTAGTTGGTTTAGAAAAATTAATAGAGCTTGGCTTTGTGCTTGGCAAGAAGCCCTTTGAACTCGCCTTCGGCCTACGCAATGATAAACCTGAGCTAGTCAGCATTATCAATAAAGGCTTAGCCAGTGTTACCGCTAATGAAATGCTAGTGCTGCGTAATCGCTGGTTAGGCGGATTTGGCAGCGACCGCTACGGCGATATAAATACCATCCCATTTAGCCCCAAAGAAGCACAATTTTTAAAACAGCAACAACGCATTACTGTCTGTGTCACACCAAATACAATGCCCTTCGAATCAATGGATAAAGGCAAACATGGCGGAATGAGTAAAGACTATTTAGCCATACTTACTCATCGTCTAGGCTTGAAAACAAACATCTACTCTACCCGCTCTTGGCAAGAAACTATCCAGGGTTTAACCAAGGGTCAATGTGATATAGCAGCCCTTGCGATGCAACCTAGTCGTAATCACCATGCTATTGACTACACAGCTCCCATTATAACCAGTCCAATCAATATCATCACACAACAAGAAAATCAGAGCATCGACGACATTAATTCTTTAGCAAATAAAAAAGTCGCCATGGTTCACGGTACCCAGTTGGTTGAGTTCATCCGTAAGCATTACCCTTACATACAAGTTATTGGTACAGACAATTCGCAGCAAGCTTTGGAATCCGTCAATACAAAGCAGGCGGACGCTTACATTGGCTCTGCCGTTATTGCCCGACATATAATGCTTACTCAACCAAATTTCAATTTAAAGGAGGTGGATGTCATTCCATATGAAATGAAACTGAGTGTGGCAGTTCGAGCTGGTTTACCCGAACTGACAAGCCTATTTCAAAAAGCCATTAATTTAATGGATAAAAAAGAAAACCAACAAATTTATAATAAATGGGTCACGACTCAATACGAGATAAAAAACCATTACCAAGGCGTCATAAAAATAAGTTTAGGCTTATTAAGTATCATTATTGCCGTGCTGCTGTGGAATTATTCTTTACGCAAAGAAAAGCATAAAACTGCCCTTGCTCTAGAGCAGGTAAACCAAATGAACCAATTACTGGCGAAAAAAAATGATGAGCTTGCCTTGCTCGCCAATACCGATGAGCTTACCGGTCTCTGGAATAGGAAAAAAATTAATGAAACCTTAAGTCATGAATTTTCATTGGCGCAACGTAATCAATATGATTTTGGGGTGATCTTAATTGACATAGATTTATTTAAAAGTATCAATGACAGCCATGGCCATCAAATTGGTGATGAGATCCTTATCGAGTTTGCCAAACAATTACGCTACCTTGCTCGCGGGTCTGATTTAGTGGCTCGCTGGGGCGGTGAAGAATTTTTAATTATCTGTCCCCTCACGATAGAGTCTGAATTGTTGCAAATAGCAGAGCGCCTGCGCAAGAAAATCTCGATACTGAAGTTTGAACACATTGAATCGTTAACCGTTAGCATGGGCGTAGCAGGTTACCGTAATGAAAAAAGTTACCAAGCACTGCTAAAGCGAGCGGACCATGCCCTATATCAGGCCAAGCATGAAGGCCGAAATCGTGTCGTACTCGCTTAACTATGTTAGATAAACACTCATACAGTGAAATACAACAGATCATCATATAGCCTCAGTTTTGCTGAAGACTATCAGGGGAAAATAAACATATTTTACCTATCCAGTGCGCGCGTTACCTAATCCCTGAGTGATTTGGTTTTGATTACTCGTCAGGTAGTCAATATCCTCTAGATATGCCAAATGATGGCCTGCTGCGATATGCTGTTGAAAGTCGAGATTGCCTTGCTCGGCTTGCACTTGCATAAAGTTCACTAACACTGTCAAACGCTCAATCATATTATCGACCAGCGTTATACGCTGCTGATGCGCTAAGCCATAAGCCTGGCAAAATAATCGCGCTCGGCTGATTTGTTCATTAAGCGTTCCTATTGCATCATCAGGGTGGGTTTTAAAAGGCGCCCAACAATAGATGGCATAAGCTAAGTCCCAGATTCTCGGCCCGGGGTGAGCGGTGTCAAAATCGAATAAACCGACCACTTGCTCACCTTCGAAAGCCACATTGTAAGGAGCATAATCACCATGACAAATCACTTCAACAGGCTCTCGCACCGGCAACATCCAGCCTGTGTGACTTTCTTTTACTGGCCAATTTGCACTGCAATCATGAAGTTGGCGTAAAAACTTGGCTGCACTGCGCAAGGTATCACAAGAAGCAAACGGCCCAGCTAGGTGCCCATCACATATCTCTCCAGCCACTAAAGTCAAAATCTCACGACCATCAGGTGTCATGCCTAAACATTCAGGTACGCCAGTAAATTGTTGCTCAGCTAAATAGGCTAAAAACTGATGGACCGCAGGTGTCCAGCTGCCCGTTTCCCGGTACACACGGCTGTGTTGTAAGATAACTTTGTTGTTACCGCCGTGTTTATTGGGTAATTGTTCATCCGTTGGTTTTAATGGTGTCATACGGCCTGTGATTGCTGCTTGTTGAATTGTTGTTTGGTGATGCGATAGAGACAATGTGGCGCTAATGGATGCTCAGGTGCTAATTTTGGGTGCAAAAAATTTTGCTCTATATTAATCATTCCCAATTTAGTCATTACCCGCTGTGAGGGTAAATTTGTTAAGGTTGTAAAAGCATAAATAGCGGGTTGGTCAAGCTGTTCAAACGCAAATGCTAACGCGGCTTGCGCACCTTCTGGCGCATACCCTTTACCCCAGTGTTGCTTTGCTAAGCGCCAACCCACTTCAATAAAGGGCGTATTGGGAATGGCATCCTCTTGACAATGTAAGCCAATAAAACCAATGAATTCGCCCGTTTCTTTTAATTCAACAGCCCAAAACCCCCAACCGTTATCGGCAATGAGTCCTTTCGCTTTATCCGCCAAGGCGTCACTGTCAGCACGTGTTAGGATATTGGGAAAATAGCGCATTACATTTTCATCAGCACTCATTTGCGCAAAAGGCGCATAATCTTCATCTTGCCACTGCCTTAATATCAGCCTCTGGGTGCCTAGACTTGTTATCATATTATTTCTTACCTATTGAACCCTATGAATAATATCTAATAAATTCAAACAATTGACAAGACAGTATTGAGAATAAAAAAGGTGAAGCACAGCTTCACCTTTTTCGTTGTTAATTTGAACTAATTTGCTCAAATATTATTGCGTCACTTCACAGCCCAGCGGACTGTTTGAGTTAAGATAAACAATATCGCCCGTTGGTGCATAATCAGAAGCAACCACTGAGCCTTTGTTTTTGAAGTAAGAATAAAGTACTTCAGCATCTACATAACCACTTTGTACTGGATTTAATGTTGGGTAGCCATCGCCACCCGCTGCGTTGTAACTTGGTACACTAAAACTATAAGTATCAGCAGCACTGAATGCTTTACCATTAATCTCACTAATATCGACCGTCTTTGCCGTACAGTCTACAGCCATTTTCACGCCTACAACTTGCGCATAGGCACCCGAGCCACGCTGTAAAGACATTACCGTACCGAGGTAATCGCTAATTTCAGCCCCCGTCATGCTACTGTAAGTGACGGTGTTGCCAAACGGTTGCACGGTAAGTACATCACGGTAGGTAACATTACCTTCAGCAATTGAAGCACGAACACCACCTGAGTTCATCACACCAAAATCAGCATTCACTTTTTCGGCCTGAGCTTTAGCAATTAAGCGGCCTAAATTAGTTTGTTGGTAACGTACGTTCGCACGCTCTCCGTCCAACAATGCATCTGTTGTTGCAATTACCTCACTTAGTTTACCTTGGCCTTTATCTTGGTATGCCTGCAGCGTCTGCTTTAGCTCGGCATCAGGCACAATTTCTTCACCAATATAAACTTTGATTTTATCGCCATTTTCATCGCGCTGATCTTCACCGTTAGCATCAGTCAGGGTTTTCTTAAGGTTAACTGGGATCAGTTCATAACTTGCAAGCTTTAACTTACCAGCAATGTATTCAAAGTCAGCACGGCCCACATACTTACCCCATTCGTGGGCTTGCATGATATAAGCGCCTTTTTGTTGATCAGGGGCGCAAGCACCGCCAGGTTTATAATCCGCGTAGTCATCTGAGCCAGGCTCCATGCAAACAGGGTTTTGCGAGTGACCACCAATAATACCGTTTAATAAACCTTCATCTAACGAGCGCGCCAACGCCACATCACCTGGCGCATTACTGCCATACTGAGCATTTGCGTAGTGACCCATGTGCGTTGCTGCAAAGATAAGATCTGCTGCCTTGGCCGCTTTAATTTCAGCAATCACTTTTGCTATTTCTGTTTGTGGATCAGTAAAAGTTAATTCACTGATAAATTCAGGGTTACCAATTTTAGCAGTATCTTTCGTGGTCAGGCCAATCACCGCCACTTTTAATCCGTTCACTGCAAATACTTGGTATGGTTCAAAATAGCGTGTACCGTCGGCTTTATAAATATTAGCCGCTAACATAGGAAAGTTAGCTAATGCGCGCTGTGTGTCTAAGACACTTAATGGATTGTCAAACTCGTGGTTACCTACCGCCATGGCATCATAACCAATCGCATTCATACCGACAAAATCTGGTTCCGCGTCTTGTAAATCTGACTCAGGTACACCTGTATTGATGTCACCACCCGAGAGTAATAGTGCTTTACTGCCGTTGGCTTCAATTTCGCTGCGTAAACGATCAACCAGCGCCTTTCTTGCGGCCATACCGTATTCACCGTCAGAGTTATGCCAAAAACGTCCATGATTATCATTGGTATGAAGAATAGTAAATTTGGTACACGGCACACCATCACACGTATTGGGTGCGACCACTACCGGCACTTCTGCCTCAGGTGTTTTTACTGCTGTCTTATCATCACTACTGTTACAACCAGTTAACGCAAGCATTAATGCACTGGCAACAAGCCCATGTTTAAAATTAAACGACATACTTTTTTAGTCCTTTATATAGTAAAAATAATTACTCTCCCAACAATAAACACCTGCTTATATAACGCTAAACTAGCAGCGTTGTGCAGTTTGTTTCACCGAGGTTGAAGTAAAATCACAGTTACTATGCCGCCTGAATATGAACTTTTTTAGACACTCGTTCACAATTATTTAAAATAAACAGGGGGAATTTTTTAATATTAACCAGTACTGTTGATTGGTGATATTTTTGTAATTTAAAGGGGTATTTTAAGCTGCGATGGGGAAAATAGATTGGTAAAAAAATATAGAATAAATCAATGGGTAAAAACCCATTGATTTATTTAAAGAGTTAAGCCTTTTGCCAAATAACTTCTACGCCATCAGTTCCTGCTATAGCCGTTTCTAATAAAACCAAAAGCGCATGGTCTGCGCCTTCGTCTTTAAATAGTTCTAATTGCGCAGGACTGATCCAATAATCTTGATCGGCACTGTCCTCTTCTTCTAATTGATCAATTAAAAATTGTAGTTGTGACTCTGTCAGTTCGCCTAGTAACACATTCGTTTCTTTATTTAATAGTTTGATCATAATACTTCCTTAAATCGTTATTGTTTGTGGGCTAATCCAGCCAAGTTAGCAATATTGGTGTCAAAGCCATCAATACTTTGCTGATTCTTCTTCAACCAGTACGCCTCGATACCTTGTTCTCCTTGTTTCTCAGACCAGTCGGCTAACGCCGTTCGCTGTTGCTTAAAATCAAACAAAGGTACCGACATGCCGCAAGATGATTGCACTAAATCGATATCTAACAAATACAATTGGCGCGCAGCAATACTGGCGGGGAACAATGATATATAAGACTGCCATAATGGGTCATTTCGATGTAGCACCTGAGCCTGACCATAAAGGCGTAAAATAATTGGTGCGCCTGCAAAAGCACAAAACATGATTGTCATTCTTGGGTTAATTTGCACATGAGCCGACGTTTCATTACCACTGCCAGTCAGGTTAAGCCAAATAACTTGATTTTTATTCACCACCCGAAATGAGTCAGCGCCTTTTGGTGAAACATTAACCCGACCTTGCTCGGCAGCGGTGCCGACAAAAAACATCTGCTGTTGGGCAATAAAGTCACTATGTTTGTCTTGTAGCTCAGTAAACTGCTGTCCCATAAACACTCCCAATCTACCATTGTTTGCCACCAATACGTTGGCAACAGCTCAGTTGTCATATTTATATCAAAATAATTCAACAAGCTAAACAAGTTTAAACTTGAAGTACAGCATATTACGCTTTCATTTACTGGCCTTAACTGCAAGAATTCATCTGCGTAAGGATTACAGAAATGATGAGAATATAATGTTTAAACACATGGCAATACTTAGCCTTTTCGCGTTACTAACTGGCTGTTCAAGTTTTTCAAATACCCATTTTGCAGATCTCTATGGCCCAGCATTGGTGCGCGATCGTATGGTCAACCAACAAAGTAGCGACGCAATATTTTATCACCAAACAGTGCGACCAATTTTGGATCAGCGCTGCGTGGTTTGCCATGGTTGCTACGATGCGCCCTGCCAGTTAAAGCTCACCTCGCCGGAAGCCATTGAACGAGGCAGCTCTAAAGATAAAGTATTTAGTGGCACGCGTTTATTTGCCGCTACGCCGACACGCTTGTATGAGGACGCTGCCACCACCGAGCAATGGCGTAAAAAAGGCTTTTCTCCGGTATTAAATGAAAGGGAACAAACCGAGCAAGCCAATGTGGCCGCCAGTTTGATTTATCAGGCTCTGCTACTAAAACAAAAACACCCTTTAGTTGATACTCGCGCTCATGCTGACGCGTTTGATTTTTCATTAGATCGCAACCAACAGTGCAGCACCATCGAAACCTACCAAGACTTTGCTAGCAATAACCCACTGGCAGGAATGCCTTATGGTTTACCAGCCATTGCTGTCGATGAACAGCACCAACTAACAACTTGGATTAAAAATGGCGCCAAAATGGCTGCAAAACCGCCCTTAGCCAACCCTATACTACAAGAGATAGATCTATGGGAGCGCTGGCTTAACCGCCCTTCCCTTAAATCACAACTTGTTGCACGTTATATATTTGAACACCTTTATCTTTCTCACCTCTACTTTTCAGCATTAGCCAATACCGCAAATAGTCCTGAATTTTTTACTCTAGTGCGCTCAAAAACACCACCCGGTCAGCCAATTGAACGGATTATTACTCTACGGCCTTATGATGACCCCAAGGTCGAGCGGGTCTATTACCGTTTTCAACGCGAGCGCGAGACCATATTAGCTAAAACCCATATGCCTTACGCTCTTAATGAACAGCGTATGGATCAGCTAAATCAATTGTTTTATCGCGTCGACTATCAAGTCACGGCTCTTCCAAGTTATGAACCAAGTGTTGCTGCCAACCCATTTATAGCTTTTGAAGCTCTACCAGTAGCAGCGCGTTATCGCTTTATGCTCTTGGAAGCACAGAACACCATAATGGCATTTATTAAAGGCCCTGTTTGCCGAGGTCAAATGGCGTTAAATGTCATCAACGACCATTTTTGGGTGTTTTTCTCTGAAGGGAGCTGGGAAAACAGCGAAGGGTTAGCCCAGTTTTTAGCGCAACAAAAAGACCATTTGCGGATCCCTGCTGAGTCGGCCAGTAATTCAACGGTGCTCAGTAGCTGGTTCACCTATTCAAAAGCGCAAAAACGCTACCTTAAAGCGAAACAAGGTGCTCTTGCACAAGCCTTTGAGAATGGCGAAAAACTCGATTTAGATTTGGTTTGGGACGGAGAAGAAACAAACACTAACGCTGCCCTAACTGTATTCAGACATTTTGACAATGCATCTGTTGTGAAAGGCTTAGTCGGGCAAGCGCCAAAAACAGCTTGGTTAATCGACTACCCGATACTGGAGCGTATTCATTATTTACTTGTCGCTGGGTTTGATGTCTACGGTAATGTTGGTCATCAACTGAATACTCGCCTTTATATGGATTTCTTACGCATGGAAAGCGAGTTCAACTTTCTCGCTTTATTGCCACCGGACTCACGTATATCAGAGCGCGATCACTGGTACCGCAATACCAGTGATAATATTCAAAAATACCTTAAGGCCGAGCAAAGTCAGTTTCATTACCCAAGTGATGTTACCTACCAAACTAACCAGCATAAACTTGAGTTGTTTAGCATGCTAAAAGCAAAGCTCGGCCCTGTGTTAAAAAATAACTACGACTTACAGCAAGTGGATGTTAGCGCCAGTGAATGGGCAAACCTTGCCACACTATTTGAACTGCCAAGCACTGCTGTCAATCAGTTAGCCGAGGTATCGGTGTTATTGGTACAAGATGGCAAGCAACAGCGACTCTATACCCTGATTAAAAATGCAGCTTACAGCAACATGTCCAGCTTGCTTAGAGATAGCAATAATCGCTTACCTGGCGAAGATAACCTGACGGTTGTTCGAGGGCTTATAGGTGACTACCCAAATGTGTTTTTGCATATTCAAGCAAGCCAAATCCCACAGTTTGTCAGGACATTACAAGAAATAAAGTCAGACCAAGATTACAGCCAACTGCTTGACCAATACGGCGTGCGGCGCTCCAGCCCAGTATTTTGGGCTAT
This sequence comes from Motilimonas sp. E26, assembly GCF_021278025.1. Lineage (GTDB taxonomy): Bacteria > Pseudomonadota > Gammaproteobacteria > Enterobacterales > CBDFNC01 > Motilimonas. Next base: position 256,349 of record NZ_JAIBHJ010000001.1, read on the forward strand.
AAGTGATCGGGTATTAAATCAAGTAATGAAAGAGCAACCCATTTCAGGCGGACTTCTCGATTATAATCGCTTAGAAAATCGTTAATTTTTTTTGCAAACCCATTGTGGGATTTGACTAATCTATAAGTTAACAAGCATCATGGCTTTGTAGTGGGTAAATGTAAAAAAGGCCTGTCTTGTAACAGGCCGTTCAATATAATATTGGTTCCAGTATTTAGCTTAAATCAGCTCTGGAATACTGCTTTCTAAGTTGGATTCCGTTTCCGTTTTGCCATAACCAAAACCACGTAAGCCAACCACATGTACGTGCTCATTGTTACCGTGGGTTTTACGAATAAGCTTATAGGTGGTGCCATTTTCGGGGCTGATATTCTCCGGCGCGGCGATAATCAACTGCATGTTTTGACGCTCACAGAGCTCAAATAAGGTAGAGATAGAGCGAGCATCCAAGCGCGCAGCTTCATCTAAGAACAATAAGCGACAAGGTAGCACATCACGGGCGCGGAAACGGCGTGACTCTTCTTCCCACGAATGCAGCACCATCAACAAGATGGCTTGGCCAGTACCTATCGCTTCACCCGTTGATAATGCACCACTTTCTGCGCGAAGCCAGCCTTCAGTGCCGCGGCAAACTTCAATTTGCATTTCAAGGTAGTTGCGGTAATCCAATAAAGCTTCACCTAATACCTGATGGCTGCGCTCACCTTGATCTATGTGCGGATTTAAGCGTTGGAACAGTTTCGCCATCGCTTCCGAGAAGCTCAATTCATTGTTACCAAACAAATCTTGGTGCTGCGCGCCCTGCTCGGCTAACGCGTTAAGTAGCGTTGAGTAGGCCTCTCGTAACGATACATTTAAACGTACGCCCGCTACCTGACCAAATGCCACACTTTGCAACCCTTGGTTTAGGGCGCGAATGCGGTTTTGCTCACGGCGAATGGTGTTGTTGATCTTACTGGCCACTTCATGAGCCGAAATCGACAAGTGAGATTCACGTTGCTTGAGCTCATCGGTTAAGCGCGCTAGCTCAATTTCCATTTCTTCAATCGCTTCAACGGGGTCGTCACTGCGAATAATGTCATGACGAATACGCTGTTTCAGGTGCTGATAGACCGACACATAAAACATTACCTTACGCTCAGGCTGGCGACTATCTTCTGAGTAACGCAGTGCGTCGCGTAGCTCTTCATCATGAGCCACCGACATTCTCAACGTCCCTAATGCCTTATCCGACATGGATTTCAGTTCATCGCTATCTAGGTATTTCAGCTCAGCGCGATCAAGACGGCGTGCCACGTCATTTTGCTGCGCTAAGGTTTTAACTAGGCTCCAGCCGGATTTTTGCTTAACTAAGGCGGCGCGAGCTTGGTGATAACCTTTCTTCACCGACTTTTCGCTAGCGGTTAAGGTCGACACTTCTTTTTCAGTAACTTTTAAATGCGCGCCGCTGCTGTTGCGTTTATTGCGAGTTTCAATTAAGTCTTGTTGTACTTGCTCTTTATTGGCTTTTGCTTTGGCTTCACTGTCGTGACTCAGCACCACGCCTAAGGCCGCTAATTCGCTATGATTTTCTTGCAAGGTTTGTTGTTTAGCTTTCAGGCTTGCAGACAACGCCACCTGCGTTTGTTGCTCTTGATTTAAACGCTCGCGACATTGTTTTTCTTGCGCTTGGGCTTGCTGGCGCGTTTTCTCTGCCAACACGAGTTTGGCTTTTAGCTCATCGTTAATTTGACTGGTTTGATCCAATAATGCTTGCGCATCGTGATACGAGAAATGAGCCAAACGGGCATGTAATTGCTCTAAGTGATAACACTGGCGTTTTTTCGCCGCTAACTGTGCATCCACTTGTTCCAGTGTGGCTTTTAGCACTTCAATGTCTTGTGGATCGTATTGCAGGTAGTCCACATGAGCGGCTAAGCCAGCCAACGCACTCTTATGCTGAGTTAAAAATTGCACGGCCTGACGCAGTTGCTCGGCCATCTCTTGCGCATTTTCCAATCGAGCCGTTACGGTATCATCACCAATCAAATAAGCCAGTGGCTGGATTTTATCCAACAGTTGCAGCTGAGCTTTAATGTTCTTGAGGGTTTGCAGTAATTGTGTTTGTTGCTGCTGCGCACTTTGGTTTTGCTGCTCTAACGCGCGAATTTCTTGCTTATTCGCTTCTAATTGCGCTTGCGGATCTGCTTCAAATACGACGGCCAGATGCGTTGCGATAAAGTCATTAAATTGATTGTATAAACGCAGTTTCTTTTGCTGCTCAAACGACACGCTGCCAAATTCTTCAATCAAGCTATCACGGGCTTTTTCAAGCTCTGCAATCCGCGCTTCACGCGCTGCGCGGCCAAACAGTGGCGTTTTTGGATGAGGTGAATAACGAAGCTGCCTAGCACCTTCACGTACCAATACCGCTTCACCTAAATCAGTGGCGTTAAATAACTCTTCATCAAACGCATCGGGATCGCCTTGGATCAGGTATAAGTCTTCTGGGCAGTTTGCGACATTTTTCAGCTTTTCAATTGCCGCTTCTAAATCACGTACCACCACACCATAACGCGCGGGGCCGTATAGCGCAGAGTAATAAGGCGCATCTTCCAGCGGGATATCATCATAAACATCACTGAGTAATACGCCGCCCAAATCAAGGGCAATACTGCCTAAGGTTTCGTCTGTTTCCCCGCCAGCATTTTGCAAACGACGAATTTGCTGTTCAAGCTCGCTCTTTTGCTGTTGTAACTGCTCTTTACGCTGTTTCAGTGTTTGTTCTTGCTGCAAAGTATGCTGCATCACAGCGCTGACGCTGCCGGCATCTTCAAGGCTTTGCTCTGAAGATTGCTCCAGTTTTTGTTTTTCCGCCTGAGCCACCAGCCATTTTGGCGCAAACTGCGTTAGGCGCTGATTACTTGCCGTTAACGAGGCTAATTTTTCTTTGTTGGTGGACAGCATATCGGCTAATTCAGCTTGCTGTGCTTGCTGGGTTTCTTGCTCTAACAACCAATGGGCTTGTTGCTCGGCCACTTGCTGTTCTTGCTCAAGGTTTACCGATGTTTGACTGGCATAATCGGCTACCCATTGCGTAACTTGATCTTGCTGTTTTCGCTGGCGCAAGGCATCTTGTAAGCTGCGCTCAATTTCAGTTTTACGATTAGTCACGCCGACATATTCTTGCTGGCGTTGCAGCTGCAATTTGGCTTGGGTGAAGGCTTGTTTACGATCGACACTTGGCTCTATTTGCGTTAAATAGCCCAAGGCTTGTTCAAATTTTTCCAGCGCCGCATTAGCCATTTCTAGGCGGTGCTTAGCCTCTAAGACTTGATGAGTTAACTCTTCTTCTTGCCCTTTAAACAAAGCCAGTTTGTCTGCTGCTAATTCCGGCACTAAATCAGGCGTATCGCAGCTTAATTTCGCTTGCTCTAGCGCCGCCACCGCTTGCTTGTATTGAATGGCACGGGTTTGCTGAATATCCAGCGCTTGTTGATAGTCACTTAATTGGGTTTTCAGTGAGTCAACCTCTGCTTCCGCCGCTTGTTTACTGGCTTCAGTTTCAATAAACAGAATATTGGCTTGTTCGAGTTTTTCCTGTTGTTCTTCAAGCTGCGCTAGGGTGATATCGATTTCAGCTTGGTATTGGCTAATTTTGCTTTGTAGCGCCACCGCTTGGATGACTTTTTGTAACATGTCGCTGGCATGCTCTAGTTCTTTTTCTAACATGCTTTCGCGGTTAGTCAGGTTTTCCAGCTCGTGTTGCAAATAAATAATGCGGCCTTGCTCTTCTTTGAGCAAACGCTGCGTGTCTTGTAATTTGGCGCGATGGCTGAGCGCTTCATCAGAGAATGCTTGGCGCTGACTGCCTAAACGAACATATTCCGCCGCCACGTAATGGGTGGTTTCGGTGATCAGGTTCTTAAATAAATCGCGATCACTTTGAGTTTGTTTAATGCGCTCTAAGGTGTGACGGTTTTCTTTGATCGCCGCTTCCATGTCTTGGAAGGCTTTGCGAATGCCGCTGTTTTCAGGCAATAAATAATCGCGTAACGAACGGGTAATGGTGCTGGAAATACCGCCGTATAATGAGGCTTCAATTAAACGATAAAACTTACTGCGATCTTTTTGGTCACGCATTTTTTTCGGAATAACGCCCATATCAAACAAAAAGTTATGATATTCGTTAATCGAATTATATTTAGTAACACGAGCACCGCCAATCTCAGCAGCGGCGGCGCGCAGCTCGCTAAATTGCCTCACCCGAGCTTGGCCAGTGGCTAAGGTTTCGAGTAATAATTCGGTCGGTTTAATCTCTTCAGGTAAGTCCATTAACGCAAACGGCGTAATGTTCACTTTTTTATCACGCCCTGCGATTTGTTCTAAATGCACGCCGAGCCAAATCACTTGGTCGTGAGAGTTACGCACCTGTAGCATGCTGTAACAAGGGCCTGATTTTAACTTACCGTATAAGCCTTTATCCCGTGAGGCATTAGAGCTGCCTGCTTCGGTGGTGTTACGAAAATGCAGTAAGGTTTGGTCTGGGATCATCGCCGTAATAAACGCCGCCATGGTGGTGGATTTACCTGCGCCGTTACCGCCTGATAACGTCGTCACCAGCTGATCTAACTCAAAGGTTCTGGCAAAAAAGCCGTTCCAATTAACCATGGTTAATGATAAAAACTTGCCGCGATTTGCCATGATTATACCTCTAACCCTAATTGTTCTTCGTTATCACTGTCTGCATCATCGGATTGTTGCAGTTTTTCATCCGTTGGCATGTCGTCGTCATGCACTATCGCTTCTCCTTCACGAATTAAGCGCATTTGCACTTCACGTGGGTCTTCGTCGGTGCGCACATCGGCGCCAAAACGAAAGATTGCTTCGTTTAGGGTGAATTTATCCACTCCGCCAATTAACGTAACCATGCCTAAACGGCGAAAACGGCGCAGACAACCTTTTACTTTCTCTTTTAACTTTTGCTTATCTAAATCTGAGCCGCCACTGCGCTGGTTCACCATGCGTAATAACTGCGTTTCATCTGCGAGGTTAGCTAGCTCTTCTAATAATTCCGTTAAGGTAAATACCCCTTCATTGGCTAAACGCTCTGGGCTTAAATACAAATAGCACAGCACTTTGCCAACTAACATATCAAGCTCAGACAATACGCTGCGACCTAACAAGGCGTTAGATTTGGGCCTTAAATAGAAAAACCCTTCAGGGGCTTTAATTAATTCCACTTGATAACGGCGATAGAAGAACTCTAACGCTTCATAAGCATCGGCTAGGTATGAATGGGCCTGAAAATCATCACTACAGATATGCCGGCCACTGCGCAACTGCGCATCAATTTGCGGAAATAAAGGATTGGCCACCGCGCGGGCCAGATCCTGGGAAATATATTGTTCTGTGCTGTCGTTTAGATCGGTTATTTGCATCTGTCACTAACTCCTGCCTTTACTGGCAAAAAGCAAAAAATAAAAAAGTTGTTAAGTAAAAACTCAATGCTATTGGCCATCAGTGTCATAGGTATCAATATGATGCGCCTGAATTTTAGCCCCAGTGGTATTAATCGGACGCCATGGCGCCTGTGCCCCGGTAAATTTCACTTCCGCACTCGATAAGCCCAGTTTACAGGCCTCATCAATCACTAAACGGGCAATATCAAAATGCTGCACACTGGGGTAATCGGCCAAGAAATCCCGTAACACCATGGCTAATTCAAGGGGCTGTTGATTGTCTTTAAACTGCGCCAAGTAGGCTTCTACTCGCCCAGCCACTTCATTTTGAATATCAACCAACTCTTGGTATTCCATTTCTTGTGGAACTTCACCGGTGATGGTTTCATCGCGGAAACTCAAGGTTTCATCGCGCAGCTCAAGAATACGGTCTTCTTCGGCTATCACTAAATGCCAGTTATGTTGACTGAAATTTTGTACCGACTCGCGTAAACGTTGACTAAAGGCGCGGTTTTTGTCCATGTCGATGGCGGTGCGAATAAACTTATGCACATGGCGATCGTAGCGGGTCCATAAATCGATAGACTGTTGACCCCAAGCAATGATGCCATCTAAGCGGGCTTGTAAGTTAAACACTAACACTTCAATGTGTTCGTAGTCTTCATTGCCGTGCACGGTTTCTTGAATATTAAGCAAACCCGACTGCAGCTTATCGCCCGCTGAGGTGAGTGTATCTTGCAATTCACGTAAATGACTGCTGGTTTCGGCTAATAGCTGCTCACAGGCGCTAATAGCTTGGCTCCAGTTTTGGTGCAGTAACTGGGCAATGTTATCTTTCGCTGCTTGTTGTTGGCTGTCCATGGCGCGCTGGGTTAAATCGATGCGCTCAAAAATATCTTCCACTGAGTATTTCAGTACACTGTAAACCGACTCATCCCAATATTGTTCATCACCGCCCTGCTTAGCCGCGTCATATACTTTGGTAATTTCAGCCGCAACTTGGGTGAGTAGAATAGACAATTTGACATTGGAATAAGTTTTTTGCTGGGCATAAAAGTTAACAATGCCCAGCGCTAAGGGCGTTAATCGATACAGGCTTGCGGTGTCCATGGTATCTGCGCCAAAGCGATTAAATAATTGTTGGCGACAAAATTCATTCACCGCGTTGTTAGCACGCTCGGTCTGAGTTTCATCCACTTGGCCAAAAATGTCGCTCACCAAACGAAACGCATCATGAAGCTGTGCTTCCGTTAATTCAGCCCCTAACTCTTGCTCTGCTACCACAGATACGGCAATCAAAAAGGCTAGTCGGTCAGAAGACAGATTTAAGCAAAACGCCTCTTGCTTTACCCAACCAACGAGCTCAGGTAAGTTCTTTTGTGCTGCTAGCGTGTATTTTTTGGTCATCGTGTTCCCAAATTTACCAAACGAGTTCAATCTATACCGCGCGACTCAAGTAAACTTGGGGAACGCAGTAATATCTGTATAATTGCTAAGAATCAAAAAGATAAAGTCGAAAGCCTGCTATAAATAAGGCCTTTGTTACCTTTTAACCGCGAAATAAAGCTATATTAAGCAGATTAAATAAGGCCGCTATTTTGGCACAAGCCGGCGCTGCATAAAACTGGTAATATTTGCGCAATTTCGCAAACGGAGATATTGCTGTGTTTTTACTCAAAAAGTGGTTAGGCGGATTGCTTAAACCCCTGCCATTTTCACTTATTCTGCTTACCTTTGGTTTATTACTGTTGATAATGACCAGCAAACAACGCTTTGGTAAATTTGTCCTCTGCTTGGGTTTGATAACGTTATTAGCATTTTCATCTGAGCCTGTCAGTGGCTATCTTATTGCCAGCCTAGAACGCCAATATCCAGCCTTTAACATTGAGCAAAAAGTTGACACCATTTTAGTGTTAGGCCACGGTGGCCTTGCCGATCCTGATTTAGCCATTACTGGCCAGCTGTCTGGCACTGCCATCTCGCGCTTTGCCGAAGCGTTTCGCATTTGGCAGGCTAACCCACAAGCAACCATTGTTGTCTCCGGCTCGAATTTTGGCGATAGCAAAACCCATGCTGAGTTAATGGCAACCTTAGCACTCAGTTTTGGCGTACCCGAGGCGCAGATTAAGCGTTTAGACTACACTCGCGACACTCCCGATGAAGCCAAAGAAATGGCGCGATTAATCAAAGATAAACAAGCGGCACTGGTCACGTCAGCAAGCCACATGCCCCGCGCCATGAAACTGTTTGCCCAGCAAAACTCACAGCCTATTGCCGCACCCGCCTATTACAAGCAGCGCAACTCAACATTACCCGAGCCAAGCAATAGGATGATCCCAAGTGCCTACTATTTAGAGCGCTCCGAGATGGCTGTGCATGAGTATTTAGGCATTTGGTGGTCAGAATTACGACAAAACATCAAATAAAGAGTGATTTGGGTCACATTTATTGTATTTATGAAAATTAATTACACATTTATTTGTTCAAATCACTACTTATAAGCCAACGGCCTTTTTATAATCGGCGGCAGATTTGGAAAATAATTTACTATTCATTTGATAATCATTGGAGAAATGGACATGAGAACACCTCTAGTTATGGGTAACTGGAAACTAAACGGCACTAAAGAATCAGTTGCTGAGTTACTAAACGGTCTAGCTGGCCCTGCTGCTAAAGCAACAGGCGTAGAAGTAGCAGTATGTCCTCCTGCCATTTTCTTAGGCCAAACTGAAGCGCTTACTAAAGACGGCGCAATTGAATTTGGCGCACAAAACTGTGACCTAAACGTAGCGGGCGCATTCACTGGTGAAACATCAGCGGTAATGGTTAAATCATTCGGCGCGAAATACAGCCTTGTTGGCCACAGTGAGCGTCGTACGCTACACGCTGAAACTGACGAAGTAGTTGCTGCTAAATTCAAAGTGATCCAAGACAACGGCCTAGTACCTGTACTTTGTATTGGTGAAACCCTTGAAGAGCGTGAAGCTGATAAAACTAACTCAGTAGTTGAAACGCAACTAGCAGCAGTTATCGCAGCGCACGGCGTGGCTGCACTTGAAAACTCGGTAATCGCGTACGAGCCAGTATGGGCTATCGGTACAGGTAAAGTAGCTTCTAAAGAGCAAGCTCAAGAAGTTCACGCGCACATCCGTCAATGGCTAACAGCGCAAGATGCTAACGTAGCGGCTAAAGTACAAATTCTTTACGGCGGCTCTGTTGGCCCAGCGACTGCAGCTGAGCTATTTGCACAACCAGACATCGATGGTGGCCTAGTAGGCGGCGCTTCTTTAAAAGTGGCTGATTTCACCGCTATCATCGAAGCTGCTCAAGCTTAATATTAGATTTTAAATCTGATTAAAAAGCGCCTAGCGAGTTAACTCGTTAGGCGCTTTTTTGTAGGGGCTGAGCTTGCTCAGCGAACATCACAAGTTCTCTGAGCAAGCTCAAGTCCTACAAAAAAGCCAATCAACTTGCTCAACATACAAGGAGAAATATACTCGTTTGCTTATCCAGAGCTCAGGTTAAGTAGCTTTTCTACCGCATCATTCACCAACTGCTCTCGCCTATTCCAGTCATTGCCATCAATCACGACAAATCGCAAGCCTAAACATTCTAGTTGCGTTTTTAAAAACTCAAACATATCAACGCGAAATGATTCGCCATAACGAGTACCATCGTCAATCCAAGGTACATCAGGCGATAATAATAAGTATAAATCAGCGAAATCCTGTAACGGGTAGTCCTGACTATCCACCTCTCCCATTAACAATCGCTGCCAAGCCATGGTTTGGATCAGATCGGTGTCTTCTATCAGATAAGGCCCAGCGTGCTTAGCAAGCGCATTACGCATTGCAATGTGAGTGCGTGTTAAGCTACGAAAATCTTGCCGCGTCCAGTTCTGTCCTTGCTTGAGGGAAGCATCATAAATACGACCATATTCCGTCATCAGATTGCTCAATTGACCACTAGGATCAAGCCGTTGTGCCAACCGCGCTGACAAAGTCGACTTGCCCGTGCTCTCAGGCCCTAAAAACGTAACACGACGCTGAAAATGAGCCCGTACGGCGGTGGGTATATAACGCCAATGTTCATGGGGGGCATTTCTGATCATAGTAGCTGAAATGTTAACGCTACTGCGGCCAAGTGGCACCGCAACAGCGCCAATTTCGTAAGCAAGTTGTACCACGTAATCTTCCCCACCAAAAACATAGTCAAAAGGGCCAAATGGGCTAAGCGCATCACGCCATTTTGGCCAAAAGTCGGGGTCGTCCTCCGGCTGTTGAGGTAATGAATCATCAAAAAGTTCACGCACCTGAATGTTCTCGCTAACACTGCTTCTCACCCAGTGGCTACGTAAACGGCCATCAATTGGCTCTTGGCTAACTGCGCATACTAATACGGTGAGCTCATCCACAAGTTGAGCTGCGGTGTCAATCACCCACAGATGACCATGATGAATAGGCATGAACTTGCCAAGATATAAGCCTCTAGTCACGTGATGCTCTCTGCCATTGTAATAAACCTAAGATAGCAAGTATCAAAAACACGCCATACAGCGCAGCTGTGGGTAGTAAACCTTTCACTATAAACAGTCCAATGGCTAACACGTCAACGGCAATCCACAGATACCATGATTGCAAATGTCGGCGCATCAATAATATTTGCGCAGTGACACTCAACGCCGCAATTGCACCATCCCAAAATGGATGTGTTGCATCAGTATATTGTTGCATCACCACGGCTAAAATAAGCCACAATGCACTTGTAGCCAACAATCCCTGACTAAAATGACGATAATTTAGATAGGCCACTTGAACCTTGCCATCAGGGGCTTTATGTTTCAGCCAATAAAACACGCCATAACATTGCGTGATAAAGAAAAATACTTGTAATAATGAATCACTATAAAGTTGATAATCAAAGAAAATTTTGGCGTAAAGCACCACCATAATGAAACCAAACAGGTAGTTCCACAGCGACCGTTTAATGATCAAATAAACATTAAGAAACCCACAAGTCACGGCAATATACTCAATGGCGCTACTGCCTATCATTTGTTGTATAAAATCCACTTATCAACTCCATTTGTGATGGCTATCTAGCCACATATCAATTTATATAAACGCGGCTAAGGTTATGTATTTTATCACTGAAATCACTTTTTCTAGGCAATAAAAATAGCTAAGGGGATTTTATATAATTTAAAATGAAAAAGAAGGGAAAGAAGGGAACGGTTGATACCGGCAGATTTCTTAAACGAAAAAACAAATTAGCGATCAACCGCGCCTAAGTAAGACGCGATTTTATTGGAAAAGTTAAGAATAATAAGCTTCAACAGTGCCTTTTAGGGTGATCAAAAGCGGTTGACCACGGCGATCTAGCGCCTTCGGCGAAGGAATTTTAACCCAACCTTCACTGATGCAATATTCTTCAACATCAAAACGCTCTTTGCCGTTAAGTCGAATGCCAATATCGTGCTCAAAAATCTCTTCTACATAATTTGGACTACGTGGGTTACAAGATAGGCGATCAGGTAAATCTGGTTTCGATAGCGTGTCGTTCATGTTCATGACCTAAAAATATAAAGTGCGTTATTGTAGACAATGTCAGCGTGGCGCTCAAGCAGATGTCATCGTCAAATAACTGCTACGGTTAACTTAAACTTCAGCCTTAAATTATTTAACCCTTGAGGTTTCAAAAATTCCTTGATAAGTTCAAGGAATGAAAACATTTAATTCACCTACCATTTCCTTTTTCTGGTGGCGCTCTTTTTAGAGCGGCGCGGAATTTTCACATTCTTAAGCTGCTGGTAGGTAGCTAAGAATGTCAGATCTTTTTTATCTCCAGTAGCATTTTTTCACTTGGAGATATTCATGAACATAGCAACTAAACCTGAGATTATTTTAACCGGCGATAGAGCAACTGGGCCGCTGCATTTAGGCCATTATGTTGGCTCTCTTCAACAGAGAGTATTACTGCAGTCGCAACACCAACAAACAATACTGGTGGCCGACATGCAAGGCCTAACTGATAACGCGCATAATCCCGCGAAGGTATCATCCAATATCCTTAATGTGGTTGCTGACTACTTAGCGGTTGGCATCGACCCAGACCAAACCACCATTTGTCTACAATCCCAATTACCTGCCCTTGCCGAGCTAACCATGTACTACAGTAATTTGGTGTCTATTGCTCGCCTAGAGAGAAACCCCACTGTCAAAACAGAAATTCAAAGTAAAGGCTTTGACCGTTCAATCCCCGCCGGTTTTTTAACTTACCCAATTTCTCAAGCGGCTGATATCACTGCATTTAACGCAACTCTGATACCAGTCGGCGACGATCAACTTCCGATGATCGAACAAACTAACGAAATAGTAAGAAAAATTAATCACCTAGCAAACAAAAAAGTCCTGACAGAATGTCGACCACTGCTCAGTAACGCGCCGAGATTACCCAGCACAGATGGTAAAAATAAAATGTCTAAAACCATGGGCAATACTATTAACCTTGGCGCGTCTGAACAAGAAATCAGTGCCGCGGTAAAAGCCATGTATACAGATCCAAATCACCTAAGGGTACAAGACCCAGGTCAAGTTGAAGGCAATGTCGTGTTTACTTACTTGGATGCTTTCCATCAGGATAAAAACACTGTTGAACAGCTTAAAAGCCAATATCGCCATGGTGGATTGGGTGATGGCACAACAAAAAAGATATTAGAAGAATGCCTACAAGAGCTGCTTCGTCCAATACGCCATAAGCGGGCAGAATATTTAAACGATAAGGCGCAATTATTGGCCATTTTAAAACGTGGCAGTCAAACCTCAAAAGAGCAGACCGAGCAAACACTGCTTGATGTTAAGGCGGTATTTGGACTAAATATTTTTTGAACTAAGGGCCGCCATCCAACCTTAGGCTGTTGCACCACAAACTACTGGTGGTGCAACTCTATCTAGCCACTTTACTTAGTGGCATAGTGAAAGACGCGAAAAGGCGCTAACACACTAGAAATGACCAACAAAGATCAACAGGCCGTAGGAAGCTGTTAATTATCAGTACAGGATCGCCACGCTAGAATAACCTTGCAATCGCCATACTGCTTAGCTGTAGCTTAGCCCAGGGCTAGCAACTGCTGCTGCAAACTTGCTACTTCGTCGCGCATTGCCGCCGCTTGTTCAAATTCCAAGTTTTTGGCATGTTCAAACATCTTGCTTTCACATTCAGCGATTTGTTTTAGCAAGGTTTGCGGGTCAACTATCTTATACTCACCCTTCTTCTCTGCGACTTTATTGAGTTTACTATTCCCTGTGCCCATCGCCATAATATCCAAAATGGCTTTATTCACCCCTTTTGGTGTAATGCCATTATCAAGGTTGAATTGATGCTGAACTTTGCGGCGACGCTCAGTTTCATCAATGGCCTTACGCATTGATTTAGTCATACTGTCTGCGTATAAAATGGCTTTACCTTTAACGTTTCGAGCCGCGCGACCAATGGTTTGGATTAACGAACGTTCCGAGCGTAAAAAACCCTCTTTATCAGCATCTAGGATCGCCACTAACGATACCTCAGGCATATCTAAACCTTCACGCAGTAAGTTAATGCCGACAATCACATCAAACACCCCCAAACGTAAATCACGAATAATCTCCACCCGCTCAACGGTGTCGATATCAGAGTGTAAATAACGCACTTTTACGCCATGGTCGGCTAAGTATTCGGATAAATCTTCCGCCATCTTTTTAGTCAAAGTGGTGGCGAGCACGCGCTCTTTTTGCGCAACCCGTACACGAATTTCCGACAATAGATCATCCACTTGAGTCGCCACTGGCCGGACTTCAATTTCAGGATCAAGTAAACCGGTTGGGCGAATTATCTGCTCGGCAAACTCGCCATTGGTTTGCGCTAACTCATAATTGCCCGGAGTCGCTGACACATATAAGGTTTGCGGCGCGATGCGTTCAAACTCATCAAACTTTAATGGTCGGTTATCCAGCGCAGAGGGTAAACGAAAGCCATATTCAACAAGGGTTTCTTTACGAGATCGGTCACCTTTATACATCGCGCCAATTTGCGGCACCGTGACATGACTTTCATCAATGATCATCAAGCCATCGGCAGGTAAATAATCAATCAATGTCGGCGGCGCATCACCTGGCGAGCGGCCAGATAAATAACGGGAGTAGTTTTCTATACCAGAGCAGTAACCCAACTCTTGCATCATCTCAATATCGTATTGCACCCGCTGGGTAATACGCTGCTCTTCAATTAACTTGTTATTGTCGAGTAACTGCTTTTTACGCTCACCCAGCTCAACTTTAATATTCTCAATCGCATCTAATATAGTTTGCCGTGGCGTCACATAGTGAGTTTTAGGATAAACCGTGATCCGAGGTACATCTGTTAAACTCTGGCCCGTTAGCGGATCGAACAAGCTTAGGCGCTCAACCTCGCCATCAAACAACTCAATACGCACCGCATGTTTATCCGATTCAGCCGGAAAAACATCTATCACTTCGCCACGCACGCGAAAGGTACCACGACTAAACGCCATATCATTGCGGGTATATTGAATTTCCGCCAAGCGACGTAAAATATCACGCTGATCAATTATATCACCCGTGGTTAAGTGCAACATCATCGACAAGTAGGATTGCGGATCACCAAGGCCATAGATGGCGGAGACAGACGCCACGATGATGACATCACGGCGCTCCATTAGCGCCTTAGTCGCCGAGAGCCGCATCTGTTCAATGTGATCATTGACTGATGCATCTTTATCAATAAAAGTATCAGTGCTGGGAACATACGCTTCAGGTTGGTAATAATCGTAATAAGAAACAAAATACTCGACAGCATTGTTCGGAAAAAACTCTTTCATTTCACCATAAAGCTGCGCTGCCAAGGTCTTGTTTGGCGCCATAACTATAGTTGGCCGGTCTAACGTTTTGATCAAATTCGCCACCGTGAACGTTTTACCCGAGCCCGTGACCCCAAGTAGCACTTGATGCGCTAAACCGTCATTAAAACCTTCAACTAAAGTGCTGATGGCCTCTGGTTGATCACCACTGGGTTTAAATGCAGATTCGAGTTGAAATGATTTTTTCACTGATAGGCTCCTTTGGATAAGTATGCACCGTAGCTCAACTGACTATATTTTACCAACCGAAAAATCGCGCTATTTTAACTGATAAAACTAGCGTTATCAGGCTTTGCTCTGCCTAGGCGCAGTAAAATTACGATAAGAGCGAGCCTGAATAGCAATATTTAGCTTTAGCAGCCCCTTAAACCTTAAATCTCGTCAAACTCACCGCGAAATCTAACGTCATTAGTAATGAGCCACTAACCTGCTCCATAAGGCTATTTTTTAAAAACCGAAAAATGGCGAATTAGCAATAAAAACACCGATAAAAAAATTAATTTTAAGGTTGACTATCGCTAATTTTTCTTAACGAAAAAAGAAATAACCCACAGATGAAGAATTGTACAACCAAGAAATTAAATTTTTCATCGCCACCTTAAACATGACACTATTGACATAATTAAGTCATTGTTATTAAAGAAAAAGAGGGTGAGCAATATAAAATATAGTAATACGCTCGAACCCTGATGGCACAAGGCTCAGGAGCACTTAACAGACCTTAACCCACACACTTATCCACAAAAATAGTGGATAAGTCTACACAAGCCTTACACAGCAAGGTTGCCAGCTTGATGTGTATAACTCTTATTTACTCATGACAAAAAAAACATCGAAAAAAAATGTGAACCAACATTCAATTTTCACTTTATTTTGATGTAGCGCGTCGGCAATTTTGGAAACAAAATCCGGTTAGAATGAAAAATCATCGCCAAAGCCCTATTTTACTAAGTTTACTTGTTAACCACCTGTTACTAGCTATATAACCATTTGTACCTGTAAATTAAGTCCATTAACCGACAATACTATTCATGCTCTCAGATAAGTCTATGTAACTTCATCCATGTCTCATCTTTACAGAAAGCTGTATATAAACACAGTAAATATGAATTATCAAAGAGTTTCGTGTGTTTTTACCAAGCCTATTGTTACACCCTCCATCTAGGCAAACACAGCGACTAACAATCCATAGTTTGCAGGGATATGGCTAAGGAAGACCACCTTTTCGGCATAACAGGTTTTGGTTAAGTGCGTAACGCGCTGCTTACATCAAATCAGATTCACCGAATTAGTGGGACGCGCAAAGCTGTAGCCGTCTGACGCGCTGCAGCAAAGATAATGAGATCGATTTTGTTATCAAGTTTCACCGCTAGGGTCATCTTGGTCATTCACATAACTGCTTTTAATATGGCTAAGCTGAAGTTGATTACGGTAAGGCTCGCTTTGTTATGATTTTAATACCCGTTGCAGCTTTGATACTTACCATCCAATCGACAAATTACTGAGCCTTGAAGGCACAATGGCTAGGTTAGGCTATTTTTACCTTACTTGTTGGCGCGGTGCTATTGGACCTAAGAAGATTTTAAATACGGAAAGAGCATTAAGCGTATGTACAATACAAAGTAGTCATCTGCTAGGAAGATTGAGCGAGTACATTTAATCAAAACATAAAAAGAGGTAACTCAGCCAACGGCAGCTCCCAGAGCCTAAGCAAGTTATTTTTCAGACTCATATTTCACTTCAGCATTGATTCCAAGTTGGCTACCTAAGTTACCGACAAAACGAAATACATTTAGGTTATGACCAAATAGACTTGTTGTCTCGTTGGTTTCTCTGGAGACTTCAATCAATTCACGCATATCAATCATGTCACCGAAGTTGTCCTTATTAACATCATATTTCCCCCAATATTGACTGGTACCATCAGGCCCGCCCCGCTCCATCTCGGTGTACTTTAAAAAATTCTCTTTTATGCCCTGCGCTAACCAAACAAAGCTGGTGTCTTCATTCAATATGTTTTCTAAATAGCTTTTTTCAGTGTCAGCGAGTTTTCCTGTCACCTCAATTGCCCCTTCGGTATTAACCGAGAACCCCCATTTTTTATCTGCTAGTTTTGGGTTTTCCGCTTCGATTTTTGACATAAATTCATCATAATAGTCAGCCATTTGGTCTGCTGCATGAAACATGTCACCTCCGAGATAGAGCTGGCCTATTGCGATGACCCTCATCCTCTGACGCTCTTCTATTTCAGCAATAGTATATTTAGATTCAGTGATCACCATCGGACGACTGTATACAGGATCAGGCTCTTGATCCTTTCCCTTATGATAGGTATCGGCACTCAAAGTAGGCAGCGTATCTTGGCTTAGGGGCGTAGAGCTTTCTTGTACTTTGTTATGATTAGTATTGCTTAATATTGTTGCCATTAAATTATTTGGGAATAGGCCAAGTTTCATCTCATCCTCGCATAAGTCACGTTGACATCACAAAATATGAATTAAATGTCATATCGGCTGCTTTTTTTGAACCTTTAGTAACTAATTTCTTAGTTTCGGTTGCGCTATCGAACATGTTTTATACGCTAATGGCTAGTATTTCAGCAGCCAGTCGCTAAATGACACTTTTTATCTGTTCAAGTGTTGACAGCCCTACGCCCGAGTTTTAATATGCGCCCCGTTGTTGTGAGACACATTGTGTAAATGATTCCTCCTTAGCTCAGCTGGTAGAGCGACGGACTGTTAATCCGCAGGTCGCTGGTTCAATCCCAGCAGGAGGAGCCACACAACAAACAAATATTAAAGAATCATTCCTCCTTAGCTCAGCTGGTAGAGCGACGGACTGTTAATCCGCAGGTCGCTGGTTCAATCCCAGCAGGAGGAGCCAAATTCTGGTTGAGGCAAGAAGCTTGAACCTCAAGTGCAGTGCACTTAGTAGTCAATAAGATTACAAAGTAAAAATTGTTCCTCCTTAGCTCAGCTGGTAGAGCGACGGACTGTTAATCCGCAGGTCGCTGGTTCAATCCCAGCAGGAGGAGCCACATTCTTTTCTTTCACACCTCTCTCAAGTTTTAATAAATGTCTGACGCAATTATATTTATGTCTCAATATTTAGATATGCTATTTTTGTAGTTGAACATACCATGTTAGACTCCATTAACATAACTAGGCCTATAATTGAATCAGCCTTAACTTAGCTTGGATGCGATATGAAAGAGTACAAACATAGCCTTATTATTACCAATGCCATTATTTTGGTTGCTGCGATAGCAGTATTATTGGCAATTAAGCTTCATTTCACACCACTAATTACAGTTGTTAATGAAGACGTCACCAGTGATATTACTCAAACGATTGAGATAAAAGGGGCAACTCAAAACACTGCAGACCAACTTGCCGCTAAGCATCATCTAAGCCATTTACAAATCACCGATAAATCAGGTGACTTCTCTTTTATGGCCAATACATCGGAAGGCGTTTCGCTACTCTTTAAACTTCTATTTCCAAGCGCTACCGAAAAAGTCGATATTCAGACCGCTACATTAAGTATTAATTACATCAATAGCTTTCAAGCAACAGCCAGCATAGCCACCACGCTTTTCTATCAATTATTAGTTTTATTCATAGCAACCGCGGTATTGGTAAACTGGGCGTATTTCCGTTTAATTAAGAACTTAGAAAAAAGCTTAGTGCAGGAAGTCAGCTCAGAAGACGCACAACTCAGCACTTTTTCTCAAGTAACAGAACAGTTATTGGAACAAAGACAACGCTTTCATCAAGTGATGCAAGAGCAGCAACAAAAAATTCAGTTACTTGCTAAGCAAGTTAACATGGATAATTTGACAGGTCTAAATAACCGCCACGCCTTTCGTAAAGAACTAACGCAAATATTAAGCTCTGAAGGTGACAGCAACGCCGCCATCCTTGCTCTTGTTCGCGCATCGGAATTAAACAACATCAACCAACAGCGTGGTTATCAACAAGGTGATATTTACCTGTCAGATATCGGCCGCATGCTAGTGCAATTAATTAAACGCTTTCCTGAATGCCAGTGTTACCGTATTTCAGGCTCAGATTTTGCCCTACTCGCCCCCAACATGACCATTAGCGCGGCGCAAAAACTAGCTAAAACATTAAAACATCATTTTGATGAATACCAAGCACTGCATAACTTAGAAAGTGTGGCTTACACAGGTTTGTCCGCTATTTCTTCAGGCCAATTACCTGAGCAAGTATTGGCTCGTGCCGATATTGCCTTAGCAAAATCACAAACCGAAGGCGTTAATGCTTGGGCATTTGAGCAGAATGACTCTAATGAAACCAATTTAGGTCAACTGCACTGGAAGAAGGTGATTGAAGAAATCATTGAAACCCGCGCAGTCATGTTGCTGCATCAACCTATCCAAGCCATTCATCGCAACATGAAAGGGTACCAAGAAATATTTACGCGTTTCGTTGGTCAAAACAACGCGATGATCCCAACGGAAACTGTGTTTGCTATGGCCCAGCGTATGGACCTAATTGTAAAACTAGAACAAGTTATTCTCGAAACCATGGTTAGCCAATGCCGACATAAAACCGATGGCTCAGCCCGTTGGGGGGTTAATATTTCCGCCACTTCATTACAAAACAGTGCTTTTATTGTCTGGCTTGAGCGTTTATTACTACGTGAACCAAACATTGCAGCATCGATGATTTTTGAATTTGATGAAGAAGTGTTAGATCGTAACTTAGTTGCCAGTAAACGTGTGTTTGATATGTTAAAACGCACTGGCAGTCGCAGTGCCATTAGTAAATTTGGTAAAGGTATTGGTTCATTTCGCTTGTTTAAAGAGCTAAAACCAGATTTTGTAAAAGTGGATGCGGGACTGATCAGTAATATTGAACGCGACAGTGCCAACCAACAATTTTTACGTATGATTGTCGATGTGGCCCACCGTATGGGCTGTCAGGTGATTGCGGAAGGGGTTGAACACCTAGAGCAGAAACAATTACTTGAAAATATGTACGTTGACGGTCTACAAGGCTTTTTAATTTCTCGCCCCACTCCTCTATCAAAAGTTAAATAATTTCACTCGCGGTTTAATAACCCCGCTATTTTAGGCCTTACTCACTGTAAGGCCTTTTGCCAAAAGCGATTAACCCTTCAGCAGTTGCACCAAATTAGCCATGATTTAGCTTATTTCATCGCGTAAAACTTGTTAATATAGCCATTCGGCAATCAAGTGAATGACCAAAATGAGCGAATATCTTCTGCTATTAATCGGTACGGTATTAGTCAATAACTTTGTACTGGTAAAATTTCTCGGCTTATGCCCATTCATGGGAGTATCAAGTAAGATCAGCACAGCTGTTGGCATGTCGTTTGCGACGACTTTTGTACTGACCTTAACCGCAGCCGTCTCTTATTTAGTCAATCAATACCTGCTACTGCCTTTAGACATGATTTACCTGCGCACACTGAGCTTTATTTTGGTAATCGCTGTGGTGGTTCAATTTACCGAGATGGTGGTGCATAAAACCAGCCCAAGCTTGTATCGATTATTGGGTATCTTCTTACCATTGATCACCACTAACTGTGCGGTATTAGGGTTAGCGCTATTAAACGTCAATGAAGGGCATAACTTTGTTGAATCACTCATTTATGGTTTTGGCGCCGCGGTGGGTTTCTCATTGGTTCTCATTTTATTTTCTGCCATGCGTGAGCGTTTGGCTGCTGCTGATGTGCCATTACCATTCAAAGGCGCATCTATTGCAATGATCACCGCCGGCCTAATGTCATTGGGCTTTATGGGCTTTACCGGCCTAGTTAAGTTTTAACGGAGCAGTACGAACAGATGGGTATTGGAGTTGCAATCATCAGCCTAGGGCTATTAGCGCTAGTATCTGGTTTGATCTTAGGCTACGCCGCGATACGTTTTAAAGTTAAGTCAGATCCGATTGTGGAGCAAATTGACGCGATTTTGCCGCAAACCCAGTGTGGTCAGTGTGGCTACCCCGGCTGTAAACCTTATGCCAATGCAATAGCTAACGGCGATGAGATTAATAAGTGTCCGCCAGGTGGCGAAGCTGTAATTTTAAAATTGGCTGATTTAATGGGCGTTGAGCCCACCAAGTTAGAAGGCGAAGAAAAGCCAAAAGCCGTCGCATTTGTCCACGAAGACGAATGTATTGGTTGTACTAAATGTATCCAGGCTTGTCCGGTTGATGCCATTTTGGGCGCAACGCGTCAAATGCACACGGTGATCACCGATGAATGCACGGGTTGTGAGCTTTGCGTCGCCCCATGCCCTACAGATTGTATTGAAATGATCCCAGTAGGCGAAACAACTAAAACTTGGCAATGGGATCTTAACTCTATTTCAATCAAAGAGGTTCAGTAGTTTGATTCAGTCTATATTGGCCCAAATTAAAAGAGGCAAACTCTGGCAATATGCTGGCGGTGTTTTTCCTGCAGAGCGTAAATCTCTTTCAAATCAACAGCCCATTGCACCCGCCCAAATACCCAATGAGCTTATTATCCCCCTTAATCAACACATTGGTGAAGTGGCGGACTTATTGGTGAATGTTGGCGATAAGGTTCTTAAAGGCCAAGCCTTAACCAACCATAATAACTTTAGAGCGCTCCCCGTACATGCAAGTAGTTCAGGCACAGTAAAAGCCATTGAGCCTCGCCCTAGCTGTCATGCTTCGGGCTTAGCTGAACTAAGTATCGTGATAGCAACAGATGGTAAAGATGCGTGGCGAGAGCGTATCCCTACACCTGACTTCACAGTATTAGACCGCCATGCCATCATCGACAAAATCCACCTTTCTGGCATTGCTGGTAAAGGCGGTGCCGGTTTCCCAGCGCACATAAAATTGTCTGTTAAAGCCGATATTGAGCTATTAATCATCAATGGTATCGAGTGTGAACCTTATATTACCTCTGATGATATGCTAATGCGCGAGTATGCCGATGAACTTATCAAAGGCATTGAAATCTTAGAGTTTGTTACGCAATGTAAACAAACAGTTATTGCAATTGAAAGTAATAAACCCGAAGCAATTGCCGCATTATCAGCATTTGATACCGACACCCGCCGCGTGACCAGTGTACCGACAAAATACCCCAGTGGTGGCGAGAAGCAACTCATCGAACTGCTCACTGGCAAACAAGTACCCAGCAGTGGATACCCTATCGATATGGGTATTTTAATGCACAACGTCGGCACCGCATTTGCAATCAAACGTGCTGTAATAGACGATGAGCCACTGATCTCTCGTATCGTTACCATCACGGGTGAAGCTTTCAAAGAAAAAGGTAATGCTCAGGTGCTATTGGGCACCCCGATCCAGTCTTTACTGCAACAATTTGAGCTTGAACCACAGCCTAATGGCCAAACACGTTTGATCATTGGCGGTCCAATGATGGGATTTACCCTGCCAGATGCAATGGCTCCAGTGATTAAGACCACTAACTGTTTATTAGCGCCAACTGTAAAAGAGTTACCACCTCCGGGCCAAGAAATGGCTTGCATTCGCTGCGGTGAATGCGCCGATGCTTGTCCTGTTTCACTATTACCACAACAGCTTTACTGGTATGCCAAGGATAACGACCACGAAAAACTCAATGACTACAACCTGTTTGACTGTATTGAATGTGGCAGTTGTGCGTACGTATGTCCCAGTGAAATTCCCTTAGTTCAATACTATCGCATTGCTAAAGCCGATATTCGCAAACAAGAAACGGAGAAGAAAAAAGCTGAAATAGCTCGGATCCGTCATGAAGCAAGGCAAGAGCGACTCGATCGTGAAAAAGCGGCACGCGAAGCGAAACACAAAGAAGCCGCTGCGAAACGTAAAGCGCAATTAAATGCGGCGGCGAAGTCAGAGTCTGAAACGGCAACCGCGCCAGCTAAAGATAAAGCGCAAGATGCTGTGGCACAAGCCCTTGCTCGCGCTAAAGCCAAACGTCAACCGCCCAACACTAACGCAGATACTGATGTAGCAGCAGCGCGCGCCGCCCGTAAAGAGCAAGCTCGTTTAGCAAAAGCGGCAAAAGCCGCACAAGAACAAGCTGACGATAGCGCAACAACAGCTCAAGAGCAGCAAACAGAAGCAAAACCAAAAGCCACGAATCCAGCTGTAGCCGCCGCCATCGCGCGCGCTAAGGCGAAAAAAGAAACGCAGCAAGCTGAAAATGAGGCACAAGCATCTGAAGAGAACTCTGCGCCAAGTAAAAATCCAGCCGTTGCCGCTGCTATTGCTCGCGCGAAAGCTAAAAAAGAGGCACAGCAAGACGATAACGAAACGTCTGCGCCGCAAGAAAAACCAGCGCCAAGTAAAAACCCAGCCGTTGCTGCAGCCATTGCTCGCGCCAAAGCTAAAAAAGAGGCTCTGCAAGACGATAACGAAACGCCAGCGCCGCAAGAAAAAACTGCGCCAAGTAAAAACCCTGCCGTTGCTGCAGCCATTGCTCGCGCCAAAGCTAAAAAGGCTGCGCAGCAAGCTGAAACAGGAGAGCCGCAGCCTCAGTCAGCAACAGCTGAGCAAGACGATAACGAAACGCCAGCGCCGCAAGAAAAACCAGCGCCAAGTAAAAACCCAGCCGTTGCTGCAGCCATTGCTCGCGCTAAAGCGAAAAAAGAGGCGCAGCAAGCTGAAAAAGAAGAGCCGCAGCCTCAGTCAGCAACTGCTGAGCAAGAAGATAACAAAGCGCCTGCGCCGCAAGAAAAACCAGCGCCAAGTAAAAACCCAGCCGTTGCCGCTGCCATTGCTCGCGCTAAAGCTAAAAAGGCTGCGCAGCAAGCTGAAAAAGAAGAGCCGCAGCCTCAGTCAGCAACTGCTGAGCAAGAAGATAACAAAGCGCCTGCGCCGCAAGAAAAATCAGCGCCAAGTAAAAACCCAGCCGTTGCTGCAGCCATTGCTCGCGCCAAAGCGAAAAAGGCTCAACAAAAGGACAGTACTGAATCATGAAATTTGCATTAGCTTCATCGCCCTTTGGCCGCAAAATGTTCAAAACGCCAGATCTAATGCGTTTAGTGATCTTATGTTTGCTGCCGGGCATTTTTGTACAATGGTATGTATTTGGTTGGGGTAACCTAATCCAAATCGCGATTGCAGGTTTGTTCGCCGTTATAACCGAAGCGGTGATCGTTGCCATACGACAGCGCCCTGTGCTGCCAACCCTACGCGATAACAGTGCCTTATTAACAGGAGTGTTACTAGGGATCAGCTTACCGCCCTATACGCCTTGGTGGATGACCGCCATTGGCATCGTCTTTGCCATTTTAGTGGCAAAACATTTGTACGGCGGCCTAGGACAAAACCTATTTAATCCCGCGATGGTCGCTTATGTTTTACTGCTCATCTCATTTCCAGTCCATATGACCAGCTGGGCACCACCAGAAGCCTTAATGCAAAATAACGTGACCTTAGCTGATGCTTGGTCAATGATTACGACAGGCTTTTCTATTGATGGCTACAGTTTGCATCAAATCAAAATAGCCGTAGATGGTACCACCATGGCCACTCCGCTAGACACTTTAAAAACAGATTTAGGCCACGGTTTAACCACCTCAGAAAGTATGGCGAAACCGATTTTTGGCACCTTCGCTGGCTATGGCACAGAATGGGTTAGCTTTGCTTTTCTGATTGGTGGATTAGTATTACTCAAACAAAAAGCCATCGGCTGGCAAATTCCTGTGAGCTTTATCGCTGGGCTGTTCTTGTTTGCATTAATTGGCTACTTAGGCGATCCCGATGCCAGCGCCTCCCCCTTGCTACATCTGTTTTCCGGGGCAACTATGTTCGCTGCCTTCTTTATTTTGACCGATCCAGTCACCGCATCGACAACGGTGCGAGGCCGCATTATTTTTGGCCTACTCATCGCGTTACTAACATATGTGATACGCACTTGGGGCGGCTATCCTGACGCCGTTGCCTTCGCCGTTATTTTAGCCAATATGTGCGTCCCCTTAATTGACTATTACACCCAACCTGTTGTTTATGGGAGTAAAAAAGCATGATGAAGTCTATTTCTAAAAATGGCTTAACCTTAGGAGTCTTCGCTGTAGTTTCAACAGCGTTAGTTGCCGTTACTTCAGCGCTAACTAAGCCAATGATTGACCAACAAATAGAGCGTCAGTTAATCAGTAACATCAGTGAGCTGATCCCCGCTGAAGAATATAATAACGATTTATTCGCCAGTTGTTTTTACAGCCAAGACCCACATTTAGGCACCACTGAGCCACAGCAAACTTGGCTTGCCCTTAAAGATCAACAACCCGTTGGCCTCGCAATCGAAGCCATCGCACCTAATGGCTACAACGGTAACATCCGCTTGTTGGTGGGCATTTGGTATGACGGTAGCGTAGCTGGGGTGCGCGTGCTCGAGCATAAAGAAACACCTGGACTAGGCGATAAAATTGATCTAGGAAAATCAAATTGGATCACTCATTTCAGTGGCTTAACTGTTGAATCTGAAGCGGACAAACGCTGGGCCGTAAAAAAAGACGGGGGGCAGTTTGATGCGTTCACAGGTGCAACAATCACCCCGAGAGCCGTGGTGCAAGCGGTAAGAAACACAGTACTTTTTTACCAGCTCAATAAAGACAACTTATATCAACAATCCGCTAACTGTGGAGTGAAGTCATGAGCCAATTAGATGATGTAACTAGCAATGATGCTGAGCCAATGGATGGCTCTAAAGAAGCCAAAACTGGGCTTATCTCAAGCGAAAGTAAGGAAATTATTTTACAAGGTCTGTGGAAAAACAACCCGGGCTTAGTGCAACTCTTGGGCCTATGTCCCCTGCTTGCGGTTTCTTCTACTGTTATCAATGCCTTAGGCTTAGCCATTGCGACCACTGCCGTGTTGGTGTTGTCTAACTGGATCGTCTCTTTGGTGCGTCATCATGTACCAAAAGAAATTCGCATCCCTATTTTCGTTATGATCATTGCATCTTTAGTGACCTGCATTGAATTAGTCATGCATGCCTATACCTATGACCTTTATTTATCATTAGGTATTTTCATTCCGTTGATCGTGACTAACTGTGCCATTATTGGCCGCGCGGAAGCGTTTGCATCGAAAAACACGCCAACACTCGCCGCCCTTGATGGCTTAATGATGGGCCTAGGCTTTAGCTTGGTATTACTGGCTTTAGGTGCCATTCGTGAAGTATTAGGTAATGGCACCCTATTTCATGGTGCGCAGGCTTTATTCGGCAACTTGTTTGGCGATATAACAGTACACGTGTTTACCACTGAATCCACCTTTTTGTTTGCCGTTTTACCCCCTGGCGCATTTGTGGTAATGGGCTTTTTAATTGCCGTAAAAAATATAATGGATAAAAAAGCCTAATTCGGTTTTTTCTATGCTGGTGAGCAAACAATGAATAAAGACAAACGACTGGAAATATTAACGCGACTGCGTGATAACAACCCTCATCCCGAAACAGAGCTGAACTTCTCTAGCCCATTTGAGCTATTAGTGGCGGTGACCTTATCCGCACAAGCTACCGATGTAAGTGTAAACAAAGCCACCGATAAGCTATTTCCTGTCGCCAATACGCCTCAGGCGATTTTTGATCTTGGTGTCGACGGTCTTAAAAGCTACATCAAGACCATAGGCTTATATAACAGCAAAGCCGAAAACGTCATTAAGGCCTGTCGCATGTTACTCGACTTGCATGGCGGCGAAGTTCCAGAAAACCTTGATGCCCTTGTAGCCTTACCTGGCGTGGGCCGAAAAACGGCAAATGTAGTACTTAACACCGCATTTGGTTGGCCGACCATTGCCGTAGATACACATATTTTTCGTGTATCAAACCGCACTAAGTTTGCCATGGGTAAAAACGTTGACCAAGTAGAAGCAAAGTTACTGAAAGTCGTACCAGCAGAGTTCAAGGTAGACGTACACCACTGGCTCATTTTACACGGCCGTTACACCTGTGTTGCCCGTAAGCCCAAGTGCAATGCGTGCTTAATTGAAGACTTGTGTGAGTTTAAAGATAAAACCAGCGAAACTTGATCCATTACCGACTAAGTCTTGTTTTTCATCATCTTTAGTCAGTAGAATTGGGCAATATAAAAAATATATCACTTTTTATTTTAGGAGTCAGCAATGCGTTTATTACACACCATGCTTCGTGTCGGTAACTTAGAAAAATCCATTGAATTTTATACTCAAGTGCTAGGCATGAAGTTATTACGTCAGTCTGAAAATGCTGAATACAAATACACCTTAGCCTTCTTAGGTTACGGCGCAGAAACCGAACAAACGGTGATTGAGTTGACTTATAACTGGGGCACAGAGAGCTACGACTTAGGCAATGCTTACGGCCATATCGCCATTGAAACTCAAGATATTTATGCTACTTGCGAGGCCATTCGCGCTGCTGGAGGTAACATCACACGTGAACCAGGCCCTGTAAAAGGTGGCACCACAGTAATAGCCTTCGTTAAAGACCCTGACGGCTATGCTATCGAGCTAATCAACGCAAAAGATGCAGGTAAAGGTTTAGGTAACGACTAATTACCTCTATAAAAAACTAAACTAGCTACTTGAGCATAAGCCCAACCATTAGTTGGGCTTTTTGTTATGCACACTTAAGTCATAAAATTCAATGTTTGCTGATCAAAACGACTTAAACTGGGAAATAGTTCATTTAGTTCACTACCGCTCAAGCCAAACCATTTAGCTAAAGTGGCGCTGTATTGATCGGTACTGACTTGTGGGATCAAACGACCACCTTTTACATCAAACTCACTGCCCAAGCGTTGCGGTAAGAGTGCCCCATATATATCTCGGCCTTTTACTGCTCCGCCCATCACTATTTGGTTACCCGCCCAGCCGTGGTCAGTACCATCCCCGTTCGAGCTCAAAGTTCGGCCAAAATCAGACATGGTAAAACTGGTTACCTGATCACTGACACCTAAACTTACCATGGCTTTATTTAACTCACTAAAGCTGGTCGCTAGCTCAGCTAACAGCTCTGGATGCTTAGTCACCTGCTCATCATGAGTATCAAAACCGCCCATAGTGACATAGAAAATTTGCCGGCCCGCGCCTTGCTGACTTTGACTGGCAATAACTCTAGCCACTGTTTGTAACTGCTGAGACAAACGGCCACTTCCGAAATCAGGCAATGGCGCAACATTCTCTAAACTGGCATTCATTGCTTGGCTGTTGGCGATACCTTGAGTTAACCCGTCACCGTATACCTTAGCCATTCTTTTTTGACTGCCGGCAAGTTGACGCATCACACTTTGCTCTAATTGCACGGCTCGTGTATTCGTGCCAGAGAATGCACTTATATTGGCTTGGCCTGTTCGAGACATGGCAAATGCCGACGTCTTACTACCAATTTGCCATGGATTGGTGCCTGCTAGAGAGATATTACTGGCGAAATGAGGCTGGTCTTCAAGTAACTCCAACATCCGCGCGCCCCAACCGGTGTTAATACTCTGTTTTTCTTTACCGTGCATCCACCGCGCTTGTTGATCATTATGAGAGAATAAATGGCTAGGGATATGACTGCGCTTATTAATATAATCGTCCAACGTGGTCGGCGCTGATAAGGTTCCCACGCCGCCAACAAATGCTAAATCACCCGCATTAAATAGTTCATGCAGCGGCGCTAAAGCAGGGTTTAATCCTGTATCCGGTAAAGCAGATACTGGCGATAAACTAATAGGATCGACAATCGCCAATTGTTGCCGACTGGCTAAATAGTTGGCTTTCTCTTCTCCCGACATTGGCAACAACATATTCATCGAATCATTGCCACCCAACAAGAATACACAAACCAAGGCCTTGTAATCATGATACTGCTGCTGATTTAATAAGCTTTGCATTGCACTAAGCTGCGTTGATGTCAGCACAGCTGCTGATACTCCGCCCTTAATACACAAAGACAAAAAAGTTCTGCGATCCATATTGGTTACCTTTGGTATGTATATTCAGGTGATACAACTATTAAAAACAAGCAATAAGCAACTTGATATTCCACATCATATTTAGATGCCCAATCAAACACCCTTAACAGCTCTTGTTTTAATCCTTCGCTCATTTGTTCACTCAGAAACACTTGGTTGTAGTATTCAACTAGCGCTGTGGCTCCCTGTTGCTCAAGTATCTGCACATGTGGCAATAAATTAACCAGTATTTGATCGCCTGTAGGTTGATCCTTAGTACTAGCAATCCGCCAAACCAGACTTGAGTAATGATGATTAAGCAAGCCTATACTAGCGACGCTGTTAGCAATTTGCGCTTCCGGCGCCACAAGATCTGAACCAGCTAAGGTTAACGGCTGATAATCTGGACGGTAAAAGTTAAAGACCGAAGGCGATCCCAATGGTACTTGCCCATGAGAGGAAGCCAAATCCCAGGTTAAAAAATAACCTGATTCACTATACGCATTAAGCTCTCGCCATAACTGCATCGTTTGTAACAACGGCTCTTTCAACTTGCCGAAATCTTCTGGGGATTGACTTAAATCACGCGCTTCTTCATCCATTAAAATAGCGTAAACAACCGCTTTCAAATCGCCGCGCACACCTTGTCCGTTATCGTTGAATACTCGTGCTACCCGAGCAACATAATTTGGACTGGGATTTGAGCTAGTTAAGCGTTGGATCAATTGTTTACCGATAAATGGGCCAACATTTTCATGATGAAATAAATTATCGAGTCCAAGTTTTAATGCGTTTTCTGGCCCTTCATTTGCAGCCACAGTTACGTCGTTAAGTAAGGTTTTTTCGAATTCTGAATGATATTTAGGCCAAACTTGCATCGGCTTTAGGTAATCTTTTTGCGGATATTTCCAGCTTGTAGTATCAGCAAAAGTCCAGCCAGTGAAGATCCGTGCAAAACCTTCTATTTGAGATTGGTCATAAGTGGCAATTGTGTTGCCTTTACTGTCTCTTTTTGGCGTACCGTCAAGGTTCAGCTGTTCTAGGCCAATAGTAAATAGCTGCATCACTTCCCGCGCATAGTTTTCATCTGGACGAATATTAAGCTCAACATTCGCTTTCTCATTACCTAAATGACTTAAATAAGTCCCCATCACTGGTGATAATGTCACAGCTTCAAGCAAATCACGATAATTGCCAAAACTATGTGTAAGCAGCAAATCATAATAATTAAGCATCCCCTCCGGCTTGCTGCGTAAATTATTACCGGTATCTGACACGACAAAAATTTGGCTTAGGGCAAATGCCACGCGTTGTCGAAGCTGATCGGGCGCGCTGAGACTTGCTCGCCACCATGTATCAATTCGGTTGATATAACCTGCTTGATCTTTACCAGGGCTAAACTTAAGTAATGGCAAATGGTAGGTGATTGGCTGGCTAAACTGGTCATGAATCCAAGCGTGAGCAGATAGCTTACTCGCTGCGGTAATTTCAGCACCTGTTGGTCCCATCGTGCCTTGATGTAACAAGCGACTTGCCTGTGCCACGCTCATTTGCGGATAGATAATTGGCGTTTCAACTACCTGATCCGGCGGAGTTTTACCATCTGGCTGTGAGATAGGCGGTCGCGATTGATCGCCTTCGTAACCTGGTGATTTACCTTCATTGCTTGAGCCACCACCACAAGCGCCTAGCATTAACATACTGGCGAGTAAAATCATCGCCTTACCTTGAATCATTAGCAGCTCCGCTTACCCAGCTTAATCGTAAGGGAAAGGATTCTATGCATTATTTTCTAACTGGTCTGTTAGCTGTAACATAAAACTTACTATTTAATAACAAGTCATGTGCGGCATCTCTCAAACGGCGAAATAAGCATGGGCGATGAATGTTGTGAAAATCGAATGTCTAGCGGCTAGGCTGGACGAGCCATATTGACTCTCCAGCCTTATCGTTAAATAAGTAAATAAAACGAGCCTGATTACCCGATTCAATTAATGATTTGTCACGATTAAAGTCTTCAGACCATGACGTTTGACACGCCACGACTTCGATGTTCCTTAAACTCAAACAACCTCCAAATGAGCCAACGTCGATTTTGTGGGCAATGAAATACCTTAGCGAATTTAGCGTTACGGTTTTCCTTTGTCTTCGACTTCTTCCAACTTAACCATAAAGCCAAAATAAAATGAAACACACGCGATGAACGTTTGCCAGATTAACGCAAAGCAATATTTGATAGGACTAGAATTAATTGAGACATATCGTTCAACCCCAGCACTGGTGTATTCATAACCACCTTCAAACAGCATGCGGATCACCACAAAGGAGAAAGCAACAAACAAAATTCGAGCAACCCAACGCATTTTTCGATCAATTTTCATACATATAGCCTTAAATCAAAATCCCGCTAGCTTGCTGGACAACTTTCTAATGATGGCTTTGCCATCGTTATTCAGCCAGTACCCTTGGCCAAATAACTGCGCCGCAAGCCCTGTGAACAACCAAGCCTGAAAAAACAAGGAGCCAACCAACATAGGGATGGCTAAAGCCTGTAATAGATTAATCACCGACTGAACCTTAAAGCATTGATCACACCACGCGTCGGTATATGGGAATGCCCCAGGAGCGTGGCGCAAGTGGCCTTGCTGATCGCAGATATTACAAACACCACAGTAGCCCTTTTTAACACCTTGTTCAATCAAGGTTTCTGGAGACTGCTGCCAGAGTGAGCAATAGCAGCCTCGATCTTTTCGTTTCAAATTAAGTGTCCGTTAATAGTTTGCCTAAAGTGGTTCTAACCGCTTTAAGCAAAACCCATATAACCTATCCTACTTAGCCGTTTAGGCTATCACCAAGGCAGCTTTCCCGTTTCTAAGCAAATGTAATCTCTGGGTTCAGCTTGTCTTGTTTAACCAAATGAACCTATTTTTCAGCCGACTGAGCAGGTGTCATATACGCATCAGGCGAGGCCATGTCGGTCAATATCTTGGCGAGCAACATTTTAGAGCCGATGCCGGGATCGTCAAATTAGTGGCTAAAGTCATTTCAATGGCTTAAGCATACTGATTTAATGGCGAACTCTTCGCCTGCCAAATTACCTTAGCAAGCTCATTTGCTAAGGTAATCGCCTAGTGACGTGGGCAACTTCGCCTAACACGAATGACAGAGGGATCTACAATAATGGAAATTCGAGCCGCCACTTTATCGGATTTAGACGCGCTGTTATGGTTAAGCCATCAAATAGGCGCTTTACACTTTGAACAGGCTCGTAGCCAATAAACGAAGGGAATATATGGAATTAGCGGCTTTGTTAGACACGTTAGATAATCAACTGCATGAGTTAGAAGAACTGGTATTGACCAGCGCCATAGTGCAAGCCCATACCTTCGCTTTACCTGTGTATGGCAAAGAACAACATACCATTCCTGATGTCATCCCTGTAGAAGCCAGCAGCGGCGAGCCAGCTCGGCAACTTGGTTGGCGCAGGATTAAAAATTACAGTGGCGATCCTAATAGCAATCTTAAAATAACGCGCAAAGCAGCAGGGTTTATTTGGCTGGATTGTGAGCCAGCTAAACTTGCGCTGTTGTGCGAGCAGGTCAATCAAACCAAAGGCGAAATTAAAACCTTTTTAGCCAAGCAGAAAAACCGTCATGTACGTTTTAATCTGGTACATGATTTACGGCCATGCGCGATCACGTTACAGATATTGCGCAAAATTCATTATTGTACCGACCCCCTGACCAGCATTCGTTTTAGTTGGGCCACAAAAACCAGTAATGTGCGCTCAAAAACAGATAAAGCCATTAACTTGGTCGAGCAAGAGCGTCAGCAAACCATGGATGAGGTAGCACAAGCTAACGTCAATGTGCTAGTCAATCAAATCGCCAGTGACAGAAGCAAAGAAGTCGCCTTTCGCCGACGTCTTGCTCCTACTCCTGTGATCCATCTGCGTTATTTAAATAAGCCAGAGCACCTATCCAGTAAAACCCAGCAGCTCACTAATGGCATTCCAATTTTAATCGCTGGTAAGCCCGATGCGCTTAAACAAATCGGCTCGCTTAATCACTTTAATAATCACGCGCAGAAAAAGCCGAGCTATAAGGATGAAAGTGTCATCATTAAACCCTAACAACCCCTAATCGAAAAAATCCTTAATATACACGGGATCCTTCAGTTTGAAGTGGCTTGGGGATAGGGTATACTTTGCGCCCCCAAAGTTGTGGATGTACTTATGCAAGCTGAAATTGGTCTTTTTGACTACCCTAAATTCCGACCTGATCTGAAACCAGCCCCTTTCTTACCTATGTCAAAACGGGAAATGAAACAGCTAGGCTGGGACAGTTGTGACGTTATCCTCGTCACGGGCGATGCATATGTTGATCATCCTAGCTTCGGCATGGCCGTGATTGGCCGTATGCTTGAATCACAAGGCTTTCGTGTGGGCATTATTGCCCAGCCTGACTGGAGCAGCAAAGACGCTTTTATGGCGCTAGGTCGGCCAAATTTATTTTTCGGGATCACCGCCGGGAACATGGACTCGATGATCAACCGTTACACCGCAGACCGAAAACTGCGTAGCGATGATGCCTACACCCCGAATAACGAAGGCGGTAAACGCCCTGATCGCGCCGTGTTAATCTATTCACAGCGTTGCCGCGAAGCCTATAAAGAAATACCACTGGTACTGGGCGGCATTGAAGCCAGCCTGCGCCGTATTGCTCATTACGATTATTGGTCGGATAAGATCCGTCGCAGCGTACTGCCCGATGCCAAAGGCAATATTTTGTTATTTGGTAACGCCGAGCGCGCCCTCGTTGAAGTGGCACATCGCTTAGGCAAAGGTGAATCGATTAATGATCTAACCCGCATTCGTGGCACCGCCGTGATGTTAAAAGAAGTCCCAGAAGATTTCAAAGTGGTGGACTCATCGCGCATTGACAAGCCAGGCAAAGCCATGGTCATGAGCAATCCATATCAAGTTGAGCCAGAGTGCAGCACAGGGCAAAATCCCGCAGAAGAGCCAGCCAAACCTATTCGTATTCAAACCTCACGCCACGATGCCAAAAACACCGTAGTGCGCTTGCCTTCTTTTGAAAAGCTGCGCAACGATAGGATCCTTTATGCCCACGCCAGCCGTGTCATGCACCTTGAAACCAACCCTTGGTCGGGTCGCGCCTTGGTACAACAACATGCCGAGCGTGAGCTTTGGGTAAACCAAGCGCCCATTCCATTAACCACCGAGGAAATGGACGGTGTTTTTGGTTTTCCTTACGCCCGTGTACCACATCCGAGTTATGGCAAAGCAAAAATCCCTGCTTATGAGATGATCAAAACCTCGGTCAACATCATGCGCGGCTGCTTTGGCGGTTGTTCATTTTGCAGCATCACTGAGCATGAAGGCCGCGTGATCCAAAACCGCTCGCAAGAGTCGATCATTAAAGAAATGGAAGACATTCGCGATAAAGTGCCAGGCTTTACCGGCACCATTTCCGACTTAGGTGGACCCACGGCGAACATGTATCGCCTAGGCTGCTCTGATCCCAAAGCCGAGATCAACTGCCGTCGTCCGTCTTGCGTGTTCCCAAAAATTTGTGAAAAACTCAATACCGATCACCAACACACCATTGAACTATACCGTGAAGCGCGCAAGGTAAAAGGGGTGAAAAACGTGATGATCGCCTCGGGGGTACGTTACGATCTGGCCATTGAATCACCGGAATATGTCAAAGAGCTGGTGACCCACCACGTCGGTGGCTACTTAAAAATTGCTCCGGAGCATACCGAAAAAGGCACGCTGGATCAGATGATGAAGCCAGGCATGGGCGCGTATGACAAATTCAAAGAAATGTTTGAAAAATACAGCCGTGAAGCGGGTAAAAAACAGTACTTAATCCCCTACTTTATTGCCGCCCATCCGGGTTGCAGTGATGAAGACATGCTGAATTTAGCGCTGTGGCTTAAACAAAATGAATTTGAATGTGATCAGGTACAAAATTTCTACCCATCACCTATGTGTAATGCCACCGCCATGTATCACTCGGAAACCAGTCCGCTGTCACGGGTGAAATACAAAAAACGTAAAGAGTTATATGTCGCCAAGGGCGACCGCCAACGTCGCTTACACAAAGCCTTGTTACGCTATCACGACCCTCTTAATTGGCCAATTATTCGCGAAGCGCTAAAAGAGATGGGCAAAGCAAACCTAATTGGTGAACGCCCTGATTGTTTGATCCCATCCGCCGAAGCCGAGCACATCAACGTGCGCGGTACGCGTCGCCAATCGGGTCGCCACGGCAGCAACCGTTTTGCGACTAAGCACCCTAACCAGCCAGATATTCGCAAAGACGGCACCACCAATGGTCGAAATGCTAAAAAACCAAAAGGCGCAACCATTAGCCCTACGCATAAACCAAAAGCCGCTGGTAAATCGGCAGGTAAGCCCAGTAACAATGGCAAGCCAGCAGGCAGCCGCGCTAATCCGGGCAATAAACCCAGCGCAGCAAGTAAACGCAAGCCGAGTAAACCGTCTCGCCAAGGGCGCTAAAAGCCCTTAAATTAAGCCATTAGCTATACAATGCCCCGTCAATACGGGGTATTTTTTTAGCTGATAAATCACTCTTTCTGTTTTAAATAACCCGAATTCAAGATAAGCGAAATAGTATGTTTTTCCAGCAAAAACGCGGTAAATATGTCCCTATACGCTTTACGTTTTCATCCCTGAAAACGAAATTTTGCCGTAAAAACATACTGTATTTGGCTACGGCAGGTTTAAGCAGAGCTGAGATTAATTAAGTCATTCAGCTAAACTAAGCCTTAATCACATAACAAAAAAAGGTAGAATTATGGGTTTCACAGCCAGCATATACGTGTCACTGCTTGTTAGCTTCAGTGCTTGTTTTAGCGCCAATGCCACCATTAACTTAACGGATCTTGCTAACAATGGTGTTAAAAACTGGGCGCCCGAGGTGTTTTCAGGCCAAACAAATTACAGCGTGCAACCATATAAAGGCCGTTTAGCGCTAAAAGCGGTCAGTCATAATGCAGCTTCCGGCCTAGTGTTAAAGCAGCAAATTGATCTGTTAGAAACGCCCTACCTGAATTGGAGCTGGCTAGCAGAAAAAGCCCTGCCAGTATTAGATGAGCGCAACAAAAGTGGCGATGATTATATCGCCCGTATTTATTTGGTGATCGAAGGCGGTTTATTCGTCTGGCGCACTAAATCCATTAGCTATGTATGGTCAAGTAACCAAGCAAAAGGGCAAGTTTGGAACAATGCTTATGCTGGGTCGAACCTAAAAATGATCGCGCTGCGCGGCCAAGAGGATCCCCTTGGCCAGTGGCATCAAGAGCGGCGTAACATCTATCAAGACTTAATCACTCATTTTGGTGACAAAGGCAGTGATAAAGCGAATCGCAAAGCCTATCGCTACATCGACGTGATTGCCATTATGACCGACACCGACAATAGCGCCAGCCAAGCCGAGTCTTACTATGGTGAAATTACCCTATCAGATTAAAGCCAACACCCTTTTACTGACCCTCATTTTAAAGCATCCCACTCTACTCCCCCTTTAGCAAATTGTGACTAAGTGGTCTTTATTAACACTGACAATATGCATCATATTGCTTATCCGAGTTAAAATCGCTAAGGTTTCTGCCTATTATTTATTTGTTTATGGAAATATCATGCGCCAGCTTTTACTTAGTGTTATCACCCTTAACCTTATCGCTTGTGGCGGCGGGGGCAGCGATAGCTCGCCCTCTTCAGCTTCAACGCCAACGATTGCGCCTTCTCAACCTCCGACCACACAGCCTAACCAGCCCCCCGCGCCTAAAACTGTAACAATAAATATAAAAGCCGTGCCCGATACGGGTGGCACCATCATCGTAACGCCAAGCAAAGCGAGTTATGAAGTGGGTGAAACGGTAAAAATAGAAACAAAAGCCAAACCTGGCTATTTGTTCAATGGATTTAACTCAAATCAAGTTCAAAGTAGTGAAATAACGCTTACGCAGAGCTTGGTTTTACTAGGTGAGTTTATTGAAGATAATCAAACAGTTGTTACTGTCGCTAACAATGAAGAGCTACACCGCACTTTTGCGGAAGCTAACCAACAAGGTGGGCATTATCTGATTTTGTTAGAAGATGGAGAATACCAACTTAACAATACTTTCGTTGTCGATGCCGCCAATATCACCTTACGAGGCAAGTCTGGTGACTATAACAAGGCAAAAATTGCCGGCCCTAAATACAACAATATGTTTTTAGTGCGTGCTAGCCACTTTAAAATTGAATACCTGACCATTGGCGGTGCACCACTTCGCGATCAGGGCTTTGTACGTAACCATATCGTCCAGATCCAAGGCGAGCGTAATGCCGATTATTTCACTTTACGTCACAGTCGCATCATCGACTCGCAAGAGCAGATGGTCAAAGTATCAACCGACAGTAACAATCCCGATATAGCCTCGGATTATGGCCTGATTGAGCACAATATTTTTGAGTTCACAACTGGCCAGGCACTGTGGTGGTACACAGGAGGAATTGATGCCCATCGCGCACATCATTGGATTGTGCGTAATAACACCTTTAAAAATATCCACAATAACAACCCAGCAGCGGGAGAAAACCCTGATTTAACCGAAGGAGCCATCCATTTTTGGTCGAACTCGAAAGGCACGTTAATTGAGAACAACGTCATAATTAACTGTGACAGAGGGATAATGTTAGGGCTAGGTACTAGCGGTCATTATGATGGCGTTGTCCGTAACAACTTTATTGTTACCAACAAAGACGTCGGTATCTACCTATCTCACGCCAGTAATACGCAGGTTTACAACAACACCGTCTGGCTCAATAGTCAATATGCCAATGCCATTGAATATCGCTTCGCTGATTCAATTAACAACCAAATCAGCAATAACCTGACTAATGGACAAATAAAGCAAAGAAATTCAGGCCAAGCACAGCTAAGTAGCAACGTAGTGCAAGCACAATCAACTTGGTTTACAGACATAAACAGCGGTGATTTACACCTCAAAGCTCCCATTGCGGAAGTGCTGGGTAAAGGTGATAACATCAGCGGGTTAACCCACGATATTGACGGTGATCCGCGCGTGTTAAACAAGATTGATATCGGTGCCGATCAAACCTCTTTTTAACCCGCGGTTAGGCTAAGTTCAATCTGCGTCTGAGATGGGCCGATTATATTGACAATGCCAGCACGTTTCAAAGCTGGCATCGTTTTCTTCATCACATTCACGGCAAAACCAACTCGGTTGTTCCTTCGCGTGGGTGATGTCATGCACTAACTGCTTGGCTCGCTCGAGCTTGCCTTCTTGGGTGATCCAAAGCTCTGGCCAACAGTCAAAGATTGCCAACTCACCCATGCCACCTTGGCTAAATTCATTTTTTAAGAGAGTTTCAATCCCTGCTTGTTCAAGTAAGTTTTTCACATTATTAACTAATAAACGGTTTTCATGGGTGTAAATAAGCTTCATTGATCCTGCCTTAATCCACTTTAAGCTTGCCAGCACTTGGCTAGACATCTTATTTTATGTTGCTAAACTGCTCGCAATCATAGCAGCGAATAAGAAATAAAAATGATAGAACGCCAAGAAACTAAGCAACGCATGAGCAGAATTGTAAAACACAATGGCACCATTTATCTTTGTGGCCAAGTGTGTGCTGACGCCAGTAAAGACATTACCGAGCAAACCCAAACCATGCTCGACAAAGTTGAAACGCTACTGCTGCAATCTGGCAGTGACAAACAGCATATGCTTTCGGCCACTATCTACCTTAAAACCATGGATGATTTTGCCGCTATGAATGCAGTATGGGACAACTGGGTTGAGCCAGGTTATGCCCCCGCTCGCGCGTGTGTCACTGCGAACATGGCACGTGAGGCATTGCTGGTTGAAATTTCAGTCATTGCGGCTGAAATTTCTAAGTAAACCGAGTTCTGGATAAGCACAACTGAGGTTAGATAACAATTAGCTTTCTCCTAACGAGAGCCATTGGAGAAAGCCATTGATCGCTAATGTCACCTACCGCGCGGCAACAACAAATGGTCTTACTCAAGTATGTCCAAATGAACAAGAAACAACGAGCATTAACGATTAATTGAACGAGCTATGCGCGTATAGGTATGTCTGATGCCTCTTATGACAACGCTGTAGGCCTGAATGTTTTCAGGCAACGCAATCCCCATATAACCAGTATCGCCTATATGGTGTAAATCGGCTCCCGCCATTTTACTCATTAGCGCTATCTGTCTGATTGTACTTACGTCTGCGCCTTCTTGGGAGGTGCCAATCGCCGTCATTGCCATTACCTTGTGTTGATGCGCGACATTAATGAGCTCGCTCACATAATCTTGGCTCATCCCTGGCACGGTTCCCGGTGCCGGAACAAGAATAATGTCGGCACCATTTTTTGCAAATCGACTGACATCTTCACCGGTAATGATTTTTGCGCCACTTTCACTCACCACCCCTGCCCCGTGCATCTTTCCTGTGATGATAACCAGCTTATCGCCAACGGCAGAGTGGATCTGTTGTAAAGCATGGCTAATAGCACGGTTACTGACGCCATTATTGGGGTTTCCGGTGATCACAATAAACCGCACGCCCATATCATAAAGCTTTTGTGCGTTCTCGGCATTTGCCACACGGCCACTGCTCATCTGCCAAATTTCATCATGCTGCTGAGCAAATTCAGGGTCGACGGCCTCTAAATTAACCCCTATCACCCTGCCAGTTAGCCGCTTTAATTCGGTGATGAGATCAGTCGGCGCAATATTCTCAGGCATACCATTAATGACTGGGTTTTCTGCATCAAACATATTAAGCAGCAATAAATCTGCCCCCTGAGAAGCGGCTAACTCAGCATTGGTAACTTGCGTTAATAAAGGCGAGGTAATCACAATGTTTTCACTCACCAACACTCGCCCTTCGCTTGCTTTAATGGCATAAAGCAGCTCATTTTTGTCTAAGGCATTTAGCTCGGAAGCGCTACAGTCTAATAGTCGTTTATGCATTGTTTACATCCTCATGCGCGATAAATTTAAGGGTAAAATAAAATCAGGTAAGAGATACATTAGCCTTATCCGCCTAGCGTTTGATGCTGGGCTATTCTCCCTGTGGCAACCTAGGTTGACATTGGTCACGAAACATTAATGTATAGGTAACTGGCAATACGATAAGTGTTAACACTGACGCAAAGCCTAAACCAAAAATAATAGTAATAGCCATTGAGCCGAAGAAAGCATCGTTTAACAAAGGCAGCATGCCAAGCATGGTCGTTATCGCTGCCATTAATACCGGCCGAACCCGACTGATAGTTGAGTCAATAACCGCTTGGAATGCCAGTTTGCCTTCACTTAACTCTAAATTAATCTGATCAACTAGCACGATACCATTTTTAATGATCATCCCATTTAGGCTTAATATGCCAAGCATCGCCATAAAAGAAAATGGCGCGTCAAATAACAATAAACCCGACGCCACGCCGATCATTGCCAACGGCACTGTAAACCATATCACGAATGTTTGCTTAATCGAGTTAAACAAGATCACTGTGATGATAAACATCGCGAGAAACCCTAATGGAATTGAACCAAACACCCCAGCTTCAGCTTCTTTGGAAATTTCACGCTCGCCGCCCCATTCAAAGCCATAACCGGCTGGTAATTCAATCGCTTCTATATCCGCCTTTATCTTATTAAGTACAGAGTCTGATGTTTCACCTTGGCCATTCACGGGATCAGCCAGTACCGAAATAACACGTTTTCGGTCACGGCGCATAATCAATGGGTTTTCCCATTCAGTTTCAAAGTTAGAAACAACTTGAGTAATAGGTACAAAAGTATTGTTGTCTGAGCTCCATACTTGTATTTCAGAAATACTATCTACGTTTAGCCTTTCGCTAGCTGGCGCTCTGGCGATGATAGGTAAAAGATGGCTATTATCTCGATAGGTACCAATCCTTTTTCCGCTAAAGTTCACCAGTAATGCATCATCTAAATCTTGTTTACTGATCCCTACTTCTCTGGCTTGCGCTAAAGATATCTGCGGACGAATCAATGTGGATTGATTACGCCAATTATGACGTACACCGACAGCGGTGGGCTCGGCATTAAATATCGCGCTAGCTTGCGCCGCCAGTTCGCGTAACACCTTAGGATCATCGCCAAAAAATCGAGCTTCAAGTTTAGCCGCAGGCGCGGGACCATTTTCCATATATTTAAAACGATACTGAGCTTGTGGGTATGTGAAACTCAAGTCATTTTCTAATGTCCGCATAAACTTATTAAGTGCTGTTAAATCAGCCATCTCAATAATTATTTGGCCATAAGCGCTGTAGCCTTTTTCAGGCATGTAAGACAAATTAAAGCGTTGTGCGCCTTGACCAATCACGGACGATAAATTGACTAAACCAATATCATTGCGAGTTTGTTGCTGCATAATATCGCTCTCAATACGCGATATATGCTGCTCTGTTGCTCTGATATCTGTGCCTTCAGGCATCCACACATCGACAAAGAAAATCGGGGTATTTGAAGCAGGGAAAAAAACTTGCTTGACCTGACCAAAACCAATCACGGCCAACACCAATGCCACCATGACGAGGGATAGTGTGACCCAACGAAACCTCATGGCGAGGGTTAATACCTGACGGAAAACCGTAAACAAAATCCCCTTGTATGGGTCGCTTTCGTCTCCTTTGTTAACAATGCCGTCCTTAAAAAGCAGATGACAGAAAAAAGGCGTTAACGTCATCGCGGTGATCCAGCTGATAAAGAGTGAAATTAATAGCACTTGAAATAATGAACGACAAAATTCACCCGTGGCAGTATCGGTTAAACCAATGGGTGCAAACGCCATGATGGCAATAATCGTTGCCCCCAATAGCGGCCATTGTGTTTGCGAAACCACTTGCTTCGCTGTTTCCAAACGACTTTTACCGCGTTTGATCCCAATGAGAATGCCTTCGGTAACAACAATAGCATTATCAACCAGCATACCAAGTGCAATGATCAGGGCGCCTAATGAGATTATTTGTAACTCAATATTGAGTATATTCATCACAATAAAGGTACCTAGGATCGTGAGTAATAATACTACTCCCATCAGCAACCCTGATCGCAGTCCCATAAAGATGAGCAAAACAACAATCACTATACCAATAGATTCGGCTAAATTAATTAAAAAGCCACGCACGGTTTCATCAACAATTTTGCTTTGATCGTACACAGTGGTAAGCGCCATACCCATTGGCAATTCACTATTAAGCGCTATCATTCGCGCATTGACAGCGGCGCCAACATCAACAACATTTACCCCACTAGAAAAGGCGATCCCCACTGACAACGCTTGATTGCCAGCGGAGTGATAAATATTAGCAGGCTGCTCTTGGGTATCCTTGTAAATTTCAGCTATATCGCCAAGATAGATGAGCTTATCACTGCTAGGCGGGCTAATAAGTAAACGCTCCATTTGCGCTAAGTTATCAAATTCCCCTGTTGGATGGAGACGAATACGATGATTACCAACACGGGCACTCCCCGCGTTTGAAACCACATTCTGACGTTGAAGCATGCTATAGATATAATCTTGGTCAAGGCCAAGCGCATTAAGCTTTTGCTGAGAAATTTCGACCACGACCTGATCCATCACCTTGCCTGCGATAGTGACTTTTTTTACGCCTTTAATCAGTACCAATTCGCGTCTTAAAAAATCAGCATAATTTTGCAATTCTCGATCACTGTAGCCCTGACCAGTCAGGTTTAACAAAATGCCATAAACATCACCGAAATCATCTATTACTTTTGGCGTCATCACCCCTTGCGGCAAAGTGTCCGACATATCATTTACTTTTCGACGCACTTCATCCCATATTTGCGGAAGTTCATCGGGTCCAAAATGTGCGGCCATTTCAATTTCTATTTGCGACAAGCCAGCACTGTTGACCGAAGTAATATGTTTTACTCCCTCCAGCTGCTGTAATGCGTCTTCAATGGGCAGCGTCACCTCTTCCTCGACCTGCTCTGGAGACGCACCAGGATAAGCGGTGACAACCAATGCCTGTTTGATCGTAAACTCAGGAAATTCTAACTGACCTAATTGAAAAAATGATACGGTTCCACCAACGAGCAGTAGCAAAGTAAACATCCAACTGATCACTTTGTGCGTAATAGAATATTCGGCAAAATTCATCCATTATACCTCGTTCTAGTAACATAACGGCTTAACTGCAAGTTGCTGCATGGTGAGCTAAAGTGCTGGCTAAACAGCGAGTAGAGAAGTGCAAAACGAATAGATAACATTCACTACACCCCTCGCTGTCTGCGCAGGGGCTTAACATTTAAGCCTTCCGCTAAAAATTGCACACCTGCAACCACCACTTTGTCTCCAGCTCTCACACCATGAGTCACTTCAATGCCCTTATTGGTTACCTTGCCTAGGCTTACTTGGCGTGAATTAACCGTGCCGCTACTTGTATCAAAAATCCATACCACACTCTTGCCGTCATGGTCGCGTTTCATGATCGCGTTAACAGGTAAAATGGCTGCCACAGTACTTGATTGGCTTGCTGGTATATCCATGATCACTTCAGCACTCATGCCAGGCAGCACGGCCATGTCTTCTGGTTGAGGCAAAGTAAACACCACCTCATAGCTTTGCGTACCAGGCGTAATTTGCGAGGAATATTCTTTCAGCTTCACCGGCAACGTTAAGTCTGGGTTGATCGCAAACCTTACACTTGCCTGACCTTGCGCATTGACTTTAAAGTGTTGGAGGTTGTTAACAAAAGACTCGGGAACTTGGATTTTCACATCAAGGTATTGCCCTTCTTGTAATACTAAAATGGATTGACCTGCCTGCACCATTTGATAATTATCCACGAGAACCTTAGCCACTATGCCCTCATAAGGGGCGATTAAATTGGTGTAACTTAGTTGGTCTTGTGCGCTGGCTAAACTGGCTCTTGCAGACTTAACTTGCGCTTTAGCCAAATCGTAATCAGCTTGAGAAATCAGTTTTCGGCGTAATAACTGGTCTTTACGCTTAAAGTCGGCAGCTGCTAATTGATAATCCGCCTCGCGATGCAAGAGCGTATTACGCGCATCACGGTTATCTAAACGCGCCAAAACCGTGCCTTTCGTCACGGTATCCCCTTCGTGTAATGAAAGGTCAACAAGATGGCCAGATAGCCTAAATGCTAACTTAGCCTGCTTAGTTGCAGCCACTTTAGCTGGAAACACCCGTGTTAAATCCGCACTGCGGTCGGTTATTTCAAGTAATTTGACTGGCCTTACCGTGGCTGTTGTCATTTCAAGGGACTCAGCACTGCAACCTATTAATAGTGCCCCTAAAACAATGAGTGAAACATTAGTCAGTAAACGTCTCATAATATTAACTCCATAAATATTGCTAAATCGTCTAGCGTTGAGTTAACGATATCAGTCATTAAAGTTGACAAAAACGGAATCAAATGGAACCGATAGTTCCATAAAATGAGACAAAATAAGCTTGAACTCAGTGATTTTTATGTAAAACTGTTAACACTTAAACAAGTGGCTTAGTACGCACGAGTGGTTAAATAACCTCAGTATTCCCTAAACCGGTTACAACTAAGTAACAGTATGTTTTACGCAAAGTTTCGTTTTTAGGGGCGAAAACACTAAGCATATCGAGGTATATGCATAGGTTATGCAGGAAAGCCTACTATTTCGCTTATCCAAGAGTCGGGTGATGTCATGAAAACGGAAGATATTGCACTGTTTCACCGCATTGTAGAAACCGGTAGTTTAGTTGAGGCTGCTGATATTCTTAACTTACCAAAATCGACTTTAAGCCGCCGTTTACAAGCGCTGGAGGATGAACTGAACGTGAAGTTATTTCATCGTCAAAGCCGTGCTATGTCTCTAACAGCATCCGGTAGCCATTTTTACAGTAAAAC
This sequence comes from Motilimonas sp. E26, assembly GCF_021278025.1. Taxonomy (GTDB): domain Bacteria; phylum Pseudomonadota; class Gammaproteobacteria; order Enterobacterales; family CBDFNC01; genus Motilimonas. The sequence goes on from NZ_JAIBHJ010000001.1 coordinate 300,574, forward strand.
GACACCTCTGTTAGCAGCGTTAGAGCAAACTCGAACGGAGTTAACAGGGCATAAATCCGACGTATCAGGACACTTACGCATATTAATTGTGCCTGTTCCCGAACAGCTGTGGATCACACGGGTGATTTTTGACTTTATGGATCAAAACCCAGAGCTGTCAGTTGAGCTAATCGTCAGTGCTGAACCACAAAATATGATCCGTAATAACATCGATTTAGCTTTTTTACTCGAAGACACATTCAATGAAACTGAGATGGTTGCGCGGCATATATGTGACGAAAAAATACATTTCTACGCCAGCCCTGACTATATTAAAAATTCACCTGTCCCTATCTCGCTCGAAGAGCTGCCTAATCACAACTCTATCCTTTTTCGTTACCCTAATGGCCGAGTTTTTAATAACTTCCCTATCGGTGAAGACAAGGTGTTAACACTCAAAGGTAATTTATGTGTGAACAATCTTGAGGCCATCTTAGAAGCAACACTGACTGGGCGTGGTATATCTATGATGCCGCGGCCATACGTACAAGAGTTTATTGATAATGGCCAATTGATCATGCTATTTGAAGAAATAGGGCCATTTGAAGGCAAATGCTATCTTGTTTATCCATCTAGGCGTTTTATTAGTTTAGCCAGTCAACGCTTTATCGACTTTATGATGAATACGTTGGAGCAACACAAACAAAGTAACGCAGGTAATATTGGTATTGCTGCTCACGGCTTAATACACAGATGATGGGTAAAGTAGCGGCCATGCCTTTGGCCGCCAAATCAGAACAGTAACAGTAGCGTTTAGGTAAAAAGTACTTTACCGAGCACTCATTACTGCTAGCGTAAACTCACGTTAGCCTTTAAATAATTCTTTTTGCAATTGCTTGTTGTGAACTGAAGATAATACGAGCAAAGAACAAATTGCCCCCAGTAAGGCTAATCCCATGTCTGATTGCGTATCCCAAACATAGCCTTGTGTGCCGAGAAATGCTTCCGCATTCTCACCAGTAGCAATTGCTACCCACCATTCAACTAGCTCATAGAAGGCACTAAAGGCTAAGCAAATAGACACAATAATAACACTGCGCCAAAAATCACCATTGACGACATTTTTACGTATTAATATTTCTCTAGCCAGTAAAGCTGGCACAAAGCCTTGAAAGAAATGGCCGACCTTATCGTAATTGTTTCGCTCTGAGCCAAATAAGCCATCAAACAGCGGCACTTCAGCATAGGTGTAATGCCCACCAACCATCAGCACAACGCAATGCGCAAGAATAAAGAAGTATAGTATGGGAGTAAGCCTAAAAGACTGATAAGTAGCCGCTACTAATACTGCACCGATAATGGCCGGTAAAACTTCTAAAAACCAAGTGAATTGATCTTTTGGCTCTATGCCAGACCAAAACAAAACGGCTAAAAAGGTGAATGCCCAAAGATGTTTAATTTTTCTATCCTCTTACAATGTAACGATTAAGTGTTTATATAAGCACAAATATGTACCAACCTCTTATTAAACCTCGCCAGTGCGCTGTATTGGCTTTGATGGTGCAGTGGGACTCTCCGTATGTTTCATGATATCCCGAAGGTCGAATAGGCAAATGGGTAGTGGTACGGTTAATTTGGCCAACCAGTTAGCAGTCATTTCATCACTTCGTAGATTAATGGTGGCATAGCAAAACAGTTCGGCACGCGCGTCCAAATCAGACTTGAACATAGTGTTATGCCTGCTCTAAGCCTTTCAACGTACTTGGCACTATTATTTTATGAAATGGAGCAACGAAAAACATGTATATTTTCCCGAATACATTGTTCACATGAACCACAGTGGTTGCATGAACTGTCGCAGCGCCTCCTTCAGGTTCAACTAAAAAAGAAACTCGGACGTTAAGGTGTTTATCACAGTCTTCTAATACAACTTCATGATCCGTTATACTTACCAACGTAAAGATACCGACTCGTTCACCCACAACATATTCTGTACTGAGTTTTTTCTTGGGTACGTCTTGTAAACCACCCAAATGTTTCAAGCCGAGCTTGGAAACAATCCAATTTCTCATAGACATCAGAAATTCAATCCAAACAGGGGTTCTAGTAGCTATTTCAAGGAATACTTCAATAGCAGTTTGGTTGTTATATTTTATTCTTTTTGAAAAGCTATCAAAGAAATACGCCCCCTTTGAATACTCATTCAATATTGATTTATTGGGTATAGGCATAAACTCTCCTTCAAAATGCAATCGTGGTAGAGCCCCATCACTGGGCCGCCCCACACAGCTCCCGACTGGCGCTTCTGTTGCAACATAAGAATGCATCAAGCTTTTTGCTCTTCAATTATATATTCGCGCGTGTAAATCACGCGCCTAGAACCAATCTAAGTGAATACATCGTTTACTCATTTTTGGTCGAACAACTGCGTAATACATTAGCATCTTATTGAAATGACTCCAATTATAACTTCACCTAGCACTTCGCCTATTCAGCCATTTGTACAAACTGTGCAGCACATAACGATGCAGTTTTTTAGCGCCTGTTTGCAAATTTGGCAGGTGCTGTAAATTCCTTATGCCACTAGCGGTCACTGATTACGACTTTGCTTGCTAGCCCAATTAGCAAAACACCTGAGACGCCTTCAAGTGCTCGTGAGTATCGCTGAGAATTCGGACGACTAAAAACCCAGCTACCAACTGACGCATATAAAACATTGCACATTGTAGCGAGTGCGCTGAATAGCAAACCAAGCACTAGTAATTGCATAGAAGCAGAGCCTGTTGATGTATCAATGAACTGGGGCAGGAATGAAAGAAAGAACAGTGCTACCTTAGGGTTCAAAACACTAACGATTACACCTTGTACAAATACATTTTTATTGTCTTCAACGCTTTCACTAACCACGATTTTTCCGCCCCCTCGCCACATAGAAAGTAGCGACTGAACACCCAAATAGACTAGGTAAGCAGCGCCAAGCCATTTCACCGCACTAAAGGCAACCGCAGAGCTAAGGATTATCGCGGATAAACCCAATGCCGCAGCCAATGTATGAATAAAGTAGCCAACACCGAGTCCAATAGCCGCTTTAAACCCAGTTGCCAGCTTCCCCCTCATAGTGTTCGAAACGATGTAGATAACGTCTGGCCCTGGTATCATGTTGATAGCAAGACAAGCGACCACAAATAATAATAGTGAATTTACATCCATTTTCTTTCCTCCATGCTGAATGCCTTGTGACAATTGTGGTAGAGCGCTCCATAACTGGGCCGCCCCACACAGCACCGAACGTGCGCTTCCTTTACAACATAAGAACGCATCGAGCTTTTGGGGCCTCAGTTATATATATCACCACGCGTCTAGTACCAATCTAAGTGAATACATCGTTTACTCACTCTTAGTCGATCAACTGCGTAATACATTAGCATCTTATTGAATCATCAGCATTGTTTTCGGCCTGTTTGTATCCCTCTTGATCCCCTGCTCCCTGCCTATTACAGCATTGTCGATGATATAAGACACTAAGCAAGAAAGGGCGTAACGCCCTTTCTGTTTTCTTTACTGGATTATCTAAGAGAGGGGAATACTAGCCTGCCGGGTTTTCTCCGTGCGCCAAATGCTTACAACGCTGTTTTGGCTGAATCTGTTCAGGCTGAAGGGGTGCCTCTCCCGTGTCTGCACCTGACAACTTGGGCGATAAACCAAGTACAGCTAAGCCAGCCAGCGCGACAGCAGCCCCCGTCCAGATCACACTATGAAGACTATAACCAATATCCAGCATCAGCCCAGCAGCAAAGCTACCAAACATAATGCCAACGTTAATCACGGAGGCGTGCAAAGTGTTGATAAAAGCCCGTTGCCCCTGCGGTAATTCCATCAAACGGCTGACCAAAGCAGGGTTGAGGCTAATACCACAAAACCCCATGACAATCAGACAAATCACCGCTACCCAACTGCTCTCTACAAACAGGGCAAAGACCGAAAAAGTGCCAATGAGAATGAGCAACCCACTTATCAATGTTACTTTCGCGTGTTTCACCGCCAGCATAGCTACAACATGATTACCAGCCAACATGCATACCCCGTAGGCGAACAGCAGCCAGGTCACTGCATTTTCTGGTAAGCCTGCCAAATCGGTCAGGAGCGGCACGATAAAACTGAATGGTGCATACACCGCACCTATCACACAGAAACTGGTGGCAAACACCCACCATAAACGGCGATCAAGCACCCCTTTCAATTCCTGTTTGATCGGGTGTGGTGCTTCAGCCGGTAAGGAAGGAATGGCTTTAAGCGTGATCAGAGCACTGATTGTTCCAAGTGCCACCACCAGATAAAAACTCTCGCGCCAGCTCCATTGTTCAGCCACCACTTTTGCCAGCGGCAGACCAATAATCGTCCCGAGCATGATGCCAGCCAGCACCAATGCTACTGCGCGTAAGGTATCCTGAGGTGCCGTCATACGAGAGCAAAGGCCAATGGACACACCAAAGAAAGCACCAGCCACCATACCCGTGATGGCTCGCGCCACCATCAATTGACTATAATTTTGCGCCAGTGCGCCAAACAGCTCACCCAACAGGAAAATGACATACAAGCAAGCCAGAATGGTACGGGGCGGAAAGCGCGACAAAATCAGCATTAAGATCGGGCCACCGATCGCCATACTGGCAGCAAATGCCGACACCAGATATCCCACCTCCGCGATGGTAACCCCCAAGTCTGCGGCCAACTCTGGCATAAAGCCCAGCACCTGCAACTCGCAGGAAATCATAATAAAGATACCGAGGCTGAGTAAGTAAACCCCGGAAGGTAGACGAGATCGCATAATTTCATTCCATATAACGGTTAAGATTCACTCAGTATCATTTATGAAATATCATAAATAAATAATTAAAATTCATTTCAGTAATGATCTTATTCATGAATATTGACCTTAATGCCATCCGCCAGTTTGTTAAAGTCGCGGACCTGCGCAGCTTTACCCTTGCAGCAAGCCAGCTGGGGATCACCCAATCCGGAATTTCACGAGCGATTAGCCGATTAGAAAAGCAATTAGGGGTAAAATTGCTGCACCGTAATACTCGCAGCCTAAGCCTGACTGCAGACGGCGAATTGTTTCTCTCCCGAGTACGGCCATTGATCACTGGCCTGTCTGATGCACAGCACGAAATTCAACGCCACGGCTGCACCCCTAAAGGCACACTTAAAATCAGCGCCCCTTCAGCATTCGGCCGTGCCATCGTTATCCCGATGGTCAGCGAACTGTTAACCACCCACAAGCAGATGGATATTGAACTGGTGTTGACCGATCGCTTGGTCGATATCGTCGACGAAGGGTTTGACGCGGTGATCCGCAGCGGCCCGGTGGCGGATGCCAGAGTGATCGCCAGACAATTAGCACCGGCGCATTGGATAACCGTTGCCTCGGCAACCTACCTTGCCCGCCACGGCGTTCCTCAAACCCTTGCCGATCTGTCACAGCACAATTGTCTGCGGGTCAGATTGGCGACCAATGGTCAGATCAACCCGTGGCAGTTTAACCATAACGGCAAGGCAACCCGGCTAAATGTGAGCGGAAACTTGCTGCTTGATCATGGCGAGCCATTGGTAGACGCCGCAGTCAACGGCATCGGCATCGCCCAGCTATTAACCTTTTTTGTCCGTCCCTATCTGGCAAACGGTCGTTTGCAGCAAGTGTTGGCTCAATATGCCCCTACGCCGCAATCCCTCAATCTGCTTTACCCACCTTCGCGCCAGTATTCTGCCAAGTTGACGGTATTTCGCGATGCCTTAATGAAACATTGGAGCACCAGCCCGAAATAAAGGAGCCATAACGGTAAAACTCACTGATGCTGCCGCGGTGCTTTCCAGCGCCCGTTAGCAAATTTAGGAGGGAGCTGTAAATTCTGCTTATTGGCTGAAGTTGTACTTTGGTGCATTAAACTCATTGCTAGGCAGCAAAAATGGCAATATCAGTTTCAAGCTAACACCATCAAAACACGTCACGTTTTGTCAATATCACGGGTTGCAAAAGAGGTGCTAAAGCGACTGAAAACCAGTCCGACAACATGCGAATGCAAGACTATAAGCTTGCTATTTAGTTCCCATTGGGCTTAATTTTCTAGCATTTCTTTCAATAGTGATATCCAAAGCTTCACGAATGCGCTTTTCCCGTGTGTCGGGTTTTACAGCTTCACCAATCTTCCGGATTAAATAATTTCTTTTTCCAGGTGGAAGATCCATGAACTCATCTATCATTCCACTCGTCTCTAGGGTCTGTTGATCTTTCGTGATTGTTTTTGCAGCGAATTGTTGGGTATTTATACAAGGCAGCGCTTTTGTGGTGTAGCTAGCTACACGAAAAGGCGATAACGCAGTAGAAATACCCAACAAACGCTGTCCTAGGGATTCGGCTAAAAGCGTTTTGCCCATCGTTGAGCAGTATTTACTTAGAATGCTAAGCTACACACTGCTCGCCTTGCTCAAAACGCTTTTATCCCGAACAAAAATTAACCAGCAAAGATCAACAGACCCTAGCAATGCTAGTAAATCATTAGGAACATCTACGTCTTCAGGATCTAGAACTACGAAATCAAGTTTAATATGGTCGCCCGCTTTAGTTTTCGTGAGCTTACGAATTTTTGCTTTAATACGAATATAGTGCTTACCACCGCCAACCGGAAATAAGCTTACTTGAAATGACTCAGAATGATTAACACTAGCACGAACCAATACAGGCCCTTTAGTTCCAAGTGATTCTGTTATTTCAGAAGGCACACTAACAGCGCAGTAATCCATTCCCTCTGCCCAGTTCTCTAATGTCGCATAAAAACCAAACTGTTTTCCGATTAAAGAGCTATCTATCATAGGTAATTCTCAATTTCACAATCGTGCTAGAGCGGCCATTACTGGGCAGGCACGACACAGGTCCGGACGTGAGCTTATTTTAAAACACAAGACTGCATCGAGCTTTGGGCTCTTCCGTTATATTTTCACGCGTGTCAATCAACACGCACCTAGTGTCAGCCAAAGTGAATGAACCGCTTACTCATTCTTGGTCGCTCAACTTTGTCATAGACTAGCATTTTATTACAATTTCTCCAGCCGTAACAAACTGATAAGGATGATGTTTATCATTATCGCCCCTTACATAAATCCCCCTCGTCTTGAGAAAGTTACTCAGGCTAAACGCGGTTAAGGCCATTACAGCTATTTACTTAATATGAAAAGAGCTAAGATTGACGAGGCTCTGTACTTGTCCTCTACCCAAATATGGAGTGTCGGCTTCGAGACTATTCTTGTTGTATGTGCGCGCTACAAATACACCACAGCTTCAACATTATTACCATCTGGGTCTAAAACGAATGCGGCATAATAGTTTGGTGCATAATTTTCACGCAGCCCCGGTTTGCCGTTGCATTGATATCCTTCACTTAAAGCAACCTGATAGAATTTCTCAACAGATTTCTTGCTCGAAGCTGAAAAAGCTATATGCGAATTAGTGCAATTGTCACTTTTCTCTATCAAGAATCTGACTTTGTCCTCACCAATGATGCCAAAGCCCGCGGCAGATTTATCTGACCATTTGATTTCGATTTTCAGTGGTAAGAGGACTTTTTCATAGAACCTTTTACAGTCATGAAAGTTTATGGTTCTGATTTCAAAATGATCTATCAAATCAGTTTCCTTTCTGGTTTATGAAGATGAGGTTGATATTACGCAAGCTCTTAACCCTTTAGCACACCCAAGACCGGAGCTTGAATTTGTTAAGTCTTTTGTTAGGCGGGTTTTCTCCCATGAAACCCGATATATAATTGCTTTAACACATCAGGTAAAACCTCCCAAAATGGGACGGCTTTTTCAGGAGGAACATTCCAAAACAAGTTTTCTACAAATGACACATCAATGCAGTCTTTTACGTCATTATCACTTTTCATATAACTGCTACGGAAAAACTCAAATAATGCTTTATATTCTTTAACAGAAGCTGATACTGTCATTTCGTAATTCAGAGCATTCGCCAGACTACCAAACCAAGAGTATGCAAATTCAGGATCTATCTCATCCCAAAGACGAATATGCTCTAAGTCGGCTTTCGCCGTAATATCTGGAAACTCAGCCCTAAAATCATTATACAAATCTAAAACGGTCATATTATCCGCCTAACGCCGCTAGCACGCGCGGCTTTGTAGAAAACCATAACTGGACACCCACCTCTTTTTCTGTATTAGTTTAGATGGTGGTGCACTTCGTTCTTAAAGCAGGGAGAAAATGGCACATTATTTTAAGTGGGTGCCCTTACTCCTCTCTCGACTTTGGTTCTAGGCTTGCGCCACTGTCGCCAGTAAACCATTCGTACTCTGCGGCTGATCCAGTAAGCAAGGTCAAATTGGGATCAATGACTTTTGAGCCCCACTTTCGTTCTGTCGTTTATTTCCTAAGGGCAAAAGCTCACATTTCAAAGTGAAATCCTGCCCAGGAGGTAAGGCTAAGTGGCGACAAGAGACCACCGCCACTCAGGGTGACTCAGCGCTCGGCTTCCTGAGGAGATGATTTACCTTTTGCAGCCACCGCCGAACCTGTTGGCGGATAGTCCAAAGTATCCTTCATCTGTTCCAGCTGCTCTGCATTGTAGTCAGGAAAAGGCAGTACACCTGCATCACGCCATGATTTGACCTTCAGTTCTGAGTTCGCGATTTTATCTTTATCCATGCCGTTATCCCGGGCCAGATAAGTCGTCTGAGAAGGAAATGCAAAGCCAGAGCCCGCTTGTTCCACCAGCTCCTCAACCTTTAGTAAAACATCTTCCTGGATCGCCAGAAACTCGTCCTGTGAAACACACTTGAAATAGGCTTTCAAGGATATATCTTTCGAACAGGCGCCAAAACCTGTCATCCGCACCCGGGTGGTATCTGTTATCAGCATAGGGTGGGCGATCAGCAGCTTACGCAGCTTGGCAAGTATATAGCGCATCTGCTCGGGTGAGGTTTCATACCTCAGGCCGATAGTCAGGTTAAATAGCCTTCTGTCCCGCACACCTAGGTTATCCAGCTGCATCTCAGAAAACTCGGCATTGGGGATAGTCACAATGGAACGCTCCAGAGTGCGGATACGGGTAGAGTAAATACCAATGGATTCCACCGTACCGGTCTTATCGCCATATCTGAAAAAATCCCCTTGCCTGACGGGTTTATTGACAAAGAGAATGATGCTCCCTATCAGGTTGGCCACAGTACGTTTGGCCGCCAACGCAATCGCCAGACCTGTAACACCCAGACCCGCAAACAGTGGTGCCATATCTGCACCTATACTGCGCATACCGGCGGTCAGGATCCACATACTGACAAAAGCGCCAGCGACCGTGGCGCAGATACGGATAAGGCTGGCATCGACACTTTTCTCCTGAATACGAGGTGAACTGATGATGGTTTCAGCAATGGCGCGCCCCACCAACCAGCCCGACCAGGCAAACAGGACGATAGTGAGGCCTTTGCTCAACTGAGTTATCAACAACAGGGCACTCCCCGTAAAATTCAGATCATTATCGATAAAGTGAAACACTAGCTCCACCAGCACTGCCAGAAGTATTGGCATCAGCGATTTAAGCCAGGCACCACGCGATACTTCCATTGCTAGGCTAACGCGATGAAACAAACGAAAACTACACCAAGAAACCACGCCAAGAAACGCGACCGATATGACCAACCCCAGCCACTGAGCCAAAGTTTGCCCGCTGTATAACTGGTGCATGCCTTTGGGTAAGCCTGCAAACAAACTGCCCAGATAATTGGTGTGGGGAATCAGATCTCCTGGGGTCGATATATAATATTCATAAAAGCCTTCGGACTTATGAGGGGAGTGGTAATCCATCTCTATAGGGCTGATATGATCTTCACGGTAGGGGAGCTCAGCCACCCCCTCATAGAAATCATCGATCGCCTTAACGGTTTCTGCACTAAACAAATATTCCCCAGCTCTGGGGCCATCGGTCATTCTAACAATCTCAATCCGAGTATTGGGATAGCGCCACTTATTCACACTGTTAACCGACAGAGTAAAACTATTTGGTACGGCCTGCAGCGGCGGTAGCATCATACGATCCAAAATTTCTTTCAGTTGCAGCGTGGCGTTGATGGCAACTCCTTCTCTCAATGCTGAAGGCACCTTGCTGAGATCCATCGTTAGGGAAGCTTGGCGCAAAAAGTTTCTTGCCATCTCTTCCTGCTTTTCAGAATCAGCCAGCGAAACCGTCGGCGGATTAGCCGTTAGCGCTTCGTCCATCTCCATGACTATGCTGTACGCCATGTTAACACTGGCCAGAAAGCCTTCAAGGGTGCTACGGGGGCTGCTGGTATCAACCGGTTTCAAGCGATTACGGATCTCACGCTCTGTGTTTACCACAGAGCGTGGTGAACGAATATAAGTTTCATACAAGCCTTGCTCCTTGCCAGAGAGATAAGGTAGGTGGCTGATTTTCCTGTAGTGGCGCATCAAAGCTTCAACTGTGTCGGCCGAAAACAGATAGTGCCCCTTTAGTTTGCCTTCCTTCTGCCTGACCAGACGCAACTCAGTACCAGGGATCACCCAGAACTCCAGCTCTGTTTCTTTCGCTTCTTTAACACCTGGGATGTTTTTTTCATCGGGCAGCGGTACACGATCCAGAATTTCTTTTAGCAGGGCAAACCGTGTAGAACGCACATCCCAGCTATCACTGTGTGGAGTGGCGTTAAAGTCCATGGTTTGCAGGGCGCGTAAAAAAGCCTGTTTGCTATCAACGGGCTCCCTTTGCCCTGCCAACATGCCTTCTTCAACAAATTCGGCATTTCTTATAAAGCTGGCAATCGTATCCCGTGGGCTGAAAGTTTCAGCCCGCCCCAACTCATAGGGGGCTTCATCTGCTTTTGCTACTCCCAGTAAACAAAGCACCATCAAAACTGACAATAGTCGCGTATATACCGATAGCTTCACGTTTCTCTCCCTGTATCTTAATACTCTTAATACTCTTTATACTCTGCTACGGCTGATGCTGTTCCAGTGATTGCCCACTAATGTCCAGTAGATTAACGCCCAGTATCACACCTTTCTGCCTGGCCATGGCCACATCGCCCATCGAATAATTTAGAAATAAGGGGGCTCCCACCACTCTTGAGCAAATTCACACCCCGCCCCCTTTTCTGGATAAGCTGGTCAAATGTGCGTTGCATGATAAAACGCCCCTAAAGTCAGATCATCGTGCCATATGTCCATTAGCTTTATCTGATACTTAGCATCTATGTCTTCAGCCAAGGTTTCTATCTCTAGCGAATCAGGCATCCATTGATGGGGATAAAGCGCTCGATAAATATCAAGAATTTTATCTGTTGGTGCAAACTGCAGCCTATCTCGCTCAACAAAAGCAAATGCCAAGGTGAAATCACTTAAAAAGCGTCGGATGTCTTGCTTAGTCGCATAAGGAAAGGCCCGCTGCCAACGACGCCCCGTACAGACACGCCGACGATACTGTTTTGGCAAAGAATCATTCCCGCAAACTAGAACAATCATTATGATGGCAAATATAACAACCAGCATGAATTCCATCTTAACTCCTTGGTTAACTTAGATTAGCATCACAATGGCAAGCCACCCAATCCATAGCCGAAACACCCAACTCATAGCCTCACCAAACTCAACTGTCAATTATCTTATTTGCCTAACTGCCAGTTGGCCTCGCTCACCGGGCTAGCCGCAGTTTTTCCAGTGATTACGAGCGTAGAACAGCTCAGCCAGTGTATTACCGGGGATATACCTCAGCTGCGCTTGGACACAGCCTTGTTTAGCTAATTCAGCCATCACAAAATCATGTATCTTTTGCCCTATTCCTAAACCTCGCCATTCAGGGGTAAGATAAAACAGATTAACATAGCCACCTAAACTTGTTACATGTGGTGAAAGATTTTAGTCGCAGCTTTGGCTGCGCAGCAGGTAGCTGGGAGGCATTGACTCATCACAGTGAGTTAGCGGGCCATTGTTGGTCTCGCGGTCAAGTTGCTTGCCACCAACTGAGTGGTTACGGCTAAACCATATTCATTAATTTATCGATTGATATCAAATGCTTTGAATGAGTAGGTTTTGGTGCGCCGATATTTCAGATAATATACATTTGTTCGCTTATGTTGAACGCTTAGGTGCTTGCTCGCATCGCTTGTCATAAACTGAAGCGCTTTTTTGACAGCCCTTTAGGTTCATTTTGTAAGGGAAGTCAGTCAGTATTTAAGAGGGTGTCCAGTTAAATCCTTTCTGATAATGATATGTCAGGCTTAAGCCTGAGAGTTACCAGTTACTCAACAAGGTAACTCTTACTTCTCATCATTATTAAGTTTCGAACATTGCAAAATATGTATCATAGATAGAAACCCTAGATTTTAAATAATTGTCATTATTTATTTAACCAAAAATAAAACGGTCTGAATTATGGATAAAATTTTCTATATAATTTTTTATATAATTAGCATACTAATTGTTGCTGTTGTTGGTGATTTTTTACATTTAAGTATAGTGTATTACTTGTTTGTACCTGTTGTTGCATATTTGCTATCTCTGCCATTTAAACCTAAAGCATTTTACCTAAGCGGTATTGGTCTGACAATATTATTAAGTTATGTCCCATATATATTTTATTACAAGGCAGGGAAAAACATTGAGGGATTAATGGGCTTGGGTCATTTATTTTCTCTGTTCGGTTTAGGGCTAGGTATTATTTTGGCTGGATTTTATATAAAAGGTAAAAAAAATAAGCCTGTAGTATTATTCATGATAAGTCTGGTGTTTTCTTTATCAGGTTTCCTGCTAAATCAATTAATAGTATGTAATACAGTATTATATTGTGGAGGATTGTTTAGTTTTCTGATCTAATAGTCCCAAATTCAACTCCGAAGTGTGGCATTCGTTAAGTTTAAGTCTGATCGCCCCCTAGAGTAACGCATGAATGCTCACATTTTGACCAACTAAATCAAACCCGCACTTATCCCTAGGGCGAGCGCACAGGGCGAGATCTAATACAAACTGTAGGGTTTAACCGTTGCTAATTTGTACTTGATGAGTGTTTTTTGAGTACATTTTTCACGTTAATACAAATCATTATAATAGTTCGCTTATGTTGAACGCTTAGGTGCTTGCTCGCATCGCTTGTCATAAACTGAAGGGGCTTTTTTGACAGTCCTTTAGTTTCATTTTGTGAGGGAAGTTGGTCAGTATTTAAGAGGGTGTCCAGTTAAATTTCCTGGTATCCTGCGACCGAGATAATCAACCCCGCAAGGACGCAATAAGGATAATGGCCTTCACCACGCTAAGGGCGACAACAAGAGGAATACAAATAAAGAAACAACACACAGGCAAGCCGTAACAAACTGATAAGGCAAGCGTTTACATTATGATCGCCCCTTACATCCCTCCCGCTCGTCTTGAGAAAGGTACTCAGGCTAAGCGCGGTTAAAGCTCAATGCAGCAATTTACTTAATAAGGCAGGAAATCGAGCTCATCGAGGCTCCGGGCTTGTCCAACACTTGAATATAGGGTGTCGGCTTCGCGACACCTATTCTTATCTGTTATGTTTACTTACTGCTATCGGATAGTGTTTTGGTAATTAACTGTTTTAGCGATGTTTCATCGCCACTAGATGCTTTATTAATTGATTCGTAATAATCCTTTGAAGCAGGATTAAACTCAATATGTTTTTCAAACAAATAGGATAACTGCTCTCCAAGTAGCCTTCTACCTAGCCTTCCATTACCATCTATAAAAGGATGAATAATCATTAGATATGTATGAAATCTTGATGCTAATTCGACTTTCGATTTTTCATTTAGCTTACTACTTGATTTAACCCATTTATTCCACATTTTGATATTTTTTTCTAAGGCTAAATCTATTTCTTTTTTATATAGAGTTTTTGACTCTTTCACTTCAGAGCCGATTTGACTGCTATCACTCATTACAGTACCAATTTCTAATTCAGGATTAGAAATTTTGTTCTGCGGCATAATGATAACTACATCAGAGTCTCTATATACACCAGACTGAAAACCACTATTTCTAAACATTACCTCATGTGCATGACGAATACGTTTAGATGATAATTTACCTCCTTTCTGCAAAATATTAGCAATATCTAGTTGTTCGTTTAAATTACTAAAGGTTTTATCGAATTCTTCAAAAAATACAGAAGGCCTATTTTCAATATATTTTAAATAAAGGTGCCGAAAAAATGGAATTGCAGCAATAGATAATATTGCTAATAAAATTTTTATTTGAAGAGGTTCCATAACATCCTTGATTTAACACCTAAATTAGAGGTAAACATAACGCTTACAGCACGCGCCAAATACCGGAACTTTGTTTTTGTGCGAGTATTTTCCCGCACAAAAGCGAAGTGGAGAGTATTTGGTCGCAGTGCCTGTGATTGTTATGTTTATTGACACTTTAAGGCCCGACCGAAGTAGGTTAAATTTGTACCCGCGGTGCCATTTGGCCCGTGCCACATTTCAATTTCTACATGGCCTGTATCATATATAGCCATATTACCACCAACAGCCTCGACGGCTTTCTGAAATTTTTCATTGATTCCAGTTTCATTTTAAGAGGTAACTTCGACAATCTGTATAAATTTGCAATCTGCGTACCCTTCGATAGCGAAGAATTCTGGCGTAGATGAGCAACCTGCAATTAGCAGAACACTTAGCAAACCTAAAAACCTAGATAGATTCATGATTCCGCCGAAAACATAACAGCGTTTTATACGGAATTCCGTATAGATCCCGTACGCTACCGCGCGAAAATCGTCATTCCGCATAAAATAAATTAATAATATTCAGCCAGTTAAATGCTCTTTTGTTAACCGTAACAAGCAACACAGGGGTAAACAAAGCGAGCCTAGTATTTACCGAGACCAAATTTGGCCCCCGTAAAGGATTTGGCTGATTCATTATGTGATTATATATCAAAGCTTTAGATATAAGGTGTGAACAAAGCGAGACTTTTACAATTTATTTACCGCGCCAAAACTTGGCAAAATCAGCCAAACTCCATTACACCTGCATAAATAAACAGCACAAAAAGCAGGCGGTAGGTCATAGCTAAACCTCCATTTATCAAGTCTATTAAAGCAAAGTTAGCCCTACTTGCTGATGGGCCACTGAGTTTGCTCGATGATAAGACACCGATTCCGGTCGGCTGGCACAACCCTATCTCACGAGTGTCAGGTATGAATGATACTCGCGCCAAAATTTGCTGTAATCGCACACTAAAACCAACAACAATCTGCTACAAGTTGTTTTTTCCATTGGGCTCGTTCATTAATTTAGTTATAGTGAACTCAGATGTCTTGCCGTACTAACGGTGAAATAATGCTTTTGAACAGATAGTTAGCGATGCAGGATCAAGTATGAAAAAAGTAAAGAACGAAGCACAATTGCTGAAAAAAGCACTGGAAATTGGCCTTAAATACGCAGCCCAGCGCGGTTACGGTCAGTTAGATAAATATGTCACGCAAAAAGATAAAGTGGAGGTGGTTTATCGTTTGCTGGTACAAGATAAACAAATTACGCCGTTGCCTGCCGATAAAGAAGACAGCCAACAGCTTAAGCACAAGTTGATTATTTGGATCAGCAAGATGCTACCCGCTGATCACGAACTGCTCAAATAAACGTTACAAACAAGGGCGAATAAAGCCTTTATTTTCAGCCAATAACGTTTTCGCATCTGTGGCTGACAACTGAGCTAACAGCATCACAATGGCGGTTTTACAATGGCCGCCACATTGTAACAAGGCATCACTCGCCTGCTCTCTGCTACAGTCCGTTGCTGCCATCACAATGTTTTTTTGCCGTTCAACCAATTTGGCATTGGTTGCTTCTACATCCACCATTAAGTTGCCATAAACCTTGCCAATGCGGATCATTGCGCCGGTGGTGAGCATATTCAAAATCAGCTTTTGCGCTGTACCTGCTTTCATTCTTGATGAGCCAGTTACCACCTCTGGACCAACCACTGCGCATATTTCAATGTCAGCCAATTGTGCCATGGGGCAGTCTGGATTACAGGCCACGCTGATCACTGTTGCGCCTTGCGCTTTAGCATAATCCATCGCGCCCAGCACATAAGGGGTACGGCCACTTGCCGCAATGCCCACCAGCACGTCTTGGTCACTAAAATTAATCTGTTGTAAATCGATTCCGCCCTGCTCGCGATTATCTTCTGCGTTTTCCACTGCCGCTAAAATGGCTTGATGGCCACCCGCAATTAAACCCACCACTTGGCTTGGATCACTGCCAAAGGTTGGCGGACATTCACTGGCATCTAAAATGCCTAATCGTCCTGAGGTACCAGCGCCAACGTAGATCAACCGTCCTCCTTGTTGCAGCGCGGCGGCGATCACATCCACACTATGACTAATAGCGGGTAAAGCAGCCTCAACAGCAAGAGGCACCTTTTGGTCTTGCGCGTTAATCACTTTTAGCATGTCTAATGTGCTTAAGGTATCAATGTGCTCACTGGCAGGGTTACGACTTTCAGTAACAAGATGATTCAATTTTATTTGCATGGATTGGGCCATCGCCTTTGCAGAATATTAAGGGTGAAGTAGAAAAAAGTAACCCGCAAAGCCGAGCCAACTGATCGCTAATAACAGCCAAGGTAATACGCTTTGTTTTGCCGTTGTTGGTTGTGTCGGCAATGTTTCATTACTTATGGTTGGGTTAGTCTGCTCTTGCTCAAGGGTTGATTTAGCTTGTTGTAGCTTACGCTTTTGCTTATCTAATTCACGGGCTTTTTCTTTATTGCGCTTCTTATATTCTTCAATGCCCTTTTGAATGCCTTGTGCAATCAGTTTGGTCTGTTCTTCATGTTTTAAATACGGGAAAACTATACTAGGCGAAAACAAAAACACAACAACCTCTTGATTTATAATGATTAAACTCATTACTTTTAACTTTTTATTTTACAAAATGAATAGAAAAAGTAAAAAAATGTAACAGTCCTTTACCAATGCAAAATATTGAGCATAATTCTTTACAAAAACTCAAATCAAGGGCAATTGGTTAAGGTAATTATTCAGGTTACTTTCCCCTTTAAATCAAATCATATTTCGAGTCATTCTTACATGAATGGAACCAACATCGGCTTCTTCAAACAACTCTTCTACTCATACTCCATACTACATGATGTGAAAACGAAGAGAGTTAATAATTAGCAGCCAACTGATGTTACGACTAAACCTGCGAAAATACATATAGCGTTACAATGTAATGTTAATGAACCTGAACAGAAGTAGCAATCAATGAAGGATTATCCAACTAAAAGATACGGTTATAAATGGGAGGATTACCGATCAACTATTTGGAATCGCCAACAGCGATCAAGGCTGTGTTGACCTTGATCATTGGATCCGGCGCAGACTGAATGTGCTACTGGCGACAATGGCGAAAACCGCGCACCAAAGTGAGAAGTTTCATCAAACTGGGGGGCAGTGAACGTCTCGCCATTGCTTGTGGTATCACCAGCAAAGGGCCCTGCAGAAGCTCGAAAACCAAAGGAATAAACATAGGTACATATAAGCAATGAGTTCCTTGCTGCTCAAGGTCTGATATCACTGAAGGACATTTGGATTACTATTCATTACGGAAGATGAACCACCCATTGCGGACCCGCATGATGGGTGGTGTGGGGGCTAGAGGTTAGATACCTCAGGCTACCCGATTAGATTTATTTCGACAATACTGAAACAAGACCGATTATTGAACCAATGAGACCTGTGAATATTGTAAAGTAGAAGCCGATTGCTTCTCTTTTAGACTTTTTTTCTTCTCTAACTAGCTTGCGCAATGAATAAATACCTTTTGATGTAAGGTAGGTAACAGCTCCATTTTCATCACCAAAATCAAAGCTTGTATACATTCCCTGCTCAGATTTTTCGGGCATCGGGATAAGGTACTTGTTAGCTTCACCTCGATAAAAATCAGATTTTCGATATTCAATCCATCTATCTAGTTCTTGGAGATCTTGTCCCAGAAATGACAAATGACCATTGTCATTTTGCCCTTGGTAACTTTCTCCAGTCGCTTTAAAATCCTGATGTAACTTTTGGGATGCCTTCTCTAAATTGTACAACTCGAACCTAAACCTAAGATAACTTATCACCGTTGCCTCCAATAAAATCATCGTGGTAGAGCGACCCATTACTGGGCCGACCCCACACAGATCCGGACGTGCGGAATTACCGCATCGAGCTTTTGGGCTCTTCAGTTATATATTCACGCGTGTAAATCAACACGCCCCTAATACCAATCTACGTGAATAAATCGCTTACTCACTCTCGGTCGCTCAATGGCACAATACATTAGCATCTTATTGAAATTAATCCAGTTATAGCTTCGCCTATTCAGCCATTTATACAAACTGTGCAGCACATAACTGTGCAGTTTATCTAGGCTGTGGCTGTTGTTTGGCAAGCCAAAGTAATTTCGGTATCCCATCAGTTTGCGTTTCAATTGTGGCATCCAAGTGTTGAGCTTGTTTGACCGCTTGGCTTTGATATATTGGTAAAACTCGCTCATGCTAGCGCGATGCTTTTCAGCGCCTGTTCGCCGCCTGAGTCGGGGCTGACCCTTCGCATCTTTTACCCAATAAAAGGCAAAGCCGAGAAACACAAATTGCCGTTTTCGACTCGGGTGAAATCGACTAAAACGTAGCAGTGAGGTTTTCTCTTCTGCCACTTCTAGGTTGAATTTCTTGAGTCGTTTTGGCAACACCTCATAAAATCGCTCCGCATCGTTGGCGTATTGAAACGCGCACACAAAATCATCGGGGTACCGGATGAGTATCGCGCGGCCACGCATTCGTGGTTTTACTTTCTTTTCAAACCATAAGTAGAGTGCGTAATGCAGGTAGATGTTCGCCAGTACTGGGCTAATGATGCCCCCTTTCGGCGTACCGATTTTCGGGTGTTCAAAACCCCCTTAGGGTGATTTTATGCGGGCTTTAAGCCATTGGCTGATTAAACTCAGCATGGCGTTGTCATCAATGCGTTGCTTGAGCATTTTCATCAGCCAGTCGTGGTCAAGGTTGTTGAAGAAGCCTTTGATATCGGCCTCCACAATGTACCAATATCCTTTAAACTGAAGATTCAACGCTAAACTGTGCACCGCCTGGTGCGCGCTTTTACTCGGTCGGTAGCCATAGCTATTGGGCAAAAAGTCCGCTTCCCAGATACTTTGTAATATCTGGCTTACGCTTTGTTGCACCAACTTATCGCCCACCGTGGGTAAGCCCAGCGGTCTCTGTTTGCCATTGCTTTTGGGAATAAAGACACGTTTGATGTCATTGGCTCGAAAGCGCGACTAATAATATTATGCGGCAGGTGTTAACTCATTTCTGTCCAAAAGCTTGCTAGAGATTGATCAGACTTTATTGTCTCTTCCACAGTGTTTCATTATTACTGTTGTTTTAATATTTTCGAAATGGCTCTGACATGGCTGTACAATCTTCTATGCTCTTGTTCTGCCTGATTAAAAAATGGCTTCACGCTATTTTTTTGGTCGGGATAGCGCTTGATTAAACTAGCAAATGTCTCCAGTTCACCTTCGATCATCAATAAATGGTCCTCGTGAGCTTTTTTCTCTTTTTGCAGTGAGGTAAAGAAAGATTCAGGCTCAAGTGATTTTTTTTCTGGTACCTGTTTCAGTGTTTTCTTGGACTTAAAGAGCACATTTTCAAACTGAGCAGAAGTGATATACCTGACTTCCTTGCTGTGGCTTGATTTGGTCTTTACGAGTAGCTCTTTAGACTCTAGGAATAAAACTCTGCGATAAACGTAAAGACGTGCTTCTTTGGGGCTAAACGCGTTACTCGTAGAATCCAGTAATGCATCTCGAAGCTCTGTGATAGTGAAATTGTTCACTCTTTTTACAATCAATAAGTTATAAAAAAATTCATGTAATGACACAACATTAGACATTAGATGAGTACTCACTTATTAAACTTAGGATTGCTAAGTATACAAGATTCAGTAAAACTTAGACAATCTAAGTTATTCTAGGTTTACTAATGATGAATGCCCATTGCCACAAGATAGCCCTATTCCTAAACGTCTTAAAGATGCTCGCCAAAAAGCAGGCTTTACTCAAAAAGAGTTGGGGATGCGCATCGGCATGGATCAAGGCTCTGCGAGTGGTCGCATGAACCATTATGAGAAGGGGCGGCATACACCAGATATCAGTGTATTAAAACGGATGGCAGAAGAGCTTGATGTTCCACTTCACTATTTTTTCTGTGAAGATGATATCACAGCTGAGCTAGTTTGTTTGATTGATAAACTTCCCGAGCAAAATAAACTAGAGCTACTCAATTTATTAACTTCTCGAGCTAAACCTGAAGTAGAAAACTAGTGTTAAGCTGAAGAGTTTGGTATTTCAAAGTCTCTTCTAAGGTTTGCCCTTATTAGTCTCGCTCCGAAGACCATTTCCTGATTTCTGCTATACAAACTCGAATAATTCAATTTAAGCTCACAAAATACGGCACCAACCTTAAAGCTGTGATATGTTTGGATTTATTTCCAAAGCTTAGTGTTTAGAGACATGACTATGATTCGTTGTCATCTCGCTCGAATGATGGGTGAGCATAAAATGCGTATAGCTGATGTAGCTAGAGAAACGGGGGTCAGCCGTGCCACAGTGACCTTGCTTTACAAAGAGACCGCGCAGAAAGTTGACTTAGAGGCTCTTGAAAAAATCTGCCTGTTATTTGATTGCCAAATAGGCGATCTACTCGAGTTGAAATCATAATAATAAGGAATCTCATGAAATTTAACGAAGACTCTCGAGTAAAAATCCCTGCAATTCTGCATCTGATGCGTTTAGGTTATCAGTATCTGTCACTCAAAGGACAAAGTTGGGATCTCAACACCAATATCTTCCCTGACCTATTCAAAACGGCTATCGGCAAAGTTAACCCTGGTATTGAAGAAGCCGAAGTCGGTCGTTTACTAGAAGATGTAAAACTACTTCTCGATAACGAAGACTTAGGCAAAGCATTTTTTGAGCGCCTATCTGAACGTTCAAATACCAAGCTGATCGACTTTGAAAACTTCAATA
Organism: Motilimonas sp. E26; assembly: GCF_021278025.1. Taxonomy (GTDB): domain Bacteria; phylum Pseudomonadota; class Gammaproteobacteria; order Enterobacterales; family CBDFNC01; genus Motilimonas. Next base: position 321,678 of record NZ_JAIBHJ010000001.1, read on the forward strand.
ACAATACCTTCCATGTTGTTACCGAGCTAACGTGCCAGAATGGCGATGAAGAATTCCGTCCAGATATCACGCTACTAATCAATGGGATGCCATTGGTGTTTATTGAGGTGAAAAAGCCCAATAACCGCGAAGGTATTCTGGCCGAGCGTGACCGAATCAACAAACGCTTTCAAAACCCTAAGTTCAAGCGCTTTGCCAACATCACCCAGTTTATGATTTTCTCCAATAACATGGAGTACGACGACGGCGACCCAGAACCCGTACAAGGGGCTTTCTATGCCAGTAGTTCTTACTATAAGCCGGTATTTAATTATTTCCGCGAAGAAGAAATCTTAAACTTAACCGCTTTGTTGAAGCCGGTATCAGATGATGACGAGCTGAAAGTCCTAAAAGACAACAATCTGGAAGTGATCCGCAGTAACCCAGAATTTCAAACCAACAAGCAGCCAGAGCGACCAACCAACCGCATTTGTACGTCTTTACTAAGCCGTGAACGCTTAGCCTTTATCTTGCGCTATGCACTGACCTATGTGTCTGAGTCAGATGTGCTACAAAAGCATATTATGCGTTATCCGCAGCTGTTTGCTACCAAAGCCATTGAACGCAAACTCAGCGAAGGCGTTAAAAAAGGCATTATCTGGCATACGCAAGGAAGTGGTAAAACCGCACTGACGTTTTACAACGTGCGCTTTTTAACCGACTACTTTCAAAAGCAACAAGTCATCCCAAAGTTTTACTTTATTGTCGACCGCCTAGACCTACTGCAACAAGCACAGCGTGAATTTACCGCTCGTGGTTTAACGGTGCATACAATTAACTCCCGTGATGCTTTTAGCCGTGATATTAAAGCCACACAGGTGATCCATAACCATTCTGGCAAGCCTGAAATTACACTTGTTAATATTCAAAAGTTTAAAGACGACCCTGATGTTGTCAGTACCAAAGATTACAATATTGCAATTCAGCGCGTGTACTTTTTAGACGAAGTACACCGGAGCTATAACCCCAAAGGCAGTTTTTTAGCCAACTTAAGCCAATCAGACACCAACGCGATAAAAATCGGCTTAACCGGCACCCCGCTATTGGGGGATGACTACAACTCACGCGCCTTGTTTGGTGACTACATTCACAAGTACTACTACAACGCATCCATTGCCGACGGTTACACTTTGCGCTTAATTCGTGAGGCTATCAGTACCCAATACAAAATTGAACTGCAAAAAGCCCTTGAAGAAGCCGAAGTAAAAATGGGCGATGTTGATCGTAAGCTGATATACGCCCACCCAAGCTTTGTTGAACCCATGCTTAGCTATATAGTAAACGACTTTGAAAAAAGCCGTGGCGCATTAAACGATGTCAGCATCGGCGGAATGGTGATCTGTGACAGTTCAGACCAAGCAAAACAGATGTTTGAAATTTTCAATAGCGTTTATGCCGATGCACCTATTCTGCCGCAAACTTCCAATTCAAATAGCCAGATACTCGAAGTCGCTGAGCCTGCGCCAACCAGTTACGCAGAGTCTGCCAAACAAGCCCAAAAGGTAAAAAACGCTGCCCTGATCCTGCACGATATAGGCACTAAAGAAGAGCGTAAAGACTGGGTAGAAGATTTCAAAGCTGGCAAAATCGACTTTCTGTTTGTATACAACATGCTACTGACTGGCTTTGATGCCAAGCGCCTGAAAAAACTCTATCTTGGTCGGGTGATCCGCAAACATAACCTGCTACAAGCCCTCACCCGAGTGAATCGCACATACAAAGACTTCCGCTATGGTTATGTGGTCGATTTTGCCGATATTAGAAAAGAGTTTGATGCCACCAACAAAGCCTATTTCGACGAATTACAGTCGGAACTGGGCGATGAGATGGAGCACTACTCACAGCTGTTTAAATCTCAGGAAGAGATCAAACAAGAAATCGAGCATATCAAAGACGTACTGTTCCGTTTTGATACCGACAACATGGAAGAGTTCTGCAACCAGATCAGCCAAATACAAGACCGCGATACCGTACTGGCACTCAAAAAAGCCTTAGCCGATGCCCGCAGTTTGTATAACTTGATCCGCTTGCAAGGCGAGTATGACTTTCTCGATGAGTTGGATTTTGCCAAGCTCAATGTGCTGTATCGTGAAACCAGCAATCATCTGGATTTGCTCAACCTTAAAAACGATTTAGAAAATGGCCAAGACACCACAAACCTGCTCAACCGCGCTTTAGAAGAGGTGATCTTCAAGTTTGTAAAAATCGGCGAAGAAGAGCTGGTACTGGCCGACAAGCTTAAAAACACCCTGCGCCAAACCCGTGAAGCACTGGCCAGTAATTTTGACCAGCAAGACCCACAGTTTCTTAGCTTAAAAGAAGAGCTAGAGCGCCTGTTTAAGAAGAAAAACCTTAGTGAAGTCACTCAAGACGAAATGAATGCTAATATTGACGCGCTGAATAAAATTCACGACCGCGTCAAAGAGCTGAACCGCCAAAACAACCAACTGCGGCAAAAGTACCTAGGCGATGCCAAATACACCCGTATTCACAAACGCTTGCAAGAGCGCCAGCAAAGCCAAAGCGACATCAGCGAGTCAGAGCGTAAAATTTTTGCAGCCTTGGCAGGTGTGAAACAAGATGCCGACGAGCAAGTGCTCAATAACAGCCAAGTGCTCGATAACGAAAGCTACTTTGAACGGCAAATGATGCCGCTGGTGATTGGCCGCTTTATGAAAGAGCAGCAAATTAAACTCAACGCCGACGCTTCGCGTTACATTAACCACCTCGTCGTCGCGGAGTATTTAAAAGAATTTAATACCGGCAGCCAAGCGTGGTAATGCGGGTAAAACTGATTAGGAAGTAAATACCAAATGGTTGAATTAGAATTTCAGCAAAAAACCAGAACCTTAATCGATAGTTTAAAAAGTATCTGTGCTACCTATGGTTTAGGTAACGACGGTAACGAATTTAAAATTATTACCCAAACCTTTTTGTACAAGTTCTTAAACGACAAATTCGCCTTTGAAGCAAAAAAAGTTGATGAAAGAATTGCTAAAGCCGACAAGTGGGACGATGCCCTCACAGCCATGAGCGAAGATGACCTCGTCATGTTGCAGTTGCAAATGAGCCCTGACACTGCGAGGCTTAAACCGCAGCACTTTATCAGCTATCTATTTAGCCAACAAAACGCGCCGGATTTTGCCAAGCTGTTTGACGACACCCTTATCGACATTGCCATTAGCAATAACGATGTGTTCGCGGTTAAAACCGACGGCGGCGCAAAAGTGGTTCTGTTCGACCGCATCAGCCAATACATTGCCGACGAGTCAAAACGCGATGCCTTCTGCCGCGCCATTATCAACAAACTGGTGGAGTTCAGCTTTGAGCGTATCTTTACGCAAAAATTCGACTTCTACGCCACCATCTTCGAATACCTAATCAAAGACTACAACAGCAATTCAGGCGGCAAATACGCCGAGTACTTTACCCCTCATGCAGTAGCACGCATTATGGCCGAAATTTTAGTACCTAAAGAGCAACGTGGCACCGTCCGCAACGTCGCCTGTTACGACCCATCAGCAGGTTCGGGCACGTTATTAATGAACGTGGCTCACGCCATAGGTGAAAACCGCTGTAGTATTTACACCCAAGATATTTCGCAAAAATCCTCCAACCTGCTGCGTTTAAACTTGATCTTAAATAATCTGGTGCACTCAATTCCGAATGTGATCCAAGGTAATACCGTGCTCCATCCCTACCATAAGGATGGCAAAGAGTTAAAACGCTTTGATTACATCGTCTCCAACCCGCCATTTAAGCTGGATTTTAGCGACTTCAGGGATGAGCTGGACAGCAAAGAAAACAAAGGTCGCTTTTTTGCCGGTATTCCAAAAGCACCCGCTAAAGCTAAAGACAAAATGGCCATTTACTCGCTGTTTTTACAACATATCATCGCTTCGCTAAAGCCTAATGGTAAAGCGGCTGTTGTGGTGCCCACTGGCTTTATTACCGCGCAATCAGGTATCGACAAAAAAATCCGTGAGCATTTGGTGAAAAATAAAATGCTGGCGGGCGTGGTTTCCATGCCATCCAATATCTTCGCCACCACAGGCACTAACGTCTCTATTTTGTTTATCGACGCCAGCAACGATGGCGATGTAGTACTGGTGGATGCCTCTAACCTGGGCGAAAAAGTCAAAGACGGTAAAAACCAAAAAACCGTATTAACCGCCGATGAAGAACAACAAATTATTGATGTGTTTAACGCTAAAGAAGGACTTGAAGATTTTTCTGTTGCGGTGAGTTATAGCGAAATCGAAGCCAAAAACTACTCATTAAGTGCAGGCCAGTACTTTGATGTCAAAATCGAATATGTGGATATCACCCCAGAACAGTTCGCTGAAAAAATGCAGGGCTTTACTAGCAACCTAGATAGCTTGTTCTCTCAGTCTCGTGATTTGGAAACCGAGATTAAAAAGCAGTTGGCGGGGTTGAAGTATGAAGCCTAACTATATTACAACGATTGGCGGTATCGCCGATGTTTATGATGGACCGCATGCTACTCCAAAGAAGTTGGAAAAAGGACCATACTTTCTAAGCATATCGAGCTTAGAGAAAGGCCGGTTAGACTTAAACAAATCGGCGTTCTTAAGCGAAGCTGATTTTAAAAAGTGGACAAAAAGAGTCACTCCTAAAGAAGGTGATCTTCTTTTTTCTTATGAAACTCGTCTTGGTGAGGCAGCCCTTATGCCTTCTGGCATCAGAGCCTGTTTAGGAAGACGGATGGGCTTACTTCGGCTCAATAGAGAAAAAGTTACGCCGGAATACGTACTTTACGCATATCTATCACCTGCTTTCCAACAAACGATCAAAGCAAATACTATAACTGGCGCCACTGTAGATCGTATCGCGTTGAACGAGCTTCCAAGCTTTCCAATACGCATACCTCCTATCGAGGAGCAGAAAAAAGTCGCGAAGCTATTAAGCGAGATTGACAAAAAAATCGAACTCAACAACCGCATCAACGCCGAGCTGGAAGCTATGGCCAAAACCCTGTACGACTATTGGTTTGTACAGTTCGACTTCCCCGACGACTCACCACAAGGCCAAGGCAAACCCTACAAAACCTCCGGCGGCAAAATGGTCTACAACCCAACCCTAAAGCGGGAAATACCTGAGGGGTGGGAAGCAGCCACAGTTGGCAAAATATCAAAAACTGAATTGGGTGGAACCCCATCAACATCCGTGGATGAATATTGGCAAAATGCAGATATTCCGTGGCTGAGTTCAGCTGAAACAGCTTCATTTCCGATTATTACATCGGAGCAAAAGATTTCTCAAGCTGGCATTGAGAACTCAGCTGCCATGCTGTTGCCTAAAGGTACAGTCGTCATTTCGATTGTTCGTTATATTCGACCTTCGATACTGGGCATTGATGCTGCAACAAACCAATCTGTGGTGGGAATTAGAGAATGCAAGAGGCTAAAAAGCTCTTTTATATACCCTTATTTTTGCAGTGAAGTTCCAAGATTAATGGGGTTACGGACTGGGGCTCAGCAGCCCCATATTAACAAGGGCGTTATTAAAGACAGTCCAATTGTTATACCTTGCGATAAAGTTTTGACTGACTACTACAAAGTCGCAGACCCCATATTTGAAAAGATCTTGAATCTTGCGCTTCAGAGCCACGAGCTTGTTCAACTCCGTGACTGGCTTCTCCCCATGTTAATGAACGGCCAAGTAACAGTAAAATAAGGAAATTGGGCGATGACTATAAGCCAAATCGAGATAAGGAACATCAAAGGCATTTCGCATGAATGCTTTAACGTGCAATTAAAAGCCTGCAAACCCAATCTTTTAGTTGCGCCCAATGGCTTTGGCAAGAGCTCGGTCGCCACAGCATTCTCGTCGATGAATACCAAGCGAATCGATCTCGCGGAAAAGGATTATCATAAAGAGAACGATAAGCTGGCACCTGAGCTGAGCGTCACGGTTAACGGACAGAAGTTAACCGCAGACAAAACCAAAAACGAGATTAGACAACAGTTTGATGTGCTAGTTGTCAATAGCGGCCTAACCCCAAAAGCGAAAAAGCATTTCAAAGGGGCAGTATCCTCCACTATTGAAATAAAGCCCATAACCATCTGCAAAATCCCAGCTAGATCTGACTTTTCATATAGACCTGCTGACGCTAAAGCCCAATTTGGTCAAAACGGAAAGATTCTGACCAACATCTCTGATCTATTAAAAGACTCAAGACTTTTGGATGCGATTCAGGGCGTCGATTTATCAAAATTCACTCAGGTTCGCATTCAGACAGCAGTTCAAGCCATAATCGACAAGGTGAACCATCAGAATGGAAGTGCAGCCTTCATATCCCAATGGGTATTGGATAACTGTATTCAAGAGCTTAGAGCAGTGACTATTTTAAATAGCATCTCTGAACGATTAATCCAGTTTGGTACTGTTGATTCTGAGATTGAAGGATTTTTCACGGCTTACCAGATTGCCTGCTTACATGCAGCCGATCCTAAAACATTTTCCGCTGCAACAGACTGGCTATATTACGTTACGGTCAAAGCACATTATCAAGACTTGCTGGCCAATTTCAAAAGCTCGACCTGGCAATGGGCTAAAGTTGAAGAAACCAAAAAAAAGAAAGAGCTGGTTATCAACTACCCCAAAGCCCACCAATTATCGAACGGACAGCGAGACATCATCACGCTTGTGGTTCAGCTCCATAAAACCTTGTACGAGGGTAGCAAAAAACCACTAATTCTGATTATAGATGAGGTGTTCGACTATCTGGATGACGCAAACCTAGTAGCTTTCCAATACTATGTCACTTCAATTATTGAAGAATACAAAGCTCGTAACCAAGTAATTTATCCACTGATACTCACACACTTAGACCCTGGCGTATTCTTTGATTTCTGCTTTAACAAACATAAGATACAGATTAATTACCTACTATCAAAACCTGTAGGCAAGTCTAAAGATATTTTGAGATTAGTAGAGTTCAGAGATTCTGATCAGTATGAAGATATGGTGCGACCGATTAGAGATGTCCTCGATAAACACTGGTTTCATTTTCATCCAGATGTCCATGAAATAACAGATGAATGGCCCAATTTTCTGCCCAATCAATGGAAAAGTTCTGTTTCATTCAAAGATTATGTCAATAAAGAGCTTAACAGGTATCTGACCAGCAAAAACTATGATGCTGTCGCAGTTTGCTTCGCCGTACGGATTATTATTGAGCACCAAATTTATTGCCTTTTAACAGACACTGATTGGCAAGAAAAGTTTATTTCGGAACACGGAACCTCCAAAAAACTAGACGTGGCCTCTGGCGCTGGAGTTGATATTCCTGAAAGCTATTTCTTACTTGGCATAATCTACAACACCAATTTACATTGGAACCAGGGGCGTGACTATGTATCCCCTCTAGTATCCAAACTGAGTCATCCTACAATTAGGCAGTTAATTGCACATGTAGCATCGGCAGTTGAAAATCAAAGGAACCCATGATGAGTTATCAAGCAGAGTTTACAGGATGGGACTCTCTTACAATAGAAGATCTGCTCGTGGCATACCGGAAGGCTAAGGCTGACTGTTTCTTCGAAAATACCTTCCCAACAGCCATTAAATTCGCAGAGTACGAGCAAGATTTACTTGCCAACCTAGATGCCCTGTTAAAACAATTACAAAATGATGCTGGCTTTGCTAGAAATGACGGTCTCATTGGGGATTTTCGTTTACTTCCTAAGAAGCTATCCTCTAAAAGAAAATCAGGAGCTAGTGATAATGGTCACGTTCATTTTTCTAAACCTGATAGAGCGGTTGAGGGCCTTTTTAAATATTACAATGTAGTGCCCGAGTTCAGAATTGTTGGTGATTTTCCCATCAATACCCACATCATTTCTGCATTGTGGATCAATATGATTGGTCACAAATTCGACGCCAAACTCGACGATAGCTGCTATGGTGGCAGACTCAAACGAATTCGTAATGATGAGCTTTTCGCTGATGATAATGAAAAGCCTTTCCATATCAGTTCTGTTGGCTCTTTTGTACCGTATTTTCAACCCTATCAAAAATGGCGTAACGATGGCTTAAAAACAATAAGGGATGAGCTGGAAAAAGACCGTGATATTATTGCGGTCTCTCTTGATTTGAAAAGCTACTACCACTTTATTGATCCGCTAATAATCTCTTCTTCAGAACTAATTGAAGCACTGGATTTAAAGTTTTCTGATGAAGAACAATTATTCACAGAACAACTATCACTATTTCTTAATGAGTGGGCTGACGGCGCCACCAAATTTGGTAAATCTGTAGGTGGTCAAGAAGCAAAAATAAGTGGCGGGTTGGTCATTGGTCTGACATGTAGCAGAGTAATTTCAAATGCTTTATTGCACAAGTGGGACCGACTTGTTATTGAAAAGCTCTCACCTATTCACTACGGTCGTTATGTAGATGATATGTTCCTCGTATTGCGTGATACGGGGCAAATATCAAATAGCCAAGACTTTATGTTTTTCTTGCAAGGGAGAATGGGTAAAAAATGCATTACACATGGTAGTAAAAACAATAAGTTATGGAAGATTAACCAAGGCGATGACGTACAAGGTCGCTCCAAAATATCGCTTCAATCAGACAAGCAAAAGTTATTTATATTGCAAGGTCGTGCTGGCTTAGACCTGTTGGATAGCATCGAAAAGGATATATACGAATTATCTAGTGAGCATCGTCTCATGCCTTCGCCCGACCAATTAGAGCATTCAACTGCAGCTAAAGTGCTCTCAGCGGCTGGTAGCGTAGGTGAAAATGCTGATACTCTGCGAAGAGCAGATGGGCTGACGATTCGACGCTTAGGTTGGTCACTGCAGCTTCGCCATGTAGAAACTCTCGCACGGGATTTACCGCCTAACCAATGGAAGGAACAACGCGAGGATTTCTACCAGTTCGCCCATAACCATATTTTACGGGCAGATAATCTGTTTGCTCATTTTAATTACTTACCTAGATTGCTCGGGTTTGCGATCAGTATGAATGAGTGGGAGCAAGCTGAGAAAATTGCCGTGAAGTCCTATCAAGCAATAGATACACTCGCCAAAGAAGTCAACAGAGGACAAAGAGTTCTAATTAATGGGTCTAAGGCCGAGGTATCAAAAGATCTTTGGGGCTATATCAAGGGTACGTTAACCTGGTTATTTATTGACGCAGCCACACGCTACCACGATCCGAGTACACTATCTCTCGGTGAACGTTCGAGTAGGAAAAAGCGCCTAGAGGGACTATTTTTAAAACAAATAGTCGCAACACTCAAGGATTTTGAGGCGCTTTTAAAGCTAAGATTTGATGTGGCAGAGTTTGAGAAAAAAGCGCCATTAGTCGCATCGGCAGATCTTGCAAAAGAAGCCTACAAATACATAATTAAGAATAAACAAGCTATAGAATTGGTCAGAAAGCGAAACGTTAAAAAGGAAATGGCAATCCTGATGTTACTTGAGCAATCAGGACTTATTGATGAGCGCACATTCAAGCTTTTTATAAACTCTACTCGAGAGACCAGATTGGTTCATGTTACAAAAGACCAAAAGAAAAAAGAAAGTTTCCTTCCGTACCTTTTCCCAACCAGACCGTTGTCACCGCAAGAAATATCTGAACTGGCCCCTGAGTGTGTCGGTTTACCCTCTGCATCCGGAAAACCTCCAATTTATAGCCCCTCTGTTACATGGGCAAAATACACGCAAGCATTACGTGGTGTATGGATAAAGCCAACTTTACTTGCTGCTGGGCAAGATGCTGAAGAAAAGCCTTCAACACGCAGAAGAAAATTTGTAAGAGTTGGTACAGACAACAAAGATAAGGTGATCGTGGCTCTGACTAATCTTCGCACTGAAGATAGTGACTGGGCAGCGACAGCTTGTAACAAACCCAATTTAAGTAGGAAACGTTATCAAAAGATATCGAAATTGGTTAACGATGTTCTGAAGTTAAAACCAAAACCTGATTATGTACTATTTCCTGAACTATCAATCCCACTAAGGTGGTTTAACAGTATTGCTGCTAGATTAAGTAACGCGGGAATAAGTTTAATAGCTGGAACAGAGTACCTACACACTGGGGCTAATAAGATCCACAGTGAAGCCTCAATGGTATTGGCAGATAACCGACTAGGTTACCCTACCTTTGTAAAAATTCGACAACCTAAACTAGTGCCTGCAGTTGGTGAGGACAAAGAGCTTACTAGTAAGTTTGGCAAGCAATGGGACTCATTAGGGGTGTCACCAAAACCCGTATATATTCATAACGGCTTTAACTTCGGTGTAATGGTTTGTTCAGAATTACAGAACAGCAAAGCCCGTGTTCGCTTCCAAGGAGCCGTTGATGCATTAATGGTTCTTAGTTGGAATAGAGATCTTGATACCTTCGCTTCACTCATCGAATCTGCAGCTCTAGATGTTCATGCTTATACTATTTTAGTTAATAATCGAAAATATGGTGACAGCCGAGTTCGCTCGCCAGCAAAGGAGGCTTTTCTGCGTGATATTGCCCGTTTAAGAGGCGGTGATAATGATTTCGTGGTAGCTGCTACGATAGACATTGCTGCACTTCGATCTTTTCAAAGCAGAGCTAAACGCTGGCCAGAAAGTGGGGATAAGTTTAAGCCACTTCCTGAAGGCTTTAAATTGCAGGCAAACAGAAAAAAGCTACCACCAAGTTAACAATAAAACAACCCAGGTTACTAGTTAGGCCTAGCCTGTTTTTGAGTTTGATACAGGGACGGGAGATAATGTGCAGCGACTTGGCCAGCTGTATGAATCATTTTATTGATAAATTGGCTATGGAATGTCGGTTAAATAGCAGTAATAGATCAAAATATGGAATCGCGGTCAATAGGGTGTTGGCAAAATTGCGCATAAATGATCGTGCGATCACACTATTTTAAATTTGGAATTTGCTGCGGAATGGCAGCTGAAAGGCTTCTTTTTATAAATTCAGTGGTACCACTTACCAGCCAAATGCTGATAGGGCACAAGTCGATATGTAGTGGTCAACTAAAACTGGCCACCTCGTTATAAGTTTTGAAGTATTCTGCTTCAGCCTTTTGTGGCGATAGCC
>NZ_JAIBHJ010000010.1:0-53420 GCF_021278025.1 Motilimonas sp. E26
TCAGCCAATGGTGATCTGTCACCAGTGGAGTTTGAAAATTCTCAACTAAAGGTGTCCAGTTTTGGTTGACCAGAACAAACATTTTGAAACACGGCGTTGAGACTGTAGAATTGCCCTTTTTTAATAAAAACTGTAGTGCTCAACTAAAACTGGCCATCTCGTTATAAGTTTTGAAGTATTCTGCTTCAGCCTTTTGTGGCGATAGCCCTTGTTAAACTGGTGAGGCCTGTACCGATTAAATAACCGGTAATGTACCTGTTAATCGATTCAATACCCGCTGCAAATGACTGATAACCTGACATTGGCATCCATTCGGTTTTAAAACTTCTTAAAACGTTCTGTGGGTTGCGCTGACACCTTTCGCGTCATACTTCGACCGCGATGATGTAGCTGTCCATTGGCTTTTAATACCCGATAAAACGTCGATTCAGAGTCATAATACTCATTATTATCTAATAGCGCTGGCACGATTTGTGACGGTGGTAAACTGGCAAATTTACTCAAGTTACACACCTCAATAATCTTTGCTTGCTCGGCTTCTGTTAGCTTGTTCGCCGGTGTCGGACGGACCGCATCCGGCCGCTTATCGGCGGAGATACTGCCATCGCGATACCAGCGCCGATAGGTACGTAAAGTGATCCCCGCTTCACGGCAAGCAACATTGAGCCGAGCGGCAGACTGATTTGCCTCTTGTATCCATGACACGTATTTTGTGCGCAGTGGGAATGAGGTTAGTCGTCTTCGCTGTCGCTCTCCCAAAGCGCATTTAACTTTTTTCGCAGCACCAAGATCGCCGCGGTTTCAGCTAGCGCCTTTTCTTTTTCGCGTAGCTCGCGTTTTAACTGTTTTATTTCTTTCTTATCTGCCTGCCGCTGGCGTTTCACTTCAATTTCATGTTCGCGAGAGCTCATAAAACCTCTAAGTGAATCAGCTTTCCAAGCTTTAACTTGGTCAACATAGAGCCCTTTTTCACGGCAATATTCACTTAATTCGGCTTCGTTTAAACTGGCAGTTTCAATGACCGAGGCCAGTTTAGCTTCAGCAGACCATTGATCAGATGTTGGTTTATTTCCGGGCACAGGACGACCTTGTTGTTTGGCTTTATCGCGCCAATTATACAAGGTTTGCAGGCCAATCCCTTCATTTCTAGCGACTTGTGCAACAGTCATGTTGAAGGGAGGTAATAATTTATTCAAAACCTGCTGTTTTCGTTCTTCAGTGTAGCGTGGCACAATCAAGCCTTAACCCCCAACTGGTTAAATTTTAAGTAGTGACAACTATCCTGCCAGAGGGGGCAACAGTAAGAGCCGTTCGAAACTCACTCGACAACCCATTTTCTGCATCTTCCAGAGTCGATTCAATGCTCCCCCTTAACCCCCCATACTTTTTGGAAGCTTTAATATTGAATTCAGACAATAAGGCTAATAATTGATTCTTTGCTGCTGTTTTGTGCCTGACACTTAGCTCCCTCAGTCGCATGACGGATTGCAATTGTTGCTGATCCATTGTTTTCCCTGAAATAAAGGCGATATCTGGTAGCGAGGACGCTTGAACAATGGCTAAAGCATCATTTTTGTCTGTTTTCTGATTTTGCCTCACTGAAGCGACTAATTTAGTGGAGATTAATCGAGCGTCATGCCCTAAGGATGCTGCAAGCTGCTTCCAGTAATTCGAAGTCCCACAAGCTTCAAATGTAACAGTTACTGTTCTGAATTTGCCAACTAAGAAGTAAACTCATTCGGTGTCATTTCTGTATTAGAACGCATTTTTTTGTTCGCATAAACGCAAACTTGAATCACTCTCTTGGCTAAATCTACACCAGCAACTGTCTTCATCATGTTGAACTTCAATTATTTTTCTACTAGCAATTAGAGGCTACGACTTATGAGGGGGGGAGTCCAATTATCTATCCTGCCAGAGGGGGAGGAGCTCTCAGAGGATAATTACCCTAGCAGGCTGGCGTTGTCTGTGAGCGAGCTAAAGTGAAAGCTTCAAGGTACATGTCCTACTCACACAAAATGAGTATAAGATCACGATTGCTTTTAGGCGTCAAATAAAATCGAGTGATTACTTAAAAAACGCTCTCGATCCTGCCCTAGGAACGGTTTTTTCTAACAATCTATTCTTAATAGATATTCTTCATGGTTTTGATTCTCATTAATATTTATTGCTCCTATATTTAATTATAAATCGATAAAAATATTGCCGTTTTTTATAATGTGATTCAAATCAATTGATGGTTATTTATAAAAACCAATTAAATTAATCTGTTATGTGATTGGTGTTTTGTTTTTTGTAGTTGTATTTTTTAATAGGTTTTTTTTATAAAACTTTGCTCTTTAATATTGTGATTGTTATTAATAAGTTACATTTTTATTCATTTTAAGATGAGATGGAGATCTTACTTTGATTACTTTCAAGGTGTACTAATGCTTTTCTAATGCTAAATTGAAGTAACTGAAGCAATTCAGTGTCGCGTTGAAAAAGGCAGCACATTCGAAAGGGTGTTACGCAAAGCTACTGGTCTAAGGGAAACTATGATGGCAGAGCTACCAACGGAGTTAGTTTTATACAACCTCCAATTTTTTCCGCGAGAAAACTAATTGTTAATTATTAATTAATTATTGAGGTAATTGTATGAAAACTATTTCGTTCAAAAAAACTTTATGTAATATAGCAATATTAAGCGCTATGTCCCTTCCTGTATTTAATTCTTCAGCATTTGAGTTATGTGAACCGGCACGGTCTGATAACCCTCCTGTGATAGCAGCCTCTCAAGGTGAAAGTCTATCATTAAGAGGCTTTGTTAATTGGAGTAATACTGAAGAATTTACTGTAAGCGTAGAGTGGACAGGTAGTGGTGTTCAGTATCTTTCTAACAGCCATTCTGAAGATGTAACCTTCTCCGGTTTCATCCCTGCTGTCTACGAGTTAACTAAAACTGTAACGAGTAACCTTGGTAATGTATCAGTCATTCCATATACCATAGAAGTCATTCATAAAGAATTGCCTCAAGTTGAGTTCTTTGAAAACAGCACTCCAACTAAATTAGTAACTGATTATGGTATGCATCCAGATGATAATATTGATGACTCGGTAGCGTTTAAAGCAATGTTAGAAAACCTAAATGATGGTGATGTAATTGAATTTCCTAGTGGAACATTTATTTTTGAAAAAACGGTTAGAATATTAGACATAGCTAAGAATATTACCATTCAAGGTAATACTGGAACGGTAATTAAAAAAACAATCGCGCCAGGTAGTAATCCTGATCTTAGAGATTCACTAATATTTATTGATAATAGTGAAGGTTTAATTATACAGAATTTAAGCTTCGTTGGTGTGTTTAATTCAATAGGAGAAGCACCTAGATGGACTCATGATGGTTTATATATAGGTAGTGCAAATGATGCAATAATTAGGCAAAACACTTTTTTTGGTTTTGGTGATGCATGTTTGAGGGTGAATACTTCACCTTACCATGAGATAGGTGGAATTTATTCTAATAACGTGCTGGTTAGTAATAATGTATTTGAACAGTGTATGCAAATATCTACCACCATTAAGATTGATAAATTTGGCGGTGTTAATAACCTTGAATTTTCTGATAATACTTTTAAAAATATGCGTGGACCGCTTAAGTTGGCAACAAGGCAACCAACATTCGGCTTGAAAGTTATTCGGAATAAATTTATAAATGGCTATACACATGCAATGGATATTCTTGGTTACAGTGATGTCGAAGTAAAAAATAACCTTATTAAAGATTATCCAAATGGATACTTTCTTGATATACGCCCTAATGATGAAATAGAAAAAACCTTAGAAATAAAAAATATTGATGTTAGCGAAAATGTAATTCTTAACACTGGTAGAGGATTGAGGATTCAACCACTTGATATAGATGATGAACTTATTCCGATGTCAAATGTGAAAGTTGAACGTAATTATTTTGAAAATACACGAATTGCCGCCAGTGCAACAACTCGATCTGTTACTTTGGCTAACTATTACCTTGATATATTTACTGGGCTAAAAATAAATGACAATATATACTGGGAGCCTAACTATCAAAGGGCGGATATGTTTTTAGATATGGAACGTATAGATAGAGCTGCTGATATATGGGAAGCTAAAAATAATGTAAACCATCAGCTTGACATTAATTTGTTACGAGTTCCAAAAGTTTAAGTCGACTATCCTTTCTTTACTATAAAACCTGCCGCATGGATGCGGCCATAAAATTTACTTACTTTCTAGCTTTAGATATTACCCTTTAATATTGCAAATCACTTGACGAGTTTTACCATTTTTTGTTTTGGGGATTATATCGACTAATTCAATTTCGATCTCTAGAGATGCTCCTAAATCTTTTTTTGCGCTATTTATTAATTTGGTTTTCTGAAAACTGTCAAACTTATTTTCATCTACAACAAGTAGTAACTTTATCTTCGTTTGGCTATCTTGCAAAAACTGTGCCGCAATAATTCCAGGAATGGCTTTAGTTATTTGGCTTAAATGGTAAACCTTTTGACCATCTTCTGCGATTAAGTAGTCTCCTCTGCGTCCTTTAATGTGGTCAATAATAGGGTATACTCTGCCACATGGACAATTTTTTTTATTCGACAAAGCGACATAATCACCTGTCCTATAACGAATTAATGGGTGAATTCTATTGTTGAAGTTAGTCCCCACAATTTCATGATAACCGTTGTCCTCTTCGAGTAACTCAACATGGGAATAGTCAGTTAATATGTGGTAGTTATTATGTTCACAGCTGGCTATCGCCGCAACTCTCTCGAATAAACCATACCAATCAAAAACTGTGCATTTAAAATGCTTTTCAATAAGTAACTTATGCTCTAGTGATAAAGATTCAGACGATGTAACAATAGATTTTAATTTTCCTTGATAATAAGTGTCGTTCATTTCGAGGTATTTAGCCAAAGTAACAACTGATGATGGGGCTGCTTGAATAATATCAACTTTGTTATCTTCCATCGCTTTTATATACATTGGAATTACTTCTTTTGTCATATGAAAAGCAGAAAAAAATATCATGTTATTAAAGTAGGAAAAGCGCCAGTAAGGCGGCTTCTTTTGTTGCATTGGAACGATTTTATCTCCTCTAAGCCAAGCAATTTTATCGCCCTTTTTGAATCCTGCCCATTGAAGGTGACGGTCGGTAAATGCTTTTTCAGCTCTAACTGAAGATATGTCTTGATAAATAGTAAGAGACTTACCTGTTGTGCCGCTAGTTTGACCTGATATTTTTATTTCTTTCGACTTGCAGTTTATAAACTGATTAGTATGCTTCCTAACATCTTCTTTACTTGTATAGGAAAAATCACTGATATTTAAGTTTTTTTTGTTTTTATACTTCGAATAGTACTCTGTATTATTTATTGCATTGTTAATTACACTTTCTAATTTATTTTTACTATATTCTTCTAATGCTTTTGAGTCCTTTTCGTGTGAAATAAGTTGCTGCATGAGAGCATTGCTTGATTTAGTTGCTCGTAATTTTCTTTTTATTAGTTCGTGGCAGCTTAACAATAAATTTTGTATGAATATTGGTGAATATTTATACGCAACACTATTTAACATTCTGGTGTAACCTCGGTCATAAATTTTTAAACGTTAAGTTTGTTGTGCACATGTTAAATGAGGTGCAGAGAGGCATCAAAAGCACCGCTTGAGATAGCTTTATCTGTGAAAAATAGGACAAATATCACAAATTTACTCTAACTAAAGCTTAAAAACAAGCATTTGTAGGCCTTCTTACAGATGAACTATTCAGTAAAATCAATCACATATGGGCTTAGTGTTGATATAGTGTATTAGTCTGGTTTTAGTAGGTTTTTATTATTATTTTACCTGTTTTAGTCGTTTATCGAGTGAATATTGCTGTCATTTTTTTAAAAATTAGAGTTGGTTTTTGTTTTTATTTAATGGTTTTTGTTGACTTCGTAGCTGATAAGACTGAAATTTAGTTAATACTTTTCCTATTCGTCGACTAACTTGAGCTAAATAGAACTTTATTCTGGTATTCTTTACTAAACTTTTTCCTAAGTTGAATGGGTTAGCATGAGCACATTTAAAACCACATGTGTTCCATTCTCCCCCATACTAGTCTTTAATTACCATAATCATCCAACGGATCTGGAGTGTGTTATGTTACTTCCTGTGATCATGGCTGGCGGCTCTGGAACTCGCTTGTGGCCGCTTTCTCGTAAGCTACATCCTAAGCAATTCCTATCGTTATACGGTCAGGCGACAATGTTACAAGCTACAGCTAGGCGGCTGGTTTCTATTCAACATCAACCACCGTTGATCATCTGTAACGAAGAGCATCGTTTTACGGTGGCAGAGCAAATGCGCCAAACGGATTTGTCTCATAGTGGTATTTTGTTAGAGCCAGAAGCGAAAAATACCGCGCCGGCGTTGGCGCTGGCGGCGTTTCAAGCCTTGGCTCAGCATCCCGATGAGGATCCCTTATTGTTAGTGTTAGCGGCGGATCACGTGGTGAAAGACGAGCAAGCTTTTTGCAATGCTGTAAATGTGGCAATGGCGGCGGCGCTGGCGGATCATTTAGTGACGTTTGGCATAGTGCCGGATCATCCTGAAACCGGTTATGGCTATATAAAACGAGGTAAGGCGGTGCAATTTCCCGATGCCACGGGTGATATTTTTCAAGTGGCTCAGTTTGTTGAAAAGCCTGATTTAGCGACGGCAAAAGAATATGTCAGCACTGGCCATTATTCGTGGAATAGCGGCATCTTTTTGTTTAAAGCCAGTGTGTTTTTGGCTGAGTTGAAACAACACAACCCTGATATTTACCACGCTTGCCAAGCGGCCACACGTGAGTTTAATCCCGATTTAGACTTTATTCGCATTGATGCAGCGGCCTTTGCTACTAGCCCTGAAGACTCTATCGATTATGCGGTGATGGAAAAAACCAGCCAAGCCGTGGTGATCCCAATGGATTGCGGTTGGAGTGACGTGGGCGGTTGGTCGGCGCTGTGGGAAGTGTCTGACAAGGACGAGCAGGGCAATGTGTTTCGTGGTGATGTGTTAGATATCGACTCACATAACTCGTATGTTTATGCCCAGGATACGCTGGTTGCCAGCATTGGCTTAAAAGACATCATAGTGGTGAAGACCAAAGATGCGGTGTTGGTGGCCGATAAGTCACGGGTGCAGGAAGTGAAGCACTTGGTTGAGCAACTAAAAGCGGCGCAGCGCAGCGAGGTGTTACATCACCGTGATGTGCAGCGTCCTTGGGGTAAGTATGATTCTATCGATACCGGCAATCGGTTTCAGGTTAAGCATATTACGGTGAAACCAGGCGCTAAATTATCGGTACAAATGCATCATCATCGCGCCGAGCATTGGGTGGTGGTGTCGGGAACGGCCAAGGTAACCAACGGTGAGCGCACCTTTTTACTCAGTGAAAATGAGTCTACTTATATTCCTATTGGCACTACTCACGCTCTTGAAAACCCTGGTAAGGTGCCTCTTGAGTTAATTGAAGTGCAGTCAGGCTCGTATTTAGGTGAAGACGACATAGTACGTTTTGAAGATAGATACGGTAGGACTGAATCATGAGTGTGGCGAATATCATTAAGAACAGCGGCATCGCTTTTGGTACTAGCGGGGCGCGCGGGTTGGTGGTGGATTTTACTCCCGAGGTGTGCGCAGCATTTACCTTGGCTTTTATTGAGATAATGAGAGAACGCTTTCGTTTTTCACGAATCGCTATTGCTGTTGATAATCGCCCGAGCAGCCCTGAAATGGCACAGGCTTGTATTGCTGGCGTTCGAGCTGCAGGATTAGAGGTGGATTTTTATGGCGTGCTGCCAACGCCAGCGCTGGCGGTAACTTCAATGGCCGATGGCGTACCTGCGATTATGGTAACGGGCAGTCATATTCCTTTTGATCGCAATGGTTTAAAGTTTTATCGTCCTGATGGTGAAATCACTAAGATAGACGAGCTGGCAATTTTAAGTGCGCAAAGTGAGCTGGCAGCGCTGGATTTAAGTGGCTTGCCACAAGCTTCGGCTCGTGCCGCTGATGCTTATATGGCGCGCTATCTTGATATTTTCCCCACTGATTTATTAGCTGGTAAACGCATTGGTATTTATGAGCATTCTAGCTCTGGTCGTGATCTTTATGGCGATTTGTTTACACAGTTTGGCGCAGAGGTGATTAGCCTTGGCCGCAGTGACAGCTTTGTGCCCATTGATACCGAAGCGGTGGGCTTGGCTGACATAGAACAAGCGCAAGATTGGCAGCGTGAATTTGAGTTAGATGCGCTGTTTTCTACCGACGGTGATGGCGATAGGCCGCTGTTATCTGATGAAACGGGCACTTATTTACGCGGTGATATTTTATGTTTACTGGCCGCGCAGTATTTAAAAATTGATGCGTTAGCGGTGCCGGTAAGTTGTAATTCTGCCATCGAAGCCTGTGGCGAGTTTAAGTATGTAGCGCGTACGCAAATTGGCTCACCTTATGTGATTGCAGAGTTTATATTGTTGCAAAGTCAGTTTGGCCGAATTGCGGGTTTTGAAGCCAATGGCGGTTTTTTATTGGGCTCGGACATTGAGGTGAATAGCGCTGCGCTGAGTGCGTTGCCAACGCGCGATGCGGTGTTACCTGTGTTGGCGGTGCTGGCAATGGCTGAGAAAGGGGGAATTTCAGATTTAGTGGAGCAGTTGCCAGAGATTTATACCGCGAGTGACCGTATTCAAAACTTCCCCCGAGAAAAAAGTTTGGCGATTATTGAGCGAGGATTGGCCGAGCCAAAGTCGCTGTTAGCTAGTTTAGGTCTAGGCGAGTTTGATGCCGAGAGTGTTGATACCACCGATGGCCTGCGCATGACATTGAGCAATGGTGAAGTGGTGCATTTGCGTCCTTCGGGTAACGCGCCCGAGCTGCGTTGTTATGCCGAGGCGAGTTCATCTGTTCGCGCGATGCAGTTGGTGATACAAAGTTTAGGCGCGCTTAATCAGGCTTGATGAATCGATCCATGACTGGGGAATCTTACAGGTGAGTAACACGCTTTTGTGGGAGATATTTATATCGCGAATGAAGAGGGCGCTGTTTTTCGCGGAATGAATTCCGCTCCCACGTGGGAGTAACGTGCTTTTGTTGGGACATATCGCTCATCATATGGGCGCTGTTTTTCGCGGAATGAATTCCGCTCCTACGTGTGGGGAACACGCTTTTTGTTGGGGGCATATCGTTCAACAGGTGGGCGCTGTTTTTCGCGGAATAAATTCCGCTCCTACGTGGGGGTAACACGCTTTTGTAGGAGCAGAATTTATTCTGCGAAGCATGCTTTGATACATAGATATATGGAGATTGAATGGATATAAAACATTGGGGCGCGGTTGATGGTGTCACAGGCTCTTGTCATCAGTTGATACTAAATGAACATAACAGCATTTTAATTGATTGCGGTTTGTTTCAAGGGGCTGAAACAGCCGGTAAAGCAGGCGCTGAGTCGTTGGCTATTGAGTTTGACCTCTCAACAGTTAAAGCCCTTGTTGTTACCCATTGCCATATTGATCACGTTGGCCGCATTCCATATTTATTAGCCGCTGGCTTTAATGGCCCCATTTATGCTACCCAAGCTACGGTGGCGATGTTGCCGATGATTTTGCGCGATGCCCTTAAGCTTGGTGTCACACAAGATCAGCGTTTAATCGATGCTTGTATTCGCAAGCTGAAAAGCCAGATGATTGCGGTGGACTATAAAGTTTGGCAACGTTTACCGGTTGATGGTTTGGCTAAGGTGAAGTTTAAGCCAGCTGGGCATATTTTAGGCTCGGCCTATTTAGAGTTTGATTGTGGTAAAGGGAAGCGCGTGGTGTTCTCCGGTGATTTAGGTGCGCCTTACACGCCATTGCTCGCCGCACCGAAAAGTCCTTATCAAGCCGATGTATTAGTAATTGAAAGTACCTATGGCGATCATTGCCATCAAGGACGTAAAGCGCGCTCTGCTTTATTGAAAACCACCATTGAAAAAGCAGTGGCAGATAACGGTGTGGTGTTGATCCCTGCTTTTAGTATTGGTCGCACTCAAGAGCTGTTATATGAGCTTGAGTCTATCGCTTATGCTGAATCGAAAAAGAACCCCGCGGCCATGTGGGCCAATTTAGAGGTGATTATCGACTCGCCAATGGCGGCAGGCTTTACGGATTTTTATTGTGAGTTTAGCGAGCTGTGGGATGCCGAAGCGCGCCGGAAAACCCAATCTGGTCGTCATCCACTCGACTTTGAAACGTTATATACAGTTAGTAGCCATAAAGAGCACATCCAAGTGCTCAATTATCTTGCCAAACGCAATAAGCCTGCGGTGGTGATTGCTGCCAGTGGCATGTGTAGCGGTGGTCGTATCGTGAGTTATTTAGAGCAGTTTTTACCCGATGAAAAAGCCGATGTGTTGTTTGTCGGTTATCAAGCCCGTGGCAGTTTAGGGCGTGATATTCAACAATATGGTCCAACGGGCGGTTACGTATTTATTGACGATAAACGCATTGATATTAAAGCTGGCGTACACACTTTAAGTGGTTATTCAGCCCACGCCGATCAAAAAGATTTGCTGAACTTTGTGAAACGGATGCGCAAGCCGCCAAAGCTAATCAAAATTGTGCATGGTGACGAAGAGGCGAAAGCAGAGCTTGCACGTTTGTATCGTGATTTACTGCCTGAGTGTGATGTGGTGATTGCTGGTTATGGCCTTGAGTGATACAAGTAGCTAGCCGAACATAATGCGATTGAGCGCAAAGGCTCAATCGCAGCATCATTATTCTTCTTCGTTAGCGTCTTCCAATAACCATTGGGCTAGCTCGGTTTTCTTTTGTTTGATCACGTCATTCACTTGCTGCTCAAGATCTTCAGCGTTGATGTCCTGTACTGCGGCCAGTGGCTCACCAATGGTTTGCTCAACCACGCCGTCAATATGCTCAAGGGCAGCTTGCTTGCCTTCTTCAATTGAGTTGACGCCTAGCTCTTTTTTCGCTTCGAGTAATTCGTCAACGTTAATGCCTGTACTTTCTTCTAATAAGCTTTTACTCGCCGCTTTGGCTTCTTTTTTTGTTTCTTCATACGCTTCTGAGATTGGCCCACATCCCGCTAATAAGGTGAAAGAAAAGGCAGCTATGATAGGTAATGCTTTCATATTATGGGTCCTTCTAATTAAGAATGTGTGACATAAAATGTCATGATGACTATACCTAATATTTATTAATTAGCTACAGAATATCGAGACTTGATAGCTTAATTTTTTATCAACTTGGCTTGCAATCAGGTGATGAATTTGAAGCCATGACAGTGGAGCGCTATAATCGGCGCTGTTTTTAAATGCGCCGCTAACTCATCGTGCGTTATATTTCCATCCTATTGTTATTTAAGGAATATGTAGTCATGTCGCACAATGTGTCGCACCTTCAGCGTTTCTCCGTTGCTCCGATGTTAGATTGGACGGACCGTCATTGTCGCTACTTTCATCGCTTGATGTCACAGCACACTTTGCTTTATACCGAAATGGTGACAACGGGCGCGATCTTGTTTGGTAAGGGCGATTACTTGGCATTTAACGAAGAAGAGCAACCCGTTTCATTGCAGCTCGGAGGTAGTGATCCGAAGGCGTTAGCTGAGTGCGCAAAAATTGCCCAGCAACGTGGTTATAATGAAATTAATTTGAATGTAGGTTGCCCCTCAGATCGGGTGCAAAGCGGTCGTTTTGGTGCGTGCTTAATGGCTGAGCCAGCGCTGGTGGCTGATGCCGTTAAAGCGATGCAAGACGCCTGTGATTTACCTGTTACGGTGAAAACACGCATTGGTATTGACGAACAAGATAGCTATGCCTTTTTAACCACGTTTATTGATCAAGTGGCGCAGGCTGGCTGTGATACTTTCATTGTGCATGCGCGCAAGGCATGGTTGAGCGGCTTAAGTCCAAAAGAAAATCGCGATATTCCGCCGCTGGATTACGAGCGTGTGTATCAGCTTAAACAGGATTTTCCTGAGCTGGTGATTGCCATTAACGGTGGCATAAAAACCTATGAGCAATGTGATGAGCATTTACAGCATTTAGATGGGGTGATGTTAGGCCGTGAAGTGTATAGCAATCCTTATTTGTTGGCTGAGGTTGACCGACGTTATTTTGGTTCGACGCGCCCTGTGCTGAGCCGCGTCGAAGTGATTGAAGCGATGTTTCCGTATGTTGAAAAGCATTTGGCATCGGGGGCTAAGCTGTCTCACGTTACGCGCCACATGTTGGGCATGTTTCAAGGTTTGCCCAATGGCCGTGCTTATCGCCGTCATTTAAGTGAGCTGTCACCGCGGGGGGATGCGACGTTAAAAGTGCTAGAAGATGCGCTAAAATTGGTGACGGAGTTTAGACCTGCAGAATAAATGTGAATAACAAAGTGCTTGTTTAGATTATTTTTGAACAAGCGCTTGCTGTAAAAGTAAGGTCTTTTGTTTTTAATAATTAAGGTCAAGTTGTTAGTGGTTGTTTTTATTTCCTTTCTATTTATTGCTACGACTTTGGTTGTAATGCTGAGCGCTGTTGGCTTTTCTTCCGATATTCAATATAACGTTTTCAACTAAATACATGGTTTTTGCTTCTACGACTTTAGTCTAATATGTCGCTACTTTTTAATAACAGCGACGTGTTTTAAGTGGGTAGTAAAATGGCCAAATTAGCCTTAGTTAGAGTGATGTTTGGGTTAACAACGTTATTAGGTTTTCATGTTAGTGCTTTGTACTTTTTTTTGGCGCTGCTTATTTACTGCACCCATCACCGTGAAGTGTTTGGCTGGTAGGGTAGGTCTGTCTCACGCTTTTCGGCTTTAATTTTAAGCATCTCGTGTTATATTCTTTTTAGATTTATGCGGTTAGCGTATTTAAAAAGGATAAGTGTGTGTTGAGAAAAATTTCAAGTTATTTATTACTCCCCGTACTTGTAGTGCTGTCTGCTTGCTCTAAAGATGAGCCGGTGACAGAGCAAGCTGTCGAGAAACCGATGCAGCGCACTACGATAGTAAGCGATGCAACACCTGGTCAAACTATTCCTGCGTCTAAAACTTACACTTTTGTTGACGCGGTGAATGTGGTGATTGAAGACTCCCGCTTGGATAGCACAGCTGTGCAAGGTGAGCTTCGCAATGCGATAGCTTCGGTAATGCAGGCAAAGGGCTATGGCTATGAGCCTGATGTGACGAAAGCTGATTTGGTTATGGGCTTTTTGTTCTCTCTTGAATCTGGGTTACCGGACGCTGAGTTGATTAAAATATTTGGTTTGTCGCCAGGACTAATGAGTATTAACAGTGATGGCCGTTATGAGAAAGCGACGCTAGTGCTCGGCGCGATGTCTAGTGACACCAAGCAAGTTTATTGGAAAACCATGTTGCAGGGTTTTGCTGATTTTGAACGACCACGTGATGAGGCGACGAAACGCGCTGATCGTCTAGTGGGTGAAATGCTGGCTAATATTCCAACGGCGGAGCAATAATATGCGTGGTGCAGGTGGCAGTGAAGGTGGCGTTGGCCAGTTTTTTATTGGTTTGATTATGATGGTTGCTGGTGGCTATTTGTTACTTAATGCCATTATGGTGACTAATCATTTTCATATGGGTTATAGCTTATACCGAGTTGGCGGGTTTTCATTAACCAGCGGCATGGTCATGGTGCCTTTTATTTTTGGTGTTGGCTTGGTGTTTTATAACAGCCGAAATATTTTAGGCTGGATTTTGGCTATTGGCGCGTTAGTGATGCTGATATTCGGCGTGATCACGTCCATTAATTTTCAATTACGTCATATGTCAGCATTCGATTTAATTGTGATTTTGGTGTTGTTGGTTGGTGGTATCGGGTTGTTTTTACGCTCGTTAAGAAATTTGAGTAGTTAGGCTTTAATATCACATCACGTTTATTTTTGGTTAATTCGCCGAGCAAGCTCAGCTCCTACGTGAACGATTTTATCGAGTAGGAGCAGAACTTGTTCTGCGAACAAGGACAGTTTAACTATAATTAGAAGATGATTACTGTCGCGATATTGCTATGAATTATCATGCTAACCATCTGCGCTTTGGTCGCGTTTCACAAGCAAACCAAGCATATTCTCTTACATCAACCACGTTTCAGCGTCGGCCTATTTTTCATTCGTTTAGCTCTGCGAGGTTGTTGATAAATTCAATGGCGAAAGCCGATCATGAACGATTGTGTTCAACGTTAGCTTTTGTTGTCATGCCTGACCATTTTCACTGGGTTATTCAGTTGGCTGATTTAAGCACACTTAGTCAGTTAGTTGGTAGGGTGAAGCGGGAAATTAGCTATCTTTTGCATCAGCGAGGCTTATGCAGGGGAAGTATTTGGCAGCATGGGTTTTACGATCACGCGATTCGCAATGAGAATGATCTTTTACCAATTTGTCGATATGTGGTGGCGAATCCACTTCGCGCAGGGCTGGTTAAGAGTGTGAAGGATTATCCATATTGGGATTGCGTTTATTTGTAGGTTTGTTCGTCGAGCGAGCTCGGCTCCTACGTGGGAGGTGTTAACGACTATGGATTTAATTTGTGGTGAATTCGCCGAGCAAGCTCGACTCCTACGTGAACTATTTTATCGCGTAGGAGCAGAACTTGTTCTGCGAATGGTCTCTAGTAATGATTTAAATAGCGTTATTTCAATTATAAGGCTTTACACCACTTTCCATTTTGCTCTTCATATCCCATTGCTACTAAAAAGCCACTAAAGGGTTGCTCTTGTTCATTTAGGGTTGTCACTATTGTGGTCGCTCCCTGCGCTTTGGCGATTAATTCTAATTGGGTTAATAAATACTTGCCGACACCGCGTCGTCGGGTTAAATCTCTAACCGTGAAATGGCTTAAATTTGCGGTGCTTCCCACTATATTCAGCAATGCAGCTGCGATATGGCGTTCATTGAACATGGCGACATATAGGCTTGGTTGCTGTTGTTCAATTAATGAATTTAGTGCGGCATCCGTGAGCTGGTTTTGCGGCCAAACAGAGGCGTAAATTTTTTTTAAATCAATCAGTAATTGAGACTCGACTTGCTGCGGATGAAAAACGCTTAAGCGCATGTTGGCTCCTAAGAAATGACAAGCGGTATGCTTATGACGATATGCAGGTTAGAATTGCCCGCTATTATAAAAGGTTCGCTGGCTAGGACAAAGGGGTTGTTGATGGAATGTCGCTTAGGGTGCGGCGCTTGTTGTATTGCGCCAAGTATTAGTTCCTCTATTCCTGGGATGGAGCAGGGCAAACCAGCGGGTGTCCGCTGTGTTCAGCTTAATGAGCAGAACTTATGTCGTTTGTTTGGTAAACCTGAGCGTCCCAAGGTATGCGTTGATTTTAAGCCTTGTGCTTCAGTATGTGGTAGCACTAACCAGCAGGCAATGACCAATATTGATGAGTTAGAAAGGTTGACTTAATTAACCGCGTCACTGCCGTTTTCATTAGCCGTTTTGGCTATTGCTGCCTCAGCAAGGGGCATGAGTTCAGTAATGTTTACTAAATTAACTGGGGCGATAGGCTGACTAAGCCTTTGCTGTAAAAAGCTTAACGTTTCTGGGTAAGGGTGGCCAATAATGACCACATCGCGTCCTGATCTGGCAAGTTTTAAGGCGAGATTAAACTGCTTTTCAATGGCCGCTCGGCTGCGCAAATTATCTAAAAAAACATGACGACGCAGTACTGGCACGCCTAATGACTGGGCAGTACTTTCGGCTAGGGTATTTTTACTGGTACGGCTATCGAGAAAAAATAATTCATGATGGCGCAAGGTTTCCATCGTCCAGCGCATTTGTTCGGCCATGGTAGTCAGTTTACTGCCCATGTGATTATTCATGCCTTGAATGAAAGGCAAAGCGATAATAGCTTGCTCTAGTTTATGTTTTAGCTCTTGCTCACTCATATCTGCGCGCAGCGCTCCAGGGCCAAGCAACTGATTATTGGCCACTGCTTCCATTGGGATATGCAGTAACATATCTCGGTTTTGTGCCCATGCTTGCTGGCCTATAGTGAGCGCTTGTGGGGTAAAAGGAAGCAGAGAAAAGGCAACTTCACTCGGTAGCTTAAGGGCTTGAAAGTCATGCTCGCTATTGCCTATATCATCAATGATGATAGCTAGATTGGCGGCATTACAAGGTATTGATAGCATTAATAAAAATACGCTCAATAACCGTAATACTACGGTCGCTTTGCGCTGGTGTAAGGGCATATTATTTTCTGCTTAACCATTTCCGTGGATCTTGCGGTTTGCCTTGATAACGAATTTCAAAGTACAAACCACTGCGTTTTTGTCCGCCACTGCGTCCTGCAAGGGCGATCACTTCATCATTTCTTACGGTTTCACCTACGCTTTTTAATAAGGCTTGATTATGGCCATAAAGACTCATAAACCCTTTGCCATGATCGATAACCATCACCATGCCGTAGCCCTTTAAATATTCAGAGTAGACGACTTGGCCATGAGATAAGGCTTTTATTTCAGCGCCTTCTTTTGCTGCAATAAGCATGCCTTTCCAGCGCAACTGACCACTGCGATGACCACCGAAGCGATGTAATACGCGACCTTTTATTGGCCAGCTTAGTTTACCCTTGTAGTTTTGCAGGCCATCAAGCACTGGCTTTTTAATGTTATCTAGCTCTTGTTCGATTTTTTGTTGCTCGATACTTTCGGCTAGTTGTTTCGATAGATGTTTTTCGGCATCTTCTAATTGTTTGATTTGCTGCTGTTCTGAGGTGATCGTTTTATTTAAGGCGGCCATCGCATCTTCACGACCCGCTTGTTGTGCCGTCAATCTTTTCTGTTGCTCAGCATGATCCAGCTTGAGTCTGGTCAGTTGCTCAATTTTAGCGGTTTGTTGCCGTTGGTTTTCATTAAGATCGGCTAAGGTGTTCTGCATTTTTTGCAGGCTCTTAATGCGCGCTTTGTTCAAGTACTGATAATAGCTAATTGCTCTGTCTATTTTTGTTGGATCTTCTTGATTAAGCAGAACTTTTAAATAATCGTGCTGACCGGTTCGATAAGCGCTGGCAATTTGATTAGCTAATAGCTTTTGTTGTTTCTGTCTATTTTGTTCTAATTTTTCAGCGGAGATCTTGAGCTTGTCGAGAGTTTTTTGTGCTTCACGGGTGGCTTCAGCATTGATCTGCAATTTACCGGCAAATTTGGCGATTTCTTTTTCGGCACTCTCTAGCTCTTGTTGCAGTCGTGCGATGGCTTTATTCTGTTTTTGGATATTTTCTTGGTGGGATTTTATTTGCTGTTTTACATTGTCCAGCTCAGATTGCTCGGCATAGGCTAAGTTAAAAAATGAAAAAAGCAAAACAGCGGCGATAACGCCGGCCATTTTGCTTATTTGCTTAAACAATTCATTCCCCTTCATGGGGAAAGATTATTTCAAAATCATCAGAGGCTTACCAGTCATTTCAGCTGGAATTTCCATGCCCATCAAATTTAGCATGGTTGGTGCTAAGTCACTTAGCTTACCATCTTCTAATGCAGTTGCTTCACGGCCTACGTAGATAAGTGGCACAGGCAGATTGGTGTGTGCAGTGTGCACGCCACCTGTTTCTGGGTCGATCATTTGCTCTGCATTACCGTGGTCTGCGGTGATTAAACATTCGCCGCCGACTTCTTTTAATGCCGCAACAACTTCACCGATACTGCTGTCTACGGCTTCACAAGCTTTAACTGCTGCCTCGTAAACACCAGTGTGGCCTACCATGTCGCCATTTGGATAGTTACAAATGATGACGTCGTATTTATCGCTCTTAATTGCGCCAACTAGTTTTTCAGTAAGTTCAGCAGAGCTCATTTCTGGCTGTAGGTCGTAAGTTGCCACTGCTGGAGAAGAAATTAATGAACGCTCTTCGCCCTTAAATTCTGCTTCTACGCCGCCGTTGAAGAAAAAGGTAACGTGGGCATATTTTTCAGTTTCAGAAATACGCAGTTGCGTTTTACCGTGATCAGATAACCATTCACCTAGGGTGTTCGTCAGTGATTCTGATGGATAAGCACAAGCCGTATCAATATCGGCTGCGTATTCAGTGATCATCACAAAATCAGCTAGTTTCGGCTCAACTTGACGTTTGAAGCCATCAAAGTCTGCATCGGTAAATGAACGGGTAATTTCACGCGCACGGTCAGCGCGGAAGTTCATGAAAATAACCGAGTCTCCATCTTCAATAGGAGCTGCTTCACCGATGACAGTTGCTTTCACGAATTCATCGTTTTCTTCACGAGCGTAAGCTGCTGCTAATGCGTCTGTGGCGCTGTCGTATTGATATTCAGCCTGGCTTTGCGTTAGTAGATTGTAGGCTTGTTCAACACGATCCCAGCGGTTGTCGCGATCCATTGCAAAGTAACGACCAATTACAGTCGCAAAACGGCCTTTGCCTAAGGCTTTGAATTTTTCTTCAAATAATTCGATTGAACCTTGAGCACTACGTGGTGGCGTGTCACGGCCATCAGTGATTGCGTGTAGGTAGATTTTTTCTGCACCACGTTTAGCAGCAAGTTCAACAGCTGCAAGCATGTGATCTTCGTGGCTGTGAACGCCGCCTGGAGAAAGTAGGCCCATGATGTGAACCGCTTTACCCGCGTTAGTCGCTTTATCAATTGCGCTCGTTAATACTGGGTTTTCATCAAACGTACCGTCAAGGATGTCTTTGGTGATGCGGGTTAAGTTTTGGTAAACCACGCGGCCCGCACCGATATTGGTGTGACCCACTTCAGAGTTACCCATTTGACCATCAGGTAAGCCCACGTCCATGCCTGAAGCAGAGATTAGGGTATTGGCATATTCTTTACATAGACCGTCAAGTACTGGTGTATTGGCATTTGATACTGCGTTGTCTGGCATATCTGCACGATATCCCCAACCATCCATAATGATAAGTACTAAGGGCTTCTTAGCCATATGTTGAACCTCTTTTGGTTAGATTTGTTAAAACAAAATTAGCGTAATTTTACTACATTTAGATGCTATGTTGTAGATCTCGCTCAATCCTTTCGTATTATTTCAGACCTTTCTCCTTGTTTTGCTCACTTTTATCACTGCACGAGAAAAAGTATCGCATTTCGGTTTTGGCAAGGCTGATCTTCTGGCTCGGCACAGGTATACTCAGCTTTTTTCAAGCTAACGAAGTAATACATTATGCAAGAATATATGGATTTTGCGGCCGCTAACCCAATGTTGGTTATTGCGTGGTTTGGTTTAGCGGGGGCGTTAATTTTTACCACAGTAAAGAGCCGTTTTTCAGCTGTTACCAATGTGACCCATCAGCAAGCAACGTTGATGATGAACAAAGAAGATGCCGTGATTGTTGACGTGCGTAGCTTAGATGAATTCAAAAAAGGCCACATTGTTGGTGCAAAACATTTAACTGAGTCACAAATTAACGCAGGAACCTTCACCGGTGTTGAAAATCTAAAAGAGAGCCCCATTATAGTGGTATGTGCCACGGGAATGCGCTCTTCTGGAGCTGCCAATAAACTTGTTAAAGCAGGTTTTACGCAAGTGAGTAACTTGACGGGCGGTATAGCGGAATGGAAAAACGCCAACCTGCCACTAACAAAGAAATAATCGTCGCCTAGTTATTATCAGTAGGTTCAGCTCTTTTGAGCTAAGCTCTGACACTATTTTTGCGGCGTTGTCATTCATATAAGTGCAAACGGAATGCATTATTTTAAATGACATGGTTTTTTATTCGGGGGAATCCCCCTTTGCAGTTTTTTATTATTAAGGATTTTAAGATGGCCGAAGAACAACAAAATGCGCAAGAGCAACAACAAATTGATTTCAACATCCAGCGCATCTTTCTAAAAGATATCTCTTTTGAATGCCCTAACTCTCCAGCAGTATTCCAAAAAGAATGGCAGCCAGAAGTTAAACTTGATTTAGATACTAAAAGCGCAAAACTAGCTGATAATGTTTTTGAAGTAGTACTATCTTTAACAGTAACAGCAACAATCGCGGGCGAAACGGCTTTCCTATGTGAAGTGCAGCAAGCAGGTATTTTCACTGTTGGTGAAATGCCGGATCCACAGCTTGCACATTGTTTAGGTGCATTTTGTCCAAACATTCTTTTCCCGTATGCGCGCGAAGCAGTAACGAGCATGGTTACACGTGGTACTTTCCCACAACTTAACCTTGCGCCAGTTAACTTTGACGCACTTTTCGCCCAAGCTATGCAACAACGTGCAGCTGAAGCGCAGCCGGAACAACTGGATTCATAATATTTATGGCTAAATCTGCAGCCATTTCTGTATTGGGGGCGGGGTCTTATGGCACCGCCCTTGCTATTTCTTTAGCCAGAAATGGACATCAAACTTTGCTGTGGGGGCATGAGCCTGAGCACATGGCAAAGCTTAAGCAAGAGCGTTGCAATCAAGCGTTTTTACCCGATTGCCCCTTCCCTGAAACCTTAAATATTGAAGCCGATTTGGCAACTTGTGTGGCTGCGTCGCGTAATATTTTACTTGTGGTACCAAGTCATGCTTTTGGCATTGTATTAAAGCAAATAAAGCCGCTATTAACGCCTGAGCACCGTGTGGTATGGGCGACTAAAGGCCTTGAGCCAGACACCGGCAGGTTACTTCAAGACGTTGCTATTGATGTATTGGGTCGCGATATTTCCCTTGCTGTGATTTCAGGGCCAACCTTTGCTAAAGAATTAGCGGCCGGTTTGCCTACGGCAATCTCGTTATCTTCTACTGATCCCGTATTTGTTAACGATTTATCTGATCTGTTACACAGTGAACATTTTCGCGTTTATACCAATGAAGACTTTATTGGTGTGCAATTAGGTGGTGCAGTGAAGAACGTCATTGCTATTGGCGCAGGCTTGGCCGATGGCTTGGGTTTTGGTGCCAACGCCAGAACCGCTTTGATTACCCGTGGTTTGGCCGAGCTAACTCGGCTTGGTGCAGCATTAAATGCCGATCCTAAAACCTTTATGGGCATGGCGGGGTTGGGCGATTTAGTGCTGACATGTACCGATAATCAATCGCGAAATCGACGCTTTGGTTTAGCGTTAGGCCGTGGTTTATCGATGGCCGATGCGCAAACTGAAATTGGTCAAGTGGTTGAAGGTTATCGCAACACAAAAGAAGTGTTTATGTTGTCGCAGCGGCTAAATGTAGAGATGCCAATAACTGAGCAAATATACCAAGTATTATACCAAGGCAAAGACCCAAAAGCGGCAGCGATTGCTTTATTAGCACGCAGTAAAAAAGATGAATAATGTTTTTTAGCTTTGCCTCTGAGCATAAAAAAACCGCTTATTGTTAAGCGGTTTTTTTAGTCAAAAGTAAGCTTACTTATAGTAAGAATGCTCGCCACTTTCATGGTCGGTAATGTCACGAACACCTTTTAGCTCACCTTCAAAGGTGACTAGCATTTGTTTTTCAATGCCGTCTTTTAAGGTGACGTCAACCATTGAGCAGCCATTACAACCACCACCAAACTGGACGATAGCAAAGCCATCTTCGGTGATTTCGATTAGTTTTACATTACCGCCATGACTTGCTAGGCCTGGATTCACTTCCGATTGAATAAAATATTCAATTCGCTCGATCAACGGTGCATCATCTGCAACACGTTTCATTTTCGCGTTAGGTGCTTTTAGTGTTAACTGAGTGCCAGTTTCTTCCGTTACTAAATCGATGGTAGCGTCTTCTAAAAACGGTGCACTGACTTCATCAACTAAAGCATCAAAACCCTCAAAAGGTAAGAACACATCGGTGCGTTCAACCGCTTCAGGTGGGCAATAAGAAACACCACATTCAGCGTTAGGCGTGCCAGGGTTAACTACAAATACGCGAATATTGGTGCCTTCTGGCTGCGAGCTTAGCAGCTTTACAAAGTGTTGCTGCGCGTCACTGGAAATACTAATCATCACTATCCTCAAAAAACCTGACTAAATCACTCAGGCATTATAGCGTCAATAACAGGGTATTTAGTATCAAAAAAAGCACATTTGTGACGATTTTATGGCCTTGTGGTGGGCGTCCGGCAAATACACCAGATTTCAATTTGACTAACACCGGCCTTTTGTAGCTCTTTACACAAGCTATCTACAGTGGCGCCAGTGGTGACGATATCATCGATAATGGCAACATGGTTCAGTTGTGCTGGTAGTGCAGTTACTTTGAAAGCTTGTTGCATATTCCGCTTGCGTTGTTTGACATTGAGTTGTGTTTGGCTGGTGGTATTTTTAACTCTTTTTACCCAGTTTGATTGGCATGGGAGGTTTAACGTTTTAGCGCAATGCTCGGCAATCAATTGAGCTTGATTAAAACCACGTTGTCGCTCTTTGCGGGGATGAAGGGGGATTGGCAGCAAGGCTTGGGGTAAAGTTATATTAGCGGAGCTTGCTGTATATGCGCTGATTTTTTCAGCCATTAATTGGCCAAGAATATAGCTGTAGATGCTCTGTTTTTGGTATTTGAGGTGATAGATCAACTGATTGAGTGGGGGCTGAAATAAGCCACATGCATGTAATGACGAAAATTTGGGTGGTTTGCGGATACACTGGCCACACATGGATTCAGTGCTAGTGAGAGGTAGACCACAGCGTAAGCAATGTGGGTAAGTTTGTTTTAGGTCTTGATAGCAGGTGTGACAAACAAGGCCTGTTGTAATGCCTTGTTGGCAAAGTAAGCAGCTTAATGGCAATAGACGCTGGGCGTATTGGCTAAGCTTCTTTCTTGCAAGTGTTAATGCATGGGGTAACATGGAGGCTTTTTGAAGACTGAGCATAGGCACCATGACAAAAAAACTGAATATAACCAGTGTAGGACAAGGACGTGACCTTGTGTTGTTACACGGTTGGGGGTTAAACAGCGCGGCGTGGCAGGGCGTGCTACCACTACTTGAAAGCTATTTTACGGTGCACTTAATTGACTTACCGGGCTTTGGTGACAGTGAGCCTTTTGCGCTTCATACATTGCAGAATATGGCGCAAGCGGTGCTAGATAAAGCGCCAACTGAAGCTGTTTGGGTGGGATGGTCTTTAGGTGGCTTAGTTGCTACACAAGCTGCGTTGATGGCTCCTGACAGAATAAGGCGTTTAGTAACAGTGGCCTCAAATCCTAAATTTTCACAAGACCAAGATTGGCCGGGTATTCAACCTAAGGTACTGCAGCAATTTATTGACTCATTATCGGGCGATTTCAAAACCACTATTGAACGTTTTTTGGCCATTCAAGCGATGGGCAGTGAATCGGCAAGGCAGGATATAAAAGCGTTGAAAAGTTGGTTGGCAGAAAAACCGTTACCCGATCCTAAGGCATTAGCAGATGGCCTGGCAATTTTGCAGCAAGATGATTTACGAAGCCAACTAAAGACACTAGAGATGCCTTTTTTGGCGATGTTCGGTAAATTAGATCGCTTAGTTCCGATTGATGTTGCACAGCAAGTGACATTATTAGCGCCGGACTGCGAAATCTATGTCTTTGAAAAAGCATCACATGCGCCGTTCGTGACCGACAAAGAACAGTTTTCCGCTCAGCTTATTCACTTTTGTTTGGTATAAATAAGCAATTACTGCTGTAAAAATGAACAATTTTGAGCGATAATTAGCTTAGTTACTGGGCGAGAATTTAGCCATGAACATACAGTCTGCATTTAACATTGGCGTTGAAGGTTTTCAACGAGCACAGCAACAGGTGACAGAGAGTGCGTCAAACATTGCTCGTCAAGCTGTCGACAGTGCCAATGTCAGCGCTAGCCCCGAAGTTGTTCAAGATGGGCAAACAAGCGCAACCTTGTTACCTGCTGATCGTACCCAGCAATCGGTAGTAACAGAGCTGGTTAATTTGACTGTGGCTGAGCATCAAGCCAAGGCATCTGCCAAAACGATTTCAGCCGCGGATGAAATGATAGGCAGTATTATTGATATAAAAGTGTAATAAAGTATTTTGCAAGCAGGGGTTTAATTCGGGGCTGTTGGGTTAAACAAATTAGGCGAGATAGTATCAAGGAGTAATGAACATGAGGCAACGATCATGAATATGAATGTTCAGCTCCCTCCTATGGTGCCCTTGTCGTTGCAACCGCAGCAGAATGTTACGCGTAATGAAAACCGCTATCGCGAGCTTGTTCCGCAATTAACTAAAACAGAGCCATACAAAGCCGAGACAGAAGTTGGCTCGGAAAAAGACAAATCTAAAGTTAGCCAGCAGCAAGCTGGTGGTACCCATTCAACTGAAGCGCAAAATTCTGATATTCGTACTGTTCAAGGTAAAGAGCAGGGTGAGGGACAAGGCTCAGAGCAGCAGCCTAATCAGCAGCAGGCTTCTGATCAGCAAGATAATAACGGCGAAGGCAATCAGGCAGCTGGCCAACTTACACCACAAGAGCAAAAGATAGTTGACTCTCTTGAGAGCCGTCATAATGAAGTTGTCATTCATGAACGTGCGCATGCCAGTGTTGGTGGCCAGCATGCTGGCCAACCTAGTTACGGTTATGAAAATGGTCCCGATGGCAAACGTTATGCGGTATCTGGTGAAGTACCAATCAGTGTGTCGCCAATCGCAGGTGATCCTCAAGCCACAATACAAAAAATGCGTCAGGTGCGTGCGGCAGCGCTAGCACCACAGAGTCCTTCTGTTGCCGACAGAAGAATTGCAGCTGAAGCGACTCGTCAGCTTAATGCTGCTTATTCAGAATTAGCGGCTAGTCAAAAAGTTAAAAGTACAAGTGCGGATAGCGGCGAAGGTGATAACGAGACTCAAGCTTCTCGTGGTGGCTTAAGTGCTGCAGATACTCAAACGTTAAAAAGTGAAGATATTCATTCATTTAATCCAAGTAAAAAATATGGCCCTATTGCTCGCTCTGAGCAAGCCATGCAAACCGATAGGGCAATAGAGCAACGCTATTTTGGCTCTGTTGTGCCAAATGAGCGCCCAGCACTGCGTGCTTCCATTTAGCGTCTACTTCCTCGCGCCACTAACACTCCATACATGATCGCTCAATGACCGAGGATCCTATTCAAGTAGGAGCTGAGCTTGCTCAGCGAACATTACAAATGCCCTGAGCAAGCTCTGGTCCAACAAAAAACACGAAGCAACAAGTTCAACATACAAGGAGCGAAGTGATTCTGCGATCAATGATTCTACAAATCAGCTATCGTTAGCGTTTCTGTTTCGCCTTGTTAAAAGCATCAGCAAAAGCATTATTTAGCGGCGCAGCTGCTTTTTGCGGCTGGCGAGCCTTTGGTGCGTTAGTTTTTGACTGATGATTGTCTTTAGGTGCGTGGCGCAATGTTGGTTTAGTACCTTGCTCAACGGCTTGGTCTAGCTTCATAGTTAATGCTATACGCTTGCGTTGCACGTCTACTTCAACCACTTTTACTTTGACTATTTGTCCGGCCTTTACTACTTCACGAGGATCGGAAACAAACTTATTGCTCAAGGCTGAAATGTGTACCAAACCATCTTGATGGACACCAACATCAACAAAAGCGCCAAAGTTGGCCACGTTGGTCACCACGCCTTCTAAGATCATTTCAGGCTTTAAGTCATTAATGGTGTTTACGCCGTCTTTGAAGGTGGCGGTTTTAAACTCGGGGCGCGGATCGCGTCCAGGCTTATCGAGCTCTTTGATAATATCCGTCACCGTGGGTACACCGAACTCTTCACTGGCATAGACTTGCGGTTGAATGGTGCTTAACAGTGCGCTATTACCCATTAAGCTGGTGATATCCTGCTTGATATCTTTAAGCATCGCTTTAACTACTGGGTAGGCTTCGGGGTGCACCGCTGAGGCATCAAGTGGGTTTTTACCACCGCGAATGCGTAAGAAACCAGCACATTGCTGAAACGCTTTTGGCCCTAAACGTGCGACTTTTTTCAGCTGTGAACGGTCAACAAAAATGCCATTCTCATCCCGGTAGTCGACAATGTTTTGCGCCAGAGTGGGGTTTAACCCTGCCACATGGGTAAGTAACGCGGCAGACGCACTATTCACATCAACGCCAACCGCGTTCACACAATCTTCAACCACACCATCCAGTTTTTTCGCTAGTAATGATTGGTTTACATCGTGCTGATATTGGCCAACCCCAATTGCCTTGGCTTCTATTTTAACTAATTCAGCCAAAGGATCTTGTAAACGGCGCGCAATGGAAACGGCGCCGCGAATTGACACATCCAGTTCGGGGAATTCTTTAGCGGCCAGTTCAGATGCAGAGTAAACCGATGCGCCGGCTTCACTCACCATAATTTTTGTGAGCTTCAGTTCCGGCTTCGCTTTGATTAATTCTGCGACCAGTTGGTCGGTTTCGCGTGATGCGGTGCCGTTACCTATGCTGATCAGTTCAACTTTATGTTGCTGACATAATTTAGCTAACTCACTGAGCGAACCTTGCCAATCTTTACGTGGCGCATGAGGATAAATAGTACTGTATGCCAATAATTTACCTGTGCCATCCACCACTGCAACTTTAACCCCTGTACGCAAGCCTGGGTCTAACGCAAGCGTGACTTTCGGGCCACCGGGAGCGGCCATTAATAAATCATTTAGATTTTTGGCAAACACATTGATAGCTTCAATTTCTGCCGCTTCACGTAGATTCGAAATCAATTCATTCTCTAACTGCATCAATAGTTTAATGCGCCAAGTCCATTGCACCACGGTTCTCAACCAAGGGTTGCAAGTAAGTTGATTCACTTGCATGTAGCGGGCAATCAAGGTTTCCCCAGTGCTGGGCAAGGTTTTATCTTCACGCTCAGGGTCGGCGTTTAAACTGAGTTGCAGTATTCCCTCATTGCGTCCACGTAAAATAGCGAGAGCACGATGTGATGGGATCTGGCTAATTTTTTCGCTGTAAGCAAAATAATCTTTAAATTTGATGCCTTCTTGTTCTTTGCCTGCAATCACTTGAGCATCTAAGGTTGCGTTTTGCTGCAAATAAGAGCGCACTTGGCTGATCAGTTCGGCATCTTGTGAATAACGCTCCATAAGAATGTATTTTGCGCCCTCTAACACTGCTTTGGTATCGGGGTAGTTTTTTTCGGGGCTAAGATAAGCGCTTGCTTGGGTTTCTGGATCAAGTGAAGGCTGTGTTAATAGCATATCTGCAAGGGGCTCGATACCTGCCTCAATCGCCATTTGACCTTTAGTGACACGCTTTTGCTTGTAAGGTAAGTACAAGTCTTCAAGGCGAGTTTTGGTATCAGCATCAAGCAGTAGCTGATGCAGCGCATCACTGAGCTTACCTTGCTCTTGAATGGTACTAATAATGCTGTTGCGTCGATCTTCTAGTTCGCGTAAATAAGTTAGCCTTTGTTCTAAAATACGCAGTTGGCCATCATCAAGGCCGCCGGTAACTTCTTTACGATAACGCGAGATAAAAGGCACGGTTGCGCCTTCATCTAATAGTTGTACGGCGGCGTTGATTTGTGCGGTGCTGGCACCAATTTCTTGAGCGATTGTATTATGAATAGAATGCATTGTTTTCTCAGAGTATAAAATTTGGGAAAGCGAGGGGATTCATCAAAGATCGTAATCTATTTTATTGATATACCAAGTCTTCTCACCCGAAGGCGTGTGAACGATAGCTTCGTCATCAACGGATTTTTTTAGCAGCGCTCGCGCCATTGGCGAGTCGATGGAAATGTAGTCCTTGCGGCCATAAATTTCATCGGGGCCGACTATTTTAAAATTCAGTGTTTCGCCTGCATCGTTTTCAATATTAACGATGGCACCAAAAAACACTTTTCCTTGTTGTTGAGGCGATGGGGTAACGATGGTGAGCTCTTCGATGCGCTTGCGCAAGAACCTGACTCGTTTATCAATTTGCCTTAAAACGCGTTTATTTTCTTTATAATCGGCGTTTTCAGAACGATCGCCCAAGCTGGCTGCCCATGCTACTTTTTGCGTGATTTCTGGGCGGTATTCGCGCCATAGATGATCGAGTTCGGCTTCTAACTTTTTCATGCCTTCTGGCGTAATGAGATTTGTCTTCAATCTTGTAATTCACCATGCTGTCGATTGCTTGCGCTCTTTATAGCGTCTATGGCTAGCTTTTTAAAGTCTAGTGATGCAAATAAGCGAGGAGTGAACGACTATGTGTTGCGCTGGATTGATGAGAAGCGTGAAAAGCGGGACTCATGGTCCCGCATTTATTTGCTGGTTAAGTGAACCTTATAGTTGTGGCCCGGCGGCTACCAGTGCTTTTCCTTCCTCGTTGTCAGTGTATTGCGCAAAATTATTGATAAACAATTGCGCCAAATTCTCTGCTTTAATATCCCATTGCTCTGCAGACTCATAGGTGTCTCTAGGATCAAGGATCGCAGGATCTACACCGGGCAGAGCGGTTGGCACCGCCAAGTTAAAGATTGGAATCGTTTTCGTTTCCGCCTTTTCAATCGAGCCGTCTAAGATAGCATCGATGATGGCGCGGGTGTCTTGAATCGAGATCCGCTTACCGGTGCCATTCCAGCCTGTATTAACTAAATATGCTTCCGCGCCTGCCGCTTCCATTCGTTTCACTAGCTCTTGGCCGTATTTGGTTGGGTGCAGTGTTAAAAACGCCGCGCCAAAACAGGCTGAGAAAGTCGGAGTTGGCTCGGTAATGCCGCGTTCAGTACCGGCTAATTTGGCGGTAAAACCAGATAAGAAGTGGTACTTAGTTTGAGCTTTGGTTAGCTTAGATACCGGTGGTAGCACGCCAAAGGCATCAGCCGTTAAAAATATCACTTTGTTAGCGTGGCCCGCTTTAGATACCGGCTTAACAATGTTATCTATGTGGTAAATGGGGTAGCTAACACGGGTGTTTTCGGTTTTACTGCCATCATCATAATCGACTGTTTTATCGTCGCGCACGGTTACATTTTCAAGTAATGCGTCACGTTTAATGGCTTTGTAAATATCCGGCTCGGCTTCTAAACAAAGGCGGATGGTCTTGGCATAACAACCACCCTCAAAGTTAAACACGCCTGAGTCATCCCAACCGTGCTCATCGTCACCAATTAAGGCGCGTTTAGGATCCGTTGATAAGGTGGTTTTACCGGTGCCGGAAAGACCAAAGAATATAGCAGTGTCACCATTAGCGCCGACGTTTGCAGAACAATGCATTGATGCCATGCCGCGCAGTGGCAGCAGGTAATTCATCATCGCAAACATGCCTTTTTTCATTTCACCGCCGTACCAAGTTCCACCAATAATTTGCATTTTTTCGGTGAGGTTAAAAGCGATGAAGTTTTCAGAGTTTAGGCCGTGTTGCTGCCAATTTGGGTTGGTGGTTTCAGAGCCATTTAGTACCACAAAATCGGGTTCAAATTCTGCCAATTCATCTGCGCTAGGTCGAATGAACATATTCGTGACGAAGTGTGCTTGCCATGCAACTTCAACAATAAAACGCACGGCCAGGCGAGAATCTTTGTTAGCGCCACAAAAGGCATCAACAACAAACAGGCGTTTATTCGATAGCTCTTCTACGACTAAAGATTTGAGATCTTGCCAGACTGCTGGGGTGATGGGCTTGTTATCATTCTTTCCTTGATCTGACCACCAAATTGTATCGCGAGTAACATCGTCTTTAACGATGTATTTATCTTTTGGTGATCGC
Organism: Motilimonas sp. E26; assembly: GCF_021278025.1. Classification (GTDB taxonomy): domain Bacteria; phylum Pseudomonadota; class Gammaproteobacteria; order Enterobacterales; family CBDFNC01; genus Motilimonas. The sequence goes on from NZ_JAIBHJ010000010.1 coordinate 29,623, forward strand.
CCTGTAAAAATCCCTGTGTCCACCGCGACAGCACCTGACTCGGTTACAACTCCACGTTCAAACCCCACTAAGTCGGGTTTTGTCTCCTCGACAAACAAGGTTTCATAAGAAGGGTTGTGTACCACTTCTTTCACACCTTGAATGCCGTATTTACCTAAGTCTTGTGCACTTAATAGAGTTCTTTCCGCGTCGATAACTGTCATATTTATCTCCAAGGTTACTTTTTAGTTTGTTCATTAATGATTCTATTACTTTATAAATAGAATAATGGGATACGCTTCAAACTTAAGAGTAAAGTGTCGTGATAAATACAACTACTTGTTAGTTTCTCCGGTTTTTTCTAGTGTTTTGTTTTATTGCTCTGCAAGGATGGGTTATTGGTAGCAAATAATGCTTCCACGTCTAGTGCATCGAAATGGTAAGCGGTGCGACAATATTCGCAATCCATATCGATTTGACCTTTCTCTTGCAGAATATCAAGCAGCTCACTTTTCTCGACCGATAACAAGGCTCCTTCACACTTTTCTCTTGAGCACCCACATTCAAAAACAATGGCTTGTGGTTCAAAAATACGAACAGCTTCTTGGTGATATAAGCGGTACAGCAAGGTTTCCGCGTCTAGGCCAAATAATTCATCGTCTTTTAAAGTCTCAGCCAACGTTGTGACATGGCTAAATTCAGCTTCATGTTCTTCTTTTGCTGTCGGCAGCTTTTGTAATAATAGACCAGCTGCCATTTTTTGGTCGTTATAAAGGCCTGTTTTTAAGATAAGTTTGGTAGCTAATTGCTCTGACTGGGCAAAGTAGTTTTCTAAGCTGTCGGTTAACGAGTTACCGACTAGCTCAACCACGCCTTGGTAGCGCTCACCTTCGTTTGGCGTGATGGTGATTAATAGAAACCCTTTACCCACCATTTCGGTTAAGTTCGCATCGTCTGCTGGGGTCGATTTATAGCGCGCTACGCCACGTAAAGCTTGATTATGATCACCGTTAATAGCCGCTAAATGCACCGGACCATCGCCTTGTAATTGAACGTTTATATGGCCTTCAAATTTTAGAGTGGCAGTTAATAGGCTGGTGGCTACAAATAACTCACCGACTAAACGCTCAATTGCGGCCGGGTAGTTGTGGTTACGTAGAACGTCTTGGTAGCTTTGGCTAAGTTGTACGAGTTCGCCACGCACATCGTAATCTTCAAATAAAAAACGGTGTAGGTGGTCTAATAAAGGTTGTGTTGGTGCTTGGTCCATGGGAACTCCAAAAAATTAGTTTTCACTGCGCTGTGATTTTACTTTAATTAATTCTCTGCGCTGTTTTTTATCCGGCCGACGATCTGGGTGCGGGGCATGCAAGGCACTTAGCTTTCTTAGCTCAGCGTGCTGTGCTCTTAGTGCAATACTGGCCTCAGTTTCTTCGTAAAGTAGTTGGGCTTGCGGTGCACTTTTACGTTGCCCCTCAACTTTTAGTACCACCACTTCTTTATTATCATGACCTTGGCGAACAGTAATCGTTGCGCCAACCTCAACCAATCTACTTGGTTTAGTGCGCTGACCATTATACTGTACTTTACCTCCTTGAATCACGTCCCTAGCAAGACCGCGAGTTTTAAAAAACCGAGCCGCCCATAACCATTTATCAAGGCGTACGCCATCGTGCTCTGACATTGGAATTTCTCGTTCTTGTTAAACTTATCATGCTTAAGATATGGTGACGGTAACAGTTTTTATCAAGTCTCACCGTTGTGGCTGTTTTTTGTTTTCATCATCGTGTTACACTCGCCATCATAAAAAATGCATTGTATTTAATGTAATGTGATGCGTGTAGCGTATATATTTGAACTTAACAAGACAGAATCGAGTATTTATTATGTATTGTGAGGGCTAAGAATATTGCCCATCTCTCATAACCCAATTTTTATACTTGAGTGAAACACTCGCCGCGGGCTAGTATGGTCTCTATCGGCAGGATGCTGTGTTGTAATAAATTAGGAATGTAGTAATGGATAAGTTCTCTGGTGTACTGATGCGCCTGAGCGGCTTGCCCCAGCAAAAGCTTTCTTCAATCGCTTTTTATTCTTTGCTGGTGCTGCTCTGTTATCAGTTAGCCCACTTGACTTGGATGGTCATGCCTTCAGGTTCAACAAAATCAACGCCTTGGCGTCCCGCCCCCGTTGCACAGCAGGGAAATAGCAATCAAGGTATTAACTTGACTGCTATCACTGCATTGCATCTATTCGGTGAGTTTAATAAAAAAGTCGCTCCAGTGTCGGTTGCGGCTAAGCCGAAGGTTGCTCCTAAAACTAAGCTCAATGTTAAGTTGACGGGTGTATTAGCTTCTACTGTGCCACAAAATGCTGTCGCTATTATTGAAGACAGAGGTAGGCAGGATTCCTATTTCATTGGTAATAGTATTGGTAACACGGGGGCGGTGCTGAAAGAGATTAAGTTTGACCGTGTGATTTTAGAGTATCGTGGTGATTTACAAACCTTGATGCTTGATGGTGAGACTTATGCGGCCAATAAAAATGCGTCTAGTCAGCCAGCTGAACCTAAAGCCATACGTGAAGCACCTGTTGAGCTAGAGCTTAACCGTGCTGAGTTATTGGCTAACCCCAGTAAAATCACTGATTTCATTTCTATCTCACCTGTGCGTAATCAAGGTGCGCTTATTGGCTATCGGATTAATCCTGGCCGAGACGCCACTATATTTCAGAACGCGGGGTTACAAGCAAACGATCTCGCCGTTAGCCTTAATGGCATTGACTTAACTGATATGCAGCAGTCAATGAGCTTAATGCAAGAGTTTCCTACTATGCGTGAAATGACCTTGTCGGTAGAGCGCGACGGCCAAATTCACGATTTATATTTTAGTCTGCCCGAATAATAAGAAAGTTGGAGCAAGTAAGAATTATGAGAATTTCAGGGACCCGGCGTAAATTAAGCGCCCTTTGTGCAGGATTGCTATTAGCCGTGAGCGCTAACATTTCTGCTGCTGAATATTCAGCCAGCTTTAAGGGCACTGACATCAACGAGTTTATTAATATCGTTGGTAAGAACCTCAACAAAACTATCATTATCGAACCCTCAGTTCGCGGCAAAATAAACGTCCGTAGTTATGATTTGCTTAATGATGAGCAATATTACCAGTTCTTCCTTAATGTACTTGATGTCTACGGTTTTGCTGTGGTGGAAATGGATAATGGCGTGATGAAAGTCATCAAAGCTAAAGATGCCAAGGTTTCAGCCATTCCCGTTGTTGACGGTAAAAATCCGGGCAAGGGAGATGAAATGGTGACGCGAGTGGTGCCCGTGCGTAATGTATCGGTACGAGAGCTTGCTCCTTTGTTACGCCAGCTAAATGACAACGCTGGTGGCGGTAACGTGGTTCATTACGACCCGTCAAATGTTATTATGATCACGGGCCGTGCAGCTGTGGTTAATCGTTTGGTGGAAATTGTTCGCCGCGTAGATAAAGCGGGTGATGAAGAGGTTGATATTGTTCGCCTTCAGTTCGCTAGCGCTGCAGAAATGGTGCGAATTTTAGAATCTATTCAAAAGCCAGGCGATGGCAAAACCAATACACCAAGCATGCTAAAACCTCGAATGGTTGCTGATGAGCGCACTAATTCCATTATTATCAGCGGTGAGCCGCAAGCGCGTAAACGCGCAGTGCATTTAGTTAAGCAGCTTGATAGTGAATTAGAAACCAGTGGTAACACCCGCGTATTCTATCTTAAATATGCTAAAGCCAAAGAAATGGTTGATGTCTTGAACGGTGTGAGCAAATCAATCGAAGGTGAAGTTAAGGGGGCCAATGGCGCAGCTGCAGGCGGTTCAAAGAATAAACAGTCTACCTTAAATATCGAAGCTCACGAAGGCACTAACGCGATTGTCATTACTGCGCAGCCTGATGTGATGGGGTCGTTAGAAGCGGTTATTCGTCAACTCGATATTCGCCGTGCTCAAGTATTGGTTGAAGCCATTATTGTTGAAGTAGCAGAAGGTGACGGCATTGGCTTGAGTGTGCAGTGGGCAACCCTTGCTGGTGGTGGTACGCAATTTAATACCAATGGTGCATCACTGAGTGAAATCGCCGCGGGCGTATACCAAGCGAGACCGCAAGACGGTACAACAATTTATGATCCTGCAGGAAGTGGACAGCCGATCAAAAACCCAGACACTCCTGGTGATGTGACAGCACTCGCGAGCGTATTGAGCAAAGTGAGCGGTATGGCGGTTGGTTATGCGACTAATGACTGGGGCGTAGTGTTACAAGCCTTAGCAAGCTCGAAAGGTTCAAACATTCTTGCCACGCCAAGTATCACGACATTGGATAACCAAGAGGCCAGCTTTATTGTTGGTGATGAAGTACCCGTTAAAACAGGCTCAGCAGCTAGCGGTAATAATGACAATCCATTTACCACCATTGAACGTAAAAAAGTGGGTATCCAGCTAAAAGTGACCCCACAAATCAATGAAGGCGACGCGGTACAGCTGGTTATTGAGCAAGAAGTTTCTAACGTAAATGGTAATACGGGTGTCGACATTACTTTTGCAACTCGTGCTGTGAAAACAACCGTGTTAGCAGACAGCGGCGATACCATTGTCATCGGTGGTTTAATTGACGAAAAAGTAGATGAATCGGTCGAGAAAGTGCCTTTACTGGGAGACATTCCTTATCTTGGTAACCTATTTAAGTCGACCAGTAGTAGCACCTCGAAGCGTAATTTGATGATTTTTATTCGTCCGACCATTATTCGTGACAGTAATAAAATGGCGAGCCTAAGCTCTCGTAAGTACAGCCTAATGCGTGCAGTGCAGCTACAGCAGCAAGCACAAGGTGTTAATTTAATGCCTAATACCGATGTGCCGGTGTTGCCTGAATGGGGTCAAAGTCCAGAAATTAATCCTGAAGTGTTCGACTTCACCAAGAAAAAACGTCGTGCGCCAGAAGCCAGCAGTAATTAAGGATGCAGTAGATGGAAACGCCGCTTATTGATGAAAAAGCCATTGCTGACGAAGTACCTCATTTCGATGAGCTTGATACTTCGGCTAAGCTACTGCCTTTTGCTTTTGCAAAAAATCATGGTGTAGTTTTTTGTCAAACCAATGGCCAAGCTAAGGTGTTTTGCAAAGCAGACGCTAAACCGGAAATTTTCCTCGAAATTCGCAGGCAAATGGGTAAGCGTTTTAGTATTGCTATTTTAGCGGATGAAGTGTTTGAACAAACGCTAACACAAACTTACCAACGTGATTCTTCACAAGCGCGTCAGCTGATGGAAGACATAGGTAACGAAGACTTTTTTACTTTGGCAGAAGAGTTACCGGATAATGAAGACCTGCTTGAAGCTGATGATGATGCACCGATCATTAAATTGATCAATGCCATGCTCAGTGAAGCGATCAAGGAAGGTGCGTCAGATATTCACATTGAGACGTTTGAAAAAACTCTCATTATCCGTTTTCGTATTGATGGTGTTTTACGCGAAATTCTTAAGCCGCAACGCAAGCTGGCATCACTGCTAGTATCACGTATTAAAGTCATGGCGAAGTTAGATATTGCTGAAAAGCGGATCCCGCAAGATGGCCGTATTGCCCTGCGTATTGGTGGTCGTGCGGTCGACGTGCGTGTATCGACAATGCCGTCAAGTCATGGTGAACGTGTGGTATTGCGTTTATTAGATAAAAACGCGGTTAAGCGTATGTCTGAATTAAACATGACGGCGAAAAATAGCGAAATTTTGAGTGACTTACTGCGTAAACCTCACGGTATTATCTTAGTTACTGGGCCTACTGGCTCGGGTAAAAGTACGACGTTATATGCCGGTTTATCAGACATAAACTCAAAAGACCGCAACATTTTGACGGTTGAAGACCCCATCGAATACCTACTAGAAGGTATCGGTCAAACCCAAGTAAATACTAAGGTTGATATGACCTTTGCACGTGGCTTACGTGCTATTTTACGTCAAGACCCTGATGTGGTGATGATAGGTGAGATACGTGACCTAGAAACGGCACAAATCGCAGTTCAAGCCAGTTTAACGGGTCACTTAGTATTATCAACCTTGCATACCAATACGGCCATCGGCGCATTAACTCGGATGCAAGACATGGGGGTAGAGCCTTTCCTACTATCTTCTTCTTTATTGGGCGTGTTGGCTCAACGACTGGTGCGAACCTTATGCCCAGATTGTCGAGAGCCACATTTAATGACAGATAAAGAAAAGTCGATGCTTAACATGCCGATTGAAGATCCCATTCAAGTGTTCAGAGCCAATGGCTGTGAAGCGTGTAACTTCTCAGGTTATAAAGGGCGAACCGGTATCTACGAATTATTAGTGATGGATGATGATGTGCGCAATGCTATCCATGATGGCGCGAGCGAACAACAAATTGAAAAAGTCGTCCGTCAGCACACCCCAAGTATTCGCAGTGATGGCTTATCGAAAGTTCGCGAAGGTATCACCACGATAGAAGAAGTCCTTCGTGTGACCAGAGAAGGCTAGCAAAATGGCAACATTCGAATATAAAGCGCTAGATAAAAAAGGTAAACAAAAGAAAGGCTTGCAAGAGGCTGATACGGCTCGTCAAGTACGCCAAATTTTGCGAGACCGAGGCCTAACCCCTATCGAAGTGATGGCTGCTGCAGAGCAAGCTAAAAAAGAGAGCAAAGGTGGCTTTTCGTTTAAGCGTAAAATCTCTACCCCAGAGCTCGCCCTAATGACACGTCAGCTGTCTACTTTAGTGGCGTCTTCAATGCCCATTGAAGAATGCCTTAAAGCCGTGGTTGAGCAAACCGATAAACCGAAAGTAAAGTCCATGTTATCGGCGGTTCGTAGTCGCGTGTTAGAAGGTTACACTTTAGCGGGCAGTATGGCTGAGTTTCCGCATATTTTTGATGATCTCTTCTGCGCAATGGTAGCTGCGGGCGAAAAAGCGGGGCACTTAGAATTAGTACTTGATCGTCTGGCTGATTACACCGAACAACGTCAGCAAATGCGCAGTAAATTGATGCAGGCGATGATTTATCCATTAATGTTGACACTGGTGGCGATAGGTGTGGTGTCAATTTTGCTTACTTCGGTTGTCCCTCAAGTAGTGGGGCAATTTGAGCATATGGGGCAAGACCTTCCTGGCTCAACCTTATTCCTCATTGCAAGTAGTGATTTTTTACGCGATTACGGATTATTTATTGTAAGTGGCATCGCCTTAGGGTTGTTTGGCCTAAAGCAATATCTTAAAAACCCTAAAAATCAGCTTAAATTCGATCGGGTGTTATTACAGGTACCGGTCGTGGGTAAAGTGAGTCGAGACTTAAACACCGCTCGTTTTGCCCGCACCTTAAGTATTCTAAATGCCAGTGCGGTCCCGCTGTTAGAGGGGATGAAAATAGCAGGCGAGGTACTAAGTAACCTATATGCGCGCGGGAAAGTAGGTGAAGCGACAGAGTTTGTTCGTGAAGGTAGCAGTTTGGGCGCAGCATTAGAAAACACCAAATTGTTCCCACCGATGATGCTACATATGATAGCCAGCGGTGAGCGCAGTGGTGAATTAGATCAAATGCTGGAGCGCTCAGCAGATAACCAAGATAAGCAATTTGCTGCGCAGGTAAATATGGCATTAGGCGTATTTGAGCCAGCACTAGTTGTGAGTATGGCTGGAGTGGTATTGTTTATTGTCGCTGCTATTCTACAGCCAATGCTAGCCCTTAATAATATGGTAGGAGGGTAATCCTACCTAGATTAAGCTGTGATTTTAGATTTAGTTTCGTTTAACCCTTAGCTGGCATTTATGCCATTTTTATAGAGAGTGTAGTCATGAGAGTACAGAACAAACAGCAAGGTTTTCAACAAGGCTCCCAACAAGGTTCTCAACAAGGTTTTACCTTGCTTGAGGTGATGGTTGTTATTGTTATTTTGGGCGTGTTGTCAGCCATGATTGTACCTAACTTACTAGGTAATAAAGAAAAAGCAGATCAACAAAAAGTAGTGTCAGACATTGTTGCACTAGAAAACTCATTGGATATGTACAAACTGGACAACAGCCGCTACCCAACCACAGATCAAGGCCTAGAAGCGCTAGTTAGCAAACCTGCTGGCTCTCCTGAGCCACGTAACTACCGTGATGGCGGTTATCTAAAGCGTTTACCTAACGATCCGTGGGGTAACCCTTACCTGCTAACTAGCCCAGGTGAAAAAGGCAATATTGATATCTTTTCGGTTGGTCCTGATGGCGAAGAAGGTACCGATGATGATATTGGTAACTGGAACATGGACGAAATCAAGTAAATGAAATTTGATTACCGACCATTTTTAGCGAAACCGGTAAAGCCAGCCATGGCTGGCTTTACCTTGCTGGAAATAATGTTGGTAATCATGCTGATGGGCTTGGCATCTACCGCGGTGGTGATGACCATGCCCAGTAACTCAGGTTATAAATCCCTTAAATTAGAAGCGCAGCGTTTAGCTGGCTTTATCGAAGTGATGAGCGACCAAGCCTTAATGACATCGCGTGAATTGGGCATAGTGGTTGAAGAGCAACGCTACCAGTTTGTATTTTATGATGTTGCAAAGAAGCTTTGGTTTCCCTTGCCTGCGGGAAAGTTTAATACTGAGGTAACACTGCCTGAAGACATGAAGGTTACACTCACACTTTCAGGTTTTGTTTGGGATGATAGGGATGAGCAAGAAGAGCTATTTGAAGACGAAAGTGTGTTTGATGAGCCTGAAGAACCTATCATCCCACAAATACACATTATGTCGAGTGGCGAAATAACCCCTTTTGTAATGCGTTTTAGTCCAACTGACGAAGACAACAAATTGTGGATTGAGCTGCAAGTGAAAATGACAGGTGATCTGGCTATTAATGAAGAGCCTGAAGAATGAAGAAATATACCTCATTAACTAAGCAAGCTGGTATGACGTTACTTGAAGTGATGGTCGCCTTAGGTGTGTTCGCTTCCGCCGGGCTAGCGGTGATGAACACTGCCAGTGAGCATGTACGTAGCTTGAGTTATTTACAAGAAAAAACCTTTGCGACTTGGGTTGCCAGTAATCAATTAACGCAAGCAACCCTTGAAAAGCGCTGGCCGGGCGCGTCTTGGGTGAAAGGCTCTGAAGAAATGGCAGGGCAAACATGGTATTGGCAATGGAAGGGCGTAGAAACCGGCGATCCTAACTTTAAAGCGCTTGATATTGAAGTGTCATTGGATGACAAAATGGATGTTGCCATTGCAACTGCTCGTACCTACGTTGGCCGTTAAAATGAAATCAATGCAGCGTGGTTTTACCTTACTTGAGATCCTGATCGCCATAGCGGTTTTTTCTGTGTTGAGTATGGCGGCGTACCAAGTGTTACAAGGTGTGATGACTAGCGACAAAATATCATCCGAGCACAGCGAAAAATTAAAACAAATGCAGCGTGCAATGATGATTATTGAGCGTGATATGACGCAAATGGTTGCCCGAACCACGCGTAATGGCGCTGAGCCAAATGGTTCTTTGCTCCGTGCGGGAAAGTATGTGGCCGAATCAGAAAGTGATGGTATCGATTTTGTGCGTTTAGGCTGGTCAAACCCTCAAGGGCAATTACCGCGCTCTAACTTAGTGCGTGTGGCCTATCGAATTAAAGAAAACAACTTAGAGCGGCTGTATTTTTTATATCCCGATACCGTTTCAGGGCAAGAGCCTGAAGTACAAGTGTTGATTAAAGATGTGAATAGCTTAACGTTGCGTTATTGGGATAAGAGCTGGCAGGCTAGTTGGACTAAAAAAGATAAATTACCAGCGGGCATCGCTATGGAGTTTGACTTTGAAGCTTACGGCGTGATTTCAAGGCTGTTTTTGACGCCAGAAGGCGAGGCGGTGAAAGCGAAAGCGCCTGTTGTGCCAGCAAACCCGGATCGTAAACCTGATGAAAATCAGCCTGGCTCGAATACAGAGAATGGCGAGCAAGATCCGAACGTCCCCAACGGCGGTCCTGTCAATGGCGGTCGAACTTAATGAAAGGGCTAACGCAAAACACACCATCAGCTCAACAAGGGGTTGCGTTGCTCACTGTATTGCTGATCCTTTCAGTAATGGTGGTTGTAGCAACCAATATGACCTCTCGGTTGCAACTGGAACTGATGCGTACGCAAGGACAGGTTATGAGTCAACGTGCGTATTGGTATGGTCATGCGGCAGAAGCGCTGGTTAAAATGACGTTAAAGAACGCCTTAAAAGACGATGAAGTCGTGAGTTTAGATCAAGCTTGGGCCATGAGTGGGATGAGTTTCCCCCTTGATGGCGGCACCATTTCTGGTGAGATTAAAGACCGACAAGGATGCTTTAACCTTAATGCCTTAGATGTGCCTAATAAGCCCGATGGTCAGCGACCACTTGTTGCTAACCAGTTTCAGGCATTATTGGAAATTGTTGGTGTCGATGGTTACTACGCCGAGCAGATAACAGATTCGACCCGTGATTGGCTTGATGCCGATGACATCGCTATTAGTAGCCAAGGCGCAGAAGACAGCTTTTATCAAGGACGCGGTGTCCCCCATCTGACCGCTAATGCCCCAATGGTGGATGTCTCTGAGTTCAGAGCTATCCAAGGTGTGAGTGCTGGTGTGTATAAAAAGTTAAAGCCTTACTTATGTGTAGTGCCTGATAAAAGTTGGCTGCTCAATGTTAATACTGTGCCTGCTGACCAACCACAGATTTTCCAAGCACTATTTACCCCAATGCTTAGTGAAGATCAGGCGCAAGGTTTACTTGATGAGCGGCCACAAAATGGCTGGGCAAATAAAGAAGAGTTTTTGGCCTCATCATCCTTAGCGGGCTTAAACATCAGTGATGAAGTGAAAGCGCAAATTGATGTTAAAAGCCAGTATTTTGAGTTAGAAGGTATCGCCGAATTTGATGAAACAAAAGTCGCCTTACAAGCCTTGTTTCAAGCCAGTAAAAAAGAAGTTAAGACGCTTAGACGTCAATATGGAGGCGTTCAGTGAGTGAACGATTAGTAGTTCGATTAGGCAGTGAAGCCAACCACGGAATTGACTGGCTTGTTTGGTCGAATAGTGAGCAAGAGATCATCGCATCTGGGCAGCTCAATAATGCCCAGCAGCTGTCACAATTACATGAAAAAGCGGGTGGTCGGCCGGTCATTGTTTTATTACCCGTTGCTGATGTATTACTAACGCAGGTAGAAGTGCCTGGTAAGTTAACTCGACAATTGCAGCAAGCTTTACCTTATATGGTTGAGGAAGAGCTCGCGACAGATGTCGATAAATTGCACTTTACCGTGCTCGATTGCAGTGATGGCGTGGCTAGTTTAGCTATTGTCGAAAAAGCTAAAATGGATAACTGGCTGGACTGGTTAGAAGCTGCCCAGCTCAAGTGTCGTCAGTTTTTACCTGATGCATTAATGCTACCTGAGCATGAAGGCCAATGGTCTGCAGTGCAAATGGCGGATGATTGGTTGATTCGCCAAGGTCGCTATAAAGGCTTTAGTGCGGATGAAAGCCTGTTGCCATTTTTAATGGATAAATGGTTACAAGAAGGCGAGTCCGCTGTTGACAACGAAGTTGAAGCCAGTGAACAAGTCATTCAAGTATATACCCCGTTACCATCAGGCGTGGCCGGTAATTGGCAGCTAAATACACCTGAACTACCGATGCAATTACTCGCTCAAGGTGCATTGGCGAGCCATATGAACTTGTTGGTTGGTGAATATCAGCCGCAGAAGGAATATTCTAAAAATTGGTTGTTATGGAAACGTGTTGGGATTGCCGCTGCGGCATGTTTGGTGCTGGCATTAGTGTCAACGGTATTATCGCTACAGCAGCTCAAGCAAGAAAATGAACAGCTAACGGCAGAAATTAAAGATATTTATGTCACGTTGTTTCCCGATGAGAAAAACATTCGTGAAGCCCGTATTAAAGCGCAGCTAAAACGTCACTTATCTAAATTAGAAAACCAAACTCAAGGTGCAGACTTATTATCAATGCTGGCTAAGATTCAACCAGCATTTAAGCAAGTACCTGGTTTTAAGCCGATGTCACTGAAGTATGAAGGTAAAGATAGTGAGATTAGGTTACAAATTAAAGCCAACACCTATGCTGAGTTTGAAAAGTTTCAAAGCTTGCTTGATCCTAGCCTCAAGGTGCAACAAGGTGCGATGAGTAATCAAGATAATAAAGTGACAGGCACGTTAACTATCAGGGGACAAGGATGAAAGAGTGGTGGGAAAATCTCGCAACCCGCGAACGTAACTTAGCTATTTTATCAGCGGTAGTGCTTATCGTGGGCGCTTTTTACTGGGGCCTGTATCAGCCATTGAGTAATGCCTTAGCCAATGAGCAAACTCGGCTTAAAAGTAACCAGCAAACCTTGGTTTGGATGAAGTCAAAGGGTCAAGATATTGTTAACTTTCAGGCGCAAAATGCCAGTCAGGTGGGCAAGGTAAACCTTAATCAGTTAATTGGTAATAGTGCAAGACAAAGTGGCATCACTATTAGCCGAATTCAGCCTAAGGGTGATGAGCTAGAAGTGTGGATTGATAACATCGAGTTCAATAAGTTACTGAGTTGGTTAAAGCAACTGAAAGAGCGCCATGGGGTTGTTACCTTAAATACGGATTTAGCCGTAGGTGATGCACCAGGAACAGTGAAAGTAAGACGTTTGCATTTAGGAGTCGCTGGATGAAACTTAGATTAAAGCCTCTGCTAATCTGTTTATCTCTTTATGGCTTGTTTTTAGTTTATTTAATGCCGGCGAAGTGGGCGTTTCAGTTTATCCCGCGTAATCTTGGTATTGAGCTATCGGGTGTCTCTGGCAGTGTTTGGCAAGGTAAAGCTGAACAAGTGATGGTGCGCGGTGAAAATATTGAAAAGTTGCAATGGCAAGTTAAACCTTGGTCTTTGTTTACTGCTCGTTTAGCGGCTGATGTTAAATTTGGTCGTGGTAAGGGGTTAGCCGGTAAAGGAGAGTTAGCATACGGTTTCTCCGGTGGCGAAGCGTCTGATTTAACTGTTACAGTGCCCGTGCAACGAGTGATTAAGTATTTACCATTACCGATGCCAATAGAAGCGCAAGGTTTATTGGATTTAAAAATTAAATCCGTTAGCCAAGGTCAGCCTTTTTGTCAGCAGTTAGATGGTTTCTTATTTTGGACCGATGCCAGTGTTACAACGCCAATGGGTGAAGTGATCTTAGGCGACCCTAAAGTTAAGTTAGAGTGTGAAAACGGTGGCTTGGCGGCGATCTTAGATCAGCAATCGGATCATCTAACCATCAGCATGAAGTCTTGGTTGCCGAACCAGCAACAGTATCGTGTTGAAGGTGAAATTAAAGGCGGTAAATCGTTAGCGCCGGCGATTAGCCAAGCGTTAGATTGGATTGGCCCACAACAAGAAAATGGCAGCTACCGAATTAGCTTGTCGAATATTCCTAACTAGTTATCTTGGATAGCCGCTCCCGCAAAGCTTGATCACTTCACGTAGGAGCGGAATTTATTCCGCGAAAACAGGGCTCTAGAGTCGTTTATCAAGGCGTAAGCTTACTTAGCTCACCCTTGCTATTAAGCTGATAGGTGGTGAGATCCTCAGCTAAGAACAACTCGCCGTGATAAAACCGCTTTGCTTCCTGTTGTAGTATTCTCATTGATGACTTCCCTTCACCGCCAAAACGCGCACTAAAATGTGTCATCACCAGATTAGGTAAGGCTACTTGCTGGGCAAACTTAGCTAGTTGCATGGCACTACTGTGCATGGGGTCGGGGCCAACTTTGTCGGCGATGGCTTGAGTATAGGTTGCTTCGTGGATCAACACATTTGCTTGCGCTGCGGCTTGTTGCAGTAACTCAGGTTGATCATTGTCACCTGCAACAATAATACTTCGCGCCTCATTGTCTATGCGCCAAAAGTCTCGGCCATTAATCAGCCTGCCGTCGGCCAAGCGCACTTGCTCTCCTTGCTGAATCTTCCCCCACAATGGGCCCTTTTCGATACCGGCTTGGCCTAGCTTCCCTTGGTCGAGTTGGTGAGCAATATTACGTTCAACAAAGTGCCAGGCATGGCAGGGTACGCGATGTGATAGTCTAATGGCTGAGACGGCGAAACCGGCGACCTCGATCTCTTGGTCGAGGCTTTCAACATCCACAAACTCAATTGGGTAGCACAAGTACGTATCGGTTAATTCAAGGGTTAACGGGATAAACTGCGCTAATGCAGCGGGTCCATAAATGGTAAGGGGCGCTTTGCGCCCAGTCAGAGATGCACTGGCTAATAAGCCAACTAAACCAAAACAGTGATCGCCATGAACATGAGTGATAAATACAGCGGCCAAGTTTGCTAGTGAGTAGGGTACATGCAGCAATTGATGTTGTGTGCCTTCGCCACAGTCAATTAAACACCAGCTTTTTTCTCGTTTTAAACGCAATGCCAAGGCTGTGACATTACGTGCTTTCGTTGGTGTACCGGCACTGGTGCCAAAAAAGGTAAACTCCATCTTATAGCTCTCTTTTAGATTGGCTGATTTAGCCCTTTTACCATTGCGCTTTACTATCACTTTTTGGTTAAACAACCCGGATCCTGATAAGTGAAATAGTATGATTTCTGCAGAAACGCTGTGAATATGTTGCTATACGCTTCTCGTTTTCGTCTCTGCAAATCTGGATGCAATAGGCTTAAGCAGAACTAAGGTTTATCAGCATTTAAACGTTGTCCATTAAGTAAATAGCCATGCTTGTCGTAGGCGTCTGAGCCTGTTTTATCATCATAGTCTGTCACAACTAGGCTCTCGCGGTCGACATCTGCTAATACCATCGTAGGTGCATATTGTTGGCTCAGGTAAACGCGATGTTTATCTTTCATATAGCCGCGGCCTAAAAACTCAAAGCTAGCAGGGTCTGAATCAGTAATCTCTTGTGAGTTATCAGCAATTAAGTCGTACACGCTGTTTTTGTCAAAGGCGTAGTATTGTTCATTTTCATAAAGGGTAAAGCTGGTAATATCTGCCTCAGGTAAAATAATGGCATCTTCATAGTAAATATGGTGTTTGTCTTTGGCGACGGGGCCAAATAATACGGTAAAGCTGGCAAGATCAGCGCCAGCAACTAGCATGCTTTCACAATAGAGTCTTTCGCCATCGGTTAAATACGTTGCATGGCTGTCTTGATGAAAAACTCTGGTCTTGCTTGGAGTTAGATTAAGAGGTGTGGCGTGATAAAAAACCTGATTTTTATCAGCCCAATAGTCATCGTTGTCGGCAAACAAGAGTTTAAAGCTCGTTGCGTCGGCTTCAGGTAGCGGCTGACCATGATAATAAACCCGCTCTGCGTCACGGGCATATTGTGAGCTGCGATAACTCGGCTCGTTATCAAATACATTAAACGACTCCGCGAGTGCGTCTGGAATAAGCTTGCCACTGTAATAAACATTCTGCTCAACCACACTGTAACCTGAATTCGAAATACCTCGTAAGGTGTTGCTCACTAGCGAGCCGTAGCTGGCATAAACCAACAATAGATTAAGAGGTATACCGATAATCATTAAATACTTAGACGGTATAAAAAACAGTGGCCAACCCATCAAGCCATAGAGTAAAAACAGCACACAAGGATAGAGCAGTAAGGCAACCGTGCTATAAACGGTATTGGGGTTATCGGTCGCACCGGGGCCGCCGAACATCATCACGCTGCCTATCCACATCATGGGCCAAAACAGCAGGGCCAGCGCGGTGAGTATTTGAAACGTGGTTAGCATGTTACTTCCTTGTCTTGATGGCTAGTGTGACCTTCTTTAACACGACACTTGAACTGGCAGGGTTAAAGTCGTTCAGTTGGCCTTATTGCGGCATGATTTCGCTAAAGTGGCTAATGGCTTGATGGCGATGAAAGGTCTTTTTCCCTAACTGGGAGTCGGGTAAATCAATAGCGATTAAATGTTTGATGCCAAAGGTTTTAGCGGCATCTAAAATCAGCTCATTATCGTCAATAAATAGGGTGCGGGCAGGATCAAAACCGATACGCTGCTGCACTTTATGCCAGAGTTGTTGCTCTTCTTTTGGTTGGCCATATTCATGTGTTGAAATGCAAGAGTCAAAAAATGCCACTAGCCCAGTGTATTCATTTTTAAGGCGTACACCTTCCGGGTGCGCATTGGTTAATATATGACGCGCCTTATTGGCCTTAATGAGTTGCTTGAGAAACAGTTGCGCATCTTGTCGCCAGTTGATTTTATCGGCCACTTGGTGTTGCAGTTGGTAAATATCAAGCTCTAAGGTTTGGGTCCAAAAGTCGTAACAATACCAATGCATGCTATCGGCAACGTCTTGGTATTTTTGTGCCATGATTTGTTTTGCTTGCGGCAGTGAAATTTGCTGGTGATCGGCATACGCTTGCGGAACAATATGATTCCAAAGTTGATTATCATAGTGTAAATCCAACAAGGTGCCGTCCATATCCAGTAGTACTGTGTCTATCTCTTGCCAGTTGAGCATGGTGTTCCTTATAAATATCTGATATTAATGTTCTAGTATGGACAGCAGTGTAACTTTTCTTTTTCTAACAGGCGAGAAGATGGCTAAATCGGCAGAAAAACCTAAGATTATCAATGCAGAGATTGTTGCGAAAAGTCGCTTTTTTAAGGTGGAAGCATTGGATTTATGCTTTAGTAATGGCGAGCAACGTCGTTACGAACGCATGAAAAGCAACGGACGCGGTGCAGTGATGATGGTGCCTATCTACAACAATGAAAGCCTGATTTTGGTGCGAGAATATGCTGCTGGAACCCATAGTTATGAACTCGGGTTCCCCAAAGGTTTAATTGATGAAGGCGAGCAAGCAGTGGCTGCAGCGAATCGCGAGCTAATGGAAGAAGCGGGCTTTGGTGCGAAACAATTCTATCCACTTAAATCACTGCAACTTGCGCCGGCCTATTTTGCTAATGCGATGTCCGTTTTTATTGCCGATGATTTATATCCACAAACATTGGCTGGCGATGAGCCCGAGCCACTAGAAGTGGTGTACTGGCCGATTAAAGATGCATTGCAGTTATTAAATGAGCCAGACTTTAACGAGGCGCGCAGTGTTTGCGCACTGATGCTGGCATTAAAGTGGCTAGAAACTGACCCTAGGCTCAGTGCTTAATTATCACCTCGTTCAGGAGTGAATATGCAACCAATAGATTATTTAGATTCCGCTTGTCAATTTGCCCGCGAAGCAGGGGCGATTATCAAGCAAATTTATGATTCAAAAGACTATGAAGCTTGCACTAAGGGAGATGATACCCCCGTTACCAGTGCGGATATCGCTGCACATCAATATCTGGTAAAAGCATTTCATGAACTGACGCCTGAGATCCCGATGTTGTCAGAAGAGGCTGCCGATATTCCACTAGCCAGAAGATCAAATTGGTCGACTTATTGGCTGGTTGATCCCCTTGATGGTACCCAAGAGTTTATTTCTCGCAGCGGGGATTTTGCCACCATTATCGCCTTAGTACATGAAAATAAGCCGGTGCTTGGAGTGATTTATGCTCCGATAGCGGACGTATGTTATTACGCCGTGAGTGGTCATGGTGCGTTTAAACAAGTGGCCGATCAAGCGCCAGTGGCTATTTCTAGCATGCAATATGACGTACAAACCAAGCAACTTAATGTTGCAGTCAGTAAAGTGCAGTCCCTTTCTAAAATTTCTAATTTACTGGCGCCTGACTATAACTACAACATGATCCCATTAGGCTCAAGCTCACTGAAAAGCTGCCTAGTAGCGGAAGGTAGTGCTGATTGTTACGTGCGAGTGGGGCCTACAGGTGAATGGGATACGGCGGGGGCCCAATGTATTGTTGAAGAAGCGGGTGGCAAAATTCAAAGCTTAAAATTAGAAGCGTTAAGTTACAACGAACGTGAAAGCTTAGAAAACCCTAACTTTATTGTGGTTGGTGATAATCAACTGCCTTGGCAGCGTATTATTCTGTAACTAATCCGAATCTGGATAAGCGAAATAGTATGCATTCCTGCAAAAACGCAGTAAATAGTCCCTATTCGCTTTACGTTTTCATCCCTGAAAAAGAAATTTTGCCCTAAAACATACTTTATCTGGCTACGATAGGATTCAGCAAAACTAAGGTTAACTATTCTTGACCATGAAAAAAGCCTTCAGTGTCAATCTGAAGGCTTTTTAAATTTAAACTAGAAGATAGTTGGTTAGACCTTGTAAGGATCGTCCGCAACCAAATAAGCTAACATTTCAGCTTTGTGCTCTGAGTCTTTTAGCCACGCTTTAACTTGTTGTAGCTTTTCATAATCAGCGTCACCAAAACGATTTTCATATTGCGCTTTTAGCACATCAGCGGTTTTTTCTAGGCGAATATTACGCTGCCACGGGTCGGTGAAAATCTTGTTGAGTTGGTTACTCAGACCAGACTTAACTAACAGTTCCCACTCGCCCTTATCTAGCCAAATGCCATTAACTGCAACACTTAAATCTACTTTATGCTGATGCTCGCTCGACATGCGGTATTTGCGCATTAAGCGGCCTGTAATTGGACAGATAATCGCCTTAGTGGTTTCACTTGGTTCAATATCGGTAATATCCGTTTCTTTTAGTGGCTCTGGGTTTGTTTCTTTCCAACGCAAGTAGTCGGCTAAGTAGAAAAAGTGGCCACCGCAATGATCACAAGTTAAAGAAGGCAGTAGCTGGGCTAGGTTTCCTTGGTGTAATTTACCGGTTTCACAGCTGGTACATTGCATTAAAATCGACTCCTTAAAGATGATGTCGCTATTATAAAGGTGAAGGCGCAACTGAACAGTGCTAAATAAAAAAAAGGTGAAGTAGATACTTCACCTTTTAATCATCACAGCTAGGTTGCTTTGCGATTAAGCGGTAATCGAGCGTATCACCAATAAGCCCACTAATATCGGGCAGACAAACTTAACGTAAGCCGGCCAAATTTTCCAAAACAGGCTGTTTTCAATGTTGTCATCACCTTGTCTAATTTCAGCTAACACCTTATTTCGGTGCCAGACCCAACCAGCAAAAATACACACGGCTAAGCTGGCAAGGGGCTGAGCATACTGAGTTGAAATTTGAATGATGAGTTCAAATAACATATCAAAGTTAAAAACAATCAAGTTACTAAAGCTAATCGCCGTTAAGCCCACTATCCATACCGCTTTACTGCGGTCAATGCGGGTTAGCTCGCACACAAAAGCCACTGGCGTTTCTAGCATCGCGATAGAGGAAGTCAGTGCCGCAATCACTAATAGAAAGAAAAAGCCGGTGCTAACGATATATTTTGCTGAGCCCATGGTGTCAAACAAAGCAGGTAACACTTTAAAAACTAAGTTGCTACTAGCGATGAGATCGCCATTGGCATCAAAAATTTCCACCCCTTGACTCATGGCAACATACATCGCGGGTACAATCAATAAACCAGCTAGGAAAGCTACGCCAGTGTCTACTAAGGTAACTTGTGCCGCTAGCTTAGGCACGCTGTCTTGTTTACTTAAATAAGAGCCATATACCATCATGGCGCCAGAGCCTAATGAAAGAGAGAAGAAGGTTTGACCGAGTGCATTAGCCAGTAAAGTGGCGTCAAACACTTGACTGAAGTCAGGTAGCAAATACGCCTTAAGGCCTTCCATTGCTCCGTTTTGGGTCATCATATACATGGCACTGGCTATTAATAATAAAAATAGCAGCGGCATTAAACGGGTTGACCACTTTTCAATGCCATCTTTGATGCCTTTTTTCACCACTAAAATGGTAATAAGGCCAAACAAGGTGGTAAACACTAAATTACGAGACAGTGAAAAGTCTGTAAGCCAAACGCTTTTTCCTCTATCTCCTGCTAATTCCACGACTGGCGCTAAGGTAAAACTGATAAACCAGCCGGAAATAATACTGTAAAAAGTGAAAATTAAGGTCACCACGAGAATTGATACTATTCCCGCTGTTGCGCCAATATGGCGAGTAAGGGGCGAGCTTGCCACACTTTGCATCGACTTCATTGGGTTAGCTTGGCCGGCGCGACCGATGAGTAA
This sequence comes from Motilimonas sp. E26, assembly GCF_021278025.1. Taxonomy (GTDB): domain Bacteria; phylum Pseudomonadota; class Gammaproteobacteria; order Enterobacterales; family CBDFNC01; genus Motilimonas. Next base: position 49,651 of record NZ_JAIBHJ010000010.1, read on the forward strand.
TTCAGCCACTAACATGGGGTAACCAAGCATAAAAATCAGCACAAGATAGACCAGTAAAAATGCGCCACCACCATTACTGGCCGCTTGAGTAGGGAAGCCCCAAATATTACCTACGCCGACAGCACAGCCTGCTGCCGCTAATACGAACCCCAGCCGAGAGCTGAATTGTCCTCTGGTTTGTGCCATTTTTATCCTCTATTTAATGTTGTGTATGTGCGCTTTTTATAATTGTCGATGGGCGTTGCGAGGTGTAACGCCTTAGCTTCGGCTGTTAAACAGATTATCTACTTAATCAGATCAGCATACAGCGTCACCTAAAAATTGAGCCTAGTGTGACGTGAACGCGAAGGTTGTCAAATCTAATCCACAAAAAATGTGAACATTAAAGAGTGAATACTTGTTTTTTTGTTTTTCTTTAGCTTGTTGTACTGTTGATTTTACATTGTTTGATGCTTTTGTTTGTCAGGGCCACTTTAGCCCTGACTTTAGGCTGTTGTCTAACTAAGTAGGCTGAGGTGCAAGTACTGCTTTGGCGTTTGAGTTTCCGCGTAGCAGTAGAAAGCCCGCTGGCACGAAATAGAACGAAACCAATGTTGTTAGCGCGGTGCCGCCCGCAATTGCTATGGCAAAAGGTGGCCAAAAACCGCCGCCCGCTAATATTAGGGGTAAAAAGCCGCCGACCGTAGTAATAGTGGTAGAGGTTATATGACGGGTGCAACTCATTACGCAGGCTAATGCTGCCTCTTTGTTGCCAGCCATGGCATAGGGATTTGATTTCAGCTCCGCCAATATAACGATCGCCGCATTAATTGCTAAGCCAATTAAGCCGAGTAAGCCAATAATAACGGTAAAGCCAAATGGAAATTGACCTAAGTAAACACTCAACAGACCTAAGCCTGCTGCTTGTACCGCTGTTAGCATTATAAGTAAGCTTAAGCGAAACGAGTTAAACGAGAGCACCACCACAGTAACCAGCAGGGTCATCACTAAACCTAAGCTAGCTAATAGGTTACCCACGGCGTCATTACGTTTAGCTGACTCGCCGCCAAACTCTAAGCGATAACCTGATGGTAAAGTGAATTGGCTCTGTTCCAGCTTTTGTTTGAGCTGAGAGAGGACACTTGCTGGTAAAACCCCCTGTGTTAAGTAAGCTTCGATCACATTGACTCGCTCACCATCTCGTCTTGGAATGGCTCCTCGACTGGGGGCTAATTCAAATTCTGAGATTCCTGACAGTGGGATCATGCCTTGTTGGTTAGAAGTGACATTAAGAGAATTTAAATCAGATAACTCTTGCCTAGCATCGGGCGCAATGCGGATCCGAATAGGAATTGATTCCGTTGACTCGATAACACGGCTGCCTATTTTACCTTGGGTTGTACTTTCTAACTGATCGGCTATTTCGGTTAAGCCCAAGCCCATTACTCGGCTGGCCTCTTCGTTGACGTTTAGCCACACCTTAGGCGTTCCTGCTAGTAAGGTGCCACGGGTATGTAGCACATCGGGAATAGTGAATAACAGAGCCCGAACTTCATCACCTAGCGTTTTTAACTGATCTAAATTTTGACCGTATAAACGCACCTCAATGGGGGCGTTAAATGGCGGGCCTTGCTCGAGTTGACGTACCAGAATTTGCGCTTCGGGTACCGCTTTATCTAGCTCAGCTTGTAGCTCATGTATCAAGCGATTAGCGGTGCTAAAGTGATCCGCTGTGATCATGGCTTGGGCATAATTTTGTGCGCCTTGCTGGCGCATTAACAAGTTGTAATAAAAGGTGGGAGCATTGTTACCAATAAACCAATGAACAGACTCAATACCTTGGTATTTTGCAAGTATTTCATCTACTTCTGCGGTAACAGCACGGGTACGTTCGATGCTGGTTTGCGGCGCAAGGAACATTTCAATATGAAACATATCGCGATCTGATGGTGGAAAGAATTGCTCCGTTAATTGCCCTGCACCGTAAAAGCCGCTAACAGGGACCAAAAACACCAAGATCACACTGAGTTTCGGGTAGTTAAGTGAAAGGCGAACAGTTTTCTTAAATAGATTCGCTAGTGACGGTAGCTGAATACCATTTTGATACCAGCGATGATTCGCCTCTTTTTGGCGTAGAAAGCGCCCCGCGATACTGGCTAAAATAGTATGGGAAATAAGGTATGAGCCGATCAATGAAAAGATCACACTTAAGGCAATACCACCAACAAATTCTCCAGCGGGTCCGGGCATTAAAATAATTGGCATAAAAGCCAAAATAGTGGTCAAAGTGGAGCCAAGTAGCGGCAGCCATAAATGTTTTAATGAGCGTTGCACCGCAAACAGAGCAGACATGCCCTGATGTCGTTTTTGTCCAATGGAGTCAACCATGACAATGGCGTTGTCAACCATTATCCCTAAGGCGACGACCAGCCCTGTCACCGACATTTGGTGAATGGGCAGGCCAAAATACTTCATGCAACTTAATGTGAATAACACAGTGATAGGTAGCGATAGCGCCACGATTAAGGCCGAACGCCAGCCTAATGTGAGTAATAACACTACCGATATAATGGCAAAACCAAATAACACGTTGCCCATTAACTCAGACAAGCGGGTTTGGGTGTAGTCATTTTGGTCGAAGATAACCTGACTAAGAATATTGCTTGGTAGCTGCTGACTAAATTCGTTTAGGCTACGGTCTAATGAGGCTGACCAAGTATCAATGCGCAAATCTGGCAGCATACGAGCTGACACCACAATACCTTGCTGACCATTGATAATAGCGAGACTGCTTTCGGGGGTTTTAATGCTACGTTTAACTTCTGCCAGATCGCCAACTCGATAAACAAAGCCTTTGCTATCACTGAGTAAGGGAATTTGCCGGATCCGCTCTAACGAGTCCAGCTCGCCCCTAAGCTCCAGTTGCATGGTATTGTCATTATTGTGTAATTCACCAGCGGATACCTTGGCATCGGCCGTATTGATTAGCTGGGCGACTTGCGCGCCAGTGAGTCTAAGAGCGGAAGCAGCATTTAAATCAAGTTCAACAAGAATTTCTTCTTCTGGCGCCCCTTGTACCTCAACAAAGTCAGTGCCAGGTATTAAGCGCAAGCGATTTTGTAACTCGCGGCCATAGCGGCCTAATATAGCCAAGTCGGGCTGAGTGCCGCCTTGCCAAGTGAGAGCGATGATTCGGGTAAATGCATAGCCGCGATCATCATCTAATTGTGGCACTGAACTGCCTGGCGGTAATTCTGGCGTAATATCACTTAATAAATCGCGGATCCTTGACCAAACGGGGGCTCCTTGCGTGATATGGTCTTTCAATTCCGCTTGGATCACTGAAATACCCGGACGAGAGGTTGAAGTCAGCACCTTGATTTCTGGGAGCTTACGAATTTTACTTTCTATTTTTTCACTGATCAGGGCTTCGACTCGCTCAGCCGATGCGCCGGGGAAGTGAGTAATAACTGTTGCAAAACGATTAGATATTCTAGGGTCTTCCATTCGTGGCAAGGTGTGAATAGCACCGAGGCCAGATACGATTAACACCACTAATGCCAGAACCAGTAGACGGGTATTATGAACCAACATTTTGATCATCTTTGTAGCTCCAGTTGCTCCAGTCGCTGTCTTGTGTGGTGACTTGTTGCCCTGGCATTAGCTTGTGTGAAATGAACTAATATTATTTTGATCATCTTCGTAGCTCCAGTCGCTCCAGTCGCTGTCTTGTGTGGTGACTTGTTGCCCTGGCATTAGCTTGTGTGAAATGAACTAATATTATTTTGATC
>NZ_JAIBHJ010000010.1:53520-63967 GCF_021278025.1 Motilimonas sp. E26
ATCTTCGTAGCTCCAGTTGCTCCAGTCGCTGTCTTGTGTGGTGACTTGTTGCCCTGGCATTAGCTTGTGTGAATTGAACTAACATTATTTTGATCATCTTCGTAGCTCCAGTTGCTCCAGTCGCTGTCTTGTGTGGTGTCTTGTTGCCCTGGCACTAACTTGTGTAAATTGAACTAACATTATTTTGAGCATTTTAGTGGCTCCAGTCGCTGTCTTGTGTGGTGACTTGTTGTCCTGGAACTAGCTTGTGTAAACCGCTTGTAATAATGCGCTCGCCATCTTTGACGGCGCCGTAAACATAGGCCGATCCTTGATTAGCATGAGCAATGCGCACATCACGGCGCTCAATCGTAAAGGTGTTATTTTTCCCTTCAACCAAAGCAAATACATTCCAAGTGCCTCGTAAACCATCGGTCAGTGCACTTAAAGGCAGCCAACACCCGGTCTGATCTTGTTGCTCTTTTAAGTTTAAATAGGCCAGTTGGCCGGGAATAAAGGTGTATTTAGGTGGGATGAGAAAGCGTAACTGCACGGTACGTGTAGCTGGCTCAACCGATGCGCCCTTGGTAATTAAGCTAATGGGGATGGTTTGCCCAGCGATAGTGGCGTTTACTTGTTGGTTAAGGCTTTTATCAAGCTTGCTAAGTAGTCGTACTGGTAAACCTATTTTTATCTCTTGTTCTGATAGTTGTAATAACTCAAACACGGGGCTGCCAGCACTAACAACTTGGCCCTGCGCGACTAAGCGCTGGCCTATTTGAGCAGCAAAGGGGGCGTGCAGTGTCGATTTGTCGATACGTGTTTGATTAGCAGCCAATGACGCATTAATCCGCGCTTTATTGGCGCGCAGTGACGCTTGTTTGGCTTTTAATTCATCGACGCTTTGTTCTGAGGTATAGCCTTTCTTTTGTAATGAATATAAACGGGCTAAGTTGGCTTTTACTAAAACTGTATCTGCTTCTGTTTGCGCCAATTGTGCAAATAGTTCGTTGCGCTCTATCTGCAGCAGTTCTGTATCAAGGGTGGCTAAAACGTCGCCCTTGTTCACTTTCTCACCAGTATTACTGAGTAGGTTGGCTATCTTGCCGGGGAGTTCAAAACCAATATTGGCATTTTGCTGCGCAAACACACTGCCAACAAATTGCCGTTCAATGATAAAGCTATCTTGCTGTTTAAGCTTGATACTTTCGGTATGATGTAACGAAGGCTCAGCCTGACTTGAAGTGCTAAAGCAGCCAAGTAAGCATAATAAGAGTAAGGTTGACTTGATTGTTGAAAAATATTGGCCCATTTTGCATTCCATGATTATTCTGGACTTGTGGGTCTAGTTTAATTTTAATTAGACCAATAAGTCCAGTTTAAAAAATGACCTTTTGGCCGTTTCACTGCAGAAGCGCTAATTCAATACAGTGTAGGTATGATGATTAAGAATAGAACAAAAAGTGAAGACAAGCGGCGCTTGATCTTGAAAGCGGCAGTGCGTTTATTTGTTGAACATGGCTTCACTCAGATCACCATGGCAAAGGTGGCTGAGCATGCAGGGGTATCAAAGCAAACAGTATATAGCCACTTTGGTAATAAAGAGGACTTGTTTGCCGCGGCTATTGAAAATAAGTGTCTCAGTTTAGGACTTGCTGACAGCCTACATTTAGAAGGAGAGTTGAAGACTTGTTTAACGCTGTTCGCTTTGCGCTTTGGCAGTTTTATCATTGAAGATGAAACCCTTAAAACCCACAAGTTATGTGCATTTGAAGCGAATCACTTACCGCAGTTGGCTGAGATTTTCTTCCGTCTTGGGCCCGATGTTGTGATCAGTGAGTTAAGCCGCTACTTTGCTTATAAAACGGAGCAAGGTAAATTAAACACTCCAGAGCCTCGCTGGGCTGCCAGCCAGTTTTTAGGTATGGTGATGGGCGAGGCAAGATTACGTGCCGAATTAAATCAAATGGATGAAAAAACGCTAGTGGAGCGAGAGCAATATTTATTGAATAGCGTGGATATGTTTCTTAAAGCTTATCAAGCGTAAAGCTTGGTGTTTTCGCACAATAAATTCCGCTCCTTGTATGTTAACTTGTTGATTCGTGTTTTTTGTAGGGCCTGAGCTTGCTCAGGGTATTTGTGATATTCGCAGAGCAAGCTCTGCTCCTACATGAGGGCCTCAAGCTTTTGTAGGAGCAGAATTTATTCTGCGATATAAAGGGCTGGTTTTTTTAGGTGGTATGTTGCTACTCACACCTATCGCCGCATTAATGCGGATCCTGCAATACCACCCAATTTTAAAACAAACGGTTAAGGCCGTTTAATGCCGCAACACGATAAGCTTCTGCCATGGTTGGATAGTTAAATGTGGTGTGTACAAAATACTCGATGTTATTACCGCCGTTTTTTTGCTCCATAATAGCTTGGCCGATATGAATAATCTCAGAAGCGCGTTCACCAAAACAATGAATGCCTAAAATTTCTTTGGTTTCACGATGGAACAAAATTTTCAAACTGCCAACATCAGAGCCTAAAATTTGCGAACGAGCCAAATGTTTAAACTGCGCTCGACCCACTTCATAGGGCACTTTCAATGCGGTTAGCTCTTGCTCGGTTTTACCCACAGAGCTGATTTCTGGAATGGTGTAAATGCCGGTTGGAATATCTAATATCAGTTTCTTGCGGCTATCTTTACCACTGACGATTGAGCCTGCTGCAATACGGCCTTGATCATAGGCTGCGCTAGCTAAACTGGGGTAACCAATCACATCGCCTACAGCATAGATATTTTCGACGTCTGTTTGATAGTTATCGTTCACTTTTAGCTGGCCCCGGCCATCAGGCGTTAGGCCAATAGCGGCTAAATTCAACTTATCGGTATTACCGGTACGGCCGTTGGCAAAAAGTAAACAATTTGCTCTCATCTTTTTGCCTGACTGCATGTGCATAATCACGCCATCGGGGGTTGTTTCTACGCTCTTATACTGCTCGTCATGGCGAATGATGATGCCAGAATTTCTAAAGTGATAAGATAACGAATCCGACATTTCAGCATCTAAGAAGGAAAGTAAGCGGTCACGGTTGTTGATTAAATCTGTTTTAACATCAAGTCCTCTAAAGATAGAGGCATACTCAGAGCCGATAACCCCTGCGCCATAAATAATGATGCTAGAAGGGTGGTAATCAAGGGATAAAATGGTGTCACTGTCATAAACATGGGGATGAGCAAAATCGATATCAGCCGGGCGATAAGGGCGTGAGCCTGTCGCAATAATGATATTGTCAGCGCTCAAATAATCCAGTGAGCCATCGTTTTTGCGAATTTGTAAGGTGTGATTATCGACAAATGAGGCTTCACCAAAAAATAAATCGCATTCATTGCGATCGTAAAAGCCTTTGCGTAAGTTTACTTGCTTGCGAATAACCGACTGGGCATGACTTAATATTTCAGCGAAAGTCAGTTGTTTACGCGCTTGGTCTTCGCCAAACAATGGGTTGCTATTAAACTCAATTAAGCGGCTAACGGAATGGCGTAGGGCTTTAGAAGGAATGGTACCCCAATGGGTACAGCCGCCGCCTACCGAATGAGCTTTTTCAATAATGGCTACTTTCTTGCCGCGCTTGGCCAGCTTCATTGCTGCGCCTTCACCGCCAGGTCCGGTTCCGATAACAATGGCATCATAATGCGCCGCAATTTTAAACGGGGTGGCTGTATTCGGTTTTTTACTCACGGGTATTCCTTTTTTATTTTTATCGAGCGCAGTGGGCGGATCTAATCTTATTTACTTGGCCAACCAAATATACGAGGTTAAAACACTTAACCTCCGTCTGTAATAAGTTAAACACTCGCTAGCCTGTGCAAAATAACAAATTTTGGCCTGTATTGCCCAATGTTGTCGTTATTTTGAGATCAGTTTAACAAGCTGTTAAGTTGAAGTTAAATGCTCTATACCCAAGCAACTTCAAGATGCTTGTTCAGCGAGAGTTTGTTGGCTGTTAGGCAAGGCGCTGATTTGAAAACATAGTTATTCTACGTTGAAAATCAGTAATAAAACATGACAGCCTACAAGACTCGCCCTTCGGGAGTCGCTCATTGCGTTCATTTTTTTTGAAAAACCTCAAAAGGGGGCTCCATTACCTCGACTTTTCGCCTTAAATTGAATGTAATGAGCGGCTCTTAATCCTGCATTTCGAGGTCGTTTGGGTATAAAAGCCATGGTACTAAAACGGCGATTGTCATATTATGGCTGGTGCCAATTTAATGCGAATCTCAGAGGAAAGTTGTGCCATATGGGGTTATTCTCAATAGTACTGCCTTGGTTCGCCTTTGCTTAAATTAATGTGCCATTACTTCAGGATATTGCCTTATGACTAACAACATTGAACGTAAGCCTTTGCTACTTGCTTTTTTAACAGGGTTATGTGGTAACGCAACGTTAGCTGCGTTAACGTCAGCCCATGTTTCTTTTTCCATCTTTCCAATAATCGCCTTTGCTTTTGCACTGTCGGCGTTGTGGCAAGCTTATGTCGCAGGTCCGATGGAAGGAGACACGCCACGTTGTGCTTTAGCGATGTTTTTTGTTGGCGCGCTTGGTTACTCATCATTTTTACGTGCCGAGTTCCCCGATATTGGCCAAAACATTATTCAAATATTCCTGTGCTTGGGCTTAGTGTTTTATGTCGCAATTAAGTTAGGGTTAGGAAAAAGAAATTCATCTGAGCCAGCTGCTGAGGTAGTTAGCGAAAGTTAAATACTTTGCTCCCTTGAAAGCTCCTGCGGGAGCTTTTCTGCAAAAACACCTCAAATAATAGCCTCTTCCTCCGATCTAAACGCTTGCATACAACGTACGAAATACACTTATTAACTTAGATAATTGGACACATAAAATGAAAGCCCTTGTTGTGATAGCCCATGGCAGTCGAAACCCGTTAGCTAATGAAGAGCTACAAAAAATGGTGCTGCAATTAAGTCAACAACCCGAGAATAATCAGTTTGATTTTTTTAAGGCGGGTTACTTAGAACTGGCAAGCCCATCGATCAACGAGTGCTTAGATGAGTTGCTTGAAAAAGGGGTGACCGAGTTTGTTATCTTCCCCTACTTCTTAAACTCAGGTGTTCACGTGCTTAAAGATATTCCAAAGGTGGTGACTCATTATCAAACCACTTACCCAGACCATCAATTTTCGCTGCTTACTCACTTTGGTGCAGCGCCGGGCATTTTAGGTTTAGTCACTCAGCTGGTGGGCAACAAATAAAATTTTAGCTCGTTTGGTGTTAGCTTAGATCAAGCACCTCATAAGTAACCTGTTTTCCTGCCAAGGTTAAACTGACCTCATCACCCACTTGTCGTTGGTTTAGCTCTTTACCAATGGGTGATGAGGGCGTGATCACTACTACCTCTTGCCCATTTACTGTTACTTTTAAGCCCCCTGCAGATGGCCCCATAAACAAAGTCTTTTGGTTTCCTTGTTCATCAATGATTGAAACTAGTGCGCCAACGGTGACCTTGCTGCAGTTAATCGCGCTATCTAATTGCTTAAAATTTTGCACGTCAGCGGCACATTGCGCTACACGAACCGATTGACCTTGTGCCAAATAAGCGGCTTCTAGGGCTAAGGTGTCATATTTATTCTCGGCAATATTTTCATCGTCAGTGGCCGTATCGTGAGCGCGTTTAGCCGCGGCCATTGCAGTTTGATGGCTAGTTTCTAGAGAAATGAGTATTGCTGTTAATAGCTGAGCTTTGTTCATTATTTGTAGGACGTCGTTGAAGTGGGGTAAATACTAGAGAGCGTCAGGATGATTGTAAAGCTGATAGCGTCTTTTAAGGATTTAGCCCAATTGACAAACCCGACGCGCTTTTGCGACAGTAGGCTATATCGCCCATCGGCACAATTTTACTGGTTATTATGCTCAATCAGAAACTTATCACCCTGCTACCTGATCTTGCCACTTATATTGTTGTCGTGAACGAAGGCAGCTTTACGGCTGCAGCGAAAACCTTGGCGGTGACGCCATCGGCACTCAGCAAACTGATCACTCGTCTTGAAGCGGCGCTGTCGGTGAAATTGTTTGAGCGCACCACTCGCAAATTGCTCATTACGCAAGCGGGCACTCGGGTGTATGAACAAAGCTTGGTGATGGTAAATGCAGCGCAGCAAGCCGTTGAGCTTTCTACATCCGATCACACCGAAGCCGCTGGCTCATTAACGGTGGCCGCGCCTGAGGCATTTTTAAACTCAGTGTTACAACCTTTAGTGGTGCCATTTTTAACTCGCTACCCAAATATTCAGTTAAAACTGCGCGCGGCAGATGGGGCAATTGATCTGTTTAAGCACAATATTGATGTCGCTTTTCGGCTCACTGACAAGCCCGATGAAAACTTAGTATTACGCGAGATTTGTAAAACTAATCTGGTCTTGTGTGCTAGTCCTGACTACCTTGCTCGTTGTGATACGCCAACGCATCCCACCCACCTAAGTGAGCATGATTGCCTCTATTTAGCCGAAACCGAGCGCGACAACATCTGGGACTTTCTTAAAGATGATGAGTTCCACACCGTGGCGGTAACAGGGCGCTATGCGGTGAACCATTCGCAAATGCGCCTTACTGGTGTAAAAGAAGGGTTAGGTGTTGGCATCTTTCATGATTTTGTGATCCAAGATGCACTGGCCAAAGGCGAAGTGGTTCAAGTACTCAGCGATTGGACTATCAAAAGTAATTACCATGGCGCGATTGCTATGCAATACCCGCAAACCAAATACATGCCAGCGCGGCTGCGGGTGTTTATTGACTATGTAGCGGCTAACTTAACCACCAAGTTGAATCGTTAATATCTATTCGTCTATGAAAACGTCACCTATGGTTCAAAAAATATGCATGTGTTTGCCCTGGTTAAGCTGCACACTTATGCACTCACTCAGAACATTTTACCTTTGCTCCATACAACGAACTAAATGTTTATCCAAATCGTAATAACACAAAAAATCTTCTATTAATATGCGCTCGTACATTCGTTCTTTGTATACATCAATACCGAGAAATGATTTTTGAATCTGTGTGACAACCGGAGATGTTGATGCGTCAAAAATAACGGATCTATCTACATCCTCTATTTCTTCTATCGTGTTTGTTCGAGCGATCAGTGTATTACCTTTTTTATAAATATCACCATCCAATATGAAAGTGATGTATTGCATTCCTTTTTCAACATCAGCAATTTTTACAACTGAGGTATATTTCTGATCATTGGATAGAAAATCAGCATTCGCTGTGAGTTCTATCGCATTCTGCCCTTGAGACAAAATAGTTTCTGTTCTAGTGAAATAACCATCGAAGTCAATATCGTTTTTTAGGTTTTCCGAAAGTGCAAACAATATCAAGGCAATAAAAAAAATAGCATTAAAAAATCTTAATCGATTCATATTTTACAGCCTTTTAATTTTAAATTTTCAATGATGGCTTCAAGATTGTCACCCGAAAATGAAAAAAGTTCTTTTTTTTGTAAACAGTCCACAGTGACACCACTAGAAAGAGTGTTGATAAAGACAATGCTTTTATCGTTAAACATAGCTCTATCTATAGTTTTTTTTAGTTCGCTGATTTTTAGAGTGGTGATATCCTTGTCTATTGCTGAATTGATTAACAAAGCGAAATCTCGATTGTAACTATTGTATACAGCAATATGCTTCTTATTATTAACTACATCTACGACAGGTTGTTTGAGAGTTGCTTTTTCGCTAAAAATTAAAAAAAAAAGAATTGATACATTAGCAATGAGAAGAGGGTAACCTAACCCGATTAATGCAATTCGCTTTAACTTTGCAAGTTTATATTTATAATTGGGAGCATGAGCCGGCTCTATTTCTTTATCGGAAGAGAGCCTCTTTTCTGGTTCATGATTGATGAGCTCCTGCTGATGGACATTTTCTATAGGTTTGACAGAAAAATTGGCTTCAACAAATTTTACTTTGTCAGTTAAAGCGGTATAACCTTTATTTTTTTCATTAGCGATAATTTCTAACTTCGTATGTGATTTGAAAATTTTTCTGATATTGACAATTGCAACGGGAACAGAATTTTTTGATACCAGCTTGTTCGGCCAGCCAATCAAGGCAAGCTCTTCCTTACTATAAAACCGCCCTTTATTCGTTAGCATGTTACTCAGTATCGCAGACTCCGAGTATGAACACTTGTATTTTACATCATCAACGATGATGAAATAGTTTCCGCCGTCTTCACTGACGCTCACATAAATGCAATTATCACTCATTTCAATGCTATCTCTTGATTTTCATAATAGATTCATAGGCATAAATAGTTGTAATCATACTATAATTTTTATCATTCATCTTAACTTCAGGCTGTTACTGAACCTTGATTCCACTCTGCTGTACATAATATGGGTAATACTCTCAGAAAAACATAGCCTTATCTAATCACTGCTAATCGCACCTCCCGTTTGCAGTTAATAAGTGCCGCGAGGATGCGGCAGTTAAGCCATCAGAGATGATTTCACGGTGTATCGTATAAGAAAGTTCCACTTTATTCGCTTGGTTGATTGTACTTTGTGCACTCATTCGCTCGCCCTGAGGTTCAAGTTGTCTTAGGGGGCGCTGCTCGGAGCTGAATGGGGGCTTCAATATTCCATGATCTATTTCGTTATGTTTCATTATAAATCAATTAATAAACTCTGTTAAGTTGTTGATTATAAAGTTTTTTATCATTATTAAATTTAATAACTCTACTTTCCAAACCGTCATGGCTAGACTTTGAATCAAGCAAATAACAACGGGCTGGAAAGTACCGAAGCAAATTTAGCTTTTAAGCGATAAGAAACATACAAGCAGTGTTATAGCATAGCGAACAAGCTGTATGTTTACGTTTTGTTAACTTTGAGTTGGCCTAAATTTGATATTTTATTTGGGGTTGGCTACAGCATATGTTGTCGTCAGCTCATATAGACAACATGCAGTACTGGGCAATTAATGCACTTTAAGTACTGCACACAATATTTGATAAATAACGAGGTAAATTACTATGAAAAAATTCATTATCGCTGCGACAGTTGCTAGCATTTTAACTGGCTGTAGTTCTGATTCGGTAGAAAAAGCACTCTTAACCGATCTATCGCAAAGCCAAGCAGAGCAGGCCGCTAAAACCGTTGTTGACGCAACTAGCCTGATTGTTAGCGATATTCTGGAACAATGTAACTTTAATTATGACCCTGCAAACGATTGTGCTATCAACGGCAAAATATACACCCCTAGTTCATCACTAATTAAGTTTGATGACAAACAAATTGGTATTGACAATTTTGAAGATCTTAACTTAAAAGTGTCATACAACCAAGCTGAACAAGTGATAACGCTTACCTCTGATAACTCAGGTAAATACTTGCAATATGATAACAACCTGCAAACAAGTTACTCTAGCGAAGGTGATTTAGATCACAAGCTTGTAATTAATGTTGCAGGTCTGGCGACAGATAGCATCTTAGTAAACTTGGATGCACAGAATATTATGGAATTAGAGGGAGACTCTGAAACATTTCGTTCTTTTGCAGAAAATGTAAGTTATGACTCTAATTCTCAAAGAATAAAAGGGAAGATAACAATTAAAACCCAAGATAGTGATAGAGATTTTGATTTGTAATTAAAAATTAAGCACGGCTTAAAGATCAGCTCCTGGCACAGTAGGGCATTATTTTGTGCCAGAGCTGAGGCTTTAATCTATTTTTATATTTCCATCGTTAAATAATAATATTGTTTGAAATAAAGTTTTAAGTCTGAACCAGCCTGTCCGATGTTTGAAAGTTAAATTGTTAATAATGATGGTTTTAACCTAAATAAACAAATCGAAATAAAAAGTTATCATTCCCCCCAACAAGCAGCTCTAACTAGGTGTGATTAAAATGAAAGAAAAACTATTATTTGCAATGGTTATGACAGCAATTTTGTCTGGATGTGGAAACGGTGGGGGGAATACTTCTGATAACTCCCACAATACGAAAACAGAAACCCCAAAGCAGGTGTCAGTTAGTTTGCCTCCACAAAACTCTAATAAGCAGGAAGAGTACGTAGCTGCTACTGTTAACCACAACAATGAACTTAGTGCTGCTATAACACTTGATAAAACATTAAACTTGGTTGAACTCAGCCAGCCTGTTGCGGCCCCTATATTAGTGCCTGCGGAGAATCCACTGCGAGTTAAGCAAGGTGAGCCTCTTATCCCCGTTGTTATGCATCAAGAAAAGCCATTTGTTCAACCAACAATCATGACGCAGGGCACGCCTGAATTACCGGTTGCAAACGTTGCCATGACCCCTTTTGTTCTTACTACAAAAACAGCACAAGCCAACCCAGAGTTAAATGCGACAAGAGCAGCCTTAACGCCTAGTCTTATTGCTCACCGTATGAATAATGCCATTACTGGTGGCGGTGATAAATATGCCGCATTAGCTAAAGC
>NZ_JAIBHJ010000010.1:64067-126710 GCF_021278025.1 Motilimonas sp. E26
GGGCTGATTAATCAAGAAAGTACTTTTGGTGCGACGCCTAGTCTTATTGCTCACCGTATGAATAATGCCATTACTGGTGGCGGTGATAAATATGCCGCATTAGCTAAAGCTAAAGAGGCGGTTGACCTATTAACAGGTCCTCAAAAACAAGACGTTAATGTTCCGGTTATCCCGTTAGATAAAGTGCCTAATCTAGTTGAGTTCGAGCAGCCTGTGGCGGCCCCTATATTAGTGCCCGCGGAGAATCCACAGCGAGTTAAGCAAGGTGAGCCAAGCCCCATTTTGCAGCTTGAATCTAGTTTACCTGTAGCTTCTTTGCCTGAAAGCCAAATTGAACCTGCTATTAAAGATCACGGCGAGCCAGAGCTAAGAACCTATGAAGAGAACTATTTTGGATATATTGAAGTCGCTCCTGAAGGTTATAACATTCCACCTGTTCCAGATGAAGAGGCTCCAACTTACCTCACACCAGAAATTATTCAACAACAAGCTAGCATCTTAGAGTCAGCCTGTTTAACTAATACTCAAGAGTTTGTTAAAGCAACAGGTATGTCGTTGAATATTCTGGGGGGGGCTGATTTCCAAGAGATTAAAACAGATCTAACAACTGACAAGGAACGATTAAGCTATAGCATGGAAATTTTCTCTCTATTGCAGCAGATATTAGCTGAAAATCCTGATATACAAGAAGCAGTTGCACGACAACATGCCGGAGGAAGTAAAAATAGTCATATTAAAGCGACTTGGACACTCTCTATGGATACTGGAGCCAGCTATAGCTTGTCAACTAATTCAAGCCAAGCTTACCAAGCTAATATCGATATCGTTATCAATAATCAAGGCTCTATAGTAATTTATGATCATAATGGCTTGGAGCTCGCTCGGATTGTTTCGAGCACTCAGAATGGTCATTGTAATAATGCAACCTATGATGTGGTGATTGCCGAACATCACTAATTTTGGGCTAGAGTCACTATGCCGGCTTATCAGCCAGTAATTAGTTAGCAACATTACTCGGCTGACGATGCCCTTAAGCATAAGCGCATTCGAGCCAATAGCATCAAATGCGTTTTTATTCCCAGCAATGGTAAACAGAGACCGCTGGGCTTGCCATGGCGGATGAAAAATGGGGGCAACAAGGTGTAAGCCAAGTATTACAAGTATCAGGGAAGCGGACTTTCTTCCCTATAGCTATGGCTACCGACCCAATAAAAGCACCCATCAAGCGCTGCACCGTTTAGCGTTGAATCTTCAGTTTAAAGGCTACGGTTTTATTATTGAGGCAGCGAGTAAAGGCTTCTTGATGATTGAAGCCTAATAGCCATTAGCGCCAATCAAGGATAACCTTGCCCGAAGCCCCGCTGCGCATGGCGTCGAAACCTTGTTGGAAGTCATCCACCTTGAAGTGATGGGTGATGATTGGGGTCAGATCTAAGCCTGATTGGATCAATGATGCCATCTTGTACCAAGTTTCAAACATTTCACGACCATAAATGCCCTTGATCACTAAGCCTTTAAAGATCACTTGGCTCCAATCAATGGCCATATCAGAGGGTGGAATACCCAGTAGCGCGACGCGACCGCCGTGGTTCATGGTTTTAAGCATGGAGCAAAACGCACTGGGCACGCCTGACATTTCAAGACCCACATCAAATCCTTCGGTCATGCCGAGCTCGCTCATTACCTGCTCGAGATTTTGTTCACTTACGTTTACTGCACGAGTTACGCCCATTTTACGAGCCAGATCAAGGCGATATTCATTCACATCGGTGATCACCACATGACGTGCGCCAACGTGTTTGGCCACGGCTGCGGCCATAATACCAATCGGGCCAGCGCCAGTGATCAATACATCTTCACCAACTAAGTCAAATGACAGCGCAGTATGAACGGCGTTACCAAAAGGGTCGAAAATAGATGCTAAATCATCTGAAATACCATCAGGGATCTTAAAGGCGTTAAACGCTGGGATCACTAGGTACTCAGAAAAGGCACCAGTGCGATTGACGCCCACGCCAACAGTATTACGACATAAATGCGTGCGACCACCGCGACAGTTACGGCAATGGCCACAAGTGATGTGACCTTCGCCCGATACGCGATCGCCTAATACAAAGCCGCGCACTTCTTGGCCTATGCCGACCACTTCGCCCACGTATTCGTGGCCAATCACCATAGGCACGGGAATGGTGTTTTGTGACCATTCGTCCCAGTTATAGATATGAATATCGGTGCCGCAAATGGCGGTTTTTCTTATCTTGATTAGCAAGTCGTTATGACCCAATTCAGGCATATCAACTTGTGTCATCCACACGCCTTGTTCGGGTTTTAATTTTGCCAGCGCTTTAATTTTCATTTGATTAACCCCATGTCTTGGCCCACTGCAATAAACGCATCAATGGCTTTATCTAGCTGTTCACGGCTATGGGCCGCTGACATCTGCGTGCGAATACGCGCTTGGCCTTTTGGCACGACAGGGAACGAGAATCCGATGACATAAATGCCTTTAGCCAAGGCGCGCTCAGCAAATTCAGCCGCCACTTTGGCATCACCAAGCATAATAGGAATAATTGCGTGATCGGCGCCGCCCATGGTGAAGCCAGCCGCTTCCATGCGCGCGCGAAAATGCGTCGAGTTAGCCCATAACTGGTCACGCAGGGCATCACTTTCTGCTAGTAAATCAAGTACTCGGATTGACGCGGCAACAATGGCGGGTGCCACTGAATTTGAGAACAAATAAGGACGCGAGCGTTGACGTAACCAGTCAATCACCTCTTTTTTACCTGCGGTATAACCACCTGAGGCGCCGCCCATGGCTTTGCCTAAAGTGCCGGTAATGATGTCGATACGGTCAATCACGTTGTGGTATTCATGAGTGCCACGACCATTTTTGCCCATAAAGCCCACCGCGTGTGAGTCATCCACCATCACCAAGGCGTCATATTTATCGGCTAAATCACAAATTGCGGGTAAGTTAGCGACCACGCCATCCATCGAGAATACGCCATCGGTAACAATCAATTTAGTGCGGGCGCCGGCGGCATCGGCAGCAATCAATTGTGCTTCTAGCTCTTGCATATTGTTATTGGCATAGCGGTAGCGCATCGCTTTACACAAACGTACACCGTCAATGATCGAGGCGTGGTTAAGGGCGTCGGAGATGATGGCGTCTTCTTGGCCTAAAATCGTTTCGAACAAACCGGTGTTAGCATCAAAGCATGAGGTATATAAAATGGTGTCTTCTTTACCCAAAAAGGCTGATAGCTTTTGCTCAAGGGTTTTGTGAATGTCTTGGGTGCCGCAAATAAAACGCACCGACGCCATGCCAAAACCATGGCTGGCCATGCCTTCCTGACCGGCTTCAATCAGGGCAGGGTGGTTGGCAAGGCCTAGGTAGTTATTGGCACAAAAATTTAATACTTGCTCGCCGCTGGCAATAGCAATTGCCGCTTGTTGCTGCGAGGTGATCACCCGCTCCGATTTATAAAGACCTTCGCTTTTCAACTCTGCTAATTGCTGTTGGACTTGCTGATAAAATGCCGCAGACATAACCGATTCCTTATCGCCTCAGCGTTGCCAAAATGGCAAGGGGAGGCTGGCTTGATGAAACCCTAGTAACGATTCAAATAGGCGTTACTAACATGATAAAGATAGTGTAATTCAAGCCACAGCATCGGATTATCCCCTAAAAGGGAAAAGCATTTGTGAATTTAAGGCACAAATAGATGCTATAGATAAATAGATGCTATAGATAAATAGATGCTATAGAAAAGGACAATCAACCTCCGATTTTACCGAGCTAAATCTCTGTTTAATTATTGTTTTAAGCTATTTGAATGATGGGGTAGGCATGAGTAATGAAGATTGAGAAAGTGGAACAGTTCAAATTAGGAGACATATTGTTAATGTAATAGCAATAATGCTGCTTTAGCCTGATTTTTCCTAGTATTTTTTGATTATCATAAAAATGAAAAATTAACCTGAGGCTATTCTTGCTCAGGGAAATACATTGAGCATATTTTAGGGGTAGGGGTGAATGCTGGTAGAGGGATTTTCTGGTTTAGAGCTGGTATACAGGGGACACCAGAGTTGCATTTATAAAGCGACAAGAGATTCGGACCAATTAGCGGTTACTTTAAAAATACCCGCCGCAGACTTTCCTGATCCGAGGCAGCTTTCAGCACTCAAGCGAGAGTTCTTTATACTTGGGCTAATTAAAGGCGTGGGCTTACCCAAGCCGATTGACTATATTGAGCTTAAAAATTCAGCCGTTTTGGTTCGTGAATGGGTTGAAGGCATTTCCTTAAGAGAATATGAAAGTATCGGCAATATCTCTATTGAGAAAGCATTAATAATTGCAGTTCAACTTACTCGTCTCATCGGTGCGCTGCATCGTCAGAACTTTTGTCATCGTGATATCTCGCCAGGTAACGTGCTTATTAACCTTAAAACAGGTGATGTTACGCTGATTGACTTTTGCTCTTCGCTAGAATTCCCTAATCGTTCTCGTTACATTATCAAGCCTACTTTTATTGAAGGATCTCGCCCTTATATGTCGCCAGAGCAAACAGGGCGAATGAACCGTGGGTTGGATTTTAGAACGGACTTTTACTCGCTAGGCGTCTTGCTTTATGAGCTATTTACCAAGCAGCTACCGTTTACGACTAAAGACGATAACGCCCTTATTCACAGCCATATTGCCATTGAGCCCGTATTTCCGTCTCACATTGCACCTAAATTACCCCCAATAATCGCCAATAT
The DNA here is from genome assembly GCF_021278025.1 of Motilimonas sp. E26. Taxonomy (GTDB): domain Bacteria; phylum Pseudomonadota; class Gammaproteobacteria; order Enterobacterales; family CBDFNC01; genus Motilimonas. The sequence goes on from NZ_JAIBHJ010000010.1 coordinate 68,829, forward strand.
CATCATGAAGCTGATGAATAAGTCGCCTGACTTACGTTATCAAAGTGCTCAGGGCGTGCAAGCTGATTTGGAGCGTTGCCTTACTCAGTGGCGTGATATTAATAAAATTGATGAGTTTGAATTAGCAACTAATGACCTGCATGATTGGTTCATCATTCCTGACAAACTCTATGGTCGTGAGCAGGAAACGGGCCAGCTTGTCAGTATTTTTGATCAAGTCAGTCATGGCCATGGCCATTTAGTTTTTGTTGCGGGTCACTCAGGTATTGGCAAAACATCACTGATCCGAGAGTTGTACCGTCCCCTCACTTTAAAAGGGGGTTATATTGCTAGTGGTAAGTATGATCAAGTTTTACGTCATCAGCCTTACTCTGCAATATTACAGGCGTTAACTAGTTTGATTAGGCAGATAATGGGAGAAGATCAAGACAAAATAGCGTTCTGGAAAGAGCATGTTTTGGCTGGCGTCGGCGTTAACGGACAAGTACTCATTGATGTGATACCTGAATTAGAATTGTTAATTGGGCCTCAGCCTGAATGCCAACCTCTTGCGACTGAAGCTGCTTCAGCGCGCTTTAATAGCACGTTTTTTAATCTGATCTATGCGCTTGGCCATGCTGAGCAGCCTTTGGTTTTCTTTATTGATGATTTGCAATGGATCGATCCGCCTTCGCTTTCGCTACTTGAAGCCATCGCTCCTACATTGGTGGGTTCAACATTACTGATTATTAGTGCTTATCGCAGTAATGAGGTGTTAGAGACACATCCACTTATGATCGCCATGCCGAGCTTAGCGCAGAGTTGTCACAATATGGTGACTATTGAGCTAGAGGAATTGTCAAGCAAAGCGCTGATGGCGATGTTAAAAGATACTATTGAATTACCCGAGCAAGAAATTATTTCTCTTGTGCAGTTACTACATGACAAAAGTAAAGGTAACCCATTAGTGTTCAAAACCATGCTCACCACGCTTTACCATCAGAAAAACATTTATTACGACTACGACAGTCATGGTTGGCAATGGATTAGAAAAGGAGTTGAGAGTTTACCGCGCACAGAAAACTCGGCGAAAATGTTGCAAGCCGACATGGCTTATTTACCGCAAAATACGACCGAGTTACTCAAACTAGCGGGTTGTATCGGCAATACCTTTAGTTTAGATCTATTAACGAGTCTTGCTGATAACCCTCGGTCAGCGGTCGCTCGTGCGTTGATCCCAGCCGTGAGTAAAGGCTTTATTCAGCCCATGGACGATGACTTTGAGCTGCTGAGTAGCGAAAACGGCAGCCAGCTGCCAGATGTTAACTTTCGCTTTGTCCACGATAGGATCCAACAGGCGGCCTATAGCATGCTGACGCCATCGCAGCAGATGCAGCTGCATTGGTCTATTGGTTGGCAGTTGTTAAGCCAAATTGGCGGTAGCACCTTAGAAGATAAGTTATTTGACGCGGTTGAACATCTCAATCAAGGCTGTAGCAGTGGCATAGAGCATTCTCGGCTGATGCAGCTGGTTAAGCTTAATTTAAAAGCGGGTAAAAGAGCCAAACAGTCTGCGGCTTATAGTGTGTCTTATTCTTGCTTACAGCATGCTCAAAAGCAGCTGCAGTGGTTGGGGTTGGCGGCCGACGCAGACATTATGATTAGTGTTGAGCTTGAATTGGCCCAAGCCTGCTATTTAGTGGCGGAATTCGAGCAGGCTGAAGCTTTGTATAGTGTGCTGAGAAATAAAATAACCTCAAGCACTGGTAAATTGCACCTTTGTAATATCCAAGCCAAGCAATATCACCATCAGGGGCTCTATCTTAAATCGGTAGAATACGAGTATGAAGCCTTACGCTTGCTTGGTATTGACTTACCAACTGATGACTCGGCACTGCTCGAAATTTTTGCACAGGAAAAAGCGAAGATAGAGCTTTTGCTATTACAGAAAGATCCCGAGCGCCTATATCAACAAAAAAATGTCGTCGACCCAGACTTTACCCTCGTTCACGAACTGCTGTTTGACTTGTTTACTGACAGTTATTTGCTCGGACGAGGCGCACTATTGGCAGCCGCAGCGGCAATCAGTACTCGGCTTTCAATGGAGCAGGGCAATTGTTTAGCAACGTCGGCTGGGTTCATTAACTATGCCACCATTCTATGCTCCAGCGGTGAGTATAAAGAGGGCCATAAAATAGGGCGCTTAGCGGTTAGACTGGCAGATAAATATAAAAACCCCACGTTTCAAAATTACACTTACCACGTGTTCTCTCTTGGTATTAACCATTGGCTTGAACCGTTGAAATCCAGCTATCATTACTGGCATGAGGCATCAAAGCTATCAATGGAATCAGGCTCACCTTATGCCGGGTGGGTGTTTTTGCAAAAGCCTCATTTGCTTTTAGCATCAGGAGCACAGCTAAAAGAGGTTGAAGCGCAAGTCAAAGAAAGTAAGCAATACCTTGCTGCAAATAGCCTAAATGACATCGCTCAATTATTGAATATTATTGTTGAGCAACCAGTGCGTCACCTAAAAGGTGAAACCACTGACTTTTATTCCCTTGATGATCCATCATTTTCGACGGCGGGGTTACTCGACGTCTATCAGGATGCGCCTTTCTTTCTTGGCCACACACTTTATTCAATGCTAAGAGCCTCCTTGCTTGCTAGAAGCATACAACCTGCCGACAAGCTCACATTATGGTTGCCGATTATTGAAAGCACAGTACAAGCGCAGATCATTCAAGTTGACAGTTGTCTGTACACCGCTTTGCACCTCAGCGCTGGTTGCACTGAACTAACTGGGACGGCAAGGGATGAGCAGCTTGGCTTGATCCGGCAACAGCTGAGTAAGTTTGAAACATGGGGAGAGCTTTGTCCTGCAAACTTTAGACACAAGTATTTAATGCTCAAAGCTGAATGGTTAAGGCTACACGATGATATTATGGGCGCCTTCGATCATTATGAGTTGGCGAGAGAAGCTGCGTTAAACGCCCGTTTTCTCATGGACGCAGCCCTTACTGATGAGCTGGCGGGACTGTTTTGGCGGGCTGTCGGAAAAGCCTATCAGTCGCGTAGCTACTTAAAGCGAGCGATAGCAGGTTACGAACAATGGGGCGCTCGCGGTAAGGTACTAGCGATGAAGGCGCAGTTCCCTGAATTGGTTACCGCGCGCCACTTAGACTCCTCCACCATTAATGTAACGTTAGACGCGATGTTAGCGGCCGAAGACTTTTCTGCCGCCCTTGATATGGGCTCAGTGGTTAAGGCTTCTCAAGCTATATCGCAGCATATTCACATGGAAAAGTTAGCGGAGGAGTTACTCAGCTTAGCGGTTGAGAATGCGTGTGCCACACGAGGGGTGTTATTACTTGAGCGTAATGGTGAATTTTTGGTTTCGCACACCATTCTTTCTGAGTCTAGCTCAAATGATACCACCGCACTTCATTTGCCTTACTCTGAATCTCAGGAGTTGTCGCATTCCATCGTCCGTTATGTAATTAATGCAAAGTGCTCGGTGATCTATACCCCTAATAATCGTGATGAGCATTTCGATCGCTGCCCTTATCTGATGGCGCGCGACGATATATCGGTACTATGTGTACCAATCGTTCGACAAAAGCAGTTGTCAGGTGTGCTCTATCTTGAAAATAGCCATATAACACAGGCCTTTCAGTTAGAGCGGGTGCATACCTTGCAAATCATCGCCTCTCAGGCCGCCATCTCCCTTGAAAATGCCAAGATGTATCATGACTTAGAGCTATTAAATAAAAATCTCGAAGACTTGGTGAGTGAGCGAACGACTAAGCTGTGCGAGGCCAATGAGCAACTAACACAGAAAAATAAAGAACTTTACGCTTTGTCGGTCACCGATCAACTAACGGGAATTTATAACCGCCGTTATATAGAAGATCAAATCCAACTAATGTTGACAAGAAGGGAGAAAAGGGAAGAGCCAGCTTCGATCCTGATGTTAGATGTTGATTACTTCAAAACGGTTAATGATACCTACGGCCATGATGTTGGCGATAAGGTGTTAGTTAATCTTGCTGCTGCCATTCAACGCTCGGTACGCAATGTAGATGTAGCGGGGCGTTGGGGGGGAGAAGAGTTCATTGTGCTCAGCCAATGTGACATTGAAAGCGCAATGGCCAGTGCAGCTAAGTTAGGTCGTGTCATTTCTAATATTGACAATGAGCAAGTAGGCGAGGTTACGGTGAGCATCGGTGTCACCCCTTTCCTCAGACAAGACACCATTGATACCGTGCTAAAACGAGTGGACCAAGCCCTATATGAAGCCAAGAGTAGCGGCAGAAATCAGGTGGTTGTTAAATTAGACTAGCGTTTATAAGGAAGGAAAAGTGCAACTGAATCAGCATAAAAATAATAGCCGACAGGTCAAAAAAGCACTATTGGTGGTGACCAGTCATACCGATCTGGATGGTACTGGTGATAAAACTGGGTTTTGGTTTAATGAATTAGCCACGCCGTTTTGGGGCTTTTTTGATGCCGGCTATGAAGTCACTATTGCATCGATAAAAGGTGGCGTTGCTAAAGCCGATCCGCTCAGTGCGCAAGGTGAATTTGTTACCCCTGCAGTCAGTCGGTTTATGGCATCTGAATTCGCGATGAATCAGCTAGACCACACGCCATCAGTGGATGTAATAGATACCGCTAGTTATACCACTTTATTTCTTTGTGGTGGTCATGGCACGCTTTGGGACTTTAAACAAAGCCGAGGGTTAGCGCGCATTGTCAGCGAGTTTTATGCCAATAATAAATTAATCGGCTCTGTTTGCCATGGTCCGACCGGTTTGTTATCAGCAACTAAGCCAGACGGCTCACCTTTAGTTGCCAGTTTAAAGCTAACCGCCTTTAGCGATGCGGAAGAGAAATTAACCCCGCCACAATACATTGAAGCGCTGCCTTATCACCTTGAAGATGCTTTAGTGGCAGCGGGCGCTTGTTATCAACATGAGCAACCTAATGCCCGCTTTGTGGTCTGTGAAAAAGGGCTGATCACGGGGCAAAATCCAGCGTCGGTAGATTTAGTCACAAAAACAGTATTAGATGCGCTTGAGAAAACACGGGTTTGGGTTGATACGGATCTGTCCATCGGCGCAGCATCTGATTCAGGCAAGCCATGTGATGTAGACGATGCCTATGCTCTGTTAAGCTTATTTAATGCCAGCAATATCAAGGTGCAAGGCATTAGTACCGTTTTTGGTAATACCGATGTGGATACGGCTTACAAGTTGGCAAAAATGCTGGCTAATCGATTTGGCCCTGTTGCTTTGCCCGTAGTTAAAGGCGCTAGCGAAGCTTTGCAGATTGGCGCCGTTAAAGACAATGATGCTGTTCAGCGATTAGCAAAAGAGTTAAAAAAAGGGGCGATGACGATTGTGGCGATTGGTCCTGCAACCAATATTGCCTCATTAGTTTTACTGTACCCTGAACTTGTATCCAATATCGATCAAGTGGTACTGGTGGCAGGGCGAAGCAGTGAAAAAGAGTCGTTTATTGCTGGGCCGAAGCAAACTACCCCGTTTAGAGACCTAAATTTTGACTTAGATCCAGATGCCTTTCGTGTGCTACTAGAAAGCCACGTGCCCCTTGTGCTCACACCTTTTGAATTGGCCGACCAAGTTTGGCTAACACAAAAAGACCTCAATACTTTAGCGGATAGCCATGGTGTAGGTGAATACCTAAGTAAACACTCACAGCCTTGGCTAAACATGTGGACGAAAGATTTCGGCGCTTGCGGGTTTAATCCCTTTGATGCCCTCGCGGCGGGATTTGCTATCAACCCTAATCACTATCAATGGCAAAAATTGCCTGTTGAACTGCGTATTGCGCCAGACGACACACAGGGCGGACGCTTTGGCACTGCCAATACTTACAAACCATATTTAGTGGCATCACCAGAATGTAAAAGCCCTTATTCAGTGCTTTATTGCACTGGCGTGGCTCGCGATTTTGCATCATCGCTAATATCGGGAATTATCAACCCAAGGGATCCCGCTAAATATATTTCAGCAGTTTCTCACCTTAATATTGTGGTTGATGATGTTGATAAGGCGACAGCGTTTTATCAGCGCGTGCTTGGTTTTGAGCAGGCTTATGATGACGATGGCGAAAAAATGGACTATCCACATCTAACCTTAAGCTCTTTTGCTAAAGACGCAGGTTTTGAGAACGGCAAAGTGGATGTTGATATTCGCTTTTTACATCACCCTACGGCCGGTTTGTACCTTGAGCTGATGCGGTATTATGAGCCGAAGGGGCAACAAACCATTACCATTAAAAATACCAACGACATGGGCGGCATTCGCCATACCGCACTTGAAGTGAACGACATCATGGAAGCTTTTAATTACCTTAAAGACCAACCCGGCGTTGAAATGGTTCATTATCCCGATGGCAGTGATGGCGATATTCAAGGGCCGCCAATGGTGCTGTCGCCTTTCCCAATGTCGTTTTTTTATTGGCGTGACCAATACGGCGTGCAGTGGGAAATGGAGTGTGGCCGAAAAAGAGGATATTTAAGAGGGATTTAACCACCAAATCACTTCTATTTGGATTGCGCACGTTACATTAATCAGTGGCGTGCGTGTCACTTAACATCAATCACCTAACTTGTTGGACCTATTATGTTTAATAGTAAAAAGCGATTATGCGTTTGGTTGGTTATCGTCATTGCACTGACTCCGTTGCGCGTACTGGCAAGTGATTACTATAGCGTGCAATTGTATTTTGGTTTATCCATCCCCGATGGCAGCGGCGTGACGATGAAACAATGGGATGCATTTTTGTCAGAGCAAATAGTGCCACGCTTCGCCGGTTTTAATGTGGTGGATTCCGTAGGCTATTGGCAGGGCGAGCCGGAGCGCGCCAAAATTGTCACAATCGTGATGAAAGCGGCAAGTATTCCTGATGCCGAAGCCATCGCGCGTCTATATGCCAGAATGTTTCATCAAGACTCAGTCATGATGGTACAGCACCCTGTGGCCAAGCTTGAGTTTGTTACAGAAAAAGAACCAGAGCGGAGTAAATAGTGTGCTTAGCGATTGCATTCTGAGGCACCTCTTTCTGTGTCAATATGTTTTCTTGACTTTTATATTTAATTAATTGTTTTTAAAGTTATAATTTGTTATTTCTATTGTCTTTTTTAGTCTTTTTATATGATTGTATGCACGCCATTAGGAAGGCACTTAAAAGTATATAAAGGTACAGTATGTTTTAGAAACAGCATGCTACGCACCATCAGATTTTGGAAACATGCAGGGCAATTTAATGGCTAATGAAACAGCTCCACCACCTTCAACCAGCGACCATTCGTTTCGCTATAAAGCAGAAGTTCGTCTAGTTTCACCCGCGTCTGCGCGTAGCGCATCAATTCACGGCACAAAATGTTTTGTCGGAATAAGCTTAGAAAGCCCCGCCTTCATTGGATATAAACTTCAATCAATAATTGATTTTGTGTCAAATAGATACTCTGACTGCTGCTTTCTCCTCGGTGACCATGTTCACCGTTTAACCCTACAAATAAATAATGATTTTACTCGAGAGGAAAGCTTTAACCATGCAATCAACCTTGGAAATTCTTTTCTCAGTTCTCAGGGGCATATTTTAAGAAATAGCAAAACAGGCAAACCTTTCGATCTTATTCGTGGATCTGAAATTTATCATTTACCTGAAGTGTTGGGTTACCTTTCGGCTTTAAAGGCGATCTTTGAGCAAGATATTGAGTTTAGGAGTGCCGTAGAGCATTTTGCTGACCAATTTATTGCACGGCAGCATATAGTGAAGCCCAATCGTGCAATTCAGCTGTCGTCAGAGTATGTCCTTGAAGAGCTAGCAGAGACTTGTTATATGATATCGTCTGGCTATGAAACACTGGTTTACCCTGGTTCGCTTGCTATTTTTCAGCAGATTTCAGATAGAATATTTAGCGATCTCCCAGTTGAGTTAGATAAATTAGTTAATGTCAGTTTGCGTATTAAGAGGCGTGGGAAGAAAATGCTGCTTCAGTGTGCCTAATATATAGACATTCGTCGCTTTACTGATTTATTAGTTAAGCGACACTTCAACTACAGCTAACCTGCTTATCAACAAGTTTGGTTTCCTTGCACTGCTTTTGTATTTTGAATGCACTGAGCGTAATACAAGCTAGGTTTCAGTTTTCACTGGTGATTTAACATCATCACTCGACGTGGTCTTTTCTCTGGTGACAAAAAAACAAATTATTGAACCGAGTGTAACAAGGGCAACACCTTGCCAAAATGACGCCCCGAGCGTGACAGATAAATAGACCGAAGAAAAAAGCGTAGCAAAGACCGGCGTAAAATAAGAAATGGTCCCCAAAAGCATGATATTGCCACCAATAACAGCTCTATTCCATAACGCGTACCCTGACCCCATCACAACACCAGACAGCAACAGTGTTGCAAAAGTGCTAAGTGTGAAGTGAAAACCAGACTCGTCGCTGAACGCATATTTAATCCATAGGGTAACAGCGGTCGCAATAAAAAATAACGCAATAGGGTTTTTTCCATCACTCATTTTTTTTGTGATTGTACAATATGCCGCCCAAATCATGGCTGCAGAAAAAGCCAGAAAGTAAGTTAACGGGTTCTCGGAAATATTACTCATTAATATGTTAATGGAAATGCCGCTATCGCCAGAGATGCACCAAGCCACGCCAATAAACGCGATAATCACACTGGGATAAACCAATACATTCACTTTACGCTGCCCAGTTATAACGGTTAACAGTATGGTAATGGCTGGCCACAAGTAATTAATCACGGCCATTTCCATTGACTGGTGCCTGTCATTAGCCATCCCTAAAGACAGCGCAAAACACACCTCATAGGACACGAACAGCAACCCCCCGATGACAAGGTAACGCTTAGGAAAGCTGTTGATTTTGGGCACACCCATAACCGACACTAAAAAAATCGAACTAATGGTGTACAACATAGCTGCGCCACCTATGGCGCCAAAAAGCTCCGACACATCCCTGATCAGCGCGGTTAGGCTGCTCCAAAGCAGGATCGCAACCACCCCAAATAATGTATATTTGTGCTTAATAAATAAAGACATAGTAAACCCTAACAGAGACAAGGCTAGCTGGCGCTACGCCAAGATAACAACACTTAGGCTCTAGCACAAGATACTGCAAATTGACGCTTCATAAAGTGGATAGCTCTGGAGGGAGACCTGCACATAAAGATGAAAGGGGAAAGTGGCAACTTATACCGTTACCAGCGCGGCTACCCCTTATTCCCCGAGTTAAGAGATAGACACTTTGATGACCACTTAATGCCTATTGTTATCTTGGCTATGCTGCTTGATGCAGTCGTTCAATTTAACTTTATCCGCTTTGGCTTATGGTCTTCAAGAAGGGCGAAGTCGCCTGCAAACAGGTATTCAGTAATGATGAGTATTTCATAATTCGCAAGCTCTTTATCAAATTTTCAAAAAAACCAACGCGGCCTGCACTGACGACGTGCAATTTACCGAGCTGACTCAAGCGGCTGCTTTCTGTTTTTGTAAGTTAGTGCGTTGTAGTTTGTTGGCAAGGCTAGGTTTGTGAATAAGCTTATATACCACTTCAAGAATGGTCAAAAACCCTACCTCCCTCAAGTATTTTTATTTGTATCTTGATGTATATTTGATTTTGCAGTTTGACTATTACTTAATTTTAACGGGATAAATATGGATTTCATTGAACGACTTCAAGCTCTTTCGAAAAAGGTTCCTCAAATATCAGGTAATTTAGCGACAGAAGAAGCAACTAAGAATGCCTTGGTGATGCCATTTTTACATTCGGTTCTTGGTTATGATGTATTTGACCCGAGTGAAGTTATACCTGAGTTTACTGCTGATGTAGGCACTAAAAAGGGTGAAAAAGTAGATTATGCTTTGGTTAAAGATGGAGCTATTCAGATCCTTATCGAATGCAAGAAATATGGAGATCCGCTCTCTACTAAGCATGCTAATCAGTTATTCAGGTATTTTTCAGCAACAAATGCTCGATTAGCCATCCTAACAAATGGCGCTCAATATCAATTTTATACTGATCTTGACGCACCAAACAAAATGGATGAGAAGCCATTTTTGACTCTCGATCTTGAGGATTTGGATGAACATGTTGTTCCTGAGATAAAGAAGCTGACAAAGTCTTCGTTTGATGTTGAATCTGTAGTGGACGCTGCAGGAGAGCTCAAATACCTAAACCAGATAAAGAAAATATTGCATGAGCAGTTTGTGGATCCTGACGAAGAGTTTGTGAAGTTCTTTACATCCAAAGTGTATGAAGGTGTTCAAACAGCAAAAGTTAAATCTCAGTTTTTAGAAATTACCACTAAAGCATTAAAGCAGTTCCTTAATGACAGTATTAATGCTCGGTTAAAATCAGCTATTGGCGATGACAGGAAGGATGCTGTTAAAGTAGAAGCTCAAGAATCGAGTCAAGAAAGTGATATTTCCACTGAAAAATCAAAAGTGCATACTACAGAGGAAGAAATTGAAGGCTTCAATATTATCAAAGCGATCCTAAGGCAAAAAGTTGAAGCCCAGAGAGTATGCGCTCGCGATACTCAAAGTTATTTTGGCATATTACTCGATGATAACAATCGCAAGCCACTATGTCGTTTATGGTTCAATACTAGGCAAAAATATATCAGTATCTTTGATGAAGACAAAAATGAAACTCGCCATCCAATAGATACTCTTGATGATATTTTCAACTTTAGTGAGAAGCTTCAGAATACGTTAGCACTCTATGAATAAAGAGGCAGAATCACTGTTAGAGCCAGAAAAGAAAAAGCACCTAACATCAATGATATTAAGTGCTTATAAATTTGGTGGCCCCTCGCAGACTTGAACTGCGGACCTACCGATTATGAGTCGTAATATTGTTGTTATCTTTAAGTTCTCATTTCTTTTTATTACCCATGAATATCATTACAGTTCAATGGTCTACGTGGGTATTCAGTTTTCATTGGTTCTCATGTATTCTTGTTTAGTGTCGCTCTTACTTGACTAACTACTTGACTAAAAAACTTTGTAGTCAAGTTATGCGTGGTAACTAAACAAGGGGTTTTCATGTTAACGGTGAATAGCATAAGGGGCTTAAAGCCCAAAGATAAACCATATTACGAATGGGATAAAAACAAAGAGCGTGGACGGGGTAAGTTAGGTGTTCAAGTTACGCCTAAAGGGAGCAAGCGTTTTGTGTTTCGCTACTTTGTTGAAGGCAAAGCGAAGTTTATACCCCTAGGGCAATTTCCTGAATTATCGCTTAATGACGCCCGAGGTAAGCAAAAGGAGCTAGGCGAATTAGTGTTACAGGGTATCGACCCGAAAGATCGTATAGAAAGCGTCAGGAAGGCGCAGGAGCAAGCAAAATGGGAAGAGGCGCGTCAAGGTAGCATAAAGCAGTTATTTGATGCCTATGTGGCGCAAATGGCGAAAGATGGCAAGCGAACTCACAAGGCCGTTATTGAATCGTTAGAAAAAGAAGTCTACCCCCTTATTCCACCAGCAATCAAAGCGAAAGACGTGACCACGCATGATTTAATGCTTGTCCTCGCCGCAATGATCAAGCGTGGCGCTAAAACACAATCAAACCGTGTGCGCAGTTACTTAATGGCAGCGTTTAACTACGGCTTGAAACACGATAACGACCCTGCAAACTTTATTGATGAAGCTAAGTTTGGTTTGGTGATGAATCCAGTTGCCGCCATTCCTAAGCAAAAAGATGCTGAGCGAGTTGGAGAGCATTATTTGAAAATGGATGAGGTGATCTTGTTGATTGATGACCTTACCAATGAATACCAGCGTTTTAAGATGGGCGAGTCTATCCGCCATTTGATTTTATTATGCTTGTTTACAGGTGGACAGCGCCCTTATGAGTTGGCCGCCTCAAAGTGGAGCGCTATTGATTGGCAGCAAAAAACGCTGCTCATTGCGACAGATATTTCCAAAAACAAGCGACCTCACATCATACCGCTAACGGATAGCGCATTAAGCATTTTAGAAAGACAAAAGCCCAGCCATGACAATGCGTTTATTTTTCCTCACCGCTTTAATGATGGCGAGCATATACGCCTAGATTCACTTTCACAAAGTGTGACGCGCTATCGTGAAGCAACCCCTCAAATTAAACCGTTTACCCCTAGAGATTTGCGCAGGACGTGTAAAACGCTAATGGGTGAGATTGGTATTTCTAAATCACTCCGCGACCGTTTACAAAACCATGCGCTCAATGATGTTTCATCAAAGCATTACGACCGTTACGAGTATTTGCCAGAAAAGCGCAAGGCGTTGGAATCGTGGGAGCAAAAGCTACAACAAAGCATTACAGATAACGTGCTTCAAATGGTGAGGGTTTAGGGATGAATGAGAAAAAATGTAGTGTTAGAAAAAATGGTAAAGAAGGAATCCTTCAAACTTATCCGATCCCAGAAAATGAAGTACCTAATTCACCTAGGCAATTCTTGGCTCCTTTCGTTAAGTATTCCGCTGAGTTATTGAGGGCGGAAGGAAAAATTAATGATACTGAGTTTGAAGCTGTTTTGGCTGGTGATGTAAGGACAGTATTTGCTTTGGGCTGTGATCTTGATTTGGCTGTGTGTGAGTACGCTAGGCAGTTCATTATGATGGTGAAAGATTTAGATGATATGGGGCTACTCGATAGCCCAAGAATCGAGATTTATAAGCTAGTGAGGCTCGTCACGTTAGCATTTAATTTTGGAGCTGTGAGGTTTGAAGAGGAGATTGCTAAGGGGGCGGCTAATAAAAGTGGGACCGATGAAGGCAATCGAAAAAAAACAGAATTGAGTGATAAGGTTAAAGCTCGAGTAATGGTAATAGCGTTGTGTGAACATGAAAAAAATCCTCGTTTAAATAAAGCCCAACTTGCAGATAAAGTAACCCAGATAATAAATGAGGAATTTATAGGCGAGAGGGGGAAGGCGTACCGCCGATCATATATAGAAACACGCTTTAATATGAATGAAGTAAAAGAGAACGCTGGATTAAAAAAATTAGCTAAAAAGTCAGGATAGTCGCTCCGTTTGTCATGGTTAATCCTTGTTTAATACCTCACGTCAGCATTTAACAGGTATTAAACATAAGGAGCAACGCATGAGAGATTTTGACCCGATTTTATCGCTAAATGACGCGAGTGAAATTATAGGCCGAAGCAAGCGCAGTTTATGGCGCTGGTATGCGAAAGATAAAACAATGCCTGAGCCATTAAAGGTGAATGGTCGCGCTGTAGGGTGGCGTAAAAGTACGTTTGAGCAATGGCTTGTTAAGTTAGAAGGGGCGGCTAAATGAGATTCCCTGATAGCATTGTCGCACCAGACAAGGCAATACCTAAACCTAAAGCACAAGCTTATAAATACTTATCGGCGCTTATTAATAACGATGAAGTCAGCGAGCTTGATTTACTCATTATGTTTAAAGGCAGTCAGAGAGCCCCATTACAGAAGTTAGAGGGGGATCGTCATGAATACTGGAACATCATTCCGATAAAGAAAAATGGTGTGATCGTGGCGAGGAAGCTAGACCCTAGGCATAAATCTGGGTGCCCTAATTTGGATGCTGAAGCAAGGCAAGAAAGGAAAGTAGAGCTTAGGGAAGTCAGCCGCAAGCAAGCTGAAAGCGAGTCTAAGCGATTGCCTAAAGCTATAGTTCAATATGAACAGGCGGTGGAGGAGGCCTCCCAACTACCGCTAAGCAAGCAAGCTGAAAGCGAGACTAAGCTATTGCCTAAAGCTATAGTTCAATATGAACAGGCGGTGAAGGAGGCCTCCCAACTACCGCTAATTTAGTAAGGCCGTCCTATTGCTGGTGGTTAGTTTGGCGACCGCCACCAGCCCAAGAAGGATAAGCCAAAGCCAATGGAAAAGCCATCCTAAAACGATGGCTTTTTTTATAAGAACAAATGAGAACTCATTTCGAGGTTTTGTTTTGTGGTTTTACTGGCTTTTTTAGTGCGTTTCAACATGGCCGCATTAAAAGAAACATTACAAGAAGCGAAAGTAACCACTAACACAGAGCACACCTAGTAAGGGGGTTTTTAATATTATCTAAGTAGGCTTTTATCTATGAGATACCTAACCAATAATCCATACATAATGGTTGATGGTCAAACATGGGAAGTGAACACAGGAGACAGGCAGCAATATACTATTTGCCCTCGCCATATCAAGACTATCATCGGCCAACTTAACGCCATGTGTAGCCATCATAGGCGCGTCATGGTGTTGTTTTTTAATTTAAGTATGCCGATTTACACCGAAAATAACAGCGAAGTTTCGGTATTTATAAGCAGTGTGAGGGGGATGCTTCAGCGCGAATACAGCATGAAACGGTTTGGTTATAGTTGGGTTAGAGAGATCGAAAAAGCCAAACAGCAGCATTATCACGTTGCCTTGTTTCTTGATGCTAAGCGCATTCTTTACCCTAGTAGAATATCAGGTTTGTTAAATGCGCTATGGTTGGCGGCGGGTGGCTCATGTTTACAGTGGGTGAACCATTGTTACTTCCATATATTTGGTGATGACTTTCAAGCTAAGCAGCAGGTGATCTATCGGCTATCTTATCAAGCTAAAGGACGTGGTAAGGGCTACAGAGCCAAGCAAGCGAAAGACTACAGCACCAGTCGTTTAAAGCCTCGCGCTTGAGCATAAATAATCTGCCTCGAATCTTTGAGGTGGGTTTTGTCTTAGTTAATCCTAATTTACCCTAACTTATATTAGTTAAGTCTAATATTCGGAAGTCATGGGCAACTTAACAAAACCTGACAAAACACGAATCTTTAGAGTGGTTTTCTCGTTTTAGGCGTCACGGTTATCAAGGGTAGAGAGCAAATGGCCGCTATTGCTTCATAGCAAAATTGGTTGCCCGACAGTCTGAATTATTGATTGAGGCGTTTACAGTAGCCGAATTTGAGCAGTTCCAATCTAGTAGACAAAAGTTATGGTTGGGAGGGGGGCGGTAATAGTTTAGCCCTTAGTTCGAGACTAGCTTGCCCACGCCTTATTTAACTGATCACCTTCTCAAGCTTTTTGGAGTCCATAAAAAGGACACGCTTGTTTCTTACTTGACTAACTACTTGACTAAAAAACGACAAGCATAAAAAAAGGTTAGTAAACACTACGTCTACTAACCTTACTAAATTTGGTGGCCCCTCGCAGACTTGAACTGCGGACCTACCGATTATGAGTCGGGTGCTCTAACCAGCTGAGCTAAGGGGCCTAATTTTATTGTTGCTTTAAAAGGTTTGCAGAAGCGCTAACTCCTGTCTCGACATCCTTATCTTAGTTCAGCCAAATGAGCTGTAAACCTGCAAGATAAAAGGTCTGTTTATTCTTCTTATTAAGCGGGGGAGATTATATATAGCTAGTTAAGCTCTGTCTACTGCTGCAAAATCGTTTGCTGATTTTATAGTCAGTTTAGTGGCTTGACTGCATAAAATTGCTGCAAAGGGTGAATTAAGTTGCTTTTGTTGATGCTGTTTAACAGCCTGTGAAGCGGTTTTTTACAGGAGCAGGCGGGTGAGGTTGCTGGGTTAGTGCCATAGTTTGGCGACTAAATGTTAGGTAAAAAAATACCAGTCATTTGACTGGTATTTTTTATCAATAAAGTAGGTTAGATATTATTCATCTAGGAAGCTGCGCAGTTGTTCGCTGCGGCTTGGGTGGCGTAGCTTACGCAATGCCTTAGCTTCAATTTGACGAATACGCTCGCGCGTTACGTCGAACTGTTTGCCTACTTCTTCTAAGGTATGGTCTGTATTCATGTCGATACCGAAACGCATACGCAGTACTTTAGCTTCACGAGCAGTTAGGCCAGCTAATACGTCGTTAGTCGCATTTTTCAGGCTTTCGCTGGTGGCTGAATCTACCGGTAGGTGGATCGTGGTATCTTCAATAAAGTCACCTAAGTGCGAATCTTCATCATCACCAATTGGTGTTTCCATGGAGATTGGCTCTTTGGCAATTTTCAGCACCTTACGGATCTTGTCTTCTGGCATGATCATGCGTTCAGCCAATTCTTCAGGAGTAGGCTCGCGACCCATCTCTTGTAGCATTTGACGTGAAATACGGTTCAGTTTATTGATGGTTTCAATCATGTGAACCGGAATACGTATGGTACGTGCTTGGTCGGCAATCGAGCGAGTGATTGCTTGGCGGATCCACCAAGTTGCATAAGTTGAGAACTTATAGCCACGACGGTATTCAAACTTATCAACCGCTTTCATTAGGCCGATGTTACCTTCTTGGATTAAATCTAAGAATTGTAGGCCGCGGTTGGTGTATTTTTTCGCAATTGAAATTACCAGACGTAAGTTTGCCTCAACCATTTCTTTTTTAGCACGACGAGCTTTCGCTTCGCCGATGCTCATGCGACGGTTGATGTCTTTAATGTCGGTAATATTCAGGCCTGTTTCTTCTTCAACAGATGCCATTTTAACGATACAACGTAAAATTTCGTCTCTTAGTACTAATAGTGCTGCACTGTGAGGCTTGCCTTCTGCGATGGCGTTTTCTAACCATGAGCGATCGGTTTCATTACCTGGGAAGATGGCAACGAATGACTTTTTCGGCATTTTACATTGGTCTACAACCATTTTAAGGATCAGACGCTCTTGAATGCGTACTCGATCCATCATTGAACGCATGTTGCTTACCATACGGTCAAATTGCTTAGGCACTAGACGGAATTCTTTAAAGACTTCAGCAAGTACGATAATCGCTTCTTTTGATTCTTTACTTTGACGACCTGATTTAGCGATGATAGCTAATAAGTTGTCATGGGCTTCACGCAGAGCGGCAAATTTTTCTTTTGCGACTTCTGGATCGGGGCCTTTATCTGCTTCGTCTTCTTCTTCGTCATCGTCGTCGTCATCTAGGTCTTCATCATCGAGATCTTCATCTGATAATTCTGAACCTATGTGCGTCGCGGTAGGCGCTAAAGACTCTTCTTCGTTTGGATCGATGAAACCTGAGATAATATCACTTAGCTTGATCTCTTCCGCTTCAAAGCGGTCCCATTGCTCAAGTAGGTAGTGAATCGCTTCAGGGTACTCGGAAACCGAAGTCTGAACTTGGTTTATACCTTCTTCAATACGCTTGGCTATGTCAATTTCGCCTTCACGGGTTAACAGTTCAACTGTGCCCATTTCGCGCATGTACATACGTACTGGATCGGTAGTGCGACCTATTTCTGATTCAACCGAGGCGAGGGCTTGTGCTGCTGCTTCAGCGGCGTCCTCATCTGCGGTATCTTCCGAAAGCATAAGATCATCGGCATCAGGTGCGTTTTCTACTACCTGAATACCCATGTCGTTAATCATTTGAATAATATCTTCAATCTGATCAGAGTCGACAATGTCTTGGGGTAAGTGATCATTTACTTCGGCGTAAGTAAGGAAGCCTTGTTCTTTACCTTTGGTAACCAGAAGTTTTAACTGAGACTGAGGGGTTGGCTCCATAGACTCCATCCGATTAGGGGTTAAGGATTGGTGCAAAAATGCAAGGGCGCGATTATAATGCCTTTGCGCTGAATATGCTAGCTAGAAGGTGATAACTTTCTACTTTGAATGAGTTCACTAAGCTGTTTTTTCTCTTCAAGGCTAAGTTGACCCGTTCTTGCTTTGGCTAGCAGTGCTTCTTCTTTTTGTTCGATATAAGTTGAAAGCAATTTATCTAAGGTGTCTAAAAACACCGCTTCAACTTGTGTTGCTTCAATATGATGGTCCCACATGGCTAATTTTGCCAGTTGATTACCTTCTTTTGTGCCTCGCCAGTCTTCAATAAGCTGGCCTGTAGTGATATGGGGCTGCTGCTGACACTTTTCAAGTAGTTGTGCAAAAAGAGTACTGCCCGCTAAGTTTAATTCCAAAATTTCAGGTAGTGGCGGTAATTCAGACGCTAGTTGTGGAAACTGAACCACTAAGGCAACCGCAAGGCGCATCGGCGTTATTTTTTGTTGTGTTGCGCGCACTGTTTTTTTTGTGTTGTCTTTCTCTTCTGACTCTGGCAATAATTTTTCTAATCCGGCTAAGTCGATCGCCAGTAAGTTAGCTAATTTTTCCCGCATCATGTGAGAAAATACGCTACTTGGTAGCTTTGCGATCAATGGCATTGCCAGCTGTGCAAGTTTGGTTTTACCGTCGCGCGAGCCCATGTTCACTTGTTGTAGCAGGTTTTCAAATAAAAACTCTGACAAAGGTGTGGCTTGCTCTAAGCGTTGCTCAAAAGCTTCTTTACCTTCTTGGCGCACCATTGAATCAGGGTCTTCGCCATCGGGTAAAAACATAAATTTTAATGATTTACCATCTTGTAACAAGGGTAGAGCATTTTCTAGTGCCCGCCAAGCTGCCGCGCGACCGGCTCTGTCGCCGTCATAACAACAAATCACTTCGTCGGTGGTGCGAAACAGTGTTTGTAAGTGCTCTGGTGTGGTGCTGGTGCCAAGTGATGCTACCGCATAATCAATACCAAATTGTGCCAGTGCTACAACGTCCATGTAGCCTTCGACCACTAATATTTTTTGTACGTCTTTGTGGGCTTTTTTGACTTCATAAAGGGCATAAAGTTCCCTGCCTTTATGAAAAATCGGGGTTTCTGGTGAGTTTAAGTACTTTGGTGTGCCATCACCTAATACACGTCCACCAAAACCGATGACACGGCCACGGCGATCGCGAATGGGGAACATAATTCGGTCGCGAAAACGGTCGTAGCTACCCCCGTTTTCTTTGGCGATAAGCATGCCGCCTTCAATGAGTTGCTCTTGCGCTTCTTTGCCGATGGCGAAGCGTTTTCTTACTTCATCCCAGCCATCAGGGGCAAAGCCAATGCCGAATTGCTGGCAAACTTCACCGCTTAAGCCACGCCCTTTAAGGTAGTCGATGGCCTTTTGGCTATGGGCTTGACCACGTAGCTGCTGCTGATAGAAGCGGGTAATTTGCTCCATCAATTCGTATAAATCTTTTTTACCTTGAATTTGTGCGGGGGTGGGCGCTGGACCGGCACTTTTTTCACGCGGCACTTCAAGGCCATGCATGCTGGCGATTTCTTCTATGGCATCAGGAAATTCAAGGCCATCATATTCCATAACAAAGCTAATGGCGTTGCCATGCACACCACAACCAAAACAGTGGTAAAACTGTTTACTTTGGCTAACGGTAAAAGAGGGAGATTTTTCGTTATGAAAGGGGCAGCAAGCCTGATAGTTTTGGCCCGCTTTTTTCAGTTTGACTCGGCTGTCGATGAGATCGACGATGTCGGTTCGAGCTAAAAGGTTATCAATAAAATCGCGTGGGATCCTGCCTGACATAAACCCTCTAATAAAGCTTTATTAAAAGCCCTAAAATAAACAAGCCGCACTCTTTCGAAAAAGGCGCGGCTTGTTCAGCTTTCGCGTAAATATGGTTTAAGAAAGGCTGGCTTTTATTTTGCCGCTAACTTGTCCCATATCTGCTCTACCTTGAATCTGGCTTTTTATCGCCGCCATCACTTTGCCCATATCTTGCATTCCCTGAGCACCGGTTGATTCCAGTGCTGCAGCGATAATGCCGTCAACTTCTTCCTCGGTTAGAGGTTGAGGTAAGAATTCTTGTAGAACGTTAAGTTCTTCAGCTTCTTTATCGACAAGGTCTTGACGATCTGCTGCTTCAAACTGCGCGATGGAATCTTTACGTTGTTTAACCATTTTGGTTATAACAGCAATAATGTCATCGTCAGATAACTCAATACGGTTATCGACTTCGCGTTGCTTGATTTCGGCCATCAACATGCGGATTGCGCCCAAACGAACTTTGTCTTTTGCACGCATTGCTGCTTTTTGTTGGTCTTGCAACTTCTCTTTCAAGGTCATTACGAACGCCTTATTAGTAAAGACGAACGCGACGCGCGTTTTCGCGAGCTAGCTTTTTCAAATGACGCTTAACTGCAGAAGCTTTAGCGCGTTTGCGAACTGTAGTAGGTTTTTCGAAATATTCGCGACGGCGAACTTCAGAAAGGATACCTGCTTTTTCGCATGAACGCTTAAAGCGACGTAGTGCTACATCAAACGGTTCGTTTTCACGTACTTTAATTACTGGCATATGCCCATCACCTCAGGGTGTTATGTGAAGCCGGTCGTAGATTGACCAGTCTGTTTAAAAATGGTGCGGAATTTTAATCTGATTAGGGGGCATTTGTAAACCCCGTTTAATTGTCTCTGGTGAAAAAAGCTGATAATAGTTAAACTAGCCGCGCTTTCAGAGGAGTCAATATGCGTATTTTAGGGTTAGAGACATCGTGTGATGAAACCGGTGTGGCCATTTATGATGATGAACAAGGCTTATTAGCTCATCGTTTGTACAGCCAAGTCAAGTTACATGCCGATTATGGTGGTGTGGTACCTGAGTTAGCGTCACGTGATCATGTCAGAAAAACCATTCCTTTGATAAAAGAAGCCTTGGCTGAGGCCAACTGCAGCAAAGAGGATATTGATGGCATAGCGTTTACTGCCGGGCCGGGACTGGTAGGAGCGCTACTCGTGGGCTCAACCATCGGGCGCAGTTTAGCTTACGCTTGGGACGTGCCTGCCGTTGCTGTGCACCATATGGAAGGCCATTTATTAGCGCCGATGCTTGAAGATGATCACCCTGAATTTCCGTTTCTTGCGCTGCTGGTTTCCGGTGGTCATAGCATGATGGTGAATGTGCAAGGCATTGGCGAGTATGAAATATTAGGTGAAAGTGTTGATGATGCTGCCGGTGAAGCCTTTGATAAAACGGCTAAATTAATGGGGTTGGATTATCCTGGCGGCCCGTTGTTGGCAAAACTGGCTGAGCAAGGCACACCTGGGCGATTTAAATTTCCAAGGCCAATGACCGACAAGCCGGGGTTAGATTTTAGCTTTAGTGGTTTAAAAACCTTTGCCGCCAATACCATTCACAGCGAAGGCGATGATGAGCAAACTCGCGCCGATATTGCCTACGCTTTTCAAGATGCCGTGATTGATACTTTAGGCATTAAGTGTCGCCGTGCACTAGACCAAACGGGTCTTAAGTCATTAGTCATAGCGGGCGGTGTCAGTGCGAATAAGCAATTGCGTGCGCAACTTGAAGTGATGATGAAAAAACGTAATGGTCGGGTGTATTATCCACGTCCTGAGTTTTGTACCGATAACGGTGCCATGATTGCTTATGCGGGAATGCAGCGCTTAAAAGCGGGACAAATTGAATCGTTAGGTATTCAAGCTAAGCCGCGTTGGCCAATTGATACTCTTGAGCCGCTTACAAAATAAGTCGCTTAGTCTGCTTTATTAGAAAGATGCTTCAGTTACTCTTGAGCATCTTTTTTTGTTTCTTGCTTACTTTTGTCTGGCGATTTATTCATTGAAAATTTACGCCAAATTTTTAGCTCGGTGCCGTTGTATAAACGAGCAATATTTTCATGATGGCGAAGAATCACTAAGCAACCCAACATGGATACAGGTAAGGTGTATTCCGGCTTAATAAAGTAGGTAAACATCGGCGCTGCAAGGGCCGTAACAATGGCTGCTAACGATGAATAACCACTTAGCGCTACCACTAATAGCCAGCAGCCGACGAGTAATCCGGCCACATCCATACCCAAAGGCAACATTGCCCCCATTGAGGTGGCGACCGCTTTGCCGCCTTTAAAGTGAAAAAAGATCGGGTAAATATGGCCTAAACAGGCTGCGACGCCAACTAAGCCGATGTAAACTGGCTCAAATCCTGCCCAGTAGGCACAGTAAACGGGAATGGTGCCTTTCAATAAGTCAGCAAGTAATACCCAAGCGGCAGCTTGTGGACCGCCTAGCCTAAGTACGTTTGTTGTTCCTGGGTTATTTGAGCCGTGAGCGCGGGGATCGGGCAGTTGTTTCAAGCGACAGATCAACACTGCACTAGAGACTGAGCCTATCAAGTAGGCTAAAAAAATAAAAATAATGACAGTGGCAGTCATAAATTGCTGTTTTTCCTTGTCTGCTTTTGCGCTATTATCGCCGCTCTTTTTATTGCTTACCGATAATACGCTTAATTATTGGGCGACGGTAGCCCTAAACGGGCAAAAAAATCAACCATATCAGGATTGCAAATGGATCGCGTGTTTATTAACTCACTTGAAGTCTTATCAACCATTGGGGTTTATGAATGGGAAAAAACCATTAAGCAGAAGCTGGTATTTGACCTAGTGCTAGCCTTTGATAACCGTCCTGCGGCGGCTAATGATGACATTAATTTAGCGTTAGATTATGCCGTGCTATCGCAACGCGTGGTGGAGTATGCTCAGAACAATGTTTTTGAGTTACTTGAAACTATGGCTGAGCGAGTTGCAGCGTTGATTTTAGATGAGTTTAATGTGCCAGGCTTACAGCTTACTTTGAGTAAGCCGGGGGCGGTAGTGATGGCAGCTAATGTTGGCGTGCAAATTACTCGCGGTGATTTTTATGGCTCGTTTGCGCAAGGCAATCTAGGGTAATGGCACAGATTTATATCAGTGTTGGTTCCAATATTGAGCGAGAGCGCTATATTCAAGCGGGCATCGATGCCATGGCGGCATTATTTGGTCCTTTAACACTTTCATCTGTTTTCGAAAGTGAAGCGGTTGGTTTTAATGGCAGTGCTTTTTATAATTTAGTGGTGGGAGCACAAACCGATCTTAGCGCCCAGCAAGTGGCTTTACACCTTAAAGCCATTGAAGCGAACAATGGCCGTAAGCCTCATTCTCGCAAATTCTCACCGCGAACTTTAGATCTTGATTTACTGCTTTATGATGATTTGATCACCGATGACGGCGTGCAGCTGCCGCGTGATGAAATTCCCCACAATGCTTTTGTTTTATGGCCATTGGCTGAATTAGCGCCAGAGCTGGTTCACCCTGTATTAGGCCAAAGTTACGCATCTCTTTGGCAAGCTTATGATAAATCGTCACAATCTTTGTGCAAAATCCCTTTCATTTGGAATACTTCGTTAAGGAATAACTAGCATGACTCTGCTTGAAATTATCGTTCTGGCAATCGTTCAGGGCTTAACTGAATTTTTACCTATCTCTAGCTCAGCGCATTTAATCTTACCTTCGCAAATTTTAGGTTGGCAAGACCAAGGTTTAGCCTTTGATGTGGCGGTGCACGTTGGCACCTTGATTGCGGTTGTACAATACTTTCGCCGTGAAGTGAGCACCATGGCGGTGGCTTGGACCGGCTCTGTGTTGAAAAAACAGCATAACCAAGACAGTAAATTAGCTTGGTGGATTATTTTAGGCACTATCCCTGCGGGTTTGTTTGGCTTATTTGGTAAAGACTTTATTGAAACGTATTTACGCAGTGGTTATGTCATCGCCACCACCACTATCGTATTTGGTTTGTTGTTATGGTTTGCCGATCGCATCGCGAAACAGCAAGTTACCGAGTATCAATTGGGTTGGAAAACAGTACTAATTATTGGCTTGGCCCAAGCGATGGCGCTCATTCCGGGGACGTCTCGCTCAGGTATTACGATGACTGCAGGCCTGTTTTTAGGTATGACTCGTCAAGCGGCAGCACGCTTTTCATTCTTGTTATCTATTCCATTGATCTTTTTAGCGGGCAGTTATTTAACCTTAAAACTTGCGGTATCGGGTGAAGCGGTTGATTGGTTTTCAATGACGGTGGGTGCAGTATTGGCTTACTTTAGTGCGCTTATCTGTATCACTTTCTTTTTGAAAGTCATTGAGCGTATGGGTATGTTACCTTTCGTGATTTATCGCTTATGCTTAGGTGTGGCACTGTTTGTGGTGTTGTCTTAATATTACTTGGGCGCTAGTCCAAGTTGACTAGCGCAATGTGGTAATGGTTATCCAAGCTGAGCTTCTTTGTTCAGATAAACGCCACTTAGCGCGCATTCTGCTTACCTTGCGTGATAAAGCTATTCAAAGCTTGAATGCGCTCTTTACCTAATTGTTGTTTAATCTCTAGGCCTTTAAATCCCGCCGCCACAATTGGCTTTACATCCACTTGTTGGGCTGCTTGATAGGCTTCAAATAAGTAATCAGCTTCGGCGTAAGGTTTGTCCTCAAAGCCTAATCTTCCGGTTAAATCCGCTTTACAAGTGATTAGTAGTTGCTCAAACCGTTGTGGCTTGCGCCATGCGTCTGCTTGATCAAATAGCTCGAGTATTTGCTCGGCTGTTAAGTCAAACGCGCGGTGCACGGTGCCATGCACTTGGCTCATGATTAACGCTAAATCGCGACAGTCATTAGGCACCTTACAGCGCTGACACATGGCTTTAATCACCGCTAATCCCTTAATGCCATGATGCTTATGACTGGGCCATAAGTCAGGGTCGGTTAAGGCTTTGCCAAAGTCGTGGCATAGGGCGCTAAAACGCACTTCTAAATCTGGTGAGAGCAGTGCCGCTTGCTCTATTACCATTAACGTGTGTACCCCGGTATCTATTTCTGGGTGCCATTTTTTCGGGCCAGGCACGCCGAATAAATTATTAAGCTCTGGCAGTAAGATTGGCAGGGCTTGGCAATCTTTTAAAACCTGAAAAAACACTTGCGGAGAGTCGCTAAGCAAGGCGCCAGACATTTCTTGCCAGACGCGCTCTGGGGTGAGGTGCTCCAGCTCACCGTTAAGGCTTAGTTGCGTCATGAGGGCTAAGGTTTCGGCTGCAATGGTAAAGCCTAGCTTATGATAACGGGCGGCAAAGCGAGCGACACGCAGCACTCGCAGGGGGTCTTCGCTAAAAGCAGGAGAAATATGGCGTAAAATTTTATCGTTAAGATCCCTTTGGCCATTGTAGGGATCATGAATTTGGCCATTTTCATCTTGCGCCATGGCATTGATGGTTAAATCGCGGCGCAGTAAGTCTTGCTCTAAAGTCACGTCTTGCGCGAAGTAGCAGGCAAAACCTGTGTAACCCGCGCCCGTTTTACGTTCAGTGCGGGCAAGGGCATATTCTTGCTTGGTTTTTGGATGTAGGAATACTGGAAAGTCTTTACCTACTTGCTGATAACCAGATGCGATCATTTGTTCTGGGGTTGCACCAACCACCACGTAATCTCGGTCTTTTACTTTTAAGTTCAAAAGGCTATCGCGAACCGCGCCGCCAACAAGATATATTTGCACAAGCCATCCTCATTGCTCAAGTTCTCTGATTATACCCAATCAACCTGAAGATGCTTGGTTTCAGTAAGATTTTACACGCGTTTAGGCAAGGCATTGATTGCAGGTAATGCCTTCCCCCTTATCAAAATCAATAACACAGCATAAGCGCGTGTAAAACTTACCCACTGGGAGCCCGCCGTGTTTCCCTGATTTAAAATCCAGCGTGTTGTTACGCTCATTTAACAGGCGCCTACATTCCTGTATGAGGGAGCCTAATATTGAAAACACGGCGGCGCTCTGAAACATGCATCCTCAAGTTGATTGGGTATGTACCCAATTGTGCTCAGGTATGAGTACATGTCTTACAGTTGCTAGATTAGCTTGGCGTATTCAGATGGGAGTTTGTTACTGCAAAGATAATTTTTCCATTTTTCGACTGCAAGCTCGAGGAGAAGTCGGAAAAGATATGCGCCTCTGCGCAAAACTGAAATTCTCTGCCTGCTTCGTTTTGGTAAAATCGCCCGCTCTGCTATAGTGGGCGTCCACTGGATGGATGCAGCTAGACTATGTACACAGAGTTTTTTGGATTAAGAGAAAGTCCCTTTTCAATCGCCCCTGACCCAGATTATCTTTATTTGAGTGATCGGCATAAAGAAGCGTTAGCGCATTTAATGTATGGATTAAATGGCGGCGGTGGTGGGTTTATCTTGTTAACGGGTGAAGTTGGCACTGGTAAAACAACAGTTTGTCGCTCTTTGTTGCAAGAGCTACCGGATCGCACTGAGCTGGCGTTTATACTCAACCCTGCGTTAACAGAGCTTGAGCTGTTGGCGACTATTTGTGATGAGTTTTCGATTGAATACGACCACAACGCGCCAAGTTTAAAGCATTTATTTGATGTGATTGCGGCCTTCTTACTCAGCAATCACCAACAGAATATGAATTCTGTTCTACTGATTGACGAGGCTCAGTTACTTAACCCCAATGTATTAGAGCAGCTTAGGTTGCTAACTAACCTCGAAACTGACCGTAAAAAACTATTACAAATTATTTTGATCGGTCAGCCCGAGCTGCAACAGCTGCTGAAAAAAGACGAATTGCGCCAATTAGCGCAGCGGATCACCGCGCGTTATCATTTGTTGCCGTTGAATATGATCGAAGTGTGTAATTACATCCGTCATCGCTTGCAAGTGGCGGGTTGTCAGTTACCCATCTTTAGTAAATCCAGCCTCAAAGAAATTCATCGTCAAAGTGGCGGTGTACCAAGGCTGATCAATTTAATTTGTGACCGGGCATTGTTAGCCGCTTTTGCTAATAGTGATCATACTATTACACCACTATTGATTAAGTCGGTTGCTAATGAAGTGCGTGGCGATGGCGCGGTAGAAAGCTTGAACGCTCGGCCATTTATTTATGGTGCCATTGCGCTGTCGGCTGTTTTATTGGGCGTATTAACGCTGCCTTACATGTCTGGCCCTGCCAATGTCAGTGAGGATGAGTTATTAGCTGTGGTGACGGGCGAGATAAGCCCCGCACCAGAGCTAATCGAAAATGTTGATGATGTGGTGGCTCAAGCGCTAGCGCAAGGGCAATTGAATGCGCAAGAGACTGAGCAAGAGGAAGAACAAGAAACCGAGCTTGATGGTGACGCAGAGCCAACCCAAATAGTGGCAACCGTTAATAATACCATTAGCATGGCGTCTGAAACGGTTGCGTCAAAGAAACCGGCTAAAGCAGGCGTTGATCAAACGCCAAATGACTTAAAAATTCAGCGCCGATTAGAAAAAGTGGTGGTGGATAGTCGCGAGCCCGAGGCCGCGATGCAGAACCTGTATAAAGTGTGGGGTTACGAAGTACCGTTACAGCAGGCTACCTGTGAGCGCGCGCGAGCGGCTGGCTTACATTGCTTAAACAGTAACGGCAGTATTCGTACCTTAAAAGAGATGAACCATCCCGCAGTGGTTAAGATGTATGATAAACGTAACGACGTCTATTTTGCCACCTTGATTGCGCGAGATGAAAAAGGCTTTGAATTATTGATAAACACGCGCCGAGTTAAGGTGAGTGAGTCGTGGTTTAACGCCCATTGGAGTGGGGCTTACACCTTGTTCTGGCAAGCGCCGACTGGTTACGAGAAAGCCATTGGCTTTGGCGCCAGAGGGGCTGCGGTGCAATGGTTAGATGATAGTTTAGCAAGTGTGCTAGGCCATTCAATGCGTAATGCTCGTGAGTTTGATTATGAACTACAAGATAGAGTGATGCGGTTTCAAGATCAACATCACCTTGAAGCGGATGGAATAGCAGGAGTGCAAACTATTCTTAGGTTGAACTTAGCGGTGAATAATACAATGCCGAAACTTAAGGTCGAGGGATGAGATGTCAACTATTCTCAATGCGCTAAAAAAATCTGAAGAGTTGCGCAATACTAAAATTCCAACGCAATCTCTTGCCAGTAATCATTATCAATATCCGGTAGCTGAAGAGACGCAGGCGCCTGTTTGGCCATATGTTGCGATTGCAGTGTTAAGTACTAGCTTAGTATGTGGTGGTCTTTTTTGGTATCTAAGTCCATCAACACCGGTTTCAACGACTGCTGTAGAAGATTTTACCGTGGTACAAGGGGCGAATGCCCCGTCAACGGCAACGCTGAAAAGCAAGCCTGCTTCGATTGATGAAATGGTCACTAGCACTGCTGTGGTAGAGCAAAGCGCACCTATATTAGAAACAGTGCAAGTGTTGCAAGAACAAGAAACGGTTGTCGCGCAAAAAGCGCAAAGTGATATTGAGTTTCTGCCGGCAAAAGAATTCAAAACAGTTCCGTTGCCAGTTCATGTAACGAGCCAAAAATCGCAAGCTCCGGTTGCAAAAGTAAAACCACAAACAAATAATCAAGTGGCAGACGATCCTTTAGCCGATTTAGACCTATCTAACACTTCGCCTGAGCTTGCAGCAAAAATTCGTTTAGCATTAGGCAATGAACCCGAGGCACAAGAACAACCCGTTGAGTCCAGTGACAGCATGGATTATTCAGACGTGCCAGATAACCTTGCTGAAAAATTTAAACGGGCGCTTGCTGCAGACACGCCGTTGCCTGTTGAGCAGCCAAAACCGCCTGCATCAGCTATTCCTATTGGTAACTTACCGAAAGACATTCAAGCTAAAATTCCAACATTTGCTTACAATTCTCATGTTTATTCAAGTTTAGTTGAGAAGCGTTCGGTGAGATTTAATGGCACGGAATTTAAGGAAGGGGACAGTGTATTTACGCCAGATCTTACCTTACTAGAAATTCGCCCTGATGATGTGATTATGCGCTACGACAATCAAAGCTTCAGTATTGTCTCAATGCAAGATTGGAAAGGGTATTAGGCGGGAGCTTAGCGTTTCGTTAGTGGATTTTTTAATCATACTAAAAACTAAAAAGCGGCTTAGATAGCCGCTTTTTTTTGCATGTAATCAGGTCCAGTGTGGATCTTTCTTTCTTCTACGTGGTAAGAAAGGAATGATTAAACCGAGAAAAATCCCCGCCCCTAATACAGCGCCACCACGAATAAGCCACTGCATCTGTACGTCTTCGCTTTGATTATTTAAACGAGTTTGCAAGGTTTCATTACTCAGCTTCAAGCTGTCTATTTCTTGGGTGAGTAGGTCTTTTTCGGCAATTAAGTTAGTAATTTGCACACCTTGCTCTTCAATAGTGTGTGCTTTATCAAGTAGCACTTGATTATTGCTTTGCTCAATTTCAGCTAATACTTGCTTGGTCTCTTCCAACTCTTGCTGAATTAGTGGCAGTTGAGTTAAGGCGGGTGGGGTTTCACTGATGTAATTGGTATCAACCCAACCGATCCTGCCCCGATCATCTTCGATTTGAGCAAAACCCGCTTCTTTGTCCCATTGTTTTACATCAACAGGGGTGCCCGCATTAACGCTACCCATAATACGAAATTGAGTGCTAGGGCCGGAATGAATATAAATAAAAAGATTGTCATCGATGTAGCGTACGGCAGCTTGCGCTGGCGCTATACTAGACAAAGAAAAAATGCTTAACAAAGTGATAATAAATTTCACGTATTGGCTCTCACCGTTGCAAAAGAAGTAGATAATAAGTTTAAGAATTTAAGCCATGATAACAAGTCGAAAGAATGGAAACTGGCTATTTATTCTCATTGTTTATACTTTTTTTGGATAAACAAAAAAGCGCCCGTAGGCGCTTTAACTATATTCAATACGGTTAGGCGATAAACATACCACGTAACATGTAAAAGAACATAATAGATAGGAAGGCTCCAATTGGCAGGGTAATGACCCAAGACACCACAATACTGCGAACCACACCAAGGTTTAGTGCCGCAATACCACGAGCCATACCAACGCCCAATACCGCACCAACTAATGTTTGCGTCGTTGAAATTGGTAAGCCAGTACCTGAAGCAATCACCACTGTAGTGGCTGCGGCTAATTCTGCAGCAAAACCACGACTTGGTGTTAAATGGGTAATGCCGTTACCAATCGTTGCAATAACGCGCTTACCAAAAATGGCCAAGCCTAATACGATACCAATACCACCAAGAGGTAAGATCCACCACGCTAATGGTGCCTTGCTTGCTATTTCGCCATTGTTGCCAACAATGCTAACCACAGCGGCTAACGGACCAATTGCATTGGCTACATCGTTTGAGCCGTGGGCAAATGCCATCGCACAAGCGGTAATAACCATTAAAATAGCAAATACTTTTTCTACGTTGGTGTAGTGCATTTTTTTATCGGCTTTGGGGTCAATATTAATGCGGCTAATAAAGTATTTACCGACTAAAGCGACGATAACACCGACAATAATTGCAAGGCCGTAGGCTTCCAAAGTTTCAAAATGAAGACCAACATGCTTCAAGCCTTTTTTGATGGTCACAAGTGACATCATAAAGCCTGCTAAGAACATGTATAAAGGTACATAGCGTTTGGCATTGCGTAGTGGGTCGTCGGTGTTGAAAATGAGCCTTTGCGCACTCATAAAAATAGCATAAGCGATTAAGCCTGCTATCAAGGGCGTTACAATCCAGCTACCAACAATGCCACCAACTTTACCCCACGACACGATGTCGGGGCTAACCCCCACTGCTGCGAAACCAACTATGGCACCGATAATAGAGTGGGTAGTTGAAACTGGCCAACCACAGTAAGAGGCGATAAGTAGCCACAAACCTGCGGCTAAAAGCGCCGATATCATACCAAACACCAATAAATCAGGATGCTCAACAAACGCCGCCGAATCGATAATGCCTTTACGAATGGTCGACGTTACCTCGCCACCCGCTAAATAAGCGCCAGCAAACTCGAAAATCATCGCTATGATGACCGCTTGTTTGATGGTTAGTGCTTTGGACCCGACAGAGGTGCCCATGGCGTTTGCCACGTCGTTGGCACCAATACCCCAAGCCATAAAAAAGCCAAAAATGGCCGCTAGTACGACCAGTGTTGTGCCGTAAGTGCTTATTATTTCCATAATATTACTACTCTTTGAAAACTTATGAACGAGCTAGCATTAGCTCTAAGCGCGCACCAACACGCTCCGCTTGATCGGCAAGATCACCCACCCATTCTAAAATCTGATACAAAAACATCATATCAATAGGGTTGTATTGGGCTTCTACTTGTTGAAAATGACGGCGTAACTTAACTTGTAGGCGATCCGTATCGTCTTCGATTTCATCTAAACGGTGGATCATTTCTTCAACGAGTTCTACTTCACGGCCTTTAAAGCCTGTTTCAAGTAACTCATCTAACTCATTGATGGCTTTTTTGGCTTGATTAGTTGCATCGATACAACGCTTCACATAAGCCATAAAGTCCACCTGCGTATCAGCTGGTAGCGTCAGCTGCCTGCCTAATATGCGACCAGAAATATCTTTTGCTTTATTGGCAATTTTGTCTTGTTGGGTGAGTAACTCCAACATGTCGGTGCGTTCAACCGGCATAAAAATTCCACGAGGAAGTTTCAGACGAATCTCTCGTTTGAGGTCATCGGCTTGTTTTTCCGCTTGTGAAATTTCAGCTCGTCGTCGCTCTGCTTCTTCCCAGTCATTAACGTTAACCGCTTCAAAAAAAGGAATGAGAAGTTTACAACAGTGATGAACTTTGTTGATATGCTCTTGTAGAGGCTTGATTGGGGACTTTGCAAATAGTCCTAGTATTGTATTTACTGGCATAGCCAATTACCTGTTCTCGGTGAAAAAACACACGATGGATAGATTGGAGCGCATGTTAACGTAAGTTGGCTGGCATGAAAACAGCTAAACCACGTAAATACCCGTTAAAGTCAATTTTTGTATAGAATCATAATTAGTTCATTGGCGTTCAATTAAAGTGAAACACTTATAAATCATATGGATACTGAAGTTGAAATAAAGTTTTTTGTCTCTCGTAAAGCTGGCGAAAAACTACCGGAGTTGCTGAAAAACTACCAAATTTGTACTCAAAATGAGCATGATTTACAAAACGTTTATTTTGATACCAGTGAACGTTTGTTAAAAAAACGTGGAATTGGTTTAAGAGTGCGCAGTCACGATGGTAAAAATGAGCAAACCATAAAGTTGCAAGGCTCAGTGGTTGGAGGGCTGCATCAGCGACCAGAATACAATGAACCTATTGCTGGTATTCAGCCTGAATTGGCGAGATTCAAAGGGGACATTTGGCCAGAAGATTTATCCCTTAGTGATATACAACAAGCATTGATCCCTATTTTTAGTAATGACTTTACACGGCAAACTTGGGTGGTTGATATTAATGGTGAAGGACTCGTTGAAGTTGCTTTTGACCTAGGTGAAATTCACAGTAAAGGGCAAACGGAAAGAATTTGTGAAATCGAATTAGAGTTGCTGAAAGGTCATGAAGGTCTGTTGTTTCAACTTGGGCAGGATATTGCAACCTTACCCGGCGCCAGATTAGTCAATGTAAGCAAAGCGCAGCGTGGCTTTGCGCTCGCCAGTGGCGATATCCCTCCACCAGTCGCGTTATCTTTTGCCCCGATCGCGTCTACGAGCACTGTTTTTACGGGCTTACAGCAAGTTTTTAGTTTTGCTTTGCAGTATTGGCAATATCACGAGCACCTTTATCTTCAACATCAAATGCCTGCATTATCCAATATGCGCGATGGGGTTCATTTAATGCATCAAGGCTTGCTGTTATTTTCGCCATATTTACCGAAAGCGCTGCGCGTAACTTGGTTGGCTGATTTAAATTGGTTGAGTAGTAAGCTTAAGTGTATGGATCGTTATTACGCCTTATCGAACCTAACGGCTGATAAGGGTAGTTATATTAAGAAGTTAGAAAAAATTAAGCCGTTGCGCCAGCAGTTGAAGGCGGAATTAAAATCGTTACCGCATTACAAGCAAATGAAGCGACTGTTTACCAGTGAGCGTTATTGCAAATTAGTACTGAATATCTCGGCATGGTTAGTTGGTTTATCAAAAATGACGCCCCCAGCAGAGCATCCCACGATGGCTGAATTTGCTAAGCAAGCGTTAGATAATAGTTGGCAGGAATTACAAAGCTCACCTTTGGTACAAGCATCAGAGCTTAGTAGTTCTCAATATATCGCTCTACAAGGGTTATTAAGTCGAAATTTAATGGTTGGTTTGTGTTTGGGAGGCGATTCTGAGCCACAAAGACGAGATGATTTTCGTTTTCCTTGGCTTGATATTTTACAGGGTATGGAAGAGCTTAAATCTCTTAAACCTATTTATGACTACCTCGAAACAGAACAAGATGAAGAAGCACAAGAAAAGATCCTAAAATGGCTTAAGCGAAAAGAGGGGTCTTTGTTGCTGGCCATAGAGCAATCTCGTCAACAAGCACTTATTCATCCTATCTATTGGTAATCGTTAATCTGGCTTTTTACTTGAGCCAGTCGTTTGTTGTTGCTGAAGTTTGGCTACTTCTTCCCTTAGCTGCTGAATTTCATGCAACAAGTGATAGTTATGAACTTCATTTTCATACTTGTTAGTTGGCGCAAGAAATGATGCCATTAAGCCTGTTACTGCTGCGAATGTTCCCACCCCACAGACGATAAGTCCCATGGCGACTGTTCTACCCCATTCTGTTACTGGGTAGTGGTCGCCATACCCCACTGTTGATACTGTTACCACTGTCCACCAAAATGCATCCCCAGCGGTTTTAATGTTGCCATCTGGCGCAGTTGATTCGAGCATTAATATAGTGGTTGAGCCTGCGACCAGTAGGATCACGAGTAATAAAATAACTGAGGCGATGGTCGTCTCTTGATAATGGCTCTTTAGGTGGTGTAATAAGTTGGGCTTATGTTGCAGCAAGCGAGCTATACGTACAATTTGTAGTAAGCGGGCATAGCGTAAGTGTTCTGTCATCGGGATTGACGCTAAAAAGTCAATCCAATGTATTTTTAGATATTGTTTTTTGTCATCGGCTTTTAAAAAACCATAGCTTAAATGTGCCAGTAGTACATAGCAGATACTATTATCTAAATTATAAAATAGAGTTGATGTTTCCTGGTCTAGGTCAAAGGTCATTCGCAGCAGCACTAAGGTAATAGTGACTAAAGATAAAATCATCATGGCGATGTCTAAGGGGCCGACTGATTTTGTTTTCGTGGGGCTCGAATTAATCTTTTTTTTAACCTAGTTCTAAAGTATGGATATTCTTGGTCGATTAGTTTACAGACTTCAAGTAGTTTGGAGTCATTGGACTAGTTAAATTAACGCATAAATTGACAATATAATAATATTTTATTCTATTTCTCGTATTCGAGGTTCCCTATGACTGCTTTTCGATTAAATTGGTTAGAGCAAGTATTTGCTAATGTAAAGCTGATGCCAAAAATGGTGTTGCTAATGGTGTTTAGCACCTTGCTTTTAACGGGCAAGTTGTTTTTCGACGCCAGCCAGCTTCGCTCTGAGGTGCTACAGCAAAGCCAAAGTGAGCTGCAACAAAAACTTGCAGTAGCTGATGGCGTGCTAAAGGGGGCATTTGAAGCCCAAGCCCAATTAGGTGGAGAAGAGAAGGCCAAGCAATACGCCTTGGATACCTTAAATAAAATGCGTTGGGGCAATAATGGCCATTATTGGGTGATATCTGCTCAAGGCAGCTCTGCCGGGGTGGCATTACTCTATCCTGACCAAGTGAGTATGGTCGGGAAAAAACTTGCCAGTGTATTCGATGCCGCTAGTCCGGGAAATGTGCAAACTCAGTTAAGTTTGTCATCCGGTGAAAGTGAAGGGGGGTTTAGCGCGATTAAGCAAGGTAACGAGCTTGAAGTCTATACTCGTGGGTTTAAGCCTTGGGGGTGGAGCATTGCCGCTGCTGTTAACCATGAGCAAGTTGATAGCATTTACTATGGCGCGATCAAGCGTGGTTTATTACAAACTTTAATTATGGTGGTGGTATTTGTCTTCATTTTGGTTTGGGCTGCCAACACCATGTCGAAACAGGTAACGCATTTGGTTTCTGGCATTAATAGAATGTCGAATAAAGATTTACGTGAAAATATCACCCTGAATAGTAAAGATGAGTTTGGCGAAATTGCGGCCGCGGTGCGCTTAACTGCCAGTAATTGGAAAGCTCTTCTGTCCGAACAGCAATTGACCTCCGATCAACTAAACGATGTATCAGAGCAATTGTCCATCTGTATGGAAGCGGTACAAGACTCGATAGAAGAAGAGTTTGGTCAAATTGATGAGTTAGCTTCAGCCATGAGTCAAATGGCCGCGACAGTAAAAGAAGTGGCAAATAATGCTAGCATTGCTTCATCAGCAACCACAGATGCCAACAAGGTAGCCCTTGATGGTAATCGTTATGTTGAAGCCACTATCGGCATTATTAGTTCGTTATCAAGTAATATTGATGCCTCTTCAACTGCGGTAAATGAAGTAGAAGGTAAAGTGGGGAGTATTGGCACTGTGGTCGACACCATTCGTGGCATTTCCGAACAAACAAACCTGTTGGCTTTAAATGCGGCTATTGAAGCGGCGCGAGCCGGTGAGCAAGGGCGTGGTTTTGCGGTGGTAGCCGACGAAGTACGTAACTTGGCGCAGCGCACCCAAGATGCGACGGTAGAAATTCAGCGTATGATCGAGCAATTACAAACCAGTGCTGGTCAGGCGGTTGGCTTAATGAAAACCAGTGTTGATGAGGCACAGCGCAGTGTTGAGCAAGTTAGCCAAGCGGGGGAGAAAATTGACTTCATTGCTGAACAGGTTCATAGCATTGCCGATCTAAATAGCCAAATTGCCACGGCTTCTGAACAGCAGTCTGGTGTTGCTATTGAAATGAATGAAAATCTAAGCCAAGTGAAAGAATTAGTTGAAGGTTCGGTTACTGTATTAAAAGAGCTTAATGAAGTGGCAGACATTATTGCTGCTCATGCACAAACAATGGATGCGACGATTAAGACGTTTAAAGTATAAGCTCAATCACGTTGTGATTTTTGTTATTAAAGCTCTTTCGGGAGCTTTTTATTTGTCATGAAAAACATGGAGCTGAGCGCTACTTACGAACAAAAATTGACATCATTCAGCTGCCGCGATAATGTGCGCGCTCTATTGGATGTTGTGTGAACAGCACAGCGCCGATGAGTCTTTATTTTTAAGTCTTCATCGGTTTGGGAAGATGGTGCCTGAGTTGATTATGACTCACAATGCCAACACTGCCCCCGCAACGGTAGTTCAGTTAACAAAGTGTCTAAGGCCACTGTTTTGTTTTTGCTCAATGCTAAAACTAGATGGGAAGGCGATATTTTGAGGTGACATACAAGTCACTGCTGATAAGTCCGGATACCAAACCAATAGATTAACTAGGTGTTGCGGAGGGCTTCACCGGACGGTATCCAAATGGTAATGATAGTGAGCTTAAATAGGCTTACTGCGTTTGTTTTATCGTTTCCTCCACAACTCCGCCTGCAAACAATGTTCAGACGGAGAATCAAAATGTTTACCAGTAAAAGCTTTAAGGCTAAACAGAAAGGACGTTGGCTAAGCCTGTCTTTATTAACTCTGGCTACGAGTTATTCCATTTCGGCTCACGCCCATTTTCAAATGCTTTACACCCCAGATCTGCTGCGTGATAAAGGTGGTGATATCACCTTTAAAATGCCGTTTACACACCCTGCTGAAAGTGGTCATGTGATGGCCGTTGATGCGCCCCAGTCTTTTTATGTGGTTAAAAAAGGTAAGAAAACCGACCTAACCAAGCAAGTTAAGCCGATCCAATGGAGCAGTGCTGTTGATACGGGTCTAGCCTATGAAGCCAGCGCGACTTTACGCGGTCTTGGTGATTATGTATTCGTATTAACGCCATCGCCGTATTTTGAAAAAGAAGAAAATCTTTATATTCAGCAGATCAGTAAAACCATAGTCAATGTAGGCAGTTTACCTACTGATTGGTCGAACGAACTGGGTTTACCTGCAGAAATTGTGCCCCTTACTAAGCCTTATGCCATCTATGAAGGCGGTACGTTCACCGGTGTGGTGAAAGCCAATGGCCAGCCGGTGCCATTTGCCGAAATCGAAGTCGAGTTCCTAAACTATCAACCCGATATGGGCGCGAATAAATTTGCCGAGCAAGCGACATTTACGCCACCAGCCGATGCTTTTACCACTATTAGTCTATTTGCTGACGCCAACGGCACTTTTACCTTTGGTATTCCAAAAGCAGGGCAATGGGGCTTCGCAGCTTTGGGGGTGGGCCCAGAAAAAACCTATCAAGGTAAAGCGCTCTCGCAAGATGCTGTGATCTGGGTGCAAGCGCACGCGATAAAATAGGTTCGTTAGGGCTAAGAAAGCCAGCGTTCTTAATTTTAGAATGATGCATGAGTGATAGAAAATGGATTGTTTCGTAGCAAAATATCTTGTTCATGGATGAAAAAGCTAAGCATACAAGGATGTACTTGCTGCGGTTTTGCGAAGAAATAGCCCCTTTTCTATGTCTAGATGCAGGCAAAGGAAAAATATGCACATAGTTGATGGCGCGCTCTCAATACCCGTTTTAGCTCTGGGGGGCGTGTTAACCGCCATTGGCGTAGGCATTGGGTTAAAACGTATGGACTACGATAACTTGCCACAAGTGGGCATGTTGTCGGCGGTATTTTTTATCGCTTCTTACATCCATTTGCCCTTAGGGTTTACCAGTGTTCACCTGATCATGAATGGCTTAATTGGCATTGTTTTAGGCTGGGCGGCGTTTCCAGCTTTGTTTGTCGCGCTTATTTTACAAGCGGTATTTTTTGGCTTTGGTGGCGTGCTAGTGCTGGGGGTTAACACTTTCAATATAGCGATCCCCGGTCTCATTATGTATGCCATTTGCTACTGGGGGATACGCTCTGGTAGCAGTAAGCGAGCGGCTATTTGGGGCGCGATAGGTGGCGCAGGCGCCGTGGCTATTACCAGTTTGCTGGTGGCGGGCGCTTTGGCTCTTTCTGGCGATGCCTTTATTTTAGTAGCAAAGGCCACCTTACCGGCTCATGTTCCTGTGATGTTAATTGAAGGTTTTGTTTCTGGTGCTGCGGTGTATTTATTACATCAAGTTAAACCTGAATTATTAGGTGTTAAAGCGCAACCAAGGTTGCAGGAGGTAAGATGAAGCTATTCATTGCAATCTTATTGGCTGGTTTTATTACGTCAGTACACGCTCATAAAGTGGTGGGTGGCGTTTATGCTATTGGTAGCTTAATCGAAGGCGAAGCGGGTTTTTCTAATGGTGATATGGCTCATGAAGGCACGGTGGTTACTATCACTGATGCGCAAAGCCATCCCCTTGG
Organism: Motilimonas sp. E26; assembly: GCF_021278025.1. GTDB lineage: Bacteria > Pseudomonadota > Gammaproteobacteria > Enterobacterales > CBDFNC01 > Motilimonas. The sequence goes on from NZ_JAIBHJ010000010.1 coordinate 106,717, forward strand.
CAGCACTATAATTGACGATCAAGGTATATTTCAGTTTCAGGCTACGCAGCAGCAAGACCACCATTTTCATATTGAGCTAGGCGCTGGACATGTTTTAAATTTAACGCTGCCCGCCAATGAATTACCTGATGGTCTAGGGCTAACTCAGATAGCGCCACAAACTTCGGCATTGAGTGACACCAGAGCAGAAAAACGTCCCAGTTTTGAACAAAACCCTCACGTTATTGCCAATCTGGTTGAACGTGCAGTCGCCAAGCAAGTTACTCCGCTGCGCAAAGAAATCGCCGCCCTGCAAGCGCAGCGTGGTCTCACCGATATATTAGGCGGTTTAGGCTACATCTTAGGTTTAGTTGGGCTGGGCATGTATTTTCGTTATCGCCAGTCGGCCAAATTATGAGCCAATTATTGGATCACAGCGCCACCTCATGGCGCGGGCAAAGTTTATCGCACCAAGACTCGGTAGTGGACTTACTCGATCCTAGCTTACGGGTGTTAGCGGCCTTCGGGTTTGCTTTTGTGTTGGTATTGAGCCAAGTGTTTTTGCCGTTGATTACCGGCCTAGGTGTGGCTTTATTGGTCGCGATGTTAGCTAGACTCGATTTACGACGTACCTTTAAGCGCATGCTGGCGATGGATCTCTTTATGATCTGTTTGATCTTCTTATTGCCTTTTACCACTCCGGGTACGCCAATTTGGCAAGGTTTTGGCCTTAGCGCCAGTTGGCAAGGACTAGAGCATGGGCTGATGATAGCGCTCAAAGCCAATGGCGTGATGCTAATGTTGCTAGCCTTGGTCGGGACCCTAAGCCCGGTGGTGTTGGCGCAAAGTCTTGCCAAATTAAAAGTGCCGGAAAAGCTAGTGCATTTAATGTTATTTACCTTGCGTTATCTCGATGTGATCAATCAAGAATACGCGCGAATGCGCCTTGCGATGCGGGCGCGGGCGTTTGTTATGGGTTGTAATTGCCACACTTGGCGCACCATAGGTTACTTAATCGGCATGTTATTAATTCATTCATTGGAGCGCTCCGAGCGTATTTTTAATGCCATGAAATGCCGAGGCTATCAAGGCAAGTTATACCTGCATCATGAGATGCAATGGCAACGCAGGGATCGCCTGTTTGTTGGTTTAGCTCTGTTCAGTCTCACCATCTTGATTGGGATGAATTTTATATGGAAATAAATAACGTACCATTACTGGCTTTGGATAAGGTGAGCTTTGCTTACCCAAGGCGTCCAGCGGTGTTAGACCAGGTTAATTTTTCGCTCTATCAAGGCGAACGGGTGGCGTTGATGGGTGATAATGGGGCAGGTAAAACCACGCTATTACATTTATTAGTGGGTTTGAAAAAGCCACTAGTAGGCCAGGTTATTGCATTTGGCACGGCGCGCGATAGCGAAAAATCCTTTGTTGATGTACGTGCTCAAGCAGGGTTTTTATTTCAAGATCCTGACGATCAATTATTTTGCCCCACGGTATTAGAAGATGTGATGTTTGGTCCGTTAAATCTGGGGTTTAGCCGCATTGAAGCTAAGCTGCGCGCCGAGCAAGTGCTGCATCAATTAGGCTTAGAACATTTTGCCTGTCGTATTACTCACCAGCTTTCTGGCGGCGAAAAACGCATGATTAGTCTAGCCAGTGTATTGGCTATGACGCCCAAGGTGTTGTTACTCGATGAGCCAACTAACGCCTTAGATACAGCGGCGCGTCAGCGCTTAATCGACACCTTAAAAGGCTTGCCGCAGGCGATGCTGATTGTGTCTCATGACCACGACTTTTTAGCGCAAATCAGCACCCGCAGTGTGGTGTTAACTAGCGGTAAATTAAGTGATAGTGATTACAAAAGCGCTACAGAGTTAACGGAAAAGACGGAAAAGGTGGCTTAAATGACGCAACTTACCTTGTCTCAATTTCCTTTTTGCGCCGTACAAGGTCAATCCGAATTTAAGTTGGCGTTGATTTTAGCTGCTATTAATCCTGCCATCGGTGGTGTGTTAGTGGCGGGGCCAAGGGGCTGTGCCAAATCCACTCTTGCCCGGGCACTGGTGGGGGTGTTGCCTGCACCGCAGCAACAGGTTATTCCTTTTGTTAATTTACCCCTCGGTGCCAGTGAGGAAATGCTGATTGGTAGTTTAGATCTGCAGCAGGTAATGAATAAACGTGAAGTAGTGCTAAAACCGGGGCTTCTACATAAAGCCAACGGCGGTATTCTATATTGTGATGAAGTGAATTTATTGCCCGACAGCTTAGTCGACCAATTATTGGATGTGGCGGCCAGTGGCGTGAACCACATTGAACGCGATGGTATTAGCCAAAGTCACGCAGCGCGCTTTACTTTAATTGGCACCATGAATCCGGAAGAAGGGGAATTACGCCCTCAGCTGCAAGACCGCTTTGGTTTAATGGTGAGTCTTGATAATCAATTTACCCTTGAGCAGCGCATTGCCATTGTCGCTGCGCGCGAAGCCTTTGAAGCTGATCCCGACAGCTTTATTGTTCAATACCAAAGCCAACAACAGACTCTTAAGCAGCAAATTCAATCGGCCCAGCAAATCTTAGTCGATGTGCGCTGCGACCAAAAAGCACGTATTTGTATCGCTCAGCGTTGTATGGATGCGCAAGTAGATGGTATGCGCGCTGACATTGTGATGCACCGAGCTGCTGGTGCTCATGCTGCCTGGCAAGGGCGAGTTACGGTAAATGAAACTGATATCGCGGTGGTGGCTCCGCTTGTACTCGCTCATCGCCGTCATGACAATAATGATGCTAACGGCTCAGAGAATAGTTCAACAAATGGCTCGTCTAACGGGGAAGGCGAGGTACCGGCTGAGCAAAATTCAGCGCCGCAATCCACATTTAAGCGTCCTGATTCAACTAAAGAGAGCAGCTCGGCAAGTAAAGATCCGCTTTCATCGCCGCAAGGTAAAGCGCCCCCTGGGGAAAGCAAGGCTCGCGCAGGTGATTGGGGGCAAATGAGTGAAGCGCAAGTGGCATTGCCGCCATTAGCCCATAATGTGATTAGCGCATCGCAATTAAAACAGATAACGACCAAGGTTAATGCGCAATCTGCTCGCGCCTCAGTTAAGCAAGCTCGACTACAGCACAGCGCGAAACACAGTTATGGCGTCATGGGGCATAGAGATGGCCGCAATAAGCAAAACGGTTCAGCAGGCGCCATCAACTGGTTTGCGACGCTGGGCCAGCATTTCAAGTTCAGCGCCAAGACGTGGCCACCGCAGCGGTTATTTCGCAGACCACAGTCACAAGGCGCGTCGCAGTTGCACTTGCTTCTACTCGATAGTTCGGCCTCGACTATCAGCGCCAAAGTGAGCGCATTAGCCAAAGCTGCTTGTGTTGATATTGCTCATGCTGCTTATTGCTCGCGGGCGCAGTTGGCCTTATTTAGTTTTGGCAATCAGCAAATAAAGCAATGGCTTAAAGCGGGCAGAGCGCCTAAATCTGTGCTTGGTACCCTCAATCAAATTCAGCTGGCGGGGGGCACTCCGCTGCGTGAAGCCCTCGCTCATGCTCAGCAATATATCGTTCGCCAAGCTCGTACTCAGCCTTTGTTGCAAGTGATTTGTTACGTCATTAGTGATGGTCGCAGTCGCGCTCAGCTTGATGATATTCGCCTTGGCGCCACAACCTATTGGCTTGATACCGAAAAGGGCGCAAACCCAGGGCAAATAAAGCGCGGTCGCGGCCCCGTCTTGGCTCAGCAATTGGGGGCGCATTATTTAGCGCTGCAGGCATAATCGATGACGATGAATATGAATCCGATAAACGAACGCTCAATTTCTGTGCCAGCACTATTTTTAGCTGCGCCGGCATCAGGTCAAGGAAAAACCACGATCACCGCCGCATTGGCGCGTTATTTTACTAATCAAGGTAAGGTGGTGCGGGTATTTAAAACTGGCCCAGATTATTTAGATCCACAAATTTTAGCCCAAGCCAGTGGTCAACCCGTGGTGCAACTCGATTTATGGATGGCGGGCGAGGCGTGGTGTCAGCAACAATTATTTGCCGCCGCGCAAGTGGCTGATTTGATCTTAGTTGAAGGCGCGATGGGCATGTTTGATGGTGATCCTTCCAGCGCCGATCTAGCGGCGCGGTTTAATATTCCGATTGCCATGGTGATGGATGTGAAAGGCATGGCGCAAACTGCTGCGGCGATTGCTACTGGATTAGCGCGTTATCGCGATGACTACCAAACCTTAGGATTAATTGCCAATAACTGCAGCACCGCGCGCCACGCCGAGCTGATCCAACAAGCCCTGCCTGATGACGTGCCACTGTTGGCTTGTTTAGCTAATGAGCCGACAGTGGCCTTACCTGAGCGTCATTTGGGTTTAGTGCAAGCGCAAGAGGTGTATGAGCAACTTGAGCCCATTTTTGAATTAGGTTGTCAGTGGCTGGTGGATGGCGCTGCGCGAGCCAAGCAAAGTGGCGCTGTCGCTGACTTATTTAGCCTTGCCCATCAGGTAGCGTTTTATCCCGTTGCTGACGCTGAGCTTGCCGTGATTGAGCAAGTACCAAAAACACTAGACCAAGTGCGGATTGGCATTGCGCGCGACGCTGCGTTTAGCTTTATCTACGATGCTAATCTTGCTTTGCTTGAGCAAATGGGCGCGCAGCTCGCTTTTTTCTCGCCGCTTAACGATACCTGCTTACCACCCGAAGTGGACGCCTTGTGGTTACCTGGCGGCTATCCTGAACTGCATACCCAGGCGCTTTCAAGTAACCAATTAATGCACCAAGCCATTAAAGGTTTTTATCACGCCAATAAGCCGATTTTGGCTGAGTGTGGCGGTTTTTTATATTGCTTAGAATCATTGACTGACCTAGATGAGCAAATTTGGCCTATGTTAGGCCTACTTGCTGGCCAAGGTTTAATGCGTGGTAAGCGCGGCTGCCAAGGAATGCAAACCGCTTCGCTGCCTGAAGGGGATATTCGCGGTCACGCCCATCATAGATCTCGCTCGCAAGGTACGGATACGCCGCTGGCTTATTGTCAGCGTCAGCGCCACAGTGCCGATGGTGAGGCGATTTATCGCAGTAAAAAACTCACCGCCAGTTATTTGCACTTGTTTTTTCCTGCTAATCCAACCGCTGTTGCCGCCCTTTTTCTTGGGGCTTTTAACGAGCCGATTAAACTGGGGTTAGGGTAACTTTATGTGGCCAGAAAGCGCAGAGCAGCCAGCCCCCCTTCGCAACGGTTTAACCACTGGTACTTGTGCTACCGCTTGTTGTGTGGCGGCGGCGCGTGCGCTACTTACAGGCAAAAAAGAAGCTGCGGTTGATATTAATTTACCGCGAGGTCAAGTGGTGAGCTTGCAGATAGAGAGCTACCAAGCACTTGATCAGGGGATGCGCACCGCCACCATCAAAGATGCGGGTGACGATCCTGACGTCACTCACGGCGCGTTGATTTTTGTTGAACTGTATCTAACGCCCCGCGCAGGCGTGCAATTTTATGCGGCAGCAGGCGTGGGCACGGTTACCCGAGATGGTTTGGCCTTAACCATTGGTGAGCCCGCCATTAATCCGGTACCACGTAAAATGATGGTCGAACACTTGCTTCATTTTGCACAAACCTATCAATACCAAGGCGGCTTTGCTGTGCATGTCGGGGTGGAGAAAGGCGAAGAGTTGGCGCAAAAAACCATGAACCCGCGCCTTGGTATAGTCGGTGGCCTGTCCATTTTAGGTACCACTGGCATAGTTCGGCCTTATTCATGTGCAGCTTACATAGCTTCAATTCATCAAGGTGTTGATGTTGCTTCAACCAATGGTTACCGCCACATTGCCGCCAGCACTGGCAGTGGCAGTGAAGCGGCGATTGCCGAGTATTACCAGTTACCGGAAATAGCCCTTATTGAAATGGGCGATTTTGCTGGCGCGCTATTGAAGTATTTGCGTAAAGGTAAGATCCATAAACTCAGTGTGTCGGGCGGCTTTGGTAAGATCACTAAATTGGCTAACGGCCACTTGGATTTAAACAGTCGCGTATCCAGCATCGATTTTCCGCATATGGCAAGTGTTGCCGCTTCCCTTGGCGCTGATGAAACATTACAGCAAGCTATTTTAGGTGCCAATACGAGTATCGAGGTACTGAAATTATGTCAGCAACAAGGCATCGATTTAGCTCATGCTATGTGTGTACTGGCGCAGCAATTTGCCCAATCTGTGGTCACCGATCCCGTTGAGATTGAGGTGTGGGCGGTGAACAGGCGCGGTCAGTTTATTGCTTGTTCGAAGGGCTTAACGGTGATGTTAGGCAATCCTAATTGGATTCATAACCTCAGCTCTGATAATGGGATACAGCAATGAAAAATGATGTGTTTCGCACTCAAAAACTTAGCTTAAATAAGGGCGTTAAATGAAGGTACTTATTTTAGGCGGCACCGCTGATGGCCGAAAAATGGCTGCAGCCTTAACCGAGCTTGGCGTACCAGTGATTTATAGTGTTGCGGGGTTAGTGCGTCGGCCCGCATTAGACTGTGAAATTCTCGTTGGTGGTTTTAGTGCCTTGGGCGGTTTGAGTGCTTTTTGCCAAGCCCGCAATGTACAACTTATTCTAGATATCACCCATCCCTTTGCCGCTCAAATGAGTAATACCGCGGTGCAAGCGGCCAATGGACTGGACATTCCTTGCTGGCGTTTTCATCGCCTTGATTGGCCTAAACATCAAGATGATGATTGGCATGAATTTCGTGATTGGGCCGCTTTACTTATTCAGGCTCAGTGTTATCAGCGTGTATTTGTCAGTGCTGGGCGCATTAGCCAAGAGGATCTTAATAGCTTGAGCCGAGCGTGTCAGTTGGTTGTGCTGCGCACCGCAGTTAAACCAGACCTCGAATTAGCAGATAACGTGGTGTGGATCCATGCTATTGGCCCTTTCACATTAAGTAATGAGCGTGATTTATTCCAACAATATCAAATCGATTGCCTAATCAGTAAAAATAGCGGCGGCGCGGCGACTTATGCCAAGTTAGTTGCTGCGCGCGAAGCGAAAATGCCAGTGTTAATGCACCAGCGGCCAGTATTGGCCAAAGCAAACCAACAATTTACCGAGCCAGCAGCATGTATCTACGCTGTGCAGGCTTGGTTGAGTGAACATTTATCAACGCCATCATCAAAGCAGGAAGCCAGTGATGCCTAATACTATTAGTCATTTATTAAATGAACCTAACAATGAGGTTGGATTTGATTACATTCAGGATCCCGTCGCCATTGAGCAGAAAAGCTTTCAGTTGATCCGAGAATTAACGGATCTCTCTGCCTTTGATGCGACCGAGCAACAAGTTGTGATGCGCATTGTTCATAGTTTAGGACTCGTGCATTTAGCCCCGCAAGTGCGTTTTAGCGCCAAGGCATGTGTTGCGGGTATGGCTGCACTAGCAAGCAATAATGCCATTTTATGCGATGTGGAAATGGTGAAACAGGGCATCACCAAACGCATGATTTCTGAGCCGCCACTGTGTTTTTTAAATCATCCCGAAGTGGCTGAACTGGCTAAGTTGCGCGGCGAAACTCGCACCATGGCGGCATTGGAATTATGGCGGCCTCACCTTACTGGCAGTGTGGTGGTGATAGGTAATGCGCCCACGGCGCTGTTTCGGCTGTTAGAAATGTTGCAACAAGGCGCTCCGAAACCCGCATTAATTATTGGCATGCCAGTTGGCTTTGTCGGCGCGGCAGAATCAAAACAAGCCTTATGGCATTTACACCAAGATCTAGGTATTGAATGTATTACCTTGCTGGGTCGTGAAGGTGGTAGCGCGGTATCCAGCGCCAGTTGTAATGCCCTGTTGCGTTGTAATCATGGCGAGCGTTACTGATGCTTGTGCCTATTAATATCATAGGTTTGGGTGCGAGCGAGCAAGCTTGCTTAACCCCACAAGCGCAGCAAGCGTTGCAGCAAGCTACTTGGGTGATGGGCTCGGCGAGGCAAATCGCGACGGTGCAGTCTTTACTTAGCTTAGATTCTCAGTGCCTTGAGTTGCCCAAGTTCAACCAGCTAAGGGCAGCACTAGATCAGCTATTTAGCCAAGCGCGTAAGGATGACCAGTTGGTGGTGTTGGCCTCGGGCGATGCTTTGTTTTATGGCATCGGTAGCTGGTTTTCACGCCAATACCCGCCTGAGCAACTGACGTATTTTGCCGGCGTGTCTAGCATTCAATTGGCTTGTCATCGCCTTGGTTTAACCGAGCAAGATGTTGATGTGCTGAGTTTACATGGGCGGCCATTGGCAAAACTGCGCAGTACTATTCGCGCTAAGCAGCAGCTTATGATCTTAACCGATGGCCAAAGTCAGCCGCTGCATTTAGCGCAGCAATGTCAGGCGTTGGGTTTTACCCAAGCGCAAATCACGGTATTAGAAGATCTCGGTTATGCGCAAGAGCGCATTCGCCAATTCAGCCTTGAGCAATTACTTGATGAAACAGTAAAAACTGAATTCTCATCGTTACACATAAGTTTTATTGCTACTGGCGCGCAGAGACTAGCCACTTATTTACCCAGTTTTCCCGGTATTAAAGACGAGGCATTTATTACCGATAAGGGCGCAGGCAAGGGCTTGTTAACCAAGCGCGAAGTGCGTTTGGCTATTTTGTCTTTATTACAACCTAGCAATCAGGATGTGATTTGGGATATCGGCGCAGGTTGTGGCTCGGTAGCTATTGAACTGAGCTACTGGACGCCAAAGGCCAAGGTGATCGCCATTGAACACCACCCCGCGCGCTTTGACTGCTTGCAACAAAACCGCGAGCGCTTTGGCGTGGTGACTAATCTTGACACTGTGTTTGGCCGAGCTCCACAGGTGTTTACACAAACCGAATTAGCGGCGCCAAACAAGGTGTTTATTGGTGGTAGTGATGGCGAATTGGCCACGTTACTTGAGCAAGTCTGGGCGAATTTACCCGAGCAAGGCCAATTAGTGGTGAGCGCGGTGATGGAGCGCACTCGTTGTCAATGTGTTGAATTTTTCCAACTACGTGATGACGTGCAAGATTGCTCAGCTGAAACGGTGCAAATTGCAGTGAATAAAGGCGAACGCTTAGTGGGGCAGCTGGTGTATCGCCCGAACCTAGCGGTGAGCTTGTTTAGTTTTATTAAAGTTGCTAACCCTGCGCCAGTGCTAACAAAGGATGTCAATTTATGAGTGTTTTTTACGGCGTTGGCGTTGGCCCCGGCGATCCAGAGCTGCTCACCTTAAAAGCGCTGCGCTGCATTGAATGCGCCGATGTGGTGTGTTTTTTGGTTAATGATAAGGGTGAGTCACAAGCGAAATACATTGCTCGTGAGGCGTTTTTACAGCCCAGAGCGCAGCAACAATTACTGCCTATCCCTATGCCGTTTTTAACCGACCGCACCTTAGCGAATCAAGCTTACGATCTTGGCGCAGCGGCAATTTGTGCGCAGTTAGCGCAGGGGAAATCGGTGGCTTTTTTGTGTGAGGGGGACCCGCTATTTTTTGGCTCATTTACTTATTTACTCGACCGGATTAAAGACCGCTTTAGCTGCCAAGTTATTCCGGGTATTTCATCCATCAATGCTGCTGCGGCCACTTTAGTGCATCCGTTAACCATGCTGAGCGAGTCATTCGCTGTGCTCAGTGGTCGTCATGCTCAGGCGAAGTTGCAAGCCGCGTTACTTGAGCATGACAGTGTGGTGATCATGAAGGCGGGGCAAGCCAGAGTGAAAATTTTGGCGGCCCTTGAGGCTACGGGACGAATCGAGCAGGCGCAGTATTTAGAGTATGTTGGCCGCGATAATCAGTGGCTTGAGCCCAATGTTGCTTTGCTACCACGTGAAGTTGGGCCGTATTTTTCTTTGTTTATCGTCACGTCAAATCAGCGTCAGCATCGTGGCCAGAGTGCAGGTTCGGTAGAGGTGATAAATGATTAAAATTATCACCCTTACCGAAGCGGGACATCAATTAGCCAAGGAGCTGGCTGGTGTGTTAGCGGCTAAACAAGCTTGTGACATTTATTACAAGCCCAAGCCGTTTGCGCACACAGTGCAACAAGCGTTTGTGCAAGGCCATAGTCTGATTTTTATCTGCGCTACTGGCATCGTAGTGCGTACCTTAGCGCCGGTGTTACAAGATAAGTTAAACGATCCGCCAGTGTTGGTACTGGATGAGTTAGGGCAGTTTGTTATCCCACTTTTGTCTGGCCACGAAGGTGGTGCTAATCAGTTTGCCAGTGAGGTGGTGGCGCTATTAAATCAATTGTGCCAAGCAGGTAAACAAGCTGCTCAGCTAGTACAAACGACGGCAAAGCCGTACCTCGCGCCAATTTATACCGTTGGCATGGGCTGCGAGCGGCATTGCCCCGAAGCGGAGCTAGAAAGCCTGTTACTCGCCTGTTTAGATAAAGCAGGCTTATCGTTAGCGCAAGTTAGTGCCATTACTAGCATAGATATTAAGCATGATGAAGCTGGACTGATAAGTCTAGCTAAAAAGCTAGGCAAGCCATTTATAACGTTTTCGGCTGCTGCTCTGCGTCAAGTTGAACACCTGCTTGATTCGAAATCTGAGTATATTTTTAACACTGTTGGCGTTTATGGTGTCGCGGAATCGGCAGCATTAATGCAGGCGCAGCTGCAAGCGAATGATCAAGCCGAGCTGGTATTAATCAAACATAAAACCAGCAAAGCCACCTGCGCCATTGCGCGGGCTTATCCCCTTCAAGTATCACAAGAGAATTCAACCTTATGAGCAAGCTAGCAAATCCAATCGATAAACCAAAAGGCAAGTTGTTCGTGGTTGGCACCGGCCCAGGCGACAGTGAATTAGTGGCGCCACGGGCGTTAGCTGCGATTCAAGCCAGCAGTGACTTGGTCGCTTATGGTTTGTACTTGGATTTACTAGGCGCAGTGTGCCAAGGCAAAATTCACCACGATCTGCCCTTGGGAGAAGAAATTGGCCGCGCCCGCTTAGCCCTTGATTTAGCTGCTAGCGGAAAAGCAACCGCGTTGATTTCCAGCGGTGACATTGGCATTTATGCGATGGCGACCTTAGTGTTTGAGTTGCTGGATTTACAGTTATCAGGCCAAGAAAACTCACCGCAATGGTTGGATGTGGAGATTGAAGTGATCCCCGGTATTTCAGCGATGCAAGCGGGGGCAAGCCGCGTCGGCGCTATGCTAGGCCATGATTTTTGTACCATCAGTTTGTCGGATTTATTGACGCCTTGGCAGACCATCGAAAAGCGCATTCATAGCGCAGGTTCGGGGGATTTTGTGGTGTCGTTTTACAATCCGGTATCGAAAAAGCGCGATTGGCAGTTAAACACCGCGCGCGACATTTTATTGCAATATCGCCCCGCCTCGACACCTGTGTTAATTGGTCGCCAGCTAACACGCCCCGATGAGCATATTCGTATTATCACGTTGGATCAGCTCGATGCCAAAGACGTGGATATGTTCACTTTAGTCAGTGTTGGCAACAGTGAATCGCGCCACATAGTGAACGGTGAGAAAGAGTGGGTATATACCCCTAGAGGCTATAAGAAAAAGCTGTAATAGGCATAGATAGCGAAGTAATTAATGGCTAGAAGAGAGATTGTTTCGTAGCAAAATGTCTTTTTCATGGATGAAAAAAGCCAAGCTTACAGGGATGTACTCGTAGCGTTTTTGCGAAGAAATAATCTTTCTTCTTGGTGTGTCGTGGCGTTATCGCTGACGCATAAAAATAGGGACAGAAGATGACAGTTTATTTTATTGGCGCAGGGCCGGGCGATCCTGAATTAATGACCATTAAGGGCGCGCGTATTTTAAAACAGTGCCCCGTGGTGTTGTATGCGGGCTCTTTGATCCCGCGTCAAGTGTTAGCCGAGATAGAAGATAGCGCTGAGCTGATAGTAGATACCGCCAAAATCAATCTTGATGAAATGGAGCAGTACTTTATCAATGCCCATCAAGCGGGCAAGGATGTGGCGCGTTTGCAGTGCGGCGATCCCGCTTTATATGGTGCGATTGGCGAACAAATTCGTCGTCTTGAACAACATGGTATTGATTACCAAGTGATCCCTGGCGTCAGTGCCACAGCGGCCTCGGCGGCCTATCTTGGTAAAGAGTTAACGCTATCGGGTATTTCACAAACCCTGATCATGACGCGTTATGAGGGGAAAACGCCGTTTCCTGAGCGTGAGCGACTGCCACAGTTAGCGCAAAGTGGTGCGACCTTAGCTATTCACTTAGGTATCACGCAAATTCGTAAGATCGTTGCTGAACTGCTCCCCCATTATGGTGAGGACTGCCCCGTTGCTGTGTGTTATCGCACCTCTTGGCCTGATCAAGATAAGGTGATCGGCACTCTAAAGGACATTGCTGAACAGGTGGAAGCCAAAGGTTTTAAGTTAACGGCGCTGATTTTAGTGGGCCATGTGCTTAACGCCGACGATTTTGCCGACTCATATTTATACAAACAAGATAAGCCCAATATCTTTCGCCGCCGCAAAGGGGTGATTGAAGATATGGATCAACTGACACAAACCCTGCTATCGGGCAAATAAAGATTAAGGAAAATACTATGCAATTAAATAAGATTCCCGCCACTATCGTGACCGGCTTTTTAGGCAGTGGTAAAACCAGTTTACTGTCTCATGTATTAAAAAATGCAGCAGGTAAGCGCATTGCCGTGATCGTCAACGAGTTTGGTGAGCTAGACATAGATTCAGAATTACTGCGCTCTTGCCCCCTTGATTGTGAAGACGAAGCTGGTGCAGTGTTGCAAGGTGAAAACGGTATTTACGAGCTGGCCAATGGCTGTATTTGCTGTACGGTTGAAGAAGAGTTCTTACCTGTGATGCAGCAGCTGGTTGCGCGCCGAGCTGACATTGACCATATCTTAATTGAAACTTCAGGCTTGGCGTTGCCAAAACCTTTGGTACAAGCCTTTAACTGGCCTGGTATAAAAGAATTTTGCACTGTGGATGCGGTGATCTCGATGATCGATGGTCCAGCGGTTGCTGCGGGTCGCTTTGCTGATGATGAAGCTAAAGTACAAGCTCAGCGCCTTGCCGACGATAGTTTAGATCACGACCCAAGCTTGCAAGAGCTGTTGGATGACCAGTTAAGTGCTGCTGATTTGGTGGTGGTGAGTAAAACCGATTTATTGAGTGACGCGCAAATTGAGTTGGTGAAACAAGTGGTGCAAGCCCAAGTACCTGCGGCAGTGAAAACCTTGTATAGCAACCAAGCGGGTTTACCGTTGGATTTAGTGATGGGGGTTGGTGCAGCCACCGAAACTCATATTGATAAAGTACATAACCATCACGACCAGCATCATGCCCATGGCCACCATCATGATCACGCCCACGACCACTTTGATTCATTTGTGGTGAGCCTAGGAGAAGTGGATGGTGAGCGATTACAAAGTATTTTAACCGACCTACTTGGCAAGCATGCTATCTATCGTGCCAAAGGCTTTGCAGCTTTGCCAAACAAACCGATGCGTCAAGTATTACAAGCCGTTGGTGAGCGCTTAGATGTGCATTTTGATCGCTTATGGCAGGCCGATGAAGCGCGCCTCACTCAACTGGTTTTTATCGGTAAAGGCATTAATAAGGCAGATATAGAAGCTGAGTTGACGCTGGCTTTAGCACCGGATGCAGTGTCAGCGTAGGTCTGAAATTTAAGTAAGCAATATTGTATGTGTTTTGCTCGCAAGCCGCAGCGCATATGTCCTTATCCGCTTTGCGTTTTCATCTTTGAAAACGAAGTGTTGCGATAAAACATACTTTATATGATGACGAAAAACTGCAACAAAATTGAGGTTAGAGATTATTCATGCATTTACTAGCGGCTAAGCCGGGCGGATTTGTTGACGAAGAAGGCATTGTCGATTTAGGGCAAGACACGGCAGATATCGTGATTCTATCGGCAGCCGATAGCCAGCTGGCAGCGCTCAGTGAGGGCTTAGCATTGTTTACGTCTCGACCTGATAGAGCCAACCTACCCAGTGTGCGTTTGGCTAATTGGATTCAATTGGTCAAACCTGCCGCTTATGATTTGTATGAAGATAAAGTACTAGAGCAGGCCAAGGTGGTGGTGGTTTCGCTGCTGGGTGGAAAAAACTATTGGCCTTATGGCGTTGAACGGTTAGTGGCTTGGTCAAAGGCTAAACCTAACCGTCGTTTATTGTTGGTGCCGGGCGATGATTCTCCCGACCCTCAATTGGCTGCAGACAGTAATGTCGAGGCGATAGCATTGCAAATGTGCTGGCGCTTTCTACGTGAAAGTGGCGCAGTGAATAGTCAGTCCTTATTGGCGTATTTGGCGGTAAATTTTTTTGGTTTAGCGCTTTCATGGTTGCCCCCTCAGGTGTTGCCGAGCTGCTTTATTTACTGGCCGCACCAGCCGCTGGCTGAACTTAACTTTACGCAATGGCAGCAGTTGTCAGGTCAGTTTCGTTCAGTAGTGGCGTTAGTGTTTTATCGTAGTCATTTACAAGCGGCTAATAGTGAGATGTTCGATCAGCTGATTGAGGTGTTGCAACAATCGGGCTGCAAAGTGCTGCCACTGGTGGTGACTTCATTAAAAGACGCAGCAAGTTTAAAGCAAGTAAATACCTGGTTAAGTCAAGCCAAGGTACAGCTGATGCTCAACACTACAGGTTTTGCTAATAACACGGTTACATCACCATCACTAACGGTGAGCCCAAATGAATTTGAGCCAGTGTTTGATGTAAAGGTGCCAATATTGCAGTTGGTATTAGCCAGCACCACAGCAGAAGATTGGCGCGCTTCCAGTTTAGGGTTACGTAGTCGCGATCTGGCGATGCAAGTCGTGTTGCCAGAAATGGACGGTAAAATATTGAGCCGAGCGGTGAGTTTTAAAAGTGAAAGTCACTATGATCCACGCGGTCAAATATCGGTGATCCGTTATCTATTACACCATGAGCGTGCCAAATTTGTGGCGCAGCTGGCTAAGGCGTATTGCCAGTTAACACAAAAGCCAAACCATGAAAAACGCATTGCTCTGATCCTTGCTAATTACCCGACCAAAGATGGCCGTATTGGTAATGGTGTTGGCTTAGATACGCCGGCCTCTACAGTTAATGTTATGCGCGCATTGAAACAAGCGGGCTACCCATTGGGTGATTTGCCTGAGCAGGGTAACGCTTTGATTGAAACCTTGCTCGGAGCTGTAACCAATAACCCTAATACCTTACATTCACTAGGTTGTTGGCAAAGTATTTCGGTTGTCGATTATCAGCGTCACTTTTCGCGTTTGCCCTTGGTGTCACAGCAGGCGGTGTTAAATCGTTGGGGCGCGCCCGAGCAGGACATTAAGTATCGTCAAGGGCGGTTAATGATCTCGGGTTATCGCTGCGGTGAAACCTTTATCGGCATTCAACCGGCGCGCGGTTTTAACATTGATTTAGCCGCTAATTATCACGATCCCGATCTTGTGCCGCCTCATAACTATTTAGCCTTTTATTTTTGGTTACGCCATGAATATCAAATAGATGCCATTATCCACGTGGGCAAGCACGGTAACTTAGAATGGTTGCCGGGCAAGGGCTCTGCATTAGCTGATACTTGTTGGCCAGACTGTATTTTAGGGCCGTTGCCGCATTTTTATCCCTTTATTGTTAACGATCCCGGTGAGGGCTCGCAGGCGAAGCGTCGCACGCAAGGGGTGATCATTGACCATTTAATGCCCCCTCTTACCCGTGCTGAAACCTATGGAGAACTAGCTGAACTCGAAGGACTGGTAGATGAATATTATCAAGCGATGGGCATGGATGTTCGCCGTGAAACTTGGTTGCGCCAAGCCATTATTGAACAGTTAAAAACTACCCATATTTTAGACGAATTAGCGCAAGTGGCGGGCGCTGGTGATTTAACGGATCTCGATTATCAAGATCAAGTGTTTGCTGAGTTAGATACCTATTTATGTGACATTAAAGAAGCGCAAATTCGCCACGGCTTACATATTTTGGGCGAGTTACCCGAGTCTGAAAAAGTCGCTAATACCTTGGTTGCGTTGCTGCGTTTGCCTACAGGCAGTGGCCATCAAAGCCGAGGTATTTTGCATAACTTAGTATTGGATTTTGAGCTGCGCCAGGGGGGCGCGTTGTTTGATCCACTTTCGGCAGATTGCACACCTTGGAGTGACATCAAGCCTGCGCCGTTGCAGCAAGTGTCTAAACAAGTATGGCGAAGCTGCGCCGATACGCGTGAGCGCTTAGAGCTGCTAGCCCTGGCATGGGTAAAACGTTATGTGTTGGGCTCGGCTGAGCTGAATGAGCTAAATGATTATCCCGCAACACAAGCCTTACTCACTTACGCTAAAACCGTAGTAAAAGCCGCACTAGAGAAAAGCGTCGAACAAGAAATTAACGCGTTACTACAAGGCTTACACGGCGAATTTATTGCGCCTGGGCCAAGTGGGGCGCCCAGTCGAGGGCGGTTAGATACGTTGCCGACCGGACGTAATTTTTTCTCTTTGGATAATCGCGCAATTCCATCTAAAGCGGCGTGGGCGATTGGTGAAAAGTCGGCGCAAGCCTTACTCACGCGTCATTTACAAGAGCATGGCGATTATCCGCGTCAGCTTGGTTTGTCGGTTTGGGGCACCGCGACTATGCGCACCGGCGGTGACGATATTGCTCAAGCCTTTGCTTTGATGGGCATCAAACCTATTTGGGCCAATGGCAGTCATCGCGTAGTGGATTTTTTGGTGATCCCTTGTATGCAGCTAGGCCGCCCACGCGTAGATGTCACTTTACGGGTATCAGGCTTTTTTCGTGACGCATTTGCTAACGTGCTTAAGCTTTTTGATGCGGCTGTGTTGGCAATTGCGGCCATTGAAGAGCCTGGCAATGGCAACCTTATCCAGCAAAACATAGCCACTCGAGCTCAGCAATTAGTGGCGCAAGGCATGAGTGAGTCAGAGGCGCAGCGGCAAGCCAGTTATCGGGTATTTGGCTCTAAACCTGGCGCTTATGGCGCTGGCTTACAAGGCTTAATTGATGAGCGTTGCTGGGAACAAGCCAGCGATTTAGCTGACGCATATTTGAATTGGGGCGGCTATGCCTATGGTCAAGATGGTGAAGGTAAATTAGCGCAAGGAGCGTTTCGCCATCAATTGAGCCAGTTAGAAGTAGTGGTACATAACCAAGATAATCGCGAGCACGATTTATTGGACTCAGACGATTATTACCAATTTCAAGGCGGGATGAGTAATGCAGTGAGCTGCTTTTCAGGGCAAGCGCCGACTATATATCATAGTGATCACGCTAACCCAGAGCAGCCGGTGATCCGCACCTTAAAAGAGGAGCTTAATCGAGTGATCCGCTCACGGGTGCTTAATCCCAAGTGGATTCAAGGTATGCAGCAGCACGGTTATAAAGGTGCATTTGAGATGAGTGCCAGTATTGATTACCTGTTTGCCTATGACGCCACCACGGGATTGATTGCAGATTATCAATACCAGCAAGTAACAGATACCTTGTTGTTTGAGCCACAAAATCGTGCGTTTTTACAGCAAAATAATCCCCACGCCTTGAGCGAAATGGCCGAGCGTTTGTTAGAGGCTATTCAGCGCGGTTTATGGCAAGACGCGGACGAATACCGCGAGCGGTTACAAGGTTTATTACTCGAATGCGACGAAGCTCAAGAGCTGGTTCGTTAGATTTATATTATTAAAAAATAAGGAAGTAAGAGCATGTCAGAGCAAAAACACTCACATCATCATTGCCATGAACATAGTCATTCACATCAGCGCGTGTCCCCTAAAGGTGAACAAAAAGCGGGGATCATGGTATGTGGTCACGGCAGTCGTGATAAAGATGCCGAAGTGGAGTTCTCGCGGGTGGCGGCTGGGTTAAAAAAGCGTTTTCCTAATTTGCCCGTGGAGTACGGGTTTCTAGAATACTCGGCACCCAATATTCACATGGGGCTAAACAGTTTAGTGGCGCAAGGGGTGAATCATATTTATGCGGTGCCGGGTATGTTGTTTGCGGCTACCCATGCTAAGAATGATATCCCATCTGTACTGACTACGTTTCAAGAAAAACAAGCTGGTTTGGAAGTCAGCTATGGCAGTGAACTGGGTTTACAAGATGCCATGATTGAGGCTTTTCAGGCGCGGATTTATGAATCCTTAGGATTAGACCCCAATGATCCGCCTGAAAACCTCTACGATACCTTGTTGGTGGTGGTAGGGCGTGGCACTTCAGATACCAAAGCTAATGCCGAAGCGGCGAAATTAACCCGTATTGTTAATGAAAATATGGGCTTTGGCTGGGCCGATACGGTTTATTCTGGCGTCACTTATCCTTCAGTTGGGGTGGGTTTAGAAAAGTTATTAAAGCTGGGCTACAAGCGTGTTGTGGTGGCACCGTATTTCTTATTTACGGGCCGGTTAATCAAACGTATTTTTGGTTATGTAGATAAAGTAGCGACAGAAAACCCAAGTGTTGAGTTTATTAAAACACCTTATTTAAATGACCACGATAAGGTGATTGACGCCTTTGAGGTGCGTGTGCGCGAAATCATGGAGCAAGGCACAGCAGCAGAAGGTTTGATGGCTTCTTTTAAACGCCGCCTTGCTGCGGGTGAAGTGGATGTGCATCATCATCACGCTGAATACCAAGACCCTAATGCCACGGATCATGCTCACGAGCATAACCATTCGCATGAGCACCCACATGATCATTCGCACTCACATGAGCACAGTCACTCTGATGATCATTCACACGGCCATAGCCACGGCGTCTACAAACACATCGCCCACCCATTAGGGCCAAGAACCATGATCGGCGAGGGCATCTGCTGCTGTTTTATGAGTCAATTCCCACAAAGCGTACTCGATGAGGAAAAAGAGCGCATCGATAACGGCTGTAAAGAAACCGCGCTAGCGCATCGTTGATTAAGTTACCTTAGGTGTGGGGGGATGAGCGTTAGTCATACCGCGAAAACAGCAAGTACAGAGCGCTGATACTTGCTGTTTTATGAACATAACTCCCCCACAAAGCGTACTCGATGAGGAAAAAGAGCGCATTGATAACGGCTGCAAAGAAACCGCGCTAGCGCATCGTTGATTAAGTTACCTTAGGTGTGGGGGGATGAGCGTTAGTCATACCGCGAAAACAGCAAGTACAGAGCGCTGATACTTGCTGTTTTATGAACATAACTCCCCACAAAGCGTACTCGATGAGGAAAAAGAGCGCATTGATAACGGCTGCAAAGAAACAGCGCTAGCGCATCGTTGATTAAGTTACTTGGTAGGAGCTGAGCTTGCTCAGCGAATATCACAAATTCCCTGAACAAGCTCAGGCCCCAAAAAAAACATGAATCAATAAGTTCAACATACAAGAAGCACTAGTCATACCGCGAAAAACAGTAAGTACAGGGCGCTGATACTTGCTGTTTTATGAACATAACTCCCCCACAAAGCGTACTCGATGAGGAAAAAAGAGCGCATTGATAACGGCTGCAAAGAAACCGCGCTAGCGCATCGTTGATTAAGTTACTTGGTAGGAGCTGAGCTTGCTCAGCGAATATCACAAATTCCCTGAACAAGCTCAGGCCCCAAAAAAAACATGAATCAATAAGTTCAACATACAAGAAGCGCTAGTCATACCGCGAAAACAGCAAGTACAGAGCGCTGATACTTGCTGTTTTATGAACATAACTCCCCCACAAAGCGTACTCGATGAGGAAAAAGAGCGCATTGATAACGGCTGCAAAGAAACCGCGCTAGCGCATCGTTGATTAAGTTACTTGGTAGGAGCTGAGCTTGCTCAGCGAATATCACAAATTCCCTGAGCAAGCTCAGGTCCCACAAAAAACATGAATCAATAAGTTCAACATACAAGAAGCACTAGTCATACCGCGAAAAACAGTAAGTACAGGGCGCTGATACTTGCTGTTTTATGAACATAACTCCCCCACAAAGCGTACTCGATGAGGAAAAAAGAGCGCATTGATAACGGCTGCAAAGAAACCGCGCTAGCGCATCGTTGATTAAGTTAC
>NZ_JAIBHJ010000010.1:126810-140785 GCF_021278025.1 Motilimonas sp. E26
CGTACTCGATGAGGAAAAAAGAGCGCATTGATAACGGCTGCAAAGAAACCGCGCTAGCGCATCGTTGATTAAGTTACCTTAGGAGTGGGGGGATGAGCGCTAGTCATACCGCGAAAACAGTAAGTACAGAGCGCTGATACTTGCTGTTTTATGAACATAACTCCCCCACAAAGCGTGCTCGATGAGGAAAAAGAGCGCATTGATAACGGCTGCAAAGAAACCGCGCTAGCGCATCGTTGATGAAGTTACTTTAGGGGTAGGAGCTGAGCTTGCTCAGCGAATATCACAAATTCCCTGAGCAAGCTCAGGCCCCAAAAAAAACATGAATCAATAAGTTCAACATACAAGAAGCACTAGTCATAGCGCGAAAACAGCAAGTACAGAGCGCTGATACTTGCTGTTTTATGAACATAACTCCTCCACAAAGCGTACTCGATGAGGAAAAAGAGCGCATTGATAATGGCTGCAAAGAAACCGCGCTAGCGCATCGTTGATTAAGTTACTTGGTAGGAGCTGAGCTTGCTCAGCGAATATCACAAATTCCCTGAGCAAGCTCAGGCCCCAAAAAAACATGAATCAATAAGTTCAACATACAAGAAGCACTAGTCATACCGCGAAAACAGCAAGTACAGGGCGCTGATACTTGCTGGTTTTCGTATGAATTAAGACGTCAAATCTACTTCTAGTCATCGTTAATTGAATTTATGAGTGTTAATCATTTACTGGTGTTTCGGCTGCTAACGCCTGTTTCTGTTCATTTTTAATTTCCTCCCAACTCACACCTGCTTCAATGCCAGCCATGCGCTGGCGGTATTTTTTCACCGCACGCTCAAGTACGCTAATGGTGCAAATGCCCGTTTCTTTTTCTAATGCCAGTAAGCTGTTGAGGGTATTCCACAGCACATCAGCTAGCTCGTCTTCTAAATAGTTGTTACGTGACTTGGGTATTTCTTCAATTACTTCATCCACTTCTTTTTTGATCGCGTCAAGGTAGGTGCTCGAGCCTTTAAACCACGTATTGTCTTGGTCAAAATCGGATTTACGTTTGGCTAGCTCAAGTAATGCATCAAATGATTTCATGTTGGTTTTATTGCCTAATGGGTTGCGAAGCATATTGCTATAAGTTGGTTATGTTAACGATTCGTACTTGCTTATCAATACTCAATTGCATACACTTTTGTTATGTTATAACAATTAATTTTGTGTGCTAACAGTTAAAGATTGAGGATTTAAGCTAATGAGTAGAAAGCCATGGCAAGATAAGCTTGGGGTGGTGTTTTCCGGTTTGTGTTTGGGGCATTGTTTGTTGACGCCTGCGTTGCTGGTATTGGTGGGATATGATGTGTTTGGCTCTGCGTTAAGCTCGGAGTGGCCACATCGGATTTTCTTGTTATTTGCTTTGTCTTTAGCTTTGTTAAGTCTACCTAAAGCATGGCAGCAAACGCGTAGCCCGATGATCGCCGTGTTGGGTGTGTTGGGGGCGGCCAATTTAATATCGGGCTTGTTTGTGCATGGACCATTAGAGCTGGGGTTTACCTTGGTTGGTTCGGTATGCCTGATTTTGGCTCATGTGCTGAGTATGCATACGATTCCCGCGCAGCAAGAGCCTGCGACAGCCGTGATGAGGAGTTAATATGTTAGCTCAACAATATACGACTTTTAATCAAGAGCTTAGCTATGTAGCATCGACAGATATTGAGATTCTAACAGCGATATTTGAACCTCATATCAACTTAACTTGCTGGCAGCGTTCATTAGTGCCAAATTTGCTGGAATACGTGGCGCAAATTAACCTGCAAGGGGTGGCGATAGCACGATCTGTTCCCCTTGATGAATTAGCAGAAGCGTTATCAAGATGGTTACCTGAAGGCGCGGGGAAAATTGCATTTATTCAAGATATCGAACAGCTTGCGCAGATGCTGGACTGTTTATTTGATAACCCTGATATAGGCGTGCGCCTAAAAACCTTATCGCAGGCGATGTGTCCAAAATTTCATACCGACAAAGTAGTGTGCCGTTTGGTGTGTAGTTACAGCATTACGGGTACGCAATGGTTAGAAAATGGCGATGCGAATCGGGCGAAATTGGGCCGTGATAGCAAGGGTAAATCAGATGAAGCATCTGGTCTTTATGCCGCTGATAGTGATGTATTTAGTGCTGATGTGGGTGATGTTTTATTGCTAAAAGGCGATGCTTGGCCGGACAATGAAGGGCTAGGCGTCATTCACCGCTCACCGGCTATCAACCCTAATGATAAGCGACTGGTGCTGACGCTGGATTTAATCTAAAGCTAAAGTTACGGCTTAATGGATATCCCAATTACACTCTTTACTTAAATTTTGTGCGTCAGAGGCTTCTAACGCATTTATCATCATACGTTTGTAGCGGTTTTTGATATTGGCCGATAGTGGCGGGATCAGCAGGCGCTCATCAAACTCAGGTAGCGCTTTATCGGGTAACACGGCTTGCTCTTCGGGCGTAAAGGTTCTGTTTAACAATCGATTTACACCTTGAATAGTCGGCACCCCTTGTAACACTAAGGCTTGTTGATCTTGGCTGATTAGAAAGTCGATCAATAAGTAAGCGGCGCGCAGTTTATCTGGCTGATCGGCAAGGTGTTTGCCGATAGCTAAGGTATCTAGTGAGTAGATAGGGCCTTCTTCGGCTACCGCTATTTTCCAGCGCTGGTTATTTTCTTGATTGCACTTCACCAATTCCAAACCCCAAGTGGTAGCAAGACTTTGTTGGCGTAAGTCTGCACAGTTGTTTTCTTGATTGCCCCAAAAACCTTGCGCGGTTTTTAAGCGCATAGTGAGGGTGTTTTGCACACGCTCTTGCAAGGCATGATCTTTGATGATTTGACCATTTTCAAATAAAGCGGGTGACTCACCTAAGGCCAGCATGCTGGAGATTAATACCGGCTCAAATTGGTCACAATACACACGAAACTGACCGGTGTTATCCGCGTTATTAAGTTGGCTCCAGCTGGTCGGCGGCTGGCTAAATTGGTTTTGGTCATAAGCGAGACTGAATAAGGCGTAGGTGTGGGCAATGGCGTAGTGTTGATCGCCTTCTTTGTCGTATTGGGTTTGTTGAAATATCGGCCGAAGCTGCTGAAAATTGGTTAAGCGTGAGTTATCGATAGGCAGCAGTAATTTTATCAGGGGTGAATGATGGGCCTTTAAAAAGAAATTTGCTGGCATTACCACATCGGCTTTTTGCGTTCTTAGGGCGCCATAAATACTGTCAAAGTCGGTGATATAAGGAGTCACTGAGTTTAACTCTACGTTTACACCTCGTGCCTTGGCATAGGATTGAAAGCGGGCTTCGTAACCAATGGGCAAATAGCCCCATTCAAGAAAGTTAAGTTTAACGACATCTGCAAAAGAAGGGGCGGCTAAGGTTGAACTTAACATCATGAACAAACTGACAATCCGATTACGCCACTGCATATGCTTAAACCTTATTAATGACTATCATCATCTCTCGCGTTGGTCATTATAGTATAGGTATGTTGGCTGCTTGTTTTGCGCGCATTTTAAAATCGTGAACTGACTTTCGCTTTCCCTTGATTTTCCACGATTAAAATCGCTAATACTGATGGTTGGCTGACGCCATTTTTATTTCTGCCGCACTGGTATTTTGTTTTGCTTGGCAAGGCGGGGTAGTGAGTTGGTTGTTCAAACACTTACGACTTGCCTTTTTAGGTACGCTATCTTATTCCCTGTACCTCAATCATTACTGGGTTATCAATGTGATGAAGGCACTTGATTTGCCAAATTATGGGATCAAGCTAGAGGTATTTGCTTGGGTATTTGGCTTATTAATACCGATTTCACTAGCCACTTATTACTTAATTGAAAAACCTGGACAGCGATGGGCGAGAGCGCGTTGGCAAGGGATAAAACAGTGGCAACAAGTGCAGCAAGGCGTGGCTCAACAGCCGTGATAATTGGCGCTTGAGTGTTGATGTCGAGGAGTTATCAAATCTAACAATAGCCCACCTGCAGTGGGCTATTTTTGCTTTTATCAGTAAACTACCGAGTGGAAAAACAACACAGTAAATAATGCTAGAAACACCCCTAAGCTAATGTCTAGTAGGCTTTCTAAGCTTTTGTGCTTGCTTGCCCACAGCGCCATAAAGATGAACAAAGGAAACAACCCCATTAAATACCTTGGGCCACTGAGTAACCAAGTCGGCGAATAAGAAATCAGTAAGTAGCAAAAGCTATAGATAACATAAGCGCTGGGCACTTTGCGTATGGAGGTCACGATTAAAGCGATAGCAAGAAAAAAGCCGATGAAGGTTGGCCACCAAGTGCCTGCCACCATCTTATAATTAGTGCCTTGGATACGCTCAAAAATGCCAGATATGTTTTGCGCGAAATAGCCAAAGCCATTATGCCAATTCTCTTTTTGGTAATCTAAAAAGCGAAACCAATCTCCCGTTACCCATTTATTTAATACTAAATAGAGCAAGATCCCGGTTGGAATAAGTGCGAGGGACAGTAATTTTGGAGCAATAAATTTGATTCTTTGCTGCCAATCACTCGGCCATTGCTGCTGATGTTGCCGCAACATCTCAAACACCATTGGAGCGAGTAATAAAACACCGTGATTGCGCGTTAACGCGGCCAGTAAACCAAAGCATCCAGCTTGCCACCAATAGCCTTGGCGCATGTAATAAAAGCAGGCAATACTCATTAATAAGAATGTACTTTCGGTGTAAACAATGGCGGTGAAAAATGAAAATGGGAACAATAATAAATATTTAATCGCTCTCCACGCAATTGCTTCATTCTCGAATTCGTTTAATACCAGCTTAAATAAAAAGAAGCACGACAAAACTAGGTTAATTAAGGAAACGGTTACCCCAGCATAAAAGGTGTCGGCAACAAAGCCCTTCATTACCGCAATTAATGCTGGGTATAAAGGATAGAAAACCAGTAGATACCTGTCTTTACCTTCTGCCGCATAGCCGTTATCGGCAATGTTCATATAGTGAAAGCTATCCCAGCGCCACCAAATATGTTTGAACAAGTCACTAAAGCCGCCGCCATTATCCTTCATGGCAATAAATGCTAAGTAGGCGACGAGATAGACAATCAGTCGGCTCAGTAATACCACACAGGTAATCTGTATTAGTAAAGTGAGATTTCGTTGCCAGCTAGCCCGCCAAGGTACAACGGGCTCATTGATTGGTATACCAATGTCTGTTTGCGCAGCCCCTAGCCAACTGAGTTGATGACATGCATTCCAAGCAATATATAGCCCACTAGTAATAATTAAAAAGAGGCAGAGAAATTCAATGGATAAAATATAAGACATCGGTCAACCCTATGGAAATAAGCCAAGATTAAATTTAACCCAGACCAGCAAGGCCGAGAGTAAAGCAAAATAACCGAGCTGAAGCCACTCTATTCTTTTGCCTTGGTCAGATAAGAATACCAACAACAATCCCATGACAGGTATGTAATATCTGTGCTCAATCATCGGGTGCAGCAGCAGCAGGGCAACAAAAAACGGATACAAAATATAAGCCGACGGGCGACTTAACTTAAGTACAAATGCACCGGCCACGGTTGCCAGTATCGGCAGTAGCCAAGTCGCTTTAAGTAATAGCGAAGAGGTAAAATAAAGAGAAATGGTGTTATGGGCAAAGCCGGGCACAAAGTTATAAGGATGCACTACTTTAAACAGCAGCATGTAGCAGATGAAAAACGCAGCCACTAACCAAGCTAAACTGACTGGAACTTGGTATTCGCGATCTTTTATTTCGAGCTTTAAGGTCGCACTTTGTTTTAATACCGCTACGTAACGTTTGCTGTGGCGCAGTATGATGGGTAAAAACACCAAGAAAAAACAAAACATGTAAAAGTATAAGTTACCTACCGACATACCGACCGGGTGGCTGTTTGCATCGCCAATCGCTACGCCGCCATTGATAACAACAAAGGCGGAAAAGGCGCTAAACAAAGCGATAAAAGGCAGCAGTTTAATCAACCATTTCTTTAACTGGAAGGTAACGTGTTGACCTTGTTCCCGCCAAGTATCGAAAACAAACATCATAGCAATGGCCGCTACCCAAATGATGTTGGTTTGACGCACTAACAAGCTCAGCGCAAACATAGCCGCGCACCACCATAGCCGTTTATCTAAATAAAAATATACCGCCAAAATGATGGTTAGCATCGACAAGCTATGGGTATAAATCAAGAAATTGTAAGGGGACATCACCGGTAAAAAGAAGAAGGCGAGAGACCTAGGTAACGCTGCTTTGGGCGCGGTTTTACGGAGACAAAAATACATCACTACCACTGAGGCCAATACGGTTAACAGCGATATTAAACGGATATGATTAGGACCAGACAAGTGTAAGTGTTTACCAATAAATGCCATGATGGCGTGATAGCCGGGGATGGTTGTTAGGCTGGGATATTGGCTAAAATCGCCGCGCAGGAACATACCAATTTGACCATAATGAGGATGTTCATCAATCATTAGGCCGATATTATAGGTGTACATTTGGCTGTGTATTGCTAGCGCGACGAGCGCCAATAAGCTAAAAGCGATAAAAAATTGCCAATGGCGATTAGTACTCACAGGTTGTGAATACTGGGCTGTAATTTCCATTTTTTCATCCTTGAAAAAGTGAATTAATAAAGTTTTGTATATTTTTTAGCAATAATACATCTAAATCCAGTGAATTTTATGCATTAGCATAAAAACTGAGAAATCGAACAAGTTATAAAATTAGATATGTATAGTTTTTTTATTTAAGTAAATGAAATGGGTAGAACCGATTATAATGAGAATTATTTGAAGTAAGTGGCCGATAGTGTTATTAGATTTTTCCTGATCTTCATTGGCTCTTACTGGTATCTGCAACAAGAAAAGGTTATTCGCGATTATTTTGCTCGTTATGTTAACACTGGCAAAAGGCGGGGATACATTTGGCGATAGCCACTAGTTTGGCATTCTCTGGGCTGTTTTCATTTTTTACGGCAAATAAAAACACGTCGGCGCTCTGAACATGCATCTTCAAGTTGATTGGGTATATACTCTTATCCTTGGACTAAGCAGAATTGAGGGCTTATGGGAATTAGGATATTTTTCAGTATTATTTTTTTGTTATCGAATACTGCGCAATCTGAGTCTTTACGTTTAGTGATGCCGCAATTCCCACCTTATACTAGTGAAGTTGATGGTCAGATTTCTGGTTTAGGGGTAGAGCTGGTGAAAGACGTTTTTACTCGACTAAAAACCGACTATCAATTGCGTACGGTACCTAACTATGCTCGTGCCATTGAAGAGGTAAGGTTAGGCCGAGCCGATGGCTTTTTCTTGGCGTCAGAAAATACCGAGCGCAGCCGTATTGCAGTGTTTAGTGAGCCACTATTGATGAACCACTGGGCTTGGTTTATGCGTAAAGATGACTTACGAGATCCAACCTCTGAAGCGTTTAAACATTCAGGACAAGTGGCGACATTATTAGGCTCTAATACCAACCATTGGCTTTTAATGGAAGGCTATAATGTGTTGACTAAAGCTAATGAGGTTGTTGATTTACCAACCATGCTGCTTGATATGAAACGCATTGATGCCGTATTTTTAGCCGAGAGGGTGTTTACAAATGAGCTTGCTCGGCAGCAATATTCTGTGTCGGATTACCGTCGGCAAGTACAATTAAGTAAACCTTTTGGAATTTACATTGCAAAAAGCTATGTCGCTAAACATCCCCAATTTATGATGCGACTAAATAAACAGATCAAGCTTGTTCAAGATTTAAAATAAATCTCTTTGTCGCGCCGTATTCCTTTAGGGCGCTGGGCCAGTATTCCACTCGTTGCGCTCAATCCTTCAACCCTTAACCTTGAAAGTATAAAGCCCCTCTGATAACTCAAGTTGCCTAGGTATCGCTACCACGCTAAGATCTTTGCTTTAGTTTTTTGTCATCATTGGAAGTCACTCTATGCTGCTTAGAGATCAACAGCGTGTTCATCAAGCGGTTAATTACGTATTGGCAAACATTGCGTCGCCTTTGAGCATCGCAGAGGTGGCTAATCACGTCCATCTGTCAGCATTTCATTTTCATCGAGTGTTTAAAAGTATCACTAATGAGCCTTTTAACCAGTTTGTACGCCGTAAACGTCTAGAAAAAGCGTTTCATTCATTATTGCGTTATCACCAGCCTAGTATTACTGAAGTGAGTGAATGTTGTGGTTTTTCATCCCCAGCAAACTTTAGTAAAGCTTTTCAAGCTTATTTTGGCTTTTCTGCGTCTCAGCATCGTAAAGGGGCGCTCGGCATTGATAGCAAGAATGGAAAACTTTTTAGCAAGTACGGAAAAGAGATAAGCCCTGCGCTTTTATACAATGGTTCCCTCTCAGAGCAAGAGAGTGAGCGAGTTAGGGCAAATATCAAACGCATTGAAGTGGTATCACTGCCAGCAACCCATTATGGCGTCATTGCAAGCACCCAAGGTTATGCTATTGAAGGGATTATGGATGCTTGGAGCCAAATGCGTGAATGGTTAGCGTTT
This sequence comes from Motilimonas sp. E26, assembly GCF_021278025.1. Classification (GTDB taxonomy): domain Bacteria; phylum Pseudomonadota; class Gammaproteobacteria; order Enterobacterales; family CBDFNC01; genus Motilimonas. Next base: position 135,353 of record NZ_JAIBHJ010000010.1, read on the forward strand.
AATGATATAGCGATTGAGCATGGTAAGACGGCAGGGTTTTGTTTCGACAATGTTTGGCTAACCCCAACTGAGGTTTGTCGTTATGAGTCAGCCTATGCAGTTGCCGATATTAATATGCTCAAGCAAGCAGGCATGTGTGTCAGAACCCAAGCCGAAGGCCGTTATTTGTTGATTGAATATGATGGCAAAATGAGTGAAATGCAGACGTTTTATTTATGGCTGCTGAGCGAGTATTTTCCTCAAACGCGGTTAACAATCACCTATGAATATGTCATTGAGCGCTATCTAGAGATAAATTGTGATCAAGACATAATGAAACTCGAGGTGCTGGTGAAAGTACACTAGTCTCGCCTTAACACGAACTCTGTTGCTCAGTAAGGCCAGTTTTAGCCAACTTCATTGGTATAAATGCAAGGAATGAATGATGAGCAATACCGATTTAACCTTAACCGCAGATGATGATTTGCGACTCAATGTGCCAGAGGCGGTTCTTAGTGAGCCTAATCCGCTGTTAACGGGCGGGATTTCAACGCAATTCATGAAATTGGCAATGCCTATCATTGTCGCGCTATTAATTAACGGTTTATATAGTTTTGTTGATGCGGTGTTTATTACCCGAGGAGTGGGCGTAAATGCGATGGCGTCGGTGTCGGCAGTGTTTCCAGTTAACATGTTTGTTATTAGTGTCAGCGCTATGTTAGGTAGTGGTATGGCATCGATTATTTCTAGGCGTCTAGGCAGTGGCGACAAGGAAGGTGCGAGTCAGGTATTTTGCAGTAGCTTGGTTTTTGCCATGAGTTTAGGTTTGCTGTTAAGCGTGCTTATTTACTTACTACGCGAGCCTATTTATACCTTGCTAGCCTTACCTAAGGTACTTTTAGCCGATGCTGATACCTATTTGTTGCCTATATTGCTTGTTACCGTGATTAGCTTCACCTCGGGCACGTTAACCGAGAGTTTTCGTGCTTCGGGCAAACCACTCGATATGATGAAGGTGATGTTATTTGGCTCCGCGCTTAACGTTACCTTTGATGCCTTGTTTATTTTTGGTTTTGGCTGGGGCGTTGCTGGGGCCGCGTGGGCTACCGTGTTGGCAATGCTATTATCATTTGGCCTAGCAGTAAGGCTCCAGTTGTGTGGTAAAGATAGGTTGAAAATCACATCGCAGTATTTACGTTTTGATTTAAGCGTTCATAAGCGCGTGCTCGGTTTAGGTTTCCCTATTTTTCTCTCTCATAGCGGCTTTGCTTTTACCATCGCGGTGACTATTTTTGCGGTGACAAAATACAGTGGCGACCAAGCGAGCTTGCTAATTAGCGCTCATGGTTTGCTGATCCGCAGTTTTATGTTGTTATTTTTACCTTTGTTGGGGATGACAATTGCCCTGCAAACCTTGGCTGGTTTTAACTATGGTGCTGGACTGTGGGGGCGTGTAAAGCAATCTCTTTTAACGGCTATTACGATAGGCACAGTATGGACAACTCTAGTCACTTTGCTGTTAGTGCTGCGACCACAGTGGTTGTTCAGTTTATTCACTTCGGATCTTATTCTTGTTGAGGCCGCTAGTAGCATTTCATCCATTGTTTTTATTGGCTTTTTTAGTGTGGCAGCTGGCATGATGTGCAGCACTATTTTTCAAGCCATGGGCAAAGCGCTGCCGGCGATGTTGTTAGAGTCGGGTCGGACCTATTTACTGCTGTTACCGATGATTTTGTGGTTGCCACAGATGCTAGGTGTCAACGGTATTTGGTGGGCTTTTCCGCTAACAGATGGGGTGGGGGTTTCGTTAGCAGTATTATTTACTTGGTATTATTTTACTAAGCGTTTACATAGTGTTAAGCCTATATTAAAAGGGGGCTAAGACTTACTGTAGACCTTTTTCCTTTAACTTGCTGGATGTTTAGTGGCCTTAAGGTAATATGTGAGGTTGTTGTATTGACTTAAGTGGGGAAATAATTTGAGTTTGCTAGGCCGTTTCTGTATTAAGTTAAGCTTGATAGCATTATTAATTGTTTCCAGCTTTAGTTTTGCTGCCTCACTAGAGGAGTGGGAAAAGCTGGAAAATAGTTCACTGTCTCCCCACGAAAAAATATCTCATGCGCATTCTCTATTAAAACAGCATACAAACCAGCAGTATCTAGCAGGTCAAGTCAGAGGTTATATTCAACTTGCCAGTTCTTATCTTTCTCTTGAAGAGATGTCCCAGTCTCAAACTTATTTGGATTCCGCCAAGGATTTAAACCAGCAACTTAACTCTAGCCATGACAACTTAAGAATTAACAGTTTACAAGCTGCTTTGTTGGCGATGGAAGGACAAATGAAAGAAGCGATGGAGTTAGCCATTGCAAATTTAGCTTTATCGAAAACGTTCGATGATGAGTTGCTACAGGGCGATACTTTGATTAGTTACGCTTACATTATGCAGCTGGAATCGCAATTTGAAGAGGCGATTGAGCGCTTGTATGAAGCTCAAGTGATTTTTGAGCGCTTGAACGATAAAGTTCGTATTATGACCACACATAGTTATTTAGCCATAATTTATTCCAAGCTAAAAAATTACCGTAAAGCGATTGAGTATTATGAGCATGCTTCTGAGCTAGCAGAAGAGCTGAAAGACAACTTTAGCTTGTCAATTTTCTATTACAATCTTGGTGCTGCCTTTTCAGGTTTGGAGAATTGGCCACAAACTATTCATTACTTTTCTAAAGCACGAGAGCTTAGTGTTGTGCTTGAGGATAACGTAGGTATTGCTTTATCCACTGCGCAACTAGGGCAGGTAATGATGCGCAATTCACAGTATCAAGACGCGCTGCCCTTGTTACTGGAAGCCAATGAAATGTTGTTAGACAGCGGCGCCCTGTATATGCGAATGCGAATAAAATTAAATATAGCCATGTGTTATGCCAAAGCGGGTGAGCATGATGTAGCAAGAGCTTATGTGACCGAAGTTGAATTAATGATGGCCGATGCGGGCTCTGAAGATGACCGCTTCCCTTATTTAACATTAGGTGAGCTCTATGCTGAGCTGGGTGATTATCAAAAGTCATCAGAGATTTATTACCGTCATATTGACTATTTATTGGAAGATTTTGAAACAAAGAAAAAACTTTCTTTACAACGCCTCGAGGTTGTTTATGACGTACGTTTTGAAAAATCGCGTAACGAATTATTACGCCAAGAAAACAAGTTAAAAGAATCGGAATTAGCTCGCCAAAATCAGTCTCGGCTTATTCTGGCGTTAACATTGGTGCTAGTTTTGGTATTTTTAGGCTTTACCTTTCGTCAAACTCGGATCCAGCGTAGTCAAAAACGTCGCTTTAAGGCGTTAGCATTCAAAGATGATCTGACCAAAATCGCTAATCGTCGCGGTATCCTCGACTTTGCTCGTAACAGTTATAACCAAGCTCAAGTAGATGACACCAAGTTAGCGCTCGCTATTATCGATCTTGATCATTTTAAACAAGTGAATGATACCTATGGCCATGATGTTGGAGACCAAGTTCTAATTTACTTTGCTAATATGGCTGGCCAATGTTTGCGCCGTTATGAAATGGTGGGGCGTTATGGTGGTGAAGAGTGGTTAGTGGTGTTACCAAAAGCTGAGGTGAAAGATATTCAGCCGTTATTCGATAGATTAGCCAAGTGTTATAAAGAACGAAAACCCAGTGGGTTACCCACAGAACTAAACTTGGGCTTTAGTATGGGCGTTGTAGTCACCCAGTATAGTGATGATGTTACCGTGGAAATGCTGTTAAAAATAGCGGATGAGGCTTTGTACAAAGCTAAAGAGAATGGCCGAGGTCGCTGTGAAGTAACAATATTGCAATAGCAAAAAATGTTTGTTTACTCTATTGAGCACTCAAGACACCGGAGCATGAATGGCTTTATGCTGAATTTAATAGCCGGATTGGTGGCCTATTGTTTGAAAGACAACAAGCCACACCTTAATCTAACTGATGTTGAGCTAAATACATTAGTAGTTGCTTAAGCAGATCTCAGGTTGTATTAGAACGCATTTTTTGTTCGCATAAACGCAAACTTGAATCACTCTCTTGGCTAAATCTACACCAGCAACTGTCTTCATCATGTTGAACTCCAATTATTTTTCTACTAGCCATTAGAGGCTACGACTTATGAGAAGGGGTCCCATTATCTATCCTGCCAGAGGGGGATATTGCTTTACCTATGGTCCAAGGCACAAAGGTTTGAGTGGGCTAATGGCAACCTAGAAAGGTAATTAGCATGGGCAATATGATTCAAGCTGTGGCCTTAATATAAGTTGGTCTCATCGTAAAAGCGGTTGGTTTTGACTTTGGTTAAGAACTCAGTAATTTCTTGATCTAGTATTGCAACCACAGCTTGAGGGAGTTGAGCTTTGTTCTTTAGGTAGCCGTGATCTGTTCTCCCCCCTAATTTGTCGGTTAGTTGATAGTATTTGTATATTTTTTCCCAGTTTTCTTGGGTTTTGTTTTTAAGTTTTTCATTGATGAATGCTAAATGAAAGGCGCCTTCGGCATAGCCTAGCTCCATCGCGTGCCTTAACTGTACCTTAGCCTTGTCCATACCTATGTATTCATGAAAGTTATATATCTTTATCATCGCGGGCGCATAACCTCGTTTTGCGGCAATGGTTAAATACCCTAGTGCTTGCTCTCGAATCGCAGGATCTTTGATATCTTGATGTCGGGACAGCTCGTTGTATAACGCAATGGCCGCTCTGTTTGCTCCCATCTCAAGGGCCTGTTCATATTGTGCTACGCGGGTGCGGTGAGCTAGGTAGGGCACGTATTTACGCCAAGTGTCTTTGTGTTTGGCCAGCATGAACATGGCTTTACCGTCGCCGTTGGCGGCGAGCTGCTGCCATTTTTCAATGGCTTTATCAAACCATTTGTCGTCGCAGGGGAGCATGAAAAAACTGCAGTAGGTGTTTGGGCCGTCTACCAATTCAATCATAGCCCAAGGGTTACCCAGCTCTGCAGACTCTTCCATCCATCGTCCAAGCGTGAATATCCTTTCACCCCCCATGCGCATTTGTGTTTTAGCGAGCCAAAACATAGCCTCTGGGTTACCTTTCTCTGCTTCTGCTAAAAATAACGGCTCAGCTTCCCACCATTCTCCCTGTTGTGTCCAAGCTAGCCCTTTTTGCACCGATGCAAAGGCAGCTTGACCAAAGAATAACAATGGCATGATGGCTAGAAGTGTAAGGTGTGTTAATAACGACTTCATATTGCTTTACCTATGGTCCAAGGCTCGCGGCGATTGATGCCGGTAAATGACAGCATTGCGAGATAAACACGATGAGCGATGTTACTCAAATGGTTAGCGGCCTTAATATAAATTAGTTTCATCGTAAAAGCGGTTGGGTTTTACTTTGGTTAAGAACTCAGCAATTTCTTGTTTTAATTTTGCTATTGTTTCAGGGGAGAGCTTTTC
>NZ_JAIBHJ010000011.1 GCF_021278025.1 Motilimonas sp. E26
AGCTTTCTCCGTTTGGTTTTGTCACCGTTAGCATACCTAGGTTAAAGGTAGCTGGAGGAGGCTCAATGATTATCAAGGTTATGAACGGGACGCCTTTTCACTGCGGCAGCTTTTCAAAGTGTCTTGAATACAAAGGATTAAATTGGTTTTGGGTGGTTTGATAAGCGCCCGTTATTGCGACGTTAGGCTTAAAATTATCAGAGGTAATATCCATATTAAAGTTTTACTAATTACATTTTTTAGTGTGGTATTTCTAGTTGCATGTAATGAAAGTAATGATAACGCTACCGTAAAAGATCCCAATGTGTATGGAGTAATTGAACTCAATGGTTTAATTGAATCTAATGATATTTTAAGGATGGAAGTCCAAATTATAGATTATTCTATTGGCGATGCATCAGCTGTAATAGTAGGTAAAACTGAAATCGAATTAATTGATAGCTTTCCTCTTAGTTACAAGGTTTCTTATAAAGCCGAAGATATAAATGAAGGAAATTTATATTCTGTAAGTGCGTCTTTAATTTCTGTGAGGGATTCTGGAGAAGAGTTTGCTAAATTTATAACTACTCAAGCTTACCCAGTTTTAACTAATGGGGCTTCATCTGAAGTTGATTTATTGCTTGAGCCAATAGAATAAGCCTAACAGATAAGAATAGGTGTCGCGAAGCCGACACCCTATATTCAAGTGTTGGGCAACGCTCGGATTATCCCCGTGTAGTGGAGCCTCGCTGATGTCACGTTCACTCGGTCGCAGGATACCGATGCAGCGCATGCAGTGTTGGCAGCAACGGCAATAGTCAGCACTGTATTTGGTGCTGTAAACTTTCGCCTGCCCCTGACAAAAGCTTAAGCCTAGATAGGCTGTAAATTTATGTGCTGCACAGTTTATACAAATGGTTGAATAGACGCAGTGGTAGGCGAAGTTATAACTGGAGTAATTTCAATAAGATGCTAATGTATTACGCGATTTAGCGACCAAGAGTGAGTAAGCGATTTATTCACGTAGATTGGTACTAGGCGCGTGTTGATTTACACGCGTGAATATAAAACTGAAGAGCCCAAAAGCTCGATGCGGTCTTGTGTTTTAAAATAAGCGCACGTCCGGATCTGTGTGGGGTCGGCCCAGTAATCGGTCGCTCTACCACGATTGAGTAGACCATGATCGAACAATTGCGCAAGAAAATGAAATCACTAGCTTTACTCGATGCGATTATTGAGCAAGAGTGGCAATACAGGTATTTCTCTTACAATTCGAATTGGTCTGATTCAGAAGAGATGGGTTCGCTCCGTGATGGATGCGGTGGCGAGTGGTTTCTTTGGTTTTCCGGAGAATTAGCTGGCTATAAATGCTTGAGCCCAGAAGATGGATTAATGCCAGAATTACAAGAAGCTAAAGAAAGTGCTTCTGAAGCCTTTGGCAGTTTTATAAATGAGCCTGCTTTTAGCATGGATCAAGCTACCTGTATTTGGTTTCTAGAGAACTCCCAATGGACGGAGCATGGAAAGCCTGTCAAATGGCTGATTGATTTGAAGGCAATAACAAACTGGGAAGCCAGTGATTACCATGCTTGGGCAACTGAATACTATGAGCGTGAAATAGACTTAGAAGCAGTCGAGAAAATACTTAGCGGTGAATTTAGTGAAGATCTCGCTAAAAAATTAAATCCAGATATAGAAATGAGCGAGCTATTGGCAGAGCTACCAGAAATTGGCATCAACTCATAACAAGGCAATGGTTCGGAATTTTAAAAGCTCCGGCTTCGCCTCCATTTTTAAAATCCGCACATTGCGGCGTTAGGCTCTATCAATTATGGAACTAGATCTGGCGAAAATACTGAATGATCCGAACTTTGATGAATCAAGCTTTCAATTGCTTGAGGATTATCTTGGAAAGTTTCTGAGTAAATCGGAATACTTTATAAAGCGTTTTCATATGAAAAGTGAAGAGGTAACAAATTGGGATGTCATTTATCTAGTTATATTGTCAGCGTTTCCGTATGAGCCGGCGATTCAGCACGCTTTAAAATACGAAAATTGGGAGTTGCCGGATTTTTCAACCTTCTCTTGGTTCAATGGCGGTAATTATACGGCTATCAAAGAAGATGAATATCACGATTGGCTGTCAAAGGTTCCAGCCTAACAGATAAGAATAGGTGTCGTGAAGTCGACACCCTATTCAGTTATTGGACAATGCTCGGATTATCCCCGGAGCCTCGCCGATGTCGTGTTCTGCCTTATTAAGTAAATTGCTGCATTGAGCGTTAACCGCACTTAGCCTGAGTACCTTTCTCAAGACGAACGGGAGAGATGCAAGGGGCGTTCATGATGGAAACGCTCACCTTATCAGTTTGTTACGGCTTGTCTGTGTGTTGTTTCTTTATTCGTATTCCTCTTGTTTACGCGCGAGGCGTGATGAATGCCATTATCCTTATTGCGTCCTTGCGGGGTTGATTATCTCGGTGGCTCAATCCCCAGTAGCTGTTGCAGCAACGGCAATAGTCAGCACTGTATTTGGTGCTGTAAACTTTCGCCTACCCCTGACAAAAGCTTAAGCCTAGATAGGCTGTAAATTTATGTGCTGCACAGTTTATATAAATGGTTGAATAGACGCAGTGGTCGGCGAAGTTATAACTGGAGTAATTTCAATAAGATGCTAATGTATTACGCGATTTAGCGTCCAAGAGTGAGTAAGCGATTTATTCACGTGGGTTGGTACTAGGCGCGTGTTGATTTACACGCGTGAATATATAACTGAAGAGCCCAAAAGCTCGATGCGGTCTTGTGTTTTAAAATCAGCGCACGTCCGGATCTGTGTGGGGTCGGCCCAGTAATGGGTCGCTCTACCACGATTGTGGCCTGAAATTAACATGCGAGGGCATTTAGATTGATTAAGATCGGGGATACGCGCTTAGTCTTTATAAATATGGAAAAGACGTCAATCGATTACTTGATGCACTTATCCATTAAAAGGAACCGTAGCGAAGTGGTGGGTAGATTTATCTATTTAAAAGAAAATAGCCCATTAGATAGCTTGCTGAATTTATCAGTATATCCAGCGCTTTCATGGAAATCTGATTGTGAAAATTTACTCATTTCGAAAAAAATAGAAAATAATCAATGTGTTTATAAAGTTAACTTTTGTATCGACTCAGATAATTTCGATGAATATTGGGAAATAAATGTAGTATCTGCACCAGAAGAGCAAATCGAAATTGACATTAAGGCTATCAAAAACGCGTTCAAGGAAAGCACATAACAAACGCAACCAAAACGTGCTGTCACCCTCGATTCGCTATGCTCGCGTTTGTTGGGGGCGTTAAGGCTGTAGAATTTCTCTTTTTTAAGAAAAGCAGCCTCTTTTATGGGTTCCAAATGCATTACCTATTGTCTTAAAAGTGCTTAGGATTGATTGCTGGGCACCGTTTTTTAGTCAAATCTGGCTGTTGGAGTTATTCTACTGTCTCGTTATGCGATTCAATGGATGAGGTGTATATGAAGTTAATTTGGATTCACGGTGCTCCAGCAGCAGGTAAGTTAACCGTTGCAAAGTACTTGCATGAGCATTATGGCTATAAATTGTTTCATAATCATTTAGCTGTTGATTTAAGCTTGGCGATTTACGATGAGTTTGGTGACAAAGATTTTAGTGACTTTACCAATGGCATTAGAAGAACTGTTTTAGCCAAAGCGAAATCGATTGGTGTATCTCATCTTGTAATAACATATATGACTTGTGCTGAAAGTGATTCTGTAGAAATTAATAAATATCTCGACTTTTTTTCTGAAAATGAAATTGAAGTGTATCCAATTCATTTATGCCCAAAGGCTGAAATCATTTTAGACCGCTCAGCTTCTGAAGAAAGACAGCAATCACACAAACTATCGTGCCAAACAACAATTTCAAATTTACTTAATAATATGAAGTTTTTAGGTATTAATCACGAGAATACACAATCAATTGATAACAGTAATCTTACCCCAAAGGAAGTTGCATTAAAGATAGTCAATTACGTTAAGTAAAATTGCATAACAGCTGTTAAACAAGGACAAAAAACAGTTGGTTTTGCTCCTTTGTCGCTTATTTTAACCAACTATTTATTGCCTGTTAACGCGGGCGTTCGGCATATAAAGAGTACCAATATGATCACCAAGCTAATACCAATAGAAAATGTATTTCCTGAAATCATGGTTGGTGCACCAACTCCAATGGTTTTTGCAGATGAGCACATAGTTAAGTTGGCTTACTACGACATTGAAGATGATGTCGCATTAATCACATTTGATCATTGCTTTGAGTTTCGAATGGGTATGCCGGGAGAGGATGCCATATCTAAGAGCCAATATAGTGGTTTAGGTTTATTAAACTTCGAACCACATGTGGTAGAAGGCTCGCCGTGGATTGATGAATTGGAAAAACGTTACAAAGTTATCTCTGAGTTCTCTCGGGCACAGAGGAATTATGTTCATTATCTATTCGCATTTCATGAACGTACATTTGAGTGTATTGCAAGTGGTTACGAGGTAACAAAGCTCTCGGCAATTACAGTTGAAAAAGCACTAATAAATAAGGTGTGCAATAATTTACAATGAAGCTAGTAATAGATGTTCACTACAATAACAATGACTACGCAGTTGCATCTGGGGTGCTATTTTCTGATTGGGAATCTTCATCCTATAGCAGCAAGTTAAGTGTCAAGATTAATGACATTGAACCATATCAACCAGGCAGTTTTTTCAAAAGAGAATTGCCTTGCATTTTGGCTCTTCTTAACGAGATCAAAGAGGACGTTGAAGTTATCGTGATTGATGGTTATGTCACCCTTGGGGAGGCGCGACAAGATGGGCTAGGCTCTCATCTTTACAATAACTTGAATACAAAAGTACCGATAATTGGTGTAGCAAAAAACAGATTTGCTGGAACGCCAGAGCAATGTGAAGTTTTACGCGGTACCAGTAAAAAGCCTCTTTATGTAACAAGTATCGGTATTAGCCAGTCTGAAGCGAAGAGGTTTATCCAACAGATGCACGGTGAATATCGAGTTCCAACTTTACTTAAACTAGTCGACTCTGAGTGTCGAAATGAAATCGCTTAATGAGACGCTTTCATTGGGCTTTTGACTGAAAGCTAAGTAGTAGAAATCAGGCTAAATTTGAAGCTATTCGCATTTGTATTTTAGAGGGGGGCAAATTTGCCCTGATTCATCCCGCCACTCAAAATTTATTAGCATAAAAACTGCGTACAGTAGTTGCTTAGTGCAACCCCACTGACACTCCCTGTCAGTGGGGGCAAGGTATGCTTGGTTTTCTATATAGTAGGAGACTAACGATATGAAAATGAACTACTTTGTACTTGGTACCAACAACATAGAAGCTTCGACTTGCTTCTATGATGCACTCTTTGAGCAAACAGCGCTTAGCCAAGTTTTAGCAAACGAAAGGATGACCTTCTGGCAAGGTGACGATAAAGACTCGGCATTTGCCATCGCTATTCCCTTCGATGAAGCACCTGCGACCAATGGCAATGGTAGCATGATTGGTTTTAGTGTTGGCTCTGCTGATGAAGTAATAAGATTGCATCAAAAGGCCATTGCATTAGGTGGCTCTTGTGAGGGGGAGCCTAATCAAAGAGGGCCTCGTTTTTCTGCCTATGTCAGAGATCTAGATAAAAATAAGCTAGTATTTTCTGCTTAAAATACGCACTCGTTATTTACAAACAGCAACTGATAGCCTGTGCCAACGAGTTTGAGCGTGTTATTGAGTTGTTTCAAATAACCATTAGACTATTTATAAACAGGGCTCTGTAAGGTACTCATACTTTTCTATTTATTGGCTGCTTCTCATAGTGCTAGAGGTAAGAACATGAAATGCTTAATATCTTTCATTTTAATCATACTTTATGTCCCACTTTTGCAGGGTGAAGAGCAGCCTGAGCTGACTCGCTTCATAATGGATTACCCTCACGGAGAAGAAAGAATTTTATCAAACAGCGATGGTGCCGCGTATTTATACTACGGTGCTCATCCAAGAGCACAAGTGATAAAAAAAGGGACGTTTTCACCACTGAGCTTATATCACCAATTCAAGGCGCATTTACAGGAAAACCAGCCAGGGGAAAAGCGATCAGATTCAAATGCTACTTATGGCATGGTAACGCTGGTGTACAGCGATGGTAGTACGTCTTCCCACCTTATTTTTGATGTAAAAAGTTTAGCTGAACGCGTATTTAGAAAGGCCCATGACAATATTGTTCAGTGATATTTCCCCCTTTTCCCCTAATTTTAGAGTCATTACTGATGAAAGCTCAAGTGGCTAATATCTGACGCTTTAGCGGGACGCTTCATGCCGAAATGGTTGTGAAAACGACGGGTGGTGTATTTAAAAACTTTAAAAAACAACTTATTATACATTGTCTTAGAATAGACATTGGAGTGACTTCATGAAGTATCGACTACTCGCTATACTTTTAATGGCTTTTAATATTAACGCACTTGCTGACTCTGTAGATGCCACCACACTGACAACGAATCGAGCAGATGGCACGAAAATAAATTACTACCTAATTGATCAAAAAGAAGACAGCAAAAGTGATACCTTGTTGCTCATCTTGCAAGGTTCAGATTGTAATAGTGCTCTGAATATCAAATCCATTTTTACGGATTACAAAAATATTTGGCCACAGTCTGATCTTTTATTAATCGAAAAATATGGCATTGATAAAAGTTTAGTTTACAGCGCTGATGCGGAGCGTAAAGACTGTCCAACAGCCTACTTAAAGAAAGATAACCCGAAGCAGCGAGTTGAAGACATCGCCGCTGTGCTAAGTACGATAAATAAAGAGCGTAATTATGACAACTTGGTTGTTATCGGGGGAAGCGAAGGTGCAGTGATCGCCAACTTACTTGCTGCAAGTAATCATGATGTGGATGCGACTATTTCTTTTAATGGTGGCGGGCAATGGTTTATTGATGATGTATTACATAGCATCAGTTCTGAGCAGACAGATGTAGATAAAACTAAGGAAAGCGTTGAGGGCTTTAAAGGCTTTGCTCAACACATATTAAATAGTGAACCGTTTGATATTGAAGTGAGTGGTCATGGTTATAATTGGTGGCGGCAGATGCTATCAATTGATCAGCTTAGTACACTGAAAAGTGTTAATACGCCTTTGCTCATCGTACAAGGGGGGATTGATAAGTCTGTGTCACCGCAAAAAGTGACAGACATGATGTCTGAGCTACAAAAATCAGGCAAAGAAAACATCGAATTTCGTTTTTATGAAAATCTAGATCACCGCTTTAACAATTCTGCAGGCCAAGAGCAGTTAGCAAACGTCATTACTGACATGAATAGCTGGCTAAAAAAAACGCTAAATGCAGACTAAACACATGAATGAGCCACTCGTGGCTGCATCTTTTAGCAAGGGGCGTAAATTCTTTTTCAAGAGTTGTTATTATGCTGCCTGCCACCTTAACCGTTATTAACGCGGTTGCGGCGCCAATGGTGATGTATTCTGTCTAAGGCCAAGTTGGGCCCTAATGAAGCAATCATTGGCAGGCCTGAGCTTTGTTTGAGTCGGGCTCTGTTAAACTGTATTAAATAATCTGATGGCAATTTATTTTTTATTGTTATTACTTTGGTTTATTTAAATGCTGTCTATTGGTTTTATTTGCAGTGTAAGGTTCTTTATTTCTCGTTTTTTGTGGGCTTTGTATCTACAATGCCCCCTTTGTTTTGCGAAGAAAATTTAAGCGATCGAACCATGTTACTAAGCATTATTTACATTATTGGAATTACCGCAGAAGCAATGACTGGTGCGCTCAGCGCTGGTCGAAGAAACATGGATTGGTTCGGTGTCATGCTTGTTGCGAGTGCAACGGCAATCGGTGGGGGCAGTGTAAGAGATATTTTATTGGGTAACTATCCTTTAACTTGGGTCGCGCACCCTGAATATTTATTGATCACTTGTGTCGCAGGCATAGTGACCACTTGGTTGGCAAAGTGGGTTGTAAAATTTAAAGGAGTGTTTATACGCTTAGATGCGCTCGGGCTGGCAGCATTTAGCATCATAGGTTGCCAAGTTGGACTAAACATGGGGTTACACTACGGTATTTGTGTCGTGGCAGCTATTGTCACTGGGGTATTTGGTGGCCTGCTGCGCGATTTAATATGCCGTCAAACGCCACTGGTTTTGCATCAAGAATTGTATGCTTCTGTGGCATTAATTGTTGCTTGCTTGTACTTAACTTTAGCGCATTTCGCCATTGATGAAAGCATCTCAATTATCGCCAGTTTATTGGTTGGCTATTTAGTCCGTATGGCTTCGGTTCGATTTAAATGGCGTCTACCTAGGTTTAACTTATTAGAGACTGCAAGGTAAAACACTTTGGCCTTGCAGTTACGGCATTTGGCTTGGTGATGTTGTTTCGCGCGGTGGCAAGAGGATACATCAACTTGGGTAGGCTAAATTAAGGTGCTAAGAACCAATAACAAACAGCCATGTTGAACAGGTACCTTAGAAAGGGCATTTACCGTGGCTTACTTATCGAGCCTTCTTTGGTGATGGTATTTATCTGATATAGGCTAATTAATGAACTATAAGACGTTATTATTTTTTTGTTTGGGCTCGGTGAGTGCTGTTGTCGGCACAGCTCTTTTTAATGGCGATCAAGATTGGCTATTGGTTCTTTATACCATCATTGGTATCTCGCTCATTTCTTTGCTGTTGGCGGGAATACTTTTTCTGTGTGGCAAGGCTAAGTGAGCTATCAGCTTGGCAGCGTTCAACTTAATATTGTTAATATTACAAAAAAGCCACTTCGAAAAGTGGCTTTTCTCTTAGAAGGCTGGGTTACTTTATTGTTGAAATAAACGGTTCAGTGATAGGATTACTCAACTACTTCAACGGGCAACCCTTTAGCTTGCCAGCCCAGCATATCGCCTTCTAGGTGTGACACCTTTAACAACCCATTGCTCATTAACACGTCTTCAGCAATGGCGGCGCGGCGGCCTGAGCGGCAGTAAACCACTATCTCGGTATCTTTATCTAGGCTAGCTAACTGTTGGTCTAATTGGTCGTATGGGATATTCATTGCGCCTTTAATATGACCTTGGGCAAATTCGGCAGGGGTGCGCACATCTAACAATTGCATTGGCTTTTCTGATTGCTGCCAAGCCACTAACTCGCTTTGGCTGACGACTGGCACGCTGTTTTTAGCCACAGTACTGTGGGTGAAAAGAATAATAAGTGTTAATAAGCAAGCATTTAATAAAGCTTTCATGAGTTAATCCTTGTAACCGCGTTGAGTGTTAGTAGCGGGGCTGCTGTATTAGCCACCAGCAAATATTCAGTACAACATAAACAATTATCCATAACCAAGCGGCGTGATTTAAACGTTGCTTTAATGGTGTTAAATGGCCTTGGCTAATGATGTCACCCGTGCCCATTAACGCAAAACGTACCTTGATGGTCTCATACATACGCGCGCCGCCAAGTTGTATTTTTAAGCTACTGGCTAAGGCTGAAATAACCAAGCCGGAGCTTAACATTGGCCAGCTGGCACCTTGGTGAAATAGGTTTTTTAAGGCGTAGCGGGTGTTGCCATAACAACTTAAGGTGAATGCGAGTAATAAACAGGGAATGAAGCTCACTGTTTGGTAAGCTTGTTGTGCGGCGATGCCAAAATGGCGAAAACGTGTTTTTTTTCTGTTCCAATAAAAATTACACAGCTGTAATAGTCGGCAGGCTAGTGCGCCATAAATACCGGCAACGGCAAACCAAAAGAACACCACAAACCAACGATGGGCTAAATGTAACGGCAGGCTTTCGGCGGCCGCTTTTTGCAGGCCTAACTGCGATAGGGCATCTACATCACGCAAAGTAATAAGATCCAAGTTATTTCGTGCTTGGCTTTTGTCGGTTACAAGTAAAGACTGTCGGCTGTGGTCAAACGCGGTGACATAAGCGCGCCATTCAAATAAAAACAGCAATAATAGAAAATCAAAAAATTCAGCAAATATCAGCACTTCTTTCAGTGCCACAACAAGGGCAAGACTGGGCAATATCACTAACATTAATGCGAGCAAGCCAGCGAGTTGTTGTTGCGAAAAACTATTGCTTGGATTGGCAACCTTGTTACCCAGTAATTGTAATATATGGCCAGCGCCTGTGGCGGGGTGGTAGCGTAGCGGCAGGGGAAAAAATAATGATGCCAATGCAGCTAATAACAGCATTAGCTGATTGGGCATCATTTGGTATAGCTCAAGTAAGCTAGGCATTAGCCGAGACGCTTAACCATTTCCGCAATCATTAAGCTTGAGTGTTTCGCGGCTACCACTAGGTATTCATCAAATGATTGGCTTGATTCTTTACCAGCGATGTCAGACAGCGAACGAATGATCACAAATGGCACGCTAAATTGATGACAAACCTGTGCAATGGCCGCGGCTTCCATTTCAACTGCCGCCATGGTGGGGAAGTTGTTACGGGCGTATTCCACTTTTACTGGATCGGCCATAAAAGTATCGCCAGTACAAATTAAGCCTTCAATCACCTTTACCTGTTCATCAACGGCGGCAACCGAGTCTTTCGCTACTTGCACTAACTTCGCATCGGGTAAAAATGCTGCTGGCAGTTGTGGTACTTGGCCTATTTCATACCCAAAGGCGGTCACGTCAACATCGTGATAACGCACTTCAGATGAGATCACCACATCGCCTACTTGTAGCGCTTGATCGTAACCGCCCGCAGAGCCGGTGTTAATCACAGTATCGGGTTGGTATAGCTCAAGTAATAAGCTAGTTGCTACCGCAGCAGCCACTTTACCTATGCCTGATTTAGTTAAAATTACTTCCACGCCGTGTAGTTTACCGCGGTAAAATTCACAGCCTGCGATGGTTTTGGTTTCTACTTGTTCAAGTTGTGCGCGCAGTAGTTCAACTTCTTGTTCCATTGCGCCGATAATGCCTATTTTCATCTTGATGATTCTGCTATGTAAAATAATTAACTGGATATTAGCATATACCCAATAAACTTGAAGATGCATGTTTCAGAGCACTGCCATGTTTTCAATACTAGGCACGCTAATGCAGGAATGTAGACACCTTTTAAATGAGCGTAACAACACTTTTTGATTTGAAATCAGGGAAACACGGCGGCGCTCCCAAAGGGCAAGTTTTACACGCGTTAATGCTGCGTTATTGATTTTAATAAGGGGAAAGCCATTACCTGCAATCAATGCCTTACCTAAACGCGTGTAAAATCTTGCTGAAATCAAGCATCTTGGGTATGAGCAAAATTGATAGAAACGCCATCCGCTTACAACAATCGCTTAAATGCGGCAGAAAAAGCCACGAAAAACCATAAACAAGCGGGGTTTGGCCTGTTTTTTGTCAGGTCAAATGTGTAAAATCGAGCCCCATTTTGGATTTAAGCAACTTAAAATACAGGTTTCGCGATGACAGCAACAAATGAACTATTGAAAGACTTACAAGCCCGTGGGCTGATTGCACAGTGTACCGCTGATGAAGAATTAGCTGAGCACCTTTCAACAGGTTGTCGCACTTTGTATTGTGGCTTCGATCCCACTGCCGACAGCCTACACATAGGTAGCCTAGTACCACTATTGGTACTAAAGCGTTTTCAGCAGTTTGGTCATAAGCCTTTAGCCCTAGTTGGCGGCGCAACGGGCTTAATTGGTGACCCAAGTTTTAAAGCAGCAGAGCGTCAGCTAAACACCACCGATGTAGTGGAAGGCTGGGTAGAAAAAATTAAAGCACAGGTCAGCGCCTTTGTTGATTTTAACGAATCAGAGAACGGCGCCGAGGTGGTTAACAACCTAGATTGGATCGGTAAGATTGATACCATCACCTTTATGCGTGACATAGGTAAATACTTCAGCGTTAACGCGATGATCCAAAAAGAGTCGGTTAAACAGCGCATTGAGCGTGAAGGCTCGGGTATCTCATACACTGAATTCAGTTACATGCTGTTGCAGTCGTACGACTTTGCGGCGCTAAACCGTGATAAGAACTGTACTTTGCAAATCGGCGGTTCAGATCAATGGGGTAACATTACCGGCGGCACTGAATTAACTCGTCGCATGAACAAAAATCAGGTGTTTGGTTTAACGTTGCCATTGGTAACAAAATCAGACGGCACTAAGTTTGGTAAAACTGAGTCTGGCACCATTTGGTTAGATGAGAACAAAACTTCATCTTACTCTTTTTACCAGTTTTGGTTAGGCACGGCTGATGCTGACGTGTACAAGTTCCTACGTTACTTTACTTTCTTAAGCATTGAAGAAATTGCAGCCATTGAAGAAAGTGATAAGGCGATTCAAGGTCGCCCTGAAGGCCAGCAAGTGCTTGCTCGTGAAGTCACCCGTTTAGTTCGCGGTGAAGAAGGCCTAGCCTCAGCTGAGCGTATTACTGGCGCCTTGTTCTCTGGCGATTTAACCTCACTGAGTGAGTCAGATTTAACCCAACTTGCTTTAGATGGCTTGCCAATCACTGAAGTAGAAGGTGATTCACTTTCTCTGGTTGAGCTATTAACTTCTTCAGAGCTTGCTAAGTCAAACAAGATGGCACGTGAGTTTATCGGTAATGGCGCGGTATCGGTTAATGGTGAAAAAGTAGCTGATACTGAAGCTGTATGTAATAAAGCAGACGCTATGTACGGCAAATTTACCTTAATCAAGCGCGGTAAAAAACTATTTAACTTATACATCTGGAAGTAATACTTGCCGGTAGATAAGTGAGTAAAAGGAGAAGCTAAGCTTCTCCTTTTTTGTTTGTGAAATTGGAGCGAGCAGTGAGCAAACCCAGTTGCGAGCAAGTCCTTCAGGAAGTGATAGCTAAAGTAAAAGCAGAGTTTCCGTTTCATGCGCCCGAGTCGAACATTTGCAGCGACCATTGTGAGGTCTGCACTAAGAAGCTATTAGAGCTGGTGGAAATGGAGATTATTGGCTGGCAAACCCGCTTAGACCAAGGTGATAAGCCTAACTTTGCCGAGTTAAATCAATTTGTTAAGTTATGTAAAAACGTGCGCCGAGCACTGGTGCGTAATGGCCTATTAGTTAAATAGTCAAGTAATTAAGGGCTGTTATCAGCCCATGTTGTAAAAAGCTTACTGTTGAAACTCCGCCACTTGTTCTTTGTTTTCAGGATCAAGTAGAGGATCTTGGTTAATGAGCTTAATCCGACGAATATCTTCTATGCGAAAAATAAGATTACCTGAGTCTTCGGCGTCTTTGTAATCATGAACCCGATCATCATCACCCCAGTAACGCACTTGCTTCATTAACACAAAGCCACTGCTTAAACGGTTATTGCTTACCTGCTCGTATAGGGATTTAGCGACATTACCGTAGTAAT
This sequence comes from Motilimonas sp. E26, assembly GCF_021278025.1. GTDB lineage: Bacteria > Pseudomonadota > Gammaproteobacteria > Enterobacterales > CBDFNC01 > Motilimonas. Next base: position 13,372 of record NZ_JAIBHJ010000011.1, read on the forward strand.
AATAAGTTTCCATGCCATCATTTTCTTCTGGCACGTTAAATTGGGCAAACACCCAAACGCGCTCTTCACTGACATTACTAGTGGCGGCATCCACTTCTTCGGAAAAGCGGCAGCCTGAAAGTAAGGTGAATACGCATAACAATAAAACTTTTAGTTTCATTTTTTCCTCGTCACAGCTGATAGGGTCATATTTAAGGCGCTATTATGGTCTAACTGGGTTGTAAAAGTCGATGATGTTTTTGTGATGGGGTGTTGTTTTTGGCATGAATCTAGTCATGCCAAAAGCCATTCTCAGCCAGCCGTGCGTTTTAACAATGTCAGCACTTCGCTGTGATGGCTGTGAGGGAACATATCAAATAGTTGCGCTTTTTCTAATTGATATTGTTCAAGCAAACGTAAATCAGCCACTAAGGTGGCGGGGTTACAACTCGAATAAATCAGCCAAGCAGGTTGCAGTTGATTAATGGAGCCGCACAACTGTTGGCCTAAACCTCGTCTTGGCGGATTAACTACAAGAAGCTCAGGTGGTTGGTTTTGTACCATAGCAAATGCTGTTGAATCAAGCGCCTGAAAGGTAAAATCACTGATACCCATTTCACTGGCTGAGCGTGTAGCACAATCGATGGCTGAAGCCGATATTTCAATGCCTGTTACCTTTAAGTCTCTGCTGGCCAAATGCAAAGCGAACCCTCCGACCCCACAAAATAGGTCCCAACAGTTAGATACTTCTAATGACTCGCTCCAGTCTTTGGCGGTTTGGTACAGTTTGGCCGCGACCGTATTATTGGTTTGAAAGAAGCTTTGTGGCTGAATGTATAAAGGTACATGATTGAGTTGCTGTGACAACATCGTCTCAGCGGTCAGGATTATTTCCGTTTCGCCTTCAAGGATCGCTTTGTGCTCAGGCTGTAAATTTACCGAGCAGACTTGAAGCTCGGGCCATTGCATTTGTAGCCAAGGTAAGCATTTTCGGATTTTATCCAGATGATTTTTTGAGCGCAGCACCAAGCGTAGTAGCCAAGTCTGTTCGGTTGGATTATAGGTGAGTAGCACAAATTTAAGTTCGCCGCGGCGTGTTTCAATGCTGTAGGGCTCTAATTTGGCAAAGCTAATGAAGGCTTTTACTTGCTCAAAAGCGGCTTTAAATGCCGTCGGGTAAAGTGGACAGTTGACTAAGTCCACCGCCTGCTTTTGATGATTAATGATACCAAGTATGGGGTGTTCAGACGTGCCTTGTACCACCATTTTAGCTTTGTTGCGAAACCCTTGTGGTAAGCTGGCCAAGGGGGAAATAATGTTAGTAGGAGAAAATGGCGCAAGTAGACTTGTTAAGTTTTGCTGCTTCCTGCTTAATTGTTCAGGGTAGGTGACATCGATTTGCGAACAAGACTGGCATAGTCCAGCAGAATAGTATTCACACTGCATGTGAAGGTGGCTCTGACAAAGAAAATAAAGCGGAATTTATACAAAAATACGCTTTGCGCCAAGTAAAACTCGTCGCTGCCTGACTAAATTTCTATGCCTTCGTTAAGGTTGTTAAACCATGCTGATATTGCGTGGTTAGCTAGCTGGATAAGCCTAACGGTTACGTCATGAATTTGTGCCTGCTAGGAAACCTCAGTTATACTTAAGCCCATTACTAGCAGATTGGATAGTGCTATTCATGTCGTGACTGCCGTTTCGGGCTCATCATCTAGAGAGGATCACCGCAACGCTTACTACCACTCTTTAGTTGATTGACAAGTGCCATAATACTGTTTGGCAAATAACTTGCCTTGCAAACTCACTCGGTGGCTAGAATGCACTGAATTTAGGTGACGATCGATTGAGGTGACAAGCACTTCACCTGTGCTGGTTTCATCAATAAAGGCAGCGCCATTGCCTTTGTAAACAAGTTTCACCGGTTTGATTGAGCCGTTATCAGCGATAATAAATCCACTTGGGCCTTGGGGATCGATTTCAAATTTGAGTTTTAGCTCTGCGTTACTTTGACCAAATTGGTCACTGTAGCGAGTATAGATGCAATCGATAATTGGATTCGCGCCAATAGCAGCGAAAGCTTGGCTGAATGGCAGCATAGTCAGTAGGGTGAGGGCTTTTACAGCATGTGAATACTTAGCTTTCATAAATTAATCTCGTTATTTCCTTTAATATCAAAATATTGAAGGTTAATGTACCTAGGCTGAAGATATCACACCCTGCTCGGCTCTAACATCAAGACTTAAACATGCTTGATGCTAGTTATCCGAGTAGGAGGCAGATTAATGTTTACACGCCAAGGTAATCCATGATGCCATCGGCTGCTTTGCGGCCCTCGTCAATGGCTGTTACCACTAAGTCAGAGCCACGCACGGCATCGCCGCCAGCGAAGATTTTTTCATTACTGGTTTGAAACGCAAAGGCACCTTTTGCGGGCGCTTTAATGCGTTGCCACTGATCAAGCTCGACCCCATGTTGACCGAGCCAAGGTGCTGGACTGGGCTGAAAACCAAACGCCATGATAATAGCATCTGCCGCGAGCACTTCGTCAGAGCCTTCGATAGGCTCAGGGCGACGACGGCCATTTTCATCAGGCTCGCCAAGTTTGGTTTTAATAATCTTAACCCCTGAGACTTCACCTTGGTTATTAAGCTCAATAGCAGTAGGTTGTACGTTAAAAATAAACTCGACGCCTTCTTCCTTGGCGTTTTGTACTTCGCGTTTTGAGCCGGGCATGTTGGCTTCGTCACGGCGATAGGCGCAAGCTACACTGGCTGCACCTTGACGTATAGAGGTGCGAACGCAGTCCATAGCGGTATCACCACCGCCCAGTACCACTACTTTTTTATCTTTCATATCAATGAAATCAGCGGGTGAGTTTTCAAAACCCATTAAGCGATTAATGTTTGCAACTAAAAAGGGCAGGGCATCGTAAACACCGGGCGCACTTTCGTTTTCCAGATCGGCTCGCATGTTGGTGTAAGTCCCGGTGGCGACAAACACCGCGTCATATTGACTGAGTAAATCTTCAAAGGCGATATCTTTACCGACATCAACATTGAGTTTGAATTCAATGCCCATTGAAGTGAATACTTCACGGCGGCGGATCATGACTGATTTTTCCAGCTTAAAAGGTGGAATACCGAACGTAAGTAGGCCACCAATTTCGGGATAGCGATCAAACACCACGGCTTTTACGCCGCCGCGCGCTAATATATCGGCGCAGGCAAGACCTGCAGGCCCCGCGCCAACAATGGCGACTTTTTTATCGGTGGCAACCACTTGTGACATATCAGGACGCCATCCCATTTCAAAGGCTTTTTCGGTAATGTATTTTTCTACGTTACCTATGGTAACCGCACCAAAATCATCGTTTAAGGTACAAGCTCCTTCACATAATCTGTCTTGTGGGCACACGCGACCGCACACTTCAGGCAAACTATTGGTTTGGTGACATAACTCTACTGCTTCTAAAATTTTTCCCTCCGTCGCCAACTTTAACCAGTTTGGAATGTAGTTGTGTACCGGACACTTCCATTCACAATAAGGGTTGCCGCACTCAAGGCAGCGGTCTGATTGCATTTGCGCTTGGCTATCGTTAAAGGGTTTGTAAATTTCAATAAACTCTTCTTTACGCACGGTGATCGGTTTCTTCGGCGGATCAATGCGTTGTACGTCAATAAATTGAAAGACATTCTGGCTCATAATAATTCCTTATTGGGCTTCAACCCGTAGCTCGGCAGTGGAACGACTACGGTGGCCTAACAATGATGAAAGCTCCGCGGACTTAGGTTTAATTAATCTAAACAGTGGTAAATATTGATGAAATTTAGCCAAGATTTGTTCGGCGCGCGCACTGCCCGTTTCATCGAGATGCAAGTTGATCAGGCCGCGTAAGTGCTCTTGGTGAATGATTAAATCATCTAATTCAATCGCCTCAACCAGCTCTGGGTTTAGCTTCTCGCTAAAGTTACCTGCCTCATCAAGAATGTAAGCAAAACCGCCCGTCATCCCTGCCGCGAAGTTAACGCCCACTTCACCTAACACAGTGATAATACCGCCGGTCATGTATTCACAGCCGTTGTCGCCAATGCCTTCCACCACGGCATGGGCGCCGGAGTTACGCACCGCAAAGCGCTCACCCGCGCAGCCTGCAGCAAATAACTGACCACCAGTCGCGCCGTATAAGCAGGTGTTGCCGATGATGGCGGCCTCGTGGGATTTAAACGCCACGCCTGCATGAGGGTGGATCACTAACTTACCCCCCGCCATGCCTTTGCCGACGTAATCGTTGGCGTCACCAGTGAGATATAACTCGACGCCGCCAGCATTCCACACGCCAAAGCTTTGCCCAGCGGTGCCGTTCAGTATAATTTTTATAGGATCGCTCGCCATCCCTTGATTGCCATGGCGCTTGGCGATAATGCCGGAAATCATCGCGCCGACGGAGCGGTCGGTATTGCGAACCGTATGGCGATAGACGCCGCCTGATTTGTGCGTAATCGCATCATTTAATTGCTCGGCCAATTTGCGGTTAAGCTCGCCTTTATCAAACGGCGGGTTGGCTTCGGTGCAATATAATGGATGCCCTTTGGTACTTTTTGGCGCATACAAAATGGCAGACAAATCTAGCTTACTTTGTTTTTGGCTTTCACCATCTTTAACTAATAATAAGTCGGTGCGGCCAATTAAATCCGTTAGCTGTTTTACCCCTAATTGCGCCATCAGCTCACGGGCTTCTTGGGTGATAAACTTAAAGTAGTTCATCGCCATTTCCGGCAAGCCGTGATAATGATCGCGGCGCAGTTTTTCATCTTGAGTTGCCACACCTGTGGCGCAGTTGTTGAGATGGCAAATACGCAAATACTTACAACCTAACGCGACCATAGGGCCGGTGCCAAAGCCAAAGCTTTCCGCGCCGAGGATCGCCGCTTTGATCACATCTAAACCGGTTTTAAGGCCGCCATCCACTTGCAAGCGCACTTTATGGCGCAAGTTGTTGGCTACCAGTGCTTGATGGGTTTCGGCAAGGCCGAGCTCCCAAGGGCTGCCCGCGTATTTGACCGAGGTTAATGGGCTTGCACCCGTGCCACCGTCATAGCCAGAAATGGTAATCAAGTCGGCATAGGCTTTGGCTACGCCCGTAGCGATGGTGCCGACACCGGGCTCAGACACTAATTTAACTGAGACTAAGCAATCTGGATTAATTTCTTTAATATCAAAAATCAACTGAGCTAAGTCTTCAATAGAATAGATATCATGATGAGGTGGTGGTGAAATTAGCGCCACACCGGGCGTGGAATAACGCAACTTAGCGATTTGCGCGGTGACTTTATGGCCGGGTAATTGGCCGCCCTCACCGGGTTTGGCCCCTTGCGCCACTTTAATTTGAATGACTTCGGCATTCATTAAATAGTGCGGCGTAACGCCAAAGCGTCCCGAGGCAATTTGTTTGATTTTTGATAGACGTTTGTTGCCAAAGCGAGCGGGGTCTTCACCGCCTTCTCCTGAGTTAGAGCGGCCGCCTAGGGTATTCATTGCAATTGCTAAGGCTTCATGGGCTTCAGGGCCGAGCGCACCAATGGACATGGCGGCAGAGTCAAAACGTTGATACAAAGACTCCGGCGCTTCAACTTGATCAAGGGCAATGGCTCTGGCATCGCGGGTCAGATTAAATAAATCGCGCAGACTGGAAACGGGGCGCAGATTGACCGTATCAGCAAACACTTTATAGTCTTGGTAATCACCTGACTTCACCGCCACTTGTAGGCTGGTCACCACATCAGGGTTGTAGGCGTGGTATTCACCGTCATGCACGTATTTTAGTAAGCCGCCTTGTTCGAGTGGCTTACGATGAATGTAGGCTTGTCGATGTAAGCGCAGCGCATCTTGTTCAAAATTAGTGAACTTAGCGCCGGCAATACGAGAGGTGACGCCTTTAAAGCAGCGCTCAATGACTTCGTCATCAATGCCGATGGCTTCAAATAACTGCGAGCAGCGATAACTGGCTACCGTTGATATGCCCATCTTCGACATGATTTTGTATAAGCCTTTATTAATACCGTTACGATAGTTTTCAAGGGCATCACGTAGGTTAAGATTTAAGGTGCCGTTATCAACCAATTGCCCTAACGTTTCATAGGCTAAATAGGGATAGACAGCCGTTGCACCAAAGCCGAGTAACACGGCAAATTGGTGTGGGTCGCGGCAGCTGGCGGTTTTAACCACTATGTTAGTGTCGCAGCGTAGGTTGTTATTTACCAGTGCTTGCTGTACTGCGCCCACCGCCATGGCTGCTGGGATCGGCAGCTGGTCTGGTGAAATGTTCTTATCTGATAACACCAGCAATACCGTGCCACTTTGCGCTAACGAAACGGCTTGTTGTGCAATGCGCTCAACCGCCGCGCCTAAGCCTTCGTCGACACTAAAGGTGAGATCTATTTGGCCATGTTGGTAATGTTGTTGATCCAGTGCTAACAATTGCTTAATGTCGCTGTAAAGTAGAATCGGCGAGTCAAACATCACACGGTTGGCGTGGCCGGTAGTTTCATTAAACACATTTTGCTCTTGACCAATGCAAGTGGCCAAGCTCATAACGTGATTTTCACGCAGTGGGTCAATCGGGGGGTTAGTGACCTGGGCAAATTTTTGTCTAAAATAATCATACAAGCTGCGTGGCCGCTGTGACAGCACGGCCATCGGCGTGTCATCGCCCATTGAGCCGGTAGCCTCTTGGCCGATTTCGCCAAGCACACGGATCACTTGCTCAATCTCTTCGGCGGAATAGCCAAACGATTTGTGATAGCTTTTCAGTGTGAGCTCATCCATTTGCCGAGCGCCAATGGCATTGTCGGGTATTTGACTAAATGGCTGCAAACGTTGGCTGTTGGCACTGAGCCACTCGCGGTATGGGTGGCGGTTTTTTAAGTCTTGGTCAATTTCAAATGAGGTCCATAGCTTGCTGGTTTTGGTGTCGATAACAAACAACTCACCAGGGCCAACGCGGCCTTTTTCAACTACCTCATCGGGTTGGTAATCCCAAATACCGACTTCAGAAGCAAGGGTAATAAAGTTGTCTTTGGTGATCACATAACGAGCAGGGCGCAGGCCATTACGGTCTAAGCCACAACCGGCAAAACGACCGTCGGTCATCACGATGCCGGCAGGACCATCCCAAGGCTCCATGTGCATGGAGTTAAAGTCGTAGAAGGCTTTGAGGTCGTCATCCATTGAAGGGTGCTTTTGCCAGGCGGGTGGCACCACCAAGCGAAAAGCGCGGAAAAGATCCATGCCGCCAGCAAGGAATAATTCCACCATGTTATCTAATGAGGATGAGTCTGAGCCAGAGGTGTTCACAAAGGGCGCAGCATCTTGCATGTCGGGTAATAGCGGCGAGCCAAATTTATAAGAGCGTGCCTTGGCCCATTGGCGGTTGCCTTCGATAGTATTGATTTCACCGTTGTGAGCCAATAAACGAAATGGTTGTGCCAATGGCCAGCGTGGTGAGGTGTTGGTTGAGAAGCGCTGGTGGAATAGGCAAATGCTGGTTTCCATGCGAATATCGGCCAGATCCAAATAGAAAGTAGGTAAATCCTCTGGCATCACCAAGCCTTTGTAGATCACCACTTGATTCGACAAACTGGCGATATAAAAGTCGTCATCATCGTTGATACGTTTTTCAATGCGGCGGCGTACCAGATAAAGGCGACGTTGCAAGTCTGACGCGCGCCAGCCCGTTGGTGCGTTAATAAAAATTTGCTGAATATCAGGTACGCTTTGCTTAGCAATATCACCTAATACATTGATATCAACTGGTACTGTGCGCCAACCTACCAAGGTCAGGGTTTCACGGGCGAGCTCTTCAGTGATGATTTGTTTTGCACGCTTCGCTTTTTGTGCATCTTGGCTTAGAAAAAGCGTTCCAATGGCGTAATTGCGACCTAAGTTCCAGTTGTTTTCTTTGGCGACGGCACGAAAGAAGCTGTCGGGTTTTTGCATTAATAAACCACAGCCATCACCGGTTTTGCCATCAGCAGAGATGCCGCCGCGATGCTTCATTCTATCTAATGCTGAAATAGCAACGCGCACCAGCTTATGGCTAGTTTTACCCTTAGTGTGGGCGATTAAGCCAAAGCCACAATTGTCACGTTCAAAAGAGGGGTGGTAAAGAGACATAACTTTGCTCCAATTCCTATCATCGCCATCTCTAAAATATGTGGGATTAGCTTGCGATGATGCGTATTCGTTAAGTTGGCGAGAAACTAACCAGAAAAGCACAAGGAGTCAAATTTCGTTTACATTTAGTTAGGCTTGTTAACATTTATTTTTATTTAACCTTTTCAGCTGTCTATCAAGTTACTTTCTGGCAGTAAATTGTCAGGTGCGCGTTATTCTAGTCATTAAGCTTAAGTTTAGGCTGTTTTTTGAACAAAAAGTTTACTGCTTTGTTAAAAATATAATAAACCCTTACTTAGTGCTTGTTTGATTTACCTCTACAACTTACTCCCTCTAGCTGATTAGCATGTCGACTTTGATTGAAGGGATAGAAGTAAACGCTATGCAGTTACATCATTGGGTAAATACCTTAGGCCAAGATTTAAAATCTCGTTATGGAGAAACGGTGCGTAAGCTCACCATACATGGCAACTTTACTTGCCCAAATCGCGATGGGACATTAGGCACTGGTGGCTGTACTTTTTGTAATGTGGCGTCTTTTGTCGATGAAACCACTGCTGTGCAATCTATCGCGCAGCAGTTAGATGTTAAAGCCGAGCAGCTTAAGGCCAAGAGTTCGAAATATTTAGCTTATTTTCAGGCTTATACCAGCACTTACGGTGAGGTACTTGAATTAGACAGGCTATATCGGGAAGCCATGGCGTATCGCAATATAGTGGGATTATGTGTTGGCACTCGGCCGGATTGTGTGTCTGATGTGGTGTTGAATTTACTCTCAGGGTATCGCGAGCAGGGCTATGAAATTTGGCTTGAGCTTGGCTTACAAACCAGCAATGATAAAACCCTAAAGCGCATTAACCGTGGTCATGGTTGGGCCGAATATGAACATGTCTGCCTGAAAGCAAGAGCGTTAGGAATAAAAGTGTGTACCCACTTAATTGTCGGTTTGCCCGGCGAGGGTTGGCAAGATTATCAACAGACCATAGATAAGGTTGTCGCATTAGGGGTTGATGGACTTAAATTGCATCCTTTACATATTGTTACAGGTTCAACTATGGCGAAAGCTTATGCTGCAAATAGGTTAGCTGCTATTACCCTTGAGGAATACGTTGCCGTTGCGGTAATGATGATCCAGCGCACGCCTGCTGAAGTGGTTTATCATCGCGTTTCTGCAACAGCACGAAAGCCAACCTTGATTGCGCCTGCGTGGTGTGAAGATCGTTGGCAAGGTATTATTGCTGTTGCCAAAGGGTTAGCTGCGTCAGGTTCACAAGGAAGTCAAACAAACTCCCGCTATCTATTTCGTTCTGTGAGCTAACACGGATGTTTCAACGGATAAGTTGTTTAAGGCTGGTTAAATGAGCGCAGTCATTCATAATAACAGTGGAGTATGGATAAGGGGGCGCAGAGCCACTATTGCATGTTTAATAAGTGTTTTAATTTAATAATTTATTGCTTGTCTGTTGTTCTATTTGCAGGCTCAAGTGGCTTTGCCTATAGTGCCGATAATCTATTAGATACCGAAAAGCCAAAATCTATTAATATAGTCGTACCAGATGGGCATGTACCCTTTGGTTTTTATCAAGACGACTTATTAACGGGGGTGCTAACGGATTATTGGGCTCTTTGGGCGGAAAATACAGGCATTGACGTGAACGTGCTGGCGCAAACTGAGGCAAGCTTTGGCGATGCGCGCAATATTCAGCTTAGCCTCTCATCACAAAGTTATAACCCCGATGTATTACGTATCCCGTTAGTGGGGTTAAAGGTCAAGTTATACTATTTAAAGAAAAACCAGCGGCTTATTTCTCGTGCGCTACAGGATAAGCAAAATCAAGTTCGCTTAGGGTATGTTGAACGTAAAGGTTTTTTACGTGACAACGTAGAGCGGCAAATTAACATTCAAGCTAACGCTTATGACTCTTCTATTGTGCTTATGTGGCATTTAATCCAAGGTGATATTGATGCTATTGCAACGGTTAGTATTGATACTGGTGCTGGCCAGAGTGATGATCTACTTACTTTATTCATGAACTCTTATCATTTAGCTGAACTAGACGTGGTCGCGCAGGTTGAGCCGACTCAGGGTGAGTTAATTGATTGGATAAGTTGGGGCGCTAATCTGATCAGCTCTTCTGAGTTGCAAAAACTCGACGCTAAATGGCTTTCTTTATCTGGCATGTGGTGGTGGATATTTTTACCCATCGTTATTGCGGTGGCGTTAACTATCTTTATCGTGCGAGGGGTTAAGCGTAGGGGGCAAAATAAATCGTTTTCACTTGCCATGATGCCTTTTGCTTCTGTGGTGATTAGTCAAGATGGTAAATATTTACTTGAAGCGAACGCCATGGCTCAAGAGCTGAAACTGTGCCCGGAAGATCCCTATAAACAGCCGTTACCTGAGTGCCTACAGCCTGTCGCGAGTTTAATTCAAACCAGTTTGGATGAGGGTGAAATTGTAAACCAACAAATTGGTTTAACCTGTTTATCGGGGAGTTGGCACTTTTTCATTTTAAACGCCAAGCGTATTCAGCGGGGTAAACATCATTACTGGTTGTGCCAACTTTGTCGGTTAACGGCGCAGCCTGATTTTCGCCCTTTACCTCAACAACAAGCCTTGTTACGTGATGTTTTAGCGGCAATTACCAGCCCAGCTTGTATTAAAGATAAACATGGTGTGGTGCTCGCCTGTAACAAGCTTTGGTCCGATTTGGTTGGTTTAAAAAACGGTGATGTTATTGGCAAGCGTGACAGAGATGTACTGTCAAAAGATGAATTAGCGCGCCAGCGGCCTTTAGAATCAAAAGCTTGGCTGGGGCAAGTACAGCGCGGTGATGATATTATTGTCTACCCAATGGAAAACGAACAGCAAAATATATACGCTTTGCTGGTGGTTCTGAACCAGTCTCAGACCCTTACTCGACAAGAATGTGATGCCGAAAAAACGCAATATTTAACCGCTTCTTTAATGGCCATGTTTAATGATTATCCTGATCCGGTTGCGATTGTGACACAAGCGGGTTTATGTAAAGTGGCTAACAATGCATTTGCTGATGCCATGGTGCAAAAGCCATTAACTGATGTTATTAACCAAGCTGTCGCTAATATTTTGCCAAGCGATAAAGTTGACTGGAATCAACGTCAGCACAAACAGATATTTCGAGCTAAAGATAGTGTTAAGTATGAAGAGCTGGTGTTTTTACCTCAAGGCCAGCAGCAATGGCTTGAAGTAGTGAAGAACCCATTTGTATTTCCACTTGATAACGAAGCCGCTATTTTGATGGTCACCCATGATATTACCGAACGTAAGGATACGGAGCAGCAACTGGCTGACGCAATTGGTAAGTTAGAAGAGCTTAGTTTTATTGATAGTTTAACCCAAGTAGCTAATAGACGTAGTTTTGATGAACAATTACGTTATTACTGGCGCAGCAGTATTAGCCAAGAGCAATCGATGTCACTTATCTTACTGGATATCGACTTTTTTAAGCCGTATAACGACAATTATGGCCATCAAGAAGGCGATCAAGCGCTGACCTTAGTCGCTAGCACCATTAAGAATGCATCCAAGCGAGCAACCGACTTAGTGGCACGTTATGGCGGGGAAGAGTTTGTTATTTTATTGCCCGACACTGATAAAGCAGGTGCAGAGCATATTGCTGAACTGATCCGCCAAGCGGTAGAGGATAAGAATATTCCCCATGCTCATTCACAGGTTGCTAACCATATTACGGTGAGTTTAGGCATCGCCACCCTGACGCCCGATCCAGACTTAGATTACGACACCTTAATTGAACAAGCCGACTTAGCGTTATATCAAGCCAAAGACAGTGGTAGAAACCAACTACTGCATTTTGAACAGTTGGCAGGCATGATGGATGAAGCGAGCGACTAAGAGATAAACTAGCCACTAAAGACAGCTAATAAAAAAGGCGCTTATTTGCGCCTTTTGTATTTCGACTAAACAATTACTCCTAGGGCCTAAAGCCGCCTGGGACACCTTTTGTTGTTACCGCAACCGCATCATGGGCGTGAAGACTTTCATAATGGTTTACGCGTACCCAAAAGTCGGCAAATTCTGCGCGTGGCGTTAATGCATGTTGCAAACGACGTGCTGCATCTTCACAAAACATTAGGTTTTGGCCATTTAAACGCGCAAATTCTTGCTCATCTTCACGCTTAACCGCCGCTTGTACTGGCGTTTGCAGTGCTTGCTCAACTAAGTCAATGATTTCAATAATAGGTAAATATTGGTTTTCATTGGTTAGTTTTACTTTCACCTGAGCATTACTGCGCTGACTGTGAGGCGTGGCTACTATGCCTTGTGTTGTGCCTAACCATGCATGAACGGCTTCTTTGTCTAGGCTTTCGCCTGTGGCAAAGTTGTCGTTAAAAGCTTGTTGGATCAACTGGCGCGCTAAGGCTGCAGAGCAAGGGCAAGTAGACGAATAAGGTACGTTTAATTCAAGCTCAAGTTCAAAGTTGTCGTCCTCTTGGCGTGCGGTCAGTACCACAGGATAGGCCTTCCAGCCTTGCTTACCACTGATCAGTGATTTGCGACGTAAATGATAATCAAACGACAATTTTAAATGCGCTTGATTACTCAAGTCTTCGTGACTAACTAGAAAATCATCTAATAATTGTTTTAGGCTCGCTAGGGTCACTTCGCCATTAACTGATAATTCATCAAGTAATAAATACAAGCGTGACATATGAATGCCTTTAGCTTTGGTATCAGCGAGATTAACAAAAGCTTCTGCCTTTGCACTGACTTGACGCGCGGCTTGATTATCACTTGAAACCATCAGAGGTAACTCTATTTGGCTCATTCCAACCCAGTCTAATAGCCCTTCTTTTTGGGCGAAGGCACTATTGGCAACGTCCGGCATTGATGATGACATTAAGGCGATACTCCTGATTACTACTAAAACAGACCCAATTCTATCACTGAGCGAAGGTGTTTTGGCTCAAATTTTGATAAGGCCGCGAATTATAAACCCCTTAGGGCAGATTAAAAACCATAAAAAACCAAGGTTTTTCACTTTAGGTCGTTTATTATTGGGGCCATAAAAGGGAGCGTTTGCATGAAAAAAATGAAAGTCTGGTCGCAGTTTTATGTTTCATACTTAACTCGTTTAGGTATTTTTAAGTTCAGTTTAATGATGGCCACCTGTCTGATTTTGCTGGCGCTTTTTGTACAGATAGCCGTCACTTTATTTTTGTCGGGAGAGGTTAAGCAAATAGACCTGATCCGTTCGGTATTTTTTGGCCTGTTGATTGCGCCTTGGGCAATATACTTTTTTTCGGCCGTGGTAGATCAATTGGAGTTGGCGCGAAAGAAATCAAGTCTGATGGTAAAAAAACTGCAACAGATGCGCGAGCGAGACCTAGAGCGCGCCCAAGAGCTAACCCAAACCATTGAACAAATGCACCAAGAATTTGAGCAGCGTAAAAAAGCAGAGCGCGCTCGCAGTGCAGCGATGACAGAGTTAGAAAATGAGATAAAGCAGCGCGAAGAAGCGCAGCGCACCTTAGAGGATAAAACGGCACTACTGCGCTCTTTTATTGATAGCTCCCCTGATTTGGTTTACTACCGCAATGAAGATAGTTGCTTTTCCGGTTGTAATAAAGCGGTAGAAGAGCTGACGGGACGCACCGAGTCACAATTAATCGGCTTAACGCCAAGGGATGTTTATCGCTCTGATATCGCTGATAAAATAATTGAAACCGATGCCGCTGTATTTGAATCCAATGAGCCCCTTACTTATGAGCAATGGCTGGAGTTTCCATCAGGGCGTAAGGCTAATTTTGAATTAAGTAAAGTGCCGTTTTTTGATCAAAAGGGTAAACGTTTGGGCTTATTAGGCTTTGGTCGCGATATCACCGAGCGCAAAAAATACGAAGAAAAGCTCGAAAAAGCCAGCCGTGATAAAACCACTTTTATCTCTACTATTAGTCACGAACTGCGCACGCCTCTTAACGGTATTGTTGGCTTAAGTCGAATGTTGCTCGATGGTGAGCTCAGTCAACAGCAACGCAAGTATCTTAAAACCATTCATGTTAGTGCCACCACCCTAGGCAATATTTTTAACGATATTATTGATTTAGATAAGCTGGATCGAAAGCGTTTAGAAATCGTCAAGCAGCCGCTCAATTTTCATGACTTTGTTTCAGATTTAGAAAGCTTGGCGCATATCCAAGCGCAGCAAAAAAATCTTTATCTAGCTTGTGAAAATGCGCCTAATCTACCGGATTATATCGAAGCCGATGGTACCCGTTTACGCCAAGTAATGTGGAACTTGATCAGCAATGCGGTCAAATTTACCGATCAGGGGCGCGTTGATATTCGTGTCAGTTCGATGGCATTAGGTGAAGATAAAGCGCGTATTCGCATGGAAGTACAAGATTCAGGTATCGGCATACCGGAAGATCAAATTAAGAAAATATTCTCCATGTATTATCAGGTTAAAGGCACCAAGCAAGCTACCGGAACCGGTATCGGGCTAGCGGTGTCACATAAGCTAGTGAGCGCGATGGGCGGTGAAATATTAGTGACCAGTGAGCTAGGCAAAGGCTCAGTGTTTGCGGTTGAGCTGACAGTTGATGTACCGAAAACACTTAATGAGTTAAGTGAGCAAGTTAAGGCCTTGCCCAATCTTGATATTTTGCTGGTGGAAGACGTTGAGCTGAATGTCACCGTTGCCAAAGCATTACTGGAAAAGCTGGGCCATCAAGTCTCGGTCGCCATGACCGGACAAGCGGCATTAGATATGGCAGAGCAGCATGCTTATCAACTCATTTTACTCGATATTCAATTACCCGACTTCAGTGGTTTTGAAGTAGTGGCTAAATTGCGTGATCGTTTTGGCGACGATCTATGTCCTGTGGTAGCTCTGACCGCCAATGTGATTAATGATCGAACGGAATATTTTGAACAAGGCATGGACGATGCCATTAGTAAACCCCTTAGTGTGGAAGCGGTTGCCGCCATGGTGAGTGAGCTATTCGCCCATGAGCCTTTACCGGTTGCTGTTCATCGTCATGATCACGTTGAAGTAAAACTGGAAACCTTGTTAGACACTGAAATGTTGGGGGATTTTTTAGCTGCGGTGGGTAAATCGACGCTTATTTCAAGTGTGGCTTTGTTTGAGAAATTAATGCCTGAATACTTGGCGGTATTAGAATCTAACCTGATTGCCCGCGATCAAGACGGTATTGTTAGTGAAGCTCATAAAATTAAAGGCGCCGCTGGCTCGATCGGTTTAAAACGCTTACGTGAGCTGGCGCAAAAGGCGCAATCGCCTGACTTGCCCGCGTGGTGGGATAACATTGACGACTGGGTTGAAAAACTCAAGCGCGAATACCCAGCTAACGTTGAGCACTTGTATGAATGGATTGAGCAGCAATGAAGCAAGACGCTCATGTTAAGAAAGAAACAGTGATCTTACTGCATGGTTTAGTGAGAACGCCGCGCTCAATGAATACCATCGCCAAGCACTTGCGCCGTCAAGGTTATCAAGTGGTTAATCTTGGGTATGCCTCGCGCCAGCATGATGTGATGACCTTAGCCAATCAGGTGATCCCACAAGCGCTAGCACAGTGCCAAGGGGGTCACACCATTCATTTTGTCACCCACTCACTAGGCGGTATTTTGCTGCGGGCATATTTATCCAAGCATAAAATAGAACAATTAGGCCGAGTAGTGATGTTAGCGCCGCCCAATCAAGGCAGTGAGATTGTTGATAAGCTTGGCCATTTACGCTTATTTAAATGGATCAATGGCGAGGCAGGTTTGCAATTAGGCACAGATGAAATGAGTATGCCTAAGCGACTTGGCGCAGTTGACTATGAGTTGGGCGTGATTGCGGGCACCCGCAGCGTCAACTTGATTTTGTCGACGTTAATGCCCAGACCTAACGACGGCAAAGTAAGTGTTAACAGCACTAAAATTGCGGGTATGAAAGATCACTTAACCCTGCCGGTGACTCATACCTTTTTGATGACCAATCGACGCGTGCTTAATGCAATAAGTGCATTTTTAGCGACTGGCAAGTTTGCCAAGTGAGGCGATGATAATGCCTCAAGTATCAGAAATTCGCTTAGCCCGTTATATTGCTATGTCCGGCTATTGCTCACGTCGTCAAGCATCACGTCATATTGATGCCGGTGAGGTGATGTTTAATGGCCGTATTGCTGAGCACATTGACCATGTTCAGGTGGGCGATTTGGTGCAGTTGGCAGGCCAAACTTTAACCCTAAAAGCCGCCTTTAGTTATTGGCTGTTTAATAAACCCGTTGGCGTGGACTGTAATTTAAGGGCGCATCACAGCGCCAGTTTATTGCACTTGTTACCCCTTGATGCTGGGCGCATTTATCCGGTAGGGCGGTTAGATAAAGACTCGCACGGTTTGTTATTGCTCACCGATGATGGCGAGCTATGCCAGCGCTTAATTCATCCGGATTTTTATCACCCTAAAACCTACCATGTGCAAGTCGAGCGCGCTTTTGATGAGACCTTTTTAAGGGCAATGGCGATGGGTGTGCAGCTAAGAGAGGGGTTAACTCGGACTTGTCAAATAAGACGGATCGCCCCCGATCAGTTTGAAATTGTATTAACCCAAGGGCTCAATCGACAAATTCGCAAAATGGCGCAAATGCTGGGTTATAAGGTGATTGATTTACAGCGTGTGGCGCTGGCTAATTTAACCTTAGATGGCTTAGCTTTGGGTGCGTGGCGTCAGCTGTCAGCATCAGAGGTTGAAGCGTTGCAGCTGAGCCTAACTCGCGATTGAGCCGATAAAAACCGAGGCGCTAATTTAGCGATGAATATCAAGTAAATGTAAAAACACTGTTGACATAAAATGTCATTAATCTATTATTTTATGCAATGCCTCCATATACAGCGATGCCGGCATGTTTCTGTTCATTATTTTAAGGAAGATCAATGAGTAATCGATTAAGTTTGATGATAACCATGGCCTGTGCGCTGCTTGTTAGTGGCTGCTTTGCCGAAAAAGAAGTGCCGAAACAGCCAACGCTCGAAACAGTGACCATCACCAGCCCATCACTGCAAAACAATGTCTTACCCCTTAAGGCCGAGCGTGAGTTGATTATCTCATTACCACCCTCTTATCACAGCGATAGCAGCAAAACTTATCCCGTGGTGTATTTACTGCACGGATTAGGCGCCAACGCTTATGGCTGGTTTTCTAATATTGGCGGTGAGCCTAATGTTACCAACGCGCTGAAAACCTTGTACGCGCAGCAGCAAATTAACGAAATGATCATCGTGGTGCCAGACAGTTTCACCGAGCATGCCAAAGGTGGCTGGTATAGCAACTCAACGTCAGGTGGCAGCTGGGAGGATTACATCCTTAAAGACGTGATACCTTATGTGGAGGCAAACTATCGCACCAATCAACAACGCGGCATCGCCGGCAGTTCAATGGGTGGCTATGGCGCCCTTAATTTTGCGATTAACTATCCCGAGTTGTTTTCCGGCGTGTATGCCATGAGCCCAGCGTTAGTGGGTGAGCATTGGTTAAGTAACATGAAAACCGATGCACAGCTGGCCGACATTAACGCAGGCTTATCAGCACCAAAAGATCAATGGACTGGAAATGAAGTCATTAATTATTCCGTTGCTTTAGCGTTTGCGCCGAGCAATACCGCGCCCTTGTATGCCGAGGTGCCCTTTACCCAGCAAACGGTTGCGCGTATCAGCGCCCACAGCATCATGACCGCTCTTAATCAGCTTTCGGCCAGCCAGCTCGACAATATCAAAGAGAAAGTGACCGCCATTAAGCTTGATGTGGGTAATAAAGATATCGCTATTCGCGACGACCTGCGCGTGCTAGCAAACGAGCTTGAGCAAAAAGGCATTAACGCGTTTTATAGCGAATACCCAGGCGGCCACTCCGACAGACTAAACTTGTTGATTGAACAAGAGGTGTTTCAGTTTTTCTCTAAGCATTTTGCCAACGCTTTACCAGCAGAACTACCAGCATCACTTGCTACGATAGCTAACTCGCTAGCACCTAAGCCACAAATTGTTGAGTTAGACGCCTTTACCCTGACCGGCATTAGAGCGTCGGGTTATGAAGGCAGCCAACAGCTAACCGATCTGTGGCCACGGGTAAATAACTCTGGCATTGATATCAGCACTTGTAACAATAAAGCGGGCATCGGGCTAAGCACCCAAGATCTCTCGGTCTATAGCTTCACTAAGTCCAATCAGCTGGAATATATGGTGGGTTGTGAGCTGCTTGCGGGAGCAAGCTTTCCGGCCTCGTTAGCGGATGAGACGGTTTCGCGCGAGATCCCGAAAAATACCTACGCTGTGTTTGAGTTCAAAGGGGTAATGGACAATCGCTATATCGAGTTTTGGCAAGCCATTATGCGAGATTGGTTCCCCAGTTCTGGCTATGACCATAAGGGTGGTTATTTCTTTGAATATTATGGCCCCGAATCCATGCCCAATAGCGATGAGTCGGTGATGAAGCTTTATTTTCCGATTAAGAAGAAATAAAGCTGATATTGGTAACATGTCATTAACCTGAACTTGGGATAAGTATTATCGTATGAATAATCCGCAAAACCGCTGTGAATATGTCCCTATACGCTCTGCGTTTTCATCCCTGAAAACGAAGCTTTGCTACTCATTCATACGATATTCAATGGTCATGTGCTTAGCCAAAACTAATGTTGATTAAATTGATGATTTTTTTATTGAAGGAAAAAACGATGAAATATCTATACCTAGGGTTATTGTTATTGTCTTTTCAAGCGGTTAGTGGCGATTTTGTTACTTTTTATAACGATGAAAAAGATTGCTCAATAAAAGAGCTTGGCTATGGTGGATCTAAGCATGATGCATTGATATTTAAAGGTGAACGTTGGGAAATGAGCGGCATCTCAGGTTGTACTGTGCCTGTTTATAAAAAGGATTTTGAAGAAAAATTCTCTATCTGCTTTTTAACCGCAATGCGCGTAATGAAAACGGGTGAATGTTCGTTTCGAGGGAATGGGAAGCATCATGGCGATGATGTTTACTACTTTGAATTTGATGATAAAGAAACCCTGCACTGCGAGTTTAGCTGTATTAAGTAAGTGTGACCGTCTTGAATTTGATAACTCGCAAACCTAATTATTTTGCGGGTTGCCCAGTTACTTTCATTACTTCTTCATTTTATTGACTGACTACCTTATTAACCCCACCAACCAACTTGTAACTCAAATCAGGGCCATAATTGATGTAAATAGAAAATACATCATCTTCCGCGGAATAAAACAGGTAGAACTTGGTGCTGAAATAGACGTAGTCATAGCGATAACGAAAGTCATGTTTACTCCAGCCAGCGGGGTGAACAGGACATTTTTTATCTTTGTTACACTGCGTGTTTATCGCCTCGGCTTGCTCCCAAAGATAACTGACAGCCTGATTATTGACATAGCTTAAGTATGAAAATCCGCATATGGCAACAAAGATGATAAGTGCTCGTGACAAAAAATGAAAACCATGAACGTTCCCGCGGTACAGCATTTAACCAAACAAATTTAATCGACTTTATCAGAAGGAAAATAACGGTAATAAAACCAATCAGAAAAATACCAACTCGCGAAAACATTAAAGTGAGCCCCGTTTGTGGCGGGTAGCTTAAGTAAAAGATAACGCATAATACGATGATAAAATTAAGCAACCATGCTTTCATTACTGGCCTTCTTTGATCATTTTTCTCAAATTGGTGGGTGTCCCAGCTTTTGCCAGCTTTTGAGCAATGTCTTATTGTTTACTTCGGGTTGTGCTATGCCCGTAGGAGCCCAGTAATGGGGCGATGGGGTTTATCGCAGCATGACTGCTGCTCCTACTTGCTGCCCTTAACTGACAATAGGCTAAAGCTCAGCTCGTAGCACATATCTTCGCCATATAGGGCAAATCAGCTTAGGCTAAGGCACTCTATTTATTAAATAAAAAGTGCCTGTCCTATCTTTTGCTGTCTAAATGACTCAATATCTAGAAAAAGACTGGATATATATGGTCACCTCGGTTTAGCAAGGCCAATGTGTCCTGCCTTTCAGTTACTGCGTAACTCAAGATAAAGTTCCTTAGCTAAGTAAACGTAGCGACTTCTTTTGCCTTTTGGGTTCTTTTGCGTCTTTAGTTCAGATAGCTCGGACATATCACAATCTATGTCAAACTCCTTGTAGTCACCATTTTGATCGATTAGCGATCCGCAATAAGTGTTGCCGGAGTCGGGGCATAAATCAATCAACAGCGACTTTTGAATATCAACCCCAAGAAGTAAGAGCTCTTGGTATATTGCATAAGGCTCAATCGCGAGTGCATGGAATTTCTGATTGAGCAGCTTTAGTGAATGTTTATCTCTCTGTGCTTGAATCGACATGACTAGTTAACTTCGCCAGTTGGAGGCTGAAAAGAATGGAACGATGCCTAAAAACATCTAAGACATGATGGTTAGCCTTGCTAAATACGCACAACTTCAACACCTGACTCTTTTTCAATTTTGAACATTTGTGCAAACCCAATAACGTCTGTGATGGACTCGTCTGGATGGCTAGTCGTGGTTATAGGGAGAGGGTTAGATCCATCTCCTACGGACAGTTCATCCATGATTTCTTCCCATACTTCACAGTCCTTACCAACCACACAAAAGAGTTCATTTTTTTGGTTGAGTAAGCTCTTAAGCAGCTTGTCATGTTCTTTTTTATAGCCGGATACTGATACAAGTACGAATTTATAATTTTGCATAGCAATTACGTTTTCTCAAGACCCTAGGAGCAATAATGTGCTTACCAAAAGCCGTGACGATGACACAAAAGAGATGCCTGTTCTGTCTTTTCTGGTCGTTTTACCACCACTGATTCTCAACTTCTTGGCCTTCGATCTCTTGCGGGCCTCGCTTTTTCCATTCAATGGCTTCATCAATAGTTAACTTACGGATGCCACAATGGACGGTGCTGCAATTTTGAATACGGCCATCAATTAAGGAAATACCCTCAATATTACTACCGGATTCATCTACTTCGATGCATAGACATGGGTGGAAGCTGCAACTTTCGAAGTAATCCCCGACTTTTATTTTTCCTGCTGAGTTTATTCTGTCAGCCATGATTTTTTAACTACCTACCAAAAGGGATGTCTGTCCAACCCACAAACCCTCAGGCTTGCGGGCATTGAAAACGGCTAATTACGCCTTCTTATCTTCACCGCCAAGGGCTTCTACTAGCGCGGGAATAAAGGCTTCTAATTCACCAGTCATTAACGCAAAGTCAGCGTCAAAGCGGGCGGCAAAGTCATCGCCGTCAACGTCTTCGTTTTCTTCACGTAATACGTCTGAGAATTTAACGCGTTTCACGCCCATGTCTTCACCTAGGATGAACGACACGTTTTCTTGCCAGTTTAGGGCAAGCTTGGTCACTAGCTTGTCGGCGTCTAAGTGGGCTTTGATTTCTTCGGCGGTTAAATCTTGCTGCTTACAGCGAATAATGCCGCCGTGCTCTAGGGCGCTGCGCAGCTCGGCTTCGTCTTCAATGTTAAAGCCTGCTGGAATGTTGCCATCGTTAAGCCAGTCGGTCATGGTGAGCTCTGGTGGCGTGGTTAGGCTTAGCGGCACCACTGGCAAGCTGCCTAAACATTTACGCAGTAGGGCAATTAATTCTTCGGCTTTTTTTGCGCTGGATGCGTCAACCACAAGTAAGTCTGATTTTGGGCTGATCCAAGCAAAGGTTTGGCTGGTGCGGCTAAAAGCGCGTGGCAGCAGCTCCATGATGATGTCTTCTTTGAGCGCGTCTTTTTCTTTTTTCTTTAACGCGCGGCCTTGGGTTTCTTCAAGGGCAAGGGCTCGCTCTTCGACCATATCTTTGATCACTGGGCCCGGTAGCATTTTTTCTTCTTTCTTAACACAAAGCAGAATGTTGCCGTCAGCGCCGTGAGTCAGGGTTTGACCAAACTTGCCTAAGGGTTTTACCCAGCCAAATTTCGATACGTCTTGCGAGCCACAAGGGGCAAATTCAAAATCCGTTAAGGTGTTTTCCAAGGCTTCAATGGTGTGTTCAAAAGGGCGGGTAAAACGATAAATTTGCAGGTTTTTAAACCACATAGTATTGATCCACTTATATAAAATATCTGCACCTTACGCATGACTAAGCGTATTGATAGCGTCAGAAGGGTTGGAAAAGGTCACTTAGGTATGCATGATAAACTATTTTTAGCTTATTATGATCCCTGCTTTGGGCTTTTTTGTTTTCGGCGAGCCACTCCTCATTTTTTACTAGGCATTTATTATTTCAATGAAATTTATTCACACTTCTGATTGGCATCTTGGCCGTCAACTGCATAACCAATCTTTACTTGACGATCAACGCCATGTATTAAATCAAATTATTGAGTTAGCCCAGCAGCATCACGTGGACGCGGTAGTGGTGGCGGGTGACATTTATGATCGCTCGGTGCCGCCGGCGCAAGCGGTGAGTTTGCTCAATGAAGTGTTAACAACCTTGGTAAAAGAGTTAGCTATTCCTGTGGTGATGATCGCGGGCAATCACGATGGCGCTGAGCGGTTAGGTTTTGCCAGTGCGCAAATGATAGCCAGTGGTTTGCATATTACCGGCCCATTGAATGAGCAAATAACGCCGGTAGTGATTAAAGGGCGTTCAGGTGTTAGCGCGGCTTTTTATTCACTGCCTTACGTTGAGCCAGCCACGGTGCGCAGTGTGTTTGATACCGCTGCAACTAGCCATCAAGAAGCGATGCAAGTGTTACTTGAGCTAGTGCAGCAACAGATTGATGCCAGTAACAATAAAGTCAAAAATGTGGTGGTTAGCCATTGCTTTTTAGATGGCGGCGAAGAGAGTGAGTCAGAGCGCCCCTTAAGCATTGGCGGCGCCGATAAAATTGCGCCCAATTTATTTAGTGAGTTTGATTATGTTGCATTAGGTCACTTACATGGCCCGCAATACAAGGGCCAGCCTCATGTGCGTTATAGCGGCTCAATCTTGAAATATTCTTTTAGTGAGCAGCACCAAAACAAATCCGTCACATTAGTAGAGCTGGTTGATAATGCGCCTGCGCAGATTGAGCTGTTGCCGTTAACGCCGCTGCGTGATGTGCGTATTATTGAAGGGTTTTTGGCGGACATTATTGCCAGTAGTGAGCAAGATACTGCCCTTGATGATTACATTATGGTGCGCTTGCTGGATAAAACCGCGATCTTGGATGTGATAGGTAAAATTCGCCAAGTGTATCCCAATGTATTGCATATTGAACGCACCGGTTTGATGGCGGAGTCGGCGCAATTAGAGCGGCGCACTGATCACATCAAAAAAGGCGAAATGGCGATGTTCAGTGACTTTTTCTCGCAGGTGCAAGGAGAGGCGCTCAGTGAGCAGCAACAGGCTTGTATTAACGCCACCTTAGATGAGCTTCACCAGCAGGAGCAAAGCCAATGAGACCGATTCATTTAACCATGACGGCGTTTGGCCCGTTTGCTGATACTCAAACCATCGACTTTGCCAAGCTCGGGCAAAACCCGCTGTTTTTACTTAATGGCCCCACTGGCGCCGGTAAAACGTCTATTTTAGATGCCATCTGTTTCGCCTTGTATGGCAAAAGCACCGGCGATGAGCGCGAAGCGGCGCAGATGCGCTGTGATTATGCCACGCCAACGACACTGACCGAAGTGACCTTTGAATTTGAACTAGGCTCGCAGCGCTATCGTATTCGCCGTGTACCGGAGCAGGCAAGGCCGAAAAAAAGCGGTGAGGGCACCACAGACCAAAAACCAGAGGCGCAGTTATATCGCTTAGATGGCGAGCAAGAAGTGTTATTGGTGCCGAGTAAAGTTAGCGAAGCCAATGCTTTAATTGAGCAGTTAACTGGGCTGGATGCGGATCAGTTTCGTCAAGTGATGGTGTTGCCGCAAGGCAAGTTTCGCCAGCTGTTAATGGCGGATTCAAAAGAGCGGGAAAAGATCTTTAGTCAGCTGTTTCAAACTCAAATATATCGCAAAATTGAAGACAAGCTAAAAGCCCAAGCCGCCGCGCTACGTAAAGAAAACGAAGCCTTGACCAATCAACGCGCCGGTATGATCAATGCCTTAGAGCTTGAAGAAGGGGTTTCGTTAGAAGATGAGCAAACTAAGCTTGCGCCGAAGCTGGCGGATGCCTTAACGCAAAAAAATGCTCACACACAAGCATACGAGCAAACTAACAATGCTCTTGTTAGTGCCAAAAGTATTGCCGCGGACTTTACTGCTTTAGCCCAATTAAAAGCCGAGCAGCTTAAGCTAGATGAGCAAAGCGGCGTGATAACGCAAACTCAGCAACGGTGTGAGCGTGGCCAGCAAGCTCAGCAGATTGAACCTAGTTACCAATTCTATTTGGCGCGCGAACAAGAGGCGCAGTTAAGCCAAAAAGCGTTGCAGCAAAGTGAAGAGCAATTAAAGCAAGGGCAGCGGGTAGCCAGCGAAAAAGCGGCTGAATTTGCTCAATTAGCGCAGTTAAACGAGCAGGCTAAAGCTGAGCAAGCTGAGTTACAAAAGCTTAATGGCTTAACTGTGCCTTTTAACGCCCTTGCTGAACTTGCTCGTGAAATAAAACAAGCCAAAACCGCGCACTTGAACGGCCAGCAACAGCTGCAAACATTTGAGCAGAAGTTGGCGCAATGTTTACAACAAAAGCAAAGTGATGACGCCGAGCTGGCAAAGCAGCAACAACTGGCAGAGCCATTGTTTAATTTGCAGCAGCAATTTAATGCTTTACAAGCTCACGAAAAGACCCACCAACAGTGGCTTAAAGCCAGTGCTGAACTAGCCTCGCTAGGCGAAAAGCTGCAACAGTCTTTGGTTAATGGCAAGGAGTTAAACCTTGCTGAACAACAGGCGCGTGAGCAGCTTAATCAGGCGCAATTACGCTGGCATCAAGGTCAAGCGGCCATTTTGGCGCAAACTCTGCAGCAAGGCTTGCCATGTCCGGTTTGTGGTAGTGGTTCGCATCCTGCGCCTGCCCAGCCACAACATGACCTACCCACAGAAGCGGTATTAGAGCAGTTAACACAGCAGGCGAATAAGGCGCAGCAGGACTTGGCCAGCGCACGCCAAGAATACAAAAGCTTAAATGTGCAGTTAACGGAAAAGCAGCAATTTGTTGCTGAGCTGGCGTTAAGTTTGGGGGAATATGTTCAATACAGTGCACAGCAGTTAGCCCAGCATCTGCATGGGTTAAAGGGGCAAGTTGAACAGGCGCAATTGGCGCAAAATCAGGTGAAAACCATTGCGGCGCGCTTAAAGCAACAGCAGCAACAAGAGGAGCCACTGCGCCAACAAGTCGACGCTGAGTCGAAAAGAGTGAACCAATTACAAAGTCAGCTGGCGCAATTGCAAGGTAAAGAGGCTAGCCTGCGTGAGCAAATTCCCACTGACTATCGCTCTCTAACGCAGCTTGAGCTGGCCATTACCGCAGCGGCAAAAGTGCTGACTGAACTTGAGCTTAACATTCAAACCATACGAGACCAGCACCAAATTGCGCAAACCGCACTGGCGCAACTGCAGGCGGCGAACACCGCTGCGATAGCACAAAATGAAACCAGTAAAGCGCGCCAAGAGCATGCGTTAACTGAGTTTAATCATCAGCTAGCAGCGGCAAATTTTGCCGATCTGGCTGCTTACAAACAAGCTTGTTTAACCAAAGCGGAAATCAGCGCCCTGACTGAAGAAATCAATGCTTATCAGCAAGCTTGCCAGAAAAATCAGGCCAACACCGCTCAGCTGACTCACAAATTAGCCGATGTTAGCGAGCCTGATATGGCGCAATTAACGCAGCAAGCTGAGATGCTATTGGCGCAAAAAACACAAGCCGAAGCGACTTGGCAAGGGCTGCATCACCGCGCAGAGCAGCTGCAAAAAGCCGCGCTGCAATTAGCTGAGCTGGGCAAAAAGATAACGCAGGTTGAACAAGAATACGAAGTTGTCGGCACGCTGGCTAATGTCGCCAATGGTCAAACAGGAAATAAGATTAGCTTACAGCGATTTGTGCTGAGTGTACTACTTGATGATGTGTTGCTAGATGCCAGTGCCAGACTACAGTTAATGAGTAAAGGTCGGTATCGCTTATTGCGCAAAGAAGAAAGAGCCAAAGGCAATAAAGCGTCAGGGCTAGAGCTAGAAGTAGAAGATGCATACACAGGTAAAGTGCGCTCGGTGGCAACGTTAAGTGGCGGCGAAAGTTTTATGGCGGCGCTGGCGATGGCGTTGGGACTTTCTGAAGTGGTGCAAGCCTACGCTGGTGGTATTAAGTTAGACACGCTTTTTATCGATGAAGGCTTTGGCAGCTTAGACCAAGAATCCCTTGATTTAGCCGTAAGAACCTTAATGGATTTGCAAAGTAGTGGCCGTATGGTGGGAGTAATTTCTCATGTTTCTGAGATGAAAGAGCAACTTAGTACACGAGTGGATGTTAGTAAAACATCAATGGGAAGCACTTTAACCCTTGTTTTACCTTAATGATGTATCGTAATATTCGAGCTTAAATATCGATATTACCGAATTAGCTTGGTTTTTATGCTGGATGGAAGAGATCGCTAATGTGCAGATTTTTTTCATCTTAACGTCACAAAAATATCACTATTGCTCGAGTCAAGGCTTGTTTGTCATATAAGTGTCATACAAACAGCTAATAATGCACTCAATCGTAATAAACATAGAGTTACAAGATGTCTAGAAGAATACTTGTAGTAGAGGATGAAGCACCTATTCGTGAAATGCTTTGTTTTGTGCTAGAGCAAAAAGGTTATGAGGCAATTGAAGCGTCTGATTTCGAGATGGCATTAGAGAAATTAGTTGAACCGTTTCCTGACTTAATTTTATTAGACTGGATGTTGCCTGGTGGTACCGGGATCCAACTGATAAAACAGCTAAAGCAAGACGACATTACGCGTCAAATTCCGGTAGTGATGCTGACAGCGCGTGGTGAAGAGGAAGATAAGATCCGTGGCCTCGAAGTGGGCGCCGATGATTACATCACTAAACCCTTTTCACCTAAAGAGCTGATGGCGAGACTTAAAGCGGTAATGCGCCGCGTTTCACCAACCTCTTTAGATGATGTTATTGAAGTTCA
Source organism: Motilimonas sp. E26 (assembly GCF_021278025.1). Taxonomy (GTDB): domain Bacteria; phylum Pseudomonadota; class Gammaproteobacteria; order Enterobacterales; family CBDFNC01; genus Motilimonas. The sequence continues at coordinate 40,657 of NZ_JAIBHJ010000011.1, forward strand.
AGGCTTGAAGTTAGATCCAGTTTCTCATCGCGTCAGTGCTAATGAAAACCCATTAGAAATGGGGCCAACAGAGTTTAAGTTGCTGCACTTTTTTATGACACATCCCGAGCGTGTATATAGCCGTGAGCAGTTGCTTAATAATGTGTGGGGTACCAACGTTTATGTGGAAGACCGCACTGTTGATGTTCATATTCGCCGTTTACGTAAAGCAGTAGCAGATGAAGGCCATGACCGTTTAATTCAAACGGTACGCGGTGCGGGTTATCGCTTTTCAACACGGATGTAGTGGCTTCCTAAACGGATGTTGCCAGACTATATTGACTGGATAGGCTAAAAAAAGGAAAACGGTACGCTCTATGTTGCAACCTTTCTCTTGGATGGTACTTTTTGTTCGTGTGCTGTTTTTCTATATTCCCTTTATTATTCTTGGTTTGATCATTGATGAGCTGACTTTATGTCTTTTAATTGCCACTGTTGCCCACCTTGCCTGGCATTATAACAACCAGAAAAAGTTGGCTGACTGGCTTTGGCATGATCGCAGTTTGATCCCGCCCAATGGCCGAGGTAGCTGGGAAATTGTATTTAACGGTATCTATAAGTTGCAACAGCGACACCGCGTTCGTCGTCGAGAATTAGCCAGTGTTATTCGCCGTTTTCGAGAAGGGGCTGAGGCCTTGCCTGATGCGGCAGTGGTGTTTAAAACCGATGGCAGCATTATTTGGTGTAATCGCCTAGCAGAAGGGATTTTAGGCTTTCGTTGGCCGGAAGACGCGGGGCAGCATATTGGTAATCTGATCCGTACGCCTCATTTTGTCGACTATTTAAAAGCGCGAGACTTTGATACGCCCCTCGAAGTGGTTTCTCCGGTTCAATCCGACAAATTATTGGAATTTCGCATCATGCCTTATACCTCGGGGCAAAATATGTTGGTGGCACGCGATGTGACTCATGTGCGCCAATTAGAAGCGATGCGCCGAAATTTTGTGTCCAGTGTGTCTCATGAATTAAGAACGCCTTTAACCGTTCTAAAAGGTTACTTGGAAATGATTGAAGATGCCCCTGAAACGAGTTCAGGTATGTGGGGTAAAGCGCACCATGTAATGGCAGAGCAAACGGCGCGCATGGACTCGCTGGTTGAACAGTTACTCACTTTGTCTCGTATTGAAGCCACACCTGATGTCGATCTTGAACAGATGGTTGATATACCGTCTATGTTGAGTTTGGTTGAAAAAGAGGCGCAAGCCTTAAGTGGTGATAAAAAGCATCAACTGGTGTTTGAAGTAAACCCTGACTTAAAAGTGCACGGCGATGCTGAGCAGTTACGAAGTGCCATTTCTAACTTGGTTTATAACGCGGTTTATTATACGCCTGCTAACCGCGAAATTAAGGTTCAATGGTTAAAACAAGACCAAGGTGCGCATTTTGCCGTAACCGATAAAGGCAATGGTATTGCGCCAGAACATATATCTCGTTTAACCGAACGTTTCTACCGAGTTGATAAAGCAAGGTCTCGAGAGACGGGCGGTTCGGGCTTAGGCTTGTCCATTGTAAAACATGCGTTAAGCCATCATAACAGTGCCCTAGAAATTGAAAGTGAAGTAGGCGTTGGTAGTCGATTTAGTTTCACTATCCCATCACAGTTTGTATATTCCTCTTCTACATCCCATTAACAAGTGCGTTAGCGCATAAATAATTTCGTTTTGTGGTGTAAAATTATACATATATTTTATAACTTCCCCCCCTCGTTCGATAAATTCAACATAAATATGATCTAAGTCCGTAGAAGCATCAAACATACATCAGGAATATAACTTTAGGGATATATTTTGAATCCTAGCGTAGCGTGTTGTGGTTTTAGCTTCACTTTTGCTATATTGCTGCCGTTGTGTCTAGATGAGAACTGTTCTCACTATTGACTGTTTGCATAATACATTAGGTAACATAATGGACTATATCAAAAACCTATCGGTTAAAAGTAAGATCTCTTTTTTGGTGACGTTTGCCTCTTTGTCCATTCTGTTGATGGCTTGGTTTGGCGCGTTAGAGCTAAAAGACAGCATGTTAGCGGAGCGAAAACAGCAGCTAAAACATCAAGTTGAAGCATCGATGGGGGTGTTTTCTCATTATCAAGGGCAAGTCGCTCGTGGCGAAATGGAATTAGCAACAGCGCAGCAACTCGCTTTTAAACAGCTTTCCGAAATGGCCTATGGCTCTGATGGTTACTTCTTCGCTTTTAACGATGACTTTGTCTTAAAGGCCAGTTTAAAAGGCTCGACTAAAATAGGCAGTAACGTTGGTTCAACCAAAGACAGCTATGGCGTTTATCTTTATCGTGAGATATTGAATTCAGTGCGCTCCGGAGGCGGCTCTGGTTATCTTGAATACCATTTTCCCAAGAAAGCTGGGGGTAACCCTGACGCCAAATTGTCTTATGCCGCTGAATTTGCTCCGTGGGAGATCATTGTTGGTACAGGTGTTTATTTAGATGATATAGAAAAGCTATACATTGAACGGTTGTGGAGTAAAGGTGGGATCTTTGTTGCCATTTTGTTTGCTTTAATTGCGACCTCTTGGTTAATCATTGGTTCAATTGTTAAGCCGCTTCGACTGATCGTAAATGCCATGAGCTTAGTTGCCAAAGGCGATGTGACAGTAAGAATTAATGTTGATAGTCAAGATGAAATGGGTTTTTTAAGTCGTGAAATCAACACGATGCTGGACTCTTTTCAGGGGCTGTTGAAGTCAGTTCAATCTAGTTTAAATACCTTGAATTTATCGGCTGATGAATTAGCTGTGATTGCTAATCAAACCAATACTGGTGTGCAAAAACAGATGATAGATGTGGATACCGTGGTCAGTGCGGTTGAGCAGATGACATTGGCCGTTAAAGAAGTTGAAGCCAGTACTTCCCAAGCATCTGAAGCCACTAGCGAAACCAATAGCGTAGTGCGTGAAGCAAGTTTACTCATTAATAAAACACTTGATTCAATCAATCAAGTTTCAAATCAAGTTGAGCACGCAGTAACGGTAGTTAATGAACTCGAAGCGGGCTCGAGTGAAATAGGTGAAGTACTGAATGTTATTTCGGGAATTTCTGAGCAAACCAATTTATTAGCCCTTAATGCTGCGATTGAGGCTGCGCGAGCTGGTGAAGCTGGCAGAGGTTTTGCGGTGGTCGCTGACGAAGTTAGAAGTTTGGCTCACAGCACGAAAAACTCCACAATTGAAATTCAAAAAATGATTGAGAAACTCCAATCGTTAGCGAAAAGTGCTGCGCAAGCAATGGAGCAAGGCCGTGATACTGCCCGCCAGAGTGTTATTGCTGCTGGAAAAACAGGTGATAACTTAAATGTGGTGGTGAAACAAGTAGAGCGTGTGAATGATATGAATCACCAGATTGCATCAGCAACCACAGAGCAAGCCGCGGTTGCTGAAGAAGTTGCTCGCTCTATGGTCAATATTAGTGTGATTTCTACGCAGACAGGTGAAGGAAGCCAAGAAACGTTAGCTAACAGTAGTAAAGTGAAAGCTTTGTCTGACGATGTGACTAAGCAAATATCTGCATTTAAAGTTTAACTATCTGATTTTAAATTCTATATCAATAAAGCGCCGCGAGTTCGGCGCTTTTTCATTTATGAAGGAAAAGTTACCTTGGTCATCAAACTGTCATCTTAGGTACTTATATTTGTCATCATCGCTAGCCATACTGGCGCCGAATCGAAAAAATACATTCACTTGGAGTAAAGATAATGAAAGTAAAAAACCTGGTAACAGCGATTGGTTTCAGTGTCGCTACCGTTTTCGCTGGATCAGCTGTTGCTGGCAATGTTGATGCAAATCTTCCTACTTACACCAAAGTAAGTGGTATTTCTGGTAACCTTTCGTCTGTTGGTTCTGACACACTAGCTAACATGATGACATTTTGGGCCGAAGAGTTTAAACGTCAATACCCTAACGTAAACATCCAAATTCAAGCCGCTGGTTCATCTACTGCTCCACCAGCACTTACTGAAGGTACTTCTCAGTTCGGTCCTATGAGCCGTGCAATGAAGGCTAAAGAAATTGAAGCATTTGAAAAGCGTTACGGTTACAAGCCAACACAAGTTCGTGTTGCTATCGATGCATTGGCTGTATTTGTAAACAAAGATAACCCAATTGAAGGCCTATCAATTAAACAAGTTGATACAATCTTCTCAAGCACACTTAAGTGTGGTGGCGACAAGCAAGCTGAGCGTTGGGGTGACCTAGGCCTAGACGGCTCTTGGAAAGACAAAGACATTCAATTATTCGGTCGTAACTCAGTATCTGGTACTTACGGTTACTTCAAAGATAAAAGCTTATGTAAAGGTGACTTCAAGAGCAGCGTGAACGAGCAACCTGGTTCAGCTTCTGTTGTTCAATCTGTGTCTTCTTCACTAAACGCTATCGGTTACTCTGGTATCGGTTACAAAACATCTGGCGTACGCGCTGTTGCACTGTCTAAGAAAGGCGGTGAATTTGTAGAAGCAACAATGGATAACGCAGTAACAGGTGCTTACCCACTGTCTCGTTTCCTATACGTTTACGTAAACAAGCACCCGAACAAACCTCTTGCACCACTAGAGCGTGAGTTCCTAAAAATGGTTCTTTCTACTCAAGGTCAAGAAATCGTTGCTAAAGATGGTTACATTCCACTACCATCTTCTGTTGTAATGAAAGACCTTAAAGAGCTAGGTATTGAGCTTTAATTAGTACGCTCTTTAACGTTTGATTTGAGCCCTGCATTGCAGGGCTTTTTTGTATCTGATGCTTAATAATTGTATTTGGCGAGGATAGCTTAAACCGAAATCTAGGCAACAAAAAAAGCCCGCAGTATTTGCGGGCTTTATTGTCTTCGGCTTACTTGAAAGATTTATTGTGGTTCGATGTCACCACAAAAACGGTAGCCTTCACCATGGATAGTGGCGATGATTTCTGGCGTTTCACCATGACTTTCAAAGTGTTTACGAATACGACGGATGGTGACATCAACAGTTCTATCATGAGGCTTAAGTTCACGGCCTGTCATCTTTTTCAACAAGTCTGCGCGGGTTTGTATTTGACCCGGATGCTCAACAAAATGCAGCATCGCTCGAAATTCACTGCGAGGAAGCTTAAATACTACCCCAGCAGGGCTGACTAGAGAGCGGCTGTTTATTTGTAGTTGCCAACCGTTAAAATCGTACTGTTCAACTTGATTTGGCAATTCTTCAGCCACAGCGACGGTTTGACTACGGCTTAATAGATTACGTGCTCTGATGGTTAGCTCGCGTGGGTTGAAAGGCTTAGTGATGTAATCATCGGCACCAATTTCTAGGCCTAATATTTTATCAACTTCGTTGTCACGCCCAGTTAAGAACATCAATGCGATATTATGTTGGTCGCGTAATTCACGCGCGAGTAATAAGCCATTTTTCCCAGGTAAATTAATGTCCATGATCACCAAGTTCACAGAATTAGTTTTTAAGATTTGGTACATTTCATTACCATCAGTCGCTTCTAGGACGTTATAGCCCTCCGCTTCAAAAATACTTTTAAGGGTATTTCTGGTGACCAATTCATCTTCGACGATGAGAATATTGGTTGTATTCATAATAGTTAGGCCCTAAGTTTTTTAATTACAAATCTAGCATTCTTTCAGTTGTAAACCGAGCAAGAAATTTAAAAAGAGTGCAACATTATGTTTATAATTTTAGTGCGTTGACTCAGTTTGGATGCGCTCGACTACGATTTAATTTTGTGTTTTTCGCGCCTAATTACCACTTGGGTGAGATTAAAATACTGCTATTTAGCCAATGTAAATCAGCCTTAAGTGCTGGTTATAGAAGGCTTGGCGGCGAATTATATCGAAATTACATTCTAATTAGTTAACAGATGTATAACAACCGATATCATAAGGTTACTGTTTTTTTTTTAATTCTGATTGACATAAATCAAGAGTGATCTACTGAACCAAGCTTTTAACAATTTTTTTTCATTGCTCATTTAAGAGGAAATAATTTTGTCTAAATTACAACACTCTCTGTGGTTGGCTTATCAGCAGACATATTTTCAATGGTGTCAATCGAAGTTACATGCACCGCGTTTTGTTATTGTGACGGCGTATAACCCCAAGGGGATTGTTCAACCTCGGTATGCTAATCGTTTAGCACATCAGCGATTGCTGCGCTATTTACGTATTCACCGTAAAATGTTTTCTTGCTTATCGGGCATGTCAGCTGATGGCTCATATACTGAATTGAGTGTGGCTGTCGCTTGTTCGGTTCGGGAAGGAAAATATATTGGCTGGCAATTTAAACAAAACGCAATTTATTGGATAAAAGATGATCAACTCTTTTTAGAGTCGGTATTAATGGGGAGTGGGCTAGCCCATTTAGGGTTATTTAGTGCGCGTTGTTTAGCTAACTAAAAGCGGTAATCTAGGCCTAAGTGCATTATCTGATGCTGCAGTTGCATTTCAACACCTGCCTTGACATCAAGGTTTTGGATCAATTCGTAGGAAGTCGCGAAGCCTAAATTAGTTTCACTCGCACTAATGGCTGCTTTACTTGGTTTGAGTGACATTTGGGTAATGCGGCTTTCGAGCCGAAATTGCGGGGTTATGTGATAGCTAACACCTGTTGACAAGTGGTATTGAGCTTGCGAGTTTGTTTCTTTTATCTGATTACTGTCGCTAAAGCCTGCTTCCATAAATACATCAAAGTTTTGATTAATAGGCCATTTGTAACCGCCAATCATACTAGAGCTTGTTCTCTCGATGTCGTGATCACCAAGGGGCTCTTGCTGATTTAAGAGAAAGTTAAAAGAAGGAGAAAGTCGGCTGACATACCACTGTTGCGTTATCTCTGAACGCTCTGTCGTTGGGGATTGATGCGAATAGCTTTCTGCATAGGCCGCAGTTAAGTTGCAGATTAGATATAAAAAGCTAATTAGCGCGGCTTTTCTCATACTTCTGGCCCTATTTTAAAACGTAATTCTATTATGGCGCGATGTAAGGAAAATGCGCTAAAAAAATTAACTTTATTTTGCTAGGTCTGTTATCAGGCTTGTGTAGTAAGACGAATGTATATTGGCTTTATCCAGTGTTCATAAAGGGTTATACCCAATCAACTTGAAGATGCTGAAATCAAGCATCTTCAAGTTGATTGGGTATGTTTGTTGCAGTCAGCCCTTAAGTTAGCTTACGAGTTGGCCACTATCATTTACGATGTTTTTGGTCGTTTAGTGAAAGTAGCTGGGTAGGGGGGCAAATCCGTGAGCGGCTTAGGCTTTGCTTTGATACCTGTGTCGGCTTGATATCGTTGTAGCAGAGCGGGAAGGCGAATATTTACCTTGAACTTGTTGGTAGAGATTTAGGCTGGTTAGTGTTCTTTATTTAGAGTTTATGCGGTGTTTTTTTCTATTTTCTCTTTTTTATTGGTTTTTTGTTGTTTTGTAAGTAGTCAAATTGGCTTTTATGGCTTGTCGTGTTCATAACGCTGCGAATTGACAAACTAGGTAAAGTTAGGTATTAGTGTAGCCATTATTTTATAAGGTTGCTTTATGCTAGTTAATCTAACAACTACCACCATTATTACCACCAGCACAGTTATTGTCGCTGGGGCGGGCTAATGGATAAGCAATAGCAAAATTCTATAAGCCCGCTCAAACGAAGCGGGCTTTTTCATTTTTATCAGGGAGAGGTACGATGCGCGTACTTAAGTTTGGCGGCACATCTTTAGCCAATGCAGAGCGATTTAATCGCGCTGCCGATATCGTGGTAAGTAATCAGCAGCAGTCACAAGTCGCTTTAGTTTTATCTGCACCAGCGGGTGTCACCAACAACCTAGTTGAAGTGGTGGCGCAAACTAGCCAAGGGAAAAATGCCGAACATCATGTGGCAGCCATTAAAACCATCTTTACTGACCTGATCATAGGCCTTTCTAAGCTTTACCCTGATTTCAGACATAATGCGCTGTTAAACCAAACCGATGAGGTATTGGCTAAAGTAAGCAAGCTGTTACAAGGTGTGAGCTTGCTTGAGCAGTGCCCAGATAACATTGAAGCGCGAATTTTATCCCAAGGTGAAGTGCTTAGTATCGCTTGCATGGCGGAGTTACTTAAAGCCAAAGGTGAAGTGGTTGAAATAATTGTGCCGCAAGAGAAGTTAATTTCTTATCGTGGCGGCTATGTCGAAGCGATGGTTGATATTGCCGCTTCAAAGGCGCGTTTCGCTGCAGAGGTGATTATCCCTGAGGCAGTTTATTTAATGCCTGGCTTTACGGCAGGTAACGAAGCGGGTGAAACCTTAGTATTAGGCCGAAATGGCTCTGATTATTCCGCTGCTGTGCTAGCGGCGTGTTTAGATGCTGAATGCTGTGAAATATGGACCGATGTGGATGGCGTTTACAGCTGCGATCCGCGTCTAGTAAAAGATGCGACTTTACTTGATTCATTAAGTTACGCCGAGGCGATGGAGCTGTCGTACTTTGGTGCTAAGGTACTGCACCCGAAAACCATCGCACCTATCTCACAACATCACATTCCTTGTTTGATCAAAAACACCAATAATCCTCAAGCACCGGGCACGTTAATCAGCGGTGAGCCAGGTGATGCGAAAATGGAAGTGAAAGCCATTTCAGATCTTAAGGGCATGACCATGTTAAGTGTGTCTGGTCCTGGGATGAAAGGCATGGTGGGGATCGCTGGTCGCATTTTCTCAGCGGTATCACGTGCTGGTGTTTCTATTGTCTTAATCACTCAATCTTCGTCTGAATACAGCGTTAGTTTTTGTATTCATAGCTATGAAGCACAGTTGGCCGTTTCAGCGATAGAGCAAGAGTTTGAACTAGAGCTAGCCAATCAATTAATTGAGCCGATTGATCAAAAGCATAACTTGGCGATTATCTCACTGATTGGCGATGGCATGAAAACATCCCTTGGTGTTGCTGCGCGTTTCTTTAACGCGTTGGCTGAACCGTCGGTAAATATTATTGCGATTGCACAAGGATCATCAGAGCGCTCTATTTCTGCTGTTATCCCTGAAAATAAAGTTAATGAGGCAATTAAATCTTGTCATCACAACTTCTTTGGCAGCCAGCAGTTTATTGACGTATTCCTCGTGGGCTGTGGTGGTGTTGGTGGTGCGTTTGTCGACCAAATCCATCGCCAAACAGAGCAGCTAGCGAATAAAAATATTACTATGCGTGTTTGTGGTATCGCTAATCGTAGCGCAATGATCGCTAATCCAGATGGCATTGATTTAACTAATTGGCGTGATCAGCTTAAAGACGCGACTGAGCCCTTTTCGCTAAAGCGTGCCCATCAACTGGTTGAAGCTTCACATATCATTAACCCTGTGCTAGTAGACTGTACCAGTGATGACAAAATTGCTGACGATTACGTTAACTTTTTGGGCGCGGGTTTCCATGTGGTTGCCGCTAACAAAAAAGCCAACACTGGCAGCATGGATTACTACCGCCAGCTGCGCCTTACTGCCTTATCGACTCGTCGTAAATTTCTTTATGAAACGAACGTGGGGGCAGGCTTACCCGTCATTGAAAATTTACAAAACCTTTTAAATGCTGGCGACCAGCTGATGACGTTTAATGGTATTCTATCTGGTTCATTGTCATACATCTTTGGTAAGTTAGATGAAGGAATGGCGTTTTCAGAGGTGACTAAAATTGCGCGTGAGAATGGCTTTACTGAACCTGACCCACGCGATGATTTAAGTGGTGTTGACGTGGCGCGTAAACTGCTAATTTTGGCTCGCGAAGCTGGCATGGAGTTGTCATTAAGTGATGTTGAAATTGAAGCTGCATTGCCGCCAGGCTTTGATGACAGCGGTACCATTGAAGAGTTTATGGAGCGCTTACCGCAAGCGGACGAATACTTTGCCAAGCGTGCAAAGGATGCCGCAGACAAAGGTCAAGTATTGCGCTACGCGGGAACTATCGAAGATGGTCACTGCCGAGTGTCAATTATCGCATGTGATGAATCTGACCCACTGAATAAGGTAAAAGATGGCGAAAACGCTCTTGCGCTATATAGCCAATACTACCAGCCAATCCCTATGGTATTAAGAGGTTATGGCGCTGGCACGGAAGTGACAGCGGCAGGTGTGTTCGCTGATGTATTAAGAACACTCAATTGGAAGCAGGAAGTTTAACCATGATTCCAGCAGTAAAACGATTAATTTGGAGAATAGGATCATGAGTCTTGTTGCTTACGCCCCCGCTTCTACGGCTAACGTGAGTGTTGGGTTTGATGTTTTAGGTGGCGCGTTAGCGCCAATTGATGGCTCACTGTTGGGCGATCGGGTGTTAATTGAAAAGGGCACTGACGATTACAATTTAACTTGCAGTGGTCGCTTTGCTCACAAGTTGCCTGCTGACGGCAAGAGCAACATTGTTTATCAGTGTTATTTAGGTTACAAAGCGGCGCTGTCAGAAAAAGGTATAACTTGCCTACCGGTTGCAATGGAACTAGAAAAAAACCTGCCGGTGGGCAGTGGCTTAGGCTCTAGTGCTAGCTCGATTGTTGCCGCATTGGAAGCCCTTAATGCTTTACATGATTACCCATTAGCTGAGATGGAAATGCTGGCGTTAATGGGCAAGCTTGAAGGTGAAATAAGTGGCAGTGTGCATTACGACAACGTCGCACCTTGTTACTTAGGCGGGATGCAATTAATGCTTGAGCAAGGTGCATTAATTAGCCAAGCTATCCCGAGCTTTAAAGAGTGGTATTGGGTAGTGGCTTACCCTGGCATCACTGTGTCGACGTCGGCTGCTCGTGCTATTTTACCGGCGCAATATCGTCGCAGCGATGTATTAGCCTATGGTCGTCACTTAGCGGGTTTTGTGCATGCCAGTTATACCAACCAGCCTGACTTGGCAGCAGGCATGCTCAAAGATGTGATTGCTGAACCTTATCGTCAGCAATTGATTCCCGGCTTTAAAGAAGTACGTAAATACGCTAAACAAAGCGGTGCGTTAGCGACAGGCATTTCAGGCTCAGGCCCTACGGTGTTTGTGGTGATGAAAGAATTAGACCAAGCACAACGTTTAAAAAGCTGGTTAGAAGAGCACTTCATTCAAAATGAAGACGGATTTTGTCATATTTGTCACCTCGATGAAGAAGGTGCAAGAGTTGTAGGAACGCAGTTATGAACTTATACAATATCAAAGAAAACAGCGAGCAAGTGAGCTTTCAACAGGCTGTTAAACAAGGTTTAGGTAAAAACCAAGGGTTGTTTTTCCCTGACACTATCGAGCCGTTGGCAGATGTGGATGCGTTACTAAAACAAGATCTTGTTACTCGCAGTAGCGCCATTTTACATCACTTGATAGGTGATGAACTCAGTGCTGAAGATGTGTCTGATATGGTGAGTAAAGCATTCCAGTTTGGCGCGCCAATTAAACAAGTTAGCGATGATATCTACGCCCTTGAGCTATTTCATGGCCCAACTTTAGCATTTAAAGACTTTGGCGGCCGTTTTATGGCGCAATGTTTGGCTAAATTTGGTGGCGATAAAGCGATCACTATTCTAACGGCTACGTCAGGTGATACCGGGGCCGCGGTAGCCCACGCATTTTATGGCCTAGAGAACATCAAGGTGGTGATTTTATATCCGAAAGGCAAAATTAGCCCACTGCAAGAAAAGCTGTTTTGTACCTTAGGTGGCAATATTACTACCGTTGCGATTGAAGATGATTTTGATGCCTGTCAGGCCATGGTTAAGAACGCATTTGATGATCAAGAGTTAAAACAAGCCATTGGTCTGAATTCAGCTAACTCTATTAATATTAGCCGTTTACTTGCGCAGATTTGTTACTATTTTGAAGCGTTTTCACAACTACCCGCTGATAAGCGTGACAATGTTGTGGTGTCGGTACCAAGTGGTAACTTTGGTAACCTTACGGCAGGTTTATTGGCGCAAGCGTTAGGTTTACCAATTAAGCGTTTTATTGCTGCGACTAATGAAAATGATACCGTGCCACGTTACCTGCAAGACGGTAATTGGGCGCCGAAGAAAACAGTTGCCACACTTTCTAATGCGATGGATGTCAGTCAACCAAATAACTGGCCGCGTATCGAAGAGCTGTTTAAGGTAAAAGGTAAGTCGTTATCTGAACTAGGTAAAGGCATGCTAACTGACGCTGAAACAGAAGTGGCTTTAAAAGGATTAGACGCTGCGGGCTACTTATGTGAGCCACATGGTGCAATCGCCTATGATCAACTGACTAAGCAGTTACAAGCAGGGGAGACCGGTATTTTCTTATGTACTGCACATCCTGCTAAGTTTAAAGAAAGTGTTGAGTCCATCTTAGGTAAAGATATTGGTTTGCCAAAAGAGCTAGCTGATCGCGCCGATCTTGAGCTGTTATCAAAAGAGATGCCGGCTGATTTTGCACAATTGCGCGAACTATTAATGAATAACTAAGACACCACAGGTTTAATGACTACTAAAGGGGGCTTTTGCCCCTTTTTTGCTCTTGGCTACCTACCATGGCATGTTGTCACTGGTGCCTATTTCTGGTTAACGTAGTTTTGGGCACACCTCTAGTGATCTCGCGGCCAAACAGTACTTGCGCCACATACCACAAACTCTCGCTAAACAAGCTCCTTGAAGTTGCTGGGGTATATGCCTATCATGGGCAACTTTTTCAACAGCAGGTCATCATATGAGTAAAGTATTAACCGATTTGCTCTCTCAACTTCAGCTTGAGCGCATTGAAAACACACTATACCGTGGCCAGAGCCAAGACTTAGGGTTTGGTGCCGTGTTTGGTGGTCAGGTACTGGGACAAGCCTTGTCTGCTGCGAAAGAAACAGTAGAAGAGCAACGCAAAGTACATTCACTACATTGTTATTTTTTGCTGGCGGGCGATGTTAATCAACCGATAGTTTATGATGTAGAAGCGATTCGAGATGGCGGTACTATTTCCACTCGCCGGATCAAAGCGATTCAGAATGGCAAAGATATTTTCTACATGACGGCCTCTTTTAAAGTGCCCGAGCGCGGCTTTGAACATCAAGATAAAATGCCTGATGTACCGGCCCCAGAGGAACTTGAATCAGAGCAAGATTATGCGTTGAAACACCGTGATTTACTTCCTGAGTATATACGTGAAAAATTTATTTGCGATCGGCCAATTGAAATTCGTCCCGTAAAAATGGTTAACCCTCTGGCTCCTGAAGTATCTGAGCCTAAGCGTGCGGTATGGATGAAAGCCAGAGGTGCGATGCCCGACGACTTGCGGGTACATCAATATTTATTGGCTTATGCATCAGACTTTAACTTTTTACCGACAGCCCTATACCCCCATGGTGAATCTTTCTTTTCGCCGCATATGCAAGTGGTTACTATCGATCATTCGATGTGGTTTCATCATGAGTTTCGTTTTGATGAATGGCTACTTTATGAAATTGATAGTCAAGCCGCAGCGGGTGGGACCGGTTTAGTGCGAGGGAAAATTTTTAATCGCGATGGGCTGTTAGTCGCGTCAACCATTCAAGAAGGGCTAATTAGAAAAAGACCTGAGAAAAAATAATCGTCTTAGTCTTAAGATGGAAAAGGGCGCACTGCGCCCTTTTTATTTCTACGCTCCATGGCTAAATGGAGACTGAAACCCAAAAATTATAGGCTTTCAGTGAAAGTACGCGTGATCACATCACGTTGCTGCTCTTTTGTTAACGAGTTAAAACGTACAGCATAGCCTGACACGCGAATGGTCAGTTGTGGGTATTTTTCTGGATGCGCTATCGCATCTTCCAGCGTTTCACGCTTTAACACGTTCACGTTTAGGTGTTGGCCACCTTCTTGTAGCGGGGCTACCTGCACTGGTACTTCTTTGTATTCGATATCACCCAAATCATTTAACGCAACAACTTGGTCCTCTGCGTAAGCATTGTCTTTTACACAAAGGCAACGTGCTTCTTGCTTTGCTTCATCTAACAACCAAAATGAGTTAATTAAAGAGGCATTATTTGCTTTAGTAATTTGCACACCAACTGTCATGGTCAAGCTCCATTTAAGATAGAAGTAATGAAATAAAATAACAAAAATGAAATATAAGTACTTTTATTTCCTGGTTAATCTATGAACTATTATAGGCAGCTCCCAGCTTGATGTAAATCAATTTAATACCCCCAAAGTGGTATTTTTGCTTTTAGTTCTTTGATCTTAATCAATGAAATATCGATTATAGGGATTGTGGGCGTGATATGCAGATACGTGAGCCTTAAATCTTTATTTGTTGTTAATTTACGTATTTTAGTTACAGTTTTAAGGCGCGGTTTCTAGCGGCTATAAACGGTGTTATTCTAGCTTCATGACTTATTATCAGCTAACTGAGTAGGTTAGCTAACTAAAAGGAAGCACTCATGACGCAGCATAAAACGTGGGCGGAAGTAATAGGTGTAGAAAAAGAACAAGTTTACTTTCAGCAAATAATGTCCTTTGTTAAAGCTGAGCGTGATTCAGGAAAAGTTGTTTATCCCCCCCAGCATGAGGTGTTTAATGCGTTCAAACTAACTGAACTGTCTGATGTTAAAGTTGTTATTATTGGTCAAGATCCTTACCACGGGCCTAACCAAGCCCATGGTTTGTGTTTCTCGGTCTTACCTGGTATCAAAACACCACCATCATTAGTCAATATTTACAAAGAGCTACAAAATGATATACCGGGTTTTGTTATTCCAAGTCATGGCTTTTTACAAAGTTGGGCCGAACAAGGCGTGCTGTTGCTGAATACCGTGTTGACCGTTGAGGCGGGTAAAGCCCATAGCCATGCTAAATGTGGTTGGGAGCAATTTACCGATAAGGTAATAGAGCAAGTTAATCTACATTGTGACGGTGTGGTCTTTCTGCTGTGGGGGGCTCATGCGCAAAAAAAAGGTGCAATGATCAATCATGAGCGTCATCACGTGCTAAAAGCAGCACACCCTTCGCCATTATCTGCTCATCGAGGGTTTTTCGGATGCGGCCATTTTTCGGTGACTAACGAACGATTGAAGCAGCAAGGTCTAGCGCCAATTGATTGGCAACCTGAATTACCTTAATAATTTGGCGATATAATATTAATCGACTAATATCATAAGGTTATTTGTATTTTTTTAGTAACAGTTAGCTGTAATGCTCTACATCAAATTATTTTTCCCAAGCCCTTGATAGAGTGGATTTTCAAGGATAAGCATAAGGATGCAGTCGTGTTAAGTATCATACATAACGATCATAAAAATATTGCCAAGTTGCTCAACGTGCTAACAGATAAGCTCAGTAGGATTAAGCTTGAGGATGAAGTGGACTACCGCTTAGTGAGAGATATTGTTTCTTATTTACAAACTTATTCAGGGAAGTTTCATCATCCTCTCGAAGACAGTATTTACGAATACTACCTTAAATATCGGGTTGTCGATGACAGCGTAGCTAACCGTTTACATGATGAACACCAGAACTTAGAAATGATTAGTGCTGAACTAAAAGAGATGATAGACAGCATTTTACTTGATGCGATTGTGTCTCGTGATGACATCATCGAAAAATTACAACAATTTGTTAATTTACAAAAAGCCCACCTTGATTATGAAGAGGTTGAGATTTTACCTGCGATTAAAGCTAGCTTAAGTGCGGATGATTGGCGTCACCTTGAGCAAAACTGGCATCATGATCCGCAAGATGACCCGCTATTTGGCCGCACTGTTGCTGATCAATATAAATCGTTAGCAAAACGCTTAAATTTATAACCGATCCTACGCTTTGTGTATAAAAATCCAAGCCTTGGCTTGGATTTTTGGTTTTAAGCGTGCCACTTAAGGCTATTAAGCGAGGTCTTTTCCTTGTTGCTTAGATTTGTACATCAGCTGTTGCCACCAATGGCGTTTTTTCGAGAGTGAGCGGGTGAGTAAAAAGCCTATTAGTAGCGCGACTATTAGCATGGTTTTGAGCAGTTCATTGGCTTTTTGTTGGTAGTCATTCATTACCGCCAATATTTTACCTTGCTCTAGGGTTACTCTTAGGTAGCCAATTTTAGTACTTTCTTTAAATAACTCAGCAATATAAGGAATACGATTTTGGGCAATTTCGCGCGCATCAGCCGAAGTTGTTTTAGGTGATAAGTTGAGAACTAAATCGAGTGGTAAGGCATCGGCAGATTGATGCAATACGACTCCAAAGGCATTGTAAATGGTCACATCTCTAACCAAAGGGTCATTGGACAGGCCATCAACAAGGCGCGATAACTCCTCGTTGTCTTCGGCTTCGAGATAGCGTGCGGCATCATTCGCTGCTCGGTTGGTTAGGGTATAGCCAAAACGCTGTGTTTGTTCTATTCGGTTTTTATCGGCGAGTACCTGTAAGTTGGTCGTGAGGTAGGCAAGGTAGCCAATTAAACCAATAGCAACAATTAGTTGCAGCATTCGCCAAATAAATAATCGAGGCAATTTTGCATTTAGTGTCATTAACAAAAGACTCCTAACCAAGAAACACACTAAGATTGGTACTTGCAAAGGTAAAACGCAATAGCTATCTTGAGCGCAATTTATTTAAATAAAAATCAGGGAAGTATTGTGCAAAAGTTACGTGAAGTCAAAGTGACCCAATTGCCAGAGAGCCTTATACAATGGAAGGCATTATTAATTGAGCAAGTGGGGGCATTTGATGCACTCTTGTTTGAACCTCAAGGTGCCAGTGCTGTTACTCAGGTGTCAACGTTACCCGCTAAGCAGTTAGTGTTAATGGGCCGCACATTAACTAGCCCAGTTTTGAGTCAACTCAGTAACATTCTATTACAAAATAAAGTCGATGGTATTTATGCCTACGCGCCAAAGAATATATTGGGGGCCACCGTTGTTCGCCTTGATTTAGTTCAGGCGCCAGCAGGAACGAAAGCCTTAGTTCAAGAGTTTTGCCAAACACATCAATTGGATTTTGCTTTTGTTGATCATATCCCTACCTTGGCCGAGCCAGGTGTGGTGTTAATGGACATGGACTCAACCACAATCCAAATTGAATGTATTGATGAAATTGCACGCTTATACGGTGTCGGCGAGCAAGTCTCAGCGGTGACCGCTCAAGCCATGAATGGCAAGTTAGACTTCAATGAAAGCTTGCGCAGTCGAGTGGCCTTACTCGAAGGCGCGGATGAAAGTATTCTTAATCAGGTGATTGATAATATGCCGCTGATGCCTGGCCTGGAAGGCTTAATTGGAGGTCTAAAGCAAGCGGGCTGGAAAGTTTGTATTGCCTCTGGCGGCTTTACTTATTTTGCTCAAGCGTTAAAAGATAACTTAGGTTTTGATCAGGTATTTGCCAATACCTTAGAGATTGTCGATGGCAAGTTGACGGGTAAAGTGTTGGGCGAAATCGTTAATGCCCAAGTTAAAGCACGCGTTTTAGGTGAGCTTGCCCAACAGTATGGTGTTAGTCATGCGCAAACCGTCGCGATTGGTGATGGTGCAAACGACTTAGTGATGATGGCTGCATCGGCAATGGGCGTGGCTATTCATGCGAAGCCTGTGGTGCAAGAACAGGCAGCGGTATCCATTAATCATTTGGATTTGGAAGCGGCACTCTGCATTTTAAGCACCAGTCAGAGTACGGCTTGGTCATAAGTAAACGCCAGCCAGTTTGATAGCTGGCTGGCTACTTGTCCTTCTCATTACGACTGTGGATCGCGCAGTCCAAAGCGATATAACGTTTCTTCAGTTGTATCAAAAAGTTCAACGAGGGCGCAAATCGCCCATAGCTCGTTTTCAACTTGTTTTGCTTTATGAATTGCATAATGAGCAATGTAATCGAGTTCTTTTTGGATCGATTCTATATCTGGTTTACCTACTCGGGTTAAATCAATAATCAGGGAGTAAAAATGGCCATGTTGTAGTGCATGGTTAATAAAGGCCTTGCGTTCACTATCATCAATAAAGTCTTCATCTAACCCGCGTATTACCTTAAGCTCGTCTTTATCGTCGATATGTATATACATTTCAATGCGCTGGTTTGCTTCATTACCGGGTAAATTTTTCAATCGTGTGGCGACTAAATGCTCTAATTGTTTATCACCAAAAATAGGCGACAGATTGAACTGAGCCTTTTCTTTATTGAATGCTTTAAGTAGTGGTACTAGGCTATGGGACTGGGCGTTAATTGCCAGCTTACCAATATCAAAATGGCCATGATGACGACTGACAAAGTTTACAGCAGATAATAAATGGTGGCAGCATAAATGGCGTAATGCGAGCTCTAAGCCAGGCTTAGGTAACTTTTCTACTGCCTCACTGAGCTTACCCGGATTACTTTCAATCAGTAAATTAAAAAATTCTGTACCAGTATGGGATTCCGCATGTTTGCCGACGCATAGGTGAACAATAGTGCGTGCAGGATTAAATCCAACCACTCGATACACCATGCGCGAAAGGTTCATGGTTTTAGTCAAGCTCTGTAACTTGGGTAGAGAAATCAGTACCTTTTCTCCCTTCTTGACTTGGGCCGCTTGGGTGAGGGCTATTTTTAATCCTCTTGGTGAAAAATCTTGTGTGCTCCCTTCTAACACTCCCGCTTTAGTGGTGAGCTCTACTAGTGTGTTGTAGTTATAGCGTTTCTCTTGGCGCTGCTGTACAAATTTGAAAGGCAACTGCTCAAAATGGGTTTGTTTTTTACTAACAAAACGGTTGAGCTGGTTTGCACTTTTTATCTCACTGGCAAGGCTTTGGTAGCTAGGTTTATGTTGCTCTAAGGTCACATCGGTTAACCAGCCAACATAACGCACCTCTAAGGCCTTCTCTAAGGCAATACGCGATACGTTTTGCGGGCTATGCTCATTAAACTGGCGCTTAAGTATGGTCGGCTCAGCGACTGTTAATTGTAACTTATACACTCGCCAACTGGCTTTTCTAGACGCAAAAGAAAGGAATAATGTTTTAAGTCCACTTTGTTGCAGCTCTTCTTTACTCGCAGCAATAAAGAAGGCTTTACTTTCGGTATGGTGAATAAAGCTAAATATCAGGGTTTCTTTAATTTCACCTGGTTGCTTTAAAATCAGCGCTATCCGCTCTGGATTAAGTAATTGAGAAAGGCTGTTTTCACCTTTTTCATCACGCCAGTATTCTAAGATAGGCAGGTTTTGGCTATTACACAGCACACTCTCAAGTTTGGGCTCGCTGTGATGACTGAAAAAAAGCGGTAACCCTTTCATTAAAGGCAGGTAATATTGCTCGTAACCTTTGGTTGTGACCGAGTGCAATAAATTGTCAGTATTAATTTTGTAGCGATGCTTATTGCCTTTAATAAAGCCATCAAGAAAGTTATCAAATCGAGTAGGGTCTTGAGTTCGTGCTAGGCGAAGCCAAATGATGTCTTTTGTTTTATCTTGTCCAACTAGCGTGTAAGGCACTGGGGCTCTAAGTTCAGGGCCGCTAAATTCTTTTTGTAAGCCAGTAAAAATAATGCCGACATCGGTACCCGTTTGTACGCGATGTTCAAGGCTTACTTTGACTCTTAAGCCTGTGGTTGAAATATCTGAAGTGGTTGCTGCTATCTCTTGGCCATCTTGAGTCAGAAATTGCACTGGAATGGCAAAGTGCATTCGCTCAGCGCCTCGGGCATTAGAGCGCTGCAGGTTTAGGTGCTCAGCTTGGAGTAGGGCTTTAACTTTTTCTGTTTTCTCGGTATTTTTAGGCTCGCGTTTTTGATTAACAACATCTTCAAACACCCCCATGGTATAGATGCTATTGAACCTCTTGAGGGATTTTTCAAAGGCTTTGATCGCCGTGTCGTCAAGAAAGTGACGCTTTTCACCAAAGGTAAACTCTTTGGTATCAGGGTATTTGTCACGCAAATCTATGATGCGTTGGCAGGGGGCGTTAAGGCGATTGAGTTCCATCTTAACTAAGAATTTCACATTGGTACTTTCACCAAATAAAATCCTATCGAGCAGATCATTAAAATCAGACTCGCGCATTAATGGCAATAGCTGTTCGATTTGTCCTTGGTAGTCTTTTAAATCCATGAAAGTATGATTAGCCAATAGAGTCAAAGAGAAAACTGCGTATTTACTTTACCCGTAATGACAACGGGGGGCAGTCGCTTTTTTTTATTATTGCGTAGTATGATACAAAAATTGTGCCGAACAATCGGCAAAACGGGTTTAATAACGTTTAGAGGGCTTATGGCTAAAGCAAAAACCGCTTATGTATGTAATGAATGTGGTTCAGAATTTTCACGTTGGCAAGGCCAATGTAATGACTGTAAGGCGTGGAATACCATCACAGAAGTACGTTTAGCGCCGGCCAAAGGCAGTCGTAATGCCAGCCATCAAGGTTACAGTGGGGCCACTCAAGCAAAAGTTCAGGTGTTAAATGATATTTCGCTGGCGGACTTGCCACGTTTTAGTAGTGGTTTTAAGGAGCTTGATCGCGTGCTTGGCGGTGGCATTGTTCCCGGCAGTGCTATTTTGATTGGTGGTAACCCAGGTGCCGGTAAAAGTACTGTGTTACTGCAAACCATGTGTCATTTAGCGCAAACCATGGGGGCGCTGTATGTTACAGGTGAAGAGTCATTGCAACAGGTTGCCATGCGTGCGAACCGTTTAGGGTTGCCAAATGACAAGTTAAAAATGCTCTCTGAAACTAGTGTTGAAACAATTTGTCATTTAGCTGAGCAAGTAAAACCGCAAATCATGGTGATTGATTCGATTCAAGTGATGCATGTGGCTGATGTGCAAAGCTCGCCGGGCAGTGTATCGCAGGTCCGTGAAGCCGCCGCTTATTTAACGCGTTTTGCTAAACAGACTGGTGTTGCTATTTTTATGGTCGGCCATGTCACGAAAGATGGCTCTTTGGCTGGGCCAAAAGTACTTGAGCATTGTATTGACTGTTCGGTGATGCTTGATGGTGATGCAGACTCTCGCTATCGCACACTGCGCGGTCATAAAAACCGTTTTGGTGCGGTGAATGAATTAGGTGTATTTGCCATGACCGATCGCGGTATGCGTGAGGTTAGTAACCCATCGGCGATTTTTTTGTCTCGCGGGGAAGAAAATACCTCTGGCTCGGTGGTGATGGTGATATGGGAAGGCACTCGGCCGCTGCTGGTGGAAATTCAAGCCTTAGTGGATTATTCCCAACAAGGTAACCCGCGCCGTGTGGCGGTGGGAACTGAGCAAAACCGGTTGGCTATTTTATTAGCGGTATTGCATCGTCATGGCGGTTTACAAATGGCCGATCAAGATGTGTTTGTGAATGTTGTCGGTGGGGTTAAGGTCGCTGAAACCAGTGCCGATTTGGCCTTATTAGTGGCATTGGTTTCGAGTTTTCGTGATCAACCTTTATCGCAAGAATTAGTGGTGTTTGGTGAGGTTGGCTTATCGGGTGAGATCCGCCCTGTACCCAGTGGTCAGGAGCGGATTATTGAGGCGGCTAAACACGGTTTTAAACGTGCTATTGTACCCATAGCCAACGTGCCGAAAAAGCCAATAGAAGGCATGGAAGTGATTGGCGTTAAAAAACTGAGTGATGCATTAGAAGTGTTGTAATCCTAACGATGAAAAATCGTAGGGCTATGATAAAAGGAATGAAGGATGAATGAATTGTTAAATGGACAATGCCACTGCGGTGCTGTGACGTTTACGAGCGGTGCCCCTGCGCGAACCGTCGTTAGTTGTCACTGTCATCTTTGTCGCGCGATGAATGGCTCGGCTTTTTCAACTTATGTGATTGTAGATACCGAGCAGTTAGTGGTCGATATGGCATTACTCAATACCTACGCTGTTACTGATAATGCTACCCGATATACTTGTCGTGTTTGTGCTACGCCGTTGTTTAATCGAAACCTTAAATTACCCGGCTTGAGTATGGTGTATTTAGGTTGCGTGCATGGGCTTCAAAAAGCGGGTTTAAAACCGCAATTAAACGTGTATTGTGATGACCAATTAGATTGGGTTGGCCAATTAATGGTTGATAGTTCAACCCAATGTTTTGCTCAAGGGGTTGGTTAATGGCTACCAGTCAATGGCTTGTCCTTGCCAATCAATAAAACTTGCTTGGCCATTAGGCGGGTAGTTTGGTAACAAGCTTAGTAACTGCGCGGCAACAAATTCAGCGGTGAATAACTTTTCTTTAGCCACCTTGGCTTGAAAAGGTTTAGACAACGGGGTGTCGGTTGTCCCTGGGTGAAATGCAATGATTTTCGCCTGTTTGAGTCGTCGCCCGTATTCAATCGCGGCATTTTTTATCATCATATTAAGGGCTGCTTTTGAGGCGCGATAACTGTACCAGCCGCCTAAACGGTTATCGTTAATACTGCCGACTCGTGCGCTGAAAATGACGATATGTGATTCCAGTTTAGTGGGTAGTTGATGCACCAAATGCTTTAGCCACATTAGTGGCACGAGCATGTTACTTTGCATAAGCGCCAGCATATTCTCAGGGCTTATATCTTCCAAGCGCTTTTCGGGTGTTATCTCAGCTTGGGTTATTGGCTGCTGGCCATGGAGAAATCCATTGCATATAAATACATAACGTACAGGTAAGAGTGTATCAATTTGCTCTAAGTTAGCTAAAATTTCTGTTTCAGTGTTGTTGCAAGTTAGCGGTACAACTTTGATGCCCGTAGGCGAGTTGGTATGCTGACGACTGATGGCGTAAATAGTTTTGATCTGCTCATCGCTGCTAAGTTGCTTAATTAACTGCTGAGCAATGGCGCTACTCGCACCAATAACCAACGCGCAATATTCCCGTCTACTTGGCATATTTTACTCCAACTAACGAATTTTTGTGATGCAATGTTCTCATCAATGATGATGGCGCAATAATATTGCGGTTTATTTGGCGTGTTTTCCCCCAAATAACTAACGAATTTTTGTGATGCAATGTTCTCATCAATGATGATGGCGCAATAATATTGCGGTTTATTTGGCGTGTTTTCCCCCAAATAACTAACGAATTTTTGTGATGCAATGTTCTCATCAATGATGATGGCGCAATAATATTGCGGTTTATTTGGTATGTTTTCCTCCAAATAACTAACGAATTTTTGTGATGCAGTGGCCGTCATCACAGGCGCTGTGAGCTAAACGCTTTTTACCCGTTAGCAGCAGTGAAATGTTATATCTGTGTTTGGCGAATACTAAGTAGGCTCGGTCGGCAAAGGGCCTGACTACGGGGGCTCGTAGTAGCGATGTTAGCTTGTTACAACCAACCAATGACCAAGCTTTATGTGTGACGTCTAAACCAAGCAGAATAGCGCCATTTGCTAGCTCGCCATGTAAAATATCATTGGCGTGTTTTCTGTCTATATGTGGATAGTTTTGTTCAAAATCGATGCGGTTGATATCGACTAAAGCAATGAGGTTATGCCGATCACGACGCTTAATCTGTTGCATTTCGCGATGACATAGCGGACAAAGTCCATCAAAATAGATCGTCAGCTCATAGGGGGAAGTCATCTCAGCTCCTTGATAAGTTGTCTTAATGTAAATTAATGAGTCTCACACTAGATAACGTATTAATTGGTCAATTAGATCTTATTTAACTTTAACTCGGTTAAGGCATATTGTGGTACATATTGCCGCTTGTTTTTATCTGAGCTCGGTATGTACATGTTTCAAAGGATCAGCTGTTTTGTTACATGTCTTTTAATGTATACCATGAGCAACTTTGTGTTTATTGCTGTTGTAACTGGTTACATCAGGTAGGTTTTTTCATGATCTAGAGGTAAAAGTGGATATTTTTGTTACAGGGTTATTGTTGGGTTTCAGTTTAATTATTGCTATCGGCTCACAAAACGCGTTTGTATTGCGCCAAGGCCTTAAAGGGCAGCATGTGCTCTTAGTGTGTACCATTTGTGCACTATCTGATGCGGCTTTGATTGCTCTTGGTGTTGCTGGTTTTGGAGTGCTGGTGAAACAAGCGCCTTGGATAGAACAGTTTGCACGTTATGCCGGTGCGCTGTTTTTAATTGTTTATGGTGCTCGGAGCTTGTGGGCGGCCATTAACCATAAGGCCGATTCATTAGCCCCTGCATCTGATACTTTCTTTTCCATTGGTAAGGTTGTGCTTACGTGCCTTGCGTTTACTTGGCTTAATCCTCATGTTTATTTAGATACCGTTATTTTATTGGGCTCTATTTCGACTCAGTACGGCGCGCAAAAATGGTTATTTGGCTTTGGTGCCATGTTGGCTTCTTTATTGTTCTTTTTTGCCTTAGGTTTTGGTTCTCGTTTATTGGTGCCGCTATTCGCGAATCCTTTATCATGGCGATTGCTTGATTTTGTCATTGCGGGCATCATGTGGTTTATTGCCGCATCATTAATTCTATAAAGAAGAGCACTTTTTCGCCTTGCGTAAGCAATATCAACCTGTTTGCTCTGCGAGAGTTTGTTTGGTTAAAAAGGTATCCAAGCATCTAAATTTTGCTTGGATACCTTTTTAACACTACTCGTTGTGGTTTGTTTTTACTTCTTTGTTGTTAGCGGTGGCCTGCAGTTCAGGCTCAGCGGTGGAACTTAGGCGCGCTTGCTCCTTGACCGCTTCACTGGCTCGCTCAGCTTCTTCTTTCGCTTTTGCTTTGGCCTCTCGCTCAGCCGCTTCTTCTTTTGCACGTTGTAGAATAGCGTGCTCTTGGGCATCAAGGGGCAGTAAACTGATCAGCTCAATATCATTTTGCTGTTGGTTATTTTCTGTTTCTGAAATGATCTTAACTTTATTTTCTTTCGTGATATATACCAAAGGGATCGCTGTTTCACCGTAGCGCAGGCGGAAATGCTCGTGGGTAAAGTTATCAGTAATACTGGTGATTTTTAATATGGCCCCCTTTGCCATTAAGCTGGCTAGCTTGGCGTAGGTTACATTCTCACCAAACAAGCATAGGCGCTTTAGGTAAGACTCGGATAACTGATGCCGAGCACTGCTGCTATCACGGCTATTAAGGCCATACACTTTATTAATGCCGAATAAATCCTGAAAATGAAAACTCACTAAAGGATTAAGTTGGCGATAGGGCGACATCACCAATACGCGGCCAATGCCATTTAAATCAAGGTAGTTACTTGCGTGCTCGGAAGCTGGGTTACCAAAATACACTGGTAAGTTTTGCATTCGCGCCAAACGAATATTGTCGTAGTTGGTATCTGTGAGCACAACGGGAATGTTTTTACTTTGTAAAATAAGGGCCAGTTCTCTAGAAAATTTAGAAGCGCCGAACATCAGCAAACCTTGTGGTGAGCCAGCTTGAACACCGAGAAACTGAGCCCAACTTCCTGCGGTTAAACTTTGCACCACAACTGTGCCGATGATGATCAAAAATACCAAGGGAACAATTAATTCTGAGCCCGCGACATTAAGCTGCTCTAGTTTGATGGCAAATAAAGAAGATATTGCTGCCGCAACGATACCGCGGGGAGCCAGCCAACTTAAGAACCATTTGTCGGCTCTGGTGAGAGAAGTACCAATACCAGAGATCCAAACACTCAGTGGTCTGGCGACAAGCATAACCACCAGTAATACACCTAAGCCAGCCCAACCTAGGCTGAGCATGGCGTCGGAGTTTAATCGCGCAGCTAATAGAATAAACAACGCAGAGATCAACAAAACAGTTAGTGTTTCTTTGAACTCCAATATATCCGCAATATCTACTGCGCGCATATTGGCAAGCCAAATACCCATTACCGTGACCGTTAATAAACCGGACTCTTCTTGCAGAATATTGGAGCCAACGAAAATACCGAGCATAATGGTCAGTACTGCGGTATTGCGTAAGTAATGTGGAAAGATGTTTTTTCTGATGGCCATGCCTATGCCATATCCACCCAATGCACCGAGACCAAGGCCAATCAATAAAGTTAATCCTAAAGAGACCATGACATGAGTCGTGGGATCGGCAGTGACAGTAATGTACTCAAATACTAATACGGCAAGTAGTGCCCCAATGGGATCGATCACTATGCCTTCCCAGCGCAAGATGCTGGCTAGGTTTGATTTTGGCCGCACTGAGCGCAGCATGGGCACAATCACAGTCGGTCCAGTTACCACTACTAGGGTGCCAAACAACAAGGCGATAGGCCAGTCAAAGCCGAGCAAAAAGTAGGCCGCAGGAGTGACACAAGCCCAAGTGATCAGCACGCCAATTGAGACTAAATGGGTCACCATCCGGCCGTGCTCTTTAATTTCTTTAAAATTAAGGGTGAGCGCCCCTTCAAATAAGATAACGGCCACTCCTAATGAAATAATGGGGAACAGTAAGTCACCAAAAATAGCATCTGGCTGAAGCCAGCCTAAACCGGGGCCAAGTAATAGGCCACACAATAATAAAGGTAAGATGGCTGGAAGTCGTAGTTTCCATCCCACCCATTGACATAACAGAGACAGTACCCCTATAAGTGCCAGCATACCGGTTATGTGTTCTACCATGTTTATTCCTTTGTGGTATTTGAAAGATTAAAATGATCAGGCTAAAAACAAGTTACCAGTATATTTGATAGCTTTGTTAATAATTGTGGTGTTGCCTTCAATAGCATCATAAGTTTGTTACATTTACGGTGAGTTTAGTTTGGAGTCGCCATAATGGATCACCAAAGTCAGTTTGTTTTTGTCTATGGTTCGTTACGTCGAGCAGGGACGCGTCATGATTTAATTAAGCAGCAAAGCCAATATGTGAGTGATGCGCGTGTTTCCGGTCGTTTATTTTTGGTTGCGAGTTATCCCGGTTTAGTGCCCCCCAGTCTGACAACGATTGGGTGTTAGGTGAAGTGTACAAGATGAATGACCCCGGTAAGTTATTACGCCTGCTTGATGAATACGAGGAGTGTACATTAGCCTATCCGCAACCTCACGAATATATTAGAGAGCTTAAAGAAGTTGAGTTGATCACCCACGCGCCTAGCAATCGCTTTATTAGGGCCTGGTTGTATCGCTATTGCTGGCCAGTAGAGCCAAGTAAGTTAATACCTTCTGGTGATTTTATGCAAGAGCTAGCCAAGTAGAGGTCGTGAGCACTCGTCATTTTGATTCTTAATGGCGCTATGATGGGATAACACATAAGAAATAATCAACAAGCGCTATCCCGATTAGTTTTGCTTTAAGTGGTGGTGTAATCAGTCGAGCCTAAATGTAGCAATGAAAGATAAATCGCGTTTAGTCTTGCTCTTTCACCAGCTGCTCTAACTCTCGATGGAGCAACTCATCATCGCCAACATTCAACTGTACTAAACGTTTCAAATGAGTCGCACTTTCAATGTCAATACTGGTAGTTTTTAAGCCTAAATGATCGTCATGTTGATGGCATAAGGAGACATTCATACTGAGTTCGATGTTGGTATCGACTAACGTAAAATGCAAGACTAACTCAGTGCCGACGGCTTCGGTCCAATTGTCAGGAGTGGCAACAAGTGCACCTTTTAACGACAAATCTAATAATTGAGTAGACCATTGTTGCCCATTCGCTTCAATTGATGCGCTGGCTTCATATACCACGCGGGAAAACTTTCTACGCTCTGACATACATCTGTTCCTGTAGTTAATATGGCTGTTAGGGATGCTTCCCCAAGCGATATCTGGCAGATTAGCGCTTTTTTTACCCAAGATCATCCTCTGCGCTTTTAAGCATAACTAAGATGTGAGCTTTGTGCGACTTTGCCGAAAAAGAAACGCCCAGCAAGGCTGGGCGTATTTGCTAGGTTCAAACTTAGCTTATGAAATTCGTTTGTATTTAATGCGGTGTGGCTCTGCCGCTGCTGCACCGTAGGTTTTTTTCAGCCAAGCTTCGTAGTCGGTGTAGTTACCTTCATAGAAGTTGATTTGGCCTTCATCTCGGTAATCAAGAATGTGTGTGGCAATACGGTCTAAGAACCAACGGTCATGGGAAATAACCATGGCACAGCCAGCAAATTCTAATAGCGCATCTTCAAGCGCACGTAGGGTCTCGATGTCCAAGTCGTTGGTTGGCTCATCCAGTAGCAATACGTTACCGCCAGTTTGCAATAGTTTGGCTAAGTGTAAACGACCGCGTTCACCACCAGACAAATCGCCTACACGCTTTTGTTGGTCGGTGCCTTTAAAGTTAAAACGGCTTACATAGGCGCGGCTAGGAATTTGGATATTGCCTACCATCATCATGTCGCCGCCACCGGTGACTTCTTGGAATACCGTTTTATTGTTATCCATGTGGTCACGGAACTGGTCAACACTGGCCAGTTGAACTGTTTCACCGAGTTTTACTTCACCGGAGTCGGGTTGTTCTTGACCGCTGATCATCTTAAACAGGGTCGATTTACCCGCGCCGTTAGGGCCGATAATACCCACGATAGCGCCTTTAGGAATGCTGAAAGACAAATCGTCAATTAATACGCGGCCATTGAAGGATTTTTTCAGGTTAGTGACGTCAATAACTTGATCGCCTAAGCGCTGACCTGTTGGGATAAACAGTTCATTGGTTTCATTACGTTTAGCGTAATCTTGGTTATTAAGCTCTTCAAAACGCGCCATACGTGCCTTGCTTTTAGATTGACGACCTTTGGCGTTAGAGCGTACCCATTCCAATTCTTTTTCAATGGATTTTTGACGCGCTTTTTCTTGTGACGCTTCTTGTTGCAAACGTGCATCTTTTTGCTCAAGCCAAGATGAGTAGTTACCTTCCCAAGGAATGCCGTAACCACGGTCTAGCTCTAAGATCCAACCCGCTACGTTATCCAAGAAGTAACGGTCATGGGTAATGGCCACAACAGTGCCTTCGTAATCGTGTAAGAAGCGCTCTAACCAAGCCACTGACTCGGCATCCAAGTGGTTAGTTGGCTCATCAAGTAGCAGCATGTCTGGTTTTTCGAGTAACAAGCGACAAATAGCAACACGGCGACGCTCACCACCTGATAAGTGCTTAACTTGCGCGTCCCATTCAGGCAAGCGCAGTGCATCTGCAGCGCGCTCTAGTTGGTTGTCTAGATTATGGCCGTCATGAGCTTGAATAATGGCTTCTAGCTCGCCTTGTTCTTTAGCTAGGGCGTCAAAATCAGCGTTTTCAAGGGCGTATTCGTTGTACACTTCATCTAAACGCACCAGTGCATTTTTCACTTCGGCAACGGCTTCTTCTACCACTTCACGCACGGTTTTATCTAAATCGAGTTTAGGCTCTTGCGGTAAGTAACCGATCTTAATGCCCGGCATGGGCCGTGCTTCGCCCTCAATTTCAGTGTCTACACCTGCCATAATGCGCAAAAGAGTAGATTTACCCGCACCGTTTAGACCTAATACGCCAATTTTAGCGCCCGGGAAAAAGCTAAGTGAGATATCCTTTAAAATAGTGCGTTTGGGGGGAACGACTTTGCCCACGCGGTTCATGGTATAGATAAACTGTGCCATTAATATTTCCTTTAATAACAGTATATTGAATTGCTCTCGTAGTGGTATTTGTCAGCTTGGTGATAACGCTAGAAAATGCGATAAGCTCGCAGCGTGCTGACCCACTACAATAATGCAGCAATGAAAACAGGATTTAAGGCATTTGACAACCGTAAAGGCGTAAAAGTATGGCTAATTTTGTTGGCGTTGGCTGGAAAGTAATACTGCTTAAGCAGATAAAAAAATCCGAGACGTTGCGCCTCGGATTAATGGGTTATCAAATTGTGGTTAAGTTTGTTGTTTTAGAGCAGTGCAGGAAAGCCCGGCAGCTGACCCACTAGTGCCAGTGAGCCAACACAGATAATGAAAGTGATAAGCGGGATAGTTAGCTTATCAGTCCAAGATAGGGATTCCGCACGCTCTTTGTCGCCGGTTAAGCCAAGGTTATCCAGCAGCATGGCCAGTGCCCAACCAAATACTGGGTTAACTAAGGCGCAAGAGAACATACAGATACCCGCACTTTGCGAGTTTTGCGCGCTGCGTACCATTTGCATGCCCGCTTCAAGTAGTGGTAAGAACACGCCCACTAATAGTGCTACACGTAATACCGGCTCCCACATGGCTAAGTCCATTGGATAGCCAATCACCGAGGCCAGCACACAAACCAGACCGGTTAACACCGCGCCACCTGGAATAGGGCGCTTGGCGATAGCGGCAGGGATCATATAAGTACCCCAAGATGACGCTAAGTTACCACCACCTAAGCCCGCACCGATAATTTGACGAACAGAACATACCGCCATGGTGTCATCCACATTCATTAATACCTTGTGGGCCTTGCGTGGGTAATTTAGCTCTTGGAATACACGGTGTCCTAAGAAATCGGGTGACCACATTGCCACCGCTAAAATGGCAAAGGGAATAACGGCAATGTAATGATGCAATTCAGGCCAGCCCATCTGCCAGCCAGTATTTTCTCCCCACCAATAAAATGGGCTCATGTTGGGCAGACCTGGCTCAGTGACAAAGCTAAAAGGCGTGCCCATCGCGTAAGCGATAATACCGGCCATGGCCGAGCATAATGGAATGGCAAGCCAACGTTTTTGAATTTTTGCTAAATAAGCATAAATAACAATAGTGGCAAAGATCACCACAAAAAATACCGGCTCTTGATCAATACTGACCGACCATTCATCAAACTTTTTAATTTGCCCCACTAAGCCCATTGCACCAAGGTAAATCAGCAAGCCGCCGCGCACGCCTTCACCTGTTAATGTAACCAGTTTTGAGCCGCCCTTACTGGCACTGAGTAGTAAACCAAATATGCCCACCATAATACCTAACGCTAAAGGATGTCCCCCTGCTGCAGCAATTAAGGGAATTAATGGGATCATCGGGCCGTGTGTACCGGCAAGGTTGGTGAGTGGGTTAATTAATGCAGAAAATAAAACCACAAACAGTACGCCAGCAATTAATAACTCATAACGGACGTTTTCAACAATAAACTCTGGCGATAAATTAAATTGACTGGCAAAAGCCGCGACCATGGCTGTTACCATCACAATTTTACCTATAGTAGCGGCAAATGCGGGCACCCAATCTTCTACCTCAATTCTAAAATCACGAAACGGTAGATTCAGTTTCCAGCGCTTTAGCTCCATAATTTCGAGCTCGTGCTCTAAATATTCGGTGCGACTATTAAACTCGCTGGCAGGTTTATGTTTTTGCTGATAGTTATTTTGCTCTGCCGGCGGTTTAGTTTCGACTGGGTCTTGTTGTGAATTCATAATATCCCTCTAAATAAAAACAAAAAGGTTCAATGCATTGATGTTTTGGCATCCTTTGGGGAGCATTAAAAATGGCTTTGCCTTTGTGTTTACTGATCTAAATCAGGTTCATGTATATATTTTCCTGATGAACGATATCAGCGTTTTTAATTTTATCTAGATGAAACTGCTTGGTAGCTATTGTTTTTTGGCTTAAAAATCTAGTTGGCTCACACTTTGTTTTATTTCTGTTAATGTTTTGTGGTGTTTTTGTAGGTGTTTGTTGTGTGTATTTTGACCGGTTTTTTCGTAACCGATTGCTGTTATTTAGTAAATATGAAGATTTTATATTTTTTATTTTTACTTTTGCTTTCTTGAAAACGATATTTTATCTCGCGCTGCAATTGAATAAAATTGAGAACTTGCGCTTGTTGTAGTTAAAGTGAATAGAGCTGATTTAATTAATAGATTTGCTATTAATGGGGTAGCTAGTGATATAAAAAAGGCCTATTAAAAAATAGGCCTTTTTAAACAGTGGTGAAGGTTAATGAAGCCGACTTGGGTAAGCTTGCGTAAAAGAGACGGTGTCTTGTAAACATAATACGTAAATGAAATTGATAATAGCGACTAGCCAAAATTGAAATAAACTTAATGGTTTTAAACGCTGATCAAACACCCAGAATTTGTGAAGTAATATCATGATGGCTATCACTTTGATGATAACGAAGAAAGAAAAAAACATGTTCCACTCCTTTGAATCATTTTGATAAACCTTGCCGATTTATTAGTGATGATTCAACCAAAGCAAAACAAATGTTTAAGCATGTTCACAATTGTGTAGTTAAACAAACTTAGTGTTTAGTTACTTGTCTTATATCATTTTATTCATCATATAGTATTAAGAAGAACAACTTAGAGGGCGTTGTTGTGTGCCTTTGGCTGGTGGCTGGCTATATTGATGATGTTCCATTTGCTCATCAAAAGGGTGTTGCAGTAAGGCAAATAGCCGCGCAATTTCGTTATAGTCACCTTGCTCTGCTTGTTCAATGGCGGCTTGGGCCAAATGGTTACGCAAAATATACTTAGGGTTGTGACTTAACATACTGAGCTTGCGCGTTGAAGCTGGCATACTGTCTTGGCTAAGTCTTAGCATATAGCGATCAAACCACTCACTAAAGCCCCGTTGGTCTTCAAATAGATCATACATTTGTTCCGGCCCTACAGTGTTAGCGAGGCGGCGAAAGAAACAAGTGTAATCTACTTGATTAGCGGCCAGTAAATTAAACAGGGTTCGAATTAAATCGCCATCTTGCTCTTGGTGTTCACTAAACCCAAGCTTGCTTTGCAGTAGGCTGCGGTATTGGTGGACGAGTTGCGGTTCAAACTCAGCCAGCGCATCATTTAAGCTTTGGTTTGAAATGAGCGGTGTTAGCGCATAGCCCAAAGCAGATAAGTTCCACTGTGCTATGTCGGCTTGGCGATTAAAGGCATAACGTCCTTCGTAATCAGAATGATTACAAACATAGTCGGCTTGGTAGCTATCAAGGAAGGCGAATGGACCATAATCAAAGGTTTGCCCGAGTATCGACATATTATCTGTGTTCATTACCCCATGACAAAAGCCAATCCCTTGCCACTGTGCGATTAACGTGGCAGTGGTGCTTATTACTTGTTTAAATAAGGCCAAATAAGGCTCTGGTTCGTTCACTAGGTGAGGGTAATGTTGTGCGATCACCGCGTCGGCCAACACTGGCAATAGGTGATGTTGATTACTGTGGTACAGATATTCAAAATGGCCAAAGCGGATATGGCTTTCACTGACTCGAACTAGGGCGGCACCTGTTTCTAGTCGTTCACGCCAAACTGGCTCTTCGCTGTCAACTAAGCAAAGGGCGCGGGTTGTAGCAATGCCCAGATGGTGCATCGCTTCACTGCACAAGTACTCTCGAATACTTGAGCGTAATACCGCTCGGCCGTCGCCCTGACGTGAATAAGGCGTTTTTCCTGCGCCTTTTAAATGTAAGTCCCAAATAACGCCATTATCACTTTTCACTTGTGCCAATAATAAACCGCGACCATCGCCTAAAGCGGGGTTGTAAATGCCAAATTGATGGCCTGCGTATTTCATCGCTAAAGGAGCCATGTTGTTGAGCAGTGTATTGCCTGAAAACAGTTGAGTAAACTTGTCTCGCTGTAGTTCATTGATATCTAAATTTAATAATCTGGCGACATCGGTGTTAGCGTGTACTAACTTCGGGCGTAACAATGGCGTTGGTATGACTTGTTGATAGAAGCTATCGGGTAGTTGACTAAATAAGGTGACGTAGTTGAGCTGTTCTAAGGTGTTATTCATGGGCACATCACTAGCAACGTTCATTGCCCTTATCATAACTCAGTGGTGAGTTAAATCGACCCGAATGATGTAAGGATAGAGCATATGCTTGATTAACCAATAATTGATAACACGTTCGACTATTGCTTGGGTAATGGGGATGTCGCCTTTGCTGAGCGGCAGATAGAATATCTAAGCCGTTAAATGGGTGCATGCCTTGCGCTGATAACACAGTGACAGCGAAGGCATACCAATCGTGACAGGGCCGAATAATACCTTGTCCGGTTAATAATTCAGGATGACAAAAATGCGGGCTGAAGCCGTATTGCATGACGCGAGATAATGACTCGCCATGGGGCAAGCTAGCGCCAAAGTCCAGCAACACAATTTGCTTTCGCATTACTAAAATATTACTTGGTTTAATATCACCGTGATTAAAACCGAGTTGATGGCAATGACTGAGTGCTGTAGCCAGCTGGGGCTGCCAATCAAATAAAGGGGCTCGATTTTGCCTAATCAAGTT
The DNA here is from genome assembly GCF_021278025.1 of Motilimonas sp. E26. Classification (GTDB taxonomy): domain Bacteria; phylum Pseudomonadota; class Gammaproteobacteria; order Enterobacterales; family CBDFNC01; genus Motilimonas. Next base: position 74,603 of record NZ_JAIBHJ010000011.1, read on the forward strand.
TGACAGAGGCTCGCCTTTGAGCCAAGGCGTGAGCAAATAATAGCTGTTGTTTTGTTCAAAGCTGCTGATATATCGAGCTATGTAGGGTAGGGGAGCATTGGATAAATGCTTCAGAGCTTGAATTTCTCGCTGTAGTAATTGTTTCTCAGTTTGGCTACGGGCTAGTTTTATTTTTACCCAGCCATGTTGCGCATGCTCACCGACATAAATATTCGGTGTTAATGGGGTCGGCGCTTGCAGCCATGTCATGGTTGCAAGCGCTGTCGGTAGCGGATCTGTGATTGCTACTTTTAACATTTATAAGCTAGCGGGTAAGTGCAAGCGAGTGAAAAAGTCTGCCAAAAATGGGTTTGTTTGCTGGTCGGAATGTAATTCAAGCACCATCTTATATTGCTCATTCCTGATCTCTACCAAGCGAGAGTCACTGTCTGCCGGTAAACTGAGCAATTTAAACCAACTCCAAGGCCCTGCTACTTCTTTTTTAAGTACTTGAGCTTGCGGAGTATTCATTGTTACCGTTAGGTCATATTCCAGTTGTTTTGGATCGGGCCAAGTAATTTGCTGCCATAAGGCTGGGCCGTGGCGGTAACGAAATAAACTTTGCTCGGCACTAATATCAAAGCGCGTGAGTTCAGATGACATGGTATGGGCTTTTAGGGTGAAGCTAAGACCAAAAGTATCCGGTCCACCTTGGTATAAAGCGTTTTGAATTTCTCTGGCAATCATAATCATCGGCCAAACCTCAGCATTTAAGGTCAGTTGGGTACGTGGTAAAAAACCAACAATCGCCGGCTCACCATTAGCAAGAGACGAAAATGCACTTAGCTTTTCGCTAATGAATTGCTCTAACGTGCCTTTGCTAGAGAAAAATTGCTGCACATTTTTAAGTCCAGCTTGCTGCTTTGCATTTGGATTAAAAGGGTAATAGGCCGCAATTTTTTGTTGATATTCACTGTAAACCAGCTGTTGCCACTGTTTGTTAATGTGTTGCCCTGCAAGACTGAGTAACATGCTGTTGCCTTGCTGGCACATGCGCTGAACCACCTTTTTAATTAGATCATTATGAGAGCTAGATAAGGTATAAAGTGCAGCTAAGGGATTTGCACCTTGTAACGGTTTAGCTAATGTTTCAAAAGCAAGGGAGTCAGGTGTCGCACTGTTGTAATAAGCACTGAGCCAGTCGTTAGTCATTGCGACCCGTTGTTGTAACTGATCCAATGGCGTGATCCCTTGTGGATCGGGTGCCAGTAATTGATGATAGTTTTGGAAGCTTAGTGCAATTTGACGGGCAATTTCTGCTTTATCCTTATCCATTGCTAGCAAATCTGCAGATAATTTATCGCCAGGCAATTTACTTGTCAGCGTACTTAAGGCCCCACTGGCTTGCATCTCAGTATTGTTTTGGCTTACGTCGATATAGGTATAGCGATGTAAGGTCTGATAGAGCTGTTGTAACGGGTTTTGTGTGGTGCTGGCCAACCGTTCAAAGCTGTTTTTCAAGCCGACATCACCTGCAAATGGTACCACTTTAACTTGGCTAATAAATTCGCGCCAAAACTGAATATATTCATTTTGATAAATGATATTAAGGTTACGACTGATGCGGTAAACCTCTAATGGGCTTGGTGACTTACCCGCGACCCCTGCATAATCTGCTAGTGCTTCTTTTAATAATGGAGAGGTGACGGATAAATCAAGAGCCTGAAATCCATTTGGAGTGAAAATATTAGGGACGAGGTAACCAACAAAATCTTGGTCAAAACGAAAGCTGCTAAAAAAGGCGCTGCCTAACTCTTTACTTAAATCGATACGTCGAGAAAATTGCGGCAAATGGCGAATGTGCTGGTAAATAAGTGCTTCTAAACCAGATTGATTGATCACTTTCGCCGCTAATAGTTGTAAGTCTTGGTTGGGGGACTGTGGGACCAGCTTCTGCTCAAACACGTCTTGGAGTAACACATTTAGTTGCGCTGTATTAATACTGTTATTTTCACTTTGCGCTTTTAATGTTTCCTCATAATAGTCGATTAACTCTCGGCTTGATGGCTTGTCTTTACTGAATAGCAACTTGTAGTTATTCATTATATTTAATGTATTTGGTTGATCTTCCAAATTAACGTAAACAAATAAATCTTTTTCTATGGTTTTTACCATTGACGGTAACAGGACTGCTTCAAGCTCTGCATAATAGGCGTCTTCTACTTGTTGTTTGATACTTGGGCTCGGTAACGGCAGTTTGCTATACCAAGGTTCAGGTTGTTGGTATAAATCGTAAATTTGATATAGGGAATAGAGGTTAGGCAAGTTTTCCGCCATGTTTTCTAAATCATAAGGAGCCGCCGCGATGGCTTCCTTATAGCGTTCAAGCAACAAATCAGCTCGTTCTTCCCTCATGCTTTGGAAGTCAAAATTGAATTTCAGTACAGTCAATAACCCGATAAATAGTAAGGCGCAGCACGTTATGTATGCGCCTTGGGTTAACATCCGGGTATTTTCTTTTTGCTTATTGACACCCACTAATGCCTGCTCAGGCAAGATAACATTGCCCATAAGGTGTTGTGCAAACAGGGTTTGCTTAATGGCTTCTAAGGGCGATTGATTAATCACTTCGTGGCCGAGCTCATGGGCCAATGTCGCGGCGAGTAAATCATGTTGCTTTTTATCATTACCGCCATGAATGAGATAATAACCGCGAAAGTGCAACGAACGATTAAGTTGCTCCTGGCGATAAAGGCGTTTGAAAAATAGCCACAAGTTTTGCTTTAGTAAGCCCAGTTGGTAAGGGGCGCTGGCAATGGCGTTGCGATAAAGTGGGTTGAGCTGACCAGCAATCGCGCGTGACATATTCGCCATTAATTGTTCAATTAGGTGGTTAAATGATTGGTCAAACCAGGTTGCGTCAATGCCACCATTACGGTTAACAGGCATGGTGGCACCAAATGCGTCGTCACGTTTGGTTTCCTCAAACGCGGAGAAATATTGACAGAAATCTGCTAACTCACCGATATCGCTGATTAAGTTATAGATGGGAAGGTTTAAGCCAAATTTTTGATTGAAAAATTGAATATGGCTGCGTTGTTGATCTGCCGCTTGTTGGATCACTTCTTTGCTAGCGAGTAGTTGAGAAATAGGGGTAGACAGCAATATGCCATTAGCCGCTTGGCTTGGTCGCCATTGATTTAGCTTTTTAGTGATAACATCCAAAAATTCGGCCTGCTGATCATCGCCTAAGCTAATGCTGATCAATATTGCACTTTCACTTAACCAAAAGAGGATTGGGAAATCGATGTCATTGCCAAACTCATCCAATTTATAGGCTTCAAAGCCCATTTGACTGATCACATTTTTTTCGTGTTTGGGTTGCTCTGAAAGGTATAAATAAATGGGCTGATCGTAGCGACTGGTTAGGCGCTTTTTTTGTTTTTGCTGAGTGAGCATGCGATCAAAATGTTTTGCCAATAACTGACTTTGACGTTTAAGCACAGCTTGTTTTTGTTGTTTCTTTTGGGCAGTTTCTGGCGTGGTGCGCCACCACATGTAGCCACCATAAGCGCTACTCACAATAAATAAGATACTGATACCACTCCAAATTAGAGGTTGCTCAGTTAAAGGAATTAGCCAAATAAGCAGGCAAAGCAGCACACTTAACACGGTGCTAGTAATAAGGCTGATGAGGAGTTTTTGGCGATTAGTCATGGCTTATTGGTTACCTAACATACTATTGATTATTGCTATTCTGAGCTTGAATGATCATCGCATTCACCCCGTCATGTTGTTGATACCAATCCTTTATTTGGTTGGCTTGCTGCTTGCTATCGGCACGAAGCACAACGCGATAGTATTGCTTATAGGGTTGCACATAAGGCTGGTAACTCGATGGAGAGAGAGACTTAGTAAATGCTAAGGCACTTTTTCGCCTTGAGAAGGTGGCAAGCTGTACTAGCCAGTCAGTGTCTAACAGGGTGTTTGAAGAGCCACGTTTTGGGGCACTGGTTAAATCTTGGTCGGTACTAATATATATAATGTCATTTTGCTGACCCGATACAATGTAGCGTGGACTATAATTGGTTAGTCCTATGAAATCACGCGCTCGCTGCTCGGTGGTGTTTTTGTACCAAAAATGCGCTAAGCCGATGCTGGTTATGATTAAGCCACTAAAGAATAAAGTCGTTAGAAAATAGCGCTTACGTCGACTAGGGTTACGCACTTTCGGTAAGGTTGCGTTGAGTTGACAACGTAACCCTGTGACTGGGCGATGTTGATGCATTTGCAGCTCAATTTCATGCATAAAAATGGCTAATTGATCGGCATTGGCATCGCGATATTGACCTTTAAAGCCAATACTTAAAAATAAATAAATGATTTCAATTAAATCAATTAATTTACTAGGTTGACGCAAGGCCTTATCTGCTACGGAATAAAATAGCTCGCCGCCATTTCGCATGCCAAACAACTCACTGAGTAAGGTCTTGTTCTCCCATTTGCTTTCTTCTCCCCATGGGCTGTATTGAATGAATTCATCCAGTACCACTGCAAATAAAAAGCACAGTTTGTCGATAACGGCAACGGGGTAGGTAAGCTGCGCGCCGCGTTGCTTTAACTCATTTATTTGCTCAATAAGATGACGGCGAAATTCAGCAATATTATCAGGTGCAGGCAGTTGTGACAGTTTTAGTACTAGTCCCAGCAGCTCACTACTAATATTTAACAGCTGATTTTCTGATTTATCAAAATGGCGCAAAAATTCTATTTGGCCAATATCGTCTTGAACCAAAATCAATGAATGGCCGATCTCGTCAATGCCTTGTTCCGCCGACTCTGTTTGAGTCGATTGTTTATTTTTAACTTGCGTAACTTGATCTAAAAAATCCATCGCCATACCTGATTATTTTAATGCGTATAGCACAACATCAAGAGTAGGAATGCGAGCATCAACATGAAGCGCTAGGGCATCACGATTGTTGAGCATTTCTAACCATAATGGATGCTGGTCGTTTATTTCAAAATAAGCCAAACCTGGGCTTGGCCTTAACTCACTCGGCGCCACTGGAAGCGGGTGTAGATCAATGCCCGAAAGAGCATTGCGCACGAGTTCGACAATGCGGCCATTACCACTAAGTTTAGCGGCAACAGGGAATAGCTCGTTCAGCTGGTTTGCATTTAAACTCGATTTTACAGTCAGTATAAAGCGTCGGTTTTGCAGTGCTTGTGGATCTTTTATTAAGGTGCGCAGTAAACGACGTTTTTCAAACAAGCTTTGATCCCAAGTAAACTCTATGACCGAATCTTGTTGAACTAAAGTGAGCATTTCGCGCAGGCTAGCAAACAGTGGGTTAAAGCTACCATATAGGGCATCAAGCTGAAGCGGCGGACAAGCTGGCGCGGCGGCGGGTTGCAAGGCCAGTAGTTCAGCTTGAAAACGTCGCAATTGTGCGTACAGCTCGTAAGTACTCAGGTTTGGATTATTCAAGGTTAATTCAAACCAAGGTGTCCAGCTGTTTAGGGTTTGTAACCAAAGGTAATCTTGCATCAGGGCTTGGCCACTCTTTTGTTCTTGGCCTGCTTCGATACGTTGCAATAAGGTTTTTACGCGATGGTTTAGTAAGGCATTTATCTCTTTTACCCGCTCGATAAGAAATAAGGCTGCGCCATAATGCAGTGCCGCTGGAATAAAGCTGCGGTCTAATATGACTTCGCCTGTTTCACGACATTCTAAAACCTTGGTGAGGGGTAAAGTGGTAAAGCCAGAAAGATCTTCGCCTGCCATTTTTAAACGCAGATTAAGCTGAGCGACATCAATTTCAATGCTGGCATTTTCATCGGTGGAGTTATCAAATACATTGACTCCTTGGCTTAAGTAACGACTCTGATCGCCCTCACTGTGGCCATAATCATTATTCCCCTGTAGCGACATGGGAAGCGCAAGCAAAATACCTTTGTCGATAGTGTTGGGTGCAATATCGATCACGATTTCGTGATTAAGTTGAAATGGTGTGCCATCTGGAAATATACCGGCACAACTGGTGACGGAAAGTTTACCCATTTTCAATAGGTCATGATTAATTGTCAGCTGAGTGATGCCATAAAACGGGGCGTAACCGGCTAAGGTCTCCACGTTTTGACGGATGTAATGCTGCAAATATCGGTCTTGCTGCTGAAAGTGCTGGGGAGAAATAAACATCCCTTCTTGCCAAATTACTTTTTTGTAAGCATCCACGGCCAAATTCCTTGTAATAAAATTAAAACACTGACCACCAAGGCTTTTTCTTTTCTTGGCTAGTGAGTAAGACGGTATTGCCTGAAATATTTAGAAACAGACGTTGCTCAGCGGTTTCCGGTAAGGCTATGACAGTGCTGGCTTGGCTATCTTGATAGTTAGCAAATTCGGCAAACACCGCAATAAAGCGGCTGTCACGGTGAATGTCTAAGGTCATACTCAATTCCCTCGCCGGTAGAAAGGGAGCAAGCAGCTGTTTACTTACTAAATCTTTGGCCAACACTTGATTATCATTGTGATACAGCTCGATATAACTGGCTTGTTTAAACGCTTGTTCGTCTCGCAGTTGATAAAGTCGCAGTACCACAGGGTTGGCATCGTTATCTTGATAAGGATTGATAAGTCCATCACTTGATAGCGTTAATTGAAAGGGGGTTGCAATTGGCTCTGGGGCTGATGAGCATGCGCTAAGCAACCAGATACCTATACTAATGAGTAATAGCCGCATTATTTTTTCATTCCTTGTTTTTGCATATTTTCCATAAACAGGGCTTTAAACTGACGGCGATAATCCCCTTTGTTTTGGCGTTTATTAAAATGAGAACGGTAGATCCGCCAATACTTTTTTTCTTTGTTACTAAACAGGCCACCACTAACAAAATCGGCAAATAAGCTTTCAAGATGGCTAGGTGAAAACTCATCGAGAAATTGATCGAGCGTTTCTTCAAGCACTTCAAATAGCATTTGATGCTGTAACTGAGGATTTTGCAAAAAGCGTTGATTTTCTTCGGTCAGCGACAGCAGTTGATCCACGCGCTCGGATAAATTGTCTTGCTCTGCACCTTGAATTGGGAAATATTGCTGACTGGCTGGCTCTGCATTATTCTCTTTTTGACTACTGGTGATATTGTCAGACGCTGTGTCCGGAGCTAAGTAAGCTTCATCAGGCATTTCATCTTGACTAAAGTCTGCAAAAGGGTCTGAGTTAAAGGGATCGTCGCTAAATACGCCTTGAGCTGAAAATAGATGTTGTTCCGTGTTGTTACTGGCATCTGGGTTAGCGTCCACTTGTTCTAGAAAATCGATGTCATCATCAGCCAAATCTAATGCAAAAGGATGACTAAATGGGTCACTTTCTTCCGCTTGAGTGGGGGCTACCGTTGGGGCACTATTAAGCGTGCTGACTAGCATAGTGTAATTAACTACTTGTATTACGTCGCCATCATTTAATAGGTAAGGCCGACCCTTTAATATCTTTTTATCATTGATGAGGGTTGCATTCGTGCTTTTATCGATAAGCTGGTACCCCCCGTTGTGTAGTGATATTTCAGCATGTAGTCGCGATATCATCTGGCTATGGTCTGGTAAAAATACATTGGCGTCGGGAGAGCGTCCGATGGTGCCGCCATTGGCGGGCAGGTGCACGACTCGGGCAGATAAGGTTTCTTCTGCTGGAACTTTAATTAGGTGAATACTTAAGGTCATAACTTATTTCTCACAAGACGACACGGCAGCATTGAAATGCCCTAAAAAGTCAGGATACTGCTTTATAAAGTGATTTGAAAAGTACACGCCCATAGAGAGGGTTTCGACTAATTCCGATTGAAAATAATCCGCCTTTAGTCCGGCGTCTTTTAAAGTATGTTTGAATACTAGCTCATCTTCCAAAATGGCATCTATTTCTCTATTTTTTAATAGTTTTAATAAGGTTTTCGCATCCCTTGGCTTTTTCACTACGTTGTAGCCACCTCGTTTTAATTCAAACCATTTGTTGCTGCCAAATTTGGCTGATACCCGTAAATCTAATTTGATTAAGGAGCTAGGCAAAGGTTTAACGCCGGTGGCAAAATACCAACTGATACGTTGCTGGGCGATGGGAGTCGATAATGTTGCGTATTCATCGCGCTCTTGGGTTTGAGCAGCAACAAAAAAACCATCTTGTTTTGCACTTTGTACTGCAAGCTGAGCTTTCTGCCAGCTGGTCATGGTGAGTTGGTAAGGTTGACCTAGCTTGCCTAAGGCGCATTTTACCTTGTTGAGTGCCGTACCACGCATTTCACCATCTTGATACACTTGGTATGGCGGCCAATCCTGTGTGGTGAGCATCAAACGGCTGGGCCCAGTCGCAGCCCAAGCAGTCGTCGGTAAGCTTAGTATTAATGTTAATCCACTCATGTGGAGTATAGTTTTGCTCAGGGTTGATATAGCGAGTACTCCATTCATCTTATTTTCCTATTACTTCCGCAATTTTTAGTACTGAAATAGGCGGATAGTAATCTAATGATTCTGCGGCACTTAAATTAACGATATAGCTATATTGGCTGAGCCCTTCAATGGCTATCTCTGTTGGTTGGTAGCGCTTGCTTAAAATTTGTTCGGCTTTAAATCCGGCAAATTGACCAACACTATAATAGCGTCCCACCACGCCTAATAAAGCTTGATGATCACGAATAGGGGTCTCGGTTGCAGAAAAGGTAGGGATCCCAGCTTGATGAAGTTGTTCAATCACAGATTTCCCTTGAGTAATAATAAAAGAATCAGGCGGTAAATATGCCATCTGGATCCGGTGTTTTTTCATTAGTTTAGCAATATGTGCAACTGAATTGGGATCCGGTTTACCGTCTACGACACTCAGTGAATAGGAAAAAATTGATTTTTTATATTGCGCGCCCATTTCCACCATGTTTTCGGTTACTAAAGATGAGTTACTTTCCAATGGGTTAAAGATAACGCCGATACGATTGATATCACCAAGCATGTTAATGGTATTGAGTTGAGTGGAAAGGGGAACAATGTGGGTGACTCCTGTGAACAGCTCATGACCTTGATCGAGCTTTTCTGTTAATTGTGAGCCCACAGGATCCGTTACCACGCTAAATACCACAGGAGCAATTTTTTGCTGTGTAAATTCACTTGGAGCAAAATGGGTACCTAGCAGTGCTAAGGTGATAGTAGTGCCAAACGAGTAGACTAGATCTGGTTTTAACTGAGTTAACTGCGCAATATTTTGTTGTAAACTTGCTTTGTCGCCATTGGCATTAAGCAAGGTAAAGCGCACGTCGCGCTGGCTTTTCAAATAATCCATGAAGCCGCGTTCGGCGTCAGTTGTGCCACGCCACAGTAACATCACGACATGACTAGGCTGAGCCCAAGTCACAGGGCTTAAGACGAGACCAAAAATAAAGCTGGTTAATACGAGAATACGCTTCATTTACCTTGCTCCAGTTTTCTTTTATCAAAGCTATCAAATATCATGAATAAACTGATCAGAGCTAACGAGCTGGCCAGCAACACTAGGCCAAATGCGATGATCGTTTCGTTAAAGCCAAATAGACTTAAGCATAAACCGGCCAACAGTGGACCAGATACATTGCCTATGCGTTCGGTTAAACGAAAGATACCGATGATTTTTCCCTTATCTACTTGGCTAGAAAGTGAGCGTTCTACAATTAAAGGAATTTGCGGTGAGACGCCGATGCCGTGGGCAATGCCGATAGCGATGACTATCGCTAATAGCCCCAGAGGTCCAGGCATGTAATCGATGCTAAGTAAAGCAATGGCGGAGAGGAGTCCACCAATAAAAACAAAGGTTAATTTGCTTTTGAGCTTATCGACTAATATTGCACTAAGCGGCGAAATAATGATGATGGCTAGTCCATAAGCCATCATAATACGGCCTGATGCCGCGCTGCTTTCGCCTAGATGTTTAAGGTAAACTGGGCAGATGTAATATAAAAAACCCGTGAGCACAATTTTTGCCGGAATAGCGCTAAAGAGCGAAATTAGAGCAAAATATTTATTGCTAAATAAATATTTAAAGTCGTTAAGTGCGAGGGGCTTTTGGCTTAAATTAAGCTGCTTTTGTTTTTCAAAGAACACAGTTACCAGTATCACGCTGGCAATGGCCATTAATGCCGATAGTAAAAAGGTGGCAGAAAAGCCAAGTTTTTCCGCTAAAATGCCACCAATGGCAGCACCGCATAATGAGCCTGAGAAAAACGCCGACAAGAAAGTGGCCATCCCCTTAGTACGGTTATTATCATCTGTAGTATCGGAGACATACCCCTGGGCAGAGATAAACACGATACCGTAACCGACGGCAGTGAAGGCGCGAATGATGATCAATTGCGGTAAACTTTGTGCCAGTGCGGTAAATATTAATCCCAGTGCGGTAATCACGCCGCCAACGATAAAGGCTTTGCGACGACCAACTTTATCAGACCAATAACCTGCAAATGGCAAGGATATCGCCCATACCAACATAAATAGTGAAATAGGCAAACTGGTGATGAGCGACGGTGATATCCAACTACTTTGAAATTCGAACGAATTTACAAAACTCGGGAAAAATGACAGTGAACTAGCCTCAGCAAACACTAATAGAAACAGAGGAAGACGTACAAAACTCAACTGTTGCTTGCTGAGGACTTCAGCCTTTTGGTCTTGGGATATTTTATCCATTGCTTGGTTAATGCCGTGTTGTAAGCGGCCAATTTCGTCATTGGCACTGATGTAACCGCGGCTAGAGAATTGCTCTCTAATGGCTTTGTTGAGCATTCTTTGCAGTTGTCGCCATGGTGAAATAATGGTGAACGCGCACAGAAATAGCAAAATTTCGGTGACCACTAAACAAGAAGCAATCAGAATTGTGACCATATCTAACAGGCTTTCTTTGAGCATGTTAGTAATGGTATTGCCATCACTGATTATTTTTATCGACGCTTGGTTATTTTGCAGTGGTACTTGGTGAGCTAAAATATTTTTTTGCTCAATGGGTAGACTTGGGTATTGCAACCATACTGTATTTTGAGCCGTTAATTGTACGCCGAGAATCTCAGGATGGTTATCGGTGTAAAAGGCGAATTCTTGCTCTAGGCCTTTTAATTTAGTCAGTGGTACGCCGTAGCTTAAAACTTGGTTGATTGTTTGACTGAGGGTATTGGCGATAACCTGAGATTTATATTCGAGTTCAGGCTGATATTGCTTTGCAAAATAGGCCATTGATTGATAGGAGGAACCAAGATTACTAAGTACCGTTAAGATAAACGCAAGGCCTAAAATTAACCAAGGAAAGCGTTTAACTTTAAAGCGAGCAAATTTAGTCGTTTCTTCTTTCGACAAAATGTTAAGGTTTTTATTAGCGTCAAATAGATGCTGTTTTATTTCGTCACTGGAAAGCTGTTCTACATCTCCTAATGCTGCAGCTGCGCGTTTCACGCGACGTAAAATACCTGACAAGATAAACTTTAAACATATAAAGCCAAACAAGGTGCATCCCAGTACCCAAATCGCCCCATAGTAAAATTGTTGCGTACGCAGAGCTGCTTGTTTGTCATTGAGGCGCTGACTATCGTAATAAAGCGCTAGCTGACCCTCTAGTTGGTTGAAAGCATTATGAATGGGCAGGCTGAGTAATCGGTCTTGTGCTTTAGGTGGGTTACCTCCTTGAAACAATGCATTGCCTTGGGTATCCCTCACTTGAATAGAGGTGATGCCCGGCACTTGTTGTTGCTGTTTGATGAGTAAAGTCTCAATATTGTTGATGCTGGCAAGGGGAAGCCCTAAGCCAACGGTATTATTGATGGTGTGATGGGTCTCAGCCAGAATAATTTGATAAACAGAGTCTGATGTTTGCGTCAGGCGCTTCTCAAAATTAATGTAGCTTAACGTGCTATTTAGACTAACCGAGAACAGTAGTACCATAAAAATGGCAAAGGCTAATTTGCTTCTTAACGACAGCTTTGACAGCTTAAAAAACAATGATTGTAACAAAGTTGCTTATCCGCCGGTGTTGGCCGGCGGCTCCCAATTAATTAATCGTTAATGCGAAGTCAGAGCCATCACTGGCTACCGAAACTTGTACATGATCGATACCTAGGGCCTGACTCAAGCGGGTAATGCACTGTTCGGCTAGTCTTGGCATTAATGAGCGATTAATAATTTGCTCTACTGCGCGCCCTCCTGTGGTTGGGTCTGTATTTTTTGCTACTATGTAGTCAACAAATGCTTGATCCCAGACAAAGCTAGCTTGGTATTGGCTGGCCAGTTTTTTCTTGATCCGATTTAAGGCTATGGCGGTAATTTTGCCTAACTCTTCATCATTAAGCGGGTAATAAGGAACAATTGTGGTTCGACCTAAAAATGCCGGCTTAAAGTAATGCTGTAGATCTGGGCGAATTTGTTCAAGTAAGGCATCATTATCTAAGCGATTTTCAGCTTGGGCGCAGGCATCGCAAATGGCTTGGTCGGCTGCATTTGACGTCATGATGATTATCGTGTTTTTAAAATCGACGGTGCGTCCTTCGCTGTCTTTGATATGGCCTTTGTCGAAAATTTGGTAGAACAAATCATGTACACCAGGGTGCGCTTTTTCCATTTCATCCAGTAACAGTACCGAATAAGGATTCCGGCGAATGGCTTCAGTTAAGACGCCGCCTTCACCAAATCCGACATAGCCTGCAGGAGAGCCTAGTAGCATTGAAATCTTATGCTCTTCTTTAAATTCGGTCATGTTGATAACGGTCAGATCATTACTACCGCCGTATAATTGCTCTGCTAATGCCATGGCCGTTTCGGTTTTACCTACACCACTGGGACCACACATTAAAAATACACCGATTGGCTTGCGATTATCGGTTAAGCCCGCGCGGGAAATGCGAATGCTTTTGGCAAGCTCGCTTTTGGCCACATCTTGCCCGATCACACGTTTGTCTAGCTCTGCTTCAAGACTTAATAGTTTGGCTATTTCATCGCTCATCATGGCCCCGGCAGGGATCCCCGTCCAGTTGGCGATCACTTGAGCGATAGTGTTGTCATCAACCATGGCATTGACTAACGGTTCATCACCTTGAATCTCGTGTAGCTGATTAGTTAACTCAGCCATTTGTTGCTGCAAGGTAGAATTGTCTTGATTCGATTCAGAATTATTATGATTGTCACCAATAGCTTGCTGTAAATCTTTAATCTGTTGAACTAATTCAATTTCTTGCTGCCATCGAGTTTGATATTTCTCTAGCGCTATTTGTTGCTCTGCAATGTTTTGTTGCAGCGCTTCTATTTCATTTTGGCCTCGGTTAAAGAGGGCGTGCTCTTTTTCTAATGCAGCCAATTCATTTTGTTGATAGCGAATGGTTTGCTCTAACGTTTCAATCACTTCAGGTTTTGCACCTTGGGTGAGTGCAATGCGGGCACTGGCTGTATCGAGTAGGCTAATGGCTTTGTCTGGCAATTGACGGCTAGGTAAATATCGAATGGATAGATTCACTGCGGCATCGATGGCTGATTCGGCAATAAAAGCGCCATGGTGCTTCTGTAGCGATTGAGCGATGCCACGTAACATTTGCATGGCATCGGCGGCGCTAGGCTCTTCAATACTCACCACTTGAAAGCGACGGGTGAGAGCGGGGTCTTTTTCAAAGTATTTTTTGTATTCCGCCCAAGTGGTGGCGGCAATGGTTTTAAACTCGCCGCGCGCTAAAGCCGGTTTGAGTAAGTTAGCGGCATCATTTTGACCCGCAGCACCGCCCGCACCGATTAGGGTGTGCGCTTCATCGATAAAGACAATAATAGGCTCAGCGGAGTTTTTTACTTCATTGATAACATCTTTTAAGCGGTTTTCAAATTCACCTTTTACGCTTGCACCAGCTTGTAATAAGCCTAAATCAAGAGAGTGAATCTGCACATCTTGCAGCGCGCTTGGCACTTCATTAGCGGCGATACGCAACGCTAAACCTTCCACTACCGCCGTTTTACCTACGCCAGGCTCACCGACTAAAATGGGGTTGTTTTGTCGCTTACGGCACAAGATGTCGATGGCTTTGCGTACTTCAGCGTTGCGCCCTGATATAGGGTCGATAAAACCGTCTTTGGCTTGTTGCGTTAAGTTAATGGTGTATTTACTGAGTGCTTCTTTACCTGCTGGCGTGGTATCCGTCATTTCACCTTGGGTTCCCGCAGTAGCATTGCTTGCACGGGTAATGGCGGTTTTGTTGATCAAAGCCTGCAGCGACTCGAGGGAAAGTTGTGCTAACGATTGCAGTTTGCAGCTTTGTACGCCCATGACATTTTGTTGTAGCAAGGCTTGAATTAAATGCAAGCTAACAATTTGGCCATGGCCGTAGTTAACTGATGCGATCATCCAACTGTCTTTAATCAGTTCGGTGAGGGCATGACTTAACGTGGGTTGCCCTTCATTGCCTTTAGCAAAGCGCTCGATCAAGGACAATAGCTCACTGACAACCGCGTCTTGATTAATATTTTGACTGGTAAATAAGCTATTTAGCTTAGCATCGTTTTGCTGAATTAATTGCAGTAGCCAATGCTCGGTTTCTATCGCTGGCACACCTTGGTTCATGGCTGCGCCTGCGGCAGCTTCCAGTGCTTGTTTTAAGTCACTGTCGAGTTTACTAATCAGTTTTGTTAACGCCACTTGTGTCATGCTATTCCCTTATTATCTGGTGTATAACGCGGTTTATTTAAGTCAATCGTTACTGCATCAAAATATGGACGACTTTATCTGGGTTTCGTTCTGGCGCGAGGCAATCTACCTCACCTAATTTCGCACCTTTGTTTGGATTACTTGAAAGTACAGGGCGATTTAGATAAGCCCTTTTTACACTTTGGTAAATTGAAACGGGCGTCATATCCCGCAAAAAGTGGCTGATCATGGTTGCCATCGCACGAGTTAATTGCTGATCTTGTTTGATTGCGAGAAACTGTGCGCGGCTATTAGGCTGTATGAATACTTTTAAGTGGTTAAATTGGCTAATACAGGTTTTGCCCATTAAAAAACCTTGGCCTAACAGATTATTTCTTGGCGAGTGAGCACTCAGTTTGGACAGTGCATCACTGGGCAATTTACGTCGCTCAAAGGTGTTGATCCTGACGTCGATATCGTACGGGAAGTAGTCATTGAGTAGCTGCTTTAAAGTGCCTAAATGGCGGCTCTTTTGTCCCATCAATAGGCTGTAACGAAACCAAGTATTGTTGGCCAAACCAGCAAATTGATGAATGTCTTGTATTGCTTGTGCTTTTTGCTCTGCAGCTAAGATCAACCAAGTGCGAGTTTCAATCTGATGACGAATTTCAAAATAGCGTTGGTTAAAAATGTCGAGAAAGTCTTTCAATGCATTATCATCTTGATGCAGGGCATTGAGCATGGCGCTGTAAAGGTAATCAGGGAGCACGCCTTTGACCCCAGAAAGGGCGGTTTTCGCTAAAGTAATATGCACCCCTGTTGATTGCCATTCTAGCGCTTGTACTTCACGGGCCGAGCCCGTTGGCATCACTTCGGCGTGGTAATGAATGTCCACGGCTTGACCAGCTTGTTCGGCCATGTTTTGTAATAAGCGGATCACTTGTACAAAGTCATACTGGTTGGCGTGCTGACTGAGTTGCTGGCCGAGAGGTGAGTTTAAAAACATAACTGACTGCCGTGCACTTTATCAAACACCTTAACCGCGCCATCTTGACCGTGTAGCTTAATTTTTAACTGAATATAGCGGTCGAAGCTGCAAAATTGTTGCAAAAAACCATTTAATAAGTGTGCAAAAGCTAAGTAATGCTCACTACCATCTAATGTCACTTCAATTTCTGTACCGGCTGCAAATATATTTTGTCCCATCACTCGTAAGCTCGATACTTGAGGTTTGAATGTCACCTGTTTAATTGTTTCAATTCGTTGGCCATCTTGACTGGCTCGGCAGCACAGGGTGAGCATTTCTTTGAAGCTATCAGTGGGCTGTTTACTTTGTAATAAACTATGAAAGTTACTGTGCAGTAAACCAACAAAGCGCCAATGTAAACTGGTATCAAGCTCGGGTAAAATGGGTGACGAAGGGGGTTGCAATAAGTGCAATTCTCCGGGTAAATCTATGTTTTCTAAACATTCGAAAGCGCCTGTTACACTACAAGCTAAATTACCGTTACTGCATAACAACTGACTGCCAATGATTTTCTTGTTGGTGGATTTGGTAGGGGAAGTATCGCTAATGACTAACTCAACTTGTTGCAAAGCGTTATGACGCGCTTGCCAATAGGTAGTGGTATTGGGCTGGTGATATTGCTCACCAAAGAGTGGTGTTAGGGGTTTTTCACCTTGAGCATGAATTTCAAATACTCGTTCCACATCAATAATTGCCACTTGGCTGTCGTGATGGGCGTCAGCCATAATCGGCAAACTTAATGTTTTATGCTCGTAGGGGATCGGTTCACCACGTTGACTAAACAGGTTAATGGCGGGGATTACATTTAGTTTGAATACATTATTATCAAACAGACGAATAAATTCCGCTGGGATCGCACTCATAAAAAAATTAAGGACTAAGGTCGAACTTTGTACGCTTTGACTCAGTTGATTAAAGTCTTCTAGGCGGAAAAACTGCGCCTTCTCTTTAAAACTAAAGAACTCCCTAAGCTGCTGAAACCCCTCAAATTCATTGCCTGTTTTATGTAAAAAAGAAAAATGACTGTCAGTAAGTCGATTGACTAGCTTACTTGCAGGCACTTGTTGATGTTTAAGTTGCTGTTCATCGGAGGCTGAAATCAGTAACGTTTTTCCGAGTAGTAGCTCAATTAAAGAGTCAGCATGTTGTTCAAACCCTTGGACGAAAAGTGCTAGTTGTGGCAATTCTAATTGACTAAATAAAGTGGTTTCATCGGTGGTTTCTAAGGTTAATTGAATTACGGCATTGGCTTTTTCCGCTCCCTCTGGACGCTCGAAGTTAAACGGTGCGCTAAAAGCTTGTACTTTATTAAGGCTAATAGGGTGAATGGTTAAATCTGCCACAGTGCGAAACAAGCACTCTTGTCCCTCTGCATTTGCGGCTAACGCACTGCCAGCCGGTAGCAAAACACTCTGGGTTAGCTGCGCAGGATCGGCTTTTAGGTTTAAATAGGCGACACTGGGAATAATTTGATTGTAGCTGGGGTAAAGCACACTCAATAAACCATCGATAACCTCGGGCAGCTGTGCACTTATCTGTTGTTCGGTTTTAGCATTCAACAGTGCCACGCCATCCATTAAACGGGCGAGGCTAGGATCATTAATTTGACCTTGATTGATATCTAGCTGTTCACCATGACTTGGATGTTGCTGGGCAAATTGGCCTAATGAGCGACGCACAAAAGCGAGCTCTCGCTCATAATAACGTAATAGGGTATCAGACAAGATCTTCATCCTCTAAAGTCGCGCTAAGATCGCTAAGCTTGATTTTGGAATCAAATACTAACTCTTGTAAGCCGGCTTCGGTTCTGAGTTCGGCGAATAGGGTAAAGCAAATTGCGTTTTTAGATTCATCTCGCTGTTTGAGCTCTACACTCACTTTATCAAGCCTTGGTTCAAAGGTTTTGATCCAGTGCTCGACTTGATATGCGAACTGTTGGTTATCCAAATTAGCTTGCAGTAGTTGCATATCTTCGATACCAAAACGCATACTTGATGAGCTAACTTGTTGGAAGCTATCGTCGATTAGCATGAGTGGGGCTTCACTGGTTAATAATTGGCTTAAATGGTAACGCACGGATTCCACTTCGCGTTGACTTGGGCTAATACCGTCTTTGGTGTTGATGAAGGTTTGCCAGAAAGACATTAGCTGGCCTCTGCTAAATCAGTGGTTAGCACAACTTCACCACTGAAATGATCAAACTGATACTGCGGGATGAGCCTTAAATCACAGTACAGCGCGCCAACTTCATCGCCTGCTTCTCTTACTGTGACTTTCGCATAGCGTAGTGGGTATTTGGCTAAGGTTGCTTCATCGGCATAATCAACATTACTAGAAAGCTTTTCAATCCAGTTGGTTAGGTAGGTTTCACACTCTTGTGCACTATTAAAACTGCCAATCATTTCACGCACTTGCACCTTGAGATAATGGGCAATACGACATGAAATTAAAGTGGTTTGTAGTTGCGTGAGTACTTTGTCGTTGTCCGATTCGCCTGCTTGCCAAATAGAATTGTTACCATTAAAAAAGAACTTATTGGTGAGAGGACTTAAGCTCATTGGAATAAAGCCTTGCTGGGCATAGAAATTCGCTAGTTCGCCGAACAAACGTACATCTGGCTCGGGCTGTTTAAGTAATGCTGTTGCGATGCTTTCTTCGGGTAAATTGATTACCGCTCCTTGATATTTATCAGGCCAACGTGATTTTAAAAAACCAAACCAATTTAGGCGGTGATATTCGCGTAAAATGGTGCCAGCAAAAGTAAAGGCGGCACTGCCCCACAAGCTAGCGGTACCTTGGTTGTAAATAAAGCCAAGACCATGGTTTTTATAGCGCTGACGAAGTTTAACGCGCGGCATTGCCAAGCAAATAAAGCGACTACTTGAGTGTTTGCGTAGCTTTTGCCACGCTAAGTAATCAGGGCCATTGAGCACCTTGTCAATACGTTGGGTATCTGATAACCAATCGGCTCCCTGTGCCGCGAAAAAGTCCAGCGCGGGTGAAAATATCATTGGGCATAAACAGGATTCACCTAATTTTGCGAGTAACTCTAAGGTATAAATGTCGTCAAAATCGCTGTCAAAATCGATGTCCATACTAATACTGTGAGCAAAAACCATGCACCCAAAAGGGTGGCCCCCTAAGGTGTTAAGTTCTTGATTCGCTATTTTATTGTATAGTTGACTCAGTTTAATTGAGTAAGATTGATTTAGATCGCTAGAGGTTTCAGCCCAACTCATGTCGAGAAGCTTTACTTGTGCACGGCGATAGTTAACCGGTAGATGCGTTAAGTTATGTAGACTTAACCAATTTGCAGCCATCGCCTTATACTCTGGCGCGGCTAAAATAGCATCAAGCTGTTGCGATAGTTGTTGATCTATTGTGGTGATTAAGCGGCTTAAAAAGCTCATAAAGGTGCTTTGATTTTTAAGGGCGCTAGGAAATAACTCAGATACCAAAGATAAAGCGTCTGTTAAAAACCCTTGGTCATTGCTATCTAAATGATTGAATTTATATTGCCAGTCTGGTGCTAACTTCATATATAAAATGGCCAGCATAGCCGGCCATACTCTTAATTAACCTGGGATCTTAGCAACCATTCGAACTGAGGTAGTCAGCTCTTCAAGTTGTAGCCATGGGCGTAAATGGGCGATAGCAGAGTAAGCGCCTGGACGGCCGGGTTGCTCTACTACTTCGATACGAGATTCCGCTAGCGGGGTTTTAGCACGTTGCTCATTACCAATAGCACCTGAGTTGGTATATTGATCAATCCAAAGTTGTAGTTCACGTTGAATGTCAGGGGCTTCTAGGTTAGAGCCTAGTTTATCGCGACCCATGACTTTTAGGTAATGGGCAATGCGACCACTGGCCATAATATAAGGTAAGCGTGCTGAAATAGCCGCGTTTGCCGTAGCATCAGGGTCGGTGTAAGTTTTTGGCTTTTGAGTAGTTTGGCCACCAATAAACACAGCATAGTTACTGTTTTTATAGTGCACTAGGGGTAAAAAGCCTAAATCACTCAGTTCTTTTTCACGTTCATCGGTTAAGTTTACTTCCGTTGGGCACTGCTGCAAAATGTCGCCCGCATCGGAAAGATAGGTAAGGTTTGGTAGATTTTCTACTTTACCACCGTTATCTAAACCTCGAATTGAAGTACACCAGCCAGAGGCGGTGTAAGCTTGTGTCATTTTCAGGCCTAAGTCATAAGCGGCATTTGACCAAACTAGTTGAGAATTATCTTTCGGTTTTGGATTCCCGGCACTGTCAGTAGCTAATTCTTCATATGCAAAAGCATTAGTTGGTAAGCCTTTTTCACCATAAGGTAAGCGCGCTAAAGTTCGTGGCAATGTCAGCGTTACATACCGAGCATCATCACTTTCACGAAATGAGTTCCATGCAGCATAAGCTGGTGAGTCAAAACCAGCAGCAACAGGCTTACCTTCATTAAATGTTGAAAAACTATTAAATTCAAACATTTCAGCGTTCGCTGCGGCAATAAATGGGGCATGACATGCAGCGGCTACTTCACCCATGTAACGAAGTAGGGCAACATCTTCATCCTTGGCGCTAAATTCATAATCACCAATAAAAGTGCCGTATGGCTCACCACCTGCAGTACCAAATTCGCCTTGATATAGGGAATTAAAAAGCGGGCTACGGTCGATAGCTGGGGCATCTTCAAACTGCTCCAATAACTCTTCTTGAGAGTAATCAACCATTTTAATTTTAAGCGAGCGGCCTAAGTCACTTTCTTTAACCAATTTTTGCAGGCCACGCCATGAACCTTCTAGTTTCTGAAAATCATCTTTTTGCATCACTTCCGATAGTTGATGCGACAAGCGTTTATCAATTTCGGCAATGGCATTTTCGATGGTTTTAGTAACGTTTTTGTCCCACGTTACTGTTCCGGCGAGTGCTTGTTCGGCCAGTACAGAGAACAGCTCTTTGGTGGTGTCTGCTGGTGTTTGCGTAGTGGCTTCGATAGCGCGGTCTAGAAAGCTTAAGCTGCCTTCTGCTGCTTCGGCTTGTGTTTGCGTTTGGCTTTGTTCTGTCATGGTTACGCGCCCTCCTTGTTAACACCTAGCTCTGTAGAGAGGGCATTAATGGTGTCAGCACTTTGTAACACTTCCTTTAGCAATTTCTCTAAATCACGTGAGCGATCTGCTTTAGAAAGTAATACTTTTAACTGGTTACGAGTTTCAACTAATTGCTTTAATGGCTCAACTTGTTCAATAATGGCTTCAGGCTCAAAGTCTTTGATTGAGTTGAACTTTAAGCTTGCTTCAAATTGACTGTTATCGTTTGCCAGCACGTTATCCACTTTTAGACTCAGTTCCGGACCTACGCGTTTCATAACAGTATCAAAGTTGTCTTTATCGATGTTGTAATAAGTGCGATCTTCGAGATCTTCCTTATCGGCTTTATGGCCAGAATAATCACCAATTACACCAACTACAAACGGCAATTCTTTGGTCTCAACGGCGCCGTTTGTCTCAACGTCATAGGTTATACTTACGCGATTTTTACTAACGCGTTTATGCTGTGAGTTAAGTGCCACAGGCTTTCTCCTTTGTTATTTAGCAGTTGATGTCACTTTAGCTGTTGGTGCATCAAAGCCAACTTCAGGACCTTTCTCGATCTTACCGCCATCAGATTCAATATAGTAAGCTTTAGAAATCTGAGTGTAAGTGAGAGAAAAAGATTCCGCAGGTAATGAACCATCGCTACCAGACATGTTATAGCTAGCCATACGAGCTTTTTTTAAGGTTAAAATAAGGTAAGGATCGGCGCCAGAGCCCTCACGGTTAGGTTTGGTCATTACAATTTCAATGGTTTTACCTTCCGCACCTGGGGCGTATAAAAAGCTTGTTAAGTGCGCAGATGCGCCATCACATGAGCGAGAAACACTGACTTCACCTAACGCAACCATACCTTGGTCGCCATTGTTCGAATTACCTACGTCGATACCGACACCACGAACCGCGCCCCATGACACACTATCAATCGCGAAGAAGCCGTCTTTGCCGCCGATTTTTTCTACGGTTGCTGCACCTTTAGGGGTAACACCGTCAATTCTCATGAAAATTGAAGCCATTTTAATCTCCTTGGTTTATTTAGCTGTTGTATTTGTCAAATTACTACCAAGCAAAATCGGAAAGGCCCGAGTTGCTATTTGCTTGGGGTTCTTGCTCTGCTTGCTCGTCGTTATCTAAATTATTGTGAGTTAAATCTTCAATATTAGAAGCCTGCCCTGTAGCCAATTCCGTTGCGGCAGGGGGAGTCGGGACCGGATGAACAGGTGCAACCCCTTGCTGGCTTTCTCGCCTGCTTGGATTAGGCGTTTCAATTGTGGGGGGCTGCGTAGGCGTCGTCATAGTACGTTCTACGTCTGAAGGCGTGATATTCAGCTTTGGGAGTGGGATTGGTTTATTTTTGTCTAACCCTGTCAGCATGTTAATTTGATCCGTTACGTGACTATTATCACCGACCATTTCAGCAAGTAACTCGGGTAAGCTAAGGTAACCCCAACGGATAGCACGCTCTAGTAATGATGCGACTGGGCTATGTGGCTCGGTCGCACGAAAGTAATCAGCGATTTTACGTAATTCACTAAAGGCATGATCGCGATTTAAGATCTTTCCTTGTGCCAATAGCCCTTTGATATCGAGCGTATTGTCCTCATTAAACGACGTTTCAACAGGCCTTGGTGTTGATACTACGTCTTTTGCTTCAGCGGGGGGGGCGATATCTGTGGTGTTTATAGATGCTTCAGGAAGTGGTTCATCTACTTGTACGTCAAGGGGCCAAGGCTGTATTTTATCGCCGACTAGGTATCTAATGCAGTTAATCAATTGCTCAAACAGTTGCTTAATGAATTTAAAACTAAGTCCTTTTGCTCTGTCTTGCTGGCATTTCTCATGCAGTAATGTTTCTGCACTTTCCAGTGCTTGCATGGCTTGTCCGAGGGCGATTAAGTTTTCATTGGTCTGTTGATCGAGGGCTTGATGGGCTGATTCTTTCAATTCAGCTAAGTTTCCCGCGCGCTCGGCAGCAAGATATTGGCTGTAGCTAATATCACCGATCAGTGGTTGCATCAGCAGTGGCATATAAAGAGAGCTGCTGTCTTGGCTTTCTCCAATCAACTGCAGTAACGGTTTTGTTCTTAGCTCGGCCCATTCTTTTTTTTGTTCAGCAGGATCTGTCGACTTTAGTTTTTCAACTGGTGGCATAGGGTGTAAATGAGGCCAATAATGTTCAATCCATTGTGGTAAAACAGCTAAGGCTTGAGCCGTGTTAGCCAGTGGTTCACGAGAAAAAATTTGTGCATTAATGAACCAGCATAAAATCTCTAGATCTTTAGACTGAGAGCTAAGAGTTTGGTGGGTTATATCACTTAATTCAGACCAGCTTTGTTGATTAGCTGCGACTTTCGCTTCATCAAACGTGGCGCTGGGATCTTCAACCAGCTGACGGAAACTTGAGAGTGCGCTGTTGTAGGCATTTCTGAGAGCTCGAAATGCACTGCGGTCACTTTTAAGATAGATACCACATGGATTTTGCTCCGATAGGGGTAAAATCAAGTCATCCATTCTGTTTTATTTCCCTTAAACACTTTCAATCACTATTGATAAGGCCTTTGGCCGTGATGATATGTTAATACTGTTATCTAATTGTTTTTATTATGAGTAGTAGGAATGTTTACACATTTCATTAACATTAGATGTTAGCAGAGAACTTTGACAAAGATGTTTAATTTTTTGTGCTTTTTCTCTCATATGCTTAAAAAAGCATTAAGTCTGTATATATTTCGATCTACAATCTTTTTATTGCTTATTAGCCTCCAATTAAAACCGTTGGCATTCCCACAACTATTGTTCCACCATGAGCGGTGGTGTCGCCCATTCTTGCAACAGGACGGTTACTGACGAGTACTGTCATACTACCTTTGACGATTGAATCAGGAGGGCCAACACAAACGCACATATCACCCATCACTGCCGCCGGTATATTGCCAATTAATACATTGGGTACACCTGGACCGACTACCGGTCCACCAACATGGGGAATGGGGGGAACAGCTGGCGTGAGCATAGGGCAAACATGCATTGAGGTAAGTTGTGCCGCCGGTAAACTCATAAAGTATCCTTTTTATTTAGCTGGGCTGCTGGCCATTGCCGCCGTTGGCAATATTAATGGCTGTGGCAGTGGCTTGTTGATAATAATTTACTTGGCCTTGCCAATCCGGTAGCGCTGCTGCCATGTTAACAGCGCCTGCTGTTGCTTTAGCATATAGGTGAGGGTCTGGCATCACGGCGGGTAACGATGGCGCTACGATACTGCCACTGCCATTCCAAAATACGGCTTGTAACAACCAGCTTGGGCCGCAATTCAAGCTCATTTTATTCAGCATTAATTCAATCCGGCGACGAAGTACCTCATCTGGTTTTTTTACCCAGCTTTGACACAACTCTATAGCTTGTATTTGATTGGGGTGCCAGTCGTTGTTACGTAAGTTGAGACACAAGCTCGCCCACCAAATTGATTCTCTTACCGGTAAGCCATGGGCGATAAATTGCATCAAATCAAAGTGCAGTCCTTCTTTATCGAGTAATTCTATTGTTTCGAGAATTCCCAATGGCTCGGTGACTAAGGCGTGAGCCTCATCGCTGGCAGTAAAGCAAGCTAGTAGCTGTTGTCCTGTTTGATACGGAATTTTTTTTAATGACATATTTTTAGTTGCTCGTGAGACCAGCAGGTGAGAAATATTGCTTGATCTTAGTTAACTTTAACAATTGCGCCTTTAACTTCCGTCATGACGCCGCCGCCAACGGAGGTTTTAAGGTTAGATTTTACATCAGTACTTAATTTACTTTGTGCTGTTAACGTTGTTTTTGCATCTAAGGTTAAGCTTAAGGCTTTGAATGAACCAGCTCCGCTCGCTTTAACATCTACTGATGCGCCGCTTAACTTGGCTGATGTCGACGCTTTGGCATCGAATGTCATCCCCTGTAACTTTAAGCCCTTAGAGGCTTTAACTTGGATATCTGAGCTCTCAATTTTAATTGATGAAGTGGTCATGGTGATTTTACTTGAGCCCACTTTTAGCTCAATTTTATCATCTGCTTCAAGGGTGATGGTCTTTGCTTTTTCGCTAATGCCCTTATCAGCTGTTAGCGCATAATCATCTTGGGTACTGATCGTCATTTTCTTAGTAACGGTACGCTTTTCTTCACCCTTAATCGTTTGGGTATGATTATTTTCTATTTCAAATAGACTGTCTTTAGCTGCGTGTAAGTATAATTCTTCGTTATCTTTTTTATCGTCAAAACGTAATTCGTTACTCTGGCCACTAAGTTTAGTTTTGATCCCAGACTGGGTACTGTCTGTGTCTTTGTATGGTGGTTTTTGTTTGCTGTTATAAACGCTACCAGTCACCACGGGGGAATCGGGATCACCGTTAATAAAGCTAACTAATACTTCTTGTCCAGCACGTGGGATAAATTGGCAACCGTAGCCATTACCTGCCATCGATTGAGCTACGCGAACATAGCAGCTGGTTTTGTCGCCACTGGTTTTAGTGTCCCATTGAAACAAGATTCGAACACGGCCTTCGTCATCTTGACTAGGTTGACCTTTACTACTGCCTGCTACAGTCGCACTTTGTAGCCCTATAATTTGCGGTTTCGGCTTTGGGGTTGGATAGTAATTAGTATTACTTGAACAAAGTAAAAGTTGCACCTGAGTTTGCCCATCTGCTTGATATTCACTCTGGCTTGATATGACTAAATAATCCCCTTGTTGCGATTTATCTGGATGGTTTTTTAAGCTAAACCACTGCCCGACAACAAAGTCATCTGATGTGCTTTCTGCGGTAATTTGTTGATAATCTTGTTCAAGTTGTTCAATTCGTCGTTTAATTAAGTTGCTACTTAAATCATCTATTTTTCCACTAATACTGGCTGCGGGAAAATGCTGTTTTGTTAATTTAGTGTTATTGGCTATCTTATTACTGGATTTTTTTACTTTGCTGCTAACTAATTTTGTTTGCTCATAGTCATAGTTGTTTAGCTCTAAGCTCGCGCTATGGAATGTATACTGAGGCAACCAAGTATTAATCAGTGGATGCTCACCACTGGGCGTGTCACTGTGATCAAAAAGGGACTGCTTTGCTTTCACAAATGGCTTCTGCGCGTCCTGCAAAATTAATGTGTGCTTATCTTTGCTGTGTTCAAAAAAATAATGCACGCCTTCTTCAGCTAACAGTCTGCTGACAAAGTCTAAATCTGATTCGTTATATTGCAAACAATACTCACGTTTGGTGCTAGGCATAGCATTACATTTAAACATGCCTTTAAAGCCCGCCTCGGTGAAAATGTCACTCACGATATCCTGCGTGGTTTTGTTTTGATACACGCGGTGATGCAGGGTATGACTCAATAACCAAAGCCAAGGGCGCAAGGTTAATCGATAAGTGGCAAACAGCTGTTTGTGATCCCAACCGGTTTGTTGAATATGTGTAATATAACCGTGATATGCACGCTGTTGCTCACGCATCCCTGAAATAGCGCTAAAGCGCTCGATTGTCATGGCTTGGCCTAGTTGCTCTTTAGCATTGAAGTTTTTAGCGATTAGCTCAAGTGTTATTTCAAACGGAGACGAAAGTTGTTCGTTGACACTGAGTTTTATGACGCTATAAACGTCGTTCTTATAATCACTTGCCGATAACAAGCTCGTTTCATCGGTGTATTGTTCTGCCATTTGTGCAGGCTATCCTTGCTGTAATAGTGAGCGTTATGGTAAACCTCAATTTTTTACTAGAAGTTTTTTAGCTTGTCGTCTAACGCGTTTAATGAATAATTAGCTTATCCGGAACCGCTTTGGTTTTCAAAAGGAAACAGAAAAGTAACATTTGTTAAAAGCTTAGCTTATTGGCACGATTATGGTTTGTGTCACGCTATGTCAACCCCCCACAAGGTTTACCTTCATTTTGTCTGCAGGGCGAGCGCATGGGCATACAAAATGTGAGCAATTTAGCAAAAAGTAACACTTTTTCTTATCCGAAATGGTGAAACATGCTCCTCAAAAACTGTTGATGGCTTAACCATCGCTTCCTTGTGGCAGATGTTCGCCTAAGAAAATATTACTAATTGCTTGAAAAACATTCATGTGCTTTCCCCTGACTGAGCCTGGTAAATGCAACAATTAGACTTGCTATCTATACTTATTCCATCGCTGATTGGTGGAGCTCTTCATGCGCCTTATTACCCGTCCTCTAAGCTATACCTTAGCCTGTTTGGCTTTGTTGCTAACGTTATTGTTGCTTTATCCCGAGCCATGGCTTTATTTTGGCTGGCCGCTTGGGGTTGACCTACAGTCAGGGTTGTTAGCTATTGGCAGTAAATTGTCATGGTTAGTTATGTTATTGCTGTTGGCTTTAGGGCTTAGTTTGTGTCGAATTAACCAATTAAAGCTGCAGATAGCTAAAGCTGCGAAGCTGCGCATATCAACCTATCAAGACATAGAAGCCGCTGTTTATGAGGGCTCACCATTTATAGAAAGTGATTTAGACCCATCAGAAATAAAGCCGATCAAAGATGCCTTATATTGGCAGCAACAGCAGCAAAAAGCGTTGAGTGAGAAGTTGACTGTCTTACAGCAACAAAAGCAACGAGAGAATAAAAAACTATCATTACTTGAGCAAGAAAAGCGGCAATTAAAACTAAATATGTTGGAGCTGAAGGAAAAAAATCAACAGCTAACTCAGCAAATTACACATTTAAATCAATTTTTCCCGAAACAGCTACAAGAGCTTACAGAAGAGTTTGAACAATACAAATCGAAGCAAAGTCAGTTGGTTCAGCCTTTGGTTGACGGTATCGTTCAGGTGATTGACGAGCTCTCTTATTTACAGTGGCGACCGGCAACGGCCAATCAAGCCGCAGTGCTACGTTCGTTACAGCATGATCTTGAAAGGGAATATCAACGGCTGCTTGATACTGTCGGTTTGGAAAAAGAGCGCCCGGCCACCTTAGCGAATAAAATTTTACCTTTAGGGCCGCACGTATTGAGTGTTGATGCATCGGCGTGGTCGTTGGTTTGGTTTAGTCATGACCAAGATTCGAGTCAACTAGAGAGTATGATTGAATGGGGGATAAGTGTTAGCGTTGCAAGTGATGCAACGCAAATAGGCGGCGTACTGAGCAAAACAAAAAATAACGTTATTTTGGTTGATTTAGGCACACAAGCTGGCGCTTTGCCCCAGTTAGAGAGTGAATTTGGCGCTGACGCCTTGATCGTCTTAGTTGATAAGCATTGGTCTGAAGCGCAAATACAGCAATATAGCGCGGTGGCGGATGGGGTGTTGGTTTCCCCTTTCTTGCGACAAGACTTATTACGTATCTTGTCTGGCATGGCTCGTGGTGACATTAGTGATTCCGTCCATCAACTGGAGTTAATGTTACAAGGGCAGCTGCCTAGCGAGGTTGTTGAGCCTTTACTTGCGCCACAGGAGGTAATGGTCAAGCAGCAAGTGATGGATGACAAAAAGCAACTTTCACCAAAGGTGACAGAAGCCTTATTCGATCTTGCATCGTTAGCTGAGCAAGTTGCTGATGGCCAAATGGTTAACGAGAATGCTAGTAAAATTATTATATTAAGCGAGAGGCTTGCGTTGCCTGTACTGGCAGTGATAGCGCGAGAGTTGGCGCAGCAGTGCAAGGCAAAGCAAGATGTGACTGCATTATGCTTTCTGCTGTGGCATTGCTATCAAGACTCGGTACGCGCTTTTAATGCCCGTACCGAGTTTTAGTGGTTAAAAGTTGTATACCATGCCGATGGAGGCCGCGATATTTTGTTCGTCATAGAAATTAATGTTGGAATCTTTTTTACTGTAGCCCGTCATGGCGGTAAACGCAGCATTTTCCCAATTAAAGGGAGCGCTATAGCTGTAAAAAACAAAGGCACCAATCTCTTTATCTTCTCGTTTTTGATTGAAGATAGGATGTGATTGATCAAATTGAGATGCGCCATAAAATACGCTAGTCGCTAGCTGGCTCCGCTCTGATAGCATAGTGATAAGGGACAGCTGTAGCTCGGCTTTATCAAAAGCCATGGCTTCTCCCTCTAATGCCCCACGAGTTAAGGTCACGGCGGGTTGCAGTGTAAATTGCTGCGATAGGGCATGACTGTATTCAATCATAGCTTGATGGTAATCCCCATCTCGCTTTAATTGATCTTGTTGTGATTTTGATAATCCTAGGCTAGTCTGTTGGCCACTTTGATCGTGTTCATAATCTGCCTCAGCCCAAGTATATTGGATGTTGATTGGGTTACCATAAATATTAAGTATATTATCAAACCGAACGCGTACACCTTGGGCGCTGACATCAGTTTTTTGGCGTTTTACATTAGTCAGATAAGGATCCTTCCATGCTTCAGACTCTGCGAGTAAAGGGACATAAGCTAAAGTTACCACCGTGCCGTTATCAAACTCTTGGCTAATGCCCAATTCGGCTTTGAAATCGCCAAGTACAACATCATCTTCACTATTACCAAAGAAGAACTGTGTTTTTTTATTTGACAGGGTGTAAGACAAGCGACCGAGGGCAAAGGCTGTTGCAGCACTTTGCTTTTTTCCCGAATTATTCAAATCTTTAGTGATGGCGTTATCTTTGTCTGTGTTGCTTTGAGATTGACTTTGACCCCCTCCGGCATTGATGTTTAAAACAAAATCAAAGCCAGGCTCAGCAAGGTCGGCAACACTTTGCTGCGACGCTAGTAACAAACTTGAAGCGAGTAGTGAGTGAATTATCCGTGACATGTTTTTTTCCTTCGATTGATAACCTTGGACTGTTCCAAAGATTACGCCATTGGAAAAATTATTCTGTCAGGGTGTTTTATGGTTTAGTGATAATTTGTAAGAGAAATAATGTTTACTGAGTTTAACCAAGGGGGTAAAGGGCTTATCTCTTTACAATTTCTAACAAAATTATATTTAAATAGCCCTGAACTAATTATTCTTCTCCCTTATAATCCCGTATCTAGGGTATTTTGTTTTGGTATTTTGACGTAATGAATATAAACCAATGGATGGT
This sequence comes from Motilimonas sp. E26, assembly GCF_021278025.1. Classification (GTDB taxonomy): domain Bacteria; phylum Pseudomonadota; class Gammaproteobacteria; order Enterobacterales; family CBDFNC01; genus Motilimonas. The sequence goes on from NZ_JAIBHJ010000011.1 coordinate 104,356, forward strand.
CGCCGGCCTGTTTTTATTAGGTATGCCGATGTCATTCGCGCATGCTGATAAAACGGCTGAAAAACCGGTAGATGAGATCGGTTTTTGGGATGAGTTTCGCTGGGACGCCAGTGTTGGTGCTGGTTTGGATTTAACGGATGATTTTTTATACGTCAAAGATGAGCAAAAAATTTCTTGGTTCTTTGATGTTAATTTATCTATTGAGTATAAAGATTTCTATCTAGACATTCAGCGTAGTAATTTGCCTGGCGGGGCCGTTATGGGTTACCACCTTTGGCAGGGTGAAACGTGGCAGGCCGACTTAGTTGCAGGTACTTATACCCTTGGTTTTGATGAAAACGGCAACTATTACACTAAAGATGGAGGTCCAGCACTGCAGGGGATTAAAAGTCGCAATGACGATTTTAACCTTGGTGTTAAATTTTTTCGTGATTATGATTTTGCTGACTTTAGTACCGAAATTGTCACTGACTTTGGTCGCTCTCATCAATCTTGGATGGTTCGTTCGGTTTTAAGCCGACCCATTCCAGCAGGTAACTGGGATCTACGTGGCGGCCTAGGTTTTGATATTTACTCAGCTAAAATGGCTAATTATTATTACGGGGTTTCGGACGATGAGGTTAGTGCCGTTCGACCTGCTTATCAGCCTGGATTATCCTTTGGCGGTTATGGCATGTTTGTCGCTGAGTATCCTCTTAGTGAAAGCTGGGTGTTTTATTCTGCTGCCTTAATTGGGGTTGCCTCAGATAACATAAAACAAAGTCCATTAACAAACAGTAATGTCAGAGTCATTGGTTATTTAGGGGTGAAATATGTTTTTTAAACCCCTGAATTTACTGTTTGCGACGTTAACTTTTATAACCTTGATGCCATTATTCGCTCATTCAAAGACATTACCAAATACGGATTCGATTAGTGTGACACCTGAAAAGTGTGTGGCGCTACGTGAAGGTCGCCAATGTTTAGCGGATGTTGTGTTTCATTGGCAGACGGTTGTCCCAGGTGACTATTGCCTGATTGAAAAAGAGGCCTTAACGGTTGCTCGTTGTTGGCAAGGCTCGTCTTCAGGACAACATAAGTTTGCTTTCTCAAAACAGCAAACCACTCAATTTTTATTGGTGGTCAAAGACACCAACCGTGTGGTGCTAGAAACGGAAGTCGAAGTCAGTTGGGTCTATAAAACCAAACATAAAAAACGTCGTTGGCGTCTGTTTTAAACTGGCTCAGATTGAAAGCTTTAAATGAGGTGTAAATGGAAAAATTAGCACGTATCTTGGTGGTTGAGGATGACGTCTCTTTAGCACAGTGGATCATCGAGTATTTAGATAATAAAGGTTTTCAGACGGCTCATTTGATGCGCGGAGACGAGGTAGAGCCATATGTTCGTCAGCATCAGGTAGACTTGGTACTGCTTGATCTTATGTTGCCGGGCTTAGATGGTCATCAAGTTTGCAAACAACTTAGGCCTTTTTTTGATGCGCCGATCATTATGTTGACCGCCCGCGATGATGAATTTGATGAAGTTCTTGGTTTAGAGCTAGGCGCTAATGATTACCTACTTAAGCCGGTTCGTCCGCGTGCTTTGTTAACCCGAATTAAAACCGAATTACAGCAATATAAAGATCAATGTCAGTTAAAAGGTAATAAAGTATCTTCGCAGCTTACTTTTGGTGGTTTGATGCTAGACGCTCAATCGCAACGTGCTGAGTTAAACCAAACCGATCTTGCCTTAACCACCACCGAATTTGAGTTATTGTGGTTGTTAGCAAGTTCTGCGGGCCAAGTACTGGATCGGGACACCGTGTTTAAAAAAATGAAAGGTTGGGAATACGACGGTCTAGATCGGCGTATTGATGTCTTGATTTCGGGGCTACGGCGCAAAGTTGGTGATAGCCAAGGCAAGGCGAAAAGAATAAAAACGGTCTGGGGTAAAGGTTATTTATTTGTTGCAGATGCTTGGGAATAACCATGCGTCGCTTATATCTCAGCATTGTCGTTATGGCCCTCGCATCCTTATTTTTTCTTGGTTGGATGTTAGATCAGTTTGAAGCCGCCGATGACTCTCAGGTAAAACAAACCGAATACGCGCTTTATTTTCAATTAATGGAAGGGTTTGCTCAGCAAAGTGCTGTACTAACCTTACCGCAGTTACAATTAAAAGTACCCGAGTGGCGCAACGCTTTTAACTTACCTCTGTCTATGCATCATACAGACGAACTGGCTTTGCCCCAAGAACTACAAGCGCAGTTACTCGCGCCGGGTGGATTGCTGTTAGAGTCAGATAGTCGTCCTTATTTGGTCAAGTCTTTAGCAGCCCATCCACATTATCAGCTCTATCTTGATTTACCTGAAATTGATAGTCCATCCCCACTTGATTTATGGCTCACTTTGGCTTTTTACCTTGGCGCAGGGCTTTTAATGGCACTTTGGCTTTTTCCTTTAACAAGGCGACTAAGCCTGATCCACCGAATGGCGACTGAGTTCGGCAAAGGAAAGCTGGATAGCCGCATTCCGGCAAGTCGCTTTTCTTATATCCATTGGCTTGAAGAAAGCTTTAACAGAATGGCTCAGCAGATTGAAGCACTTATTGCTGAAAACCGTATGCTAGCAAGTGGTTTATCCCATGATTTACGTACGCCGTTGGCTTGTTTGCGTTTTGGCGTTGAAGCAACACTTGATGCCGAAGATGCGAATGAAAAGGATCAAATGATCTTAAGGATGGAGCGAGATCTTGAACAAATGGAACAAATGGTCAGTGCCTTTTTAGATTATTCTAGTTTAGACAAACGAAGAGATAAGCTATCCATTGAGCAGCATCAGATAGGCGCTTTGTTAACCGATATTCAACGGCAGGCAAAGATGCTGGCAGAGCAGCAAGGAAAGGACATTCATTTTATTAATAAAGCCAATCAACAGTTGGTTTATGCCGATAAAGTATGGGTAAGTCGCGCGGTATTAAATATTTTGTCTAATGGTGTGCGATTTGCAAAACACCAACTTGAGTTTAGGGTTATGGTAGAAGAGGGGTATTGGGTGATTGAAGTGGAAGACGATGGCCCTGGGATCCCCGTTGCAAAGTGGCAAAGTGTGTTTAAGCCCTTTGTGCGATTAGAGGCCAGCCGCAGCCGAGAGCAAGGTAATTATGGCTTAGGGTTGGCGATTGCACATAAGGTTGCACAGTGGCATCAAGGCGACATTCAGCTGATTACACCTACTCACTTAACGGGCTGTTGCTTTAGGCTCCGTCTTAAAATCATTGAATAATTAGCCCGAATCGTGGATAAGCAAAACTGAGGTTAAATATTAAAATGTATAAGCCATACCAGCAGCAACACTGAGCATGTCTGATTCATAGAATTGAATATTAGAGTCGGTGTTGGCCCAAGCTCCAAATAATGTGAAGCTAGCATTTTGCCAACCCAATGGAGCTTTATAGCTATAAAAAGCGAAAAGCCCCCACTTATCATCTTGGCGGGTGCGGTTAAAAATCGGGTTGCTGACGTCATACCTTGCTTGGCTATAAAACACATTACCTGTAATACGATGTTTATCCATTATTTTAATCAAACTTAAACGAGTACCGTATTCGTCGTAGCTCATCGCTTGGCCAGTCGCATCCCCTAAGGTGTAAGTGAGTGCTGGTTCAAAAAATAGGCCATTGCCCATGGGGACGAGCATTTCTAAAGTGGTACGGTGATAGTTAGCATTTCTATCGAGTAAACGCTTTTGCTCGTTCGCTAAAGCAAGGGCAGTGCCGCTGGTTTCATTATCCAGTTGATTTTTAGCAAAGCCGTATTTAAAACTGAATAAGCTGCCGCCGATGTTCTCCCACGCCAGTCTCGCGCCTTGCGAGTCTTGGTCAGTTTTTTGACGTGATTGATTCACGACATAGGGGTCTTGCCAAGTTTTACTAAAACTAGGCAACCGTGGAAACCAAGCCAAGGTGAGTTTACTGGTATCGGAAAATTGATGAGTGGCGCCTAGCTCCAATTGGAATTGACCTTGAGACACGTTCTCTAAACTATTACCTGCAAACAACTGCGTTTTTAAATCTTCAAAGGTATAAGAAAGCCGAGCCAGAGGGAAAATAATGCCTGAATTAATTTGTTGTCCTGAATTGTTCAAATCGGCTGTCACCTCATTGTCGTCATCGGTTTTCATTTGCGACTGAGACTGACTAAAACCGCCATTGATGTTAAGCGTTAAGCCCCAACCTGCTTCATTGGCAAGGGGCCGAGCCATGGCTTGAGGTAAATAAAATGCGCTCAAGATGGCCAAGGTGATGGTCGCTTTTGTCGCAAGCATTTTTTCGCTAAACATGGAGTACGTTCCTTGTGATTCGAGACAGGTTAAAAATGGTGTAATTAAGCTTAATTTAGCTTGCTTAGAGCAAATAAAACATACTTATGTGTCGGTTTACGTTTAGTGGCTTATTTTAGTTCAAAATCAATGACTATACCCAATCGGTCTAGAGATACTTGACGTCAGTAAGGGGTTACATACATTTAGGTAAGGTATTGAGCGTTGATCATGGCTGTTCCCTTATCAAAATGAACTATTTAGTATAAAGGTGTGTAAAACTAGCCCTGAAATATGCGCCTTCAAGTTGATTGGGTATGCAAAGATTAACGATTTAACAGCTCTATATGGCCTCCTATCGAGGTGCAATTTTGGCTAATGCAGGTTTCACCGATAAAGGGCAATAAACACTCTGGATGAAACGCCTGTTGTAAGCTGGCTTGATGGGAGATACCGACTTGGCTGATAAATGGGCCTTGCCGTTGGTTGAGTAAACGGTGAAAGCTCTCTGTTTTATCCGGATTGGGGTGCTCAAGATAGGCGACACCGGCTATATTGCTGTGTTGGTTCATTTGTAACCAATCTAAGTGATGGGTGAGTTGAAATAACTCATTGGGCAGTGATTTAGACAGTGAAATAAGTAAGCATTTTTGCCATTTTTCAAGTGGGTGTATGTAGTGTAAAAGTACGCTGTTGCCACATAACAAAGCTGCAACGGTTAAGCTGATTAAACGAGTAAAGTTAAACAGTGTCGGTTTAGTTTGATCGAGTTCGCCCACTATGAAGATGCCTCTGCCGTGAAAATGCAGCTCATTTCGCTCGCCAGTAACGCCAGTTAAGGTTTGCGGATTGAAATTTCGCTCAGCTAAGGTGCAAAAATACTCACCACACAGACATATTTCATCTATGGTTTGCTGCGCTTCATTAGATAGCTTGCCATGTTCAACATGGCTTGGTACTTCGCTGATCCAATGACGCAAGACATGGTCTCTATGGGATTGGGGTAACTTCCCCCAAACTTGAAATTGCGTATGTGCGGCTTGCCAAGGGTTAGACATTAATATGGCTCCAATTGACTAAATGCGGTTAAGTAAGTCGGTCCGCCGGATTTTGGCCCTGTTCCTGATAAGCCCCAACCGCCAGTCGGTTTTGCACCAATGGTGGTATCTGTTTGGCGGCTGTTAACATAAATAGTGCCCATTTGTAATTGATTCGCCAACTGATCAATGCTGGTTTGATTACGGCTATGGATGGCACAATTTAAACCGTATCCCATCTGGTTAATCTGCTGTATTAAATGAGGTAACTGGTGCTTCTCATAACGTAATACATGTAGAATTGGGCCAAAAGCTCCGCCATTAACGTCGTTTATTTGTTCTATTTCGAACAGGCATGGTGCGATGAAATAGCCGTTTAAGTCATGGTGCAGTGGCGTTTGTCGTATTAAACGAGCACTGTTATTTAAGTGCACCAAATATTGTTGCAAGTGCAACCACGTTTCCTTATCTATAATGGGGCCTAAATCTTGGTAGATTTGCTCGGGGTTGCCGACTGCAAGCTCTATCATAGCATCGGATAGCTGCTTGATAATGGCATCGGCTACATCATCTTGTAAACATAAAACCCTTAATGCTGAACTGTGCTGACCTGCGGCAGAAAAAGCAGACTTGAGAGCGTCTTGAACCACTTGTTCATGGAGCGCTGAGCTGTCCACTAGCATGCAGTTTACTCCCGAAGTTTCAGCTATTAGTTTTGGAAAGGGAGGTTTGCTTTGGTAGCAAGCTTGTTGAATCTGTTGTGCTGTTGTGAGACGACCTGTCACGGCGATACCGGCTAGGTTAGGCTGCGTTGAAAGCTGCTTCGCGACCTTGTCTGTGCCAGGCAAGAACTGAATAGTATAAGGAGGAAAACCAACACTCAGCATGAGTTTAATCACTTGATAGGCAATTAGACTTGATTGTGGGGCGGGTTTGGCGATAACGGTATTGCCACAGATCAAGGCTGCGCAGACTTGGCCAACAAACACAGCCAGCGGTTCACTACATGGGCTAATGCATAGCCAAACGCCTTGGCCTTTTCTACGCCAGTTTGTGGGCGTTAAAGAGGGCATAGATAATGGTGATTGCTGAAATAACGACAAGCCTTGATCAGCATAATAGCGGCAATAATCGATCGATTTTCGTAGCTCGCAATGGGCATCAAATAGTGTTTTTCCAGCTTCCATCATGCACAGAGCCGTCAATTTCGGAGTCTGTAGCTCAAGTTTATCCGCTAGTTTGTTGAGTAAACTCGCGCGCATTTCAATGTTAGTCTGTGACCAAGGAATAAAACCATTTAAAGCGACCTTATAGGCTCGATGTATATCTTCCTGTGACGCCTCAATTTGTTTACCCATTACTTCATCAAGTTGATAGGGCTTGGTCATTTCCTTTTGGTTTCGATCTGCGAGGTGAATGTTTCCATCCGTGTCAAGAAATATTGCTTCACCGTCAATAATAGGGCCACTAATGTATTGTTCATTAAAGTATGGTGTGACACGTTTTTGCCAATAATCCAGAGTGCGATTACAGGCAAAGTTAATGCCAGCACTGTTCTTTCGCGCTGGACCAAATAGGTCAGATGGCAGGGGGAAATGAGCGTTACTGGTATGGTGGGAGTCAAAATATTGGTCAACCGGGTGTTTAATCAGTTCACTTATGGGGACGTTTTTATTGGTGATGGCACTTAAAAATGAATTATTAGCGCTATTTTCCAATAAGCGGCGAATCAAATAGGGCAGCAGACTTTGATAATGACCGACGGGAGCGTAAACGCGCAAGTTAGGTTGCGGGTGGTGGTGGTAAAGAGCTTCGCCCATACCCAGTAGTTTTTGAAACGCTACCGTTTGGCCATTGGCCATCACTTCGATGGCGGCAACTGTATGAGCGTTATGAGTGGCAAATTGGGCCTGCAAATAGGGTCGAACATGACTCGATAGCAAATACCTTACGCAGCAGAGGTAGTTAATATCAGTCGCGGCCTTACTCGTAAAAACGGGATAGTTCGCCAGTCCTAAGTGTTGGCTGTTTTTAATTTCGGTATCCCAATAAGCCCCTTTTACCAGCCTAACTTGAATCGGAGTGTGGTGCTTTTTGGCCAGCGCTGTCAACCAGGCTAGTTCGCTCAGTGCGCGTTTTGAATAAGCTTGCACAGCGAGCCCAAATCGGCCCCAGCCCATTAAACTTGTGGTTTGGAATACTTCCCTAAATACCTGCAGTGACAAATCAAGGCGTTCAGATTCTTCAGCATTGATAGTCACCGCCACATTGAGACTTTTTGCCAGAGTAAGTAGTTGTAATAAATTATCTTTTAGCTCAGTTAATACCCGTTGAGATTGGCTTGGCGCAAATCTGGGGTGCAATGCTGAAAGCTTTATCGAAATTGAATCCTGACGTTGATTTTGCTGGTTATGCTTTGCGATCTGGTGGAGGTTTTGAATTTGTGCGGCCAAATTATGTTGTGCAGTTTCACTGGTGATGGTTGTCTCACCGAGCATATCGAAATTTAAATGTGGTTTATTGCCAAAACGTGGGTCATTCGTATATTTAAGACCCTGTTGCAGGGCATTGGTAATGTTTTTCCCCATAACGAATTGGTGTGCCATTAGGCGCATTGCATGGTTTAGGGCTTTGCGAACGATGGGCTCAGTGAGACTGCTAACCAAAGACTTAATGGTTTGTTTTATGCTCTGTGTTGGATTGTCTAGTGGTGTGATCCGGCCCGTCAGTAATAATCCCCAAGTGGAAGCGTTAACTAAAAAAGAATCGGAATGTTGTAAATGTGACGACCAATCAGATTGGGTTAGTCTATCTCTGATTAAGGCATCTGCAGTTTCTGAGTCGGGAATGCGCATCAAGGCTTCAGCTAAGCACATTAGCATAACTCCCTCTTGGCTACTCAGGTGGTACTCCTGTAAAAACGCTTCTGTTAGATTGGTGTGGCGATGATCGGCTCTTATTTTACCCACTATGGTAGCGGCTAGATGGGTCGTTTTAGACATTTCCCAACTACTGATACTGGCATAATATTGCAGTTGTTTTACTAAATTGTGTTCTTCAGTTAGGTAATATTCAGCAATGTTCTGCCAAAGAAATGCGAGATCAAGGTCGACAGATGTCGGGGAAAAGTAATCATCCACTGATAGCATACAGTGCTCCGAATATGACCAAGGTTAATCCATAGTTTAGTACTAAATAGTTAAAGTTGGCTTGATATCGGATTTATTTTTGTTTAAAAAACAGTACCTTTATAGTAAATATAACTCACCCTTACATCATTGCTTGCTGTAAGAGTGAGCACTAAAAGCTATTTTTTATGATTTGGCTGCTTTTTTAGCCCAGCTCGGTTTACCTTTATCTTTTTTCGACTTGCTTTTTATTTTAACTGTGGCTTTTTTGGTATCGGTTTTCAGTGGGGCGCGCTTTTTCTTCGCAGGCACAGCGGCTTCTTTATTATTAGGTCGCAACCCTTCAATAATGCGACGTTTAATTGGCTCTTTCATGTAACGCTCAACTTTTGCGAGCATTTCTACATCATGAGCTTCAATTAATGAAATTGCCGTGCCCTTGCGACCACCACGCGCGGTTCGACCAATTCGGTGTAAGTAAATATCGGCAGTGCGCGGCATGTCATAATTAATCACGTGACTAATTTCAGGCACGTCAATACCGCGGGCGGCAACATCGGTAGCAACCAGTACATTCACCTTACCGGTTTTAAAGCGCATGATGGCGGTGGTGCGTTTTGACTGCTCCATTTCACCACGCAAGAAACAACATTTAATGCCAGCTTCTTCTAATTTTGTCACTAGTTCAGTTAAGCGATCGCGGGTTTTAACAAATACAATAGCGTGCTGTACTTCTTCTTTTTTTAAGGTTGCTTTTAGCAGTTCAAACTTATGGTTAATGTTGTCAGCTAAGTGAACCCATTGAATAATTTTGGCGCGCTCGCTACGCGGCGCGGCAGATTCAATACTGATAGGCTCTTTTAGGATTTTTTCAGCAAATTGACGCAGCCCTTTTCCTTCTAATGTTGCAGAGAACAAGAAGGTTTGTTTGCGCCAACGCGCCTCTTCAGCGATGCGTTCCATGGTGCTAATAAAGCCCATGTCTAGCATGCGATCTGCTTCATCTAAGGTAAGAATCTCTATTTCGCGACAGTCAAAAGCTTCTTGCTCAATGTATTCCATTAAGCGCCCAGGTGTAGCGACCACTAGATCCATGTTTTTAGTTAACACTTCTTCTTGGGTTTGGTAGCTAATACCGCCGATAATAGCACCGACTTTAAGTGGAGTATCTTTACACAGCTTAGTGGCTTCAACTTGAATTTGTACTGCTAATTCGCGCGTTGGCGTGAGAATGAGCACCCGAGGTGAACCGGGTTTGCGTCTTGGGAAATTTAGCATGTGCTCGATAGCGGGTAATAAAAACGCTAACGTTTTGCCGGTTCCAGTGGGTGAGCTTGCCATTAGATCGCGGCCATCCAACGCATGAGGAATGGCTTCTTGTTGGATAGTTGTTGGCTTGTCGAGCCCCATGCTGGTTAAGGCATCGACGAGTAGGGGATCTAACTCAAGATCGGCAAAAGACATAGTGATTTCCAGTGTAACTAAATTGGAGGGGGATTATAGAGGATCTCGCTCTACTTGGGTATGACAAGTTAGTGGTTGTTGTTGAATAGCTTTGCTAGATTGTAGCGAAATTTTTATCGGAGCAAGCTAAATGGTCAAAAGCCGTGGATTCACTTTCAAACAATTTCATATTGAACATGACTTATGTGCGATGAAAGTAGGAACGGATGGCATTTTGTTAGGCGCATGGGCAAAGGTTGGGCTGGCGGGTCGAATCTTAGATATTGGCACCGGTAGTGGACTGATTGCCTTACAACTGGCACAGAAAGCGCAGCCTGATAGCCACATTGTGGCCATCGAAATTGATCCTAATGCGGCCGCACAGGCAGAACAAAATGTAGCAAATAGCCCTTGGCCTGACAAAGTTAAAGTGAGGTGTGAAACGCTTCAGGGATTTGCTGCCCAAGCTCAATATCAGCAGCAGTTTGATCTGATTGTTTCTAACCCTCCGTATTTTCCGGCTGGACAAGATTTTGTCGACCAAGCCAGAGCAAAAGCGCGCCATAACGGCAGCTTAAACAAGCGAGATTTGATGCAGGCAATTTTACTGCTGTTATCGCCTAGTGGGCGCTGTGATTTGGTGTTGCCATTTGATGTCGCGCTAGAGTATATCGACATGGCAAGTGAGGTGGGCTTGCATTTAGTCCATCGTGTCGATGTGATGACTAAGAAACGCAGCCAGCCTCATCGCATGTTATTCAGTTTAAGTAAGCAAGCTCAAACGTTATGCTTATCTCAGTTATTTATCCATAGTGATGGTGGTGGTTATTCTGCTGATTTCATCAATTTAACTAGGGAGTACTACCTTAAAATGTAGCACTATTAGACTTTATGTTGGCAAAGTTTGATCTTGGTTATATTTTATTTCATCTATATGTATCTGCATACTTGAACCTGTGGTTTCTTTCTTTATCCTGTAGCTAGTATCAATATTGGTTTTTATGGCTGCATTAACCTTATTGTTTGGTTTTTATGCGTATTAGCTTGTAATTGACTAACTTATTATAATAAACAGGAACACAACAAGATGAATAACAGGTTAAGTAGTCTAGACATACTCAGTCTTGGGCTGATGACGTTTGCATTTTTTCTCGGGGCCGGCAATATTATTTTCCCCCCTTTAGCTGGTGCTCATGCAGGAGCTGAGATGGTGCCTGCAATGCTGGGCTTTTTAGCCACTGCGGTGGGTTTGCCTTTACTCACTCTGATTGCGGTAGCAAAGGCGGGAGGGGGAATTAGCACCATGGCTAAGCATTTACCTGTATCCCTCGCCACCACCTTAGCATTAGCGGTATATATCATTATTGGCCCTAGCTTTGCCACGCCACGTACTGGCTTAGTTGCTTATGAAATCGGCATTAAACCCTTTATTGAGCAAGATTATTTAGCTTTGTTCTCTGTCGTGTTTTTCGCTCTAGTAGCGTGGTTGTCGATTAAACCGGGCAAGCTACTTGATTACGTGGGTAAATTTATAACGCCTCTTTTGGTGCTATTACTGTTAGCACTGGCAGTAGCTGTTTTTATGGCGCCGTTAGGTGAGCTGGGCACGCCCAATGCAGATTATGCCAACGATGCATTTGTTAAAGGTTTCTTAGAAGGTTATAACACCATGGACACCTTTGGCGCATTGGTGTTTGGTATGCTGATTGTTAATGTGCTTACCGGTAAGGGCGTCACCGCGAAGTCTTATATATACAAATATCTAATCATTGCGGGCTGTATTGCAGCCGCAGGTTTGGCTTTTGTTTACATTTCTTTATTTTACTTAGGCGCAACGAGTCAAGTGATTGCAGCAGGCGCTCAGTCAGGCTCTGATATTCTAACTATTTATGTGTTTGGCATGTTCGAAGAGCGCGGCACTTATGCGCTAGCGGCTGTGGTGGTCATGGCTTGCTTAACTACCGCGGTGGGTCTAGTCAGTGCTATGACTGCGTTTCTGACTAAATTGAAGCCCAATTGGAACTATACCTATTTGGTACTTATTAACTGTGTTGTTTGTGCTTTGGTGACAAATGTCGGGTTAACTCAGCTAATTACGCTATCTATTCCAGTGCTATTTGCTGTTTATCCGGTAGCCATCGCGCTGATAGCTTTAACATTCGTACAAGAAAAACTGGGTAATAAAGGTTTGTCATATAAGTTTGTATTATCCATTGCATTGATGTTTGGTGTGCTGGATGGTTTAAAAGTGGCAGGGTTAGATATGCATGCTTTTAATTTTTTACCGCTATTTGATAAAGGGCTGGCTTGGTTGCTACCCACTGCTGTCGCGTTGGTTATTGCGCTTTTGGCGTTTAAAAAAGTACCTTGTCAAAAAGCTGCATTGTCGCGGGCATAATTTAAAGCTGAGTTCTTTTTTTGGCTTGAAACAGCATATTGTCTAGCAGCGCGCCTCTTGTTGGCGCGCTGCTACTTGGTTGATTAGTAAGGATTGGGTTGTTGTAAAATGGCAGCGTCAGCTAACAATGACTTATGCCAGCCTTGGCTTCTGAGTTTTTTATTTGCTTTGTTTTGTGCCGCCATATTTGCTTTGCTGCATTTTACATATTCTTTTGCTGCGTCACTTTGCGTCCAGCCCGTTTCATCGGGTTTAACACATCTATTATTAACCTCATCATATGCAGCCTTCGCTGTTTTATATTGCGCCTGAGTTTCGGACATGACTGAGCTGTAGTACTTTTCTATCAAGGCTTGGTTAATCGCAATCCGGCAGGCTGATTCTGCCAAGTTGCTCTTTAGCGCAGGGAAACTTTCCCTATTTTCCATTTCTTGATAGCGTTGATATTCTTGATGATAGAAGCGCCATTTTTCGGGCAAATCAGCGAGGGCATTCATCAAGGTATATTTTGGCTCTTTTTGATTATTAACTAATACATCGCCACATTGGCAAGATTGTGCACCACATAAGGCTGTTGCCTGTTGCAGCGCTGGTCGCTTAAACCAAGAGGCGTGTAACCCTGTCGCATGTTGCGAAGATTTAAGCTGAATTTCCTTTCCTTCTAAGCAGCCCGTTGATTGGTATATGGTTTTGTCGCCTACCTGGCATTTATAAACCGCACTAAGGGCGGGGTAGGAAACGAGCAGTGTTAAGGTTACTAGGCATAATAATGCTAAATTTAATTTTTTTATTGGTAATTTATTCAATTTCATAAGGATTTTTTAACTTTAATGTTGCGACTTGGGTTGGAAATTTCGGCGCGTTATTACTCGCTGCTTGCTGTGCAATTAGGCGATCGTTGTTATCTTTTTCAACACTTACACATTGATTAAACTTGATCTCTGCTTCATTCAAAGGCATATCATCATCTAACCCTTGCGAGCAACGTTCAGCAAGCTTAGCGTTTAACTCCTCTTCGGAGAGGGGGGGAGTTGCTTTTGGATTGATGACTTCAAGGTAGGATTGATTGAGTAACGTTTGATGCATGGCGATCATACAGGCGCTATTAGCAATATCGGCTCTTTGGTTTGAAATTTTTTGTTCTTCATCCGACAAGTTAAGATAGGTTTGGTAGAGCTCATGGTGTTGTTGCCAGTCATTGATTAGGCCCGAGAGCGATTTTTCAACATTGGCTTGGCTGTCAGCACTTAAAGGTAGTGTTTGCGTGCCGCATTGACATATGTCACCGCTGCATGTGGCGGTATCGGGTAGTAGTGGTGGACGCGAAAACCAAGAGGCATGTAACCCTGTATCATGCTTGGTAGGTTTTAAGACGGTTTGTTTACCTTTGAAACACGGCGAGGATTGGTAAACGGTTTTTCCGCTTACTTGGCATTTATAGACAGCGGCTTGGGCTGTGTTATGGATCAACATGCTCGCGATAAGAAAGGTGGTTAATAGCAATAAATGTTGTATTTTTAACAGTCGGTAAGCCATGACTCTTCCTTGAAAATATCTCTCAATCCTAGTTTGAGTCCGAATCATAACGTTTAAGTGATTCATAGCTAACAAAGAAGTCATCAAAACAGGAGCTGGCTCGAATATTTTTTAGCAAAAGTGATACTCGCCTTAGTGTTTGCACAGTAAGCGAGTAGCGGCAATTATATATGCTGCTGAATTTCAGTAAGCACTTGAATGGCCCAGTTTTGAATGCGCTCGTCCGATAAATCGTATTGATTATCTTCATCTAAGGCGAGGCCGACAAATTGACTGGCGTCTGCAGTGAGCGCTTTAGAAGCTTCAAATTCATAACCGTCAACACTGGTGTAGCCGATAAACGTTGGGTTTTGTGGCAGTAGTTCATCATGTAGCATGCCGAGGGCATCTTGAAACCATTGGCTGTAGCCTTCTTGATCACCCATGCCATATAACGCAATGATTTTGCCTTGCACTGTCAGGCCATTTAATTGTTGCCAAAGCTCAGCCCAGTCTTCTTGCAGCTCGCCGTAATCCCAAGTGGAAATACCTAAAATTAGCACGTCGTAATCTTGGGTTTTGCTTAGCGGGGTTTCTTTAATATTGAAAAGATCAACCAGCTCCTCACCGATGGCATCGCGAATTTTTTCTGCCGCGATTTCGGTGTAACAAGTTGTAGAACCATAAAACAAGCCAATTTTCATTTTTACCCCCCCTGTTAATATGAGCCGCATTCTAACAAGGAAAAGGTCACTGAGGCGAGGGTAGTGAGTCGACTAACTTTGTATTGAGGAGTATCTGGATTAGAATCTTGACTCATTCAATGATAACAGCGTGATTATGTCCTCATTAATAGACGATTTTTTAGATGCTATGTGGTTAGAGCGCGGGTTAAGTGATAACACTACCTCCTCATATCGTCATGATTTAAACCACTTGGCGTTGTGGTGCGATCAAACTGGCCACGCTTTGCTGACATTACAGCGTAGTGATATTCAAGACTATTTAAGCGTACGTCAAAACGCTGGCTATAAAGCGACTTCGAGTGCGCGTTTGTTAAGTGCGGTACGTCGTTTTTATCAATATTTATGCCGAGAAAAGCTGCGTGAAGACGACCCCACCGCATTGATTGTGAATCCTAAACTGCCAAAATACTTACCCGCAGATTTAACCGAATCAGAGGTTGACGCGTTACTCATGGCGCCGGATTTATCAGAGGCGATAGGCCTGCGTGATAAAGCCATGTTAGAGCTGCTTTATGCCACTGGACTACGAGTGTCTGAGTTGGTTAATTTAAGTACCGACCGAGTCAGTTTGCGCCAAGGTGTGGTGCGCATTGTCGGTAAAGGTAATAAAGAGCGCTTAGTACCGATGGGCGAGGAAGCGGTGTATTGGCTAGAGCGATTTTTTAATGAAGCCAGAGCCAGCTTATTAAAAGAAACCAGCTCAGATGTGGTGTTTCCGAGTACGCGGGCGCAATTTATGACGCGGCAAACTTTTTGGCATCGGATCAAACATTACTCAAAAGTGGCGTGTATTAGTACCCATCTTTCGCCTCATACGTTGCGCCATGCCTTTGCGACTCATTTATTAAACCATGGTGCCGATTTACGCGTAGTACAATTATTACTCGGTCATAGTGATCTCTCTACCACGCAAATTTATACCCATGTGGCAGGCGAGCGCTTA
Source organism: Motilimonas sp. E26 (assembly GCF_021278025.1). Classification (GTDB taxonomy): domain Bacteria; phylum Pseudomonadota; class Gammaproteobacteria; order Enterobacterales; family CBDFNC01; genus Motilimonas. Next base: position 119,865 of record NZ_JAIBHJ010000011.1, read on the forward strand.
AAAAGCTTACATGAAATTCATCATCCGAGAGCATGATGTGATAATGTTGGCAGCAACAAACAGGAATAAACTACTTGGGCTTTTTATCTTGTTGTGCATAATTGTGCGATACCCATTTTTTGTTTAATGGCCATGAAGGCTCTTAAACTAAATCAACCAGTATTTGGAGTTGTTATGTGGAAGAAAACCTTGATTGCGGTAGCATTAATTGGCGGATTAAACGCCCATGTTATGGCAGAGACTACGGATGGTCAGACCAAGGCTTTACAAGCTCAGCTCAGTTCTGCTGAGCAACGTGTTGCGCAATTAGAGCAAGCACTGAATGAGCAAAATCAAAAAAATAGCGATCTCACCACTGAGCTGCGCGCATTAAAAGCCGAACACCCTGACTTAGAGGCTGCTCGTGAGCAATCACAACACTTTGAGATGATCCGCGAGCAATTAGCGACTATCGAAGTCAAGCCCTTCAGCTTGGAGCGCAGTATTATTCCAAGTATGTATGAAGTGAAAACGGATCGCGGCGTTATTTACAGTAACCCAACAGGTCGATATTTATTGTTTGGTAACCTGTTTGAAGTGGTCAACACAGAAGTCACTAACTTAACTGAGCAATCCCTAGCCAAGTTGCGCGCAGAGCAGCTTAAAGCGTTTGAAAAAGACATGATTGTTTACCCTGCGAAGGACGAAAAGTTTGTGGTTACCGTCTTCACTGATACCGACTGCGGTTACTGTCAAAAATTACATCATGAAATGGCTGATTACAATAAAGCAGGGATTACAATTAGATATCTTGCATTCCCACGTGGTGGTGAGCGTTCACAAACTTATCGTGACATGGTGTCTATTTGGTGTTCTGAGGATCAACGTGCTTCGATGAATGCAGCGAAAAATCGTGAAGATATCCCAGCTAAGACATGTGACAATAATGTGTTAAAACAATATGAATTGGGCGGTATGTTTGGTGTAAATGGTACTCCAGCCATGGTGCTGTCGGATGGCACCATGCAGCCAGGATATGTACCAGCGGATCGCTTATCAGCTTTACTTGAGCAAATGGCCGCGAAAGAATTAGCCAACGCGGCGACAGAGACAACGACAGCAACCCAATAAAACCATTTTATTGTGACTTAAATAAGGCGACTTCGGTCGCCTTTTAGTTTTTTATTCAAGAGCCCTTTAAATTCATGCCTAAGCTTAGTATTCAGCGCCGCGATCCAGTAGACGCTAGCTTTTTACCTGATGAACTTCACCCCGTGTTAAAGCAGATTTATGCCAATCGGGGCATTAAAGATGCGAGTGAGCTGAACATGGCTGCGAGCGCCTTGTTTACGCCTAAGGACATTATGGGTATAGACAGAGCGTGCGAGCTTTTATATCAGGCCATCAATGCTAAGCAGCGTATTATCATCGTGGGTGATTTTGATGCCGATGGTGCCACCAGTACGGCATTGTGTGTATTGGCATTAAAGATGTTGGGCTGTACTAACGTTGATTTCTTAGTGCCGAATCGTTTTGATTATGGCTATGGTTTAAGTCCTGAAACCGTGCAACTAGCCGCTGACATGGGCGCGGCCATGATTGTCACGGTTGATAATGGTATTTCCAGTATTCAAGGGGTGAGTGCAGCGAAAGCACTGGGCTTACAAGTAGTTGTTACCGATCATCATTTACCGGGTTTAGAATTACCCAATGCCGATGCCATCGTCAACCCGAATCAACATGGCTGTGGCTTCCCGAGCAAAAATTTGGCTGGGGTTGGGGTCGCGTTTTACTTGATGCTGGCGCTGCGCCAGTACATCAGTCAGCGTGATGGTTTTCATGGTACACCGCCTAACTTGGCTTGCTTGTTAGATATTGTTGCCTTAGGCACGGTTGCGGACGTAGTGCCCCTTGACGCGAATAATCGTATTCTGGTTCATCAAGGTATTGGTCGCATTCGCGCAGGGCGCTGTCGTCCGGGTATTCAAGCCTTGATTGAAGTAGCGGGTAAAAACCAGCAGCAGTTAGTGGCGTCAGATCTAGGATTTGCATTGGGGCCACGTATTAACGCCGCAGGCCGTTTAGATGAGATGAGCTTAGGTGTGTCACTATTATTGTGTGATGATTTACCTCAAGCGCGCAGCTTAGCAGTTGAGCTAGACACGCTAAACCGAGAGCGCCGCGAGATAGAAACGGGCATGCAACAAGAAGCAATCAATAGCCTGCAAAAAATTGAGCTGGATGAGTCCGATATTCCAACGGCAATTTGCTTATATCAAGAAGACTGGCATCAAGGAGTGATCGGTTTAGTGGCATCGCGTATTAAAGAGCGCTACTACCGACCAACCCTTGCCTTTGCCAGTGCAGGTGAAGGCGAAATTAAAGGCTCGGCGCGTTCAATTCCCGGTATTCACATGCGTGATATGTTGGAACAGGTTGATACGCAAAACCCTGGCTTGATCCATAAATTTGGCGGCCATGCCATGGCGGCGGGATTATCATTGCCCCTTGCTCATTTTGCGGACTTTAAAGCCAAACTCAATCAGGTTATTGACCAACATATTAGCCCTTCGGTACTACAAGGCAGCCTGTTAAGTGATGGTCCACTGGCACCACAGGCCTTCAATTTAGAGCTGGCGCAATTACTTAAATTTGCCGGTCCTTGGGGGCAAGCTTTTCCAGAGCCTTTGTTTGATGGCAAATTTAAGCTATTGCAGCAGCGGTTAGTGGGACAAAAGCATTTAAAACTGGTGCTGGAGCCAGAAGCGGGTGGCGTGGCCATTGATGCTATTGCATTTAATGTAGATCTAGCCCTTTGGCCTAACCCTATGGTGCGTTGGGCTGAAATAGCTTATCGCCTTGATATTAACGAGTTTCGTGGTAATCGCAGCGTGCAGTTGATGGTCGATTTAATCAATCCACTTTAAGAGAGTAGTAACAGATGCAACAAATTTTAGTGATTGGTTATGTTTGGCCTGAGCCAAATTCGTCAGCGGCTGGCAGCCACATGATGTCGCTGCTGCGTTTATTTAAACGTCAAGGCTGGCAAGTTACGTTTGCGAGTCCCGCGCAGCGCAGCGAACACATGGTTGATTTAGCCGAAGAAGATATTGCCAGCGAAAGCATTGCCTTAAATTGCAGCTCGTTTGATGCGTTTATTAGTGAATTGCAACCTGACATGGTGATGTTTGACCGCTTTATGATGGAGGAGCAATTTGGCTGGCGGGTGGAAAAAAACTGCCCTAGTGCGCTGCGCATTTTAGATACCGAAGACTTACAGTGCTTACGTAATGCACGCCATGAAGCGGTGAAAAAGCAACGCGAGTTGATGCCGCAAGACCTACATTCCGATCTGGCTAAGCGTGAAATCGCGGCCATTTACCGCTGTGACTTGTCTTTGATTATCTCTAGTTATGAAATGACGCTATTGGCAGAGACGTTTAAGGTGCCCTGCGCACTACTGCATCATCTGCCGTTTATGATTGAGCCAAAAACGTCATCGCAACCTCAGCTTGGTTTTAACGAGCGCCAGCACTTTATTAGTATTGGCAACTTTCGGCATGCCCCTAACTGGGACGCGGTATTAGTGTTAAGCCAAATTTGGCCTGCGATCCGCAAGCAATGTCCAGATGCACAGCTGCATATTTATGGCTCTTACCCACCGCCAAAAGCCACCGCACTGAATAATCCGAAGGCGGGTTTTTTAGTAAAAGGCTGGGCCGATGATGCCTTTGCTGTGATGGCAAAAGCCCGAGTGTGCCTTGCGCCGCTGCGTTTTGGCGCCGGTATTAAAGGGAAATTCATTGATGCTATGCAAATGGGCACACCGAGTGTGACCACAGATATTGGCGCAGAAGGCATGACCAACGGCATGCCTTGGCCGGGTTTGATTGCCAATAACGATGATGAGTTGATAGCGGCAGCGGTCGCTTTATATCAAGATGAAGCGTTTTGGCAGAAAGCCCAAGATGCCTGCCAGCCATTACTTGAGCAGGTGTATGACGCTAGCGAGTTAGGTAAGAGGCTAATTGCGCGTATTAATGCACTACAAGCTAACTTGCCCGAGCACCGCTTAGCTAATTTTACTGGCGCGATGTTGCGTCATCACAGTATGAAAAGCACCCAATATATGTCGCAGTGGATTGAAGAGAAAAATAAGCCTAAACAGTAGATGTTACATTGTTTATGTGAATACTATGAATTTTGCTCACAAGTTGCTCTCTTATCGATACAAGCCCATCGCTCACTGGCGATGTTCTGAACAATATCAACTTTAACTGGCTGGCTAGATAACCTACACTTGGCATATTAATAGTATTTAAGTTGCTAATGAATGAGCCAAAATCAAGTATTGCCAGATGAGAAAAAACTAACGGTTTTATGTCGTGTAGAGCCTGGTTGTTTAGGGCCTGATGGGAAAAATTACATTGAGGAGTTTTGCCGCTTTGCTGAGCAAGAGTTTACGGAAATAGATCGTGACTTTGTCCATTGGTTAATCGTGCCACGTTACGATAAATCCTTGCCAGAGACTCAGTATCAACTTGCAGCCAAGAATTTAACCTATCAACAAGCGTGTAAGTACCTAGCATTATTTGGTAAAGAATTAGATGAATTTGAAAGCCATCTTAATGAAAAACTCGCCGAGTTAATTGATCAACACTTAGGCCGATAAGTTAAGGCTTTGTCATTCTTCAAGCAGTAATTTCACCCCTAAAAGGAGTAACACTGTGCCCGTTATTCCTTCCATCCAAGCTAAAAAAGCCCGGCTTTGTAGTAAGTTTTTTGCCTTATTGAGTGTGCTAGCCAAGCCACATTGCCAAACCATTGCGATAATGAAATGAATGCCTGCCATCAGCAATGATTGCAACAATGGTGAGTATTCAGGATTAATAAATTGGGGTAAAAACGCTAAATAGAAAATACCGGTCTTTGGGTTTAATACATTTGATAAAAATCCTTCACGAAAAGCTTTTTGGTGTTTTAAAGGCGTCTTTACTTGTTGCAAATGAATCGTATTTTTTTGACCTTGTAACAGTGACTTAAAGCTACTAAGGCCGAGCCAAATTAAATAGGCTGCGCCAGCCCACTTGATGAGCAGAAATAACTCTGCTGATTGCATTAATATGGCCGAAATCCCGATAGCTGAAAAGGTAGCATGAACAAATAAACCGAAGCATATTCCTAGACTTGTCATGTATCCCGCGGTTACTCCTGCGCGACTGGTATTACGTATGACAAGTGCCGTGTCTAACCCCGGAGTTAGGGTCAATATTGTTATTGCAAGCAAAAAAGCTTCTAGGTTGATAATCATTTATGTTATTCAGATTTGAGTTAATGACAGTAATGTGCGCCGTTTGCGATGGACTTGTCAAGATAAGGCATGAGCATAGGGACCATACCTTTTAGCACCTGTACTGGCAACGCTGATGTAAAAGTAAAGTTATCAGATGCACTGCCCGGCACATAAGCTGTTAAGGTGCCAAAGTAATCATCACCAATATAAAAGACTAAGGTCGCTGTGCGGTTACGTGCTACAGAGCTGGTTACTTGTCCACCCCGCCCAAAGGTTTCAATACGGTTATCACCGGTGCCGGTTTTAGCTCCTACTGTTAATAATTCACCATCCGCTTGGGTAAATGCTCCTGCTAAGCGTCTTGCGGTGCCAGCATTGACTACTTCTGCTAGTGCGTTTTTAAGTGCTTGCGCTACTTCAATTCGCATTACTCGCTCGCCGGCAATGGGTTTGGGGTTATAGTGACTCTGATAAGGGGTATCATCGGCAAAGGCCAATTTTTCGATGCGCTGAGTTGGATATTTTATTCCGCCATTTTGAATGATGCCAAGTAGGGTCGCGAGGGCAACAGGGCGATCGCCCGAGCTACCTAGAGCGGTTGCTAGGGAAGGGACAAGGTGGTCAAAGGGGTAGCCCACTTTTGCCCAGCGTTGATGAATATCTAAAAAAGCTTCTACTTCGAGCATGGTTCGAATGCGTGAATCCCGTGCGGTGCGATGGCGAGTCTTAAATAGCCAGCCATAGACCTCTTGGCGTTGAACTTGGCTTGCTGCTATAGCATCGGATAAGGTCACATTATCGGTTTGCATTAAATACCCCAAGAGCCAAAGTTCTAGTGGGTGTACTCGCGCTATATAGCCTTGATCGGGAAGTGAGTATTGACCTGGTGAATAGCGTTTATACAATTGCACTAGGGTTTTATTATCGAGCTCTTTATTCGGTAGGCGTTGAAGAATAAAAGCATTAAATTCGGCTTGACTGGCATGGGGTAAAATATAGCGATGTACTGCCGCTAACCTTGCGGGTGTTTGCTTTAAACCATTAAGAAAAATATCAAACTGTTCAGCATCTGATTTACCGGTATATTTTTGCCAAAACCGACGTAGGAAAGTCTTGCCTTCTCGGTCGGCAAAGCGCGACAAATACTCTTGACGCTGTGGGTTTTTATCATCTTCCAGTAAGCGGGTGCGGTTTTCATCTTTGTAGGTGCTATAGCGCACAATATCACGCATCAAACGTACAAAAGGCAAGTTCAATGACTCACGTAGCGAGTCAATCATGGTCGCATGGCGCTGGTTATCTTTGGCGCTGAAATTGTTAAAGCTATGCATCCCACCACCGGTGAAAAAGCGCTCATTGGGGTTCGCTGAATACTTTCGTTCGAGCGCAGCATTGAGCATCTTTGATAGATCGCGGTCTTTGCTTTTACTGAGGTAATCAACGGCCCAACGACTGAGTATATCTTGTTTGGGAATGCTAATTTTCCGTAAACTGATATCGTTCAAGTCAGCATAGGTTTCATGTAGCTCTGCGATGATCTCCAAGTAGGTGGTCAGCACACGTATTTTAGCGGTAGAGCCTAACTCTAGCTTACTGCCTTCGTTAATATCAAAGGGTTGGTTAGTATTATCCGTTTGTACCCGAACTTTAAAACCTTGCTCTGACTGTTGCATTAAAGTGAAGCTGTAATTGACGTCAGCGGTCTTCTCTGGGGTGAGTAGTCGGTTGCCCAGTAGGCCTATTTGTTGGGCAAATTCAGGTTTTGCTAATTGTGCTAGATAACTGGAAACATCGCGCTGCAGGGGAATGTTCAAACTTGTATTTGCGCTAAGATCCATGCGGTCTAAATCATAAAATTGGCTTCCTAATAATTGACTTAAACGCGTGCGAGTCAGTTGTAAGCCTTTACTGCTTTCTATCCGCATTAAAGCTGGATTTTTTTTAAAATCTCGATAGTTGATTTTTGCTTCTAAAGCGGCAGCCATTAACTGCCCAGAGATCATGCCTTGCTGCATAAAGATACGCAAATAGCTGTCCGTTAGGCGCGATAAGTCTTCTCTCCCAGAGGTCAAGTAGTAAGAAGGGCGGCGATGGGCGATCATCAAAGACACAATTTGGCGCAGCGCTAAGCCAATATCTTTCAACGTGTCATCTTGATTTTTACTTGGGTCTAATAAGCGATTAACTTCAGCGACATCAGCGCCGAACCATACCCATAGACCATCGCCAACGCCGTGTACTTCACCGTAGCCCGGAGCCGCAGATAGGGGCACAGAGTTTAAGTATGCCCATACCACTAATTTTCGCGCCGCTAGGGTGTTTGGGCCTAAGTGATAAGAGCGTACGCTGGCCGACACCATTTGCCTGATTTTTTCTGTCGGAGAATCGGTTAAGCCATCTTCTGAATGACGATATTTTTCTACCTGAGTCGCAAGTGTACTGCCCCCTGCTGATTGGCCAGGCAAACCCAATGCTTTAGTGACTTGGGTAAATGCCGCCATGGCAAATCGTGGCCAATCAACAGCCGGATTAGCGAGTGGATTTTCGCTACTAAGCAAGTGCTTATTTTCAATGAAGAGTAACGACTTAATAACCAAAGGCGGTACTTGATCAAAGCTTGGATAGTAATGATAAGGATAGTTATAGCGATAAAACGGCGCACCGCTACAGTCTTGCAAAGTCAGGCCTGTTTGTACTTTTTCAGTGTAAGGGAGGAATAAGCCTTGGTTAGCATAGCGTAATAGAGCAGGGCTAAAGTGTGCTTGCTGAGCAACTTCATAGCCTCGTTCTAATAACCTTGACTGGATCATCGGCAGTTTTACGTAGCCTAAGCGTTGATCAAAAGGCCCTTGATTGGGAAAAACGATACTGTCACTGGGGCCTTCTTTCACCTCATAATTGAGTGTTCTAGCGTAGTTTGAAATGAATTCAGATTGAAAATGTGAAGTTTTTGTCTCATAGATAACCATTACTGCTACTAGCAGTGACAAGACAATAAATAGTAATTTGATAATTTTGCCGATTGAATATTGTGATTGAACGGGAATAGATGCCTGTTCAGCATTGTCTTGAGTGTTGTCCATGGAATCCACAGGGTATATATCCCTTGCTTGCATCAAAGATAAAAACGGGTTGTTAGATACTATTAAACTAGCATGCTTAATTAAGTGATATGTTAGCAGTTGACATGGCGCAATGGCAGAGGCTTTGTTAACTTTAATTAACCTTCACTCGGGTTAAGCCTATCAGTGTGTGATATTGTTCATTTTATTTGTTCAAAGCTTAGATTTTTAGGTTGGCTTTTTTATTGATTGGGATTGCTTATCTCTGTCGCCGTTTTTGAGGGTGTTTTGCCAGTAATCGATGTTGTATTACCACCGTTAGTGTTAACTTTACTAGGTTTTTGTCTAGTTAAGTCTCGCTTAGTTACGTCTGCGGAGTCACAAGCGTTAAGTAAGTTTGTTTTCACTTATGCCTTGCCGGCTTTATTGTTCGTTAGTGTTGCTAAAGCCGTTGTACCATCTCCCATTCCTTGGACCTTTTTAGGCGCTTATTATGGCGCACTATTGCTGGTGTTTGTGATAGCGGTTCATATTGTAAAAAAATATTTTTCTTATCAGCATGTTGCGCAAAGTATTTTTGCCATGGGCTGCGTCTATTCAAATATTGCTATTATTGGCATTCCCCTAACGATTTACGGCTTAGGTGAGGCGGCGTTACTGCCCTTATTTATACTCATATCGATACATAATTTGGTCTTGTTTACTTTGGGGGAGGTGACCGCCCAATGGCAGCAATTATCTCTGCATCGTTTAGGACAAAGTTTATTTATCATTTTAAAACAATTGTTATTAGGTCCTATCACCGCAAGCTTACTGGCTGGAGCGATGTTTAATCTGCTTGATATTGTGGTTTACCCGCCGTTGTTCAAAACTATTAGCTTAGTGGGAGAGGCGGCGATACCATTGGCTCTTGTCGTATTGGGTATGTCATTAACTCAATATCGAATTTATGGACACCTTTCTGCTGCATTACTTTTAGTGGCATTTAAAATGGGCATATTTCCACTATTGGTGGCTTGTTTAGTGCTTTTTTGTTTTGAGCTCGAACCGTTATGGTCGACTACAGCTATTCTAGCAGCGGCGTTACCTGTAGGTGTTAGCAGTTATGCATTTGCTCAGCGTTATCTAAATCATCCACAAGCTGAGCGAATTAAAGGCGTGTTAGCTGCGGCGATACTGATGTCGACGATGTTAAGCACGGTAACACTATCTGTACTATTGGTATGGTTAGCGCAATAAAGCGTTAGTTTTTTTATTTTACCTTCACAAAAGCATGATAAGTAAATTGACTCGAACAATTGCTTTGATAATCTGCGCCTCAATTAGGTTTATTGCTTTAAACGATTGTTATTAATTCGTTAATATAAACTCCCCATGTGCTGTGAGGCGCTTAAATTTGTCCATTTATAAATTAAAATCACGCTTTCAGGATTTGCTGCGCCCGAGTGTGAGTTGGCTTTATCAGCGTGGCGTGACGGCTAATCAAGTCACGCTGCTGGCCATGGTTATCTCTTTGCTACTCGGCGGCTTTTTATGTTTACCCTCCTTAAATGCCAACTGGTTTTTTCTGTTACCGATTTGGATGTTCTTGCGCATGGCGTTTAATGCTATTGATGGCATGTTGGCGCGAGAATTCAAACAGCAGTCTAGTCTTGGCGCTTACCTTAATGAATTGTCTGATGTGATTGCTGACACCGCACTCTTTTTACCTTTCGCTTTGCTGGTTGGTATTGAACCCGCCTTGGTGCTAGGGATTATCTTCTTGGCTAGCTTAAGTGAGTTTGCCGGTGTGCTGGGTTTAATGGTTGGTGCTTCTCGGCGCTACGACGGCCCGATGGGAAAAAGCGATCGCGCCTTTGTATTTGGTTTATTGGCGACACTTTGGCCCTTAAATTGGCTTTCAACTTTTTGGTTTAACACCATTTTAGTTATTACTTTGTTATTACTGCTCATTACCATAGTCAATCGGGTTCGACGCGGTTTAGCTGAGTCAGCTACTCACGTTTAACGGAACCAACCTAGGTCATTATTTTTCAGCTGTTTATTTTAACAGCTTGCAAATTAGGAAACGCATTATGAATACCGTTACAGAACATGACGCAACCCTTGATAGACCAGAGACAGAGGACTTAGCTAATCAAACCGTTGCGGAGGTTGTTGAAAACTCAGAGAGTGCTGCTGAGGCTATCAATGAAAAAGAAACCCTCTTAAGTTTTACAACTCATGATGGCGTCGCGCTGAAATACCGTTACTGGCCCGCAAAATCGCCAAATCAAGGGGTGCGAAAAACGGTGGTGATGTTTCACCGTGGCCATGAGCACAGCGGGCGAATGGCACATTTAGTTGATGAACTGGGCCTTGATGATTGTGACTTTTTTGCTTGGGACGCCCGTGGTCATGGTGAATCGCCTGGTGAGCGCGGTGACAGCCCAAGCTTTGGCACCAGTGTGCGTGATGTGCAAACCTTTATGGACCATTTAGCGGCGCAGCATCAAGTGGATATTGAGCAAACGATTGTATTAGCGCAAAGTGTGGGCGCGGTATTGGCCTCGACTTGGGTACATGATTACGCGCCGAATATTCGCGCGTTGGTGTTAGCATCACCGGCATTTAGCATTAAATTATATGTGCCGTTTGCCATACCGGGTCTGCGTTTGTTAAAGCAGTTTAAAGGCTACTTCTTTGTTAACAGCTACGTTAAGGCGAAGTTTTTAACGCATGACCCCGAGCGCATTGCGTCTTTTGATAACGATCCTTTGATTGCTAGACCTATCTCGGTGCAAATGCTTTTAGGGTTACACGACGCGGCTAAACGCGTGGTGGCTGATGCTGCTGCGATCAATGTGCCCACTCAGCTATTGATTTCAGGCGATGATTGGGTGGTACGTCGCAAGCCACAGCAGCAATTTTTTGAACGCTTAAGCAGCGATTGTAAAGAGCAGCACATTCTGCCTGGCTTTTATCATGACACCTTAGGTGAGCTGGCGCGGCCACAAGCATTAGCCCGCATTAAACGTTTTGTTGAGCAGCGCTTTGCCGAGCCGCGCAAAACCAATGATTTACTTAACGCCGATAAAAGCGGTTATTTTTGCGCCGAGGCTGAATCCCTTGCCGCGCCGTTGCCAAAAGGTTCATTACGTGCGCGTTTTTGGGATTTTTATCGCTCAACGCTTGCGTTTACCAGTCGCTATTCTGCCGGGGTGAAGCTGGGCTTTGATACCGGATTTGATTCGGGCAGCACCTTAGATTACGTTTATCGCAACAAGCCGACAGGCACTAATAAAATTGGTGAGTTGATAGATCAAAACTATTTAAACTCAGTGGGCTGGCAGGGTATTCGCCAGCGCAAAGTCAATTTAGAAGAGCTACTCGCCAAGGCGATGGATAAGCTGAAAAATGAACAGCGCGAAGTGAAGCTGGTGGATATTGCCGCGGGCCATGGCCGCTATATTTTAGCCGCCATTGAACAAGCAGAGGTGAAGCCGCAAGCTGTTTTGCTGCGCGATTACAGTGATATAAATGTCCGCGATGGTAATGCCCTTATTGAAGAAAAAGGCCTTGGCGAAATTGTGCAATTTGTTAAAGGCGATGCTTTTGATAAAGCAGACCTTGCAGCGCTGGCGCTAAAACCTAACTTAGCCGTGGTATCCGGCTTGTATGAGCTATTTGGTGATAACACTATAGTGTCGGGCTCGTTGGCGGGCTTATCACAAGGCATGGAAAAGGGCGGTTACTTGATTTATACCGGTCAGCCTTGGCATCCGCAGTTAGAGCTGATTGCTCGCGCCTTGACCAGCCACCGTGAAGGCCAAGCTTGGGTGATGCGTCGTCGCAGTCAGGCCGAGATGGATCAGCTGGTTGCGGCTGCGGGCTTTAAAAAGATTGAGCAGCGCATTGACGAAATGGGCATTTTTACTGTTTCTATCGCGCAAAAAGTGGATTGATAGTGGGGATAAGCTTGCGACGGTGGAGCCACTAAGGTGAAACCGAAAGCAGCGAAATCCTGCACACTTAGAAAATGAAATGTTGCTAGCAAAAACGCTGCAAGTACGTCCTTGTAAGCTTGGCTTTTTCATCCATGAAAAAGACATTTTGCTGCGCAATATCCCATTTTCTCATGGTCGATTCTTGATGACGCTTTTATTCAAATGTTAGGTTCGTGAATATGTCAAAACCGCTTTCGCACGTTCAGCCTGCTCCGATTTTATGGTGGCGCGGGGTGGCTTGGTTGGCACTGCTTGCCCCGCTGTTTTTTATTACTTACAACGGCGCAAATCAGTATGCCGCGAGCTTACCCCAAGTTGCTAGTGTGGTGTTTGCTTGGGAGCGCCACATTCCCTTGCTGCCATGGACCATCATTCCCTATTGGTCGATAGACTTACTTTATGGTTTAGCTTTTTTATTGCCGCGCCAGCGAAAATTGGTCGATGCGTTAGGGCTACGTTTACTTACGGCGCAAGTGGTTTGTATTAGCTGCTTTTTACTTTGGCCGTTGCATTTTAGTGTTGAGCGGCCAGAGTTAACTGGAGTGTTTGGCACTCTATTTGATATTTTGATGGGCTTTGATAAGCCTTATAATCAAGCGCCATCACTGCATATCACCTTGCTCATTGTGTTGTGGGCCTGTTTTGCTCAGCACCTTAAAGGGGTGTGGCGCTGGCTGACCCATGGCTGGTTTGCCTTAATCGGTTTATCCGTACTCACCACTTGGCAGCATCATTTTATCGACTTGCCAACAGGCGTATTAGCCGGTTTTTTCTGTATCTGGTGTTGGCCTAATACAGGGCGCAGCCCACTGCTGTTTTGGCGTCATGGCAAGGTTAAGCCACATTATGCTTTGGCTAGTTACTATGGTCTCGCTGGCATCTTGTGTGGCGTAGTTGCGGCGCACTTTTCGGGCGTTACCTTGATACTGCTTTGGCCTTGCGTGTCATTGTTACTGGTGGCATTTAACTACACATGCTGCGGCGCCATGGGCTTTCAAAAACAAGACTCTGGGCGCTTAAATTTAGCGGCGACAGTGTTATTTGCGCCTTATTTAGTGGGCGCTTGGCTTAATTCTAGGCTGTGGACCCGAGGACAAGCGACTGCGAACGAAGTGGTGAACGGTGTTTGGCTTGGTCGTAAACCGAGTGCGAGTGAGGCGGCGCAATATGTTGGTTTAATGGATATGTGTCCGGAATTACCGATTCGATTATCCAAGCAGTTAAGTACAGGTAATCACTATCAACATTTTGATGTGCTCGACCTTACGCCCTTAAGTGCACAGCAATGTTGGCAGGCGGCAAAAGCCATCGACTCCCTTAATCATGCACATTATCAGCCTATTCTTGTTTATTGTGCCCTTGGTTATTCACGCAGCAGTGTAGCGTTAATGGCGTGGTTGTTGTTAAGTGGTCAGGCGCAAACACCTGAGAGCGCTAAAGGGTTAATTGAACAAGCGCGGCCACAAGTAGTGATCAAAGCTTATCACCTAGCGGCATTGGCGCAGATGCAGTTGTTGCCTGAATTTATTAATTATCAGCGCCATCGCGCAGCCGTGGCGAAGCAAAACAAGCAGCATTATAAGCGTCAACCCTTGACTCATAAGGAGCAAGAATGAGCTTGCCAATAAAATTAGGTGTTCAAATTAGCTTGCTTAGGCGCGGCGCAGAGCTAGACCAATTATCGCTCTGTGTTACGGCCCTTAGCATTTTGATGCTGATGTTACAAAGTGCTTTAATGATAACGCCGTGGCAGTTAGGGTTATTGATTATCTTGCTGTTAGTGGGTTTGGCCCAGAAAATGTATGCTTTGCGGGTAAGCTTAGACGCTGACTTATTTACTCAATTAGCCGTGTTGTGGCAACAGCAAGGCGTGGCCACCGCTCAAGATACTGACCCCATGCTAAGGGCGCTTGACAGCGAACTTGCGGCACTTGGTTTAATCAAAACGCCGCAACAAACACGGGTACTGCAATCTCGCTGCCAAGGTGCGCTGCGCTTATTGAAACGACAGTTTTTATGTGTGGTATTACAGCTATTGATGTTGCTTGTTTTATTACTCAGCCTAGGGTCTGTTGATCTTTGCTGTATAGATTTTGTTCAGCAGTACATAGGCAGCCACATTATAGCAAACGCCAGT
>NZ_JAIBHJ010000012.1 GCF_021278025.1 Motilimonas sp. E26
CACTGGCGTTTGCTATAATGTGGCTGCCTATGTACTGCTGAACAAAATCTATACAGCAAAGATCAACAGACCCTAGGTGTTTTAGTTGGTATGGCGGGGCCAATTGGCATGCTGATGCAGCACGATCTAAGAGATTGGGCGCAAAGGCAGAAAAGGTGTCACGATTTTCTATTACACGGATCTAAAATACTGAAAGACGGCTGGTGGCAACTTAATTGTGATCTTGTGTTGCAGCATCCTCCCGATTTTACGATCGAAGATGAAGTATCAAAAAATAAGTTCTACCTGTTTATTGAAAAATATTGGTTGCTTCAACAACTCGTTATCGCAATCCCGCTTTATCTACTGGGTGGCATACCGTGGTTGGTCTGGGGCGTTTCTGTCAGAATTGTTATCTCGGTTGGTGGTCATTGGTTAATTGGATACTTTGCCCACAATCATGGTCAAAGAACTTGGACTGTTGAAGGTGCTGCGGTTCAGGGCCACAACATTCGTATTGCAGGTTTTTTGTCAATGGGCGAGGCTTGGCACAATAATCATCATGCATATCCAGGCTCAGCCATGCTTGGGCTATACAAAGGCGAGTCCGATCCTGGTTGGTGGGTACTCAATGCGCTACATAATATAGGCCTAGTAAAAAATATTAAACTTCCCAAAGATTTACCTCCTCGCTCCGAGTTGATTGCTGAAGATAAGAAGCTGGCAGCTAGAGTCGAGCGAGAGCTTGAAGAGTGTAATTTAGTCCGTTTTATTAGGCGAGAGCGCGAATAAAACGCCGTGCTTGGAGCTGTTACTGTGTTTGCTGTTCAATATTAAGGATGTTCTTTTTTGCAGTAGGTTAGGGCAGATGGCGCTATCTACTGGATTTGTCAGTGTTCAATAGCCACTTCCCTAACTAAAGAAACGGCAGTAATTTTATCGCTGATATAAATGATACTTAATTGAGTTAAATCGCTATTTTGATTGGTGTTTTGGTTAGCCCCTTGTTAAATTATAATTTTTATTACGTTAATAAAAAATTGCAGTTGAGCTTTGAGTCGGCCTAATTTTCAGCGTTGCGCTAGGATGCTGAAGCTAAGTTCAGTCGAGTATTAGTTTACATCGCTAGTTACTCGCACTGTTGTTGGTTGAATTTGATTTTCTGGCCACACTTTCACCGTTATGAATGTTGCTTGTCTTAAAATAGGGAGTATGAATGTTAGGAGAGTTGTTTTTCCCGGTAATTGAAACCACTCGATTACGATTGAAGCCTTTAGCTATAGAAGATTCTGCATGCTTACTTGAGATATTCTCAGATCCAGAGGTAATGAGATACTGGAATACGCCTCCCTGGGTGGCTATGCAGGAGGCTTATGATTTTGTTAATGAAAGTAAAGAGTTGATGTTACGTCAAGAATCTCTTGTGCTGGGGATTTACCTTAAGTCTACGGGAAAGCTGGTCGGTAAGTGTATGTTGTTTAGTTACGCTAAAGAATCTAAGCGTGCTGAAATTGGTTTTGGTTTGGGCCGCCCTTACTGGGGAAAAGGCTATATAAATGAAGCGGGCGAAGCATTAATTCAATATGGCTTTAGGTCATTGGGACTTCGTCGCATTGAAGCAGAAATAGACCCCGACAATCACGCCTCAGCAAAAGCATTAGTAAAACTTGGATTACAACAAGAGGGGTTGTTAAGGCAGCGTTGGCAAATTAATGGCGTAGTCTCTGACTCTGCACTCTATGGCAGACTGGTGAGTGATCCTATCTAGATAGCGTTGTGATAAAAATAATGACAGTTCTATCTGAAATCTTTGATTATCGAGTACAAAAAGATTTTGTATGAGTAGTTAGAGCGGTAACAGGCGTTATCGCTTCAAGTATGAATAGTTATCGACCTTCGAGATGTTATGGATTATTAAAGCAAGGGTTTTAGAGCTAGGATTAAAGCTACCACAAGCAAGATATTCGCAAAGGAATGACAGTCATTACGTGAAAGCAGGTAACTTGCCTATCCTTGTTGATTCCAGATTACTGATGCAGTACATAGTCGTGGCATTGTTGATTAGGGTAATGAGCTTGCGGTATTTGAATAGCTCTGTTCGATTTATCAATTTGGGCCTAGCTGAGTAGGCCCGCTTTTCAATTACTCTTGTTCCATTAACGGCCAGCCTCCGAGTGCTTTCCAGCGGTTAACCATGTAACAAAATAGTTCTGCAGTGCGCTCCGTGTCATACAGGGCACTGTGCGCTTCTTTGTTGTCAAAGGGGATGTTGGCGGTTTTACAGGCCTTGGCAAGTACGGTTTGGCCTAAGGTTAATCCCGCTAGGGTGGCGGTATCAAAGCTAGCAAAAGGGTGGAATGGCGTGCGTTTTAAATTGGCGCGTTCAATCGCCGCGTTAACAAAGCCCATATCAAATGCGGCATTGTGCGCCACCATGATTGAGCGATTGCAGCCGTGGGCTTTTTGTTCTTTTCTAATCACTTTGAATATTTCATGTAGGGCATCGTATTCGGTGACCGCGCCGCGCAGAGGGTTGTGCGGGTCAATGCCGTTAAAGTCTAATGCTGCCTGCTCTAAATTAGCCCCTTCAAAAGGCTCTACGTGAAAATGCAGGGTTTTACTTGGGATCAACCAGCCGTCTTTGTCCATGGTGGTTAGTACGGCGGCAATTTCTAATAAAGCATCAGTACGCGGATTAAAACCAGCGGTTTCCACATCGATAACGACAGGAAAGTAGCCACGGAATCTTTTTGCTAACGGGGAGTCGCCGTTTTTGATTTCATCAGTCATAGTTAAAGCTAGCTAGTTTAAAAACGGCCAATTATGCCAGAGTTTTTGTGATAAGACTGGAAAATATATTAAAGGTTATTTATTCAGCGCCGATACAAAGCTAGTATGGGAAATCTATTCTCAAATTTTCATCAGGTTCAGCTTTGGTGATATTAGTATCATAGCGACAATGGAATTTAGGTATGGCGAATTGGAAATGGTTGATTATGTTGATGTTATCACCATCAGCAATAGCATCAAATAAAATTTACAGCGCAGATCTAACTAATTCAGTCTGGCAGGTAACGAAAGCGAATCCCATTGAATGCACCCTAGATCATAATATTCCTCGTTTTGGTAATGCTCGATTCACTGTTCGCGCCAGTAAATCTGTGAATATTGATTTTGATCTTGATGGTAAGCGTGAAACGCCTGCTACCCGACAAGTGACTTTGCGCTCGGTTCCTCCCTCTTGGCGACCAGGTGTTGCGGCTAATGATATTACGCTGGTTAAGTTTCACGAAGGCTTTGATGGTTACTTAAGTGGCAAAAATGCTTGGGCGATGCTGAGCGAGTTAGAAGAGGGACAGTTTCCCACTTTTATTTTTAGTGATTGGTACAATCAAGATGAAGTCACTCAGGTTGCACTATCTGCGGTGAACTTCAGACAGAAGTATTTAGACTTTAATGATTGTGTCTCGGGGCTCTTACCTTACAGCTTTGAAGATATTTCATTTAGTATTTTGAATTATGTGAAAAATGGCAGTGATCTAACACGTCATTCTAAACAGCGGCTGAAAATGATTGGTGAATATTTGCGCTACGATGAAGCGGTAAATATCATTCTTATTGATGGTTATTCTGATAGTTATGGTGGTCGTTGGAGTAATCAGCAATTATCAGAAAAGCGCGCCGAAAGTGTGAAAAGCTATTTAACTGAGCTGGGCGTGGATCCGAGTAAGTTCACCGTTGAGGGCCATGGAGAGAAACGCCACATTGCAGATAACCGCTCAGACGTGCAGCGTCCTAAAAACCGCCGAGTGGTGATATCCATCGGGCGTGAGGAAGAAATATAAACGGCTAACGAATCAATTTTTAACCGTGTTGACCCGCTTTGAGCGGGTCTTTTTTGTCTAGGGTCTGTTGATCTTTGCTGGTTGATTTTTGTTCGAGAGGGGACACCTTGTCTAAAAGCGTTTTGAGCAAGGCGAGCAGTGTGTAGCTTAGCATTCTAAGTAAATACTGCTCAACGATGGGCAAAACGCTTTTAGCCGAATCCGTAGGACAGCGTTTGTTGGTCATTTCTACTGCGTTAGCGCCTTTTCGCGTAGTTCACTATGCCACAAAGGTGCTGGCCACAACGAACGTTTTGTATAAATACCCAACAATTCGCTGCAAAAACAATCACGAAAGATCAACAGACCCTAGCGATTACTGTCCGTAACGGCGTAGCCAAGCTTGCTCAATAGCTGCAACCCAGCTTGGGTGAGGTTCAAGTAAAATCGGGCCCAAATCCGCTTCACTTAAGCTGGCAGGGTGGCGTTTGATTTGATTAAACATGGCTTGCTGTTGCGGTGTGAGGGTGTGCATGCTTAGCACCGTTGGGTCACCCCATACTGCTGGATCTGCTTTACGTGCTTGGGCTTGAGGTGACATTAACCAGTTAGCAAAAACCTGAGCCGCAGCGGTGTTTGACGAATTGTATGGAATGGCCACAAAGTGAGTATTACCTAAACTACCGCCTTGATGGACGTAAGATTTTACACTCTCAGGTAGTTCGTTATTGTTGATGCTATTCGCGGCATCATTGGGGTTAAAACTAAGTGCAATACTGATTTCGCCGTCGTTTAGCTTGGCTTTGAGTTGGGCCTGACTAGCAACAAATGCATTACCTTTACGCCACATCAGTGGGTGCAATTGATCAAGAAATTGCCACAGTGGCGCAGTCACTTTAGAAAAATCAGCTTTATTGACGTCATCATAAAGAGCAGGGTTGCTATTGGTGGTTTCGATTAAAGCTTGCTTAACGAATGTCATGCCATGAAAGTCAGGTAATTTAGGGTAACTAAATTGACCGGGGTGTTGCTGCAAAAATTGATGCAGTTCATTCATGGAACGAGGGAAGTTTTTAACTCGTGCGGTGTCAGCCATGAATACCAATTGTGCCATGCCCCAAGGCGCTTCTAAACCATCAACGGGCACGGTAAAGTCTGCCGCGATAGAAGGCTTTTCAGTGGCATCTGTGTATTTCATGTTGGGTAAGTTGGCAGTGAAAGGGCCAAATAGCAGTTGTTGCTCTTTCATGGCAGCGAAGTTTTCACCGTTAATCCAAATTAAGTCTACTTTTCCTTTGTTATGGTTGGCCGCTGTTTTTTCCGCTAACACTTGGTTCACCACGGTGCCAGTATCAGATACTTTTACATGGATAACCTTAATATCGTATTGCAGCTTAGCCTGTTCGCCGGCCCACTGAATATAGTCATTGATGGTTTGTGAGCCACCCCAAGCATAAAAATAAATGGTTTGTCCTTGGGCTTGTTGTTGTATTTCGTTCCATGTTGGCGCCGCTAGGCTGAATGTTGAAAATAATAGCAAGGTAAAAAAATAGAGTATGCGCATATCCGTTCCTTTTATCGCAATGATGGCGTGGTTTAAGTCGTTGTTGCTGTGAGTTTAGCTAATTTATTGAATAGGTTAGCGGCTTTTTTCGGGGGTATGGTTCGTGTTGCAAGGTAGCGCTGGCCGTTACTAGAGATATTGGAGCATTGAATTAATAGCGGTGAAAATTTGTGTTTGGCTAGGTTCCTTTGCCATAACTGCTGCTGTAATGCGCGTTCTAATATCAGTTCAATGGCTAAAATTTGTTGATAGCTGTGCGGCGAGCGCTGCGTTTTTAGCTGTTGTCGAGCCCAGCGGTAAGGGCGAAGAATACAGCGTTCATAACGCTCTGCTTGTTCGCTTAACCGTTGCCAGCGCTCTGCGCTGAGCTGTAGCCCTTTTTTATCTAGGAATAAAGCCAATAACAGCAAATTGACATTGAGTGCAAATTCATTTTGAAGCTGCAATAGTGTAGGTTGAGTGTTGGCGTTATAAAGAGCCTCACACTGGCGCCACAAGTCATTCATGGTTATCTTGTTGCTCAGTTTTTGGTTGTTCTTGTTTACACTCTTGATTGGCTATGTCGCTGCAACAGCTACTATTATGTACTTGCTCTATCCACAGGGCGAGTTCTTCTTCACTGACTTTTTTCTGGCTCATGTTAATCCTATTTAGTGATAGTGGTGATGGCTTATATTAATATAGCGTTGGCCATGAGCGTAAAATATATTTGAGTCAAGGCGGCGCGATTGATAAAGTCGGCGTCAAATTTAGTCAGCTAAGAGCATTTAAGATGATCGAAAAGAATACCGTTGTGCAGTTCTCTTATGAATTAACCGACCAAGATGGCACGCTACTGGAAACCAGCAAAGGTGAAGCAATTGCTTACCTTCATGGTCAAAACAACATGTTAGCCGGTGTTGAAGCCGCTCTTGAAGGCAAGGCTGAGGGCGATCAAGTTAAGGTTACGTTAACGCCTGAAGAGTCGTACGGTGAGCGTCAAGAAGGTGCTGTACAACGCGTGCCAGCTAAGCATTTACAAGGTGCTAAAAAATGGCTACCAGGCATGATTGCACAAATTAATACCGACAACGGCGCTCGCCAAGTGACGGTGGTGAAAGTGGGTAAATTTATGATCACTGTTGACACTAACCATCCGTTTGCAGGTAAAACACTTACCTTTGATATGAAAGTGGTTGGTGTTCGTCCTGCTACTGAAGAAGAAATTGCTCATAAGCATGCTCATGGTGAAGGCGGCCATCAGCACTAATCAGTATTTTTATTAAGGAGCGTAAGCTCCTTTTTTTTAATCTTAAACTTAGGGTTGAGTGGACTGAACACGAACGTTTGATAAAAACGTTAAGTCAATGACTCAAAATCTATTTTATTTTAAACTGCACCCATTTCAGCAGCTGGAGAAGATCAATGTCGACTACCTCATTAACCATTACACGCCCCGACGATTGGCATGTGCATTTACGTGACGGCGATGTGTTAGCTGATACCACGCGCGATATTAGCCGTTATATGGGGCGCGCCATTATTATGCCTAATCTAGTGCCTCCGGTGACAGATACCCAAGGCGCACTAGATTACCGTGCGCGCATTATGGCGAACAATAAAACGGATCATTTTGAACCTTTGATGGTGCTTTACTTAACCGATAACACCACCGCCGATGAAATTCGTAAAGCTAAAGCCAGTGGAGTGGTGTACGCCGCTAAACTTTATCCAGCCGGTGCGACGACTAATTCAGATTCGGGTGTGACGTCGGTAGACAACATTGCGCCAGCGATTGCGGCAATGGAAGAAGTGGGGATGTTACTGTTAGTACACGGTGAGGTGACCCATCATGACATTGATATTTTTGACCGTGAAGCGGTGTTTATTGAGCAAGTGATGAAGCCATTAGTGGCAAGATTTCCTAATCTGAAAATAGTGATGGAGCACATTACCACCAAACATGCCGTTGAGTTTGTTTCGCAAGCGCCGAGTAATGTTGGTGCAACCATCACCGCCCATCATTTACTGTATAACCGTAACCATATGCTTGTTGGTGGTATCAAACCGCACTTTTATTGCTTACCTATATTAAAACGAAATACGCATCAGCAAGCCTTGTTAGAGGCTGCAACCAGTGGCAATAAGAAGTTCTTTTTAGGCACAGATTCAGCGCCACATGCAAAAGGTGCCAAAGAGTCGGCTTGTGGTTGTGCCGGCTCTTACACAGCCCATGCTGCTATTGAGTTGTATGCAGAAGTGTTTGAAATGATGAATGCATTAGAGAACCTAGAAGCCTTTGCTAGCTTTAATGGTCCTGATTTTTATGGTTTGCCGCGTAATAGTGATACCATCACATTAGAAAAATCTGATTGGCTTGTGCCGGAAAGCCTGTCTTTTGGCGGCGATAAAGTGGTGCCGATTAAGGCGGGTGAAATGATGACTTGGCAAGTTAAATAATTGAAGCAATGGCCAATACTGAAGCTTCAGTATTGGCTTTGTTTCATTAAATAATCAACATAAAGCCAATAAACGCGACCGCTAATCCTATCCCAGACCAACTGAGCCAGCGATAAATAGCATGGCTACGGTAACCACCAACAGCATAAAGGGTTAGCAGCAAAGTAAATAACCCACTGAGTAAATATCCTTTACCGTTTGTTCTATCCTTTAAGAGTGTTAGAAAATTGCTATCATTGAGTTGAGACACTTGATTTAATTGCGAACTAATGTCGATACAGCCATAACTGAAAACGGCAGTGGATAGAACGAACATAATCAATACTGCTAACGGGTGGGCTTTTAATCCCGTAAATGTTAAATCGCGCATAGTTTTTTTAATACCAAGTAATGACAGATAAAAAATGCCTGAGATTAAGGTAAACTTATTTGCCTATACTAAAATGCAGATAAGCTTGTCGAGCGTATCATAACTAATAATGAACATCAGAGGTAGGCATGGCGACCATTCTAGATGCTGTTGATCAGCGAACTCAGTTAGTGGGTGAAAACCGCTTAGAGCTGCTAATGTTTCGTTTACAAAGCTCGCAGTTGTTTGCGATTAACGTATTTAAAGTAAAAGAAGTGGTGAAGTTGCCCTCTTTAAACGCTTTGCCAAACTCACACCCCAAAGTATGCGGTGTTGCCACATTGCGTGGCCAAAGCATTCCGGTGATTAACCTTCGAGAGGCTATTGGTATGCGACCTCTGCCGGTTGATGAAACCTGTAATTTAATTATTACGGAATACAATCGAACGGTGCAGGGTTTTTTAGTCGGTAAAGTTGAAAATATTGTTAACTTAACTTGGCAGAATATTATGCCACCGCCGAACACTGTGGGTAAGGCGCATTATCTTACTGCTATCACTAAGGTTGAACACGAAGAGCAGCAGCGTCTGGTTGAAATTATTGATGTTGAAAAAGTACTTGCTGAAATCGTAACTTATAATATTAAGATCTCAGATGGCACTTTAGATGCAGACATTGTCAATGAATTTGTCGGCAGAAAAGTATTGCATGCTGATGACTCTGCAACCGCCAGAAGGCAAGTATCCGATACCCTTGAGCAGCTTGGATTAGAAGTTATCGGGGTTGAAAATGGCATGGAAGCGTTGAAGAAACTAAAACAATGGTGTGACGAAGGAAAGACGGTAACAGACGAGATTTTACTGTTGATCACGGATGCAGAAATGCCAGTGATGGACGGTTACAAACTTACCTATGAAGTGCGTAATGACCCAAGGATGAGCGACCTATTTATTGCTTTAAATACCTCTCTCAGTGGTAGTTTTAACAATGCCATGGTAGAGAAAGTGGGCTGTGATGCGTTTATTTCTAAGTTTCAGCCGGATCTATTAGTTGATGTGGCGCAAACGAGATTGAAGCAAATTCTCGGTAAAGATTAAACAACTCCCTAATATCGCAATTAAATGGCTTTTTACCCCAAATAAGCCATTTATTGCGACCATCTTCACTAATTGCTGCATTTGTATTCTCGACTCAATGGCAAAGCATCGCTATAATGCTGCGTCAAATTCTAGGTTCGCACCTATAAACCATACCATTTTCAAGGACAGGCATAGCCTGTCTTGACTTTTTAGCAATAAAAGGTAGTTTGCTACCTTTTGAAAGACATATTTCGGCCAAACGATGCCGAACAGATTTGAGGTAATATAATGCAAGCTTCTGTAGAGACGACTCAAGGACTAGAACGCCGTCTGACTATCACTGTACCAGGTGAGAACTTCGATAAAGAACTGAACAGCCGTTTAAGCCAACTAGCTAAAACGCAACGCATTGACGGTTTCCGTCCTGGTAAAGTGCCAGCGAAAGTTATCCAAAAACGTTTTGGTGCTGCTGTTTCTAACGAAGTTGCTGGCGAACTGATGCAACGCAACTTCTTTGAAGCTATCATGGCTGAAAAGCTTAACCCAGCTGGTGCGCCTGCTTTAGAGCCAAGTGAGCGCAAAGCGGGTGAAGATTTCACTTTTGTTGCAACTTTCGAAGTGTACCCTGAAGTAGCATTAGGTGATTTCGCTGCACTAGAAGTTGAGAAGAAAACAGCAACTGTTACCGATGCTGACCTAGACAACATGCTAGTTACACTGCAAAAGCAGCACGCTACTTGGGTTGAAGTTGACGCTCCTGCAGCTGATGAAAACCAAGCGACAATTGATTTCGTTGGTACTATCGATGGCGAAGAGTTTGACGGCGGTAAAGCTGAAGGCTTTAAACTAGCGATTGGCGCTGGTCGTATGATCCCTGGCTTTGAAGATGGCGTTAAAGGCAAGAAAGCAGGCGAGTCTTTTGACATCGACGTTACTTTCCCTGAAGAGTACCACGCTGAAAACCTAAAAGGTAAAGCGGCTAAGTTTGCTATTACTCTGTCTAAAGTTGAAGCACTTGAATTACCAGAAATCAACGAAGAATTTGTTAAAAAGTTCGGCGTAGAAAGCGGTGATATTGAAGCGCTTAAAGCTGAAGTTAAAAAGAACATGACACGTGAACTTGAGCAAACACTGAAAAACAGTGTTAAAGAGCAAGTGCTTGATGCTGTTGTTAAAGCCAATGAAATCGATGTGCCTAAATCACTTGTTGCAAGTGAAGTTGATGTTCTTCGTCAGCAAGCTATGCAACGCTTCGGTGGTCAAATGGACCCGAAAAATATGCCTGAGCTTCCAGCTGAATTGTTTGAAGAGCAAGCAGTACGTCGCGTGAAAGTTGGCCTATTATTAGGTGAAGTGATTCGTAGCAATGAGCTAAAAGTTGACGAAGCACGTGTAGACGCTATTATCGAAAATGCAGCTTCTGCTTACGAAGACCCTGCGGAAGTTGTGGCTTACTACAAAGGCAACAAAGAAGCGCTACAAAACATTCAAAATGTTGCATTAGAAGAGCAAGCTGTTGAGTTCATACTAGAAAAAGCGAAAGTGGTGGAAAAAGAAACAACTTTCGACGAAGTAATGAATAAAGCGGCAGCTAATGCATAATAGGTTTGACATCTAGTCGAATCTAACGATTATAATGGCTCGAGTGATATTCACCGAGCCATTTTTGTTTAAGGATAATCATCTATGTCGAGAAACTACGATAATACGTTTGATGCGCCAAGTAATGCACTTGTCCCGATGGTAATAGAGCAAACTGCCAAAGGTGAGCGCTCTTATGATATTTACTCTCGCTTATTAAAAGAGCGCGTTATCTTTTTAACAGGTCCTGTTGAAGATCACATGGCTAATTTAGTCGCCGCGCAGCTATTGTTTTTAGAGTCAGAAAACCCAGACAAAGATATTTTTCTTTATATTAACTCTCCTGGTGGCTCAATCAGTGCAGGCATGTCAATTTACGATACGATGCAGTTTATCAAGCCTGACGTCAGCACCGTTTGTATGGGCATGGCGGCCAGTATGGGCGCGTTCTTGTTAGCAGGTGGTGCACCGGGTAAACGTCATGTGTTACCTAATGCTAAAGTAATGATTCATCAACCACTTGGTGGTTTCCAAGGTCAGGCTTCTGATATTGAAATTCATGCCCAAGAAATCATTCGTATTAAACGAAAAATGAATGAATTATTAGCTGAGCATACGGGGCAAGAATATGACGTTATTGCTCGTGATACCGACCGTGATAACTTTATGACAGCTGAGCAAGCAGTTGAATACGGCCTAGTCGATTCAATTCTCAAGCGCAGAGACTAAGCATTTACACGTAAATGCATTAAACTAAAGTTTAGAAACAAATACAGTAATAGCGTTCAAAGCAGGCTTTGAACAGAAATATGGCAAACGCCAAAGATGAGGTTAACGAATGACAGATAAGCGTAAAGGTGAGGGAGATAGCGGTAAGCTGCTGTACTGTTCTTTCTGTGGCAAAAGCCAGCACGAAGTAAGAAAGCTCATTGCCGGCCCTTCCGTTTATATCTGTGATGAGTGTGTAGAGCTTTGTAACGATATTATTCGTGAAGAAATCAAAGAAATCGCGCCAAAACAGGAGGGGGATAGTTTACCTACTCCTCATGAGATCCGCGCTCATTTAGATGATTATGTTATTGGCCAAGAGCATGCTAAAAAAGTATTAGCGGTTGCGGTTTATAACCATTACAAACGGCTACGCAATGCCGATAAAATTGCTGACGGTGTTGAATTAGGTAAAAGTAACATTCTTCTAATAGGCCCAACGGGTAGTGGTAAAACGCTGTTAGCTGAAACGTTAGCACGTTTGCTTGATGTGCCATTTACCATGGCTGACGCAACCACGTTAACGGAAGCGGGTTATGTCGGTGAAGATGTTGAAAACATTATTCAGAAACTGCTGCAAAAGTGTGACTACGACGTTGAGAAGGCACAACGCGGTATCGTTTATATTGATGAAATCGATAAGATTTCCCGTAAGTCTGACAACCCATCCATCACGCGAGACGTGTCGGGTGAAGGTGTACAGCAAGCGTTACTGAAACTCATCGAAGGCACGGTTGCATCGGTTCCCCCGCAAGGTGGTCGTAAGCATCCACAGCAAGAGTTTTTGCAAGTTGATACCAGTAAAATACTGTTCATCTGTGGTGGGGCATTTGCTGGCTTAGATAAAGTTATCGAGCAACGCGTTCATACTGGTACCGGTATTGGTTTTGGTGCGAAGGTTAAATCGAAAGATAACAAGGCAAGTTTGTCGGAAATATTTACTAAGACCGAGCCAGAAGATTTAGTTAAATATGGCTTGATCCCTGAATTTATTGGCCGTTTACCTGTGGTTGCGACCTTAACTGAGTTGGACACCGATGCGCTTATTCAGATTTTAAAAGAGCCTAAAAACGCATTAACTAAGCAATATGCTGCGTTATTTGAACTTGAAGATGTTGAGCTTGAGTTTCGTGATGATGCACTGCGTGCAATTGCTGCTAAAGCGATGGAGCGTAAGACTGGTGCGCGTGGTTTAAGATCCATTGTTGAGCAAGTACTTCTAAATACTATGTATGATTTACCGTCGGTAGATGATGTGAGTAAAGTGGTGATTGATGAAACGGTAATCAAAGGAGAATCTGATCCTATTTTGATTTATCAGAGTAATGATAATAAGGCTGCGTCAGCAGACTGATGGTTAAATAACCAATTATTAAGGGGCCTTTGGCCCCTTTTTTGTTTTTTTCCATTTTTGCATTATATGCCATTGAATATCTTGTGGTTGCCCCAATATACTCAGAAGAAGATGGCCCAGAATTCGAAAAAGAGAGGACATAATGAGTTTAGAGCGTAATACACGCATAGAGATCCCTGTCTTACCCCTTAGGGACGTAGTGGTTTACCCACATATGGTTATTCCCTTGTTTGTTGGCCGTGAAAAGTCCATCTCTTGCCTTGAAGCTGCAATGGATAAAGACAAGCAAGTATTGCTGGTTGCGCAGCGTGATGCCTCAAAAGATGATCCAGACACTTCGGACATGTTTGAAGTGGGGACGATTGCCAATATTTTACAATTATTAAAATTACCTGACGGCACCGTAAAAGTGCTTGTTGAAGGCAGTCGCCGTGCGAAGCTTGAATGTTTTCTTGATAAAGAAGACTTTTTTGTTGGTGAAATAACAGAGCTAAGCACAGACACGATTGAAGAGCGCGAAGAAGAAGTGCTGATCCGCAGTGCTATTAGCCAGTTTGAAGGTTACGTTAAGCTCAACAAAAAAATCCCACCTGAGGTCATGACCTCGGTAAGTGCAATTGATGATGCCGATCGCTTAGCTGATACCATGGCTGCACACATGCCATTAAAGCTTGATGATAAACAAGCGGTATTAGAAATCTCTCAAGTGCCGGAGCGTCTCGAGTACTTGATGGCGATGATGGAATCTGAAATAGACTTATTACAAGTTGAGAAAAAGATCCGTAGTCGCGTTAAAAAGCAGATGGAAAAGAGTCAGCGCGAGTATTACCTCAATGAGCAAATGAAGGCGATACAAAAAGAGTTGGGAGAGCTGGATGACGCGCCGGATGAGTTTGAAGCTCTCGCGAAAAAAATTGAAGCTGCAGGCATGACAGCTGAAGGTAAAGAAAAAACCTTAGCCGAGCTACAGAAGCTGAAGATGATGTCGCCTATGTCTGCTGAAGCGACCGTGGTTCGTGGCTATATTGAGTGGATGATAGGTGTGCCTTGGACGAAGCGCTCTAAGGTGAAAAAAGATTTAGCTAAGGCGCAAGAGATATTAGATGCTGACCACTTTGGTCTTGAGAAGGTTAAAGAACGGATCCTTGAGTATCTTGCCGTACAAACTCGAATTAATAAGCTCAAAGGGCCTATTCTTTGTTTAGTCGGGCCCCCGGGGGTAGGTAAAACCTCGTTGGGTCAATCTATTGCTAAAGCGACAGGACGTAAATATGTGCGCATGGCGTTAGGTGGGGTACGTGATGAAGCAGAAATTCGCGGTCATCGCCGTACTTACATTGGCTCGATGCCAGGTAAACTGATTCAGAAGATGTCTAAAGTAGGGGTTAAGAATCCTTTATTCCTACTGGATGAAATCGACAAAATGGCATCCGATATGCGTGGCGACCCGGCATCAGCATTGTTAGAGGTATTGGACCCAGAGCAAAATAACAGCTTTAACGATCATTACCTTGAGGTTGATTACGATTTATCAGACGTGATGTTTGTGGCAACGTCTAATTCGATGAATATTCCAGGGCCGTTACTTGACCGGATGGAAGTGATTCGCTTATCGGGTTATACCGAAGACGAGAAACTGAACATTGCCAAGCAACATTTGCTCGATAAGCAAATCAAACGCAATGGCCTGAAACCACATGAAATAGTGGTTGAAGATTCTGCGATTGTTGGCATTATCCGTTACTACACGCGTGAAGCTGGTGTGCGTAGTTTAGAGCGAGAAATTTCTAAGTTATGCCGCAAAGCAGTAAAGAAAATTCTATTAAACAAAGAAATCAAAACCGTCACCATTAATATGGATAACCTAAAAGAATTTTTAGGTGTGCAGCGTTGTGATTTTGGTAAAGCGGAAGAGAACAACCAGATTGGCCAAGTTACCGGTTTAGCTTGGACTGAAGTAGGTGGTGATTTATTGACCATAGAGACGTCTGCGGTGCCAGGTAAAGGCAAATTGACTTATACCGGTTCTCTGGGCGACGTGATGCAAGAGTCGATTCAAGCGGCGATGACGGTAGTGCGCTCACGAGCGGAAAAATTACGCATTAATAGTGATTTTTATGAGAAGCGCGACATTCATGTTCACGTGCCTGAAGGGGCGACGCCAAAAGATGGTCCAAGTGCCGGTATTGCAATGTGTACCGCTTTAGTGTCTAGTTTAACGGGCAACCCTGTGCGTGCCAATGTGGCGATGACAGGTGAGATAACGTTACGCGGTGAAGTATTGCCTATTGGTGGTTTAAAAGAAAAATTATTGGCCGCATTGCGCGGTGGGATAAAGACGGTTTTAATCCCTCATGAAAATGTGCGTGACTTAGAAGAAATACCTGAAAACGTCACTCGTGAACTGGAAATTATTCCCGTACGCTGGATCGACGAAGTACTCGCGGTTGCTCTGCAAGAGTCTCCGGAGAAGTTTCAAGTACTCACAGAGTGAAATTTAAATACCGAATCTAAATAAAAACTTGATGATCCGCAAACTTAAAGGGTCTCAAGGGCAAATTTGCTTGCCAGTCCCGTGGGCTGGCAGTAGATTTAACGGGATTGATATTTTGCTTTACAGAATTCGATAATGGGCCAAGTGTCAAATAACAGTATTATTTGGGTGAAGATGCGCTAGTTTTTCAGTTTAACCATCTACCCAAACTAACTATAAGAACTATAGGGGACAAAACAGTGAATAAAGCTCAACTAATCGACAAAGTAGCTGATGGTGCAGATCTTTCTAAAGCAGCTGCTGGCCGTGCATTAGATGCGTTTGTTGACGCAGTAACAGAAAGCCTAAAAGAAGGTGACTCAGTGGCACTGGTTGGTTTCGGTACATTTTCAGTAAAAGAGCGCAGTGCGCGTACCGGTCGTAACCCTCAAACAGGCGCAGCGATTGAAATTGCTGCTGCTAATGTTCCTGGCTTTAAAGCTGGTAAAGCATTAAAAGATTCATGTAACAACTAATCAAGGTGTTTGCAGACCTGCAGACGGAAACTTGGTACACTTGGGCATCAGTGCTCAAGCAGCAGATATACGAGCGCATCTCACACTGATGCGCTTTTTTTATTTAGGCTCTGTCCAGGGAATTAAGAGAGAAGTACAGCATGTTGGATAAATTTCGCGAAGGCGCGCAAGGCCCCGCAGCAAAAATCATTTTAGGCGTGGTCATTTTATCATTTGCTTTGGCTGGTGTAGGTGGTTATCTCGGTTCAACTACCGCTGATCCAGCAGCCGTGGTGAACGGTGAAGACATTACACGACAAGAATTAGAATCCGCTTATCAACAAGAGCGTAATAAAGTTGAACAACAATATGGCGAGTCATTTGCTGCCATAGCGGCTGATCCTAGCTTTGCTCAGCAATTACGTAGTAATGTGTTAGAGCGCTTAGTAAGCGAGCGGTTAACCGACCAAGCTGTTACTGAATTGGGTTTACGTATCAGCGACGAGCAAATCAAAGAATCAATTCGTTCAATGCCTGAGTTTCAGCGTGATGGTCAATTCGATAACGACACTTACCTTGCGGTTCTTCGTCAATCAGGTTACCAACCCGATCAGTTTAGAGATATTTTACGCCAAGACATGACTCGTCGTCAGCTACTGCAATCTTACCTTAGTAGTGAAATTAGCTTACCAGGAGAAGCATTACAGCTATACCGTTTACAAGCTCAGCAACGTGAACTTCGCCAATTGGAAGTAAATGTAAGCCAGTTTAACGATAAAGTTAGCGTGACAGATGAAGAAGTCGATGCTTATTATCAAGCTAATCAGAGTAGCTTCCAGCATCCAGAGCAAGTTAACCTAGACTATGTGTTACTTGATGCGGCCAATTTGGCTGGCGATGTTGATCTTTCTGAAGAGGCGGTTAAAGCCTACTACCAGGATCATCAGTCATCTTACAAGGCTCCTGAGAAGCGTCGTGTTGCGCATATTTTAGTAGATATTAATAAAGATAATGCTGAGCAAGAAGCGCAAGATTTATTAGCTAAAGTACAGCAAGGTGAAGACTTCGCAGCGCTCGCTAAGACTTTTTCAAGTGATACTTTTTCTGGTGAAAATGGTGGTGAATTAGACTGGTTTGAAAAAGGTGTCATGGATCCTGAATTTGAAGCGGCTGCTTTCGCATTAGAGCAAGTGGGCGATACGTCAGGAGTGGTTAAGAGTGAGTTTGGTTACCATATAATTAAACTACTCGAAGTCCAAGAAGATGCTGCGGCTCCGTATGAAGAAGTAAAAGACAAGATTGCCAACACGCTAAAGCGTGATAAAGCAATGGAAGTATTTTACGAGAAACTTCAAAAGCTAAGTGAAATGGCATTTGAAGTACCAGATACTTTAAATGAAGCAGCGGATGCATCGGGCCTAACAGTGCAACAAACGGGCTTGTTTAGTCGCAATAACGCAACTGGCGATTTCAGCAATGCTCAAGTATTAGTGCAGGCGTTTAATGTCGATCTACGTCAAGACCAAATGAACTCTGAGGTGATTGAATTAAGCCCAGAAAAAGTGATGGTTATTCGCGTTAATGATTACCGGCCACAAAGTGCTAAAGCATTGGCAGAAGTTAAAGATGATATTGTTGTACGCCTCACACGCGAAAAAGCAACGGCGGCGGCTAATGAATATATTGATGGTTTGATTACCGCGCTTGAGAGTGGTGCAGATATTAGTGAGCAGCTATCCACTTACGATTTTAGCTTTAGTGAGCCTGTAACAGTAAGCCGGATGGACCCTGGTGCTAGTCCCGAAATTGCGCGTGAAGTATTTACTATGGCTAAACCTACAGGCTCCTCTGTTGAGCGAACTAAAGTAGACTTACTGAACGGTAATATTGCCTTGGTCGAACTATTGAGTGTGACAGAAGTTGCGACGGATGTGTTGCCTTCAGCAGCTGAAACGCAGCAGTTAAGTCAATTTGTTCAGAACACCCAAGCAGATACCTCTTATCAAGCGCTTATCAAGCTGTTACAAGCTCGTGCTGATATTGTTTATCCAGTTGTTGAATAATTCGATAAGATTGAAATAACAGACTCTGTGGTTAAAATTAAGGGTAGCTTAGCTACCCTTTTTATTTGAGGTATATTGTGATTAAAACCCTATTAATAGTCATCTTGTCGTTAGCGATTATTCTATTGGGCTCTGCCGGATTTGTTGCTTATTATGATTTTTCAGGACAACCCAAGGAAGTGGATACTCCAATTTATGGTAAATGGAAAAGTGAAGACAAGCCTTATGGTGAGTATGAATACTTTGAATTTACCCCTGAAGGTTACACCTTTGAAAGTCGCTTTTATCCTGCGACTTATAGTCAAGACGGTAAAATAGTGACTATCTCAAAACGTGGTGAAACACTTACTTTTAAGGTCATCAATTCCAGTATGATTGAGCGAGAGGTACCTAGGTTGAAACAAATTCGATACCTTAGGGTAGAGTAGTTTTCAGCTTAAAATCGGTTATTTTCTAAATTGCACTTGTTGGTTCATTAATAAGCGTTGGGTAATGGTATGTTGCGGGTTATCTAATACGTCGGCTGTTGGACCAAATTCAACGATATGACCTTCGTGCATCACAATTATTTCGTCGCTAATGTGCCGCACGATGCCTAAATTATGGGCCACCATAATAAAACTAATATTTTGTTCACGTTGTACATCTAAAATCAAATTGATGATTTGCGATCTCACGGAAACGTCTAGCGTTGCCAGAACTTCATCAGCAACGATAATTTTTGGTTTAAGAATTAATGCTCTCGCTAGTGCAACCCGCTGTTTTTGACCACTTGATAGCATTCTTGGATAGAACTGTGCGTGCTCGGTTAACAGCCCAACCTGACGCAGGGCGTCACTGACTCGAATATCCATTTCTTGTTCAGATAATTCAGTATTCAATAACAATGGTGATTTTAATATTCTGCCAATTTGTGAGCGCGGATTGAGAGAAGTGGTTGGATCTTGGAAAATCATTCTGATCTGACAGCAGCGTTGTTTATGATCTTTATCTGCCATGTTAACGCCATCAATGCAAATACTGCCAGAGCTGGGGGTTATAACCCCTGTCAGCGCTTTTGCTAGGCTGCTTTTACCAGAGCCACTTTCACCGACAATTGCGAGAGTTTTGCCTTGTTCAAGCTCAAAACTAACAGGCGCAAAAGCGGTGATGGCCTTTTTCGAGAATAGGCCATGGTGCTGTACGTAGCTTTTACTCAATTTATTAACACTAAGAACGGGGATCATGAGCTAGTTTCATCCTCGATAGAAAGTGGAAAGTGGCAGTTAAACATATGTCCTTTCACTCGTGTGGAGTGGGGTTTTTGCACACAGGTCTTTTGCGCATTAGGGCAGCGAGGCCCCAGTCGGCAGCCGATAGGTAAATGCTGCAAGGGGGGGATACTACCTGGCAGTGCGTATAAATGACTCTTATGGGCTAAGTTGCTCTCAAAATCGGGCACCGCTTTAAGTAGTGCATTGGTGTAAGGGTGCCTAGGGTGATTGATCACCTGATCACGAGTACCCGATTCAACGGTTTGGCCACAGTACATTACAGTTAAGGTGTCTGATAGATTGGAAACACTTTCTATATCGTGACTGATAAACAAAATACTGGTGTTGTTAACTTTATTGAGTTTATGTAGCAACTTTAGAATTTGTATCTGGGTTGTTGACTCCATCGCCGTCGTGGGCTCATCAGCAATCAATAGACGCGGTTTTTTTGCAATAGCCATCGCAATCATGATTTTTTGACATACGCCTTCAGATAACTCATGAGGGTAACTGCGCAACACGCTGATAGGATCTTTGATGCCCACTTTATGCAGTAAGGTGACGGCTCTTTTTTTACGCCACTGAAAACGTTGCCAAAACCCTCCTTCAAAGGTATTTGAAGGAATGGCTTCTTCAATTTGCTCTGCGATCTCTTGGGTTGGATCTAAGTGGCTGCTAGGCTCTTGAAAAATCATTGCAATATCGTTCGCCATTAAGCGTCGGCGTTCACTTGGGGTCAGCGTCAGTAAGTCAATATCCCCTAAGCGCATGCGATCGGCGCGGACCACCCAACCATCTTTTTTGATGCCTAAAATGGCTTTCGCCACTAGGCTTTTTCCTGAGCCAGACTCGCCTACTAACCCTTGAATTTCGCCTTCGGTTAAAGTGAGGTTGACTCGTTCTACGGCTTTAACTCGCCCTTGAGACGTATTGAGCTCAATGGTTAAATTTCTAATATCTAAAATGGCCATTAGTCCATTCCCTTTAGGATTGCTTGGCGTAAGCCTTCACCTACGATATTGATAATCAGTATAGTAATTAAAATAGCTAATCCCGGTAAGGTTACAGTCCATGGCGCAAGGAAGACTAACTCCATGGTATCTGAAAGCATGGTGCCCCATTCTGGTAAAGGCCGCTGTGCACCTAAGCCTAAAAAGCCTAACGCGGTGATATCTAAAATAGCTGAGGTTAGGGCGCGAGTGGTTTGACTAACAAAGGTTTCGACGATGTTAGGCAAAATACCATAACGTAAAATTCGCAATGGTGTTGCACCGTCTAATCGTAAAGCAATGATATATTCCTTATTTAACTCATCGTGTACCGCACGATAAACTGCACGAGTAAACAAGGGTAACAAAGCTAAAAAAACCGCTAATAAGGTATTAAAATACCCAGGACCTAATACCGAAATAATTATGATCGCTAACAACAGTGAGGGGATAGATAATAAGGTATCAAGAAAATGGTGCAAGACACTGGCTTGCATGCCACTACTCATGCCGCCAATAATACCAATGACCGAGCCGATCACGAGAGCGAGAAACACGGTTAAGAATGCGCCGCCAAAGGTTAACTGGGCACCGTAAATAATCTGTGATAGTAAATCTCGGCCTAAGTCATCGGTGCCTAAAAAAAAGTGTACCTCACCATGTTCAACCCAAGAAGGCGCTTTAAGTAGTGCACTGACATCCTTGTGATCCATAGGATAAGGAGCAATCCAAGGGCCGATAACAGTTAAAATTAATATGAAGATCAGCGCCCATAGAGCCACCATACCTATGGTATTTTGCTGATATAAAAACCAACTGTGGGCGAGGGGAGAGCGAATATGATCCTCGCGAAACACATTATGATTTGCCATAAAGCTCATTCCTTTTTAGCGGATCAATCAGTAGGTGCAGCAAATCCGTCGCCATATTGGCCAGCAAAACAAATGCCGCAATGAACAGCATTCCTCCTTGGATCGCGCTATGATCTTCTAAATAGATACTATTGACCATCCAAGGCCCAATGCCTGGCCAAGAAAAAACGGTTTCAGTGATCATCGCCGTTGTTAATACGCGACCAAATTGCAAACCTAAGCTGGGGATCACCGGTGGCAGGGCGTTACGCAAGCCATGGCGCTTTATGATTTGAAAGGTGTTTAGCCCTTTCGCTTGAGCGGCTTTTATATAGTTTTTATCCATTTCTTCGCCGATGGACGCTCGGACTTGACGGATCACTTCAGTGGTGGGAATGGTTGCTAGGACTAGGGTTGGCAAAGCAAGGTGTAACAGACTATCGAAAAAAGCTTCGTATTTATAAGGCTTAGTTGAGAGTAACGTGTCGATTAAGTTAAATCCAGTGATAACAGGAATATCGTAAAGCAAGCCAATCCGCCCTGACACGGGAAACCAACCTAAATGTAATGAAAAGAACATCATTAACAGCATGGCAAACCAAAAAGCGGGAACAGACACCCCCATCAGGGTGATCGTCATTATGCCATAGTCGACTGCGCCGCCACGGCTGAGCCCCGCAAATATGCCACAAGGGATGCCAATTAAAATAGACACAACAAACGCCATTAAACAGAGCTCTAAAGTAGCAGGGAAGATGGCCAGAATGTCCGTCAGCACGGGATTACCGGACGCTAATGATGTTCCAAAATTACCTGAGAGCATGGCTAGAATATAACGTTGGTAGTCACTTAGGATGTTACCCGTGTTGACAAAGTCGGTAATAACTTGTCGCTGTAATAAAAAAGCTACCACGCTAAGTAGAAACAAGGTAATGACAAAAACATTTAAACGGCGAATAATATAAATAAACATTACTTAATTCCGGTATGCGCCTGCAAAATTAACTCCACCAAAAGGAGATGAGTTCAAGCTATGCACATCGCGACGATATGCTTGTAGCTGCAACGAATGAGCAATGGGCAATAAAGGCAACTCGTCACGTAAATGTGATTGAATCTCTCGATAAATACGAATTCTAGGCACCATGCGGTTGAGTTTGACAGCGCGGTTAATCAATCCGTCAAGCTCTGTTGAACACCAACGGCTGGTGTTGGTATGGTTTTCGATGGCATTGCAGCTAAATTGTGGACGAAAGAAGTTATCAGGATCACTGGTCACAGCACTCCAGCCACTCACTAAGGTATCGTATTTACCCATAATAATACTGTGTTGTAAAAGATGGGGCTCTTGCACAATAATTTCTGCATTTACGCCTATCTTACGTAAATCACGTTGGATAAATTCTGCTGTCTTAAACGAATTAGGGTTATAGGGCTCTGAGCCTGATGGCGTATAAATTGTTAAAGACAACGGTAATTTAACCCCACTTTCTTGTAATAATTGCCTTGCTTGCTTAGGCGAGTAAGCATAATCACTTAAATAGGGGTTGTACGCCCATGATGTGGGTGGCAGTAGTCCGTGTGCTGCAACGCCAGTATTAAAGTAGACAGCCTTAAGAATAGTATCTCGGTCAATTGCTGTAGCCAGTGCTTTTCTCACTTTTGGGTTGTCAAAAGGGGGTCTGTCGCTATTAAATGACCAAAACGACACTTTATAGCCAGTCTGAACATTCATCAACAAATCGGGATGGTTACTAATCACATTGGCTTGGCTGGCCGCTGGATAAGCCATGACATCACACTCACCGGTGATTAATTTTGCTAATCGTTTGGTCGGGCTAGGCGTAATATCAAACACCAGCTGTTGCATGGGGGCACCGCCTTCCCAGTAACCCCAATGACGCTCAAACCGAATGAGGTTATCCGGTAGAAATTGTTTAAATTTATACGGACCTGTGCCGACTGGTAGATGGTCAATTTGATTAAATTTGCCGGAATGTTGCAACTGCTGAGCGTATTCCGCCGACAAAACCACCGCAAACTCTGTTGCTAAATTAGCGAGTAAAGACGTATCGGGTCGATATAACTCAAATTCAACCTTATAAGGGCCTATCTTTTTAATACTTTTGATTAAACGAGAAAATTGCGTGTTATTAAAAAAAGGATATAAACCACCTGACACACTGTGAAAAGGGTGAGTTGGAAATAGCACGCGCTGAAAACTAAACACAACATCATCTGCATTCATGGTTCGCGTTGGCGTGAAATAAGGCGTGGAATGAAACTGAATATCTTGGCGTAACTCAAACTGATAGCTTAGCCCATCGCGGCTAACATGCCATTCACTTGCTAATCCTGCGGCAATAGTTTGGGTGCTCGGGTCTAACCTCACTAAGGTATTATAGAGTTGGCTAGAAATATCTAAACTGTCACCTGTTTGTGCCAGCTGAGGGTTAAAACTCGTAGGGCTACCATTTGAGCAGTAAACCAAACCAGTGCTTTGTACTTGGGTTTCCTGCTTACAGCTGGTTATTATTGGCAGCGTTAACAGTAAGGCAATCAATCGAATCATAGACTTCATGTCAAAGAAAAGGTTTAACAATGGCTAATGTACCATGGCTGGTGTTGGCAACCAAACGGATACAAGCGAATAGTAAATTTTGTAGAGCATATAAGGTAGTTTGAATATAATTAAGGCTTAGCTTCATATTAACCCCTTATAACTTGCTAAAAATAGTTCAACGGGCTTATCACCCCTGACGTATTCACTATTAGCAAGCTTAGTTACTCAAGCTTAGTTACTGAGTCATCGAGTATTTTTTTAGTAAGCCTCTTAGCTGATGGTAGCTGATACCAAGCACAATTGCAGCTTGACGTTGGTTGTATTGTGCGTGTTTCATTGCCTGTGAAATTAGATCTACCTCAAATTTTTCGCTTAATGCTTTAAAATCAATAGGAAAAACTAAGTTTTCTGTAGCTGAGTTATGTTCTTGGTGCGCTTTTGGTTGCCAAGGGGAAGCAAAAGGATCAAAAATAAGTTGTTTGACTGGCTTATCTAAGGCTGTTTGTCGGTAAATGCTGCGTTCAACCACGTTTTTAAGCTCGCGCACATTACCTGGCCAAGCATAAGCTTGCATTGAACGAATAGCTTGTGGTGTGAACCCAGCAAAAAAATCACGTTTCAATTCTTGGCAAATTTTCACCGCGAAATGTTCAGCTAACAAAATAATATCTTCTTGACGATGACGTAGTGGTGGCAGTGTGATGACGTCAAAGGCTAACCTATCGAGCAAATCAAAGCGAAACTTACCTTGGCGGGCCAAAGTAGGAAGATCTTCGTTAGTGGCGCATACTAAACGTACATCCGCATTGAGTGGCTGAGTGCCACCCACACGTTCGTAAGCACCGTATTCAATGACTCGTAGTAACTTTTCTTGCACTAACATTGGCGCCGTGGCTAGCTCATCTAGAAATAAAGTGCCACTGTCGGCGCGTTCAAAGCGGCCTTGATGGCGTTTTGCAGCCCCCGTAAAGGCCCCTGTCTCATGGCCAAAAAGCTCTGAATCCAATAAGTTTTCATTTAAAGCCGCGCAATTTAGGGAAAGGTAAGGTTTGTCCCAGCGTTTCGATAGGTAGTGAATACGGGCTGCTATCAGTTCTTTACCTGTGCCGCGCTCGCCAACAATTAATACGGGTTTATTTAGCGGCGCCACATAAGACACTTGTTCTAAGATACTGACAAACGCTTCTGATTCACCGATAAGATTATCTGACTTCATAATTAGTGGTCAATATTGCTAATAGTTGGTTAAATTTATCATGTTGTTATTATTGCTTACTAGCCTTAATGTATTTATTTCTTAATAATCAGGCAATTAGATTTTTTGTTTAAGTTGGCACACCAATTGCTAATTAAAGAGCATGTAACAGTTAGACTAGTCGCATGTTGCGATGTTACATACTCAATAATTTATTTGGAGGATTTATGGGTGTATTTTCAAGAATAGCTGACATTATCAATGCAAACGTTACGTCAATCTTAGATAAGGCGGAAGATCCAGCGAAAATGATCCGTTTGATCATTCAAGAAATGGAAGATACCTTAGTTGAAGTACGCTCTACTTCTGCACGCGTACTGGCTGAAAAGAAAGACCTAACCCGTAAAATAGCACGCCTTGAGGCGACGCAACAAGATTGGCAAGATAAGGCTGAGCTTGCTTTGCGTAAAGACCGTGAAGATTTAGCCAAAGCGGCCTTACTAGAAAAACAAAAGCTTAACGAATTGAAAGAGGCGCTAGACCAAGAGTTAATCGCAAATGATGAAGCGCTAACGCGTCTATCTTCTGAAATTACGCAGCTTGAGCAAAAGTTACAAGAAACGCGTGCGAAGCAAAAAAGCATTGAGCTACGTCATCGTGCTGCCAATGGTCGCCTAGATGTCAAAAAGCAACTAGATGGCCAAAAAGTCGCACGTACGATGGAGCGTTTTGACCAATTTGAACGCCGTATCGATGAGTTAAATAGTAAGGCTGATGCTTATGACATTGGCGGTAAGCCTGAACTAAAAGATGAGTTTGCTGAGCTACAAGCTGATGATGAAATCAGTAAACAGCTTGCTGAGCTTAAAAAGAAAATTAATAACGCTTAATGATTCGTAAAGGGGAATAATATGTCTGGTTTTATGGTGGTTCCTATCATTGTCTTTTTAGTCATAGTGGCACCTTTATGGCTCATATTGCACTATCGTAGTCGCAAGCAACTCGGTGAAGGCCTATCGGTTCAAGAAACGGCACAACTGAATCAATTAATTGAACGTGCTGAAAAGCTACAACAACGGGTGCATACATTAGAGTCCATATTAGATGTTGAGGCACCGAGCTGGAGAAACCAATAATGAACCAGTCATCAAAACACCTTTATCGTGATCCCAAAGCAGGGAAGGTTGCCGGCGTTTGTATTGGTCTGGCTGACTACTTTAATATGGAAGTGTGGCTCGTACGTATTATTGTTATCAGTATTTTTTTGTTTAACTTTCCACTTGCTGCACTGGGTTATGGTGCGGCTTGGTTGATGCTAGACAAGAAACCAGATGGCTCAATGGCACAACCAGAGTACAACGAGTCGAGTTACCAAAAATCACATATTCATGTTAAGTCTAAGGTTTGGCAAAGTGGTGAGTTACCCAAACAGGCCCTTGCTGAAATAAGTCAAGTGTTTGATAAATTGGAAAGTAAAATAGGTCAAATGGAAAAAGTGGTGACCTCAGATTCGTTTAAGGTCGATCGCGAAATTAACCGTCTTTAATCTTCCTGCTGTTTCAGCCTAGGCGTCTAGTCTAGGCTGATTTTTTCATTTTGTAAGAGAGCATTTCATGTCCATGGTATCCAAAGCTTCCCTGATGAGTTTAAAACGTGGCGCGAAAGATTTAGTTAATCGCAGCCTCGATCGCCATGTTAAATTAGCAGTCACTGGTTTAAGTCGAGCCGGTAAGACAGCTTTTATCACGGCCTTGGTCGATCATCTATTGCAAGGGCCTGTCCATCATCAGTTACCCCTTTGGCAAGTGGCACGAGAAGGACGTTTTTTAGGTGCTCAAAAAGTCCCACAAGCGCACTTTCATATTCCTAGTTTTAAGTATGAGCAAGGCATAAAAGCATTGCGTAGTGATGTGCCGCATTGGCCAGCGCCTACTGAAGGAGTCAGTGAAATTCGCCTTAAAATAAAGTATCGCCCTGAGTCATTGTTGTGGCGAAATATTAATCAAACAGCCGATTTAACGCTGGATATAGTCGATTATCCAGGGGAGTGGCTACTTGATTTACCGCTGCTACAAATGACATTTGAGCAGTGGAGCGAGCATATGATGCAAACGCTTGAAGAGCCAGCAAGAGCTGAACTGGCGAAAGATTGGCTGAACATTGGCGGTCAGCTTGACCCCCTTGCTGAAGCTGATGAGCAGCAAATTGCACGTATCAGTCAGGCTTATACGGACTTTTTATTACGCAGTAAGTCAGAGCTAGGCTTACATCATATTCAGCCTGGGCGTTTTGTGCTTCCTGGCGAGCTGCAAGGGGCCCCTTTGTTGTCTTTCTTTCCTTTCGTTTGGCGTCAGGGGCTGGAAGTTAACCCAGAGCAAGGACCGAAAAATTGTGCTTATAAAATGCTGAAATCCCGTTATGAGCATTACCAAGAGCACGTGGTGAAACAATTTTATGATCAGCACTTTGTGCATTTTGATCGGCAAATTGTGTTATTGGATTGCTTGACGCCTCTTAATGCGGGGCGACAAAGCTTTCAAGATATGCAAACAGCAATTGAGCAAATTCTACAGAGCTTTAACTATGGCCAAACCGGATTATTAAGACGGCTATTTTCGCCCAAAATTGACAAGTTGGTTTTTGCTGCAAGTAAAGCCGATCATGTGACGCCAGATCAGCATGAAAATTTATTAAGCTTATTGTCTCAGTTGGTGGTGAATGGCCAGCGCGAAGTGGCTTTTTCTGGCATCGAAAGTCACAGTATTGCTATTGCGTCGGTTAAAGCCACTCAAGCGGGCAGTGTTGATTATCAAGGTGCCC
Organism: Motilimonas sp. E26; assembly: GCF_021278025.1. Lineage (GTDB taxonomy): Bacteria > Pseudomonadota > Gammaproteobacteria > Enterobacterales > CBDFNC01 > Motilimonas. The sequence goes on from NZ_JAIBHJ010000012.1 coordinate 27,660, forward strand.
CACATCCTGCTTTGACTGGCAATGTATTAGGGCAGGATGAGTTAATTACTCTGTATCCTGGTGAAGTGCCGGCCGATCTCCCGCAACAATCTTTTTGGCAAGGCCAAGGTTTTGATTTTGTAAACTTTGCTCCGCAAAAAATCGAGCCAAATAAACCCATGCCGCATATTCGGATGGACTTAGCAATAGAGCATTTATTAGGAGATAAATTCCTATGACAAACAAGAGTAAAGTGAATGGCAAAATTATTTTCTCATCACCCGAAGCAGATCCCGTTGCCGCTGATATTTTGCCCCAACAAGTATTTGATAAAGAACAATTTGTACCCGAAGCGCCTACGGTTGAAGGGGATACTCTATTAGATGCTGCCTTACAACCAAAAAAAGCCAATTGGTGGCTACGTTTTGGTTTGTTTGGTGCGATGGCTGCGGCGACATGGGAAAGTGTTTCTTGGCTAACATCCACTTTAGCGCATTCGCCCTTAACGGGCATGGTTTACAGCGCTATTGTGGTTTGCTTATTCGTTGCGCTATTGAAACTTGTCGTCAGTGAGCTCAGCAAATTAAATCGCCTAAGGCAAACGCAAAAACTACAAGGCCAAGCCAATACACTTGATTTGCAAGCCAGTGACGGTGCTTATGTATACTGCCAGCAGTTGGCTAAACTGAGCAAACAACTCGATTCGCCTAGCTATATCGCTTGGCAAAATCAACTCAGTGATAGTCACAACAACCAAGAAGTGTTGGATTTATATCGCCATCATGTGTTATCGGTACAAGATGCTCAAGCCAAGCAAGCGGTCACCAAGTGGTCGGGTGAAGCGGCATTATTGGTGGCAATAAGTCCTTTAGCGCTGGTGGATATGCTGATCATTTTATGGCGCAATAGCAAAATGATTGAAGCGGTTGCGCACATATATGGGATTGAGCTCGGTTATTTAAGCCGCCTTAAATTATTTAAAATGGTACTGACTAATATGGTATTTGCAGCGGGAGTGGAAGTGGCTACTGACCTTGGCTCTGATATCTTAGGTGCTGAAGTAGCAGGTTTAGTTTCAGCCAGGGCTGCTCAAGGCGTTGGCGCTGGACTGATTACCGCGCGATTAGGCTTTAAAGCCATTCAATTGTGCCGTCCTGTACCATGGTTAAAAGAAGAGCGACCAAAGGCGAAAGATGTCAGAATGAGCCTAATTCAAAAACTTAAATCGTCACTTAAATCGGTAGTTTAAGAGGTAATTATGACCCCTTTACATCAGCAAATCTGCCAAGCCTGTATGCCTGACTCTTCCCCTGTTATGGATGATCAGCGAACCTCTTTAATGTCACAGCTGCCTGACTGGCAATGTCTGTTACAGGATAATATTTGGCAATTAAAAAAAAGTTATCGATTCAGTAACTACAGCCAAGCAATGGCTTTTGCAAATCAGGTTGCGGAGCTGGCAGAGCAAATGCAGCACCATCCCGCGTTATTAATTGAGTGGGGGCGGGTGGATGTATATTGGTGGACCCATAGTATTGCAAACCTACACTACAACGATTTTATTATGGCGGCGAAAACCGACCTGCTAAATGTGAATAGCGGTTAGCCCAGTAAGCCCCAAGTATCTATACCCAAGTTACCTCTACAGCGAGAATTTGTTGGTTGTTAGGCACGACGCTGATTTGAGGCATAGTTATTCTAAGCGGAGAATCATTACTCCAATCAATTTGGCGATGCTTGACTTCAGCAAGGGTTGACAGGCGCTTAGACAGGTAATGCTTGTGGAACAAGATTGCATTATATGCAGTGCATAACATGCTAAAGTTTGACGCTAAAGTGAATTGAGTTTGATTAAGTTGAAATTATCTTAGTGTATTAATTAGCATCGCAAGTCACATTTTCCGTCTAGTATTAAACAATGTATTGATGGTGCTAGGGGCTTTGGTATGAAACTAGCTAGCTTGAATGATGGATCTCGCTATGGCCGTTTAGTCGTGGTGAGTCAAGATTTACGGCGGGCTAAATTTGTCGGCATTCTAGCACCAAATCTACCAGCAGCCATGGACGACTGGGATACTGTCGCACCTTTATTACACATGATATATCATGAACTCAATCAGGGGCCTATTTCAGGTTCATTCGAGTTAATGCTTTCCCAATGCATTGCCCCAATGACTCAGCCGTTTGAACACTTTCACGCTTTTAATTATCGGCCCTACCTTAAACTGTTAGAGCACTTAAGCGAAACAACATTGACCGACCTGCCGCCGATTATCTCGATGCCGAGCCAAATTTTAATCGGGGCCCATGAAGACCTACACATTGCAACCACCGCCGCTTTAGATTTTTCCGCGCAAATTAGTGTTATCACTGGACCCATTGCTAGCGGTGAATCTGCAGCAGGGTGCCTTGATTTTATCCGCCTGATTAGTTTACAAAATCAATATTACAACCCTGTACTATTAGCTAAGGAATTAACGCTAGGGTGGGGGATCCGCCAAGGTATGATGAGAACCGTATCTGCGCCTATTTTAGTGACGCCTGATGAATTAGGCGAGTTTTGGCATGAGGGCATAATGAGTTTGCCTATCATAACCAAGTTTAATGGCAAGCCTTTTGCCGCATTAAACCCAAAGCAAGACACTATCAACCATTTTGGTGAGTTGTTAGCTAAGGTCGTTGAGTTTTCGCCTTTGTCTGCGGGGGCGATGATGAGTGCAGGCCCCATTATGAATCAATCACAATTAACAGGACCCGCAAATTTATGGTCACGCGCGATGACCAGCAAGGGAGAGGATAAAACAACCGAATACCTAAAAGGAGATGATAAAATAGAAATGTATGTGCAGGACAGCGCGGGTCGAAATCTATTTGGTGGTATAAAACAATATATTCGTTTTTCTGATTAATTGCTGCCCTAGATGGATTCTCTTCTCAACTGTCGGTCTCAGGTTAAAATCAGTTTATAATGGCTAAACAAACGGTTATGATTTGTTTTTTGACTCTAGGGCGGTGCCATTGGCTAAACGAATTCGCCAGTTTTTTATTATCATGTTGGCCCTCACTGTTACGACAATAGTGGTCTTGGCCAGCCTAGATCTTTATGTCTCTTTCGTTGCAAATAATAGAGTTTACACCGATGTTGCTGAAATCCCCCACCGACCCGTCGCTTTGGTATTGGGAACCAGTAAGTACATAGGTAAGCGAATCAATCACTTTTATCCTCCTCGCCTTGATGCCGCCCAGTCACTCTTTAAGCATAATAAAGTTCAAGCTGTGATCGTTAGCGGCGATAACGCGACACGATATTATAATGAGCCACAGACGATGGCTAATGATTTAGTGAGAGCCGGCGTACCAAGGCGCTACGTAGTGAAAGATTATGCTGGGTTTCGTACCTTAGATTCAGTGGTAAGAGCCAAGCTTATCTTTGGCCAAGAGGCCTTAACCATCGTTAGTCAGCGATTTCATTGTGAGCGCGCAATCTATATTGCCCGCGCTATCGACATCGATGCCTTATGTTTAAGTGCCGATGATGCCCAAGGGCTAGGAGCAATAAAGATCCGTTTGCGAGAAGTATTAGCGAGAGCAAAGGCGGTGCTGGATATTAATATTTTAAACAAGCAGCCAAAATTTTTAGGAGAACTTGAGACGGTGATTTTAAGAGCGTCACCGCCGCGTAGTCAGTATGAAAATCCATAGTGATACCTTATTAGTTAACCTGAATCTTAGATAAACGAAATAGCATGCTTTCCTGCAAAAACGCTGTGAATATGTCCCTATACGCTTTGCGTTTTCATCCCTGAAAACGAAATTTTGCCGTAAAACATACTTTATCTGGCAACGTTGGGCCTAAACAGAACTGAGGTTAGTTAACCCGAATTGTGGCTCAATTAAATTGATTAACCCGGTTGATAAGGCATCCCTAATGAATGCGCACTAAAAAGGCTGCTGTGTAAGCGTACTGCATGCCCATCTGTCATCCCAGAAATGTAATCCGCTATCACGCGATAGCCTGAATGGCCAAGGGCGCGCGCTAATTGCCAACGCGCTTTGGTGTCATTAGGTAGCAAACGCTCAGGGTCACCAGCAAACGCTTCAAATAACTCCATGACAATCTGTTGCCCCTTGTATTCCATGATCTGTAACTCCGTTTTTTGGATTACAAAGTGCAACACAAATTGTTTTAAAACTTCTAGCACTTGCTCCATATCGGGGTTAAGCCAAGCATTGTAAGCAAGTAAGGGCTCACTGAAATGTGTCGCGATGGGCTTTATTTCAACTGAAGTAATCAAGGCGTTAACTAATGCGCCTATGGCATCTTTACGCAGATATTGATGAGATGAAAATAGCTGTTCAGTTAACAGGTTGATATCTTTTGCCAACCAAAAACCTTCTATATCTGCTAGTTTACAAGCGACTTGTTCTTGCCATAAACGTTTGTTCACGATACCCATTGCAATAGCGTCTTCTAGGTCATGGATGCCATAAGCAAAATCATCGGCCAGTTCCATAATGGAGCAATCAATCGACTTATATCGGGTTTTCAAGTGTCGCTCGCCCGGTTTTTGCTCTCTAGTAGTGGCAAACAGTACACGGTCAGCGTCGCTCAAAGGTGCTAGAACCCAGTCGAGAATTTGCTTATCATCATCATAAATTCCTTTAGCCGGAGACCATTCACTGGCTTTTAGTTGACGAAAGTTAGTGGGTTGTTCAGGTAGTGTTTTTCCGCGGATTTGGCTAATCAAGGCAGGGTATTTTAATAGTCCTAGTAAACTTCGGCGCGCCAAGTTCATGCCATTTTCTGGGGTATAAGGCTCCAGTTTAGTGACAATCCGTAACGTTTGCCCGTTACCTTCAAAACCACCATGCTCACGCATCATATAATTGAGCGCAACTTCACCGCCATGCCCATAGGGTGGGTGGCCTATATCGTGACTCAAGCAAATCGCTTCAATTAAGCTGGTAGAGGGTAACAGTGAGGAAAACGCTGGTTGCTTTTGCTTTAGTTGGGCAACAATGCCGGTGCCAATTTGCGATACTTCTAAGGAGTGAGTCAGGCGCGTGCGATAAAAATCATTGGTTCCGGTGCCTAGTACTTGGGTTTTGGACTGCAGCCGCCTAAAAGCTGCGCTATGTAGAATACGCGCGCGGTCTCGTTGATAGGGACTGCGATGATCCAAACGTCTTTTTTTATTCTCCTCATTGCCTAGGCGCTCATCCCATTGAGGTGAAATCTCAAAATTTGTCATATTGGTTTTCCCAATTTAAATGAGTCATGAATAACAGCTAGAGTTGAGTATCTTCGCTAATTTCATCTAATGTCAGCTCAAAGCTAGGCAAAAAACGCTCAACAAAGTAGGCCATTTCAGGTGTCTGACGTTGTGCAATAATGGCTTCTAAGCGGCGTTTCGCCAGTTCAAATTCATGGTTGCCTGCTGATAGCTCTTCAAGGCACTTTATGTATGCACATAAGGTATCCGCGTCTTTAACTAAGGTTTTATATTCGGCATCAATAGCGTGACTATCGAGTAAGGGCTCAAAAGCAGGTTTTAGTTCTTCTGGTAACATATTGAGTAGCTTTTGCTCGGCAAATGACTCAATTTTCTTATATTCTTTGGCTATGTCGGGATTAAAATATTTAACTGGGGTGGGTAAATCGCCGGTGATCACTTCTGTTGCATCGTGGTACAGGGCGAGAACGGCAGCCTGTGCCGGATCTAATTGGCCGCCAAAAAGGGTGTTTTTGATTAAAGCAAGTAAATGCACCACCATCGCTACTTGCTGACTGTGCTCTGCTACATTTTCTGATTCGATATTGCGCATCAGTGGCCAGCGGTGAATTAACTTCATGCGCGCCATATGAGCAAAAAAATGACTCATTACCTCTCCTTAAAGGGCAGAAATGCGCATCACATTTCTGCTACAACATATTATCTAGCAATGATATTTAGGCTATTGTTTGTAGCTATCCAAAAAGCGAGCCATACGTGAAATAGAGGTCTCTAGGTCGACAACATTAGGCAGGAAAACTAAGCGAAAATGATCCGGTTTATGCCAGTTAAATCCCGTTCCTTGTACTAACAATATCTTTTCTTTCAATAGTAAATCCAGGACAAACTGTTGATCGTCTTTGATGTTAAATTTTTTCTGGTCCAGTTTTGGAAACAAATACATGGCACCATCAGGCTTGGTACAAGAAAGGCCCGGAATATCGTTAATTAAGCGCCATGCTACTTCTCGTTGCTCATACAAGCGACCACCAGGTACGATAAGCTCGTTAATGCTTTGATAGCCTCCTAATGCAGTTTGCACCGCATGTTGCATTGGTACATTTGAGCACAGTCGCATCGAGGCGAGCATGTCTAGTCCGCTAATGTAATCTTTTGCTTGGGCTTTGGCGCCACTGATCATCATCCAACCAACGCGGAAACCGCACACTCGGTACGCTTTGGATAAACCGTTAAAAGTCACAATCAGTAAATCATCAGCCAGTGTACAAAGTGGAATATGCTCAGCGTCGTCGTAAATGATCTTGGAATAAATTTCATCAGCGAAGACAACTAAGTTGTGCTCACGTGCTATTTGCAACACTTGTTCAAGTAATGCTCGGCTATAAACTGCGCCTGTTGGGTTGTTGGGATTGATCAGTACAATCGCTTTCGTGCGCGGTGATATTTTACTTTTAATGTCATCTAAATCTGGAAACCAATTTGCTTCTTCATCACAAATGTAATGCACTGGGTGCCCACCGGCCAAGGTAACGGCCGCCGTCCACAGTGGATAATCAGGCGACGGTACCAGTAATTCATCACCGTTATTGAGCAGCGCTTGCATAGCCATCACGATCAATTCACTGACGCCATTGCCCATATATATATCATCGACATCAACATTCTTCATGCCTTGTTGTTGATAAAATTGGACCACGGCTTTACGGGCTGAAAATAGGCCTTTTGAATCACAATAACCTTGGCTTTGGGGCAAGTTTTGCAGCACGTCCATAACAATTTCATCAGGCGCTTCAAAGCCAAATGGGGCGGGGTTACCAATATTGAGTTTTAAAACTTTGTGGCCTTCGTCTTCTAGCCTTTTTGCGTGTTTTAAAACAGGCCCGCGAATGTCGTAACAAACGTTATCAAGTTTCTGTGATTTGTTAATAGAAAACATTTAATGGAAGCTCTACTTAATGATGAATCCGATGTTTATTCAAATTACCTGATTATGGCGCCAGAATAAACTGTTTAGGGTGTGAAAAATGGTTAGTTAAATCTGTTTATTGGGTTTTTATTGGACTAGGTGGACCAAAAGTGTCGTAACATGTTCTGTGGAGCGATCTCCACGCGGACGGTTCAATTTGTTTCGTCTAGTTATTCACTAGTAAATACAATAAAATGAAACAAATTCATGCTTTTCTACTTTAATTGAGGTTTTCTTCAAGTGATAGAAATCAAGCACCTTAATACTCTGGTCGCCCTGCGCCGTTGTGGCTCTTTGGTTGAGGCAGCCGAACGGCTATTTTTAACGCAATCCGCTTTATCTCATCAGATTAAGGATTTGGAAGATAAGCTTAATACTAGGTTATTTATACGCAAAACACGGCCTATTCGGTTTACTGTCGCGGGACAGCGTTTGCTCACTTTAGCGGATGATATTTTACCTAATTTGGCCAGTGCGGAGCGAGACATTAGTCGCTTAAATGCCGGAGAAGCAGGCCGACTTCATATGGCGATTGAGTGCCACTCTTGCTTTCAATGGTTGATGCCTGCCATCGATAAATTCAGAGATAGCTGGCCTGAGGTGGAGTTAGATTTGAGTAGTGGCTTTAGTTTTGCACCATTGCCTGCGTTAGCGCGAGGCGATTTAGATTTGGTTGTTACCTCTGACCCGAAAGAAATTACTGGATTACGCTATATACCTTTGTTCAGTTACCAGCCCATGTTAGCGATTAGCCGTCATCATACGCTCGCGAGTAAAGCGTTTGTTGAACCAGAAGACATCGCTAATGAGATATTGATTACTTACCCCGTTGAGACAGACCGTTTAGATATATTTAGTCTATTCCTTGATCCCGCAGGAGTTGAGCCAACGGGAATAAGGCAAGCTGATATGACGATTATGATGCTGCAATTAGTGGCGAGTGGTAGAGGCGTGGCGGCCTTGCCTAATTGGGCGTTGACCGAATATCTCGAGCGTGATTATGTGTTAGCTAAGCCATTAGGCAAAGAGGGATTATGGAATACCTTGTATGCTGCCATTCGTGAAGAGCAAGCCGATTTGCCCTTTATGAGCGATTTCCTAAAAACGGCGGTAACATCAAGCTTTGATAACTTAAAAGGCATCAAGCGCGTTTAGAATAAATCATTAAGCTGAGTGGACTGGACTAATTGATTGATGTTGGAAAATGCGAGTGGTGTAAAATATACGCTATTGGTGCAAAAATACGCTAAATCTGAATCGGGCTGGGATAACGAGCCAAGATGTGTGGTGATGACTGTCATGATGACCGTACTTAAACGATTAAACAAAAATACTGATCAGTTCGGTTGGAAGTTGGTATTTAAGCAGATAATAAGATTCGGTCTCTAACTTGGGTTAAAGCACTAAAGTGAAAAGTACACTGATGCTTATCTCCCTAACAAATAGTATTCAATTCTTCGCATTCAGCCTAAATTTCTTCGTCAATTTAAGTTGTTTCAGTATGCTCTGTTGGCGCAGTTAATAATGGCATATATAGTTCAGAGGTAACACCGCCAGACATATTTTCACGAATCACAAGTTTACCTTTATCGCCGAATAAACTATTAATGCGGTTGCGAATATTATTTAGTGCTATGCCATTGCCCTTGGTATGACTGATGGAAAACCCAACACCATTATCTTTTATAGCAATACAGAGTTGCTCATTAATTTTTGCAAAACTGACTTTTATTTCGCCACCTTGTGGTCTTGGACCGATACCATGTTTGACGGCATTTTCAACCAAAGGTTGCACCAACAGTGGTGGGATATGAGTATCTTCAGGTAAGTGCTCACTGATTTCTATTTGAAAGTCTAGACGTTCACCTAAACGTATTTTTTGGATCGATAAGTAAGACTTAATGAAGGTGACTTCATCATTTATTTGTATTTTGTCTTGACGAGTTTTGGTTAAACTTTGTCTCAGCAAATCAGTCAAATTAGTCAATAGTTGGCTTGCTACTTCTGGTTGATGAAATATCATGGCTTGTATATTGGCTAAGGTATTGAATAAAAAATGCGGCTCAATTTGGCTTTGCAGCATCTTTAGTTGGCTTTCAATTAGTGCTTTTTCTTGATTCGCCTTTTGTAATTGGGCTTCACTCAACTTATGTTGAATTAAAACTGTTTTATCTCGGCTGTGAAAAAAGAAAGTAACAACAGCGCCAATAGAAAGGGAAATAACAGCCGCCTTAAAAATACGGTCGCTGAGGAAGCTTGTTGAATGGCCATAGAAATTAATCAATAGAATATAGGTTAAGATGGCGCCGATCGCCATACCGACACAGACAATGATACTTGTTTTGAACATGCGAGCTGCAAAAGGGTAGTAAGCATCAACTAATACAGCAACGAAAATACATGACATACTAAAGCTATGTGCGATAAGCGCACTTAGGGTAAAACTGGCGCTGATTTCCGTGAGTTTTAAGATCAGAGCAATAGTAAATGCGACTAAGCTAGAGATAACACAATCGGTTATCACACCTTTAACGCGTAATTTACCTGTCTCATTGTCGAGTCTAAATGACATATTTAAAAAACCAGTTAAAAAAACGAGAGAAGTCGAAATGAGCTTAGTTACAGAAGTCCGAATATGGTTAGTATTCACACACCCTGATATCTATTAAATATAATGTTTATGTTATCAACTATCCTGAATGAGTGACAGCTAAAACTGAACGAAAGTATTGTTTTCCTCAATATCAGATGGTTAAGCTAAAAAAATAGTGCAAACAGTGGCTTGCCTTTGTGTTTTGAATCACAAAGTGAGTAAAAAAATTATAGGTAACAGGCGAGGTCTGGCAATATTAGCTTGAGCCCGCGTCGATATGGAAGCGACAATTACATAATGAAATTCTTACGTCTTTATTTTTTCATATTATCACTGCTGTTAACCACGCCAGCTATGGCGTCGTTTTATCAGTGTGATTTTGGTGATAAAGTCGTTTTTTCAAGCCAACCTTGTGATTTAGACGTGGCTGAGCCCTCTTACGAGCAAGAGCGAAAGAAGACTCAAAAGCGCAAAGATGCTAGCCGAGAGTATTTAACGGTGGGGGTTTTTCCCGGTTGGGGAAGTTGGCAAAAAATTAAAGATGAGCGTTTGGGGAGCTTTCGCGAAATAGAACATATCCCTGAGGGCCAAAGTCAGTTTAATTACAGTGATCTACTTAATGAGCAATGGCTAACGGCCTTACCCAAAAGCATGCCGGCAGAACGTTTTGCAACGTCACTGAAAGATATAGTCAACAGTGTGTGCGATGGATCTGTTAATGAGCCCATCTATGCGGATACTGAGTATAATATTGGTGTCGCGTACGGTAAGTATTATTGTGGACGTCGCCGTGGTACTGAACAAGGTGTTATTGCTTATTTTAAAGCCATCAGAGGTAAAGAAGCGATTTACTTAATCACGCGTGAGTGGCGTGTAGCCCCCTTTGATGTGACAGCCATTTCTATTGAACGACTGAAACAAGACATTTTCACCGATCGACAGTCGCTGCGCGAATTTGAAAGTGCAGCGAGACAAACAGAGTTATATCTTAAGCAGCAAACGTTTGTATGCCCAATTGGGGACTTTAGCAAACGTTGCCGCGGTTAGGCACACCAGTTTACCCTAATCCTGATGATCACTTAAATGTAAATTTGCCGCGGCAAATGCAGCTTTATTTCTTACCGCTTCGGGTAATGATTCATCTCTTACTATTTCATCTAATGTTTTAATTGCGCAGTTGACTGCTTTACTGACGTAGCCAATATCGCCACTGGCAATTTGACTAATGGTTTCACGTGTTTTGTTCGATAATTCCATGCTATTTCCTATCTGTTTACAACAGAGATATCGCGTGTCTGCGTTGTGCTATTTAAACTGGCAACCATTATGCTGCCAGTTTTAGGTTTTTTACATTGTTATAAAGCAAATTATGGCTTAATGACCATTACATCTATTGGTGCACGCTCAACAACTTTAGCCGCCACTGAGCCCAATACCGCTTTATTGAGCTTAGAGCGTTTATGGCTAGGCATAATGATCAAGTCAATTTGTTGCTCGTGGGCGTAAGTTAATATTTGCTTGTAGGGCTTGCCTTGACCTACGTGAACAACAACATCCAGCTCATCAGGAATTTTTTCCTCGGCAAATGCTTTTAATTGAGCTCTAGTATCATTTGCCATGGCTTTAATCGCTGACTCCGGAAAGTAGGATGCCACCATTGGCATATTCATTCCTGGCAATATCGTTAGTAAAAACAATTTAGCTTGGCTTTGTTTTGCCTGCCAGATTGCGGTTTTTAAGGCCTTGTCTGAAAAACCTGTGGCGTTTAAGTCGACGGGTACCAGTATATTTTTATACATCATCATTCCTTATGCTGTTTGTGCCGTTTCACGGCGGCGCTTAAGTTGTCCCATCGCCATTAACCCTAATAACAGCAAGGCTGGAATATACATCCATTCCTTTGCTGGACGTTCAAGGGGCTTTTCAATACTCTCTATGACCCAATCGAAATCAATCCCCTCTTGTTGTGCTGGGCTATCAAACTCAACAAAATCGACAATGGTCTGACCATTTTCCTGTCGTAAGTTTAACCCCGTACTGAGTATGCGCTGCTCTGGAGTTTCAGCTGTTTCGGCAAACGGTAAGCGCACGATTTTACTGATTTGATCGCCGTCGAGAGACTCTCCCGAAACACGAAGTTGTAGAGGCTGATTAGTTGGTAGTTCGCCAACCACTTGATTGAGTTGTGTTGCTGTAACTTGTTCACTCGGCGGATAAATTTCATCCCACCAAAAGCCTGGACGAAATAAGGTAAAGGCGACTAATAATAAGCCTAGCACTTCCCACCATTTAGTTTTAACCAGCCAAAAACCCTGCGTTGCAGCAGCAAAGGCGAGCATAGCCACCGTTGCACTAAAAATAGTGCCAGCCAAATGCCACCAGCTATCTATGCCGATTAATAATAGCTGAGTATTAAAAATAAACATAAATGGTAAAATCGCGGTGCGAATATCGTAGGTGAAACCTTGGATACCTGTCTTGATGGGATCGGATTTGGCAATGGCCGCTGCAGCAAACGCTGCTAAACCCACTGGCGGTGTATCATCTGCCAAAATACCAAAATAGAACACGAATAGGTGTACCGCAATTAAAGGAACGATTAGGCCAGCGTTAGCGCCTAATGTCACAATTACCGGCGCCATGAGCGTAGATACTACGATGTAGTTCGCTGTGGTTGGTAAACCCATGCCTAAAATTAAGCTGATAATGGCGGTAAACAACAATATCAAAAATAGATTGCCGCCTGAGATGAATTCAACGAACTCTGTCATCACCAAGCCAATACCTGTGAGCGTCACTGTACCGACAACAATACCGGCCGCAGCTGTGGCAACGCCAATACCTATCATGTTACGAGAGCCACTAACTAAGCTTTCAAATAGATCCACCAAGCCGAGCTTAACCGTTTTAGGTAAAGTAGATTGCTGTCTAAAAAAAGCTTTCAGCGGGCGATGTGTAACCACAATAAACATCATAAATACCGTGGCCCAAAATGCAGATAAGCCGGGCGAGAAGCGCTCAACCACTAAACACCAAATTAATGCCACAATAGGTAACAGGTAATAGAGGCCTGAAACAATGGTACTGCCTAATGGCGGGATCAGTACTTCCTTCTCATTGGGATCATCAATGGCCAGATCATCATTCTTGGCAGAGACATAAACTAAACCAGCGTAGGCAATGATGGTGACACTCGCAATCACTAATGCTGCGAAGTCTCCGAGTAATGCCTTACTCCATGAAATAAAGTAAAACACTAGTGCGCCAAAGCCAGCAGCCATTAACAAGCCAGTTAGTAATACAAACAGAAATTGCGCGGTTGTAAGCTTATTTGGCCCCTCTAAGCCTTTCATATTAGCTTTAAGGGCCTCGAGATGTACGATATATATAAGCGCGATATATGAAATTAATGCTGGCAAAATGGCGTGCTTGATCACGTCAACATAAGGAATGCCAACATATTCCACCATTAAGAAAGCAGCCGCGCCCATAATCGGTGGTGTTAACTGACCGTTGGTCGATGCCGCTACTTCTACCGCTCCCGCCTTTTCTGCCGGAAAGCCGACTCGTTTCATTAAGGGAATGGTAAAGGTACCCGTGGTGACCACGTTGGCAATGGATGAGCCTGATACTAGGCCGCTTAAGCCAGAAGCAACCACCGCCGCTTTGGCTGGGCCGCCGCGCATGTGGCCTAATAATGAAAATGCGACTTTAATAAAATAATTACCCGCACCCGCTTTATCCAGTAGGGCACCAAATAATACAAACATAAATACAAAGGAGGTGGACACACCCAATGCTACGCCAAATACGCCTTCCGTGGTAAGCCACTGATGTGAAATGAGTTTGTTTAAGCTGGCGCCTTTATGGGCAATGATATCTGGCATATAAGGGCCGGCGAGAGCATAGGTTAAAAATACCGCTGCAACTATCATTAATGGTGGGCCAAGGGCTCTGCGTGTCGCTTCCAGCAACAGTAACATACCCATTACACCCGCAGCCACGTCAATGGTTGTCGGCGCACCAGAGCGGTTAGCTATTTCTTCATAAAATAGTAACAAGTAAGAAGCACAAAAAGCGCCAACAAGAGCAAACAGCCAATCTTGCCACGGAATATGATTACGGGGTGAGCTTTTTAACGCTGGGTAAGCGGTGAAGGCAAGAAACACAGCAAACGCTAAGTGAATTGAGCGCGCTTGGGTATCATTGAGCACCAAAAAATTAAGCATAAATGGCAGCGGTGACGCATACCAAAGTTGAAATAGCGCCCATAAAAAAGGTACAGCAAGCAAAATTTTGCCTGCGTTACCTATGGGTTGACGCGCCCCTGTGTCAGATTGAGCTAGCATTTCCTGCAGCTCGAGCTCGGTATCGGTTTTTAACGACGTGGCCATTGAGCCCCCTATGGCGATGAAATTAATATGGCGTGATAAAAACAAAGAGAGGAGCATTGCGCTCCCTTAGGGTCTGTTGATCTTTCGTGATTGTTTTTGCAGCGAATTGTTGGGTATTTATACAAGGCAGCGCTTTTGTGGTGTAGCTAGCTACACGAAAAGGCGATAACGCAGTAGAAATACCCAACAAACGCTGTCCTACGGATTCGGCTAAAAGCGTTTTGCCCATCGTTGAGCAGTAAGTATTTACTTAGAATGCTAAGCTACACACTGCTCGCCTTGCTCAAAACGCTTTTATCTCGAACAAAAATTAACCAGCAAAGATCAACAGACCCTAGGTTGGTTATATGTTTGGGTTTACTTAATAAGACCCGCTTCCATGTAGTACTTTTTGGCACCTTCATGAAGGGGTGCAGATAATGAATCTTTCACCATTTGAGATTTTTCAAGGTGTGAGAAAGCAGGGTGTAAGCGTTTGAACTGATTGAAGTTTTCAAAAACCGCTTTCACTACTTCATAAACTACTTTATCAGATGTTTTGGTTGAGCTTACAAACGTTGCGCCCACACCAAAAGTTTGCGTGTCTTGCTCGCTGCCCTGATACATGCCACCTGGGATTGCCACTTGGCGGTAGTAAGGTTTTCCTTCTACCAGCTTGTCAATTTCAGGTCCCGCTACGTTAACTAGTACGGTTTCACATGATGTGGTTGCTTCTTTGATAGAGCCATTTGGGTGGCCGACTACGTAAACAATGGCATCAACTTTGTTGTCACATAAAGCTTGGGATTGTTCGGCAGGTTTAAGCTCTGAAGCCAAAGTAAAATCTGCATTGGTCCAGCCATATGCACCCATCACTAATTCCATGGTGCTGCGCTGGCCAGATCCTGGGTTACCTACGTTAACGCGTTTACCTTTTAAATCAGCAAAGTTTTTGATGTTAGCGTCTTTGCGCGCCACAATTGTAAAAGGTTCGGCGTGGACAGAAAATACTGAGCGTAACTCTTTAAATGCGCCTGTTTCTTTAAATGGTCCTTCACCATGGTAAGCGTAGTGCTGTGAGTCTGACTGAGCTACGCCCATGTCTAATTCACCCGCACGAATGGTGTTTAAGTTATAAATTGAACCGCCGGTACTTTCAACCGAACAGCGAATGTTATGATCAGCTTTGCCTTTGTTAACTAAGCGACAAATCGCACCGCCAGTAGGGTAGTAAACGCCCGTTACACCGCCTGTACCTATACTAATAAACTCTTGTGCGCTGGCCGAAGGAATGGCCATACCTAGGCTTAAGCCTGTTGCAGCAAGGGCTAGGGTTAGTTTCTTTTTCAGCGACATGTACAGATCCTTTTTTGTTGTGAATGCAGGGTAAAAGCCAACTAGCTTTAAACTCTAGTGTAGTTTGTTTTCTGTTTTTTATTATTACCGTTAAATATTTAATAGGAATCAACGATATATGCTTAATCTAGAGTTCTAACGCCTTGATTGCAATTAAGTCAGGCGAATTCGTGATGTAGGTTATAAAATTGAAAAAATGCGGTTTTTATGTTTCGAATTTTGTTGTTGGTATTTTAAATGGAGTTTTGTACTAAAATTGAGCTTAAAACTAGTTATATGGCTTATTTTATCTCTGGCTATTTTTATAAAGGACTTATTGGTGAGAAAACCTGTACTTCTTGTCGTTAGTCGTTAGTATTGCGGCGGGTTTAGACTGAAGGAGAAAAAAAGTGGCTGTTCATTGGTATCCAGGTCATATGCATAAAGCGCAACGTGAAATTCGCGAAGCCATGCCGAATGTCGATTTGATTATTGAAGTATTGGACGCGCGTATTCCGTACAGCAGTGAAAACCCTGTTATCACCGAAGTCAGAGGTGATAAGCCGTGTATTAAGATTCTTAATAAATCAGACTTAGCCGATCCTGCTATCACTCAATTGTGGTTAGATTATTATAATCAGCAGACGAATATGAAAGCGGTGGCACTCACTACCCAAGAGCCAGAGCAAGTTCGCGCTATTTTAGACTTATGTCGCGCCATGTTTCCTGAAAGAGATCAGGGCTTAGCAAATATTCGTGCCATGATCATGGGGATCCCCAATGTTGGTAAATCCACTACTATCAATATATTAGCGGGCCGCATTATCGCTAAAACAGGTAATGAGCCAGCGGTAACCAAGGCCCAGCAACGCATCAACCTGAAAAATGGCATCGTTTTATCGGATACCCCTGGTATTTTGTGGCCGAAAGTAATGAACGAAAACTCCAGTTATCGTTTAGCCACTACTGGCGCCATTAAAGATACTGCGATGGAATATGAAGAAGTGGCGTTTTTTGCTGCTGATTATTTGCTCAAAGCTTATCCTGAGTTATTAAAAGCGCGCTACCAACTCGATGAACTGCCGCTGTCTGATTTAGAGCTACTTGAAGCCATTGCGGCCAAACGCGGCGCTAAAAGAGCCGGTGGTCGAGCTGATCTACATAAAGTATCAGAAATTCTACTCCATGAAATTCGCTCTGCGGCCATTGGTCGAGTCAGTTTAGAAACACCAGAAATGGTTGAAAAAGAAAAAGTGGTGGTCGCACAGCTGACCTTAGAGCGTGAAGAAAAACAAAAAGATAAGCCGAAAAAGAAAAGGCGCCGTCGGAATTAATGAGCAACACTATGTTTTTACTACAGCATGTTTTTACTATAAGTTGATGCCAAAAAACCGATAGAACTGGCGCAGGCTAGCTTGCTCATTGGCTAAATCAGCTAAAGTAAATTGCACATGACAACCTGGCGGCAGCTGGGCGAGCTTCCAACAAGCTTGGCTGGTCAGATTGGCTATTTTGGCATAGCCACCTAAGGTTTGCCGGTCGTTTAACAGCGCAACGGGTAAGCCATTGGGTGGTACTTGTATTGCGCCTAAGTTGATCCCTTGCGAGACAATTCCCTTAATATTACTACGCAATGGTTCACCGCTAAATTTAGCCGCCATGCGATTACTTTGCTGATCTAACACAAAATGTTGCTGTAAAAAGGCTTGTTGATCCTTGGCGCTAAATAAATGCCATTGTGGGCCTTTAAACACATTTAAGTTAACCCAGCTATGATGCGTGCTTTGATAACCATGTTGATAATATGTCGCTGGCACACACTGTTGATTTAATTCATGTTGTTTATTGATGTTAACGGGAGAAAAGGGCAGCACATCGCCAGTTTGCAGCTTGGCTCCCGCGTTAAGGCCGCCGAGCTGGTCGCGGCTGACAGTAGCTACACTGCCCAGTTGTAACGGTAGTTTAAAGCCTCCCGATACGCTTAAGTAGCAACGCATGCCTTGCCGACAGTGGCCAAAACTTAGGGTTTCTCCGGCCTTGATAACAGCGCTACGCCAAGGCTGAAGTGGGCGTTCATTTATGTGCATTTGCATATTGGCGCCGCATACAGCAAAAACCGTGCTTTGCTGCGCTTGTAGGCTTAATTGACCTAAGGTGATTTCGATCACTGCACAGTCCATCGAATTACCAAGGAGATAATTCGCCCAGCAAGCGGCTTTTAAATCTAAGCTACCACCTTGGCTAAACCCTGTGTGGCTATGGCCCAAGCGACCTAAGTCTTGAAGCGTGCTCAGCAAGCCTCCATTAATCACTTTAAAGCTCATTAAAACCTACCGTAATCTTACCGCCTAAGGCCACAAACTCTCTTTCATTAATGGTTACAAATTGCACCGTATCCCCCACATTTAATCGACAACTGAGCTGGCTATCAAGTAAAGGCTCAGGGCAATTACCAATAATGTTCCAGCCGCCGGGTGAGGCTTTCGGGTAAATGCCTGTTTGCGTATCGGCAATGCCGACACTGCCTGCGGGCACATTTTTTCGCGGCGCAGTTAAACGTGGCTGAGCGATGAGTGAATCGACACTCGCTAAATAGGGAAACCCCGGACTAAAACCGATGGCGTAAACTCGATATTGAGTCTGAGTATGCCGGTTAATGATGTCTTGTACAGACAAGCCTGTTTGCTGACTAATACGCGCCAAATCAGGGCCCGTGGTTTCACTGTAAAACACGGGTAATTCGACAACACGTGGACGGATGAGTTGCTTGCTTTGTCTTTGCGCTTGTTGGTAGCACTGCTGGAGTTCGCGATGCAAGCTGTCATAGTCCGTTTGCGTTAAGCGGTAAACCAGCATCACGGTGTTATAGGAGGGAACTAACTCGATAATGGCCGTTCGTACCGAGCTGCGCATTAGTTGCTGACAAAATAAACGGATCAAGTCTAATACCGGCTCGCTGATCTCGTCTGAGAAACTGACTAATAGACTGCTCTCATTAAGCGGCTCGATCTTCATTATTACAACGGTGGCCTTAACAGCGCTGCCAGTTTCGCAATGCCATTAATTGCCGCTGGATTATCGCCATGCACACATAAGGTATCGGCCTTAACACTCAAGATCTGCTGTGAATGGGTGATCACCTGCTGTTGATCCATGAGGCGCTGAGCTTGATTAAGCATTTGCGCTTCGTCGAGTTGCGCACCTGATTGATCTCGGCCAAGTAACGCGCCATTGTCTTGGTAACGGCGATCGGCAAAGGCTTCAAATATCAGTGGCAGTTGGCGTTTATCGGCTTGGGCTTGATGGACTAGAGATTGATTATCGGCTTGGATCATCAGGGCTAGATTTAATCCCACTGCCTTGACCGCATCCATTATCATGAGCATGGTGTCAGGTTGTTGCATCATGGCGTGATAGAGTGCGCCATGGGGTTTTACGTAGGATAATTCGACTTGATTGGCACGGCATATAGCGGCAAGCGCGCCCACTTGATATTGGATAATACTGCGCAGTTCGTTGTTTTCGATTGCCATTGCGCGTCGGCCAAAGCCAACTAAGTCGGGGTAGCCAGGATGGGCACCAATAGTCACTTGGTATTGTTTTGCCAATTTGACAGTGCGGTCCATTGTGAGAGGATCACTGGCATGAAAGCCGCAAGCTATGTTGGCCATGTCAACGTAAGGCATAACAGCTTCATCACTGCCCAAGTTCCAATTGCCGTAGTTTTCACCCATATCACAATTTAGTTTCACTTTATTGGCTCCTCATCACCGTTATGAAATACGTTAAACTCGATTTTATGCTCTGCCAACAGGCAATTAATAAGGGTTGATGCGCCTGGGCCGATGCGGTTTTCATCGGGCACCACTAAGTGCGTCATACTGGTCCTCGATCTGCCTTGTTTTAGTGGCAACATTTGTAATTGCTTTTGTTTGAGCTGCGAGGTAACAAAGTGTTTTGGAAACCAAGCAAAGCCGATGCCTTGACTGACCAAACTGACCGCTTCGTGAAAATTACTGACGGTTAAGCGCTGCTCTGATCTCAGCCAGCCTAAACTCTCATCAGGAGTGGTCGAGGTGTCTTTGATCACGACTTGTAATGCTTGCATCAGCTCTTTTACATCAACGCTGGATTGTTGGCTTAAAGGATGATCTGGACTGATGCAGGGAACCAAGTGAACGTTAAAAAGAGGCTGGCCAAGGTAGCCCTTAGGTAACTGGCCTGTAATCACAATATCAGCCTGTTTGTTGATGATCGCATCGCGGGTGCCAGTGATAACTGAATCGAGCAATTTAATACGGCTGCCACGGCTTTGTGGTAAAAAAGCCTGCAGCGCACGATATAAACGTTCTCTGGGGTAAATTATCTCAGCATATAAGGTGATTTCAGGCTCCCAACCTTGGCACAAATTATCCGCCAGTTGCTCTAATTCAAATGCACTTTGGGTTAACAGCCGAGAGCGGCGCAGCATGACTTCGCCAGCATTCGTTAAGTAGGCTTTGCGGCCCCTTACTTCAAGTAGCGCCACGCCCATTTGATGCTGCAATTTGGTCACCGCATGGTTGAGAGAAGACTGGCTCTTATTTAATGCCTCTGCAGCCCTGCTATAGCCGCCATGATCCACCACGGCTTGTAAAATACGCCATTGTTCGAGGGTGGCTTTTAAGCGCTTATTGGTTGGATCTTGCATTCAGACTCCGGAATAAATTACTGTGCGTTCAAGCTTTGGCCATTGACCGCTGAACTATCCGACCCCATTAAGTATAGGTAAGTTGGCATGATATCCGCCGGGCGCTTAAGTAAATCTGCATCTTCTGCTGGGTAGGCTTTTGAACGCATGGGGGTGTGAGTGGCGCCTGGGTTAATGCAGTTGGCACGCACATGGCTGCCATCAAGCTCACTGGCTAAGGTTTGCATCATGCCTTCGGTGGCAAATTTTGAAATAGCGTACACGCCCCAGTACGCTCGCCCCTGTCTGCCCACACTTGAGCTAGTGAAAATAATGGAAGCGGCTGTTGCTTCTTTTAGCACAGGTAATAAATGTTTAGTCATTAAAAACTGACACTTTACATTTACTTGCATTACTTCATCCCACATATCTTGGCCGATTTGATGAAATGGGCCAAGTACGCCAAGTGCGCCTGCATTATGAACTAAACCGTCGAGGTGGCCAAATTGTCCCGCAATGGTTTCAGCCATGTCTTGATAGTGCTGTTCGGTGGCGCCTTTTAAATCCATTGGAATGATTGCTGGCTGAGGTGCGCCAAGGGCTTCAATTTCGTCATATACGGCTTCTAATTTTGCTACGGTACGGCCTAACAAAATTACCCGTGCCCCATGTTTGGCATAAGTCAGCGCAATTTCTTTACCAATGCCAGAGCCTGCTCCGGTGACAAGTATGGTTTTGTTTGCTAATAAGTCTTGTGGGGCTTGATATTCCAAGGTGCGTTCTCCTGCAAAATTTTGTGCAAATTCTAACGTCTTCCCTTGGTTTTTGCTATGCTGGCGCGTTATATGTTCGCATAATGCGCGCTGCGTTTAACCTGTGCTTGTAAATAGGAGTGATAGATTGGAATTTTTATACGAATACGGACTTTTCTTCGCGAAAACCCTGACCTTTGTGGCAGCCATTTTGGCCATTATCGTCACCGCTGTGGTGTTGGCGGCGAAACAAAAAGCGCAAAAAGGTGAGTTGTTGATCACCGATTTATCCGAGCAGTTAAACAACAATCAACAGCATTTTGAAGAGCAACTGTTATCAGAAGATGAGCTAAAGGCAAAACAAAAGGCTGAGAAAAAAGCAGCCAAAGCCGCGAAAAAAGCGGCCAAAAAATCGCCGACCGAACCAGAAGCAGATGTTAAGAACAAATTATATGTTGTGGACTTCAAAGGCAGTATTGATGCCAAAGAGGTGTCGTCGCTGCGTGAAGAGGTGACGGCGATTTTGGGCGTGGTTCAGCCTAATGATGAAGTGCTGGTTCGACTTGAAAGTGGCGGCGGCATGGTACACGGTTATGGTTTAGCATCATCGCAATTACAACGTTTACGTGCACAAGGGGTTAACTTAACCGTATCAGTGGACAAAGTAGCAGCCAGTGGCGGTTATATGATGGCTTGTGTGGCTCCCAAAATTATTGCCGCGCCCTTTGCGATTATTGGCTCCATTGGTGTTATCGCACAAATTCCTAACTTTAACCGCCTGCTAAAAAAACACGATGTCGACTTTGAGCAAATGACCGCGGGTGAATTTAAGCGTACCGTGACCATGTTTGGCGAAAACACCGAAAAGGGTAAAGAAAAATTCCAACAAGAGTTAGAAGAAACCCATGTGTTGTTTAAAGAATTTGTCAGTGAAAACCGCCCGCAACTGGATATCAACAAGGTTGCCACCGGCGAGCATTGGTATGGTAGCCAAGCCTTTTCGCTAAACTTGATTGATAAAGTGCAAACCAGTGATGATTATTTACTGCAACAGAATGAGACAAAAACAGTCATCGCAGTGCGTTATGCAGTGAAGAAAAAATTAGCGGACAAAATTGCTCATGCTGCGTCATTAGCATTTGAACGCTGTCTAATGAAACTATGGCAGCAAGGCAAAGGACCGTTTATCAATAGCTAAAAAGCGATTGCACCTTGAGTGTGGACAATTGATAGTTGATTGAATGTAAGGGCTGTACTTAAACGTGCAGCCCTTTTAGTTTCGAGGCGTTGTGCTTGCGGCCTTTGTCGGGGCGGCAGTAATGGCGTAATCTCTTTTCTGATTTGAGTTAGCTTTGGCCGAATGATCGAAAGGGACTTCACTCAACATCTTGATAACTTTCAAGTTGATTGGGTATAAGCTTACAAAACTAACTTCTGTTTGGCATAGTTAACAAATTGCTCGATTGATTGAGTGACTCGAGCAGGATCCCACACCAAATAAATCCCCCAACTGGTGTCTTGTTCAAAGGGAATAACCGCTATTTCGTCAGAATATTGCAAAATCGATTTTTTCGGCAAGATAGACACGCCAACATCTGAAATGACCAATGTCAGGATGGTCTCTATATCGGTTGCGATATGGTTGGTACGAAAATCACGCCCTGCCAATATCGCCTTGGTCTGATTAATCATTTCTGATTTATCAGTTTGCTTAAGCATTAATAAATCGTATTTATCAAGATAATCTTGGATTTTTTCGCCTTGGTAAAGGTGCTTAGAAACCACTAATACAAACTCATCGGAAGAGACTTTAACACGCTTAAGATTTAGGTTTTTTGGCGCGCGCATAAAAGCGAGATCAAGTAAGCCCATCACCAGCTGTTCTTCTTGTATATGGGAGGCTAAATCGAGCAAAGATAAATGAATGCTAGTGTGCTGTGCCTTGAATTCTCTAATAATGCTGGGTAAAAAATCATTACTGGATTTGCCAAAGCCGATTTGCAGTGCCCCCACGTTACTGACAACTACTTGCTGGATATAGCGTTCCACCTTATCAATATGCTTATTCAGATTAGTGATTTCACTGATGATGAGCTCCCCTTGATACGACAGCATCGCGCCATTAGGTGTTCGAATAAACATTTCAACGCCGTACAGATCCTCGAAGTTTTTAATCTGTTTTGACAGAGCTGGTTGTGAAATACATAACTGTTGGGCAGCAGCTCTAAAGCTTTTCGCTTTAGCTAGTGCTTCGATCGCTTGCAAATGTTTAAGACTAACCTTCATAACAATAAGTTATCACTGCTAATTTTATTTCAATATACGTTATCACTGGGTTAGTTAAAATGCTAAGTATACTTAATCAACCAGAGTGATAATCGTTATGGAGTTTTGCATCTTAGCTAAAGGGGATGTGCTAGTTGTTGAAGACATCGCTAAAACTGAAACGGCAGAAATTATACTGGCTTTGTTTAAACAGGGGTTTGTATTAGCCCCCATTTTGATTGAAGCCAACAATGCTGAAAATGCACGCCTAGTTTTTATTAATCGTTTTCAATGGCGAGAGTTGGGCGAGGCGATGGCCAATAGACAGTTTCTAAAGGGATAATGCGATTATGATGTTTAAAGAAGAATTTTTTCTGTTTGATCTTGATGGTACGTTAGTCAATACCACCAACGTTGTTGAAACCGCATGGAGCGAATGGTGCAATCGGGTAAACCTAAATCCTGCAGAGGTGATCGCTTGCTGCCATGGGGTGAGGGGACAAGACATTATCCCAAGGTTTCTGCCAAACGCTGATTTAGAGGCTGAGCTAAGTTGGTTAGATGCCAGAGAGCTTGAATTATCAACCCTCTGCACAGAAATTACGGGTGCTAAAGCATTATTGCTAGCATTACCGAGGCAAAACTGGGCCATAGTGACATCCTCAAGTAAACAGCTTGCTCTCAAAAAGCTTCAGGTTTGTGGTCTGCCTATTCCTGAATTATTGGTGACTGCTGAACAATGCCACAAGGGTAAACCGGATCCAGAGCCTTACTTGATCGCCATTGATAAGTTAAACACAAGGGCGGCGCAATGTATCGTGTTTGAAGATGCTGCTGCAGGTATTACCAGCGCAGTGCAAGCCGGTTGCCAAGTTATTCGGGTTGGCTCCCCGCTGATTAAAGATGAACACACGGTCAGCCAAATTAAAGACTATAGCGGTGTATTTTTTAATGGTTTATTAAATATAAAAGGTAACGACAAAGTGTAAGTTAGCTTTGGCCGTTAAGTCGGTATGGCCAATGAGATGAAATAAAACCCACTTCTGCGAAAGATTTTCATTTTACCATAGGTTAATTGCATCACTGAGCCAAAAAACATAATCGCTTTTTAGTTCTAAAGCGGGTTAGCCGCAAAACGGCTAGCCCATTTCTGGCATCCCAAACTAATACAACAAACTATACAGCTTGCGGCGATAGCTACTGACTGCGGGGTCGCTTGAATGCGTGGCTAAAATATCCATAAAGGTTTGTTTTACTTTGCCGTCTTGTGCATTCATGTCGGTTGATAAAAGCGGGAACAGCAGTGCCAGCGCTTCTTCAATCCGATTTACTTGGCTGTATTGCACCGCCAAGTTGTAATGTAGTTCAGGCGAAGGCTGCTCGGCTATTTGCGCTTCTAACGCGCGAATTTCTGGTGTGTCAGCAGCTTGTTTGGCTAATTCTATCTGCGCCACCACGGCGTGATACAGCGGATCTTGATCAACCAGTTTGATTTTTTCAATTAGCGCTTGCGCCTCGGTGATATGGCCTAATTCAATATGGGCTTTGGCTAAGGTAATTTGCGCAACAGCCAGCTCAGGTTTGAGAGTGAGTACTTGTTTTAACGCCGTTAACGCGCCGCTGAAATCCTGCTGTTCAATTAATGCTTGGCCTTGTTGCAGCAATAAATCGGCCTCGTCTGGCAAATGTTTACTCAAAATATCTCTGATCGCGGCTTCGTCTTGATTACCGGCAAAGCCATCTGCGGGTTGACCATTAACAAACATCGCAGTGGTTGGCAGTGCCTGCACGCCAAATTGCATTGCGATGGCTTGGTCTTGCTCGCAGTTTATTTTGGCCAGCACAAATTGCTCTGAAAACTCATTAGCGAGTTTTTCCAAGGTGGCTAATAAATCCATCGATTCTTGATGGCTAGGCGCCCAAAACGTCACCATTACCGGTTGGCTTTGCGAGCCCTCTAAAATAACAGCCTGAAAATTGTCGAGTGAGACATCGATAATATTTGATTGCATGTGCAACTCCCCAAAGATAATTGCTTATATAGTGGGTACGAATACAAAGAAAAACAAGCAGGTAACAGATCACAAAAGTGCTTCTGTGACGCAGATAAAACGAAAAAGAAATTGCTAATGATATTGATTCGCAATAGCATTGGTTTTTTGGGTGTCAGTTGGCACGGCTTATTTTGTATTTATCGAGTGTATACAGGAGTGGAGAATGAGTGAGTTATCTTCAACGCGGCCTTTGTTGCAAGTAAGAGACTTGGAAGTCGATTACTTGACCTCAGACGGGGCGTTTCAAGCAGTAAAAAAAGTCAGTTTTGATATTGCAGCAGGAGAAGTGTTTGGCTTAGCGGGTGAGTCGGGTTGCGGTAAAAGCACCATTGCCTTTGCGGTGACTCGTTTGCATAAGCCACCAGCGTTAATCAGTGGCGGCGAGATTATTTTTGACGGCACCGATGTGGTCAAATTAACTGAGCATCAACTGCGTGACTTTCGCTGGACGCAAATAGCCATGGTGTTTCAAAGTGCCATGAACTCATTAAACCCTGTATTGCGCCTTGAAGAGCAGTTTTGTGATGTGATCATGACCCATAGCAATATGACACGTGTTGAGGCCATCAAGCGTGCTGAACAGCTGCTTGATATTGTGAAAATTCCGCGTGAGCGTTTGCGAGATTACCCGCATCAATTTAGTGGTGGAATGCGTCAGCGCTTAGTGATTGCTATTTGTTTGGCCCTAAATGCCAAGCTCATTGTGATGGATGAGCCAACTACGGCGTTAGATGTGGTGGTACAGCGCGAAATTTTGCAGCAAATTTATCATTTAAAAGAAGAATTCGGATTTTCTATATTATTTATTACCCATGATTTGAGCTTGATGACGCAGTTTTGTGACCGCATAGGTGTGATGTATCAAGGTGAGTTGGTGGAAGTAAACGAGTCACAACAAATCCGCCATCATCCGCAGCACCCTTATACCCAAAAGCTATGGTCTGCTTTTCCTTCTATTCATGAAGGTCGCAAGCATTATCAGCCAGCTGCTGACTTCACGCCCGAACTGATCCAATTATAAGGAAGATAATCATGGATAATACCCCTATTTTAGAATTGCGTAATGTGGTGAAAGATTTCACCACGGGTGGTGGTTTTGCTAAATCAGACCTATTTCGCGCCCTCAATGACGTGTCATTTTCTATTCACAAGGGCAAGGCGTTAGCGCTGGTGGGCGAGTCAGGCTGTGGTAAAAGTACTTGCGCGCGTTTGATCACTAAAATATATGAGCCCACTCAAGGACAAATTTTATTTCGTGGTAAAGACATCGCTGACATTAAAGGCCGCCAAGAAGTATTAAATTACCGTAAAAGCGTGCAAATGATTTTCCAAGACCCATTTGGCTCACTCAATCCTACTCACACTATTTATCATCATTTAGCGCGCCCCTTGCTACTACACCGTATGTGTGAAAACGATAAGACTAAACTACGCGACCGTGTGCACGAGTTACTTGAGATGGTAGAGCTGCCAGCACTGACAGCCGAGAAGTTTCCTCATGAGCTCAGTGGCGGCCAACGTCAGCGCGTAAATATGGCTAAGACTTTAGCGGTTGGGGCTGACTTGGTATTGGCCGATGAGCCAACGTCGATGTTAGACGTGTCAATCCGTATTGGCGTACTAGACTTAATGCAGCGAATGAAAAAAGAGTTTAATTTGGGCTTTTTATACATCACTCATGACTTGGCGACCGCCCATTACATCGCCGAAGAGACGGCGGTGATGTACCAAGGTCAAATTGTAGAGTGGGGCGATACCACGGAAGTGATTAATAATCCGCAGCATCCTTATACGCAGCTGTTGATCTCCGCCGTACCAGACCCCGATGTGCGTTTTGCTGATGTGGTGAAAGGTGATGAAGATTACTCCTCTCACGCGCAGCATATTCGTAATTTGAGCAGCGCCAAAGTAAACCAAATAAAACGAGTGAATCAGAACCACTACGTTAGGTTATTGGCTGGGTGAGGTAGGTATGGCAGCATTTTCATTAGACTTATGGCAAACCTTGTCGGCACAGGGGCAACATTATTTACGTGAAGGCGATACGCGCCAAGCTGAAATTTTCTATAAGCTGGCGCTAGCAGAAGCGCAAAAGCTAATTGATGATTTATCCCTGAGTGCGGAATATGAGCACAGTGCCCGTTTATACATGACGGCCTGCCATAACTTAGTTAACACCTGTAAAGGCAAAGGTGATGTCGATACCGAACATTATTATTTGCAGCTGGCTCATGCCCAGCTACAGCAATTTGCTGATAATAAAGCGCTCACTGAGCTGACGCGGGTGACGAGCCTAAAAATGTTAGATGTGACCTTAGTGGGATTGCTTGAGTTTCACCAGCAACACCAAGATCAACATTGGCAGGTGTTGTCGGACGCTTTAGTTGATGAGCATGTGGCTTATATGGCCAAACATCAAAATAAAAACTTATCGCCAAACTGTGAACAATGTGAAGGCTGCCAACATCACCCCAGTAATGTAACACTGCATTAATATCACCTCTTAAATAGCGCTCTTTTCTGTCAATGTTAAAGAGCGTAATAATATTTTACCTTTTTAACTTATCGAATTTATCGATTTAGCTGAAAAAAATAGCCTTTTTATGGATCCATATTTTGTTTTTTACATTTTATTTAGTTAGTTAGTAGCTTTGCTTGCTATAACTAACTAAGGTAAAAAATTAGTTAGTGGACTTAGATTAATGAAAGTATTGAATCACTTTTCAGTGTCACAAAAACTGGCCATTGCGCCCATTATATTAGGGCTGATACTCGTGCTGGTGGCATATACCGGGATCTCTGCGCTGAATACATTGCGTGATGAGATGCATAAAATCACCTTTGATTTAGCGCCTGATACTGAGCTAGCGTCTGATATTAGCGGAAATTTATTTCGCTTACGGATCACGGTTAAAAACTACGTGACAAGCGGTGATGATGCTTTGATTGGCAAATTTAATGAAGACGCAGCGAAATGGCAGTCATCCCTTAAAGAGGCTTATAAGCATATTCAAAATCCGGCTCGTGTTGCACTGCTGGACAACATAAAAAAAGATAAAGATATTTATCTTCGTACGTTTAATGAGCAAGTGGTGGTAAACCAACAAAAGCGTAACAAGGTAGTAGATGAAACTTTAAATGTAAAAGGTCCATTAATAGAGCAAGCGCTAACTAAGGTGATGCTGTCTGCTCAAGCTGATGGGGATATAGAAGCGGCCGCGGCAGCAGGAGCCGCGGTGAGAAACTTGTTATTGGGTCGCTTGTATGTCACGAAGTTTTTAGTTGAGAATAAGCCGGAGCAAGTTAGTCGATTTGATCAAGAGTTTAACAGCGCACAAACGAGTATTGATGCCTTGTTAACCAAACTTGAAAATCCCACCCGCCGTACTTTAAGTCAGCAAGCCAAAGCTGATATCGAATTATATGTAAAGGCTGCGGATGAGGTTGCTAAACATATATTTGCTCGTAATAAGGGGATTGAAATTTTAGATTCTACAGGTTCTAAAGTGACGGATATGCTAGGCGAGCTACGAAGCTCTGTCAGTAGTGCCATGGGGCAGGCATCGCAAAAAGCCGATCAAACGCAAGCAGCATCCGTTTCGCTACTTTTGACCGTGGCGGGAAGTGCTATTGTGATTGGTTTGTTATTGGCTTTTATTATCTCTAGAGCTGTAACGGGTAGCTTAAATACCATGAATGCTGTTTTTGCGGATATTGCCCAAGGAGAAGGAGACTTAACCAAGCGAATTCCGGTTACCGGTAAAGATGAACTGTCACAATTGGCGATGAGTTTTAACCAGTTTGCCGAAAAAATTCAGCATGCGGTGATGCAAGTCAGTGAGTCGACTGAACAATTACTGAGTGCGGCTGATGAGTTAACGATAAAAGCCAAAGGCACCCAAGACGATATTCGTGAGCAACAATCTCAAGCGCATTTAGCAGCGTCAGCGATGACAGAAATGTCAGCCAGTGCTAGCGAGGTGAGTGTGAGTGCGAGTAAAGCTGCAGAGTTATCTGGCAGTGCGATGCAAAGTGCCAGTGAAGGTCGCAATGTGGTGGTTAATTCGGTGTCTAGCATGTCAGGATTATCAAAACAGATTATAGACTCATCTAATATCGTGTCTGAATTGCAAAAAAATAGCGACCAAATTGGCACCGTGTTGGAAGTGATTCGCAGTATTGCTGAACAAACCAACTTGCTTGCTTTAAATGCTGCGATTGAAGCGGCGCGAGCAGGTGAGCAGGGGCGCGGATTTGCTGTCGTAGCTGATGAAGTGCGCTCGTTAGCATCCCGAACTCAGGAATCAACTAAAGAAATACAAAGCATTATCCAAACCTTGCAACAAGGCTCTGAAAAAGCGTTTAAAGCAATGCAAGAGAGTTGTGAAAGTGCTGAAGATACCGTTAATTTAGTACAATCAGCAGAGCAGTCACTATTATCCATTGTTGATTTTATGTCAGATATCAACAGTGCGATTGAACACATTTCAGATGCGGCGGGTCAGCAAGCGACGGTGTCTGATGAAATTAGCCAAAATGTGAATTCGGTATCTGAAATATCAGGCCGTACTCATAGTCAGGCAGAAGAAACGGCTCACTCTGCTGAACTGCTTAGTGAGTTAGGTCAACGACTTGCGACCAACATCAGCCAATTTAAAATCCGCTAACTGTTGTGCTGTTAATTCAGCCCGAATTAACCGGGCTGAATTGATCAGACTGAATAACCCGAATCTATGCGTTTTGCGTTGTCATCCCTGAAAACGAAATTTTGCCGTAAAACATACTTTATCTGGCTGCGATAGGCTTAAACAGAGCTGAGCTTGAATAGTATCCTTGCTGCTTGTTGATCTCATTCAACAGCGGTAAGTCTTTCCAAGCGTTCTTTTGGCGCGGGGTGCGATGACAGATAATCCCTCAGGCTTTCTTTTTTGTCGATTTCATGGGCTTGGTAAATCTTGTTTAAGGCGCCCATTAGTGCCGTTCTGGGGATGTTATGTTGCTTTAAAAAGTCCATCGCATAATCATCTGCCTCGCGTTCAAAGTCTCGCGAGTAGCCTTGCTCGAGCAACAGCGTTGGCAGCGCGGCAATAGTGGATGAGGCCCCTGCAGCATCACCTGTGATCAAGGTATAAACAAACAGTAATAATGAGCTGCGGATCAGGGCTTGTAAGCCATGCTTATGCTCAACGTGCCCGAGCTCATGACCTAACACGGCCAGCAGCTCTTGGTCAGTCGTTATGTTTATCAATTCATCGGTAAAAATTAATATACCATTGGGTAGGGCGATAGCGTTTGCGCCTAACACTTCGCTACTGCGAATGAGCACTCGCTGGTCTGGGCTTAAATACGGTTTAAATAAGGTTTGTAAGGTTTGTTGTTTCTCATCACTTAATTCAGAGGGATCGAAAAGCGTGCGGTCGACGATTTCTAAGCTTTGACTGCCTAATAGCTTACTGGTGTTGTCAGGCAATGTTTGAGCAATTAACTGGGTACTGGCTGGCACGCCCCAAATAAAAAAGCAGACACAAAAAATCAAGGTGAAAATCAGGCTAGGTATTATATAACGCAGCTTACTTTCTAGCAGATGTAAGCTTAAACCATGGTTGCGTTGGCGCTTACTCAGGGTATCCAAAGCATCATTATCTTGGCTTTCAAAGCTACTGCCATCGGGAAAATAAACCCAACGATTGCCATTGCCTATTCGCGGTGCGATATCGAGTTCATCAAGGCTTAAGTAAATGTCAGTTTGGTTGATGCTTACTCTGTTCTCTGCGTGCAAAATAAGTGCGCTGCTTAGGGCAGCGCTGCTTTTTCCTGAGTAGTAAACGCCGGATATTTCCATTAAATGGCTAATTCCACATCAAATATGCCAGCGGCTTCGTCACCTAATGCGCCGACTTTTTTGATTTCTCCAGCGATGATGTTATCGAGATTATCACTTACGATCACTTGAATGCAGCATGCCTGATAACGTGTCATGCGTATGGCTGCCCAAGGATAAGCCAAGCCTAAACTGAATATAATGGCTAAGGTATTGGTAAATTGAATGATCGCCATTTGAGAAAAATTGAGATCCGCGTAAAAGCGGTGCTCATCTAACGACAAATTGTTGAAAATGAGGTTGGTGGTTTTGGTTTTGATAAATGCCCACATCAGCAAGTATAAGGCCAAATATAATACGATAACGATGGATGCACCGCTTGAAGCCAGCCAAATCATCAATGCTGATGATTCGTCAGCAGCAGATGCCAACCCAGCAAACAAAGCGAAAACCATGCCTATTATCATCATGGCGGTCGATATACCAGCCGCAATCGCCATGGCGATAAGGTAAATAATAAACATTTCAGAGATTTTACCGTTATAGCGAAACGACGTTGTGCCCATGCTGCTGTGGTTGATGACAAATTCGTAGTACTTATGCTTGATCAGTGGAATGATTAAGCCAAATGTCACAATAATCAATAATGGCCACAGCAACACTATTTGGAATGCTTCGCCATAGCTGGCTTCAAAGTTAAATCGTATACCGCGAAATGACGTCATGCGTGCGTTAAAGGCAAGGGCTCGGATCACAATCCAAGGTAATGCAATCACAAATATCAACATTACCGGGAGTGCGATAATTGGCATGCTATTGACGGCAAAAGAATATAAAACAAACAATACAACAGCAATAATACGGCCTTTTAAAATATTTAAAGGTTGGCCATGGTATTGAAAACCAGTGCCATTGATTAAGGTATTGGTGTGAAAATATTGCTGTGTACGTACTTTCGCCCAAGCTGAGTAAATACCAAGAGTGACAATCGATAACGCGATGTTGACTATCCAAATTTTAAAGTATTCACCCGCCTGTCCAGTAAAGTTGACGCGGTAATAAGCGGTTTTTTTATTGGCTAATCCAGTACTGTTAACTTGGGGTTGATCGTTTGACAAGGCGGACTCCGCAATTTGCATGATTAAGATTGATAAAAGAATTAACAAATAGCTGTTAACAAAATAAAGCTGAAGATAATATCAATTAGCGGTTTGTTGGGCTAGATTTTCTCGCCTTTGATGAAACCCTAGACAAAAAAAATGAGCCATATGGCTCATTTTTTGTCGAAGCTATGATTAAGCAGCTTGCGCAACGCTGGTTTCATTTTCAGCTACGGCTGGCTCCGGTTTCTTATTACCTAAGGGTAATACTTCACGGCCGAGCTCACCATTAATAACGGTCGCCATGGCGGTATAAATAGCGCTCGCGCCACAAACAATCCCTTCAAAGCCTGCTAAGGTGCCAATAAAAGCAGAGCCGGTGAAATCTCGTGCCGCCAGTAAGAAGAATAAAAGGGTTAGGCTAGCAAAGATAAATTGCGTTGCTTTATTGTGGCTTAGGGTTCCGACAAACATGAATGCGGTAAAAATCCCCCACATTAAAAGGTAAAATCCCATGTAAGCATGAGGGGTGGCTTCTGCTAAACCTAGCTCCGGCAAAATAAGTAATACGACTAAGCTGATCCAGAAAAAGCCGTAAGAAGTAAAAGCGGTTAAACCAAACGTATTGCCTTTTTTAAACTCTAACACGCCTGCTATTATCTGAGCCAACCCGCCGTAACACAGCCCCATTGCTAAGATCATGGCACTAATAGGAAAAAATCCTGCATTATGAATATTCAGTAATACTGTAGTCATGCCAAAGCCCATTAAGCCAAGTGGGCCTGGATTTGCGTAGTTTGTCGACACGTTAGTTTGTCCCTTTAAATTAGCAGAGAGTGAAAGTGCGCGAAATGTAGCAGGATGTAGATCACATTCCTAGCATATTTTTTAATATTTTAACGATTTAATCTGACTGTAAAATACTGGTTTCAAAACTGCGCAAACTTACTAACAATTCAATAACAAAGTTAACGGGCCTTGGCACTTTTCAGTGGTAATTTGTTTGTTTTGAGTGTGTTTTTATCGGTTGTTTTAGATTTTAAAATAGCGTTTAGCACTGTTTTTTTTTTAATATTTAATGCTATGTTTTTTGTTATTCAATATGGCTGGTTGATATGGCTAAGTTGACTCTTTTTTCAAACTTATTCGCTGGGTTTAGTGCGTCGTTGATATAACTTTTAGTCAGTTTTTTTGCTTTTTTGTTTGATTGTTAGCCATATTAATGAGTGTCGGGCTTAAAAATCGTCTATTTCGATCCAGTTATCAAAAAAATCGTATTTTGACTAAATATGCTTTATTGGTGAATTGTTAGATGTTAGATTCGTCGCCTTTAATGGCGGTTTCTATGGCTTTGCAAATCATTGACCATAGGATATGTTGTTATAATACTGTTCAATAATGGTTTGGCCTTTTTGATTGTTACGCTTCATTAACAAGGTTCATACTTCATACCAACGTCAAGGATTGCGAAATTATAATGAATGCTATACCCACATTAGAAGTTAAGGCACTGCATAAAAAATTCGGTAATAACGAAGTCCTTAAAGGTATAGATTTGATCGCGAACCAAGGTGATGTCATTTCTATCTTGGGATCATCAGGCTCTGGTAAAAGTACATTTTTGCGTTGTATTAATTTATTAGAAATGCCCAATGCCGGTGACGTTTATGTAAAAGGTGAGCTGATCCAAATGAAACCTTTGAAGAATGGCGAACGTATTCCAGCAAATCAAAAGCAGGTTGAAGCCATTCGCGCGCGCTTAGCCATGGTGTTTCAAGGTTTTAACTTATGGTCTCACATGACCGTATTAGAAAATATTATTGAAGCGCCTGTGCATGTCCTGGGCATGCCCAAAAAACAAGCCATTGAAGCGGCGCATGAATACCTAAACAAAGTTGGGTTATATGATCGCCGCGAATATTATCCTGGCCATTTGTCTGGCGGCCAGCAGCAGCGTGCAGCGATTGCCAGAGCATTAGCAGTAGACCCTGAAGTGATGTTATTTGACGAGCCTACCTCAGCGTTAGATCCTGAATTGGTTGGGGAAGTGCTTACGGTAATGAGAAATCTAGCCGAGGAGGGACGCACTATGTTAGTGGTGACCCATGAAATGGCATTTGCTCGCGATGTATCAAATAAAGTGATGTTTTTACATCAAGGCTTAGTTGAAGAGCAAGGCGAACCGGAGCAAATTTTTACCCAGCCAAAATCAGAACGCTTTAAACAATTCATATCATCTGTGTATTAAGAGAAGCATTACTATACTAAAAAAGCGTTACCGCTTGATATACACGACTGATAAACAAAATTATAAGTAGTACAAACACAACAACAAACCTGTTTAACTTGTTAGCAAACGAAAAGGGAAATCAGATGAAAAAATTGATCATCGCTGCAGCTATGATGCTTACTGTCGCAGGCAGTGTGCATGCTAAAGAATGGAAAAATGTACGCATTGGTATTGAAGGCGCTTACCCTCCATTTAGTTGGACCGAGCCAAACGGTGAAGTAAAAGGTTTTGATATTGATATCGCTAATGCCCTTTGTGAAGAAATGAAGGTGAAATGCACTTTAGTGAAACAGGATTGGGACGGCATCATTCCTGCACTGTTGGCACGCAAATACGATGCGATTATCGCGACCATGGATATTACCGAAGAGCGTAAAAAGAAAGTTGCGTTCTCAGATAAATATCAACATATTCCAGCGCGTTTTGCTGCGAAAAAAGGCACCGCCATTGAATTAACCGCTGAGTTTATGTCTGATAAGCGCATTGGTGTGCAACGTGCAACATCGATGGATACTTATGTGACAGACAACTTTCCAAAAGCGCAAGTTAAACGTTACGGCACGGCTGATGAGGCTTATTTAGACCTTAAATCGGGCCGCCTTGATTACGTAATGATCGATTCTGCTGCTATTTCTGATGGCCTATTGAACAAGCCTGGTGGTGATGCATTTGAATTTGTTGGTCCAAAATTAAACGATCCACGTTGGTTTGGTGAAGGTGCAGGCATTGCGATGCGTAAAAACGACACTGAACTAAAAGCCAAGTTTGACGCAGCTATTAAAGCGATTCGCGCCAATGGCAAGTATAAAGAGCTACAAGATAAGTATTTTGACTTTGATGTTTACGGCGACTAATTGCCAAATTTGATAGGGGGCTAAGGCTCCCTTTTCTTTCAAGCACATGTAAGTACTTATTATGTTGTTAGACCTACAAGGCTATGAAAGCACTATTTTGTCTGGTGCTTGGGTCACATTACAAGTGGCATTATTGTCATTATTCGTTGCCGTTGTACTAGGCATGCTTGGCGCGCTGGCAAAGTTGTCTTCTATTACTTTTTTGCGCTGGTGGGCAACCCTCTATACCACAGTGATCCGTGGTATCCCTGATTTGATTTTAATGATGCTGATCTTTTTCGGTGGTCAAATCTTCATTAATGAATTTAACGTTACGATTAATGATTGGCTCAATGAGTATTTTCAAGGGCAAGACGCTGCTCATGAATGGGTCAGTTATTTACCGGATTATGTTGACGTCAGTCCGTTCTTTGCAGGCGTAGCGACGATAGGTTTTATTTTTGGCGCTTATATGGCCGAAACTTTTCGTGGTGCCATTATTGCAGTCGATAAAGGCCAACTAGAAGCTGCAAGAGCTTATGGCATGAGTAGCTGGATGGTATTTCGTCGAGTGATGTTTCCGCAAATGATGCGCCATGCCTTACCGGGCTTTGGTAATAATTGGTTGGTTTTGCTCAAAACAACGGCCCTTGTTTCTATCATAGGTTTAGAAGACATGGTTAAAGCGGCCGGCGATGCGGGTGGCTCGACACAAATGCCATTTACTTTTTACTTTGTGGTGGCGTTAGTTTTCTTAGTCTTTACCGCTATTTCGACCAGCTTGTTAAGTCATGCTGAGAAAAAATACGCAATAG
This sequence comes from Motilimonas sp. E26, assembly GCF_021278025.1. Lineage (GTDB taxonomy): Bacteria > Pseudomonadota > Gammaproteobacteria > Enterobacterales > CBDFNC01 > Motilimonas. The sequence continues at coordinate 63,739 of NZ_JAIBHJ010000012.1, forward strand.
TGTCGAGGTAGCCAATGTCATTAGAAGCTTTTTTTCTTTGGTTTAGCCAGTTTGAGTATGTTCAGTTATTGATAAACGAGTGGCCATTGTATTTATCTGGTCTTTGGACCACCCTTTGGTTAGTTGCCTTATCCTTATTCCTTGGTTTATTTATTGCTGTGCCAGCGGGCATTATGAATAACAGCAACAATTGGGCGATTAAATTTCCTGCGTGGGCGTTTATCTACTTTTTCCGTGGCACACCATTATTGATTCAACTGTTCCTGATTTATTACGGAGCGGGTCAGTTTTTGGCAAATAATGAACACCCTATTGCGTTAGCCATATGGCCTTGGTTTCAAGAAGCCTGGTTTTGTGCCTTATTGGCCTTTACCTTAAACACCGGCGCATACACCGCAGAAATAGTGAGGGGCAGTATCAATACCATGCCTTCAGGTGAAATTGAAGCTGCTAAGGCCTATGGTTTAAGTCGGTTTAAGATCATGTCGCGCATAGTGCTGCCTAGCTCGTTTCGACGCGCTTTACCTGCATACAGCAATGAGGTTATCTTTATGCTACATGGCAGTGCGCTAGCAGGGGTGGTCACTATCGTTGATTTAACGGGTGCCGCACGGATTGTAAACTCACGCTACTACGCGCCTTTTGAAGCCTTCATCACGGCCGGCATACTTTATATGATGACAACGTTTGTGATTGTATTCTTATTTAAAAAGTGGGAAGCGCGCTGGCATAAACATCTCAAGCCGCTCAAGGTATAATCATGTTGAAAAGGGCCCTTCTGGCCCTTTTTTCTTTTTAGGGGCGGGTATTCGATGTTTGAATTAGTGGCAGATGAAGCGGATTTTGTGGTGATCAATAAAGCCGACAATTGTAATTTTCACAGTGAAGACGGCGAAGCTGGGCTAGTGGTTGAGGTTGAACGTGCCTTATCTTTGAAGTTATACAGCGTGCATCGACTCGATAAAATGACGTCAGGAATTTTAATATTGGCCAAGTCATCCACTGCCGCGGCAGCCTTTACGCAATTGTTTGCGCAGCGGAAAATGAGCAAGTTTTACCTCGCCTTAAGCATGCAAAAGCCCAATAAAAAACAAGGGTTGATAAAAGGCGATATGGAAAAAAGCCGCCGTGGCAGTTGGAAGCTAACTAAAAGCCAACATAATCCAGCTGTTACCCAATTTTTTAGTCAAAGCTTAGTGCCCGGCATTCGCCTTTATCTACTTAAGCCCGCCACGGGTAAAACCCATCAGTTGCGTGTGGCGCTGAAAAGCATTGCTGCTCCTATCTTAGGTGACATGCGCTATGGCCAAGATGAGAGCGATCGCGGCTATTTGCATGCTTACCAATTAAGCTTTCGTTATGGTGAGAAAGATTACTTCTATCAAGTTGCTCCTAGCCGTGGCGATTGGTTTATGCGCCCTGAATGTCAGCAGCAATTACAGGCATTAGGCGATCTTAGTCATTTGAATTGGCCAGAAATAAATACGACTTATTCATAGCCTTTTGAGGTAGTGGTAATTGTGTAATGTTCTCATAGCGTTAAAATTTCTGAAACAAATACACCTTTTGTAGTTTTGTGTTACTTGTTGATTGTAATCGTTTTTTCATATTTATGTTATCTTGATTTAAAGGCTGTTTTTACGGTGTAAAATTCGTTGACTTAACGTACAGGGGGTTTATAATCTTTTTAGCTTGAAAGTACGGTTTATATTTATGCGCACCATCCGGATTAAAGATTTACCTCTTAAATCCTGTTTTCATAAGTAATAGCAACACTTCCAGCAAAACAACGAGCTCGATGAGCTTATTACTCTTGATTTACAGGAAATAGATTATGTCTAATACAACTACTGGTACAGTAAAATGGTTTAACGAAGCTAAAGGTTTCGGTTTCATTCAACAAGAGAATGGCCCTGACGTTTTTGCTCACTTCCGTGCAATTACTGGTACTGGTTTCAAAACTTTAGCTGAAGGTCAAAAAGTTCAGTTTGAAGTTACTCAAGGCCAAAAAGGTCCTCAAGCTGAGAACATCGTACCGCTATAATGGTGCATTTCTGATGGCTCACTATTAAGTAGTGTAGAATCAGAAAATGATGTAAACAGTTGATAAAACGAGACGATAAGTCTCGTTTTTTTTGTCTATATTTTAGCGTTGGCACTCAATGTAGACATAGTAACGTGAGTCTGCTTGCATAAATTGCTCTAAAATTATTACTGCACGACCAAACACTCGCCAATCATCACCCTAAGTAACATACGGCCTCGTACGCCGGACTGATATTTACTCGCTTGAGTATTTCTCAGTTTGAAGGGATTCACAACTGGTTAACCAGTTTACGTAGAGCGGATTTATGTTGCAGCAAAAGTACTACCTTTCTCCTTTTTTACGTTTTATTGGCGTCAGTCTGGTTATATTAACCTTGCCGCGAATGGGATTAGCCTTTTGGTTTAATGAGCGCATTGAGGGGGAGGAAGCTTGGCTACAAATACTTCTTCAAGGGCTCCGGGTCGATTTTTTAAGCTTATGCTGGCTGTTGATATTACCTGCGTTTATCCATTGCTTAATCCCAAATCAGGCTACATGGCAAAAGTATTGGCTGTTCGCCTTGCGCTGCTGGTTTGTGGCCAGCCTATGGTTATTGGTTTATATGGAACTAGCCACTCCCACCTTCATTTCAGAGTATGATCTACGGCCGAACCGTCTGTTTGTTGAATACCTTATTTACCCTAAAGAAGTCATCAGCATGTTATGGCAAGGATATAAATACCCGCAATAACACGGTTAAGTATTCTGATTGGGCTATCGGTGAGTTTTTAAGCAAGCAAAACAATCGAGTTATTGGGATAATACTATTTTTATTGTGATAGCCGATCATGATCATGACAACAGCCCCAAAACGGGGGCATTAGTGCCAGTCGATCGTTTTCACATTCCGGCTCTTATTTTGGGTAAGGGAATTACAGCACGCCAAGATCAGCGTTTAGTTAGTAATATTGATATGCCACCTACGCTGCTCTCTTTGATTGGGGCAAAATTAGGCCACGATATGACAAAAACGTTATTACCAAACCAAGAGCGGGCATTAATGCAGTTTGATAGGAATTTTGGCTATTAAACTAATGACAAGATGATAGTCTTCGCGCCGGAAAAAGCGCCCCAGGCATTTACCTATGATGCTCAAAACAATCAGCAGCAGGTGACGACGATGTCACAGGACGAACAGCTTAATGCTCAAGCCCACGCGTTGTGGGGCAGCCTTGCATATCAAAAGGGTTTATATCAAGCGGTTAAATTAGCGCCTTAAAGGGCTAAGCGGGATAGTCCATCATCGACTATTCCGCTTAATCAAGGATGATGATTTGGGTCCTAAATAAAGTAAGTCTGTTATTTATGCTCGCTTAGCAATGCAGGCTATGCTGAAGTTTGGCTGCTGGTTAGCAGCTTATTTTGCTGACTCGTTCTAAGCATTACACCCAAAAGGATAGTTAAAGCCAGTATACTGGCCACTAATGAGCCAATAAAAACAGCGTAATAATCGAAGTATTGTGCAATTAGACCCACGCACAAACTGCCTACTAACATGCTCAGCTGCTGTGCGCTGCTAAACAGTGTGGTGCCCAGTCCCATTTGACTACGCATTAAATCTTGCATCACAATCATGCCAAGACTGGCGGTTATCGCAATAAAAATGCCATTGAACAGTTGCAGTGCAAGTAACTGCCAAATGTTTGTCAAAACAAGCAAGCCGCTGTAATAGATTATGCCAGAAATAACGCCGACGATAAGTAGTCGGGTTGTCCCTATTTTATTTGCTAAGCTACCCGCTAACACCATAAATGGAATTTCCACAAATGCAGCCATTCCCATTAGATAGCCAGCCCATTGTGCGCTGTATGTGAGCTCTTTGGTAAGGTAGATAGGTAGTGCTGTAATATACATATTGTTAGCAGAAAACATGGCGAGCGTGCTAAGTAAAAACAAAGCAACACCTGGGATCAGCAGCCAATGCTGGGCATTCGGTACCGGCTCATCGTTGCTGCTAGGTTGGTCTGCTAGAGATTTTGAGTGATCAGGTAGATAGCTGATTAACAACAACATCGATAATGCCAACAGGCCAGAGCAAACAAACGTGGCGGTAAAGCCTAATTGCTCTTTGAGTAAAAAGGCGATGGGCGGGCCGACTACCCAAGCTAAGGCTATTCCCGCACGTATCACTGATAAAAATTGCGCGCTGTTATTGTTCAGCTCTTTATCGGCGTAAAGACGGCCTAATGTGAAAATTTGTGGTAAGGCTGCACCGCCCACACTTAAGAAGACAATAGCGGCGACAAGTGCGATGTAATAATCACGGGTAAAAGCAAGAATAACCACGCCAATAAAAAAGCTAATTTGTGCTGCGCTTAGTATGGCGCTTCTGCTCCAATGTGAATCAGATTTTTTACCTAAATACATCGAAGCAATCACACTACTTAGCACCATCACCACTAAGAAAACCCCCATCTCTAATGGTGAGCAGCCAATAGCATCTACCAAATATAAGCTAGTAAGTGGAAAAACAAGGGCCGTGCTGAGACCGGAAATAAAGGTCGTGACTATAAATATTATAGAGACGGGATTTTTTATCATGTTACTGCCTTGATTAGGGATTATTTTGGTCAATCTGATGGCGTTAATGTAGGTGTTTGACAGGGGAAAAGTGATTCATTTGTTTCAGCTTCTGATACTATAAGGTCGTTCGGTTGGGCATAAATGAATAAATAGAATAAAGAAGTAGGAATGAAACCTTATATTGAAAAAATGTGTGGCGATCACACGCGACCTTGGCGAGTGATGCATTACCAATGTACAGAGAGTCATTTCGATTGGCACTACCATCTAGAATACGAAATAGTGCTTAAGCGCGACTGTGCTGGTAAGCTGTTCGTGGGCGATGCTATTTTGCCATTTAGCCACAATACCTTGGCTTTATTTGGCCCTCATTTACCTCACACCAATACTATCGACTCACTGCTCAATAATGCTGTTCACAATGATACATTTGTGATTTGGTTTAGTGGTCAATGGATTAATAGCCTGATTAAGCTACTGCCGGAATATCAAGGGATCCAGCGCATGCTAAAGCGTGGTAATCAAGGGCTTTTATTCAGTCAGCAAGCCGCAGAACAAGTTTATCAGCACCTTCAATTTCATGCTCAGTCCAGTCCGCTGAAACAAGTGAATGATGTTCTTGCTATTTTAGCTATCATGGCTGAGTCATCTGAGCAAAAACTAATCACATCCAGCTCACAACCCTATGTTGAAGAAACCGAAAAACAGCATAACAAGCTGACGAAGGCCACCGCGTTTATTGAGCAGTATTATCACACACCGATCCTTGTCGATGACTTATGCCAACATTTACATATGAGTAAGAGCAGCGTTTATCGCATGTTTGAAAAACATTTTAACAACAGTTTTTCAGTGCACCTTGCCCAGTACCGTATTGGCAAAGCTTGTGAGCAGTTGATTAATAAAAATCAGGCCATCTCAGCCATCGCTAATCGTGTCGGGTTTAATAATTTGGCTAACTTTAATCGTCAATTTAAGCGCTACAAAGGCATGAAACCGAGCGAGTTTCGCCAGCAGTTTTCGCAGTCAAAGTCATGAAGCATAGTCAGCGAAATACAAAATAGGTAAAATAGTGTTTTTTTACTTTGAGTTTTTCAATGTCCAGCCAAGCCAGTCCTACATTTGCTAAAGCAGTTTATGATTTAGCTAGCATCGCACTTAACGAGTTAGAGCAAGCTCACTTAGATGGCAGCGTCTCTCGTACCCCAGTAAATCAAACCCATTACCTTAATGCTTGGGTGACTAAAGCGATTAAAACACAGCGTTTTGAGCATTGTGTCGCGGCTGTTTTATTGGTCTGGCAGCAGCAAGGTCGAAGCTTGGGTAAACATGCTCAACTTAAACAGACGTTTGAAAATATCGTTAGAATTTATGGCTCTTTTTTGTCTGAGCAAGGCTCTCTCGCCAAGGTATATGAAACTCAAATTGACGCATTATTTGATCAATTAGCGGAGGCGGGTTGGTCGTTGATCACTGACTCAGTTATTGACCGAAAAATGAAACGCAATAGTGCCGGAATGGACTCTTTGGTGATCTGTCGTCAGCAATATGAACGGGCCATACACCCTGAGGAAAAGCGGCTTATTCGACCGTTATCTTGCTATATTCGTGGTAATGTCGAGCAGTTAATTTCATTAGCTCTAGCGGAAAATTTGCTACTTTTTAAAGTAACGGATTACAAGTCTAAGGTGAAATATCACGGAGAATACATCATTTATCCAAGTAATAATGGCCCTTTTTTAGCTCAATTTCCCGCCTAATCAACATCACTTATTTTCCTGACGAGCCTGCATATTATTAATGTTGCGGGCGTTTGCATCGTTTGCTTAAAAAATAGCTTTTTAATCGATTTTTTTACTCGTTTATCGCGTTATTTTACCACTCGTCCGCATAAAAGCTAATATCCCTTTTATCCACTACTATTGTATTAATTGTTAATTAGATCGATTTAAAGCTGAGGCGCCTCATGTCATTTTCCATTAAACAAGTGTTTTTATTGATCTCATTATTAGTGATATTAGGCATGGGGTTGATGACGTATTTACTCTGGCAAGCCAGTGGTCAGATGCAGCAGTTCGGTTTACAACAGATTCAAGCTAAAGAATTACAATCAGATATGTTGATGTTACGACGTCATGAAAAAGATTTTCTATTACGCAAGAATGAAAAATACATCGACCAGTTTAACCTGCGTTTTGAGCAAATGACGCAGCGCTTAGATTGGTTCAAGCAGTCTTTAGCGCCTGATAGCCATATTCAAACTGACATCCATAACAGTCAGGCTTTGTTAAGCCAATATACGGCTACTTTTCAGAAATTAACAGCAGTCGATAAGCGTATTGGTTTAGACCATAGTCAAGGTCTACAAGCTGCGTTAAAACTAGCCGAAAATAATGTTTATCAAAGCGTACGCTATGTTCAAGATACCAGCAAACAAGCTGATATTATTAAGTTAATATTGCTTGAACAGCATTTTATGGCCAGCCGAGATATTGATTTACATCCTGAGCTTAATCAGCATATTGCCGTTGTTAAAACCAACTTTTCTGATCCTAATAGCTCTCAACATCAGGCTGTCAGCGCTTTTGAACAGGTCAGTAACCAATTAGTTGAATCGCTTATTGAACGTGGACTTGATGAACAGTCAGGGTTAAGGGGAGAGTTAAGGGGGAATATTCATCAAGTGGAAGAAGAGATAGCGCAATTAAGTGACTTATTAGCGTTACAGTCAGCTGCTGCGCTGGATCAAGGTCGTCTAAGTGGTATCAGTATGGCCGCGTTATTAACGACTTTGATAGCCACATTTTTAATTTGGCAATCTATTCGTGTGACTAAGCGCTTAAAATGCGCAACTTCACGTATGGAGGACATTTGCAATGGCGATGGCGATCTTACTCAAAAAATTGAGATTGAAGGCAAAGATGAAATTGCCCGCCTTGCTCATGCGATTAATAGTTTTATTCGCACGACAGCCACGCTGGTAATAGAGATAAAAAATAAAGGTAATATTGTTGGTAGCAGCGCACAAGATAGTGTGGAATTGTCGAACAGCTCTAGCCAAGCCATAGAAGAGCAGCGCAATAAAACCTTAGCTGTTGCTAGCTCTGTAGAGCAAATGATGATAGCTGTAGAGCAAGTCGCCGCGCACACTGAGCAGGTATCCCACAGTGCTGAGCATGCTGATGTCATTATTCGCCAAAGTGATGAAGCCATGCAGCAAGCCCAAAATCGCATTGATAAATTGCAGCAGCAGATAACACAAAGTGTTGATAACATTTCATATTTATCACAAGCGAGCCAAGAAATAGGTCAAGTAGTTGCGGTGATCCGTGAAATTACGGAGCAAACGAATTTATTGGCTCTCAATGCTGCGATTGAAGCGGCGCGAGCGGGTGAATCAGGTAGAGGCTTTGCTGTTGTTGCCGATGAGGTGCGCACGCTGGCGCAGCGTACACAAACATCCACTGTCGATATTGAAAAAATTATTACACAATTACAGCAAGCCGTTCAGCAGTCTTCTAGCTCAATGCAAAGCGGTTTAACACTAGTCGATGGCACTGTTGAGCAAGTCAATCAAGCCAGCGAATATATAAAACAAACGCGTTGTGAATTTGAAAAAATAAAAAACATGACCGCACAAATAGCCGTTGCAACAACAGAGCAAAAAAGCACGGTTGCTCATGTTAGTGATGCCACTCAGAGTATATCTTGTGCTGCGGAACAGTTATTAGCTGATGCGCAACGTAGTCGGACGAGTAACCAAAATTTACAAACTCATGCTGCAGAGATGCAGCATGATGTCGCCCGTTTTGTGGTTTAGAGTGAAAGAAGTGAAGCTAGCGAGTGGGTTTGATTTATTAATTACTTAGTGATTGAATAATCTGTGCTTGTATTTTCTGAACATCAAACACATCTTGCTGACAGGTATCCTTGGCGTAACATTTTGGCTCTCGTGGACACTGGATACCGCGAGCGCAAATTAACCTCGCTTCATTATTTATACCGCGTTCAATCCAGGCAATGTTAAGGATTTGAGCCACGCTGAGTAGGATTTTTTTTATTTTTGCTGGAATAATCGTTTCTCCGCCGTTTTTCATACAAGCTAATTTAAGTTCAGTGGCGATAATGAGACTGTCATGCCCTTGTGCATCCAATGCAGGGTTGAGATCGATTCCAGTACAAAGAACATGATGGTTGCCCGCCAAATCTTCCACTTTAATTGATTCGCAGCAATAGATTTTTGGGATTTCACCTTGATTTAATATCGATATTTGCGCAGCTGTACCAGTAGACGACGTATTTATCATGCGAAATACCGACCAATGCTGGCAAGGATCGTTAACCAAACGCATATTGCCCCAAGGCAAAGGGATGCCATTGCCACGGTACACTGCTTTGAGTTTACCAGGGGCATAGGCATCAAAGTAATGCCAGTGCGGATAGGGTGATACAGCCGTCATCCGCCGCATTACCACAGATTCCGACACCGCTAAATATTCACTGACATTGATCTCATAGCCACGACGATCAAGTAATTGGCGAAAGGGTACTTTAGGGCAAAGCAAGGCGCCGGCAAAAAAACTACATTCAAAGTCTCGCCAAGCATGGAGTATATCTTGGGAGTCTAACGTGGCAGCAGAATGTTGCTGAGAGTGATCTTCGTGTAAGCCATAGCTTTGGTTGCGTCCCGCTACCATCACGCTTTTCACGCCATCATTATTGTGTAATACGCAATGACCGATATGCACGGCCAAATCATATTTCAAGCGGGTTTGTTGCTTTTTAAGTTGTTCATTGAGGTAAACCGTTGCCGGTGGCTCGAAAAACGAGCTGATCACTCGTTTTGATTGTTCGCCTTGATCGTCAATGATTTCTTCACTAGCGCGGTCAAACCACTTAACGGTTAAACCCACATTTTCAGCTATTTCAACTAAGTCTTCGACATGCAGAGGCATTTTTTTATGGCCAACAGACTCAGCGGCACGCTCGAGATCAGGAAAATGATTTTGATGGTGCTCTTGATGAGCGCGGATCAGCAAATGGGCAAATTGTCGACCTGTGGTACCGGTTTGCGACAGCATTTCGGGTATGGCAATTTGTAGCACTTCATCAGAGAACAAGAAGCTTGGCTCAAGCGCCATGCCACTGATGCCACCATGATTGCCTTTGGCCGGAGTAATGTCTTGTGGTTCCGGTTCATCATCTAAAAACCACTGCACCTCTTTTTGAAATACGGTAGCGATGACGGTGAGCATTTCTTCACTGGGGACACGTTTACCGCGCTCGATCATCGATAAGTATGAGACTGATGGCGCTTCTTCTGCACTGACTTTAATGCAGCGCGCAGATAAGTCTTCCAGTGTAAGGTTATTTCGCTTGCGTAAATTGCGGATTTTTGTGCCAAGAAAGTGCGATTGACGGAATAAACTTTTACTATTTTTCATTTTGTAAAATTTACACTGTGAAATTTCTATTGTGAAATTTTAGTCAGTCTTCCTCTACACTTCCATTCAGTGAACAAATAAACACCAACCATTGCTCACACTTTAACCATAAACCGCCTGATCGTATTTAGAGGAAGAGGCCATGAACCAAGCGCTTAAAAAACAATGTGAAATTAATCAGGGCTTCTATCGCTTTATCAACGAAGAAGTTCTTCCCCTTACTGGTCTTAATTCAGCGAAATTTTGGGATGACTTAACGGCATTAGTCGATGAGCTTGCCCCTGAAAATCGCGCTCTATTAAGAACACGTCAGCAGTTGCAGGACCAAATTGATCAGTGGCATCGTGCTAATCCTCAATTCGATATGGAAAGTTACCAAGCCTTTCTTCGTGAAATTAATTACTTAGTTGATGAACCAGCCGCTTTCACTATCACAACTGACAATGTTGACCAAGAAATTGCAGAATTAGCGGGTCCCCAGTTAGTGGTTCCAGTAATGAATGCTCGCTTTGCACTCAATGCAGCCAATGCGCGTTGGGGGAGTTTATACGATGCGTTATACGGCAGCGATGCGATCCCTGCTGATTCAGGGTTGGCACCTTGTCGTAAATATAATCCAGCTCGCGGCAAACATGTAATTGATTTTGCAAAAGACTTTCTCGATCAAGTGTGTCCTTTAGAAAAAGGCTCCCATCATGATGTGGCCAGCTATACGGTGTATTTCCAGCATTTGTTAGCTTACTTTCCCGATGGCTCTGAATCAGGCTTAGTGTCACCTTGCCAGTTTGTTGCTTTCGCTAACTCAAAAGCCGATCCTAGCTCTATTGTGCTGAAAAATAACGGTTTGCATATTGAAGTTATCATCGACCGACAAGGCTTTATTGGCCAGCACGACTTATCAGGCATTGATGATATTAAAGTGGAAGCCGCCCTTAGTACCATTATGGACTTTGAAGACTCCATTGCTGCAGTAGACGCCAATGACAAAATTGCCGCATACCGTAATTGGATGGGGTTAATTCAAGGTAACCTAACCGCTGAGTTTGAAAAAAACGGCCACATAATGGCGCGCCATTTAAATCCCGACAAAATTTTCAATTGCAAAAATGGTGAAGAGTATCGCTTGCATGGTCGCTCGTTGTTACTTGTTAGGAATGTTGGCCATTTAATGGACACCGAGCTGATGCAAGATGCCCAAGGTAATTTTGCCCCTGAAGGTATGATTGATGCAGTGGTAACTAGCATGATTGGTATGTTGGATCTGCAACATGCGCATGATGCGGATATGAGCAAACGCGATATTCATAATAGTCGTACTGGCAGCATCTATATTGTTAAACCGAAAATGCACGGCCCTGAAGAAGTGGCGTTTACTTGTCGTTTGTTTGCACGGGTTGAAGACATGTTAGGGCTGGCGCGCAATACCATCAAATTAGGCATTATGGATGAAGAGCGTCGCACTACTGTTAACCTTAAAGCCTGTATCTATGAAGCGAGAGAGCGGGTATTTTTTATCAACACAGGATTTTTAGATCGCACCGGTGATGAAATTCATACCAGCATGGAAGCGGGGCCTTTCCTACCTAAAAATGAGATTAAGCAACAGGTGTGGATCCAAGCTTATGAAAACGCCAATGTCGATGCTGGTTTAGCCTGCGGCTTTCCTGGTAAAGCGCAAATAGGCAAAGGTATGTGGGCGATGCCCGATGAAATGGCTTCGATGCTAACAGCAAAAATTGATCATCCTCGCTCAGGTGCGAGTACGGCTTGGGTGCCTTCACCCACCGCAGCAGTGCTACACGCATTGCACTATCACCAAGTAAATGTAAATGAAGTGCAGCAGCAACTCAAAGGACGCACTGCTACCCCATTATCCAAGGTGTTAACTATTCCATTAATGACGGCACCGCAAGGGTTGACCCATGAGCAAATTGAAAATGAGTTAGCTAACAATATCCAAGGCATTTTAGGTTACGTGGTGCGCTGGGTTGAGATGGGGGTTGGCTGCTCAAAAGTGCCAGATATTAATAATATAGGCTTAATGGAAGACAGGGCAACCTTACGTATTTCTAGTCAGCACATCGCTAATTGGTTAAAGCATGGGGTTTGCACACAGCAGCACGTGGAGGCCGTAATGGATCGCATGGCGCAGCAGGTAGATCAGCAAAACGCGGGCTTAGCGGGTTATTGCAATATGAGTCCAAATACCGAGCAAAGCTTAGCATTTCAAGCTGCTAAGGCCTTGATATTTGAAGGAGAGCATCAACCAAGTGGCTACACCGAGCCATTGTTACATCAATATCGACAACTCGCGAAACAAGCTTAACGCCGTCGCGTGAAGTTGTACTGAAGGAAGGTGCCCACTGAGTTGAGTTCAGTGGGCGAGCTAAAAAGATCGACACCGAAAGTTGGCGAACAGTCACAAAATAAGTGAGATACAACCCGCTTGCACATGGCTGAATAATTCTGCTATGGCCAGCGCACAAACCATAGGATAAAAGAGGCGAAATATGATGACTTATACAACACAAATGACTCATGCCAGCAATTTTTTAGCGCAACAAGGTGATACATGGCGCGCGATTAACCCTGAGTTTGTCGTAAGAATGCGATTACAAAATCGCTTTAAAACTGGGTTGGATATCGCACAATACACCGCAGATATTATGCGCCGTGACATGCAAAGTTATGACAATGATGCAGGCCAATACACGCAATCTTTGGGTTGCTGGCATGGCTTCATTGGTCAGCAAAAAATGATCTCAGTTAAGAAGCACTTTGGCACGACTAAAGGTCGGTATTTGTATCTATCAGGCTGGATGGTGGCAGCCATGCGCTCTGAGTTTGGTCCATTGCCAGATCAATCGATGCACGAGAAAACTTCGGTGCCAGCGTTAATTGAAGAGCTATACACCTTTCTAAAACAAGCCGATGCTCGAGAGTTGAATCATTTGTTTAAAGATTTAGATAGCGCAAGACAAGAGGGCGATCATGTCAAAGAGCGTGCTGTGCAAAAACGTATTGACGATTTTGAAACGCATGTCGTCCCCATTATTGCTGACATTGATGCTGGTTTTGGTAATGAAGAGGCTACCTATTTGCTAGCTAAAAAAATGATCGAAGCAGGTGCTTGTTGTATCCAAATTGAAAACCAAGTGTCTGATGCTAAGCAATGCGGCCATCAGGACGGTAAAGTGACCGTGCCACATGAAGACTTTTTAGCCAAAATTAATGCGGTGCGCTATGCCTTTATGGAGTTAGGTATTGAGAACGGTATTATTGTGGCGCGCACCGACTCATTAGGCGCGGGGTTAACACAAAAAATTCCAGTTTCACAATTCGCTGGTGACTTGGCAGATCAATACAATGGGTTTATTGACGGTGAAGAAGTAACAGATGTAAGCAGTTTAGACTCAGGGGATATGGTGATCCGCCAAGGAGATAAATTGATCAAACCAACTCGTTTAGCCAATGGTTTAGTAAAATTTAAAGCCAATACGGGTGAAGACAGAGTGGTTTTAGACTGCATTACTTCGTTGCAAAACGGTGCTGATTTATTGTGGATTGAAACCGAAAAGCCTCACGTTGAGCAAATTGCAGGTATGGTGAATCGCATTCGAGAAGTTATCCCAAATGCTAAGCTGGTATATAACAACAGCCCGTCATTTAATTGGACACTAAACTTTAGGCAACAAGTGTTCGATGCATGGCAAGAGCAAGGCAGAGATCTAAGCAGTTATCACCGTGAAAACTTAATGAGTCAACAGTATGATGACAGTGAGCTAGCCCAAGTCGCGGATGAGAAAATTCGTTGCTTCCAGCAAGATGCGTCTAAACAGGCAGGTATTTTCCATCACTTGATTACCTTACCAACATATCATACAGCAGCGCTGTCAACAGATAATCTTGCGAAAGACTATTTTGGCACGCAGGGCATGTTGGCGTATGTGGAAGGGGTACAGCGACAAGAAATCAGACAAAGTCTCGCCTCGGTTAAACATCAAGACATGTCTGGCTCTAACATTGGTGATGATCACAAAGAGTACTTTTCAGGCAATCAGGCTCTGAAAGCATCGGGACAAAATAATACGATGAATCAGTTCTCTTAAAGCATCCACTTAATAATCAAAGCGGTTGGTGTGTTTACATCAGCCGTTTTTTATTGATAAAGCTTAGAAATCAGGGAGAAAATGATGGGACAAATAATTAAGAAAGTGTAAAAACAAAAAAAGCTGACCTAAGTCAGCTTTTTTACTAAGTAAAAACTCTTAAATTAAAGAGTTGTTACGTTAGCAGCTTGAGGACCTTTTTGGCCTTGCTCTAGGTCAAAAGAAACTTTTTGACCTTCAGCTAGCGTTTTGAAGCCTTCAGAAGCGATTGCACGGAAATGTACGAATACGTCAGCGCCGCCGTTATCTTGAGTGATAAAACCGAAACCTTTATCTTCGTTGAACCATTTAACGATACCAGTTGATTTAGACATGTTTGTCTCCTAACTTTTCAAAAATAATTCGCATAAAATGCGTTGTAGTAGCCAGAAAAGAATTATTTATGTGTTGCAAAAACTATGTAAGGAAAGACTTCATGACACTAACTGATTAACAGATGGAACGAAGGTTTCTAAAGCATAACATTGTAGTATTACATATAAACAAAGGTCTGTCTGACAGGCCGTGTACGATATTAACACAGCTCAAGACAAAGTAAACAAGTTAAATGCAATTATAAAAAATTAATTGCGATGGGATTTTGTGATGTCAATTGCCGTACCGTAAAGGTGCAGGTGTGATGCACGTATTAGTTGCGATTTTACTTAATGGTTTTCATTCGCGATTAGGGGGCGCTCCGCTAACGAGAGTAAACTCATCTATACTCACTAAAGCCCTAGAGTTTGCTGTCTACCGTTGAGGTTAGCTATGAGAGAAGCCCTTATCGTTACTATGGTTTTTATGCTGGTACTCATACCTAAGGCAGCTTGTTCCAATCCTGCAATGCCCAGTCTGTCTTCACCTGCGCCGAATAGCAGTGTCATAGTGGCGACTGACGAGTGGCCTCCTTTTCGTATTAGCATTGATAAGAAAGGGGGGTTTACAGGGTTTGATATTGACTTGCTACAGGCTTTAAGTGCTAAAACGGGGATCCAATTCAATGTTAAGCGTTACCCTTGGGCGAGGGCCTTAAGTCACATGGAGATAGGTCAAGTCGACATGATGGTTGGGCTAGCTAAAACGGCCGAACGTGAACAATTTATCGATTATATACCAACAAGTTACTATCATTGTCGACCCGCTTTTTATACGCAAAAAGACATCCCTAAGCCCATTAATAGTTACCAAGATTTGTATTTTTATCGTGTTGGATATGTACTGGACTCTGCCTACTTTGAGCCTTTTGACTCTGATGATGCAATGGTAAAACATGGGGTTCCAACAGAAATTCAACTGCTTAGAATGGCTAAAAAAGGGCACTTGGAAGTATTTATTGGTACAGATTGTCAGGTTGAGTATGAGATAAACAAAAGAGGTCTTTGGCAACAATTATCCAAAGCCGCTTATCAACCCAAGCAGGATTTGGCGCTGTATATTGGTTTTTCAAAATTATCTAACCATCGCTACCTATCAAGTAAGATTGAACAAGCATTGAAAGAGCTAATGATAGAGCCTGAATTTACTGAAATTAAAGCTCGATATTTTGGTCGTGAAGATCTGTATTAAGGGCCGCTCTTCTTATTATCAATTCTCTAGTTGTGGCGCCATTAGCATAGAACTTTGTAGTTTCAAGTTTTGCTGATTAATCTTGAAATTGGCATAAGCATTTTGCAAGCCGTGTTTTAGTTTTGTTCAATGATTTGTAAATGGTGTGATTATTAATATCTAACTCTGTATTCTAGTCGAGTAAAAGCGACATATGCTCACGATCTAAGTAGTAAGAGGTGTATCATTGCATGAATGTTAAACTAGATAGCCATCCAACTAGTATTAGCCGCTATTATTTGCTTGTGTCGTGCTTCCTTACGGTTTTAGTTGATACCTTAGTGTATTATTTTTTCCATAATGAAATCAGTGTGTTGAGCTTAGTGATTTATTCACTTTTCTTTAATCTGCTGTTAGTCGTTTATTTTAACGTGAAAAGTTTAAACAGCACTATTACCCAACTGCACAATAGTAAAGTGCAGTTAGAGCGGGCAAATCGTCGTTTACATATTGATGTTGCGGCTTTGTCTGATCAGACACAAAAATATCAAACACTATTGAATAGCTTGCCTGACTTAGCTTGGGTAAAAGATACCAAAGGGCGTTTTCTAACAGTGAATGCTCAGTTTGAAAACGCATTTGGCATTAACTACGAAACGCTGATTGGGAAAACAGACTTTGATCTTTCCCATCCTGCGGATGCCAAACAATACCGCCAAGATGACCTGCAAGTAATGGAGACGGGGCAGCAACTTAGGCAAGAGTTTTTCGCTACAGCGGTGGATGGATCGCAATCTTGGATTGAGTTAATTAAAGTGCCGGTAGTGAAAGCAGGTAAAGTAGTTGGCACCGCGGGCACGGCAAGAGACATAAGTGAGCGCAAGAGAGCTCAAGAAAAGCTGGCACATTTGGCGCATTTTGATTCTTTAACGGGGTTGGCTAATCGTTATTCGCTAGAGCAAGACCTAACTAAATTACTGGCGTGTGAACCGTCGAGTTTACTGGTCGCTTTTCTTGATATGGACAATTTTAAATTAATCAATGACTCCATGGGACATGCCGCGGGAGACCAAGCGCTCATCGCAACCGCAAAGCGATTACGGCAAAGTGCCCCCGCAGATACACAAATTTATCGCCTAAGTGGTGATGAGTTTGTTCTAGTTGCTCAAGGCGTTGTTGGCAGCGAACAAATTCAACGTTGGTCTACCGCCATCATGGAAAGTGTTTGTCAGCGTTGTGAAATTGACTCTTTTGAGTTTGACTTAGCGGTTACCATGGGCATTAGCCTTTATCCACAACATGGCACGGAATGTTGGGAGCTGGTAAAGAATGCTGATATTGCGATGTACCAAGCGAAGCTAGCGGGACGCAAGCGCTACCAACTGTTTTCCGAACAATTCGCCGGCCTCGCGCTACAACAAATTTCGATGGATAAACGATTACGTCAAGCAATTGAAGAAAAACAACTTTTTTTGCGCTATCAACCTATGGTCAATGGCTTAAATGGTACCATATTAGGAATGGAAGCCTTGATCCGTTGGCAAGACCCTGAGCGTGGTGAAATCAGCCCTGCTGGTTTTATTCCTTTTGCTGAACAATCGGGCTTAATTTCTGATATTGGCAAATTTGTACTAGAGGAAGCCTTAGCGCAGCAGGCTCAATGGTTAGCATTAGGCCTATCCTGTGTTCCTATCTCTATTAATGTGTCTGGTTTACAGTTTCATCAACATGATCTTGTTAAAGATATTGCCATGCGACTTGGCAGTTCTAATGTTCCAGGGTCATTGATTGAGCTGGAATTGACTGAAAGTATATTGATGAAGGATGAAGTAAAGCTGTATGAGACATTAAGTCAGCTACGTCAGCTTGGTTTGAGTTTGAGCGTGGATGACTTTGGTACTGGCTATTCCAATTTGGCCTACCTATCACGCTTCCCAATCAGTAAACTTAAAATTGACCGTTCGTTCGTTGACCATATTGATCAGAAACCCGATCAGCAGATTATTACGCGTGCCATTATAGAGTTGTCAAAAAATTTGGGTCTTAACGTAGTGGCTGAAGGCGTGGAGCGTAAACTCGAATTGGAGCAGGTTATCAGCTTAGGCTGTACTACCATTCAAGGCTACTATTTTGCCAAACCTTTACTTGCTGAAGAAGTGGCCGAGTTACTCACCCAAGAAGCGCCCTATATTAATGGTTGTTAAGAGAGTGGTGCCTAGCATGGATTCACTTCGCCTATGCACCTGTCTCCCAATCACCTATCTGTTTAGTCTTAATTAATATATTGACTTAATTTTTTATAATTTTTAGCATCATGTCCCATTTATTTAGGTTATTATTAGGCCTAACAACCTGCTGGTTTAATTTTAACAGCGAATATCACTGCTTTTGCACTTAGTCTGTACTCGGGACATTACCAACACTATGATCCAACTGGAAAATATTAATAAGATATTTGGCAAGGGAGAACAACAAGTTGTCGCTCTTAATCATGTCAATCTTAACATTGAAGCGGGCCAAATTTTTGGTGTGATAGGGGCGTCAGGCGCGGGGAAAAGTACACTGATCCGCTGTGTTAACCTATTAGAGCGGCCTGATTCTGGCAAAGTCATTGTGGATGACACGGAATTAACCTCGCTAAACAAAACAGAATTAGGCCAAGCACGTAGAAAAATCGGCATGATTTTTCAGCACTTCAACTTGTTGTCGTCACGCACAGTCGCCGAAAATATCGCCTTACCATTAGAGTTTGAACGTTATGAAGGGGCCAAAATCAAGCAGCGCGTCGCAGAGTTGTTAGCATTAGTTGGTTTAACCGATAAAGCGAATGTGTATCCAGCTCAACTAAGTGGTGGACAAAAACAGCGTGTTGCGATTGCGCGCGCATTGGCAACATCGCCTAAGGTATTGTTGTGTGATGAAGCGACATCGGCACTCGATCCTGAAACCACAAAGTCGATCTTGAATTTACTTAAAGACATTAACCACAAGCTGCAAATCACCATTTTGATGATCACCCATGAAATGGAAGTGATAAAAACGATTTGCGATCAAGTGGCTATTATTGATCGCGGCGAGCTAATTGAGAAAAATAGCGTGGCTGACTTTTTCTCACACCCGAAAACAGAATTAGCGAAACGCTTTATCGCGGCCACGATACATATTGAAATCCCCTATGACTACCAAATGCGCCTTGCTCCGTCTCCTCAACAGGGCTCATTTCCTTTAGTACGCCTTGGCTTTTCAGGGGCCAGTGTTGATGCGCCGTTGATTTCAGAACTTAGCCGTAAGTACCATGTTGATGTGAGTATCTTAAGTGCCAATATGGACTACGCTGGTGGCGTTAAATTTGGCTATATGCTCGCCGAGTTGTTTGGCGAATCCGAGCAAACAGATTTAGCCATTCAGTTTTTGCTTGAGCATCATATTAGCGTAGAGGTGCTGGGCTATGTCTAAAGCAGTCAGTTTATTTAGGCTATTTATCGGCCAAACATCCATCTTCATTTTTTCCACTTATTATCTAGAGGTGCAGGCTAATGTCTGAAGCCATGATAGCGTTATTAACACAGGCCTTTGGCGAAACCCTAATGATGGTCGGGCTATCGGGCTTAATTAGTTGTGTATTTGGCATCCCGCTAGGCGTGTTATTACACAACACCAAAGCGGGAGAGTTGTGGGCGAATCCAACCCTTAACCATATTTTAGGTATTTCCGTAAATATTGGTCGCTCTGTACCTTTTATTATTTTGCTAGTGGCCATTATTCCACTTACTCGCATCATCGTTGGTAGCTCCATTGGCACCTTAGCCGCAACAGTACCTTTGACCATTGCCGCTATTCCCTTTGTGGCACGCTTAATTGAAGGGGCGCTAATGGAAGTACCTTCAGGCTTAGTTGAAGCAGCCAATGCGATGGGCGCTACGCCATTACAAATTATTTGCAAAGTCTGCTTGCCAGAGGCCTTGCCGGGTATTATCAATAGCATCACCATCACTTTGGTTACCTTAGTGAACTACTCTGCCATGGCTGGCGCAGTGGGCGGTGGGGGGTTAGGTGATGTTGGTATCCGTTACGGCTTTCACCGTTTTGAGCCGCAAATACTCATTATTACTGTCATTGTGCTTATTGCATTAGTGCAGGTAATACAAATGCTAGGTGATTACCTAGTGAATAAAGTCGACCATAGATAATGGAAATCAAAATGAAGCTAACGTTAAAACACTGGTTTGGCTCGTCTGCTGTGGCAGCCGCGTTATTATTAACAGGTTGTGGTGATAAAGCTGTGACTGAGCAAGCGCCTGCAGAGGCGCCTGTCGCACAAGTACAAACCCTAAAAGTCGGTGCGATTGCGGGTTCTGAAGCGCAATTAGTCGAAGAAGCGAAAAGAGTTGCACTAGAGAAATTTAATCTCAATGTTGAAGTGGTCACTTTTACCGATTACGTGACACCTAATATTGCCTTATCTGACGGCAGTATTGATGCCAATGCATTTCAGCACCAACCCTACCTAGACACCATGATCAAAGATCGTGGTTTCAAGCTAGCCAATGTTGCTAATACCTTTGTTTACCCGATCGCAGGCTACTCTAAAACCGTCAAAAATGTCAGTGAGCTTGAAGAGGGGGCTAAAATAGCAGTTCCTAATGACCCAACTAACCAAGGCCGCTCGCTTATATTGTTAGCAAAGCAAGGTTTGTTCACCTTAAAAGCAGATGCAGGTTTAAATGCCAGTATTATGGATATTGTTGACAACCCGAAAAACTTCGAGCTAATTGAATTAGAAGCGGCACAACTTCCTCGTTCATTAGATGATGTATCGTTAGCGGTCATTAATACCACTTATGCTTCATCAATTGACTTATTACCGACACGTGATGGCTTGTTTGTTGAAGATAAAGATTCACCTTATGTGAACATTATTGCAACGCGTGAAGATAACAAGAACGATGAAAGAGTTGTGCAATTTATTCAAGCATTCCAGTCTGAAGCTGTTTACAACAAGGCTCAAGAATTGTTTCAAGGTAGTGTTGTAAAAGGTTGGTAAGACATAGCTTGCTATGTAAGTTGAAACCTTAGTAAGCCATCGTTATAAGACCTATTGATTAGTTGGTTTTTATAGCGGTGGTTTTTAGCTTTATACCGCCAGTAATATCAACAGCTGAGCGATTAGCTTTAACCTTATGGCTGGAGGCGTTAAGGTTTGCTCTCGTCGTAAAGGTTGCTCCCAATATTCACATTTTTTGTAGTTTCACACTGGCTTTTCAGTCGATTATTAACTTACGATGGGGTTAAAATCAGTAATATTATAAATTATTTACAGAAAAAACGAGCATACACCATGGGAATGGATTGTTTACTTAATGAATGAGTTTAAAAACCTGATCATAAAATTATTTTATTTTATGAAAAAGAAACCGGGCCTTCTTGCCGTGTTGGCTTTTTGTTCAGGTGTGGCGAGTTATGTATTAGTTGAACGTAAAGAATCTCTCGCTCAATTGATGGCTATATTTTTGCTGCTCAGTTGGCTCTGGTTACTTATTGATAATTGGGCAAGAGATCGACTGGAGCGCCGTTTCGGTGTGACATTATCTCCTAACATTATGCGCTTCGCATTACAAATGGTGCATCAGGAAAGCTTGTTTTTTGCATTACCCTTTTTTCTCGCTGTCACTCAATGGGACCATCCCCAGGCCATTTTTACTTCCTTGATTGTTTTTTGCGCCTTCATTTCATTGGTCGATCCACTTTATTATAAAAAACTTGCCTTGAACCGCACGCTCTTCTCTATTTTTCATAGCTTTGCTTTATTTGTCGTATTACTAGTAACATTGCCCGTTTTATTTCATCTAACGACCAGTCAAAGCTTATCAACCGCATTATTAGTTACCATTGTTGTAACTATACCAAGCATAGGTATTTTTATGGCAAATGGTCACTGGTGGCGATTTCCTTTTATTATTTCATTGCTCTGTATATTGAGCTTGGTCGTTTGGATGTTACCTAGTTTGATCCCTCCTGCAGCCTTACGTTTAACAGCTATCACTTTATCTCATGAACTTGATCTCGAACAAAAAAAACCAGGGGATAGTATTAAAGAGTTAGATGCCGCAGCACTTCACCGCCTAGGGCTATACAGTTGGACCGCTGTTAAAGCTCCACGTGGCTTAAATGAAAAAATTTACCATGTTTGGTTACACAACCAGAAAGAAGTTGATCGTATTATATTGAATATTAGCGGTGGACGAAGTGAAGGGTATCGCGCCTGGACCCATAAAATGAACTTTCCAAGTAACGCGGAAGGTAGCTGGCAAGTTAAAGTGGAAACAGAGTCAGGGCAGCTGATTGGTTTAACTCGATTTACCGTTTTACCCTAAGGCTAGACTTGCGCGATAAAAGTAAGCGAACGAACGCAAATTAGTTTACCTAGTTATTTAAGCGTTCGTTGCTTGGGTATGACAAAGTAAGTTTTCTCACTTATAGCAAGTTGGTCGAGTTACACTTTAGGTTTTAAATGGATAATCCAGTAAGTCATCCCCACCAATAATCCGCCGAGTATGTTACCGATAGTGACCGGAATAAGGTTATGTAACACAAACTGCTTTAACGTTAAGTCAGCGTATAATGCGGGCTCTAGTCCAACATTTTGCCAAAAGGCAGCGTCGGCAAAAGTGTGAACCATTATCCCCATTGGCACCATAAACATATTCGCAATACTGTGTTCAAACCCTGTGGCAACAAACATAGCAACGGGTAACAGCATCACTACTACTTTGTCGGTGGCACTGCGACAAGAAAACGTCATCCAAGTGGCTAAGCAAACCAGCAAGTTACACAGTAATCCTAGCGCAACCGCTTGGGTAAAATCATGATGGAGTTTGTGCTGGGCAATATTCATTGCATTCACCCCCCATGCGCCGTTTGCCACTAAGTGAAGTTTGGCAAACCAAACCAACAGTACAAAAAAAGCCGCGCCAATTAAGTTGCCAACATAAACAGTGGCCCAGTTTTTTAATAACTGTGAGCTGCTAATGCGACCACTGGCTCTGGCGATGGTAGTGAGTACTGACGAAGTAAATAAATCTCCGCCGCAAATTACCACTAAAATAAGCCCTAAACTAAACGCTAAGCCACCCACTAAATGAGAAATACCGTAGGCCATGTCAGCTGTGCCGATGGTCACCGTGGTGTAAAAAACAAAGGCGATGGAAATAAATACACCGGCAGAAATCGCCAGCACTAAAGATTGAAAGGGGTTTTTCGTTGCTTTATAGATCCCAACTTCTTCGGCTTTTTTCGCCATTTCAGTCGGCATTAGTGAATCAAACGGATTTTTTTGTGTTTCCAAAGTTCAGGCTCAGCTACAAGTGAATGAAAAAGGCCGACAGATTAACAAAAAAAGTGTGATCTGGATTGATAAATATCAGGAATATGAAAAATATCAGTAACAGTGAGGTGATTTAAATACCTCTATCGGGTGCGATTAGCCTAGAGCGAATGCTAACCCAATGGAGATAGTGACAGCGCTTGTAACGCGTTACCTTAAGAGCTGTCGCAGAAAGTTAAACCATAGCCTCAATTTGTTGCCATTCTTGCTCGGTAACGGGCTGCACCGAAAGCCGCCCTTGTTTAACCAATATCATACTAGCTAATTCTGGCTGCGCTTTAATTCGTCCAAGGCTGATCACGCGTGGGTAGGTCAATTTGTGCTTAATATCCACACAAAACCAGCGGGGGGTATCAAAGGTGGATTTAGCATCAAAATATTTGCTGTTTTCATCGTATTGTGCGGGATCAGGGTAGGCGGCGCGAACAATTTCGGCCACGCCAACTATGCCAATTTGCTTACATTGGCTGTGGTACATAAATACTAAGTCGCCCTCGGCCACTTTATCTCTTAAAAAGTTTCGCGCTTGATAGTTTCGAATGCCATCCCATTTTGCGGTTTGGTTTGGCGCTAGTTGTAGATCGCGGATACTGTATTCGTCGGGTTCGGTTTTAAACAGCCAATAATTCATTATTTTGTTTCACTGGTAAGGCAGATGAGCGAACGGATACTCGCTCATCCGTTTGAGATAAATTAGTTACTAAAACTGGTCCAAATGGGGGCATGATCAGAGGGCTTTTCAATGCCGCGGAGTTCATAATCAATACCAGATTCGGTGGCTTTCTCAGCTAAGGATGCCGTAGCAAGGATCACATCAATACGTAGGCCGCGATTATCATCAAAACCTTTTGAGCGGTAATCAAACCAGCTGTATTGATCACTAACCGTTGGATTTAATTGACGGAAGGTATCAACTAAACCCCAGTTGGTTAAGCGCGCGAGCCATTCTCGCTCTTCAGGCTGAAAGCTACATTTACCGGTTTTTAGCCAGCGCTTTGCATTGATGTCGCCGATCCCGATATCAAGATCAGTTGGCGAAATATTGATATCTCCCATCACAATCAGCTGTTCGCCAGCCTGGTGCTGGGTTTCTAAATACTGCTGTAAGTCGAGGTAGAATTGGCGTTTGTAAGGATACTTGGTTTCATGGTTAATATTGTCACCTTGTGGGAAATAGCCATTCAAAATTCGCACCGGTTCGCCGTTTGCGTCTGCGACCGTGACCATGATCATGCGACGTTGGGCATCTTCAGAATCGGTCGCAAAGCCTTTTTGTACCGCAAGGGGCTTTTGCTTACACAGCATAGCTACGCCGTAATGGGCTTTTTGACCATGAAAATAAACGTGATAACCCATGGCTTCAACGTCTGCGAGTGGAAAAGCATCATCGTGAACTTTAATTTCTTGCAGGCCAATGACGTCAGGCTGGTGCTTTTCTATTAACGCTTGCAGCTGATGTAGGCGTGCGCGCAGGCCATTGATGTTAAAAGAGACAATTTTCATGATAAAAATCCAATTCAGAATGTGGCCACATACTAGTGCAGCTATAAATAAGATTCAATCTGGATCCTATACCCAAAGTATCTCTGGGGTGATTGGGCATATGTTAGCTTTGGCCAATTGGTTTCTCTGCCGTAGGGGCCGTTTTTTTATGCTGCTGACTAATGTAAACGCCGATAAAGATACAGGCAATGGCCAGCCCTTGTAATAGTGAAATAGTTTCACCCAGTAATAAAACGGCGAGTAGTAACGCAAAAACAGGGATCAGGTTTGAAAATGCCGCCACTTTTAAAACGCTCACTTTGGCGATGGCGTAATTATAGAGTCCGTAAGCACCAATCGTAACAAAAGCCCCAAGATAAACAATGCAGAACAAACTCATTAAGTCTTGTTCTGCAGGGAACGGGATAACAAACGCTTGGGGAGCAAAAAATAAGCTGCCACTGATCCCTTGTAAGGCAATCAAGCTAAGCGGCGAGTAACGCGTGGATAGTTTTTTCACACACAGGGTATAAACCGCGGCAAAAAACATGGCACCCATTTCCAGCGCGTTACCCAAAAGTGGGTTTGGTGCGTGCTCGGAGGTATTTGATACCACAGACAGTAAAATACTGCCGCCAATGCAAAATAAAAAGCCCACCGCAATGGCACTAGAGCATCGCTCTTTTAGGAAAAACCATGCCAAAACTGCGACAAAAATGGGTAGGCAAGACACTAATACGCCCGCTTGCGCGGCAGAAGTATAAAGTAACGCTTGGCCTTCAAACCAAAAAAATAAGCAAGGCTCAGCTGCGCTCATTAACAGTAGTAGTTTCCAGTCGCCTGACTGATAGTTAAATTGACGTACCCAGCGCCATAAGCAAGCGCAGCAAATCAAAGTAATAGACATGCGTAAAAACATGACCCATTCAGGGGGATAAAACTGAATGGCATGTTTGAGTGCGATGTATGAGCTGCCCCAAATGATCATGGCAATGGTTAGGCTGAGGTTAGCAGGCATGGCAATTAGTCCGTTAATATACTGCAGGTGATTAAATTAGCAGCTAATTTACCTGTAATAGTCGGGCTTATCCAGCATAAATGAAAAGACTTTAACGAGTCATTTTTTTTACAAATACCACCACGAATAAGGCAATAGTAAAGCTACCAGTGAAGGCTTCTATTGCCGCCATGCCGCGTGATAGGCCTATCGGGGTAAAGTCACCATAGCCTAGGGTGGTAAAGGTGACTACGCTGTAATAGAGACATTCGAGCAACGAGATAAAATTTTCCATTATGCTGTGATTAACATTGAAGGAAACAATTTCACCAGCAAAGCTAATACCAAAAATAAAGTAAAAAATAGCACTGACAATAATCAGTAAAATCGAAAACAACACCACGCGCAGTGGGTCTTCACCATAACCACAGAATAAATCGACTGTTTTAGAAAATAACCGTGCAAATGACCATTTTGGCATTTGATAACGCCGCATTTTTAGCTCTTGCTGTAAGAAGGGGCCTGCGAGTGTAAATAATCCTTGTTGTTCACTGGCTTTACGTAAATCACGATAAATTTCTTCTGCCTGCTCGTAGTTATCCCAAGCGGAGTTCAGATCATTTTCTTTTAAGGCTTGTTCGGCGCGTTGTTCTTGCAGTAGTTTTTTACCAATTTTTACATTATCTATTTTCGCTTTAATCAGCTTAACGCCAAGTAAATTGCATTCCTCTAAGTGTACGCAATGAATATTCGCTCCTGTTAAATCGGCCTTCATTAGGCTGCCTTTGCAAATCGAGGCGTTAAATAAGTGGGCGCCGCGCAGGTTGGCACGGTAGAAATCACAGGCGGTTAAATCATAACCGGTTTTAGAATGACGCTTTACTAGATTAACGCCCTCTAAATTAGCGTGTTGTAGCGCTAAGCCGTGAAGCATTCCGCCTTGAGCGGCATATTGTTCTAAGCGGCTGGCTATATCCTCACCTGACTTATCGGTATTGGGATCGTGCCAAAAACACAGTCCTGACGAGCCTGCTGCTGCTTCACATTGCGCACCTAAGTGATCAACATACTGGCAATGATGTTGGCATTCACTTAATGGTTCTTTAATGCGTTCAGACATAACCCTTTCCCTACTAATGCCTTAGCTGAGTATAGGCGAAAGAATCTGGCTTGCTACAGGAGATAGGGAGAGGGCAAAGTGATAATGTTGGTAAAAAGTTCTAATTAATTGAATGGTTTTGGCGAATTATCTAGCTTGTTATCGAATTTTTATTAATTACACTTAATAAACTAACAAGGGAGGAATGATGGGATTATTAGTAAAAGGTCAGTGGCAAGACCAGTGGTATGATACCGAAAAAAGCCAAGGTGAATTCAAGCGAGAGCAAAGTCAGTTTCGCTTTCAAATCACACCCGATAGTGAAGCCGGCTTTTTCGCGGAGTCTGGGCGCTATCATCTATATGTTTCCTTAGCTTGTCCTTGGGCGCACCGCGCCTTGATCTTTCGTCAGCTAAAAGGTTTAACCGAACATATTAGTGTTTCTGTGGTCAGTCCTGATATGCTTGAAAACGGCTGGGAGTTTGATCAACAAGCTGGGCTGGTGGATGATCTTTATCAAAATGACTATCTCTATCAGGTTTATCAAAAAGCCGATCCGCAATACACTGGGCGCGTGACTGTGCCTATTTTATGGGACAAGCACACCCAGTCTATCGTTAATAATGAATCGGCCGAGATCATTCGTATCCTCAACTCTGCATTTAACGAGCTAACAGGTAATAACCAAGATTACTACCCGTTAGCGTTACGACCAGAAATAGAAGCCATTAATCAAAGAGTATATGAACGAGTAAACAATGGTGTGTATCGATGTGGTTTTGCTACCACTCAACAAGCGTATGAACAAGCCTTTACGGAATTGTTTAATGAGCTTGACCATCTAAATGGCTTACTTGGCAAGCAACGCTATTTGGTTGGTGATACGTTGACTGAAGCCGATTGGCGTTTATTCACGACATTAGTACGGTTTGATGCAGTATATGTGGGGCATTTTAAGTGTAATCATAAGCGCATTGCTGATTACCCTCACTTGCAGGGCTATTTAAAAGAGTTATATCAAATGCAAGGTATCGCTGGCACGGTTAATATGGAACACATCAAGCGTCATTATTATTTTAGTCATACTATGATTAATCCGACTCAGGTTATTCCTGTCGGCCCTCAACTTGACTTTGATTCCCCTCATCTACGTGACGAGCAAAGTAGTTAGCAGTGAGAAGTCGTTAGCCAAAACCATGCAGCAGGCAATCAAAAATATTGCCTGCTGCATGTCGCGCTATTTTTTCCCTGGCATTCGAGCTGCTTGATGAAAATCTGCTTTTAAGGCTAGGAATCGTTCTCTGTGCGCGCCGGATAAAGGCACGCCTTCTAAGGTGCTAATACAGCTTTCACATTCTTCAATGAATTTACGTGCTTGCTTTTTATCCGCTAATAGCAATTTAATACTGGCCTGAAGTTTATTAATTGCAGCACCTGAGTTCATTGGCGCTTTTTTCAAGGCGCGATCAAAATAGCCTCGAGCGGCTTCAAAATCACCATGCTCGTATGCTTGCTTACCCATTTTATTAAGATCTTTGAATGCGGCGAGGGTTTCTTTCATTTCACCTTGAGCCACTTTTTCCAATGTTTTACTGGTGACATCATCAAGCACATCACGTGTGGCTAAGGTATCGGCCATTGCCTCGGCATATTCATATTCACCAATGCCGGCTAAGGCTAGCATAGACTCCGCTAATATAGCGGTCGACGCATCATCATGCTGCTCTAAAATCGGTTCAATGGCGTGTAATAAGGTGCGCTTTGCCTTTAGCATTTCACCTTTGGCTTCATGCACGCGGGCATGACAAATATGCTCGTACATATCAAAATCAAAGTCTTCTTGGCGGCCTTCTTCATGACGACCTTTGAACAGAGCTGAATGTACATCTTGCAGGATCCGGTTTCTACGGTGAGGATCTTCTGTGTGTTTTGCGGCATCTAAAATACTGCGTACGTAGTTGGCTAAATGCTCCACAGCGGGGTAAAACGAATTACGCGATAGTTGTAAAATGGCGCCAAAGCTGTCTTTGGCCATGTCAAACTCTTGGGCGTCGGTAGCAAGACGCGCCAGCAGTTTATGCCTATCAATGCTGTGGTAGGCTAACTCTGCCGCCCGAGTGACAATACTCAGAGCCTTCTCTGGATGGCCTTTTGCTTCATAAGCCCGGCCAAGCCATTCATAGGCATCAATGAGTAAGGCATTTGATTTGATGACTTTCTCGAGAGTGGTGATCGACTTGTCGTATTTTCCTTGCAGAAAATATACTTTACCTAAGGTAATACAGGCCCAAGTAAACTCACGCTGTTCAACAATTTTTTCTAGTAAGACTTGCGCCGAGTCGTAGCGCTCGGTGCGGATCAGCATCTCTGCCATTAAGTTACGGCAGTAATTTTTGTACCGAGTATCTTCTTTGAGTTTACGTCGGCAGTAAGCTGCTGTTTTATCGTATTCTTTTTCGCGTAGCGCGGTATAAATATCCACTAAATCGGATTTTTTTCGGTAACAGCGTTGCACCCGAGTATCTAATTGATGGCCCGAAAAAGGCTTCATTAAATAATCATCAGGCTCAAGTTCAAGGGCAGTAAGCACCATTGAACGCGAATTATCGCCCGTCACTATAAATAACATAGCGTCAACACTGACTAGGTTGTGGTTACGTAAGTATTCAAGTAACTGGCGGCCATTTTTACCTGAACCTAGGTTGTAGTCCACTAACAATAAGTCAAAGGAGGTTTCACGACAGAGTTTTACCGCCGCTTCAGCAGTGTCGGCAAAAGAAACAGAGCCACAGCCTAAGTTAGTGAGCATGGCTTTTAACATGACTTGGAAAGCACGTTGATCGTCAACGATCAGCACTTTCTTGTTGTGGTAACTATAAGCTTTTGGTTCCAATGAGGTTTCCTAGTGTTTATTCAGTACTTTAAGCAATTTAAGCCAGCCACAAAAGTGTAGTCAAAAATGTATCGGGCTTGCATTATAAAGTGAAGATAAATATTTATTCATGTTTTCTTCTATTGTGCCGATATCAATCTTAACCTTGCTAACTTGTGTGATGAGATGATATCAGGACAAATTCGCCAACATTTGCTTACCGATGAACTGCAGTTAGGGCAAAGCCTTAATCAAGCTATTCATCACGGACAGCGAGCGCAGTTCTCGTTGTTGTTAAGCATGCTTTGTGCTGATGTTCCTGAACTACCTCAATTTGGTTTAGCCGATAAGCCTATGATGAAAAAGCCAGAGGCTGATTTACGGGCTGAATTTGGTTTAGGTCAACCTCTGCCTATTCGTGGGCCTGGTATTTCGGCAGACAGAGCAAAATCGTTCAGTGAGTTAACGGCCCAAGGCCTTAATGCAAGTGTTCGCTTACAACAGTTATTGCAACCTACGCCTTTATGTCAAAATGATCCCACTGGCGGTTTAGGCCAAGAAGTTTTGGATAATGTCAGTCTAAAAACGCGCTTGCAGTGGATGGAAAAAATGAACAAAACGGTTCCCGAGCCCGTTAAATACGACGAGATTAGCATGAATCAGATCATTGAAGGCTTTGACTACGATAAAGAGCTAAAACTACATAAGCTTGATATGGTGGCGTAAATTAAGGCCTGCTTAACAGGCCTTATTATGTCGAAGCGACTATCTGAATACGACGGTTTTGTTACCGTAAACAAACACTTTTTCATCTAACACCAGCGACAATGCACGCGTTAATACTAATTTTTCAACGTCTTTACCCGCTTTCGCCATGTCTTGTGCACTAAAGCTGTGATCAACGTGGATCACATCTTGGGTAATGATAGGCCCTTCATCTAAATCATTATTAACAAAGTGCGAGGTTGCGCCAATGATTTTAACGCCGCGATCGAACGCTTGCTTATATGGGCTGGCACCGATAAAAGCAGGTAAGAAACTGTGGTGGATGTTAATGATTTTATTCGGGTAATTAGCTACAAATTCCGGCGTTAATATACGCATGTATTTTGCTAGTACCACATAGTTTGGATCATATTGATTAATCAATTCAACAATTTTGGCTTCGTGCTCAGGGCGAGACAAACCCTCGTGGCTCACAGTGTGGTAAGGAATATCAAATTTAGTTACTAAGTCTTCCAATGCATCGTAGTTACCAATCACCGCAGCAATTTCAACATCCATGCCACCGTAAGCTTGCTTCATTAAGATATCACCAAGGGCATGTGCTTCTTTGGTTACCATAATAACAATACGTTTACGCCCAGCTTGTACTAAATTGCGATTAGCACCTTTGGGCAGTGCTGAATCAATATCGGCTAAGAACGTCGCATCATTAAAGTGGCCTTCTAATTCGGTACGCATAAAGAAGCGGCCAAAGTCATTATCAACAAACTCATTATTCTTAATGATATTTAGCTGGTGCTTGTAACAAATGTTGGTAATTTGCGCGATTAGGCCTTTTTGATCTTGGCAATCGGTTAACAGTATTTTACGTTCCATCTTAGTGCTCAACTCAAATTATTTTTAATTAATTATTTGCCACAACAGGCTTTAAATTTCTTTTGACTCATACAGGGGCAAGGATCATTGCGCCCCGGTAGTCGTGATTTTTTATTCGGATTAAATGCCCCGTCGGTGTAAACCCATGCGCCATCAACACGGCTAAACTGCGATATTTCGTGATGATAATGCAGTTCGTTATTGACCATAAACCAAGCGCAAAATTCAACCGAGCCTTGGCTATCATTCGGCCCACCTTGGCTGGCTAAAATTTGCAAGCTGCGCCAATCGGTTTCTTTGCCTGATTGGGCTAAGGTTTCAGGTGTAAGGTCGGCACGATAATCGGGGTGCCAAGTGTTAAATAAATATTCCCCTAATTGCTCAATATAAGCACTAAAACGTGAGCGCATGAGAGCTTCACAAGTGGGGGCCGCGAATTCACCTAAATGTAAAGGTTGGCAGCATTTTTCATAGGGTAAATCATTACCACAGTGGCAGCGCGTCATTTAATTCTCCTTAACGGCGCTATTATGCACAGGTTGGGCAGGATAATGAAGTAACGAGAGGGAAGAAAAAAGGACTAGGTTAGCGCAATAGACCAAGAAGCAGTTAACCGAGCGGCTAACTGCTGTGTTATTTCAGCTAGTTAAGCTATCTTTGCCATATTTTAAGCAATACAGATAGCGCTTACTCTGCTTGCTTTGCAAGTAGGTATTGCGTCAGCATTGGCACCGGGCGGCCCGTTGCACCTTTACTGCCTTGCCATGCTGTACCTGCAATGTCTAAATGTGCCCAAGTGTATTTTTCAGCAAAGGCTTTGAGGAACATGGCGGCAGTAATTGAGCCTCCCGCGCGTGCAATTGAGCCGGTATTACGCAAATCAGCAAATGGAGAGGTAATTTCAGCTGCGTAATCGTCCCATAAAGGCATTGGCCAGCCGCGATCCCATGACTCATTCCCTGCTGCTAATAGTTCGCTGCTTAAGTTATCATCATTGGCATAAACCGCAGTAGGGTGCACCCCTAAACCAACGATCACTGCGCCAGTTAATGTCGCAATATCTACCACACTGGCTGGGTTAAAACGCTCTGCATAGGTCAGAGCATCAGCTAATACTAGTCGGCCTTCGGCGTCAGTATTGATAATTTCAATGGTCTTACCACTCATGCTAGTGACCACGTCACCCGGCTTAGAAGCGCGTGCCGAAGGCATGTTCTCAGCTGCAGCTATGATAGCAATGACGTTTAACGCAGGCTTCAGTTCAGATAAGACATGCATGGTACCTAACACGGCAGCGGCCCCGCCCATGTCGTACTTCATTTCTTCCATGCCAGCACCTGGCTTTAGGCTGATACCGCCACTGTCAAAAGTTAATCCTTTACCCACGAGTACGTGTGGGGCTTGATTGGCTTCGCCGCCTTGGTATTGCAGCACAATCAGCTTAGCCGCTTCATCGCTGCCTTTTGATACTGACAAAAATGAGCCCATGCCCAAGGCTTCCATATCTGTTTCTTCAAGTACTTCTATTTCAAACTCGCTGTGTTGCTCAGCCAGCTTAGCGGCAAATTTGGCGAGGTAGGTTGGCGTACAAATATTTGACGGCAAATCGCCCAGCTGTTTGGTGACATTCATACCATTGGCGATGGCTTGACCTAACGTCACCGCGGCATCATTGGTATTTTCAGTAATAAAAACCAGTAGCTCGGTTTTAGTGACTGGTGTTTTTTCTGACTTAGTGATGTCGTAGCTGTACAGGCTGCTGAGCCACTGCTGAGTGATTTGCGTTAGGGTCCAGCTAATGTCACGCTTTTCAGGAACGAGTACGTCAACTAAGAGGCTAAGTTGAGCTTGGCTTTCTTTTAGGGTGACAGCTAAGTTTTGTACTAATTTGAGTAGTTCATTTTCACTGAATTTTTCACGTTTGCCGGCGCCAACAAGTATCAGTGGTTGCTCTGCGTTGAAGAACGGGGTGACAACACCCGCTTTAGTGCTGATCTGCTCTTGTTCGATCAAGGTTTTAATTTGCGCTTCAGCTGATAAACCCGAAAGGGCGCAGAGATCATCTTTGAATACAGGAACCACAAGGGAGCCCGTTATTGCTTGTTCTGGTGTTGCAAAAATAAAGTTCATATTACCACTCAGTTTATTTCGTTGTATTACATGGTGAAGTTAAATGAGCTTCACCTTCGTGATTCAAATTTGCGCGCTTTATTTATGGCCTAGGCGATGCCAGAAGTAGGCAAAATCCATGGCTTTGGTATAAGCGCTTTGTTTTAAATCAGCCGCGCCAGCATGACCTCCTTCGATGTTTTCATAGTAGAAAAATGGGTGGCCAAATTCTGCCATTTTAGCGGCTAGTTTGCGGGCGTGGGCAGGATGAACACGATCATCCTTGGTTGATGTTCTCAACAACACTTTAGGGTAGTTGCGATTTTCGACTAAATTTTGATAAGGCGAGTAAGTTTTGATAACGGCCCAGTCTTCTGCAATATCGGGATTTCCATACTCTGCCATCCAACTGGCACCGGCTAAAAGTAGATGAAAGCGTTTCATGTCCAGTAAGGGTACCAGAATATTAATTGCATTAAACAGTTCAGGACGTTGAGTTAAGCATACGCCCATCAACAAGCCGCCATTTGAGCCGCCCATTGCGCCAAGGTGTTTTGGTTGGGTCACCTTACGATTGATTAAATCTTCTGCAACAGCAAAAAAGTCATCATAGGCGCGTTGGCGATGATGAGTGAGAGCTGCCTGATGCCAAGCTGGGCCAAACTCGCCACCCCCGCGGATGTTGGCGATGGCATATGCGCCCCCTTGTGCGAGCCAAGTTTTACCCGCATGCGCCAGATAGCTTGGCTTTAATGCAATTTCGAAGCCGCCATAACCATACAAAATAGTGGGGGTGTTGCTATCGAGTAACAGGTCTTTTTGTGCGATCAGAAAATAGGGAACTTGCGTACCGTCTTTTGAGTTAACCCAATGCTGCTGCACCTGAAGATTGCTTTGATCAAATTGAGGCGCTAATTGGTATAAAATTTTCGGCTGCTGATTAGGAGCAAGTAAAAATAATGATTCTGGCAGCAGGAAGCCTTCAGCTTTAACGAGTACGCTGTCGTCCTCTTCGCTGGCATCAATAACCGATAAACTTAAGTTTGCCTGTGGCGTGAGATCAGTGGCATGCCAGCTTTTGTCGAGGCCAAGTAAGCGCGAACTAACGTTTTCAAGTAGCTCAAGGTAAAGTACGTTTTTGGCTGGCGTAATGCGCTGGATTGCCGCTTTGCCACTAGGGCGATACACCAGCGTTGGCTCAGGCTGTTTAGATAATAAGCTTGCCATTGGCAAAGCGACTAAATCGGCTTGTTTAAACTCAAGCCAATCTGTTTTTAAGCTGACCAGTACATGGTCGTTAAACAGCCCTTGAATATCGTGTTGTTCAGGTAAGGGCAGTTCGATCAATTGCTGGCCAATAAGGATATAAGTGCGGTGATGGAAAAAATCAACACAGCGAGTGACGCCTGTGTATGATTGTTCGCCTTGCTCTAAACGAAAAGTAAAAAGGCCCATTTCTGAAGTCGGAATAGTCAGTAGCGACTGACTATTATTAAGATCTTTTTGACGGCTCCATAGTTTAACTTGTGCCGGATAGCCAGAATCAGTCAAGCTGCTTGGGCCAAAATCCGTTGCCACTATTATTTGCTGTTCATTTACCCAAGCGACCATGTTCTTGGCTTTAGGTAAGTGAAACCCTTCTTTTTCAAACCTGTTTGTTTCAAGGTTAAATTCGCGAATAATGCCTGCATCACTGCCGCCTGGGCTGAGTTTAACCAAGGCTTTGTTGTGCCCTGGTGCCAGTACATCTATGCCGCCAAGAACCCAGTTGGCTTGCTCATGTTTATTTAAAGCATCAAGGTCAAGTAAGGTTTCCCACTTGGGCTTGCCAGCCACAAAATCGGAAAAGGCTGCTTTACGCCATACGCCTTTGATATGGTCTTTGTCTTGCCAAAAATTAAAGTAATTGCCGTCGCGTCGAGTCCCATAGGGGATTTTTTGGTTGTTCTCAAGGCTGCTTAAAATCGCATCTTGAAATGGCTTAAATACAGGGATTTGCTCTAACTCGGCTTGGCTGCGTTGGTTCTGCTCCTTTACCCAATCAAGGGCAAGTTGGCTTTCCACTTCTTCTAACCATAAATAGTTGTCTTGTTCCATGTGTACTCCAAATTTTAAGGTGAAATGGTTTTCCGAGCCACCAAAGTGAGAAATAGGTGTCAGCCAAATTAGTGGAATAATGCCAAATTGGATCTATCAAGGCATAACACAAGGCGCATTGAGTTAACAAAGTGTCTATTAATAAGCTCTAAAGGCGCACTCAGTGAGGCTTGAGCTGAGCAACAGGTATATATCAATTGATAATTATTTTCACTTATAAAAAATCGATTATGTGTTACAAACACGATTTTGTTCCTTGCTTTTCGCGCTATTAACTGGGTAAGCCATGGGCAGGATCATTTACTGATACTCAGCGTATCGTGCAGTGAGGTTTTAGGGGTGAGCGCAGTAAGACAAAGGAAATGCCGTGCTAGAATGCGCCAATTCTAAAATGGTGCGACAACTATCAACAGCCAGCCAACATTGTTCAATCATTGTTTAATCGGCACTGTTAACACTAAGGTGGTTAGGGTGGTGCTCAGTTTAGTCTTATCGGGCAACATGATTGCTTGGCCGAGTCGGCAGTACTGATTCATAACGAATCATTAGCTCAAAAAGGAGAGAGGGTTGTGCTAGCCTATTTTATCCGGCGTTTATTGCTGGTTATCCCTACATTTATTGGTATCACCGTATTGGTATTTACCATCACTCGTTTTGTGCCCGGTGGGCCAATGGAACGAGCCATTGCTGAAATGCAGCAAATGAGCTTGTCTCAAGGCAGCAGCATGAGCAGCAACTCGCTGTCAGAAGAGCAATTAGCTGATTTAAGCGCTTTTTATGGCATGGATAAACCCGTTTGGCAGGCCTATCTCGATTGGATGGGTAAGTTGTTACAAGGTGACTTAGGTGAGTCGACTTTTTATCAAGATCCGGTATTAGACTTGATTCTTGATCGGCTTCCTGTTTCAACCTTTTATGGCGTTTGTTTATTCCTTATCAGTTATGGGGTCTCTATTCCCTTAGGGATTGCCAAAGCGCGTCACCATGGCAGCTGGTTTGATAATTTATCTTCTATTGCGATATTTGTTGGCTTTGCGCTGCCCGGATTCGTGGTCGGTATATTGCTGTTAACAGTATTTTCATTTCAACTGGAATGGTTCCCATTTGGCGGTTTTGTCAGTGATGAATTTGAAGACTTAGAAACCCTTGGCGAACAAGCATATGAGATCCTCTGGCATGCCGTGCTGCCTTTGCTGGCCTATGCAATTGGCGATTTCGCCATCCTCACCATGACCATGAAAAACTCGCTAATGGAAAATTTGTCAGCAGATTATGTTCGTACTGCGATTGCTAAAGGATTGCCTTTTGACAAAGCATTAAAACAACATGCATTGCGCAACAGTTTGATCCCTATTGCCAGTCATTTTGGCGCGGTAGTGAGTGTGTTCTTTGCTGGTTCGTTTTTGATTGAAGCCGTGTTTAATATCGACGGTATTGGTTTACTGGGTTACGACGCGATATTACAGCGCGATTACCCTGTCGTGATGGGTATTTTGGTGATGACCTCCATTGCCATGATGATCGGAAATATCTTATCGGATATCTGTGTTGCTATAGTCGATCCACGCGTTAAGTTTGGGAAGTAGATGATATGAAATTAAATCCATTAACCCTAAAAAAACTTAATCGTTTTCGTTCTATTAAGCGTGGTTATTATTCAGCTGTTATTTTATTCATTTTAATGATGCTGTCGGCTTTTGCCGAGCTGTGGGTGAACAATCGAGCCATCGTGGTGAACTATGAAGGTAATTGGTATTTTCCAACTTACAGTGATGTATACCCAGGTAAAACCTTCGGTCTTGATTACGCTTATGAAACCAAGTATCGCGAATTACAATTGCAATTTGAGCAAGATGGCAGTGATAACTGGGTAGTGATGCCGATCATTCCCTATAACCCATTTGAAAACAATTATTCAGAGGGGGAATACCCACCAACGGCACCTTCATTTGAAGATAAGCATTACCTTGGCACAGACACTTACGGCCGTGATGTAGCTGCGCGCCTGATTTACGGTTTTCGTTTAGCCATGGGCTTTGCCTTTTTGGTTATGGCTATTTGTTACGCCATTGGTGTTACCGTGGGCTGTTTTATGGGGTATTGGGGCGGCAAGGTTGACTTGTTTGGCCAGCGTATTATTGAAATATGGAGTCAACTACCGGGTATCTATGTGATCATGATTATCGTGTCGATATTTGGCTCTAACTTCTGGCTCTTTGTCATGATCATCGTGATGTTTAACTGGACCGCGATGACTTGGTATATGCGCACGTTGACCTATAAGGAAAAGGCTCGTGAATACGTGATGGCAGCCAAAGCACAAGGGGCTTCAACTGCTCGTATTATTTTTAAACACATCATGCCTAATACCTTGATGATGATAGTGACCATGGCACCATTTACCATAGTCGGTAACTTAACCTTACTGACCTCACTCGATTACTTAGGTTTGGGGCTTGCGCCGCCAACGCCGAGTTGGGGGGAGATGTTGTCACAAGGTAAAGATAATTTAGACGCAGTGTGGATTGTGGCCTCGGTAGTGACGGCGATTGTGTTGGTGCTAACCATGGTGACCTTTGTCGGTGAAGCCATTCGAGAAGCGTTTGACCCGAAAAAGCACACTAAATATATCTAACTAGGTGAGCTGGCGCTAAGTGAATGAGTTGCGCCAGATTAACCCCGCTGTCGCCATGATAGTTCGTGGCTGACAGCGCGATGGACAAAAGTAAAAGGACAGATTATGAAGTTAAGTCTTAAATTGCATCAGGCCATTTTTGTTATTGCCAGCTTAGTTTCTGCGGCGGCTTATAGCGCCGAGTTGCCAGAAAACTTGCAGTGGGAAAACAACAATGATGAGCCTGTTTTTGCCTCTGACCAAGCAAAGAAAGGTGGTACGCTGCGTCTGTTTGCTGATAGTTACCCGCCGACATTTCGCGTGGTTGGACCAAACTCCAATGGTGAATTTAGAGAGTATATTCTAGCCAATCAAATGGCGTTGACTATGCTGCATCCCAACACGAAAAAATATATTCCGCAAATTGCTACCGATTGGGCGATCACTGAAGACTTTAAAACCGTTTATTTCAAGCTTGATCCAAGAGCGCGTTGGTCTGACGGTGAAAAAGTAACTGCTGACGATTTTGTTTATACCCGTGAGTTTCACTTAAATCCGAATATTAAAGCGCCTTGGTACCATGAGTATTACACCAACCAGCTGGTGAATGTGACCAAATATGATGATTACACAATATCGGTAACGTTAGGTGAAGCGAAAGCGAAAGAAGAGCTGATTGGTTCAACAAGCATTATCCCCGTGCCTGAGCACTTCTATAAGGGGCGAATTGGTAAAAACTGGGTTAAAGATGCCAACTGGGAAGTGGCACCTAATACAGGCCCTTACATTCTGTCTAAATTTAAAAAAGGTAAAACGGTTACCTTAACGCGCAATAAAGACTGGTGGGCGAAGGATCTTAAATTTCAAAAAAATCGCTTTAATGTGGATAAAATCCGCATCAAGGTAATTCGCGATAAAGCCATTGCTTATAAGCACTTTTTAAAGGGCAAGCTAGATACTTTTGAAATGCCTGAGCCGATTTATTGGCATGAAAAAACCAAAAAGCGAGAGTTTGCTCACGGTTATATTAAGCGCACACTGGCGTATAACGACAAGCCACGCATACCTTGGGGCATTTACCTCAACACTCAGTCGCCGATTTTGTCTGACATTAATGTGCGCCTTGGCTTGCAACACGCAATCAACATGCAAAAAGGGATAAATAAAGCATTACGTGGCGATGTACAGCGTTTACCGCAGTTCACATCGGGTAATGGAGACTATCAAGCTGATATTCAGCCGCGCGAGTTTGACCTGAAAAAAGCCGCAGAATACTTTGAAAAAGCGGGTTGGGGAGCACGTGACGACATGGGCATTCGCGTTAAAGATGGGCAAACCCTATCCGTAGAGCTGATGTATAGCGGAGATGAGCGCAACGACATGATGGTTATTTTACGTGAGGAAGCGAAAAAGGCCGGTGTTGATTTAGTACTTAATAAAGTGGACTTTACGACCCGAATTCGCACCGTTGGAGAGAATAAGCATCAAGCCTACTGGGGAGGCTGGGGAGTGGGTGTTTTAGCTCCTGCTTACTGGCAGTTCTTCCATTCTGTACATGTGGGTCAAAACAATACTAATAACACCACTAACACCGCGGATCCTGAGCTTGATAAATTGATTGAAGCTTATCGTAGCGAATTCGATGTCGCAGTACGCATTAAACAAGCTAAGCAAATTCAGCACATGCTACACGAGCAAGCGATGTTCATTCCGGGCTATCAAGAGTCAACCTCTCGAGCGGCACATTGGCGCTGGGTGCACTTACCTGAAGTACCTATTACGCGCTCGTCTCGTGAAATGTTCAGGCTAGGCGGAGCAACGCGCTTTGGCTTGTTCTGGATTGATGAAGAAGAGAAAAAAGCGGTGTTAAGAGCCAAGAAAAAGCGTGAACCTTTTGAGCCGGAGTTGAAGATAGATGAAACCTTTAAAATCTAACCTTAGCTCAAGTCATGAGCAGCAAGAGGCAATAAGTAATTTAGGCGAGGTGGTTTTAGATGTGCGTCAGCTAGAAACCACCTTTACGACTGAGCAAGGCCCCATAAAGGTTCTTGATGGCGTAAGCTTTCAAGCCAAGCGCGGTCAAACTATTGGTATTGTCGGTGAGTCTGGCTGCGGTAAAAGTGTTACCTCACTTTCTATCATGGGTTTATTACCTCGTCCCCATGGCCAAGTCACTGGCGGTGAAGTGATTTATAAGGGGCAGGACGTAACGAAATTGCCACCAGAAAAGCTCTATGAAATGCGTGGTGATCGTATTGCGATGATTTTCCAAGAGCCAATGACAGCATTGAACCCAGTGCATACTATTGGTGAGCAGCTCTGTGAGGTGTTTCGTTTACATCGCCCTGAATTTAATAAACAGCAGCGCAAAATTGAAGCGATTAAAATGCTGAAAAAAGTGGATATTCCAGCACCTGAAAAGCGCTTTGATGTTTACCCTCATGAGCTATCGGGCGGCATGCGTCAGCGAGTAATGATTGCCATTGCCCTTGCGTGTAAGCCGGATATTTTGATTGCGGATGAGCCCACCACTGCGTTAGATGTGACGATTCAAGCGCAAATTTTAAGCTTGATGAAAGACTTGCAAAAAGAAACAGGCATGGCAATTATTTTTATCACTCACGACTTAGGTGTGGTTGCTGAAATTTGTGATGAAGTGGTGGTGATGTATGCGGGAAGAGCAGTAGAAAAAACCAATGTGTTTGAACTGTTTGAAAATCCACGTCATCCATACAGCCGTGGTTTACTTAATTCAATTCCTCGCCTTGATGACAAACCGAAAACACGGTTAAACACCATTGAAGGCTCAGTGCCATCCCTTGCCGATATGCCAAAGGGTTGTCGTTTTTACAATCGCTGTCCAGATCGTCAAAATAAGTGTGAGAGCCAAACGCCAGTACCTGAAATGATCGCTGATGATCATATGGTGAGCTGCTTAAGGTTGAAGGAGTTAAGCTAATGAGTGATGTTGTATTATCGATTCGCGATCTTAAGCAGCACTTTGCTATTGGCGGAGGCTTGTTTTCAAAGAAAAAATTTGTTTATGCCGTTGATGGTATCAGTTTAGATGTTAAGGCCGGCGAAACATTAGGGTTGGTGGGCGAATCGGGCTGTGGAAAAAGTACCGTAGGGCGGACTTTACTTAAGTTATACGAGCCAACCTCAGGTAAGATTTTCTTTGAAGGGCGTGATATCACTGACTTACCGGTCAGAGAAATGGCTGAGCTGCGCAAAGAAATGCAGATTATTTTCCAAGACCCTATGGAAAGTTTAAATGCGCGCCATACAGTGGGTGGCATCATGGCTGAACCGTTTGAAATCCATGGTATTGGGACTCCGGAAGAGCGTCGCGTATGGGTAGAAGAACTATTAGTAAAAGTCGGGTTACCAAAGACAGCGGCAGATCGCTATCCTCATGAATTCTCTGGGGGGCAGCGTCAACGTATTGGTATTGCAAGGGCTATCGCCTTAAAGCCAAAAATTATTGTATGTGATGAAGCGGTATCAGCGCTGGACGTCTCGGTGCAATCGCAGATTGTGAATCTGTTACTTGACCTGCAACAAGAAATGAACCTAGCACTGATATTTATTGCCCATGATTTGTCAGTGGTAAAGCATATCTCTGATCGCATAGCTGTGATGTATTTAGGCAAAATTGTAGAAATTGGCGCTGCTGAAACGTTGTATAAAGAGCCAAAGCATCCTTATACTCAAGCGTTAATATCGGCGATCCCTATTCCCAATCCACGCTTACGCAACAAACGGATTATTCTCAAAGGTGATGTGCCATCGCCAATGGATCCGCCTGCGGGATGTCATTTCAATGCTCGTTGTATCCATGCCACGGATTTATGTCGCGAGCAGCGACCCGATTTGGTTAGTGTTGGTGAAAACGGTCATCAAGCTGCGTGTCATTTAGTGCAGTCAAATTAGTAAAGCCAGTTATCCTTGACGCCGCCGAGCACTTTTTGTCAGGCGGCGTTTTTTTTATGCTTAGTGTTAGTTGAATAACAGTAATGAAAACTATTTTAGTGGCGGGTTTTGAACCGTTTAATGGCCAAGCCATTAACCCTGCCAGTCAGATCTTGCCCATGTTGGCAAATTTTCGCTTCGCGGAAGGGCAAATATATTGTCATCAAATACCTGTTGTAGGGCAAAAAGCACATAAGAAATTATTGCAGTTAATTGAATGTTATCAAGCTGATATAGTGATTGTGCTCGGCCAAGCTGCAGGGCGGTCTGATGTTACAATTGAACGCGTGGGGATTAATGTAGATGATTTTCCGATTGCTGATAATGACGGACAACAGCCGTTAGACCAAGTGATTATTGAGGGTGGCCCCGCAGCGTATTTTAGTACATTGCCGATCAAGTCGATGTGCCAAGCCATATTGCAGCAAGGGATTAACGCTAGCATTTCAAATACGGCCGGCACCTTTGTTTGTAATCATGTGTTATATGCATTGTTGCATTCACTGCGAGATAGTGCTGTGCGGGCAGGCTTTATGCATTTACCGCTATTGCCTGAGCAAACTCAGGGTACTAATAAGCCGAGTATGGCGCTGGCTAAGCAAACTATGGCACTGCAAAGCGCTATTTCGGCTTTGTTATCTACACCTGAAATAGAAGGGCAAGTGATTACAGGCTCTCAGTGTTAGTTGAGATAACGATTCATATTCCGGCACTATCGGCGTAGTATGAGTGAGTTTAAGTTACTGGCCACTGTTAATGTCTATTGATGTAATAAACCTATCAGCCCCCGAAATTACATGCGCTAATTGCCAAGCTTGTTGCTGTCGGCTCGAAGTGATGATTATTTCAGATACAGGTGTACCTGAAGAGCACATAGCGGTGGACTCTTGGGGTGGTGAAACCATGCTTAGACTTGAGGATGGTTGGTGCTCGGCGCTTGATCGCGATACCATGATGTGCAGCATTTATGAGCTGAGGCCGTGGATTTGTCGTGAGTTTGAAATGGGATCATACGAATGTGTTGAAGAGCGGACTGCGCATTTGTAAGGTATTTTATGTGGTCAGTAAAAGGCATCGCACCCACGCAATGCCTTTTTATTAACTCATACTAGATTTATTTATCCAAACTAGAGCTAAGCGACTTTTTTCGCCTCTTTCTGGCTTGATAGGTACTCATCAAAGGTACCTTGAAAATTAACCACTTGTTTATCTTTAATGTCGATAATACGCGTGGCCAATGAGGATACAAACTCACGGTCATGACTGACAAATATCAAGGTACCTTCAAAAGCCTTAAGGGCGCTGTTGAGGGCTTCGATGGCTTCCATATCCATGTGGTTAGTTGGCTCATCCATGATCAACACGTTAATGTCTTGCATCATTAGCTTGCCAAATAGTAAGCGGTTCTTTTCACCACCGGAACAATTGCGGGCTTTTTTATTGGCGTCATCATCGGTAAAGAGTAAGCGACCTAACATGCCTCGCACCATTAAGTCGTTATGTATCGGCCTGCGCCACTGCGACATCCAGTCCATTAGTGTTAAGTCATTATCAAATTCGTTACCGCTGTCTTGAGGGCAATAGCCGATGGAAGCGTTTTCCGACCATTTAACAACGCCTTCTTTTTGGCTTAATTCATTGACTAAGCAGCGTAAAAACGTAGTTTTACCAACGCCGTTTTCACCGATAATGGCAAGTTTGGCACCGGCTTCTAAAATTAAATCGCCGCCTTGGAACAGAAGTTCATCATCAAAACCGTGGGCAAGGTTTTCTAATATAAGTGCTTGGCGATGCATTTTTTTGCCCGCTGCAAAGCTAATCGAAGGCATTATACGGCTTGATGACTTCACTTCGTCGAGCTTAATTTTATCGAGTTTTTTCGCGCGTGAGCTGGCTTGCTTCGCCTTTGATGCGTTAGCGCCAAAGCGGTTGACAAAGTCTTGTAGTTCATCAATTTCGGCGCTCTTTTTCGCGTTTCCTGCTAATAATTGCTCACGTAGTAAGCTTGATTGCTCAAGGAAGTACTCATAGTTACCCGGATAAATTCGCAGCTCACCATAGTCGATATCGGCCATGTGGGTGCATACCGCATTCAAGAAATGCCGGTCGTGCGAAATAATGATCATGGTGGATTTACGTTTGTTGAGTTCGTCTTCTAACCACGAAATAGTATGAATGTCCAAGTTGTTGGTTGGCTCATCGAGTAGCAAGATATCCGGATTAGCAAACAGTGCTTGGGCAAGCAGCACTCGCAG
The DNA here is from genome assembly GCF_021278025.1 of Motilimonas sp. E26. Taxonomy (GTDB): domain Bacteria; phylum Pseudomonadota; class Gammaproteobacteria; order Enterobacterales; family CBDFNC01; genus Motilimonas. The sequence goes on from NZ_JAIBHJ010000012.1 coordinate 107,968, forward strand.
TTTCCAGCCTGGCGCCACTTGTTGCATCAAACCGTAGTGGAATGATTCTTCAATACCCGCTTCAAGTAAGATCTCTCCAGCGCGACTTTCGGCGCTGTAACCGTCCATTTCAGCAAATTCACTTTCTAAATCGCCGACTCGCATGCCATCGGCTTCGGTCATATCGGGTTTAGCGTAAATGCGATCACGCTCTTGTTTGACTTTCCACAGTGCTACGTCACCCATGATCACTGTGTCGATAACACTGTATTGCTCAAACGCAAACTGGTCTTGGCTCAGGGTGCCCACTTTTAAGCCCGGAGTGATAGACACATTACCTGAAGAGGGCGTGAGCTCACCGCTTAGGATCTTCATAAAAGTCGACTTACCACAGCCATTAGCGCCAATTAAGCCGTAACGATTGTTGTGTCCGAACTTAGCGGAGATATTTTCAAATAACGGCTCTGGGCCAAATTGCATGGTGATGTTTGCGGTGGAGATCAAAAGCTTGTACCTCGAAATTATTAATAAATATTCAGATAACGAGCTGCGCAGCAGACGTCCAAATAGTTTGGTCGCGAAGTATACAGTAATAAAGCCCATTGCATGGCTTTAAATCAAATTTGTGTACAATTAATAGTCAGGCTTGATGTAGTAAATACTGAGCTTTAAAGCCTACTTGAAATCTAAAATATAAAAAAGCCAGCTTAGTCTATAAGCTGGCTTTGCTCAGGTTATGTGACTACGAACTAATTATTAGTTAATTGTACGGGGTAACATTGGTAGTGCTGCTTTGTAGCCTTGTACTTTCTCAATAATTTCAGCTCGTTGTGCATCATTACCGTTAAAGTATGCTTCAGCAAACTTAAGCATATATTGCATGTTGTTAATCTTACTCTTTTGTTCTGGAGTCAGTTCAGACCAAACATGACCAAACTCAAGCATCATTTCAAGTTCTTGCATGCTGACAATAATCTCATGTGCTAAGCCATTTTCTGGCGTGGCAGCATAACGTTTGCCTTTGTAGTCCCAGTATACTGCATCAGTATATGTGCTGTTATCGTTGACACGAATTGATACAAATCGAGCCAAAGCTTCTGCTTGGTCACGACCCGCTAAGCTGCTGTCACGGCTTTCAATCATTACTTGTTCAAGTAAGGCTTCAATAAGGTTGTTTTCACCTTTAGGCGATAAGCCATAACACCAAGATAGACAACCCGAGTAAAGAGGTAACTCTTCAATCTTGGTATCCCAGCTCCACTGGCCTGGGTATTCTCCTTGTGGTGCGACTTCTTCACCTTGTGCGTTTCTAAACTTTGGAGCATAGAATGGCTTACCTTGAAGTACCATGTCTTTCAACAACATATTAAATGCTGGGTATTGCATGATGCCGCTTGGGCTATCTTGAAAGTCATACAAGTCGGCTAATGCCATTGATTGACGAGAAGATATCGGCATTTTTGTGTTTCGCTCAACCAATTGACCCATGGCAACCAGTTTATCAACCCAGGTACCTAAGTAATCACGATCACTTGAGTATTTATGATTTGGATTGCGAACTGGTGCACGACCACTATTAAGGAAGCGGCCAGCTTCTGACAATACTTCATAGTTATCAATAGCAAGTGCAGCTGTTAATGTATCATTGAAACAGCTTGTTGGTACTTCTCCCATTGCAAATTCAGGGGCAGCAGACATAGAGCTAGTGTCAGTGCGCTCTCCATCATACTTACCATTCATTAAATCAGTTAGCAATGAATAGCGAACTTCACCCGAACTGTTTTTAATTTCACACGTATGATCGGGTTGTGCAATAGTTTCAATAAAGAACTCTTGAGTACGAGCTACTGCTGATGGTACGCCACAGTAGATATCCCATAAGAAAGCATCTTTCTCTGGTGTTTCGCCGTTCCAGAAAGATGACACTTCTGGTGTTACACAGCGTGTAGTCCAGTTATCGGCAGGCCAATTCAACTCGGCTGCAAGGTTGTGGTTAGCAAACAAAAGTTGGTTATTAACTTGCGCAAGATCGCCACCCCAAGCACGACTCAAAAACTCGAGGTTATCGCGCATTGCAGAGAATTCTCTTTCACGTGCAACAGCGTAGCCACGTAAGTTATATTCCGTATACTCTTCTCGGTTGTTACGTGTGTTACGAATTTCATAGAAATCTCTGTAACGCTGGATAGCGAACTTATTGATTTCATTGTGGTTACGGCCTTCGTCGTGACGGTTACAATCAGAATTCCCGCTAACGTTACCATCAGTACAGAACTTATACGGTTTAACTTCTGATGTTGAATCTGCTGTTGCCTCCGCTTCTAAATCAGCTGCGAGAGCAGCAACAACGCCATCATTAAGCTCTTGAGATACGCTAGCGTTAATATCGAGGTATTCTTTTAGCAGTTTCTCGTCATAAGCTTTCACACTGCGAACGCCAGTAATTGCTTTGGTTTTCGCATCGAGTACTGCTACTTCACGCTTATAGCCAAACTGCAACGCTGCTAGGTCATAAGGACCAAACACTGGTAGCGCATCTAGGATGGAAGGATTGTAATCCATGATAGAGCTGTAAGCAGGCACGTGGATTAGACCGTTTTCTTTAGCTTGCTGTTGGCTAAAGAAGTTAGATGCATCGATACTACCTTTAAAGTTATGACGCAAGCCTAAGTTATGGCCTAGTTCATGAACTAAGGTTTTCGCGTAAGAGATACCTGCTAATATACGGCCGATTTTAACTTGGTTAGCATTACTTAAATCAGCCCACTTTTTAAGTTGAGCAGGCTTGTCTGTCGCTACACCAGAGAATTCTTCGGCAACGACGCCATTTACCCAAAGAGAAGCATCTGTATAGTCGATGTTATGACCAGCAATACCAGTTGGTAAGGCTTTTGCTGTTGTGCTGGTCCAAAGTGACGCAGCTGGGAACATGTTATTTTCTGCCCAAACGCGTTTTTCAAGATCGTCACGTTTAATGCGTTGCTCATTGGTTAGATCATCCTCATTTAAGTTGTCTAAACGAGCAATTTCCTCTAATACTAGTTCTAAGCTTTCCGTGTGGACTTCATCTTGAAGTTTCAGTAACTCTTTATCTAGGTATTGTGTATTTGGAATAGACTGTTCAGTAACCACTTCTCCTACAGATTTAGCGATATTAATGTCATCACTAGCTAAAGCCGAGTTATTAGAATTGTAGCTAGGCTTATTGTTTGATGCTTGTGAGTCAATTGTGTCCGTATTTACCGTTGGCTTTTGGGTTGTACCACCGCGGTTGTAAGTACTAGAGATAGTATCCCAGTAAAAATTTGCACCGGCTTCAAGTACACCAGAGTACTGATTGATGTGCGCGTGTACAATTTCCCCTGTCACAGGGTTAGCTGCAGAAGGTCCGTAACCTGCAAGGCCGTTTGCTAATGGCTCATCAATCAGGTTGATAACGTTATAACGCAAGTCGCCTGAATGTTTACCAGATGGCTCGACAAGATTAACTTGCGGTACGCCTGCTGCTTTAAGCTGTGGGTTGATGCGATTCATTACATCAAAGGTGATTTGCTTAAAAAATCTGGTTGATTCGTTATTGTTAAAACTATCGCTTAAATGGTAGTCAACGAATGCTAAATTTGGATTGAATCGGTTTAGGTACTGATGCTTGTTACCAACAGCTCCATCGATATTCGCTGCCGTTGGCCGCTCCACTTCACTAGTAAAGAAGCCAAAAGTATCTTCATCATTAACAGAGTAAAGAATGGGTTCATAATCTTTACTGGTTAAGTTTTCAATAGGGACAATTGAATAGGTATGAGCAACGGTAAATGATAGTTCGGTAAAGTTAAAATCAGCAGCAATTAGGCCGTTAATCAAACAGCCCCAAGATTTTTTAACCGTATATTCTTGTTCAACCTCAATGAAAATTGAACCGTCTGCAGAAACCTCATAGCCTTTCCAACCCTTCGTTGGGTCTTCAGTTAAGCGAGCACTGCCGACAGGGCTATAACACTGACTACTACGAGAAAGATCATTCCAAGAAGCACTTATGTTTTCTAAACTGGCAAAGTCAGGGGTAAAAAATTGCTTGTCATGCCACTCAACATCAGCGTCTTTATTTTCTTCTTCTTTATTTGTACATTCATCATAGTCATCAAGTCGACAACGGTAGTCTGCGTAATCACCGGGGATGGTTAAAACTGGTGCGTTATCGTTTACGCTGTCGTTCCAGCGACCAAAGTCGCCATTATTAAGTTGCGCTTGACTCACAACATCAGAATTAATAGCACGAACTTGCAGACCATCTTCACTAAAGTTTAAGCGTACTAACTGTTCATCGCCTTGCATGAAAGGAGCCATAGCAACAGCATAGCGCGGTGCTTTACTCATTGAAGGCATATACATGTATACCTTGTTGGTATCAAATGCGTCTTTTTTTAACTGTTCTTTTGGCTTGACTACTTCGTCGTAAGGCGCGTCTCCAGCGCCACATCCAACTAGCGATAAACCAACAGCAACGCTGAAGGCTAGTTTAGTTAGTTTCATAGGTAACTCCATTTCGTGTGTTTACGATGTTCTATTTTTATTGTTTTAAAATGAATAAACAGCGAGTGCATAAAAGGTTGAATTCTTGTAATCGAGTAATCGCGATACCGGAGCCGGTCCACGCGAAGGGTCGAAGAAACTGACGCTGTTTGTGTGTCCTAGCCCTAAGCTTACTTTCTCGGTTAGGCGGTAACCGATGTATTCTTGATGGGTTAGAGAAGGGTGGTTGTAATTACCTTTGTAGGTCCATGTGTGGTTATTGATAGCACCAACAATGAAGCTCCAATCTTGGTAGCTGTAAGCGAGCTCGTAATATGCGCCAGCATCGTATTCCACTAGATTTCTGCCGCCAGCGGTTTTGTACTCATGAAAATTTTTCAGTAAGCGAGGCTGGAAGGTAAATGTGAAGCCTTCAAGCCAAGCTGATAAATCAAATGCAAAAGTGACAGCGCCACGTACGGCTGTGTTCAGCTTGGTTTTATCTGAGTACTCTGATACTGGAATCGCTGCGCGGATGTCGCCGCCAATGGTCAGCCAATCGGTGGGCTGGTAGAGGTTTCCTTTGCTCATAGAAACCCAATAGTCTTGTGGGAACCAACCTATTTCTTGATCATAACTGTATTGTGTTCTGCCGTTCACACCCAATTTGATGTCATTTTCAGTGGTGTAGTTAAGTCCATAACTAATACCGGTTGAGCGACGGGCTTTGTAGCTGTCACTGTCATAAGCATTTCGTGAATAGTCCACAGCAATAGCACCGGAAATTCGATCGAATACTGCCGTTTCAGTCGCTTCACTATCTTGAGCGAATGCATTATTTGAAAGTACGCAGCAAATTGCGGCGGACAAAATGCCTTGAGAAAATTTCCATATCATGTTCTTGGCCTACTCTGTGATTTTTTTTATGTATGTGTGCTTGCTATTTCTACTTGATAGATCTACGCCCATACAAACAGAAGGGAGATTTTTAAACTGTAATGAATGAAAAATGAACATTTTTTTATCTTGGCAAGGTAAGGGTTCACTTGGCGAACCTTTGGGGATCTTCTGGTGATTCGAGTATGAAAATTGAAAAAGAGCACACTTTTGGAGTGATATAAGGATATTTTGCTCTTAACTAGGTTGATATATTGAAGTGTCTATTTTGGTTGTTATTTATTCTGGGTTTTAGTTGTTTACATAGTGTTTTATTCTTAGTTTGGTTTGTTTGGCAGCTTCTGTGTATGGTTATCTTTAATACAACAGTGTATTTGTTTTTATTTGATATGAATTTTCAATGATAAACAAGTCCTCTAAAACGTTCTACTACTAATAATGAATTTCATTACTAATTAATACTTTACTAAGAGTGATTTTAATTGCTCTCTGAGTCACTATTTTTCGATTTAAACGATTAGTGGTAAAAAGTGTATTGCTAAAAGTTAATTTTCATCTCGTTATAATGGCACGAGCTAATCTATAATATAGCAATACGACAAAATACCGCTGAGCATGAATTAATTGATATTTTCTTTTCCAAATAAGGTGTTTAGTGAAGTAGGAACAGCAAATGCATAATATTAAACCAGACTATTTATTGAGAGCCCTTCGAGAACGAATTAAAGAAAGTCACCTTACCTATGCGCAGTTGGCTCAACAATTGGACGTTCCTCTGTCGACCCTAAAACGTCATTTGCATAGTACCGCTATTTCCCTAGACAAGTTAATTGAATATTGTCGTGTGGTTGAGCTCAGTTTAGATGAGTTGATCAAACAAGCTAAGCTGCTTCAGTCGCAAAGTGATGATTTATTTACTGAGATACAGGATGAAGTCTTTTTTCAATTTCCTGAGCTTTATGATTTTTTCCAAGAATTACGGTTGGCTCCTGAATCATTAGACAAAATGGTGGCAGCCTATGAGCTTACGCCTACAAGTACCTATGCTTACTTGAGAGCCCTTGAGATGATTGGTTTAATTGAGCTGATGCCAAATAATAAATTCTTTCTTAAAGGCCCTTGTCATTATCGTTTTTCAGAGCAGTCAAAACTGAGCTATCTATTTAATCAAAAACTCAAACAGCTCGTATTTGAGAATGATAGCGAAAAAGCCAATATTGCTTGCTCTCGGATGTTTTTAACCAAGAAATGTATTCAAGAAATTGAAGACATGGTGATACGTAAGATTTTAGAATCCAACACAGAACATTGGTTGCAGGCACATGAAACGGAGCAACTACAACATGATGTGTTGCTGATGATTAGACCCCACAAGAAAATACTGTTTTCGGCCGGTATTGCTAATTTACCCAATGAGTTTCTTGCTCATGTATCCAGCAGTATTGAAGCATTTGGCGTCCCTGAAAGTCCTGATTCATCGCACACTTGAGGTATAGGTTTTAATGGCTGGGGGGGAGTGGTGAAAAGTATAAGCAATAACGGACGTGACTATTGAAGTAGCGTGCAGGTGCTTCTTCCAAGTCATCAAAGCTTATTCCCTTCGTAATTTCTAACGACTCTTTAGCCAGGTTTAAGATAAGCCCAGTGCTTTCATTTTTACCGGACTCAAACATCAACACATTTGGACACAAGGCATTGCTGTTATTGGTTGAGACAACCAGAGCGGGAATGCCATTACTCAGCATTACTAAGGAGCCTGGAGGGTAAATGCCCAGTAATTTCACCATCACTTCCAGCATGGAGCGATTGAATTTCTTCTGACTTTGTTTAAATAACAATGCAATGGCATTACGCGGTGTTAAGGCTTTATTGGATGGATGTGGGAAGCAATAACTGTCGTATGCATCGACTAGGCTAAGTAGCTGTGTCATTTCATCTAAGGCATTTTCTGTGGCTTGTTTTGGATAGCCAGAGCCATCTAATCGTTCGTGGTGAGCGGCGATAATCGGTAAAATAGCATCGGGGAAGCAACCCGCTTTTTTTATTAACTCAATGCTATAGGTCGTGTGCATTTTATAGTAGTTTTCTTCTGATTTGCTGAGCTCGGTTATCTTCCTTTTTATTGTCGCTGGCACTTTAATGAGCCCAACATCATGAGTAAATGCCGCCAAACATAACAATTGTGCTTCTTGTTCACTCCAGCCTAATTCTTTCGCAACCACTAAACATAAAATAGTCACATTCAAGCTATGGTAGAAAAGGTCATCAGTGCTTGGTTGTGCTTGAATAACATGCATTACCTTAGGTTCACGACAAGTAAAAACATCGTTACAAAGGGCGTTAATGAGACCTTTAATATCGACATAGGCCTCTTCGGGAGAGAGGCCAAATTTGCTCATGGCGCTGTGGAATTGAGACAAACTATGTCGATATGCTGCTTCCGCGCGCTTATTGTCAAGCCTAAGTTGTTTTGACTGAGCTTGTTGTAATTGTTCTGGTGTTAGCTCGGTTGATTTTTTAACTGGGGATTGTTCTGTCGCTTCAGCATCCAAAGGTACAGGTGGCTTCAGGTGTTTATCACTCTTTTTCCAGTTAATTTCAACTTCAGTGAGTCCCAACGAGTGTAAGATGTCGAGCTGTTCTTGACTCTTTATCTTGAAGTTACTAAACATGAAGGGGTGATCTTTCCAGCCAAGGGGAAGCTCCACAAAATGCCCTATAGCAAGGTGTTTAACAGGGATTTTAGATTTGGAATGCTCTGGATTTGTCATTATTTCTTATATTATTGACTGTTATGTATATTTTAGTTGTCTTTATATTAAATACAAAAAAGCCCGCTAAATAGCGGGCTAGCTTCACAACTTTTGTGTCAGTTTAAATAACTTACGCTTTAGTTGTTTTTTTTCCTTTAGCGGCTTTTGCTTCTGGTTGCTCTTCTTTCGCTAGTACTTTTTGACCTTCAACGTAAGGCACACCGTAGTAAGAAGCGATGAGTACTTCTTTAAGCTCGCTGATTAATGGGTAACGTGGGTTTGCACCAGTACATTGGTCATCAAACGCATCTACCGCTAACTCGTCAACCTTAGCTAGGAATTCAGCTTCGTTAACACCTGCTTCTTGAATTGACATTGGAATGTTAACTGCTTTCTTCAGCTCGTCTAACCATGTTAGTAGGTTGTTTAGCTTCTCTTCAGTGTTCTTACCGCCAAGACCTAAGTGGTCAGCTACTTCTGCGTAACGAGCACGTGCTTTTGGACGGTCGTATTGTGAGAAAGCAGTTTGTTTAGTTGGCGTGTTAGTTGCGTTGTAACGAATAACGTTAGTTAGCAACAATGCGTTAGCTAAACCGTGCGGTACGTGGAACTCAGCACCTAGTTTGTGTGCCATTGAGTGACAAACACCTAGGAAAGCGTTGGCAAATGCGATACCTGCGATAGTTGCTGCGTTGTGTACTTTCTCACGAGCGACTGGATCTTTTTTACCGTTAGCGTAAGAGCTTGGTAGGTACTCTTTAAGCATCTTAAGTGCTTGCAGCGCTTGACCGTCAGAGTATTCGTTCGCTAGTACAGAAACATAAGCTTCCATTGCGTGTGTTACCGCATCGTAACCACCAAAGGCACATAGTGACTTAGGCATATCCATTACGAGGTTAGCGTCGATAACCGCCATGTTTGGCGTTAACTCGTAATCAGCTAGTGGGTATTTTTGACCTGTTGCATCGTCAGTTACAACCGCAAATGGTGTTACTTCAGAGCCAGTACCAGAAGTAGTCGTGATACATACTAGTTCAGCTTTGCTACCCATTTTAGGGAATTTGTAAATACGTTTACGGATGTCCATAAAGCGCATAGACAGGTCTTCGAAATCAGTTTCTGGGTGCTCGTACATTACCCACATGATTTTCGCTGCATCCATTGGTGAACCACCGCCCACGGCCAGGATAACGTCTGGCTGGTAGCTATGACATGCTGCTGCACCTGCTTTTACCACTGTTAGTGTTGGATCAGCTTCTACTTCATGGAACACTTCCACTTCCATGCCTTTATCTTTTAAGATAGCGCGTAGGTCGTCTATGTAGCCGTTGTTAAATAGGAAACGGTCAGTTACGATCATGGCGCGTTTCTTACCATCGAGGTCGTCCATTGCTACTGGCAGTGAACCACGACGGAAGTAGATAGATTTTGGTAGTTTGTGCCACAACATATTTTCTGCTCGCTTCGCTACAATTTTCTTGTTGATTAGGTGTTTTGGACCTACGTTTTCAGAAATCGCGTTGCCGCCCCAAGAACCACAACCTAGTGTGAGAGAAGGTGCAAGTTCAAAGTTGTAAAGGTCACCGATACCACCGTGAGAAGAAGGTGTATTGATCAGAATACGTGCAGTCTTCATCTTGTCGCCAAAGTATGCAATGCGGTCTGCGTTAGCATCTTGGTCTGTATAAAGTACAGATGTGTGACCGACACCGCCGATATCTAGCACGATACCTGCTTGACGTACTGCATCTTCAAAGTCTTTCGCCTTATACACACCTAGCGTAGGAGAAAGTTTCTCGTGAGAGAATTCATCATCGTAAGACGCTTCTAAGCCTTCACCGATAAGAATTTTAGTTGATTCTGGTACTTTAACGCCTGCTAACTCAGCAATTTTGTATGCTGGTTGACCAACGATTTTTGCGTTTAGTGCACCGTCGATTAGCAGTACTTTACGTACTTTGTCTGCATCTGCTTTGCTTAATACCGCTGCGCCGTATTTAGCGAAACGTGCAAGTGTTGCGTCGTAGACAGATTCAACAATGATAGCGGCTTGCTCAGAGGCACAAATTACGCCGTTATCGAATGTTTTAGACATTAAGATAGAAGAAACAGCGCGCTTGATATCTGCAGTTTCATCGATAACAACAGGCGTGTTACCCGCACCCACTCCGATTGCTGGCTTACCAGAAGAGTAAGCAGCTTTAACCATGCCTGGACCACCGGTTGCTAGGATAAGCGCGATGTCGTCATGCTTCATTAGGGCATTTGAAAGCTCTACTGAAGGTTGGTCAATCCAGCCGATGATGTCTTTTGGTGCACCCGCTTTTACCGCTGCGTCTAATACAAGTTTAGCCGCGAAGTTAGTTGCGTTTTTAGCGCGAGGGTGAGGAGAGAAAATACAACCGTTACGGGTTTTTAGTGAGATTAACGCTTTAAAGATAGCGGTAGATGTGGGGTTGGTTGTTGGTACGATTGCACAAACAATGCCCACTGGCTCAGCGATAGTAATAGTACCGCCTTCGTCATTGCGGTCAATCACGCCACATGTTTTTTCATCTTTATACTTGTTGTAGATGAATTCAGAAGCGAAGTGGTTTTTAATCACTTTGTCTTCCATGATGCCCATACCTGATTCTGTTGCAGCCATGCGAGCTAATTCAATACGAGCCGTTGATGCTGCTAAAGACGCGGCACGAAAGATTTTATCAACTTGTTCTTGGCTATAGTTTGCGAATTCTTTTTGCGCCGCTTTAACGCGTGCGACCATTGCATCTAATTCAGCAAGATTGCTAACTGTCATCTTGTTACTCCTAGTAAATAAAAATTTTTTATTAAGGGTGAAACTTGCTATCAAACCATATGAAGTTATTGGAGTTGACTGCGTTGTTGCCTTTAGTAAATAACTTTCATAAAGGATTATAGGTCTGATCGCTGGTAAAAAATTGATTTGGATCAGTTGTTGCTAAATTACAAAAGAAAATCTATTACCGACTGAAAAAATTGCTGCTTTTTACGCCGTTATTCCTTTGTTTAACAGGCCCTCAGTTAAGTTACTTAGACATAAAAACTTGTTCAACGCTTGAACATCTTGCCTTAAATGGTAGGAAAGTTTCATCTTTTTTGCTGATACATTGGCGTGAGATCACATTTATTTAGCGATTGATACCAAGCTTATATAACAATCCGTTAGGGTTGGTATCACTTGGGCCTTGCCGATTTAACATAGCTGCTTTTTTATGTTTTTTTTGTGTTGTGTTTATTAATTTTTAAAGGTGATTTATCTTCATACTCGAATATTTTGGTGGTACTTTATTGCTTTTGGTAATGGCAGTGGTTTTTTATGGCAACCCAAGCGCAGCGAAATGCGGCAACTCGTGAAAAATTAAAGTGTTCTGCTTTGAAGCAACTCGTGCTATTTGGCTATGCAGGTACTAATGCCAGTGCAATTTGCGCTGCGGCGGGGGTGACTCGCGGGGCGCTGAATCACCAATACCCTGATGGCAAATATGGGTTGATTGCGGATATGGTCGAAACCTTATTTACTGATAAAGTTGATTTTTATTATGGTAAAGGTGGGTGTCAGCCACTTGAGCTAGTGTTGGCGATGATAGACTCTCTATATCGTGACCCAGAAAATGACATGCAATTGGTGATGATGGACTTATGGTTGTCGATGCGTGGTGACCAAAAGTTATCAGAAATTGTTGGCCCGGTATTTTATCAAGGTAGTGCCAAGTTATGGTCTTGTTTCAATAAAGAAGAAAAAGATACGTTTGATACCTTGGCTAGTCTGGTTCGAACTTTTATTACTGGATTAAGTGTTAATCGCCTCGACCCATCAATGACCCCAGCAATGGCGCGTGCGCAAATTAAATTAATGCGTCAATTAATTGAGTCTGAAATTAGCCAGACTAACTACAATGCTCAGATAGATGTGGCTGAAGAAGTCATCATGGCCTAGTGGTGGCCGGATTATCCAATGCTTGAATAATCGTTTGAATTAAACGTTGGGGTTGATCTAACGCCAAGTCATGTCCGGCGTTTTCAATCCGAAACAAAGGCGCTGCTAAATGTTGCGCTAATTGCCGGCTACATGCTGGATTGACCAACCTATCTTGCATAGCAGAAACAATACTTACCTTTCCTACGCTTTTAAGTCTCTCGTCCACCGTAAAAGTCGCAGCGGCTATAATTTGGCGTAAACTGTTACTTAACTTAGTGTTCGCTTCTTTGCGATATTCGCTCCACTGCTGCAGTAAGGCGATGTTTTGATTTTGTTGCACACTAGTAAACTGCAAAATGCCATATTCTAAGCGGCTACAATGAGGCTTTCTTTTCGCAAATAGTAGGTGGCCCAATGCCCAAGGAAGAGAAAAGCGCTGCCACCACGGAGACAAATTTGAGCTGCTATTGATTGTTATAACGTGATGGATCTGCTCAGGTTTTTGTGCCAGTGTACTGAGCGCAACCATTCCTCCTAGGGAAAGACCAACAAGGATCGGTTGTTTAATCTCATGTTCAGCCAGTTGCGCCAATAAATACTGGCCATATTCATCCATCTTCAACGGGCTTTTATGATCTAATAGCGTGCCATTGCCTAGCGTATCAAGACAAGTAACCTGATAATGAGGCAAGCTTTGTTGCAGTAATGATTTAAAGCTTCCCCAATGGCGTTGATCGCGGGAAAGGCCACGTAATAGCACTAAGGTGGGTTTACTGGTCATCGCTTCCTCTTAACATTTTCAATTCGTACAGCACAATCTTTAAACGGTGCCTATATACCGCGAAGTGCAACAGACGTTGGTCGATTCTTTTCATGTTTAGCGTTTTAAGTCCGTGTACCATAATCGCTTCGCGGCGTCGTTCAACAGTGTGAGCTCTTTACCTTCAGGCCACCACGAGGTCGATGAATAAGCGGCTTGGATTAAAAAATCCATCAACACAGTATGTCGCCTTAATATTCGTTCCTGTCGGTGTTGCTTTTGCGGGTTAAAAAAGCCCGCGAAATTGAATAATTGTCTGGGGTTTTTCTTAACCCAAAGCCAAGAGCCCATTTCTAAGGTTAGGGGAATAAACCGCGCTTTCTTGTGCTGCTTACTTAAATAATCCCACAGATCGCCGTGAGTGGTGTAAAAGTGGCTTTGTGGAGACACCTTATAGTGCGCATGGTAAGGATAGGTATTGTCAAATAGGTTCATCAAACCATAGGTTTGCGCCAACATCGGGTAGGGCGCGATATTCCCAGCAAAGGGAAACCAAAGGTAATCACGTAGGCCAAAGCCTGAGTGGGCATCTAAGCTCAAGGTTATACTCGATCGTTTGATTAAATCGCTGACAAAATCAACTAAAATTTGGCTTTCAGGCGCTAAGCCTTCTTTACCGCGAAACCATGGGAGGCGGTGACTAATGCGATGGCCACCCACCAGAGGAGTTGTACGGCAAATGGCATCTACAGGCGCGTTACGCATTAAATCAATGCCTTGGCCATTAGATCGGGTGTTGTTAAAAAAGCCGACTGGATTAAGCAGAGGCAAAAAGGCCACACGAACTTGGGTAAACAATTGCTGGAAATGTAGGTCCCATTCTAGACGCTCTAATAAACTGCTTAAAAAGGCAATCACAACTTGGCTGCCAATACGCTCCACACCATGTACGCCACCCACAAAAATAACTGTTGGCGCTGTATTTGACTGGCTTCCAAGTTCAATGCCATGAATCGGAAATGATTGCTCTTTATCGTAAGCGAAACCTAATGTAGCTGCCTTAAGCTTATGCTTGTGTAATTCGATCAATTGTTCTAATTTTGCCAGTTCGGGAATGTTTGAATACATGCAAATGGGTTGTTGAGTGGTTTTTGCAAAGTTTAGTTTGCAGGTAAGACAATTTGATGAATTTTTTACCAGTATATTTGTCTTGTTATAGCGTGATCTTGGCGTATTAATTGTTCCCAGTGATTTTATTGATAGTAAGCCTACTCAAACACTCTCTCGCTGAATAAGCACCTTGAAGTTGCTTTGGTATATGTTAGATCATTGTTCTAAATTAAGGTTTAGATGAATTTTTGTTTGAACAGGCAAAGCAATCCTTGTAATTGTTTTTAGCCATAGGGTTTAATGCGGTTAAGAATATTGCAGTTAAATAGATTGAGAGGAAACAGCTATGTCAATTGAGAAAAATGATGATGTTTGTGAAGCCTGTGGTGTACTTGTGGAGCTTGGTAGTGTGATCCACGAAGATGATAATGTTTTAAGTTTACCGATTGCTGCCAGTGATCAAGCGCAAGCACGAGTGTTGGCTGACAAACTAATTAGCCAAGCCAAAGATAAATACGCAGATTGTGAAATAGAAGAAATCACACAAGGGTTAGAAGCTGGAGTAGTATTACAACTTAATATACGCTTCTCATGCACCGCTGAACGGTTGATTTTTGAAATGGCTTTACGCTAATCACGGGGAGTATTTGTTATTTCCACTTTACGCTCACTTTCCATCGCTTTGCTGGCGCTTTTGGCCCTAGGGTTAGCGGGGTGTAGTTCTCAACCTGAGTCAAAGCAACCCCATCCGACTGTCACGGGGCCACCGATTGCTGATAAACACCAAGTTGACAAGCAGAAGGATGATATTAGTCTACTGCTTGCTCATTACGAACGTTGGCAAGGTGTTCCATATCGATATGGCGGTACCACTAAGCAAGGCGTCGACTGCTCTGCTTATATTCAGCATGTGTTTCGCGACAGTTTTGCTGAAATTTTACCGCGTACAACCTTGCAGCAAGCGAAGCAAGGTGTTGCTGTTAAGCGCAGTGAGCTGCAAACGGGGGATCTGGTTTTTTTCAATGTTTCTCGGCGCACGAAACATGTTGGTGTTTACCTTGAAGATGGCCGATTTTTACATGCGAGCACCAGTAAAGGTGTGATTATTTCGCAGTTAAACAATCCTTATTGGAAAAAGCGCTACTGGATGTCGAGACGAGTCCAATAAATAGGGTCCTAGCCATAGATATTTAGTGAAGTTTTATTTAAATGGAGCTCTCATTTAAAAAATCGTGACTAAGCCCAATAATTTGATATTTTTCCGAATTAGTTTATGCCCCATTACTGAATTGTAAAATTAGCTTAGTCATACTTCCTTAAGCTCTAGGTAAGCATTGATATAACAAGGCATTAGCCATTAGCATGAAGACACAGCATGACATGGTTAATATCAAAAAATGTCGATTTTTCCTGTCCTTAGCGTGTTTTTAAGGTAAGGCTACACTTGTCATTTAGTGCGTTAGGCAATAGGATTGACAAGAAAATTTGTTGTGGCTCTTAAGTCACAGCGAGAAAACAAATATAAAGATCATAATAATCAAACATTTTACTCATTATTTTTGGTGATGAGACTGTTTTTGGCATGGAATAGAAAAAATGCGGATAGCTCCACTGGTATTATCGGCTGGTATCTTCTCTCTAGGCATGGCTGCCTTCCCGTTGTATGCAAGCCAAGTCTCTGAGTTAGATAATAAAATTCAGACAAAGCAGGCTGAGTTTGACGCTTATGTTAACGGTCTTGAACAGATTAGAAGCTCAATCAAACAAGATAAAGATGAGTTAGAGCGTTTAATCAAACTCAATGACACACTTGAAGATAAGCGAAAATCAGCGCTACTGGATATGGACAAACAGTATGAACGGCTGGTTGCTGATCCATCGCTGGATATTTCTGCGTCTATTGAAGCTTATCAATACGCACTTCAAGCGCAAAGTCTGAATAAAACTAAAGTTAAAGCACAAAAAACATTATTGGCGACAAATCAAGATAAACTCGCTAATTCTAAAATGACTCAATTTAGTATGTTAAACGAAATTGAGAACCTAAAAGAACGTTACAATTTTGCCCGTGTCGAACGCATTAAACGCGAGTTCGGTCAAGGCGGCAAAATGGAAGTAAGTCAAAGCATTGCCTGTGGTGAGGACGTAACATTTAAACAGTGTGCCGAACAAGGTAATGACTTAGCGAAGAAAACAGCCAGTCAAATGCTAACTAACAAGCTGTTTCAAAACGTGACAGAACAAGCCTTAGTTGCCAAACATCGTGATACTGCTGCGGCGGGCATTAAGATTGTTGACGAGAAAGTACTAGAAAGTGGTTTCAGTGGTCAAGGCGACTACTCGGTCAAGATGTTGGTTGAAATGCAAGGTCGCTTACCTCAAGCGCAAGCTTGTCGCTTGCTGAGCCTTGATTACCGTTACTGTGGTGTGAATGCTGACGTCGCTGATATGGGCGATTTCAAAGAAGTGGAGTTTTCGTCACAGCAAAATGAACCCGGCATGTACACCTTGACTGTACGCTCTGACCAATACAATGACGAAGTGTTTATCAATGGTAAAAGCTATGGCGCTAGCCGTATCGACGCCATGTTACCACCGGGTGAGTACAAAATAACCGTGAAAAAGCCTGGTTTTCATCCGTACAACACTTCCATTAAGTTATCTGGTGCAAGAACAGTTCGAGCCGAACTCAGTCGTTTAGTGGTTAATTTAAAGCCTGGTCAACGATTTGCTGATCGCCATAGCGACGGCACTGCCTCACCAGCTATGGTGGCGATTGCTGGTGGTCGCTATAAAGTAGGCGATTTACAAGGTCGCGGCTTAGGTAATGAGCAAGCGCCAAATGATGTAAATATTCCAACCACGTTTGCAATTGGTCAAAAAGAAGTAACGGTTGCCGAATTTGAAAAATTTGTAAAAGAAACAGGTTATCAAACTAGCGCAGAAAAGGGACGAGGTTGCGCGGTGTATGATAGTGGTGCGCCGGAATACAACGCTGATTTATCTTGGCGTAAACCGGGGTTCGAGCAGTCGAAAAAATCACCAGTTGTTTGTGTGACGAAAGATGATGCTGTGGCTTACAGCAAATGGTTAAGTCGTAATACTGGCTACCAATATCGTCTGCCAACAGAGTCTGAATGGGAAGTCTCAGCTCGAGCAGGATCGCGTACTGATTACTGGTGGGGTAACAATATTGGTGCAGGAAACGCAAATTGTGGTTGGTGTGGCAGTCGCTGGTCTAATAACAGCACATCACCAACAGGCTCATTTAAAGCGAATAAGTTTGGTCTCCATGACACCGTAGGTAATGTTTGGGAAATAACTGAAGGCTCACCGGCTGTTGTAAGAGGTGGCTCTTGGAACTTTGCGCCAAGTTTAGCTCGTGCCTCGTCACGGTTAGAGATTAGCTCAAGCTTTGCGTCAAATTACATCGGTTTCCGAGTCGTTAGAGAGCAATAATCGGCAAGCGTTCGTTGCTCAGTAAGACCCATAAAAAAACCGCAGTTTATGCGGTTTTTTTATGGGTAATTTTTACCATTACATTTTCTCTTGTTCATCAATATAAATTGCATTGCTGTTCGGTTTTTCCGATATTATATATCGGTAAATTTATCTTGTTATCTGAAAATTTGACCCTGCTAAAAAAATTACAATTTAGCTTATGTTATTGTCGCGCCAGATTTTTACGCTTTAAAGTAGATAGGTTTGAATAAATGAGACGACAACACATTGTTAATTTGATCACGCTGATATCGGCATTACTTTTTTCACCACTTACTTTGGCGAGTACAAGTGGCGATCAGCTTGATCTTACCACTCATGCTGTTGGCTATATCGCCATTATCGTATTTGTGTTTGCATATATTCTAGTGATGAGTGAAGAGGTTATTCATTTACGTAAGTCCAAGCCCGTGTTGGTCGCCGCTGGTGTTATTTGGGGGATGATAGGTTGGGTTTACATGCAGCATGGTATGAGCCATGAAGCTGAACAAGCCTTTAGACATAATCTGCTTGAATATGCCGAGTTACTGCTCTTTTTACTGGTTGCAATGACTTATATTAATGCAATGGAAGAGCGGATGCTGTTTGATGGGCTACGCTCTTGGATGGTTAACAAAGGTTTTAGTTTACGTAGTCTATTTTGGTTAACGGGTATCTTAGCTTTCTTTATTTCACCGGTTGCGGATAACTTAACCACAGCGCTATTGATGTGCGCGGTGATCATGAAAGTGGGTGGAGAGAATAAGAAATTCATTGCTATGGCATGTATTAATGTGGTGGTGGCAGCCAATGCTGGCGGCGCATTCAGCCCATTTGGTGATATCACTACCTTGATGGTATGGCAAAAAGGTATTTTGGGCTTTACCGAGTTTTTTGCGTTATTGGTTCCTTCTGCCATTAATTTTCTGGTGCCAGCTATTATTATGAGCCTATTCATTGCCAATGAAAAACCTCAAGCGAATGATGAAGAAGTGGAGCTGAAGCGCGGTGCATTTGTCGTTGTAGCACTGTTTTTAGTGACGATTCTAATGGCTGTGAGTGCTCACTCGCTGCTTGGCATGCCGCCAGTACTTGGCATGATGACGGGCTTAGGTTTGTTGCAGTTCTTTGGTTATTATTTGCGTATCACACTACACAAATCACTGGAGCGTAAGCGAGCGCTGGCACAAGAAGCCAATGATCAAAAGCGTTTGTCTTACTTAGGCTCAGTGGTGCCATTTGACGTCTTTAACCGGGTTGCTAAGGCTGAATGGGATACTTTGCTATTCTTCTATGGTGTAGTGGTATGTGTCGGCGGCTTAGGCTTTATTGGCTATCTTTCTTTGGTTTCACACGCCATGTACACCCAGTGGGATGTCACATACGCGAATGTGGCGGTCGGTATTTTATCGGCAATTGTAGACAACATCCCCGTTATGTTTGCTGTGCTGACCATGAACCCAGAAATGTCCCATGGCCAATGGTTACTGGTAACATTAACAGCGGGTGTTGGCGGCAGCTTGTTGTCGATTGGCTCAGCTGCCGGTGTGGCACTAATGGGGCAAGCTCGCGGCATTTATACCTTTGGCGCCCATCTTAAGTGGGCACCTGCTATTGCCCTTGGCTACATTGCCAGTATTTTGGTGCATCTTTGGTTGAACAGCCATTTATTTTAATTTTGCTGATTTGACGGAGAAAAAAAGCGCTGCAGGTCAACGCTTTTTGTTTGTGTGCGCCGAACATGGCGTTGATCTAGTGGGGAAAGCCCTCAAGCTCAATCGAGAGAGAGCCGTTAGCCTATGTAAGGGGGTTCACCGCGAGGTGAAATCTGAAGGAAGCAAATGGCAAAATATGGCTGTGACGAACAGAAATCTGATAGTAGGTGGTGACAACTTGAGTAACTTCAAAGGTCATTCTATGTTCAGGCTTGTTATAAATGTGGCCAGAGCTCATCATCACTTGCCGCTCAAAAATCCATCACGAAAGATCAACAGACCCTAGGGTCTGTTGATCTTTGCTGTATAGATTTTGTTCAGCAGTACATAGGCAGCCACATTATAGCAAACGCCAGTG
>NZ_JAIBHJ010000013.1 GCF_021278025.1 Motilimonas sp. E26
CGAGCTCATCGAGGCTCCGGGCTTGTCCAACACTTGAATATAGGGTGTCGGCTTCGCGACACCTATTCTTATCTGTTGACACCTATTCTTATCTGTTATGTGCTGGCTACAACAACTTTTTGTGCGGGCTCTTGTATGCTAAATAAGCACCCAAACAACTACCCAAAACTATACCTGACAAAGAGAGAACTTCTGTTAATTGGACCTCAAAGCCAACAAATATATAAAAATGTAAGTAAAGTGCCCCGCCTAGTGTACAAGTTAAAAATAGACAACAAAATACAATAATAAGTGATTTTTTATTGACGTTGTAAAATAAATTGCTTGTAAATCTTATTGCTACAAAAGCACTTATAGTAGGAATTACCCACCAATTTAAAAAATATTCAAATGGAGCATTAATCTGAAAAAGGATTCCCTGCGCGACAAAAAACAAAAATAACCAGGTAACTATTGCCCACAAAACACTCGCAACAAAACTGACAAAATTTTTCACTAAGCAACTCGATTAATATTAGGCACATAACGTCCGCATTTGCGGCCAGTTTGGAGCGTAGCGGAAAACTAGTCCGACAACATGCGTGTTGTTATGCGTTTTTAAATCCACCGCCGAACTTTGCGACAGTACTCTTCATAATCCAATCCAAATTTTCTATGCATTATTTTTTCTTCAAAAGCTATATACCACCGATCAGTAATGAGCAAAAATAGCGCGGTTAGCAGTATAGATGTAATTGCCGACCCCATAAGTATGGAAAATCCCATCATGGCGACAACAAGACCAAGATACATGGGATTTCTGGTGTATTTAAAAACGCCTTCAGTTACCAGTTTGTCAGGTTCGTCAAATGTCATGATATTTGTGCTTAATTTTCTGAATAGAATTTTCCCTGCAACTGCAAGCATCAGACCAGCAACGACAAAAGGCAATCCTATTAAGCTATATGGGTAACCTATATTGTGAGGAGAGCCCATTCCCCAACATATCATTCCCATAACGATGATAAAAAGTACGAATAGAACCGGTGGTAATATTTTTTTCATGTCGAGTCTCCAATAAAGTATTGCACTACTATACGGAGCTATCGCCACCTTAACCTATGTTAAGTCCATCTCTCTTCTAATTCGCGACAAAGTAACATCAGTTACACCAATATACATCGCTATATGACGAAGTGGTATTAATCTGCTTTCCTCACCGAATTCGACTAAAAACTGCTCATAGCGTTCTTTTGCGCTAAGCAATAAAAAACCAGCCTCCCTTTTCTCCTTTTTTAGAACAAGGCGTTCAAAAACTTTTCGAAGAAAATCACCCCAGTTGCAATTGCTTTTTGAAAGCGTAATTAAACGTTCGTATGCTATTGAACCGATGGTGCACTGTGTAATTGCTTGTGTGAAAAAAGGGCTGGGACTCCCCTCTACTAGCGAATTGACACAAGAAAACGCACCTCCTTTTCTAACCAAAGACTTGTTTCGCTCGTTACCTTCTTTGTCAATATAAAAATACCGCCCAATACCATCAATTATAAAGTGAACATCATGAACAATATCGCCGCAGGAAAAAATGTAATCCTTCGGTTTGTACGTTTGAAAAGAAAAATACTGATATGCCAAATCCAATTCGACTTGGTCAAACGGTACAATTTGCGAGAAAATTTCACGTAACGATTTGTGGTGAGTACATTCCATCGGATTACCCGGTTCTAAACGCATAACGCCCACAACAGCGGACGTGTTTTAAGTTGATGTAGCGAAGCGAAAGCAGCTTAAAACCGTTCCGCTGATTGTGTTTGTTAGGCAATTGATTTGACCATATTGGTACTTACAACGCTGTAACCCAAAGAGCCGTATAAAGCTTGAGCCGGACTATTTTGACGAAATACATGAAGTCCAATGCTGTCTATGTTCATGCCGCTCGAATATCGTTCCAACTCTAGGAGGGCGCTCCGTGCGTAACCCTTTCTTCGGTATTCTTTCTTTATTTCAATGTCGCATATGAAGGCAGTTTTAATGCCAAACTTTTCTTCAATAGTGATCCAAAGAACACCGACAGAGCAGCCTTCGTCTACCGAGAAAATTTCGAATAGATGATTATTCTCGGTTTCAATACCTTTCGGTAGCGCATGTTTAAGATCTTCGCGAGATCGCTGAATCGCACTTTCCTCAGCCCAGCGTCCTGACTCAACATTTTCACGCGCATAATCCGCTATTGCCTTTTCCAAATATTCAGAAAATATAATGCGAGTCATATCTTTGAGTTTCAGGTGCATAACTCTCCGCTTGCCTAACAGCGTATTACACGTTTTTCTTGATAAACCCAAACACTACCATCTAGGCCTAACCCATTAAAATAATTATTTATCATCCGCTTACCACCACTTTTCGCTATTAACGCTGAGCCCAGAGGAAAACAAAGCGAGCCTAGTATTTACCGAGTCCAAATTTGGCCCCCATAAAGGATTTGGCTGATTTATTTTGTGATTATATATCAAAGCGTTAGAAATGAGGTGTGAACAAAGCGAGACTTTTACAATTTATTTACCGCGCCAAAACTTGGCAAAACTAGCCAAACGCCATTATAACTGTATAAATAAACAGCAACAATTGAGGCGCTAGGTCATGGCGAAATCTCCATTTATAGAGAGTATCAGAGCAGATTTACGCGCTCGTCGTTATAGCTTGCAAACCGAAAAAACGTATCTATTTTGGATTCGCCAGTTCATTTATTTCCATCGCATGCGCCACCCAAATGAGATGGCAAACACCGAAATTGAGCAATTTCTTTCTTACCTTGCGAATGTACGCAAGGTGAGTAGTAGCACACAAAATTTAGCCTTGTGCGCCTTAATATATATGTACAAAAACATTCTCCAAATGGAGATCACAGGGCTGAGTTATAGCTACACCAAAAAAGAAAAGCGCATGCCAACGGTGTTAAGTCACCAAGAAGCGCAGCTCGTGCTGAGTCACTTGCGAGGAAAATATTGGCTACTCGCTAATTTGTTGTATGGCTGCGGTTTGCGAATCAACGAAGCTTTAAAATTAAGGGTGAAAGACATCAATTTTGCAGACCACACCTTGTTCGTATTCCGTGGCAAGGGCAGCAAGGATCGCTACACATTATTGCCGCACAAATTGGAGCCCTTATTACGTGATCAAATTGAACAAGTTAACATCATTCATGCTGCGGATAAGACAAGAGGCTTTGGTTTAACGTCGCTGCCCGCCTCCCTAATAAAAAAATACGCTAGTGCTGCAACCGATTTTGCTTGGCAATATCTTTTTCCTTCAAGTCATTGTAGTGAGCACCCACACGATGGCTATATTTGCCGCCATCACCTCCACGAAACCGCGTTTAGAAAAGCACTGCGTAAGGCGGTGATCGCCAGTCAATTAAGCAAGCGGGTCACGGCACATACCTTTCGTCATTCTTTTGCTACTCAATTACTGCTAAACGGTACTGATATTAGAACAGTACAAGATTTACTGGGTCATGAAGATGTTAAAACCACTGAAATTTACACCCATGTGATGGGCTCGCGCTTTGCCAATACACTAAGCCCCATTGATAGGGCAAGCTAACGCTTACGGTTCACTTAGCGATTAAACGGTTGGCTAAGCTGAGTAATACCGCTTCATCATCCTCGCGGGTGACACAAAACCAACAGCCTTGGCTCATTTCTTGGTAGTTGAGTAGCAAGTGCTTGTCAGCATCGTTGATCACCCAGCAATAGGAATCGGCTGCCATATCTTGTTGTACCAATTTCAGGTTGAGTGACGTGGTAAGATGCGCGGCAAACTCAGGGAAGTTATCAAAGTGCAGGTCGAATTCAGGATTAAAGCACAGTTGCAGTTCATCGCTACGCATATGCAGCGACCAGTTACCGGGAAAAAGGGAGTTCATTGCTTACCTTAAGCGCAAATAAAATACGCTAATTAAATAAATGACGGGTTAATAATCATCTTCGTATTCTGCTATTGCTGCTAAAAAAGGACTGCCGTACTTTTCAAGCTTGGTATAGCCTACGCCGCTTATTTCGAGGAATTCGCGTTCGCTGCGTGGTTTCAAATCAGCCATTTCCGCTAATGTTACGTCGTTAAACACCACATAAGGTGGCACATCGGCGGCGTCAGCTAGCTCTTTACGCAGTTTGCGTAAACGGGCAAACAACGCCTTGTCATAATCCAAAAACGCCAGCTTTGAGCTGCCACTTGATTTGGTGGTTTTGCTACTTAACGGCTGGATACGTGGCACCGCTAGGGTTAGCTTTATGTCACCTTTAAGCAATGGCCGCGCGGCTTCGGTTAGCTGTAATACCGAGCCTCGGGTAATGTTTTGTTGCAAGAAGCCACAATGTACCAGTTGACGTAAAATACTTAGCCAATATTCGGTGGACTGCTGCTTGCCTAAACCAAAGGTGGACAGTTTGTCGTGGCCATGCTCTTTTACTCGCTGATTTTGCGAGCCACGCAGCACCTCAACCACATAGCCCATGCCAAAACTTTGTCCCATACGATAAACACAGGAAAGCGATTTCTGCGCATCTTCGGTGGCATCAAACGACTTTGGCGGATCAAGGCAAATATCACAGTTGCCACAAGGTTTGCTTTGGTGCTCACCAAAGTAATTAAGCAATACCTGACGACGACAAGTTTGCGCCTCGGCAAATGCCGCCATGGCATTCAGCTTGTGCATTTCTACCCGCAACTGATCGGGGTTGTTATTCTTTTCTAATAAGCCACGTACCCGTGCAATATCAGCAGGATCGTACAGCATCATGGCTTCCGCTTCTAAGCCATCACGCCCTGCTCGACCGGTTTCTTGGTAATAAGACTCGATGTTTTTTGGAATATCGTAATGCACCACAAAACGCACGTTTGGTTTATTAATGCCCATACCAAAAGCCACGGTAGCAGCCACAATATCAAGCTCATCTTTGATGAAGGCATCTTGCACCTCTTGGCGCTCTGCTAACTCACGACCAGCGTGATAGAAATCCGCTTTATAGCCCTGTTGCTTTAGCTTTTCGGCAACCTCTTCGGTACGTTTACGACTGCCGCAATAAATAATGCCACCTTGGCCGTTCTGCGCCTTTATGTAGGTGAGTAACTGACTAAGGGGTTTGAATTTTTCAACCAAGTTATAACGAATATTAGGTCGATCAAAGCTGCTGATGTTGATCTTTGGCTGGTCTAAATTAAGGCGATGTAGAATGTCTTGTTGAGTGGCATGATCAGCGGTCGCAGTTAGGGCCATCATGGGCACTTGCGGGAACAAGGCTTTTAATTGCCCCAACATGGCGTACTCAGGGCGAAAATCATGGCCCCACTGTGAAATACAATGGGCTTCATCAATGGCAAAAAGTGCCAGTGGAATTTCATGAAGCTTGGCTTGAAAATCGGGCTGCATTAAGCGCTCAGGCGCCACATAAACCAGTTTAATTTCACCATGACGAATGGCTGATAATATTTGTAACTGCTGTGGTCGCGTTAAACTGGAATTAAGGTAAGCCGCTGGTACCCCACAAGCATAAAGTGCATCTACTTGATCTTTCATCAAGGAAATCAAGGGCGAAACCACAAAGGTAACGCCTTCGCGCAGTAACGCCGGAATTTGATAACATAAACTCTTACCGCCACCGGTCGGCATAATCACTAAGCTATCGCCACCTTGGGCGACGTGCTCAATAACTTGCTGCTGGCCTTCGCGAAAACTGCTATAACCGAACACTTCAGTTAACACGGCTAAACTATCGGTTGGCCAAATTTTATTCTCGGCGAGCGAAAAAGCGTTCATACTTACCAGTAATAATCTCGGGGGCGCTTATTTTACGGCCCCTAACAAAAATTGCACACAGTAAAACGGATAATTGCTTATTTTGATCAACTTACAGTTCAATTTATTATCTATTAGTCTTTGGATTCAATCGGTTATTAAGCGTAAAAAAATACGCATACTAACTCGTTTAAGTACCTTACTATTCTTAACCACAACTCTATTGAGCGCATCTAGCTTAGCTAAACCGCAGCCTGACGTGTTGTTTATTAACCCCGGACAAACCAGCGAAAGCTTTTGGCATGATGTTGATCTCTTTATGCAAGAGGCTGCCAAGCAACTCGATCTCAACTTAATCACCTATCACGCAGAGCGTAATCCGTATCTGATGATTAAAAAAGTTAAGCAGTTGATTGATGATAACCAATTACCAGACTACTTGGTGCTGGTGAATGAAGACAATGCTGCAACAAAAATGCTGTATTTGCTCCGGGGGAAGCCCGTAAAGGTTATTATGCTATTTAACGGATTAAACGAGCATGATAAATCTCGATTTTTTAAAAATGTGAACGGGCCTTTTTTGGTTTCTAGCCTTATGCCTGATAATTATAAAATTGGTTACGTAACAGCAAAACAACTGGTTGATAATAAAGTAGTAAACACTGAACAAGCAGCGCAAATATTAATATTTTCCGGCAATAAAAATACCCCCGCCTCCAACAAGCGTGAATTAGGTGCCAGACAGTTCATCGCGCTACACGGCAAAACCGAGTTACTGCAAGTTGTTTACGCTAACTGGGATGAGCAAATTGCTTATAAAAAAACCAAGTTACTGCTACAGCGTTATAGTCGCTTAAGTTATGTCTGGGCCGCGAATGACGCTATGGCACTAGGTGCAATAAGAGCGGCAAAAGAATCCGGCAAAACGCCTGGTAAGGATATATTCTTCAGTGCCATTAACACGTCTGAGGCCGCCCTCGATGCCAGAGCAGAAGGAACCATATCTAGCTTGGGTGGTAGTCACTTTATGGCTGGGGGCTGGGCTATGGTCTTAATAAGTGATGACATCCAAGGCAAGACTGTACCGAAACAAATTGATCAACCGATGTTTCAGCTTATCGAACCGGACACCGCTTTGTTTACAGTGCTGAAAGCTAAGAACTGGCAAAATATCAACTTTAAGCAATATAAGCAAAATGACACGGGGCAGTACTCATTCAGTATTAAATAGTTTTAAATTAGCCTCGGATCGAGTTTATTCCACGCCTTCCATATTCTCCTTATTTATTTTTTTAAACGATCATTGTCGAAAAATAAACCAACAACACTATCGACAATCATTCTCACTAGCGTTTACAATCTACACAAATAACAAATGAGAGTTATTGCTATTTTTATTTAAAATGGTGAGTAGCCCAACTAAGATCCAAAGGGAATGAGATGAAAAAAACATTAACAGCACTATTAATTGGTTCTGCGTTAAGCAGTACTAGCGTTTGGGCAGCCGAGCCCAAAGAAGTGGTTGAGCATTATGCCAGCTTAGTACACGCGGTTTATAGCGACTCAGCGACCACTGCCCAAGCACTTGATAAAGCACTGAAAGCGCTCATCGCCACCCCTTCTGAAGCAACATTAAATGCCGCTAAAGAAGCATGGTTAGCGGCTCGCGTTCCTTACCAACAAAGTGAAGTGTTTCGCTTTGGTAATACAATTGTGGACGACTGGGAAGGTCAGCTAAATGCTTGGCCTCTTGATGAGGGCCTGATCGATTACGTTGACACTAAAAGCTATCAACATGAGCTAGGCAACCCAGGCGCCACTGCAAATATTATTTCTAGCACTAGCCTACAAGTAGGTAACGACAAGCTAGATACCACCAACATTACCCCCGAGTTATTAGCTAGCTTAAACGAATTAGGCGGCTCAGAAGCCAACGTGGCCACGGGCTACCACGCCATTGAATTTTTACTTTGGGGCCAAGACTTAAATGCCACTGGTGCAGGTGCTGGCGCACGCCCTTACACTGATTTTGTACAAGGTGAAGGCTGTACCAATGGTCACTGTGATCGCCGCGTGGCTTACTTACAAGCAGCATCAACCTTGTTAAACAACGATTTAACTTGGATGACCGCGCAATGGGCAGAAAACACCGACAACTACCGCCAAGCGCTGACGGCTAAGCCGGCAACTGAAGGCCTACGCATTATGCTATTTGGCATGGGATCTCTTTCTTTAGGTGAATTGGCGGGTGAACGCATGAAGGTTGCGTTAGAAGCTAACTCACCAGAAGACGAGCACGATTGCTTCTCAGATAACACCCATAACTCGCACTACTACAACCAGCAAGGCATTAACAATGTATGGTTTGGTAGCTACACCCGCGTAGATGGTAGCAAGTTAACTGGCCCTAGCTTAAACGACCTAGTTGCCAGCAAAGACAAAGCCGTGGCACTGAAAACATCTGAAGCGGTTAAAAGCGCAACCACCCAAGTTTACACCTTGGTTTCATCTGCTGAGCAAGGCCAAAAGTTTGACCAACTGATTGCCGCCAATAACGCAGCAGGCCACGAATTAGTGAATAACTCCATTCGTTCTTTGGTTGTACAAACCGGTGAAATTGAAAAAGCATCAAACGTATTAGGTATTTACAACCTAAATCCAGATACGGCTGATCACGAGTTTTAAGCTTTTAGCCTAGCAAGCAATAACTTTCAGGGCGGTTCTCCGCCCTTTTTTGACAAATGAGCAATGAGCCTAACCTTATAATTTAGGCGCAAACAAAACCACATAGATGGTGAGTAAAAACAATGAAATCAACTCGACTCAGTGCTGCCTTAAAAACCACACTTTTACTGATGATTAGCCAAGCTAGCTGGGCCAACCCAGCCAAGCCCGGTGGCGACACCACCACCAGTAAAACCGGCGCCAATGCCTTTTCCATGCCAGCCAGCAATTTAGACATGATGAAACGAATGGACTTTAGTGTTGGTAACAGCTTTTTTCGTAACCCTTGGGTCATTGCCCCAGCAACAACAGATGCCCGCGATGGTTTAGGACCACTTTTTAATACCAATGCCTGCCAAGGCTGCCACATAAAAGATGGCCGCGGCAAACCCAAAGAGCTTGGCGACCCAAATGCGGTGTCAATGTTAGTCCGCTTAAGCATTCCCGCGACCACCGCCGAGCAACAACAAGCTTTGATCCAGCAAGGGGTGATAGCCGAGCCGGTATATGGTGGCCAATTGCAAGATATGTCGATCCCAGGTGTTGAACCGGAAGGTCAGATCAACATTAGCTATGAAGATGTTAATGTCACTTTTGCCGATGGCGCTGTGGTTACCCTGCGCAAGCCAACATTAGCCATTACCGATCTAAAATACGGCGACATGCATCCTGATGTAATGATGTCAGCACGCGTAGCGCCAGTGATGATTGGACTCGGTTTATTAGAGAGCATTAGTGAGGCTAGCTTACTGGTTAACGCTGATCCTGACGATAGCAATGGCGATGGTATTTCAGGCCGACCAAATCGAGTTTGGCACGCAGCCGAACAAAAAAGCACTATTGGTCGCTTTGGCTGGAAGGCAGGACAGCCCACGCTAATGCAACAAAATGCCGGTGCCTTTGCCGGTGACATGGGCTTAACTTCTAAAGTGAATTTACAGGACGATTGCAGCGATAAACAAACCGCGTGTAAACAGGCCCCTCACGGTGGCAAGCTAGAAGTAAGTGATAAAATTTTAAATTTTGTCGAATTTTACAGCCAGCACTTAGCCGTACCCGCACGTCGCAATATCAGCGACAAACAAGTGCTGCAGGGTGAAAAATTATTCCAACAAGCTAATTGCCAAAGCTGTCATGTTGCGAGCTTTAAAACCGCGAAACGAGATACTTTACCTGCGCTTTCTGAGCAATTGATATTCCCCTATTCTGATTTGTTGCTACACGATATGGGCCCCGGTTTAGCCGACAATCGCCCTGAGTTTTTAGCCACAGGCAGTGAGTGGCGCACGCCGCCACTGTGGGGTTTAGGCTATCAACAAGAAGTAAACGGTCATACTTTTTTACTGCATGATGGCCGCGCTCGCAACATTATGGAGGCCGTACTGTGGCATGGCGGCGAAGCGCAAGCGTCAAAACAAGTGGTGCTAGGGTTTGATCAAGGGCAGCGTGATGCCTTGGTGAAATTCCTAGAATCCCTGTAAAGCGGGTTGACGCATAACTAAAGCTCAGTGTGCTAGCAAATCAGCACACTTGAAATTGATAACATACCTTTATTTAAAGGCAACACTATGAAATTTTCTTCTCTTACTGGGTTTAGCTGCTTCGCTGCATTTCTATCTATTGGCGTTTTCGCCAGCGCCATGGCTGAATCTCAATCCACCATTGCCGCCCAGCCGATAGCGGCACAAGCCATCAGCCTGAAACAACAACAAGCTCAGCAGCTTTTATTGCAAAGTCAGCTCTTGAATCAACAAATTAGCCAAGCTTGTCTCGCCAAGCCCAACCAAGACAACAGCAAACGTGCACAGCAAGCTTGGCAAAACACCATGACCGCTTGGGTGCCCCTTCAAGGTGAGACCATTGGCCCCATTAACCAGCTCGACCTTGCTTGGTCAATGCAGTTTTGGCCCGACAAAAAGAACATTACCGGTCGCAAAATTAAAGCCATTCAAGCGGATGATTCAGCGATAACCGCTGCAGCTATTCAGCAGTCGAGTGTCGCCGTACGTGGCTTAGGCGCTCTAGAGTTACTGCTATTTGAACAAGGCCTTAATCGTGAAAACTGCTCCCTTAGTCAAGCTATCGCAGCCAATATCATGCTTAATAGTGAACGTTTACAGCAAGCATGGCAGCAACCTAAATTGAGTTATAACGCTGCCACCGTGCGTTCAGAGGTAACGCTAAATGCGGAAGATATTGCGTGGATCAGTGAGCTATCTCATCAACTTAGCTTTGCCAATAAGAAATTTTTTATGCCATTGGGTAAAGGCGAGCACATCAAACCATTTCAGGCCGAATCGTGGCGCTCACAAACCTCAATGACACAGTTGAAAACCAGTTTCACCAGTTTGCAGCAGCTTTATCTTAGTGGCATCAACGCACTGTTAATCAGCAAAGGGCATCCCAAGCTCGCCGGTGAAATTGAACAAACCTTCGCTGACATGCTCGCCAATTGGCCCACCGAGCCAAGTATGGTTAAGTTATTAAAATCTGACCAAGGCTTAGCCAAACTGTATCGCATGCGCATTGATGTGGAAAAGTTAGCTTACCTCATTCAAGAAGTATTGCCGGTGAAGCTTAAATTTGTCATTGGCTTTAACGCGACCGATGGTGACTAAGTTGAATATCAAACAGATAGCCACCATGGATCGACGCAAGTTTGTCAAAGGTGTGACTGGGCTTGGGTTAAGTGTGCCACTAGGCTGTTTCAGCCTAAGCACGGCACAAGCGAGCAATAGTGAGCAGCCAAGCAGCGGCCGCGTTTTTTCTTGTGCCCAATTAGCGCAACGACATCATCTTATTTGCAGCGATCTACAAGGCCAAACCTTGTTTAACATTCCCCTGCCCGCGCGCGGGCACGGCATGACGCTGGCCCCCAATAATGAAATCGCCGTGGTGTTTGCGCGTCGACCGGGCCAGTTTATGCTAAGTTTTGATCCAGCAACAGGACAATCCATAAATCAGTATCAAATGCCCAGTGGCCGCCATTGCTTTGGCCACGGTTGCTTTGATAACAGTGGCTTACTTTATGCTAGCCAAGGATTCACCCAAGATTCTGCCGGGGTGATTGGCGTATATGACGTAGCAAATAACTTTAAAGAAGTTCGCACGCTAACTGGATTTGGCATTGGTCCCCATGAAATTCTGTTTCACCCCGATCAACAACACTTAATTGTGGCGGTCGGCGGCATTCAAACTCATGGCCGCGATAAGGTCAACCTCGCCACTATGGCCCCTAGTTTGGTTTATCTAGATAAACAAACCGGCGCGGTCGTGCAAAGTATTAGCCTGCCTGATCATTTACTTAGCATTCGCCACTTGGCGGTGGACGAGCAAGGCTTAGTGGCTTTAGCTTGCCAATATCAAGGTGATGAGGCTATCAACCCCTTGTTATACACCCACCAGCTTGGCCAAACCGACGCGATGGCAGTGGCTGGTGAAGAGGAAGAATGGTTAAGGTTTAACGATTATTTAGGCTCGGTGGCTATCTATCAAGACCAGATCATCGCCACGTCACCGCGCGGTAATTGTTTCGCCATTTGGCACAAGGCGACAAGGGAATTGATTAGCATAACCCCCCTCACCGATGTGTGCGGTGCGGCACCGCTCACCGCGAACGGCTTTGTGTTAACCACAGGACAAGGCAAATTAGCGAGTAAAAACAGCGCGGTTAATACACAATGGGCTTGGGATAATCATTTAATGGCAACAGATGCGTTAAATTTGTAGTGGTTGTGGGTGTCCATATAAGTGATATTTATACCGCGAATCTCATACGCCGAGCTTGCTAGTTCCGCGGAATAAATTGCGTTCCTACGGGTACATAAGGCAAGCTAGTCGCTGTTGTGGGGAATGTTTAAAAAACATCAAAAACCTTTTGACATATTATGTCTCGAGATATACCTTAAGTACATCACGACATAATATGTCTTAGCAGGGGTTTTGAAATGGATTTTATAACAGAAGTTCTCGTTTTTGGTTCGCCAATTATCGCCATGGCAATTTACTACTTTGCTTTTTACAACAAGCCTAATGATGACTACTGGCGTAAGCTACCAACCTTACCTGAATATCTCGCATTGCATCCAGAATGCATCACCGATGACGATGAAAATGCTCGCTGTTGCCACTGTCATTCCGATAAGGTGATTTTTCAACCTCTTACCTGTCACTCTGACCCACGCTATAAGCACTTTTGCTTGAGTTGTAAACGTGAGCTGTTTCGCAGTAAATCGATTTTATAACGGAAAAAGACTCAATGGCCAAGCCATTGAGTCTGTTAGTACTAGTTCGACAAGCTCGCCAACACTGCTTCCATCTCAAACAGCTCAATGTAATTTTGCCCTGCCGTTAGGCTGACCTCAAAATTTAATACCTGACGACACAACTGCTTTAATTTATCGTCCATGCGCGCGCTATCAAATTGATTAACTATCTCAATTAACTGCGCGGTTGAATGTTGGCCAACCAGTTCATCTTCTGACAACACATCAATAAAGCTCGCCACTAAGCCATACAAGTCTTTCTCTGCGCTGCCTTCCAAACGCCATAAAGTCGGGTCGGCATATTGCTGGGCATACTGGCTGGTCGCCACTTCCCAGCCAATGCCAAAGTTAACCAATACTGCACGCTCTGAATTACAAACAATATTTTTTGGACATATCGCACCATGATAAATGTCTAAGCTATGCAAATATTGCAAACCAGTTAGCAGCTGCACAAACCAACGCGCAGGTTGGCCGGGTACAATTTCTAGTAATTCATCTAAGGTACTGCCAGGGATCCAAGCGCGAGTAATATACAAGTCTTGGCTGGTGCCGAGCTGACCAAAGGTGATCACGCGTTCAATATGAGGATGATACAAGGTAGATAA
Source organism: Motilimonas sp. E26 (assembly GCF_021278025.1). GTDB lineage: Bacteria > Pseudomonadota > Gammaproteobacteria > Enterobacterales > CBDFNC01 > Motilimonas. Next base: position 13,374 of record NZ_JAIBHJ010000013.1, read on the forward strand.
ACTGCGGAACAGGTTACTGAGCTGAAACCAATGCGCATCGACATTACGATAAAGGGACAGGGCACAGTCATACTGGCCTTGGATATGACGCGCTTTCCACAGCTCGGTTTCAGCGGTGAAGTTAAGCAATCGCTCTAATTGATAATGGTGATCGATCACTGCGCCATTTTCTGCTTTTACTTCCACCATATCTGGATCGGGATACAGTCGGCGATAAGCAATCACAGCCGCAATATCAGAACGTATGGTGTCTAAATCACAGATTCGCCCTAGCGCTGCTTGCTTAAACCATTGGCTGATCCGAGGCTCTAAAGTGGCTGCGGCAGCAGTAGAAAAAACACCGGCAAAAGCTTTTATGTCATCATTAAAGCCAACGTTATCTTTAATGTCGATAAATTCAACCGCACCATCTTCGGCAACAAATACGCAATGTTCGTCCCAACCTCCAACAGTCATACCGCGACGATGAATTTGCTGTAATGACGACACGCCACAGCGCAAAATTTCGAGAATGTCATTAATGCTAAATTTACTCAAATCAAGGCCATTAACCGGCTCACCTTTAGGCATTCGCACCGGCAGCACAAGTTGCTCGCCATCTTGGATCAGGGGCGCGCAATAAGGTACTCCTGAGCAACCAGCTAAGGTTTGCAAGCGATAAAACTCTTTACGCAGTAAATTTTCATGATGCGTTTGGCTAGCGCTGTCATCAAAAGCCGAAGGTACAATAATTTTCAGTAGCCAAGGGGCGCTCCAATCACCTGGATTATACTTAGCTTGCCATACCTCTAAACCGTGCTGAATGAACAAGCATTTGGTTTTTTCAAAGTCTTGGATTTTGTTATTGCGCTGCTCAACTAATGCTACTTGCCCTAATGTATCGAGCACTAAATCGCGCTGTTGTTGCGACACTGGGAACTTACGCGGTGCGGTTAACCCCCACTCTTTGGTTAAGGCGGCAATAATTTGTTTAGGTGTGTAAATTGATAACGAGCCATCGGTTTTCTCTAGTGCAATTTCGCTGCCTTTACGGCCGGTGACAAACACCATGCCTTGGCACCAAGGGGCATAAACACCAACTGGAATCTTATGTTTCAACTTGCCCGATAACACCCGCGCTACATAGTTAGCTTTAGCTAAGCTATTGTCGACATCGCGACCATCCAACGCCCATGCATGCTGACCCGCTTCTAAACAACCAATGTAGCCTTTCACGTCAACAACATATACCCCCCATTCACCTACAACTAAGGCATCAACTTCTAACGCTTGCCCTGATGGGGTGGGAATTTCTATATTGGTTAACAGAACATAATCTTGCGGTAGTTCATCGGTCAGCAGTTTAAACGCCCAACGTTCAGCATCATTAACCGGCTCACCAAAACTAATTTGTTTTGCCATGAAGCAACTTCCCTATCGCTGATAAAAGTAGAAATATTAATTTGTTAAGAATATTAACATAGCAAGTGATTGGGAATATTTCCCTACGGTGATTTGAGTCGGATTATGTGATGGTTGAAGCAAGATTAGCAGCCAACTTTTCAGCTGGCTGTTAATTGATTAAGCAACTACTGCGAAGCTGACTGGGTATTCTGACGATTCGTTTTAAGATCCATCCACAGGCTTCTGACGGTTGGGTCTATCAATCGGCTTATCGTACGCTTTACAGTCCACAATAAACCTAAGCCAACCAATGCGGTGAGCCAAAGATTACTTACAAAGAACAATAACAAAGCCAAAATTCCCAACATTAACAAGCTGTTTCGCGCAGAACGAAAGCGACTGAAATTGTGCGTATTTAAAATCAATCGCTGCGGTAGGTGACGCTCTAATTGCGCCAAGGCATGAGCTTTTACGGTTGGATTTAAGAATTCAAGGGTGGCAGACTGTTCAGCGCCGTATTCCACAGTAAATACATCACTGTAATGATCACTTCTCACTCGGATAATATCATCAAACGGTATTTCCTTCAGTTTACCGTGGGCCGAGGTCAAAATTTGCTGCCAAGAGCCCCCTTGTTGATACAAGTGCTGTACATCATCGATGTGTTTTTTATGAATGGATAAAGAAGATAAGTGGTCACTGTTGTATACCACTAGGTAACCATCTTCAACGTCTAGCCAACTGTTCTCAGTATAAAAACCTTCAGGTAAATAGCCTTTAGGTTCGCGCGCGAAAATTAAAGCGAGTATGTAATTCAGCAGCACTGCAATTGGCACAACAATTAAAGCCACATTTAACGCTCTGTGTCCCAATGTTTCTTCTGCAATTTCGCTGGCTAGCTTGAACTCAGTCGTATTAATATCAGGCCTACCTGCTTGATACCAAACCTCTAATTGCTTTTTACCGGCGAGCTCGGTGTATTGCTCCGGCTCTATTTGCAACTCACCAAAAAAAAGCTGGTCGCCAACTAAAAAATCATAACGCACAAAATACACATCACGCGTTTTTATTCGGCCTTTTCGCCCATGGTACTCTTCGACATCTAGATACAGATCAGTAATATTGCCTTGTGCCGTTTCATGGTGCAGATAGAAAGATTGATGTTGTTTTAATGTTTGACCTTGCTGATAAACACCCATTGCTATTGCGAGCAATGCCGCGACAGCAATAACCAATTTTATTAGACGTTTTCGCTTTTGCCCAGGAGTGAGCATTTTCTTCGCCATTGCGTTGCCCATATAGATTTAAAATATTTATAAGCACATATTTTAAGCAAAATCTGACAAAAAACTGATTAATGCGACGAACGGTAATAATGTAAATGTTACAAAACAGCATGAAGTGCCACGTTTAACAAAATGACAACAGATCATAAAACCATTGTCATTTGCGTGTTTTATTATAATGAATAATATCGCTAATTTAGTTAAAGTCGCCATCTTGATATAAAGCATAAAAACAAGATATCGATCACGTTATGATTTAGATAAGTACCTCTGAAAAACTAGATAGAGCCCGTACTTTTTCAATATAGGGATGGATCGCACTGTCAGGTGTAATCAGGCTTAATTCTGTTGGTAAGCGCGTTGCGTATTGTAATGTTGGTACTAGCAACGCATCGGCAATACTAAAGTATTCTGAAGCAATAAACCCTTGTTGCGTCAGCTGATGCTCCACCACCTTAATGGCTTGTTCCGCATCCGGCTTGCGACTTGCCATACGTGATAGATTCGGGTTTTCCACTAAGCCATGCATATTTACAAATTCGAGTAGATAACGCCTAATAATAGCCCTGTCGATATCACCCACAGCCAAGGTTGCCCACATGTCTTGCTTAGCTTGTTGCTTTGGGTCTGTGTCTAATAGCACTTCACCTTGTGATTTTTTAGCGAGATAGCGACAAATTGCTAAGCTTTCCGCCAACACAAAGTCTTGCTCAAATAAAATAGGCATACGGCCAAACGGATGCAGTCTAAAATGCGCAGCACTTTTCCATTCTATTTCTTGCTGCTGGTTTTTATAACCGATTTGATAGTCGATTTCTTTTAAGCGGCATACAAGCTCTACACTGCGCACGAAATTACTGCGTTGGTCGCCATAAATTATTACCTGACTCATTGGTTTTCCTTATCCTAAACGTTGGGTTAAGAATAGATGCCGATGCACCTTTCATCTTCATCAGAGTAAAAGTTGTGACAATATGTTCAAGAACATATTTTTAAGGTGTGGCATTGTAATCACCGCAATAGAATTCAGGAGGCACTATGGCATGGCAGCAAACCCATAAAGAGCAAACACGACAACGCATTTTATCTAGTGCGGGCAAACTGTTTACCACGCAAGGTTATAAGCAAGTTTCCATTGATGATGTAATGAAAGACGCACAGCTTACGCGCGGCGCTTTTTATCACCATTTTAATTCAAAACAAGCTTTGTATAGTGAGGCGATTGTTTTCGCCGCACGCCAAGCTGGACAAAACCGCCAGCAAAAGAGTCTGTCCTTGCCCGACTTGATCCGCCGTTACCTATCAATGGAGCATGTTATTGCAACTGAAGATCCCTGCCCACTGGCTTTCTTAATATCAGATATTGGTCTGCAAGAAGAAGCGGCGAAACAAAGTTATGGCAAGGTGTTAGATGGGTTTGTGACTCGGCTTAGTCTTCACTCTGGTATCGACGAAACTAAGGTGTTGCAGGCTGCCATAACGATGATCGGTGGCGTTGCCTTAGCTCGCTCAACAGCATCAGCACCGCAAGCACAAAATATACTCGATGCCGCTTATTGCAATGCACTGCGAGCACTTGAAATAATGAAATGAAGAAAACAGTCCCTGCTCGAAATCCAGCTCTTGTCGACTTTAAGTATATGAATAATTTATAAACATAATAAACCGATAGTAAATCAAAAAAACTGATAAGACTAATAAGTAAAGCAAGGTAATTAAATTACTACTTTATTGACCTAGAGGGGTATTTTTATCGGTCGATAGACAGGGTTCGTAACTAAGTAACAAATAAAAAACCTTGACCAGCTGGCCAAGGTTTTAAATTTTATCTATTGGATTGCCTAATTAGAGGCTAGTTAGGCAATTAAATTAGCTTAGGAATACCTGGTAGCATACCTACAGCCGCCATTGCTAATGTACAGATTACAAAGGCAAGACCTGGCACGATAATACGGTCAGAAACCGATAACGTCTTAGCACGGTCCTTATCACCAATCAGGCCATTGTTGTCTAGTAACATAGTCAGTGCCCATGCAAACACAGGGTTAGCAACAAAGGCAGCGAAGATACAAATACCTGCTGATTGACTGCTCTTAGAGTCTTTAACCATTTGCATGCCCGCCTCTAGTAGCGGTAAGAACACACCTACTAGTAATGCAATTGACATCACTGGACGCCATACCGTTACATCCATTGGGTAGCCCAACACTGCCACTATGATACATAGCGCACCCAGTAGGATGGCACCAGCTGGAATGGGACGCTTAGCAATAGCTGCAGGGATCATGTAAGTACCCCAGCTTGATGTAATGTTACCACCACCTAATGCTGTACCAACCATTTGGCGTACAGAACAAGTGGTCATGGTGTCATCAACATCCATTAATACTTCTTCAGTCTTTTTCGGGTAGTTCAGCTCTTGGAAGATACGGTGACCTAAGAAATCAGGTGACCACATTGCAACAGCTAAGATGGCAAATGGTAATGACGCAATAAAGTGCTCTAGATTAGGTAAGCCTAACTGCCAACCTGTTTCAGTTGAGCCCCACCAGTAAACTGGGCTTAAGTTTGGTAAACCAGGCTCAGTCACAAATTTAAGATCTAAACCTGCACCCAAAGCAAAGGCGATGGCAATAGCAGCAATAGAACACAAAGGAATAGCTAGCCAACGCTTACCGATACGAGCCAAATAAGCATATAAAACAACATTTAAGGCTAATATTATAAAGGCAACATGGCTTAAGCTGTAATCCAAAGCGTGGCTGCTTTGTAAGCCACCAGACCAGTCAAATAAGGAGGTTATTTGGCTTTTCGCGCCCATGAAACCAAGGAACACCAGCAGACCACCGGCAACCCCGTCACTGGTGAGGTTAACCAGTTTCGAGCCGCCTTTAAAGTAAGCGAGAATTAAGCCAAACACCCCTAATAATATAGCTAACGCTAATGGGTGAGCACCTGCTAACGCGATAGCGCCGATTAACGGAATCATTGGACCGTGGTTACCGGCAAGGTTAGCTTTCGGGTTAATAAAACCTGAACTGATAATACAAAACAGTAAGGCTGGGATCAGCATTTCTACACGTACAACGGCGATAGCAAAGTCGGCACCTAGGTTTACGTGGTCCCATTTTTCCGTCAGGCCTGCGGCCCAAGCCTGCATAACTGCTGAGTACATCACGGTAATACCGATAGTGCCGGCAATGGCGGGAACTAAGTCTTCCCATTCAAAGCGAAAATCACGGCCCGGAAGATTTAAGCCCCAGCGGCGTGGCTTCATTATTTGTAATTCATGATCTAAGTAATCTGAGCGTGAAGCAAATTCAGAAGCCGGTTTATGCCGTTCCTGATATGTGCCCTCTGCAGCAGCGTCCTGTTTTGCTGTATCAGTCATAACGTCCTCGAGTATTTCAAGATAAAAAACTGTACTATCGGTTACGAATTAAAGTATGTTGCCAATTCGCTGCAAAATCCTTTGCAATGCCGATGTTCTATGACTAGAGAGACTAAGGAGACGAGGTAAATTAGTTAAACCAGTTTTACTTATTTACTTTATCATTTTTTCTTATATGAAATTTTCTCTGAAACAAATTGCTATCTTTGATGCCATTGCTGATACCGGCAGTGTCAGTGCGGCTGCTGCCCGTATTGCCATCAGTCAATCTGCCGCCAGCATGTCACTACAACAACTTGAGCAACAGGTTGGTACGCATCTGTTTGATCGTCAAGGTAAGCGCCTCGTGCTGAATTCGTGGGGGCTATGGCTCAGACCCAGAGCGAAAGCACTGTTGCAAGATGTGCATCAAATCGAAATGGGCCTGAATGCTAAGCATTCCTTAAGCGGTAAGTTACAACTTAGTGCTAGCCAAACCGTAGCTGAAAGCTTAATCCCTAAATTGATTAGTAACCTCGACAGCAACTTCCCACAAATTCAAGTTAAGCTACAAGTAAAAAACAGCCAACAAATCATTCAAGATGTGCGCAGCTTTAATATTGATTTGGGTGTGATCGAAGGACGTTGCGACGACAGTAAAATCAATCAAGAACTTTGGTGTGATGATGAACTGATCGTCGTGGCTGCTGCGTCTCACCCATATGCGCGCCAAGATGAAGTGTCATTTAGTCAATTAGAAGCCAGTAAATGGGTTTTGAGAGAGCCCGGCTCTGGCACTCGAGATGTATTTGATGCCGCTATTTTTAGCAAACTTGAGCACCTTGACGTCAGTAAAGAATATGACCACATTCCAACATTAATCGCCCTGATTGCTTCTGGTGAATATATTAGCTGTCTACCTGCACGCAGCTGTGCTGCTGGCATTAAGCAAGGTATGCTGCAAAAATTGAATATTAAGGGCTTAAGCCTAAAACGCCACTTTTCTTTTATTTGGCATAAAGATATGAACGATCATGCACTACGAGACTGCCTGATTAAGGAAGCTAAACGATTAATTAGATGATAATTAAGCGCAAAAACCTTCGCTTACCCCTTAAAATATTGCGCTGTCAACAAGCCAAAACCACGGCACTGTTGGATAGAGCTAGGCTAACAGCATAATCATAACGTTAGGCACTAGCTGCAATGGCGTGCAGCTAGATATTAAACTCGCTTACTTAAATCTTTAACATAAGGTTAATCATTACAGGCTACAGTAATGCGGGTTTACCAACTCATCTATTAAAATGAAAAAATTTTACTTTTAGTGAAATTTTTTCTGTCGTTGGCCTTTCTATGTCGAAGCTGTAAAAAATGAACATTCAGCGACTTGTTAATCGTGAAATCAAATAAAGCGCACTTTAAAAAGGATTTTATTTTGGACTCTATTGCAAAAAAGGAAAGAAATTTCAGCGTTGACACCCTCAGAGGGCTTGCATGTATCCTGCTCATTCTATGTCATGTAATAGGAGTCAATGCATTTAATGGGCTAAAAATAGAAGAAGGTTTTTTACGCCAAATCACCGACTTTCTTGCCTACATTAGAATGCCACTATTTACTTTTCTTTCTGGTTACATTTACGCCTACAGGCCATTTAATGGTGAGTTTAAAGAGTTTATCAGTGGCAAAGCCACTCGCTTAATTATTCCAATGTTTGTTGCTGGCACAAGCTATGCACTAATGCACTCAATAACCAGTGGCGTCGAATATCGTTGGCTATACTTGCATATTTGTCCAGTGAATTTATATTGGTTTGTCGAATCATTGTTTCTGATATTCATGTTTATATCGATACTAGAGTCGATAAGACTGTTGGACAACAAGATTTCATTCTCTTTCTTATTTATTATTTTTTCCACTCTCTATATTTTAGATTTAAAGCTAAAACATAATTTTTTCTCCATTAATGGTGCTATCTACCTACTGCCGTACTTCATGGCGGGGCTTGCATGTTACCGATTCAAACTTAAATTACCAAAACTATATCTCGCTGTACTCCTATCGGTTTCGACTTATGCTCTTTTAGGCGTATTGGATATTTTTGAAAAAGAAGATACAAAAAGCATTATAGGATTAATCATTGGACTTCTCGCATGCTATAGCCTATTAAAATCAGGCTGGAAGAATAAATTCCTTAGCTATATAGGCCACTACTCTTTCAGTATATACCTATACCATATCTTTTTTACTGTGCTATCAAAAAAGGTATTAAACGCACTATCAATAGACAACACATTGTTATTAATAACATCTGGAGTAATTATAGGTATCTCACTCCCTATAATTATTGAAAAATTGGTATCAAGAAACAAATATTCACACTTCCTAGCGTTAGGAGTGTGGAAAAATAAGGTTAAAAACAAAGAAGTGAATTTTGATTGCAAATCAAAAGCCATATAGAAGCCGCTACAGCTGAAACTGTAGCGGTGACAGACTAATTTGGATTATCAGAAATTTTTATTTTTGATAATTCAGTCATCATGTTTTTCGCTACAAACTCCGACACGTCTTCAATGGATTCATTATGAATATTCAATCGTCCCCATATATCCATTGAGGCGATATTTCCTAATGTATAGCTACTTGTATTTTCGCACATAAACTCTAGTTGTTTATTTGATAAGCCAACAAATTCTTGCCAGAAGCCATTTTTAAAAAAATCAGCATTTATACTATTTTCAGATTGAGTATGAACTCGAAATGCGTACTTTTTTCTCTTCACTAATTCTTCGCTCAAACCTTGAATTCCAGCTTGGCGAACAATATGCTTTGATATATGAAAAGGATGACGAATATCACCAAATTTCCAGCTACGTCTGATTTTATGCTTAACTGGTAAGTTTGCTGCAAATTTTAAAATTGATTCATCTAAAAAAGGAAAACGAGATTCTATTGAATTCATCATTCCCATTCGATCATTTCGCCAAAGTAACGCATGCAAGGTTGTCGTCAATAATTTAAGGCTTTGCGCCTGCAATCGGTGCTGTGATTTAGGCAATGCCAAAACCGATTGGTTAATTTTATACTCATCCTCAAGTTGCTCGTAATCTAACTGCATATCATTTAATTGACTTAAATATTTATTTTTTATTGCCTGCTGCTGGGATTGTGAGCCAGGAATTTTAGAATACAGTCGATTAAACCAATTCCATGGAGAATTGATTGCCTGATCAAAAGCAGCCCTCACATGAACAGGGTAACCTAAAAATAATTCATCAGCCCCTTCTCCTGTCAACACAGCTTTCTCACCATTTTTATATGCTAGAGCTGTTAAATTACCAAAAGGAACCGCATGAGGATTAATCGTAACAGGGGCATCGTTGAACCAAGTTGTTTTTACCCAATCACGCAGAAACATTTCAGGCTCAAAATTATAAATATGTAATTGGGTCCCAATTTCACCTACCAATTTTTTTGCATATTCTATTTCGCTATGTCGGCCAGTAACATTTACTGAATATGCCTGCAACTTTGCACCTAACTTCTTCGCTTCCATTGCAATTAAAGATGAATCAATGCCTCCAGACACAAAAGCACCAATCGAAGCATCCGCAACTAACATTTTTTCCACTGAATTGGTAAATAATGATGCGAACTCGTTAGATACTTCATGATCAGATAGCCTATCCAGCTCATTGTAATAGGCTAGATCGACCAAATCAGCAGGATGAAACCAAACATTAGACTCAACGTTTCCAGCAGCATCAAATACCATTGTGGTACCAGGAGTAAGTTGTTTAATACCCTTGAACAAAGTTCTGCTTCGACTACGTTCAGCGTGGCCTGATAATCCAGCAATCACCATTGGGTGATCAACCTTAACATCGACTACATTTTTTATTGATTTTAGTTCAGAGGAAAAGAGGACAGAGTCATTTTTAATCGTATAAAATAATGGTTTTATTCCCAATCTATCTCGGACAAGATAAAGCTTATTTATTTCGTTGTCGAAAAATGCAAATGAGAACATACCTTCTATTTTTTCCAGTGTTTTTTCGACACCAAAATAAATCAAACTGTAAAATAACACTTCAGTATCTGTGCTAGATAAGAAGTTAACATTAAAATTCAATTCAATTTCTTTTCTTATTTTTTGAAAGTTATATATCTCACCATTGTATACCAATGAATACCGATTATTGTAAAAGGGTTGGTGTCCATTCTCAGAAAAGTCAAGTAAGCTCAATCTTGTGTGAGCGAGGCATAATGCCCCAAATGACTTTACAGCTTGATGGTCTGGACCCCGATGATGTAGAGCTGAAGCCATATTTGATACAGTTTGCAGGTCTGCGACTTGATTATGAAATGAAAATTGTCCAGCAATACCACACATAGATTCCCTTCTTATATATAAGTTTAAGTGAGTTAACTAGTGGTAATATAACCGATTGAACCAACATTAGTGAACTATAAAAACATTAATTAGTGCTTCTGGAACGAGCAAGCTGAAGGGAAAAGTAGCTACTTATTATTGGTTAAATAATCATTGATAAATAAAAATGCCACATCCGCTATAGGGTAAACATTAGTTTTGGAAACACGGACAAGTCTAGGCCATGAAATCAAACAAAGTGCCTACTTTTCTTTCTGATCCGCTACTATCAAAACCAAATAGTTCATTGGTTTTGTTGCTAGCAAAATCTTTAATCGCAAATTGCATCGCGCTCACTAACTCGTCCAATTCATTTTGTAATGGTTTTAGTTGCTGTTCTTTATCACCAGCAGCTATTTCGGTACTGTAACGAATATCATTCATCGACTGCTTAACCCTCTGTATACCTTCTAGGATGGTTTCTTGAGTCGCTGGAGTACCGTTGGAATCTTCATTTTCAGCCGCATCTGGCAAGGTCGTCGGCTTATTGGGCTCTTTAACCTCCTCTGCCACTTTATTTTTATCTGGCAAACCGTAAGCCAGACCGGGTTGGTTGTAAGCATTTAGTTTCACGACATCCCCTTTTAACGTCAAAATGTTAACGATTATCAAATTTACTGGCCACAAGTAATAAACAAAGCAAAACCTATGCCAGAGAATATGACTAATAATAAAAAGCTTTAAAATAAAACCCAAAAAAGCACGCTCACCCCGCTTTTTCATTTAAATAACAATCATTGTCGATTGACATATAATGTCGCACAGCTATGATGAGACCACCTCAACCAATTAAAGAAAAAACCCTACAAATGAAAAAGTTTTTTATTATGTTCGCGATGATTTTTGCCGTCGGCTTGGTGAGCAGCCCAGTTGTTGAAGCAAAGAAATTCGGTGGCAGTAAATCAATCGGTAAAAGCCATAAAACGGCCCCAGCACAGCCTGCTGCGCCAAATAAACCGGCGGCAGCACCAGCAGGAACACCTGGTAAAAAAGGCTTAATGGGCGGCATGCTAGGCGGCCTATTAGCGGGTGGCTTACTCGCGGCACTCTTTATGGGTGGTGGTTTTGAGAATATTCAGATTATGGATATTCTGATCATCGCCTTAGTGGCCTTCGTCTTATTTAAAATATTCCGTGCTGTTATGGCATCAAAGGCAGGCGCACAACAACGACCCGCTTACGCCACTGCGAATCAGCAAAACCCAAATCAGTTCCGCCAACAAGCCGAACAAACGGGTTTTGCCAATACTGGCAGCAATGGTTTTGCCCAAGCGGCAACTGATGTCCCATTTGACTTGCCACCGGGATTTGATTTGGCAGGCTTTTTGGAAGGTGCTCGTAGCCACTACAAAACACTACAACAAGCTTGGAATGACAACGACTTAAGCAAGATCCAAGAGTATGTTTCCATTGAACTCTACAACGAGCTAAGCAGCCAACGCCGAGAGTTAGCCGGTGCACAACACACTGAAGTCATGTTTATGGATGCTGAACTAGTACGTGCTACTCATAGCGCGAGCCTAGCGGAAGTCAGTGTTAAGTTCAGCGGTCGCTACCGTGACACGGTGGAAGGCGTAGAAGAAGACATTAAGGAAGTGTGGCACTTAGAGCGCAATGCCGCTCAAGCCGACGCTCCTTGGTTAATCGTGGGTATTGAGCAGTAAATAAAACCAATATACCCAAGATACCTCAAGATGCAGGATTCAGAGCCGCTCATTCTTTTTAGTTTGAGGCAAAAAGACGAAGTAATGGTGCTCCCTTGCGAGGCTTTTTAACGAAAAAATGAACATAATGAGCGGCTCCCAAAGGGTGAGTTTTGTAGGCTGTTATGCTTTGTTGCTGATTTTCAACGTAGGATAACTATGTCTCAAATCAGCGTCGCGCCTAACAGCTTACAAATTCTCGCTGAACAAGTATCTTGAGGTAACTTGGGTATAAATATCAGCCCCTTTGCTTAGCAAAGGGGTTATCGCTTCTCTAACTTCGTGAAACAACCAAACATACTATGCATTAAGCTAAGCTATTATTTAACGCCTTGTTTATAATAAGGGGAGATCCCTACTCAAGGAACCAAGTTGCGCCAAGTTAATATAACAAGTCATGAAAAACTCTCATTTAAACTGAAGCATCAGTTAAACAAAGGTGAACAGCGTCGCCTCGATTTATATTTTTCCCTACCTAAAGAAATGGGCATTAACAGTAATACGCTCTCGGAAACCGAATACTTTAACTCAGCAATCACAGGTCAACGCGCCTACTTTACCCAAGGTTTACATTTACCTTTGTTACATACTCGGTTTGCCAGCCGCATGAAACGCTCTCCTGATGAATACCGAGTTAACCTTAACTTATTTGCCTATCAATACCTGGTCGCCCTAGATACAGATATTGCTGAAGCCTTGATTTTGGAAGACAGTGAGTATACTCATGCCTTTTACGATGCCGCCTTAGTGCTGGCTTCAAACAGCTTAACAATTTTAAAAAAATTGCGTCGTAACGCGCCCAACGATGTAAAGCTCAATGCAATATTTGAAAACGTTGATAATTACCTTTCTTGGTACACCGAACAGTCATTACTCAAAATGCTGGCACAAAAACCACGTCAATCGGATTACAGCCAACAACGTAATGAGTTACTGCAATTTTGTGAGCAAGAAAATAAATACCGTTTAAGCCTTAATTACAATTCCACCTCAACCCTTAACGACCCCAACCGCATCTCAAATAAAATGCGCTTATTACGTCGACTCATTGAGCATGGTGTCGTATTTCGTGAACAAACCACAGCTTTAGGTAGCATCACTCGAAAAGTGGTAACGGGAGTAGCAACCGCCTTGGTGATGACAGTAGTGCTAACACTTATCATCAAAACCCAAGGGGCGCTGAGTGGCATTACTTCAGTGATGATCCTAGTGCTTTCCGTTATCTATGGCGTGCGTGAAGTGTTTAAAGATGATTTCAAAAACATGCTTTGGCGCTGGATCAGACGTGGTAAACCGAAGTGGCTGCGCACCCTGAAAGACACGGTTAACCAAACAGAAATGGCCAAGCAAAAAATTTGGCTCGACTACATCCGCTCACGTAAGTTGCCAAAACAAGCACAAGAGTTGTTAGCAAGACGTCATACCCAAAACCAACAAAGTGCTGAACTACTGCATTACCGCCTAGAAACTCGCGTCGCTAATTCCGAGTTTCAACCTGGCTATGAGTCGTTAGAAGAAACCATCATTTTTAGCTTACGGCCACTGGCGCGTTATTTAGAGCGAGGTCAAGGTAAACTATTCGAACTCAATGGTGAGAAGATTCAAAAAACGGCCATCGAACGACGCTACCAGATAAATGTCATTATCGCCCTCAATCAAGGATTTGCTGATGAGGAATTTGAACGTTATAAGATCACCCTAAACCGCTCTGGCATTATAGATGTAGAGCACGCCGGGACGTATCAAAAACCGGTAGCAAAAGAGCCAGAGCAGTAGGCGGAATTATTTTAGATAATATTCCAATAATTTCATAAACAAAGGTTTAGCTTGATCAAACAGCGGATTCATTTCTACTACGCCAGAGTTTTTCAAATAGCGCCCCACTGTTTGCTGGTTGGGGCGAAACACTAAACTATAGTGATTCTCTCTCTCTTCAATGCCAAATTCATCTTCGCTTAAGTGCACCGTATTGTCAGAGTAAATTTTAAATACGTTGAGAATTTTCTCCATGGTTGGCGACACCAACTCAGCGCGCGCCATGGTGATCCCCTGCGCATTTGAAATAAGCACCTCAAACACGTTAGAACGATAAGCCACTAGCGAATAAAGTTTACGAATTTGACTGCGCGTGGGCGGGTTAGCAGCATGAATTTCACCTTTCAAACAAAAGCGCAGCAAGCGTAGCTCAGCCATTAATGCTATCAAATCAACTTCGTTCCATTGTTTACCCGAGGGCGGACGGCCATATATCACAGATACCGCATCGACATGGTTACGTCTACGATCGGGATACCAACGCTGTAAATTGAGCATTCTACCGTCAGGTAAAATAAAACCCACATCCTTAGCAGAGGTGGACAGACCAAAGTGATCGATGAGTATTTGCGTTTTCTGCTCTGCCGACATGTCATTCATGTTGTGCGCTCATTGGTGAAGAACTCTATTCACGCTATAAAAGCCGAGCCAGAAAAGCAAACTTGCTCACGAATAATTGTGAATAGTCGCGCCTTATCGGCAATATTTGACTTAGCACAGCGTTTTCAACGTCTAAACTGTTTAGTGTGGCGTTAACCCTTTATTCAGTTAAGGAAATCTTATGAAAGGTGCTGAAATAATCTCCGTTGAGCTGGTCAACGATTTAAAAATTCTCTCTTGCTTTAATACTGACAACCACGAACAGGGCATTAAAATTCACAGCGAGTGTTCTCCTGAACTGGCCGTGGCAGCTAAACGATTATTCGACAAAGGTTTAATTACACGCGATGACGGCGGCTACTTAACTGACATTGGTGCCAAAACAGCTGAAAACTTAGAAGCGCTACTTATCTCACTGCGCTAATTATCATTTGCTAACCGATTTCGCACCGCCACTCATTGAGTGGTGGCGTTTTTATTTATCCAACTGATTTAAATGGAATGATTATTTCTTTCTAATCGACAATATCACTTCACCGACATCAAAACCCCACTTCTTAATTTTACTTTTATTAATGATTTCATTGTCTGACACTTGGTACATCCAATCATCAAACTTAACTTGATACACGCTGCCATCCACTTCAATTTCTAGGTCATAAACCCACTTCAAGGCATTACCAGCGCTGGCGCCTTCAGCAGTGCCGATAATATCGCCTGCAGTGCCCGTATATTGGCCATTGCCCAAATCATTAATACGCCAAGTGCGAGTGGTTTTTTCGCCATCATCAAACACAAACCACTCTTCTAAAACCCCTTGATTATTTTGCCAAGTGCCTAGTAACTCCACTGTAAATGTGCGTGTCACCTTGCCTGTTGGCCCAATCACTATGCCAGACGCTTCCAGCTCACCGGTAAAGAAAGCTTGTAAGTCCAGCGTTGGTTGCTTGTCTTGATAGTCACTCAACTGTTGGTTACTACAGGCTAATAGTAAGAAGCTGCTTATTAGTAAAGTAAATGAACGCATTACAGGGCTCCTATCAATTGCTGGCGTAATTCTGGGCGGCTGGTGTTTTCTGACAGCCAAATAGCGAGAAAGGCTGTTGAAAATTCACCATCTTGAACCTTGCCGATGGGTTTATTATTGAAATAAAACATATTGCTGGCATCAGCTTGCACCACAAAAGTCAGCACATCACCACCATTTACATCGGGCCAAATATTATCTAGCTCAAGCAACCAACTTTTTTGTGCTTTTTCATCAATACCAAGGTGCTGCCATTGCTCTTGAGTGGCTTCAATCAGATGCTTTTTATCAATTTGTTTGTGATATTTGATTTGCAGTGCCATAGGAAAGCGATTGGACTGATAGGTGCCCGTTTCACTGTATAAGCTGGCATCATAGAGAGAAAAAAATAGCCACTCCATTTGGCCTGATCCGACTTTTTGCAAACCTTGCACTGGAGATGCGGCTAACGCCTGACAGCTAACGAGCCCTAGCAGTAAAGCTAATCCGACTTGTAATATATGTTTCATCTTTCTCGCCTTGTTCAAACTTCACCATTTAGACAAGGTACGAATGGGCAACAAGCTTAGATCGGATACCGAGCAACTTATTCGCCGATACTTGTTGCCATGTAGAGCTTTGCCGCTGTTCGGTATATTGCGTTATGAAATACCAGCACCAGTGCTATATCAGGAAATGGTCTAATCATTGGCAATGGGCCATAAAAATAGAGTTGTTCTCTCATGTTTGACTTAAAAAATGAAAAGAAATAATATTTACGTAACTGGTTACACAAAAGAAACACGATGATAGATCATATGCAAATACTCGGCAGCCTTTCATTAGGTAGCCGCACTAAACGCTTGTCAGATTTGCTGATGCAACAGGTTGATGCCATTTATCAACAACAAGGGATAGCGCTTAACCCAAGTTATTTTCCGCTGTTTACCTTGATTAACAATGAAGGCCCTGTCAGCGTTACTCAAGCCGCACAGCGCTTATCCGTCAGCCACCCTGCTATCAGTAAAATGACACAAAAAATGATCAAAGAAGGCTTGTTACACAAACAACCACACCCGAGTGATCAACGGGTAACAGTCGTGGCCTTTACCGAAAAGTCACTGAAAATTAGTCAGCAGGCGCAGCCCATTTGGCAACAAATTCAATGGCAGTTAGAGCAAATCATGCAGCAACAGCAGCATCCGTTATTAGCAGCGATCGATGAGTTTGAGCAGTTGCTGGCACAACAAAGCTTAACCGAGCGAGTGGTAACGCAATTGCCAGCACCGCAAGATGCAATAACCATAGAGCCGTGGCAAACCGAATACAAACACGACTTCACCGAGCTTAATCTGGCTTGGCTAAATCAGTATTTCAATGGCGAATTAACCGCGATTGATCAGCAAGCCCTTTATCACCCCGAACAATATTATTTGGCCAGTGGCGGCTATATTTTCTTTGCTCGCCAAGGCCATCGTATAGTTGGCACCCTCGCCTTACGACTTCATGATCAACAGACCATGGAAATATCCAAAATGGCAGTGCAACCGAACCAGCAAGGTAAAGGCATTGGCCGTCAACTAATGCTGACCGCGATTAATAAAGCGCAACAATTAGCCATGACACAAGTATTTCTAGAAACTAACTCGGCGCTTACGCGGGCCATGGCCTTATATCAACACCTCGGCTTTCAAGTCGTGCCACATCCGCAAGGACAGTCAAGTTACCCTCGTGCCGATCGTTATATGACGTTAGCACTCAATACCTCAAGTAAGGATTAAGCCATGGCAACGACCAACACACTTGAATTACACATGCTACGCTGGCGCGAATTTAACGCCGGAGCAGTAGCAACCTTACCTTTGATTTTAGGTGCGATCCCCTTTGGCATATTATTCGGCACCCTCGCCCCCGCCAGCGGCCTATCCATTGCCGCCACCATGGCAATGTCGATCATCGTCTTTGCAGGCTCAGCACAATTTATTGCCCTAGGCTTGATTGCCGCAGGAGCCAGCCCAAGCATTATTATTTTCACCACCTTAGTGGTTAATTTACGTCATTTACTTTATGCCACAGCTTTAGTTGAGCAAGTTAAACACCTGCCGCTACCCGTGCGCGCTATCATGGCGTTTGGCTTAACCGACGAAACCTTTGCCGCCGTCAGCCGCCGCTACCAAGGCGATAATATTAAACAAGCACATTGGTTCTACTTAGGCTCAATGTCAGCCATGTACGGTAACTGGGTTTTATGCACAGTGATCGGTATTGCTTTGGGCAGTGCCATTCCTAATATCACTGACTGGGGACTCGACTTCGCCATGTCTGTCACCTTTATTGGCATGGTCGTGCCTTACCTAAACAGCAAAGCGATGATCAGTGCGGTATTAGTGGCTGCAGGTATGTCACTGCAATTTGCTCACCTACCCAATAAAGTTGGCCTGTTGATCGCCGCCCTTGCTGGCATCAGCGTTGGTTATTTGGTGGCGAAATATTTCCCCCTTGCGAATGCCACAGCTACGGCTAATAAAGGAGTTTAATCATGATGATACAACAAGAAGCTTGGTTAATCGGTGGCATGTTTGCGGTCACTTTCTTAATTCGCTTTATCATGTTTGCGATGGCGGGTAACTTACGCTTACCTGCCCCTTTACAACAAGCCTTAAGTTATGTGCCACCTGCTGTGTTAACCGCCATTATTGTGCCCAGCGTGGTGCTGCCTCATGGCACGGTTGAGCTAAGCTTTAGCAACAGTTACTTGGTCGCTGGGGTGGTGTCGTTTTTTGTTGCCCTCATCAGCCGTAACCTGCTGTTAACCATAGGCCTGGGCATGGCATTTTTTATGGTTTATCACCACTTGATCTAAACATGGCTAGATTAAGTAACACATGAACTTAACTTATATCTTACTGGCTAAGGTGATACAGATGAAAACGTGGCAAAAATGGCTTATCTCTTGTAGCGCATTACTACTTAACGCTTGCACAGGCTTACCCGCGGGCATTACACCTGTCACGCCTTTTTCAAGTGAACGTTATTTAGGTACTTGGTATGAAATAGCACGACTCGACCATTCTTTTGAACGTGGTTTAAATCAAGTGTCGGCGACGTATTCGATGCGCGAAGATGGCGGCATCAAGGTGCTAAACAAAGGTTTTAATACTGCAGAGCAAACATGGCAAGAAGCCGAAGGTAAAGCCTATTTTGTTCGCGATGATAATGAAGGGTATCTAAAAGTGTCGTTTTTTGGCCCTTTTTACGGCGCTTATGTGGTATTTGATTTAGACCAAGAGAACTACCAATACTCATTTATTGCCGGTAACAATCGTGATTACTTATGGCTATTATCTCGTACCCCCACCGTAACTGACGCCGTGAAACAAGACTTTATCCAGCAAGCCAAGGCATTAGGCTTTAATACCGATGCGCTGATTTTTGTTGAACAATCCGCTACTGATACAAGTGCGCCTTAAAAGTCCCTGCACCTTGGCTAAAAAGGTGCTAACTTATTGACTCTTCAATAAATGACAAGTTAGGCTCAAACAATGAAAACCTGCCCCTTTTGCGCCGAAGAAATCATGGATGCGGCGATCAAATGTAAGCATTGCGGTGAATTTTTAGCTGCATCAACTCAATCTTCGCCAACCAAGCCAATAACGCCCACCGTAACCAACACTAAGCCTGAACTGCCTTGGTATTTCAAAACCAGCATTTTAGTGGTGTTATTTTTATCGGTTGGGCCATTGGCACTGCCGCTAGTCTGGTTCCACCCCAACATTACTCGGTTATGGAAAGTTGCGATCACCCTAGCAACCAGTCTACTAACTTGGGGCTTGATTGTGGCTACGCTGCGCGCGTTAGAAGTGCTGCAGCAATATTACGATATGCTTAATCAGCTATAGCATTTATAAACAGACCCTAGGGTGAGATAGTGAATATCTTTTTAAACAATAAGTGATAAATCATTAAACGAATATCAGCCGCATGAATGCGGCGGTTAAACCATCAAGGATGATGTTACAGCGCTTCGTCGAGGAAGATATCACTGAGTAATTAAAATTCATTCACTCATCCGTTCACCCTGAGGCTTAAACCGAGCTAGAGGTACTGTTATGGCATCGCTTCTATAGGGATAATCGCGCCAGAGTATTGGATCACGGTACCAGCAAGTTGATGGCCAGCTTGGGCCGCCGCAGATGGGCTAACACCTAACAGCCGCGCCGCCAAATACCCCGCACTAAATGAGTCGCCAGCCGCGGTGGTATCCACTATGTTAGTCACCGGCTGAGCAGGCACCGCTGTCACGCCCTCTGCTGTAACCACCAAACACGACTCTGCCCCGCGCTTAATCACCACCTCACTCACCCCCGCAGCAAGGGTGCGTTTAATAACCCGATCTTCATCTTGTTCGCCGTATAACAACTCTTCATCGTCAAAAGTTAAAAATGCTAGATCCGTTAACGCCAACATCGCCTGATAACACTGCTGAGCCCGCGCTTGGCTAGGCCAAAGTATCGGTCGATAGTTATTATCAAAGGCAATTTTAATCCCTTTCGCTTTCAACTGTTTTAACACTGTAAACAGTAACTCTCGGCTATCGTCGGGCAAGATAGCCAAACTCACGCCACTCAAATAAAGCCAATCAAATTGTTCTAGTAAATCGGTTAAGCTCGCTACACTGTGTTCGCGTAGCCAATATTTTGCCGCCGCATCACTGCGCCAATAATGAAAGGTTCGCTCACCTTTTGCATCGGTGGCTATCGAATATAAACCGGGCAACTTATCTTTTAAACGCGCGACAAACTGTGTGTCGATGTGCTCTACCTGCCAAGCTTGTAGCATTTGCTCACTAAAGGTATCAAGCCCCAGCCCTGTTAAATAAGCAGTACTCACACCATGGGGTGCGCTCAAGCGAGCCAAATACAAAGCGGTATTTAAGGTATCACCACCGAAGCTGGGCTGATACAAATCGCCTTTTTGCTGCAGCTCCACCATGCATTCCCCAATGACTGCTACTTTTGTTGTCATTATTACGCTTCCTTGAGAGACCAAATCAGGATTGATTATGCGGCATCATCCGCCAAGCAAGCAAACCTAAAAAATCAAATTGCAATTGATAACCATTATCATTATTATCTAGCTGTTTTTTGCAGCTGGGTATTAGCAATATGGATAATCTTGTTTCTTCGCTTTTTCGTCGCCGCTGGTTAGCCTCAATGTTATTGAGCAGCTACGCCTTGATCACAACCGCTAGTGCTGCGACAGAGGCCCCTGTTATGGTAGTAACAGGCACCAAAACCGAAAAGGCCTTACTCGATGTACCGGTGCGCACAGAAATAGTCACCGCTGCAGAACTCGCCAACAGCCATGCTCGCGATCTCGCTGAAGGGCTAAAAAACGTCCCCGGACTCATGTTAAAGCCAATCCACGGAAAAAGTGGTCAAGAAGTTTGGTTACAAGGTATTAACGCCGACCGCGTACTGGTTTTGATTGATGGCCTGCCCGTCACGGCCTCGACTGGATCCAGTGTCGATTTAAGCCAGATAGCCGTGGCTGACGTGCAACATATTGAAATTGTTAAAGGTGCAGTATCTGCGCTGTATGGCAGTGAAGCCATGGGCGGCGTGGTCAACATTATTACCAAACGCGCAACTGCTGGCACACGTTACCAATTCACCCTCGACGGCGGCAGCTACGGCAACCAACACAATGTCAGCAGCGCCCTACTTAATGATCAACATGCCAACCTATTACTCAGTAAGAATAGCGATACTTGGTACGCCCAGTTGATGGCCGACATTCGCCACAAGGGTGGCAGTGATCTTGATCTTAGCGACTGGGATTTTGCAGGCGATGCCGGCGATAAAACCAATCTCTCCCTTGAACTAGGCTACCTATTTGCTAATGGCGGTGAGCTAACCGTCAAGCCCAGTTGGTACCAAGAAGATATTTACAAAAACTTTGGCTCTTTTGTCCCCGGTATTGGCAAAATCAAAAAAGTAAAAGGCGAGCAAGCTAGCCGAAAAAATATTCTACTGGCTTACAACCAACCCCTTACAGATCATCTTGAACTGTCTAGCTGGTATATGTATGAAGAATTTGAAGATAAAACCTCGCAAGATACTTTAAGTACCCAAGCATTGGATCAAAGCCGTATTGGCCTAAGCAAGTTTGACAAAGTAGAGCTACAACTCGACAGCGATTATTTTAACAATCACTTGGTTACCTTTGGTGCAGTGGCTTATCGCAGCAGCTTAAACCAGCAGCAAATCAGTCGTAGCCAGCAAAACCAAAGCGATATCGATGAGCTCAACGGGACAAAACGTCGCAACAACCTAGAGTTTTACTTACAGGATGACTTCTTCCTCACTGATAATTTAGAACTGCTGCCCGGTATTCGCGTGCAGCACGACTCGGACTTTGGCGTGCATGCCGCGCCCAAATTTAATCTGATGTATCGCCCCGACACATTAAGCCAGTTTGATGGCAAAATTCGCAGCGGCATCGGTACCGGCTACCGTGTCCCCACCTTAAAAGAACGTCATTATGTATTTGATCATAGTGCGTTAGGCTACATGATTTTGGGCAATCCTGACCTAGTCCCTGAAACCTCAGTTAGCCTGCAACTTGGTGCCGAGCTGCACCCTAATGCCGACTTAATGTTCGACATTAACCTGTTTCATAATGAGATTAAAAACCTGATTGATACGGCCTATGATCAGCAAGCATCGGATGCGCGAGGCCTAAGTATTTTCAACTACAACAACGTTAACCAAGCCATGACCCAAGGTGTAGATATTAGCGCCAGTTATCAATGGCTACACAATTGGCAAACCAACCTTTCTTATAGTTATTTAAATAGCGAAGACAAAACGACTGGCCAGCAACTCACTCGTCGCCCGGCACATTTAATTAAGGGCAAGCTTAATTATCACTTAGCGGCGATCAATACAGACTTTTCGTTATACGGCAATTACCAAACCAAAGAGTACTTAGATGCCGAAAACCTACGTCAGTCGCCGGCCTACAGCACCTTTGACTTTAAGGTGAACTATTTTATTCAGCCACAAACGCGAGTCTTTTTTGGCATAGATAACCTTACTGACACCGTACGCGACACGCCCGCAACCGGCACAGATTTTAGACCGGAAGTCGGTCGTTTTGTTTACCTTGGACTGCGCATAGAAGGCTAGTCCCCACCCTCTGTTTGATCTAAGAAAGGAAGAAACCAAGATGTACCCTAATAAAAAAATACTCGCCCTTGCTGTCAGCTCTATTTTATTAACCGCGTGTGGCGGTGGCTCAGGCGGATCTGCCACAACCGACACCAACCAGCCGGTGCCTACACCAACACCTACTATTGCACCCGAGCCGGTACCGACTTTTACTGATGCTAACTTAGATGCCACCAATGCTAGCCAACCAGCATTATTCGATCTGCTATCAAATGCCACCGTAACCGACCAGAGTTGGCAGATCGGGTATCAAAAATACAGTGGCTTTATGCTAAATGGCGGTTTATCTGGCCAAGGTAAAGTCAGTGGTTGTATTGCACACCAATACAGCAGCTTGTTTGATGGTGAAGGCAACGCAATCGAAGCCGAATTTGTTAAGCTCAATCAAACCAACACGGTTACAGATTTTAACGCCGTGACCGCTGACGCCTGCAGCGAATTTGTCAGCGACAGCCTAATCACCCAAATTAAAACCTCGGACTGGCTTGAAGCCGATTATAGCCAAGGCGCACCGGTATATTCCGCTAAAGCAGACAATGGTTGGATCATTCGCTCAGCCAGTGGCGACCATTATGCTCGTGTTAGCGTCAAACAAGTCAGTGTTGCCTTTGGCCCAACCACAACTCGAAAAGTGATATTAAGGGTAGAAAATTGGGATGCCAATGCGCAGCAATTTAGCCCTGCGGTAGATTCACCAGTGTTAGATTTTTCTAACGCGACAGCTTATTGGGATTTAGAAACGAATGCTCTAACAAGCGCAGATCAAGCTTGGGACTTAAGCATTAAAGTAAATGGCCGCGATTACCCACTGCAAGTGAATGGCGGCGCATCGGGCTCAGGCAAAGCAGGCGTAGGCGCGGTGATGGTAGCCAATGTAAATGCCGTGACCGATCCCACCGACAACAAGCAAGTGTATAAATACTTTGCCGATCGCGCCGAAGGCATTTTAAGCAAACCGGGTAGCTACGGCCCCTTGGAATACAGCGTTCAAGGCCAGCACAAAATGTGGCCAACCTTTACCACTTATTTAATCAAAGACGAAAGCCAAGGCGATGCCCGCTTGTTTAAACTGCAAGTGGTGAGCAACTACGGCAGCGATGGCGCCCTAAAAAGCGGTAATTTAGTATTGCGCTATCAAGAGCTTAATTAGTCCTGCATAAATAGCCATTGCTTGATTAAGCCGCCACGAGCCGCCGTAAATACCTCCCTGTAAGCTCAAGCGCGGCATCCTTGCCGCGCATGCTCGTGGCCACTTAATCAGCATGGCTTAGTGGTCGACGCGATCGCAGTAAAGCATGTTTTTATGGCAAAACTTCGTTTTCAAGGATGAAAACGCAGATCGTATAGGGACATACACCCAAACAATTTCATGGGGCAAAGTTCAGCGTTATTTGCTGGATATTGTTTGGGTCTATTCACAGCGGTTTTGCGATGAAAACAGGCTTGAGTGCTCTGGTACTCAAGTGATCAATAAATGACAGCGCCAAGCCATTACTTGATTAAGCCACCACGAGCCGCCGTAAATACCTCCCTGTAGGCTCAAGCGCGGCATCCTTGCTGCGCATGCCCGTGGCCACTTAATCAGCATGGCTAAGTGTAACTGTAAACATTATAATTTCATTTAGAGCATTGATTTTTAAGACAATACAGCAGCATCAAGCTCGCTAACAAAAATAATTTGTAGTGGATACACTAAAAAATGGAAACCTAGAAAACCAAAGACAAAAAAGGAGAAGCTTAGTGCCTCTCCTTTTAATCATTAGTTTAATCCGTTCGGTTTATGTACAAGCAACTGGATTTTTATCAGCTACCTTTCACGGTTTTAATTAACAGCTGGCCTACATCAGTGTGGTGCGAAAGCTGTGAAAAAGGTGCGGTGACAGCGTCTGGACCGTAGGCAATAACAGCAACTGGCGTATCAGTATGTGTACCCGTGCCCCAAACAATATTTTGTTCTTCACCCATCGCGCGGCCAATTAGGTCGTTACGAACTTCTTCACCGTAAACATAGAAAGCTTCAAAATCATCAACCTTAGGAAAGGTTTCAGCGCTTAAGTAGCTATGTTTAGGGTCGTGAAAGTGATTCGGCTCAGTTTCCAAAATAGCCTTAGCTTGCTCTAATGTAATATCAAACTCGCTGTTTGCATTAACGATTTTTTGCAGTGTTTGTGGTTTTTTATCACCGCTATCATCAAACTCAATCAGCATGTTCGCAAAGCTGGTTTTTTGCGCGTATAACTTATCAAGAATAGCTAGGGCACCAAAGTTAAAGTTAGGCTTGTAAGCGTGATCTTTAAATGCGCTACCCGAACGATTTTCAGGTTGAACGATACCAGCGCGTGAATAACTAAAGCCAAAGCCACCGGTTTCATGGTCTGCCGTTACCACCACTAGGGTATCGTTACGATCTTTCACCCAGTCATACACATATTGAACTGTTTCATCAAACTTAAGCATTTCATGCAACATGGTACCGGCGTCATTATTATGTCCAGCCCAGTCAATTTGCCCACCTTCAACCATTAAGAAGAAACCATCAGGGTCTTGAGCTAATACATCTAGCGCTTTCTGAGTCATTTCTTTTAAACCCGGCATCGAGCGTTTCGGATCGTTTTTACTATTACTGTATTCAATACCATCTTGCATGCCTGAATAAGCAAATAGACCAAGCACTTTATCTCCCTGCGCCGCCGCTAAAGCCTGACGAGTATGAACAACGCTATAACCTGCAGATGCAGCTTGAGTTAATAGGTTTTTCTCGTCGTTACGCTTCGACTTAATTTTAATATCACCACCAGTCTGCTTAACCAGCTGCTGATATACCTCGCCTTTATCGTTAGCCGATTTAGGGATCCAGTAACGTAAGCCACCCGATAACATCACATCAACGCCTGTCGCGAGCATCTCTTCAGCAATTTCATTTTCGAATGAACGATGTGGTTGATGCGACGCAAAAGCCGCAGGGGTTGCGTGGGTTAAGCGCGTATCAGACACTAGGCCTGTGGCTTTGCCCATTTTTTTGGCAATTTCTAAAACGCTTTCAACCGGGTTGCCATCAATATCCAAGCCGAGCGCTTCAGAAGGCGCATCAACACCAGAGGCTAAGTGAGAAGCAGAACAAGCAGAATCAACCACCAAAGCATCCGCTGGGCTATGTAATGACATGCCAAGCACGCCCTTATCAATGAGGGTTTTTAGTGCAGTGTCATGACCTTGGTAGATGGAGTTAGGCGCTTTACGCGCATACTCTTCTAGCAATCCCATTTGGCCAGGTCCCATGCCGTCACCAATCATTAAGATGACATTCTTTACGGGGGTTTGTGCAAAACTTGCGTAACTCGCTAGGGTTAATGAAAGCGCTAGAACAGACTTTTTTGCCACGTGCATCGGTATCATGGGTTTTCCTATGAAAAATGATGAAATAAGTATTAGAGTGGCGATACTAAGACTGTTTTATGACAAGAATAAGACACTTGAATGACTAACAATAAACACTAAAAGAACTACAAATACGCAATAACTGCAGAATAGATCGCTAATTAAACCGATTATTCGAGGTACTCCCCTGCACAATTATAATGGCCCGACAAAGCCCAGCGACAAGAAACGTCAATACTTCCCTTGCTCCAACCGCTCAAAATATTCCTGATAGCGACCACTTGCAATGGCTTGCTCTAACAACTGGTTGAATTGCACTCTAAGCTTATCTGAATCAGGCATGTTACGTGGAAACATAACAAAACTGTCATTACGTAAAAAAGGTACTTTGCTGTATGTAATCAGGGCAGCACTTGCGGGATCAAGTTCACTCCGCAGCTCAGCCAAACCAATGTGCATTTCCTGCGGGTAAAGATCGATACGCCCCCGTAATAACTTACTGAAATTTTGCTTCACACTCGTCACTCGTTGCTGGCTTACCTGACCATCAGCTACCATCTTATCTAGCTCTGGCCCGTAGCTGTAGGCAATATCTCCACCAAGACGCATGCCAACAATCTGTGCTAAATTCTCAGCCTGCAATTGCCGTGACTTAAGGGAAAAAAATACGAACTGTTCCTGTAACACTGGTGCACTAAACAAAAAATCGCGTAATCGCTCCGGCTTGTACATCCAGACCGCAGTGGCGTCATAAAGCTGGCTGCTCGCCGCCAATGAATAAACGCGGCCCCAAGGCGCAAAATGATAGTTAACCTGATAGCCAGCGTCTTTAAACAAATCACTAATAAGATGTGCCACCGGGCCATGATGTTTCAACTGTTCGGAAACAAAAGGCGGCCACTCACCTACCACAATATTAAGTACCCGAGCCTGTTTGGCAAGCGCCAATGAACAAGGTAGAGCTAACCATAAAACAAAGACGAGGATCAGTCGCATGGCAACGACAACGGGAGATTAAATCGTTGAATTTTTGGTAAAAAAACATCCCCCACTAAGAGCGCAGTAAAAAATGACTGGGTTACCTGCAATGCTAGCATGAGTTTCATCCCTTGCTGTAAATCGGTACCAAACCGCCATCGCGGTTAAGATATTTGGTTGTTAAAAAGTATAAACCAGCTAATGCCTATTTATAAATTTAAAAATAGTCGGCAATAGGCTAGTCTCTTAAATTAGTGCCTAGAAAAGCAATAACTGATCTATTGCAAGTTAATCTTTGAGACACTGCTCAAACAAGTGCACAACTTTGCTGCTTCACTTGTTTTGATTTATTGATTTGCTTCGCTTTTTTCTTATCTCTTACCCATAAGACTGAGCCATTGGTTTTTTTCATCTCGAACAAATCAATCGCTGAAAATAAGTCGCTAAGCTTTTTATAGCCATAATTTCTTTGATCAAATGAAGCATGGTTAGAAATGTGAGTACCAATCGGCCCAAGCATCGCCCAACCATCATCTTCCTCAACGGCTTCTATGGCTTGGCGTAGCAGGTTAACAAGCTTGGTATCACTTTTTATACTTCTACTCTGCTTTTGAATGGGCTGCTCTTGCTCTGTTTCATCATCAAAATAAAGGAATCTAGAACAACTATTAACAAAAGCCAATGGAGCTTTACGCTCACCAAAGCCAATAACAAACTTACCATCTGCAAGTGAACGAGTAACAAGGGGAGTAAAATCACAGTCTGAAGAGACTAGGCAAATAATATCAATGTTCTTTGTGTAAATAACATCCATTACATCGATAACCAATGCCATATCCGTGGCATTTTTCCCTTTGGTTAAATCAAACTGCTGAATGGGCTGTATCGCAAACTCATGAAGAACATCTTCCCACGGCTTTAAATTTTGATTTTTCCAATTGCCGTAGGCTTTTCTGATATTTACAACACCATACCGAGCTAACTCTGAAAGGACTTTACCTATCTTCTTGGCTGGTGCGTTATCAGCATCGATAAATACTGCAATTTTTTCTTTATCCTTCACTGCTTTCTCCTCAGCAAGATAAGAGCCCACCTTGAATTATCCACATCTAAGCGCACGAAACACATACCACTAAAAACCAAATTACATACATGCATCAAAATACAGCTTGAGCAAGTAACAACCGTATTACAGGAAAAGGAGAGTATTGATGGAACAAAAATATTAAGCAGGCTTAGCTATAGATATTTTTTATCAAGTATATACCTGAGCACTAACAAGAGCCTGTGAGCAACCCTAGATATCAGAGAAAACACAGCTACTTTTTAGTACATGCTGAAATAAATGAAGTAAAAACGGCTGTCAAACGCATTGATTTTGAGCCCAATGCGTTTTAAAAATCACACCACCTCTGCCTTAGCAATCGGCTTGTGCCCTTCGGTTAAATGAATAAAATCAACTAAGTCCTCACCAGAAACTTGAAAAGCTTGACCAAAACCTTTAACGAATAAACCCTGTTGTGGCGTCAGTTGGAACAACACAAAATCTTCTAACACACTTAAACCAGTTACGATTTCACCAAAACGATCGGTTAAGGACTCAATCACTTGTTGCCACTCTGGGGTTTCGCGCTCGACCGCCTTGACGCTGGCATCAAAGGTGAGCCGCTTACGGGCAAAGATGCTTTTGGCTTGTGCTTCATCCTCGATCATCATTAACGACACCTTTGGCTGCGCCAGTAAGTTGCGAGCATGGCGGGCTATTTTACTGATCAAAATGTAATACGCTTGGTTATGCATAATAAACGGCGCATAGCTAACATTCGGCTGGCCTTGCTCATCCACCGTGGCCAGCTGCAAGGTTTGGCATTGCTGACGAAACTCGGCAATGTCGGGGCCCAAGCGGCCTTGTAATCGCTGTTGCTTTTCGGTGCTTGTCTCTGCTTGGTTCATACTTCTTCTACCTGTGACTGCTTAAGTTTTTGAAATTTTTCGACTTGCTCAGGAATTAACTGGCGCTTGGCATCGCGGCCTAAATACACTTTAAAAACCCCTTCTCCCGTGGCGGTGAAAAAGCCAATAAAGTAACTTTCTTTGCCGTTAAATGGCTTACTGACTAAGGCAATGTGCGCCACGTTATCTAGCCTTAAGTGGCCATGTAATTCACCACTTTTACCCATTAAATTATAGTAATCATGAGCTGATTTCCCCTTCGGGAAATTGGCCTTCACCTCAAAAATAGAGCCTTGGCTATGCACTATGGTGGTCACAGGCCCCCAATCACTCAGTTGCTGTAAGATAGTTTCGGCTGCATCACCAGCAATGGCGGTAACCATGGCTTTGGGCAAAGCCAACACGACTTCTCCCTCACTTAAATTTAATTGTTCGGCCATTCCTGCCGGATGCAAACCGGGTTGATCAATCAGCACTGTCGCCACTTGTTTGGCAACTTGGGACTTAGAAATATCTTGGTACACAATGAACCTCTTAAACGAATATCTAGCGCAGTTTTGGCGCTAGCTTCAAACCAAGTAAGCTGGAATACCGATGAATTTATCGTAAATGATAATTGATATCAATTGCATTTAGGAATAATATTTGCCGAAATCATCGCATGAGGACGTAATGATGCGCGCAATATCCCTACTTTTAATCAGTTTAGTTTTTTCTTCAACAGCGCTCGCCAATAACAAAATTGTCAGTGCTGGCGCCACGATCACCGAAATAATTTATGCCTTGGGGGCTCAGCAGCAGTTAGTGGGCACCGATGTCACCAGTAATAAATGGCATAACGGCACCCTGCCCGATGTGGGCTATCACCGCGCGCTTACCGTTGAGGGCCTGCTGTCATTAACACCCGATTTGTTGATTGCAAGCAAGGAGGCCGGACCCGACACCACGCTGCAACTGTTACAACAGGCAGGCGTGCAGATCACCATCGTCAGCAGTGGTAATCGCATCGAAGATTTAAAACAGCGAATAAATGAAATAGCGCAACAAACAGGCAAAGAGGAACAAGCCAGCAACTTAAACAACAAAGTGGATGCCCTCGCCAACCAATTGCAACAACAAACACCGGCGAAGGCACAACAACAAAAGGCAATATTCTTACTCTTACGTGAAGGCAGTCCCGCCAGTTTAGCCGGCAAAGACACGCCAGCAGACGCCATTATTAATTTAATGGGCGCCACCAACCCTGCCGCAACAACCATTAGCTCGTATAAACCAGCCTCAGCTGAGGCCTTGCTAGCCATGGCGCCAGATGTGATCTTGGTAAGCCACCGAACACTCAAGGCATTAGGCAGTGTCGAGGCACTATTAGCAGCGCACCCAATGTTAGCCGCCACGCCTGCCGGACAAGCCAAGCGGGTATTTAGTATTGCAGGCACCAGCTTAATTGGTGAACTGGGTATTAGCAGCTTACATGAAGCCTTACGTTTAAATAATCAGGTTTACGGTAACTAATCATGCTGATTGTGCGCTATCAACCTCGTCATATCTTTGTACCAACGGGATTACTATTACTAGCCGCAGCGGTCGGTTCTATTTTTATCGGGCCGCTGCCGATCTCGATTCAGCAAGCCATTAAAGCACTACTTAACCAAGAGGTGGCACCCCATGTCAGCTTGGTGATGCAACAGGTGCGGGTGCCACGCATGTTATTGTGTTTAGCCATCGGTGCTATTTTAGCCTTGAGTGGCACTGTAATGCAGGGGCTGTTTCGTAATCCCCTCGCCGATCCGGGTATCATTGGCGTGTCGGGCGGTGCGGCGTTAGGAGCCGCGTTAGCCATTGTTATTTTTGCGCCACTGGCAGAATTTTATCCCCTGTTACTTACTCTTGGCACCGTACCGGTATTTGCTTTTTTCGGCGGCAGTTTAGTCACTTTTTTAGTTTATCAATTAGGCTCTAATCAACATGGCACCTCGGTGGCCATTATGTTGTTGGCAGGCGTAGCGATCAGCGCCTTAGCGGGCGCGGCATTAGGCTTGTTAAATTTTTATGCCGATGAACAAGCACTGCGCGATCTTGCATTATGGTCAATGGGCTCAATGGCGGGTGCCACTTGGCCCAATATCGCCTTAGCTTGGGGCACATTTATCACGTTGTTCGTTTGTTTTCGTCAAGATGCCAACAAGCTCAATGCTTTTCTATTAGGTGAGCCAGAAGCCCGCCACATGGGCATTCAAGTAGAAGTATTAAAACGTCGATTGATTCTGTTGTGCGCTGCTGGCGTGGGGATCTGCGTATCACTCTGCGGCATGATTGGCTTTGTTGGTTTGATTATTCCGCACCTTGGCCGCATGCTAGTGGGCCCTAACCATACTTTACTATTACCTCTCTCAGCGTTACTTGGCGGTTTGCTGTTGTTAATCGCCGACACAGTATCAAGAGTCATAGTTGCGCCAGCAGAGCTGCCAGTGGGCATTATCACTGCGCTAGCGGGCGCACCTTTCTTTATTACTTTATTGTTTCAACAACGAGGCAAAATTTAATGCTTAGGTTATTAGCCAAAACGCCTCATCCGGCACACCATTTTAATGATATTCACATCCCCCAAGCAGCACCATTACAGGTCAGCCACTTGAGCTATCAAGTGCAACAACAAACCTTAGTGGATGATATTAGCTTTGCCCTTAAACACGGCGAACTTTGCGTGGTACTGGGCCCCAATGGCGCGGGTAAAAGTAGCCTGCTTAAGTTGATTAGCGGCGAAATTGGCCTCGCGGGCCATAATATTCGTTTGTTTGGCCAACCGCGCGATATTTGGCCTGATGGCTTACTGGCACAACACTTGGCAATTTTACCCCAGCACAGCCAATTAAGTTTTGCTTTTAGCGCCCTTGAAGTAGCGCAACTGGGTGGATTATCTTTACCGGTTAGCCAGGATAAAATTCGCCGTATCGCCGAACAAAATATGCAAGCTACAGATGTTTTACACTTAGCTCAGCGCGCTTACCCCAGCTTGTCAGGCGGTGAAAAACAGCGCGTTCACTTGGCTCGTGTGCTTACCCAGCTTAGTAATGCCAACAACCATGGCTTACTTATTTTAGATGAGCCAACCTCAGCATTAGATTTAGCCCAACAACACAAGGTGTTGCAACTGTGTCAGCGATTATGTCAACAAGGTATCACTGTGCTTATGGTGTTACATGATCTTAACTTGGCTGCGCAATATGCTGACCGTATCTTGCTATTAAAATCCGGTCAATTACGGGTTGATAGTGCGCCCACTGAAGCGCTTACAACTGAAAACATTGAACAAATTTATCAATATTCAGCCAAGGTGATGGCTCATCCTGAGCTAGGCTACCCGATAGTGATGAGTGAAAGTAATCACTAAAATATCTTTATACTAAACTCTAATAAGTTGAATGGCAGATCATGACAAACGAGACAATAATAAGTGCTCATAAGGGACGCTTAAATGAAAATATTGGTTGTTGAAGACACAATTTGCTTACGCCACATTATGCTCCATATGCTGCGCGAGCTTGGCCATACGGATTTAGAAGAAGCCGCCGATGGTACTCATGCCTTGCATTTATTAGCTAAACATCAGTTTGACTTGGTAATCACTGATTATAATATGCCAAAAATCAATGGGCTGCAGCTACTAAAGCATATTCGTGCCAACGAGTTAACTGCCGATTTACCAGTACTTATTGTTACCAGTGACGCCGATAAATCGCATCTAACTCAAGCCATTCAAGCCAAGGTATCTGGCTTTTTGGCTAAACCCTTTAGTCTTACCATCTTGAAAAAACAGATGGATAAAATAATACAAAAACGCAATCAATCGGCGGCCAACAAAACCACCCGATTCATTGCGTTGGACTAAGCCAAATATGGGATAAGCGAAATCGTATATTTTCCTGCAAAAACCCTGTGGATATATCCCTATCGTGTTTACGTTTTCATCCTTGAAAACGAAACTTTGCCGTAACCACACTTTATTTGGCTGTGCTCAGCTTCAACAAAACTGAGGCTAACTAAATCTGGCTATTAATCAAAGCTCTGATTTCTGCCAAGGTAGTAGTGCGAACTAACTGACCATCTTCAAACACAGTTTGCAATAAGCCCTGTTGTTCTTCTGCCTCAGTAACATTATCGATCACCACTAATTCACCATTAACCCGCTCAACTTTAAGCAGCCCCTTAGCTGATTTTTTCTTAGTATCTGTTTTTGGGTCTTTAAAAATCGCCATGCGCTCGCCGTTTTTCACTACACTGGTGGCCTTCACAGCACTGCCGTGAGTGTCACGCGTCACGTATTGATAGCTATAAGAGCCAATCCCGAGTACGACTTTTGATGCAAAACCTTTATCCATTAAACGCTGTAATATTTGGCGCTGGCGCTCAAGGGTAATGGCATCGCCGTAAATAGCACCAATGTGCGGATCCAGTAATTTAAAACCTTTGTCGGTTACCGTGCCGCCAAAAGTGCCCCATAAACATTCAATCAGCCCCTTCACTTCACAAGGCATAAGCTCGGTTGGCACATGGTCTTGATCTGCCACCTCATAAATCCGATCATCAAAACTAAAGGCTTCGGCATCGGCCTTACGCGCTTTTAAGTTAGCTGCGGCTAAGGTTAACTCTGCCGAGCTAAATGGCGTAGCGTGAACTTGGTAACCGGTTAAAATTTTCACTGGGTCGCCAGAATCAGGGCGGATCACTAAGGTACCATCACGTGCCATAATCTCTTGTTTTAACTGTGGTAAATAGTCGGTTACTAAGGTCCAAAAGTCCCAAGTATCGCTCACCACCGATAAAATGCCGGTTGGCGCTTGCTGCTGCATCAAGTAACGGAAAAACTCAATTTCTCCTTCCATTAACCAACTGCAGGTTACGCTGTGCTCGGTTGCATCAACTGAGCAGCCCACCAGCTCTTGGTCAACATTGGCGCCGTAATATTTTTCTGCAAACAATACTGCGGTGATGGTGTCGGTGCCCACCAAGCCAGACGCTAAGTGACCAAAGCCACTCATGGCAGCTGCTGCCTTACCAAACATGCCGCGAAACGAAAAATCGTGACCCTGAAACGGCACAAAACTCATGTCTAGACCAGTTTTTTCAGCAAACTCTTTAAACACTTTGATATAAGCCGTTGCCGTGGTGGCGCTGGTTTGAATCGGCCAGTTTTCGCAGCTCAATACGGTTTCAATCATATTGGTTAACCACTGAAAACCGTCTTTAGTATTCACGATAGTGATCGGTGGCACTTGGTAAGGCACTAGCGTGCCTTCTGGCAAGGCTTTAATGCGTAACGGTAAGTAACCAAGATCGTGCAGTTTTTCTAGGTAAGTTACGTCTACGCTGTAACCTAACATCGCCGATAAAATACGTTTGTGTTGCGCCACGGCAACGGCTCTATCCATTTTGAAAAAGTCATTCCACTCTTCAATAAGGTACGACATGATGAAATATTGCAGACCAACAAAGGCTACTTTGTCGTTATCTGCCACATTACTTAACTTGCCCGAGCGCGAGGTGAAATTAGCATATACCTCAGATACTTCTGGGTGGTAAGCACGGCCGTGAAACTCTTTGTACACGTCTTTTTGCATGGTTGCTGCTGAAATAGTCATAGGTTCTTCCTTCTTAATGGGGTTTACGCGATGTGTAATTCGATTGCACCGCTTAGCTCAGGTGCCGGAAAAGATTCGCTGGTGTAAATAGCATCAATCAGGCCATCAAACACAGCTAGACCATTGGCAAAAATGCCATGAGTGACAAACAAGCTGACACGCTTCGCACCTTGCTGCTTTAATACTTTCGCCAACTCAATAAAGGTGCGGCCACCGTCGCAGATGTCATCGGTAATCAAAACATCTTTATTTGTAATGTCGCCAAAAATAGCGGTGTGAGTAATTTCACCTGTTGCCACATCGCGCACCTTTTCCGCTTGTACCACGGCGATACCACCACCAAAGTATTTCGCTAGGTTGTGTACTTTTTTTGCTGCGCCAGCATCTGGCGCAATCAGGGTTAACTCGCCCGCTTTTAGCTGGGTGGCTAAGGTATGATGACGAGCTAATAACTCAGCCTGTTGCACATTGACCACGTTATTAATCAGCGCAGGAGTTACATCGCTGTGGGCATCCCAAATGGTGACTTTTTGAAAATTAAGTGCGTTGATTAGCTTCGCCATCACCGCCACACCTAAGGCTTCACCTTCGTTACATACTCGGTCTTGACGTGCATAAGGAAAGTACGGTGCCACTAACTCAAGGGCAATTTGATGACCATATTGGCGCTGCAGCGCATCAACCGTAACGGCTAATTGCATAAACGCAGCTGAGTTGTTTAAGCGAGTGGTAATTTCAATGTGTGAGACCTGCTCAACCACATTGGTAATGCGCACATGCTCTTCACCACCATTGAAAGTAAAACTATCGAACTGCAGTTCCGTTGCTTGCTGCTGACCTATTTGAAACGCCTTAATGTGCATTATTGACTTCCTTTTACTTTAAATGTCTCAGAGACCCTTAACTTGAATATAAATATAGTCTCAGAGACCATATAGTGTCAACTCTATTTTGAGTCTTTAAGACTCTATTTTGTTTTCATGATGTCCAGCTGTTAACACTGACGTCATAAAAGGGGGTTGATAATGGCTGAATAATACCTCATTTTATAGTCAACCAAGCTGAGACTTGTACCTAGCTCACTGGAAATGATTGGCATTGGATTTATTAACGCGGCGCGCTATTATGTTGTCTCTGAGACTAATAAGAGCCAACCTATGAGCCAGCAAACCGAACAAGCCTATTTAGCCAGTTACAACATTAAAGATTACGACACCTGTTTGACCACGGTGGATAGCGTGTTATTCACCGTATTGAACGGTGAGCTATATACTTTATTGGTACGCCGTGCCAATCACCCTTATTTGGCTTACTGGGGCCTACCCGGCGGCTTTATTGATGTGCAACGCGATGTGGATTTGACCGCTTGTGCTAATCGCCATTTAGCCGAAAAAACGGGCATTATTCCGCCCTACTTAGAGCAAGTATGCTCAACCGGCAGCAAAACACGTGACCCCCGAGGTTGGTCAACCACAGTAACTTATTACGCACTAATGGCCCACATCCAATGCACCACAGATATCGACTCGGTAGATGATGTGCAATGGCTACCTGTCACCCAGGCGCTACAGATGGAACTGGCTTTTGACCATAAACAAATGATTGAGCAAGCACTGGAGCGACTCAAGCAAAAAGCATTATATTCATTAGTGCCTGTTTATGCCCTGCCCGAAACCTTCACTCTCAGCGAACTACAACAACTGCATGAAGTGATTTTAGGAAAGTCGATTCAAAGTAAATCGTTTCGCCGCCGTATTGAATTAGCCAACGTGTTAGAGGAAACAGGCGAACTAAGCACGCAAAAAGGAAAAGGCAAGCGCCCAGCTTTATACCGTGTTAAAGCCAGTGCGGCAGACTATCGTTTCATGCGCAATTTAGAGTATTAATAGTTCCGCGTTGAACGCATAAAAAATAGATTACTGGCGCGTTGCACCGATTTGTCTTGGCCTTTACTCAAAACCGCATTGAGCCACATTTCATTGCCGCTTCTGGGCCTTAAATCTGACGTTCGCCAGGTTTTTTCAATGGTAAAAGGCACATCGCTGATCACATCAGCCAAACGCGTCAGGTTTAGGTTGGTAAACCAACGCCCATCCCGTTCACCTTCGCTATTGCCGTACTTAAACGACAAATACAGCACTCCACCCGGTTTTAACGCGCGACATAAGCGATTAAGGGTATCCGGCAAATCATCATATTTCACATGTAGTAAGCTGGCACAGCACCAAATGCCATGATAGGCGCGCACTTCATCGATATGTTCAAAGTCTTTCAGTTCAACCGCGACACCAGAGTAGCGCGAGGCTTTAATTGCTAATTCAGGACTAGGATCCATTGCCGACACTTGAAAGCCATGCTCGGCAAAAAATTTGGCGTCACGCCCCGAGCCACAACCTGCATCAAGAATCGCCCCGCCAGGGGGAATGAAAGGTAAAAACGCTTGATACAGTGGATCGAGATCTAAATACACCGTCGATTCAAAAAAAGCGTCCGCATTTTTACTGTAGTAGTTAAGAGTATTAGTCATCATGATAGTTATTTCTACTGGCAACTCGTCCGTGAGTTAGCGCCATTTTACCCGTTTAATGGCAAGAGTGCATTATTTGTGCAACTTTGATTTTAATTAAACGCGAAATTTACGCCCAAAAAGAGCTAATGTGGACGGTTTTGACTTGCTAGGGCTGCAAGGCTCTATGTATAAATGAAAAACTTTAACGAAATCGATAAGCGACTGCTTGCCTATGATAAAATTAATACTTTGGCTATGTTTGGAGAGGCTTATTGGCCCATTAAATAGCCCAATAAAAATTATATTTCAATAGGTTAATCTAATGAGCCACTATGAAGATACGGCGCGAAAGATCTGGCTTCCTTGGTATCAACAAGATTATCGAGAGCTCATTGATTCGGTAAAAGAATCTATAAAGGTGCATATTGAAACGTTTAAAAGGAATCACCCCGAAAAGGTGGTTTATGGCTACTCCATCTACACATGTAATGGCTTTCCTCACTTTGGGCCCGTTTTAAATACTGTGGTTGAGCTGGAGGCGAAAGAATCACAGCCATACTACCAATATTGCCCAGACGAATGGTCTGATTGGGATGACTACTCTTGCTTTGAGAAGCCTAAACAAATTGTCGCGTCACTTCATAGAGAGTTTGACCAGTGTGAGGCTAGATTTGAGGATATGTACGAAGAAAATGACGCTCCGATAAATGCCGAGTCAGAAGATTATTGGCAAATGAATATAGAAAGAATCCATGGCGCGATTCTATCAGCTTTGTCAGACCTAAAATCAGCAGGAGTGTTTGACTGGTTAGCTGACCCCGCACTAATTATGATTTGGTATTCTGATCCTTCCGATTGGGAGCTATTAATGGCTAAAAAATCTATTGAAAGTCTTGTGGGTGTAGAGCAAGCGGATGAATTTTCGCTCTCTTTACAATAAAACATAGCCTGTCGATCATAATCATCAGTTTCCATGATAGGGACAAGTATATGAAGTGTTCAGTATTTATTGCGGCGAGTACCGACGGCTACATTGCAGAAGAAGATGGGGGTTTGGATTGGCTTCAAACATCAGGAAATCAAGATGCCAATATGAGCGCCCCCCCCGACATCGGCTTTGTTGGTTACATTAACTCCGACAACTGTATGGCCATGGTGCGAAAACGTATGGAAACGATATCTAGCTTCAATCTGCCCCCTGAGCATCACGCTCTAAGCCATCTGTTAATAGGGTAGCTGGAGGCATCTAATCTTCAGCTACCATCATGCGAGCCTGTAATAGGCCGGTGCTTTAGGACAACCCGCCAAAAAAGTTCCGCTCTTTATTGGCGAGTATGACACTTTAATGTCTGCCGATACTAAACTAAAACAACAAGCCTAACCTATTCTACTGTAACACTTTTTGCCAAATTACGAGGTTGATCGACATCCGTGCCTTTGATGATAGCAACATAGTACGACAGTAATTGCAGCGGTATGGTGTAAACAATCGGCGCAAGAATTTCGTCCACATGGGGCACTCGCAGTAAGGTAATGCCTTCACTTTCCACCAGCTCGGCTTCTTCATCGGCAAATACGTATAAATGACCGCCGCGGGCACGTACTTCTTCGATGTTGGATTTCAGCTTTTCTAACAACTCATTGTTAGGCGCAACCACTATGGTCGGCATGTCAGCATCAATCAAAGCGAGTGGGCCGTGCTTCAATTCACCCGCAGCATAAGCTTCGGCGTGAATGTAGCTGATTTCTTTTAGCTTCAGCGCACCTTCCATAGCAATGGGGTATTGATCGCCGCGCCCGAGGAAAAGCGCGTGGTGCTTCTCGGCAAACTCTTCTGCTAAGGTAGCAATGCTATCATTGAGCGCTAAAGCTTGGTTTACCGCATCAGGAAGTTGTTTCAACGATGCGACTAGGTCTGATTCTGCGGTTTCAGACAACACGCCTTTGCTTTTGCCAATCGCACCACAAAACAGCAGTAAACCTGCAAGTTGAGTAGTAAAGGCTTTGGTTGAGGCCACGCCAATTTCTGTTCCGGCGCGGGTCATAAAGGCGAGATCGGATTCACGCACTAACGATGAGCCGGGCACGTTACACACGCTCAAACTGGCGGTGTAGCCCATTTCTTTGGCTAAACGTAATGCCGCTAGTGTGTCTGCGGTTTCGCCTGATTGCGATAATGTAACGATTAAGCTGTTTGGTCGCACATAAGATTTGCGATAACGAAACTCAGAAGCTATTTCAACATTACAACTCACGCCCGCCATGGCTTCTAACCAATAACGCGCCACCATACCTGCATGGTAGGAAGTACCACAAGCAATAATTTGCACATGCTCAATGGTTTTGAAAATATCACCGGCCCCCGAGCCAAAGGCCTCACATAACACCGTATTACCCACAATACGATTTTCGAGGGTATTAATAATGGCGCTGGGTTGCTCAAAGATTTCTTTCATCATGTAGTGACGATATTCACCTTTGTCGCTAGCGTCTTGCGTGACGCTTGACTCCACCAACTGGCGCTCAACCGGGCAGCCATCTAAGGCAAAGATTTTTACGTCACGACGGGTGATTTCAGCCACGTCGCCTTCTTCTAGGAACATAAAGCGACGAGTCACGTTAAGTAATGCTTGCTGGTCAGAGGCAATAAAGTGCTCACCTACGCCAACGCCTATCACCAACGGGCTACCAGAGCGTGCCACAATGAGCCGTTCCGGTTGCTCGGCATCCATGATAACCGTGCCATAAGCGCCGTCTAGCTCGCGCACGGCCAGTTGTACTGCACTAAGTAATTCATTGTTTTGCTGCAAGTAATGCTCAACTAAGTGGGCAATGACTTCGGTATCCGTTTGCGAGCTAAATTCAAAGCCTAACCCTTTCAGCTTTTCTCTGAGTTTTTCATGGTTTTCAATAATACCATTATGCACCACCGCGATACGGCTTGAGATGTGCGGGTGAGCATTCGCTTCTGAGGGTTCACCATGAGTAGCCCAACGGGTATGGGCAATCCCTGTTCCACCGGAGAGAGGAGTTTCTTGCAACGCATCATTAAGGGCTTGAACTTTGCCGAGTCGGCGTAAACGTTGTATTTGATGATCACCATTGTTAATGGCTATACCGGCACTGTCGTAGCCGCGGTATTCTAGTCTGTGTAGTCCTTCAAGTAGTATTTCCGCAACATCCCGTTGCGCTACTGCGCCAACAATCCCACACATAGGCTGGTTTCCTTGTTTTAAGAGGCAGAGGCTAGCTCTGAGTCATGATTTTTTTAGTTTTATATCCTTCCTTAGAATTGTAGAAGTTCTGTTCATCCTGAACGGAAAAAATGTCGCCTTTTCTCAGACAAAAATAAACAGCCCTATTTTCATAGGGCTGTTTATTTAACAGATAAGGTTATTTTTTTTGTTTTTCTGGGCGTAGCCAGTTTTGAATGTGACGCTGTTTCACGCGGCTGATGACTAGCTCTTTTTCACCTACGTTATGAGTGATGGTAGAGCCTGCACCGATAGTTGCGTTTTGGCCTATAGTCACTGGGGCGATTAACTGCGTGTCGGAGCCGATGAAAGCGCCATCTTCAATCACCGTTGGGAACTTGTTAACGCCGTCGTAGTTGCAGGTAATGGTACCTGCGCCAATATTTACGTTAGCGCCAATCGATGCATCGCCTAGGTAAGATAGGTGACCACATTTACTGCCTTTGCCTAAAGTAGCTTTTTTCATCTCAACGAAGTTACCAACACTGGCGCCATCTTTTAGCACAGTGCCTGGACGTAAACGAGAGAACGGGCCGACACTACAGCCTTCTCCCACTTCAACGCCTTCAATGACCGAGCTAGCTTTGATTTCACAATCATCACCAATTTTGGCATTGCGAATTACACAGTTAGGGCCAATTTTAACGTTGTTACCTAAGCGAACCTTGCCTTCAAACACACAGTTAACGTCGATTTCAACGTCCATGCCACAGTCGAGAGAGCCGCGAAGATCAAAACGATTAGCATCTAAAATGGCCACACCATCCATCATTAAATCTTCAGCCAGTTTTAACTGGAACGCGCGCTCTAAACGGCCAAGTTGCAAACGGTTGTTAACCCCTTCTACTTCAATAGCGATACTTGGATGCACGGCATTGACAATACGGCCTTGTTTATAAGCCATTTCAATAATGTCAGTAACGTAATATTCACCCTGTGCATTACTGTTACTTAATTTGAATAGCCAGTTTTGTAAATCTTTCGCGTTAGCAACTAAGATACCGGTGTTAATCTCGCGAATACGATGCTGATCCGGCGAAGCATCTTTATGCTCAACAATGCCACATACCAAGCCATGCTCACGTACAATACGACCATAGCCCGTTGGATCATCAACCATTAAGCTTAGTAAGCCGATGCCACCTGGTGGTTGTGCTGCAACCAAACGTTTAATGGTGTTAGCGCCCAATAAAGGCACATCACCGTAAACCATTAGAATTTTCTCATCATCTTTAAAATGAGGTGCAGCTACCTGCATTGCATGGCCAGTACCTAGTTGCTGCTCCTGCTTAACCCAATTTAGTTTAGTGTCTTTAATGACTTCTTTCATATGGTCACCGCCGTGACCGTAAACAAGATGAATGTTATCAACCCCTAGACTTTTAACGGTATCGATAACATGCTGTACCATAGGTTTATGGGCTATTTTATGTAATACCTTAGGGTACTTAGAACGCATACGAGTTCCTTTACCCGCAGCGAGAATGACAACACTCAATGACATATATTTGATTCCAACAATGATTTGGGGACGTAGTTTAGTGAAAAACAGCTTAATTTTTAATAAAAAATAAGACTCTTAGATGAATTTTCATTTAAAACAGATAAAAAACCAACTTATTGTGTGTTATTTCATGCTTTTCTCACAATGAAAGAACATTTATGAAAAATAATTCATCGAGATTAGTGCTGGCTTCACTTCACTAATAGGCAATAAAACCTTATAAAGATGACATTTTTACCATTAGGGATACTTTTATGAACAAAAAAACTCTGGCAATCGCCGCTTTAACCAGTGCCAGCTTAACGTTAAGTGCATGTACCACAGTCAACCCTTATACTGGTGAAGAGCAAACATCCAATGCCGCCAAGGGCGCAACAATCGGTGCGTTAAGTGGCGCAGTACTTGGGGCTGTAATTAAAGATAAAGATCGCTCTAAAGGCGCATTAATTGGCGCAGCAGCTGGAGCAGCAGCTGGCGGTGGTATCGGCTACTACATGGATGTGCAAGAAGCAGAACTACGCCAAAAGTTACGCAATACCGGTGTCAGCGTTACCCGTGCTGGCGACACCATTATTTTGAATATGCCCAACGCTATCACCTTTGATGTCAACCAAAGCAACTTAAAACAAAGCGCTATGCCAGTGTTAGACAGCGTACTACTCGTGCTGAAAGAGTTCGATAAAACGCGCGTGAATGTATTAGGTCACACTGACAGCACCGGATCTGCAAACTACAACCAAACATTATCAGAGCAACGTGCGGCTTCAGTTGCCGATTACTTACTGCGTAACCAATTGCCTAGTGCGCGAGTGAGTACGTTGGGGTATGGCGAAGCTCGCCCAATTGCAGATAATAAGACAGCGTCAGGCCGTGAGCAAAACCGTCGTGTGGAGTTAGTGTTAAGTCCGATGTAATTCTCTAGCCCAATGTAAAAAGCCAAGCAACAGAGCTTGGCTTTTTATTAGAGAGCGCCTAATTGATTAAGCAGTCGCTAGCTTAGGATTTGCACCAAAATCATTCGCTTCAGCACTGTCCATAATTGTAAATATTAATAGGATAATACCGCCAACGCCTGGGATAAGAGAAACCCAAAACCACCAACCTGATTTACCAATATCATGTAAACGACGTACAGTAACAGAAATAGCAGGCAGCAAAGAAGCAAGGCAGTATACACCCAGCACAACACCAGTGATGAGTCCTGATGTGCCTAAAACACCGTCCAAAATGCCACAAACAACACCCAGTGCGATGATTGCAATGAAATTAAATAGTTGAAAAAACCAATATTCACTGCGACGAGCGCGCCCTTCAAATGTGGCGTACTTAGCCCAACATAATTTGTACCAATTCATCTTGTCTCTCCTAAAATATAGTGATCTAAATTTTAATCACAAAAAAATCACTCGAAGTATACCGAGTCTAAATCCTGATTAGTAGTGACAAAAAACACAATTCTAGCAACAACTCACTAAATTTAAGAAAAAAGCGAGATAAAGAACAATGAAAAGGAGAAGTTTCAGTGGAATAAATTAAAGTGGTGTTTCTCCACCACCCTAATTGTGAATAATACAACTAAATTTAGGCTTTAGCATAAAGAATACTTTCGCCAAGAAAACAGAGAGATACGCCATGTTATTTACAGGCGCAATTCGCGCCCTCTGCTATTAGCTATTTTTCTTCTGCTGCTGTTGCAGCTGCTTTTGCACTTGCTTATGGCGACGGCGCTGGTCAATAAATTTACCTACATCACCACCAATGTGTGCTTCGCCGCGCTCTTGG
Organism: Motilimonas sp. E26; assembly: GCF_021278025.1. Taxonomy (GTDB): domain Bacteria; phylum Pseudomonadota; class Gammaproteobacteria; order Enterobacterales; family CBDFNC01; genus Motilimonas. The sequence goes on from NZ_JAIBHJ010000013.1 coordinate 57,199, forward strand.
GCAAGACGAATTTGCTTTTCACGCTCACTAAAACGCAGCTTTTGCTGCTCAGTGAGTTTGTCGTAACAATTTGGACAACTTACGCCCGCCATGTAGCGTTCATCTTGCTTATCAGCTTCGGTGATCGGTAAGCGACAGGCGTTACATTGGTCATAACTGCCTTTTTCTAGGTTATGGTTAACCGCTACACGGCCATCAAACACAAAGCATTCGCCTTGCCACATGGTTTCCGCTTCAGGCACTTCTTCTAGATACTTAAGAATACCGCCTTCAAGATGGTAAACCTCTTCAAAGCCTTCTTCTTTTAAATAAGCGGTTGATTTTTCACAACGAATACCACCAGTACAAAACATAGCCACTTTTTTGTGCTTGGTTTTGTCGAGGTTTTCCTTCACGTATTGTGGAAACTCACGGAAGGTTTCAGTATTCGGGTTAACCGCGTTTTTAAAGGTGCCGATGCTGATCTCGTAATCATTGCGGGTATCCACCAGCAACACTTCAGGATCAGAGATTAAGGCATTCCAGTCTTGTGGTTTAACATAAGTACCCACTACTTTTTTCGGGTCTAACCCTTCCACGCCCATGGTGACAATTTCTTTTTTCAGCTTCACTTTAGTGCGTAAAAAAGGCTGTTCGTCATCCAAGCTCTCTTTATAGCCGATATCAGCAAATCGAGGGTCACTTTTTAACCATGCCAATAGCGCATCAATACCCTCACGGGATCCCGCGACTGTGCCATTAATCCCTTCTTGGGCTAACAGCAAGGTACCGCGAACATCATGCTGGAGCATCACGTCTAACAGTGGGGTTTGAATGGCTTGATAATCGTCAAGGGTGACGAATTTATAGAGGGCACAGACTACATATTGCGACATTTTCTTTTCCTTATATTGCTAACCCTGACGTAAACAGGGCGCGAATGAGGCGCTATTCTAACCAGATTGCTTGCCGCTAAATACCGACACTTTGTAGGGTTAAATACTTTGTAATGTGTAGCAAGTAGTTAGCTTAAAAAATAGTCTTTTTATGCACATTAGTCAGCTTAATTTTCCGAATTATTTAGCCGCACAATAAAATAGCTTGTCGCGGCGCAAAATGTATTTTCAGGGATGAAAAATCCAAGCTTACAGGGAAGCACTCGCTGCGGTTTTGCATAGGGATAAGCTATTTTGACGAGTACCATTTTGGCAAATACTGTTTTAAGCAGTGCTAATCACGTTGCCAAGCTAATGTCAGTGACACCGAGTCAGCAAAGCGCAGTGCGTGAGGCTTATCAATTTTCACTTTAGCGTAAGTTACCCAAGGGTGTTGATGGCTGATTTTCAGCACGTCATCCACCAGCTTTTCTAATAATAAGAAGCGCCCTTCTTCAACATGATGAATAATTTGCTTGGTAACATCTTTGTAATTTAAGGCATCTGCAACATTATCAAACAAACGAGCTTTTTCTGCAGGGTAATGAATTTCAACATTAATCACTATGTCCTGCATTTTTTCCATTTCATCAGGGTTAAAGCCGATAAAGGTACGTAATCGCAAATCAGAAATATTAATAATCGCTTGGCTAGTAGACATAAGATCCTCTATTAAATGGCCTTAAACAAGGTGACGCCCACCATCTAGGTGTATAGTGCGGCCCGTAATATATTGGCTTTGCAGTAAATAGGTAACGGCGGCAACCGCCTCTTGCTCACCTGGAGTTAACCCCATTAAAGATTTAGCCAGTGCTTTCTTTTTGTACGCCTCATCATCACCTTGATTAAACATAAGCAAAGCAGGCGCTATGCTGTTTACTTTTACTTTAGGAGCTAACTTAGCGGAAAACGATAAGGTTAAATTAGCTAACGCGGCTTTACTGGCAGCATAAGCAATGTGTTTTTGACTCCCCTTTTCAGCCACATAATCGGTGAAATGGATAATATCGGCCATACCGTCATTGGCCTGTAGTAAGGGAGCCAAAGCTAAGTTTAATTGATAAGGCCCTTGTACATGCACCTGCATCATCTGTTGCATCAGAGCGCCAAAATCATGGCTGTTTTTCTCTGCGGCCCAGTCTGATGCATTATGGATAATCGCTCTTAAATTAGTGACCTTCTGCTTCACTTGCGCAATAAATGTCTCGATGCCAACCTGACTAGAAAAATCAGCCTGAATACAAGTAACACCTAAGCTACGCAGCTGTCTTACCCCTTCTCGCTCAGTGCGATAACTGACTATCACTTGAAAACCTTGCTGATATAAATCGTTTGCAAGGGCCAGACCAATGCGCTGCCCCGCGCCTGTGATCACTATGGTAGAACTCATTTAGACCCACTTATGTTTTAACTTTTTAGCTGCTATCGCGCTATTAATGCTTTCAGATGACGCTCTCAGGTAACGCCCCAGATATTGATGAACTCTTTCACCAAACAGCAACCTATGGGAAGTTTGAATGTAAGCAAACTACGCTGGTGGCAGTAAGCTGGTTCAATCACTTTATAAAAAACAGATACAATGATTATGGACAATTTGATTCTAGTTTACTGATTAAATTAACAAAAATGAGATGGAGAAAATATTTTCTCGGCAAAGCTGATCCAATCCTCTTGCACAAGCGTTTTATCTTTTGAAGGGTAATTGAAGTGTTTACACTCGATATTATTGCTGTATCGACCAGCCTAATGAAGCCCCTTCGCGATAGTTACTGTGGTTGCTAAAGGAATAGCGAGACAGTAAAAAAAGCACCTGAATTCAGGTGCTTTTTGCTATCTAGCGTCTTTTTTTGCAGCCCATTATAAATCGATAAAAGATATTTTTACTGCAACGTTTCGTTGTCAACAATGAACACGCAGAGCATAGGAATACATACTATCTTGTTGAGCCAAACTCGGGTTATCACTAAGGGCTAAAACGCATCCCCACGCTCAACAATTTTATGTTCATTATCTAAGCGAATTAAATAAGGCGTAGCAAACACTTGATACTGTTGGAATTCCTTATTGTCGAGATCAAACACTAAAGGGATCTTGATGTGATATTTATCCCTAAACGCTTCGGCAATCCCTTGATCAACATAAAAAGAGCTGATAAAGCCAACCCAATTAGCCTGCGGTTTTGCCGCTACCTGCTTATTCAGCTTAGCAATTTTTTCCTCACAGCCGGGAAAATGAGGCATTGGACAGAGGGAGTCGAGAAAAACAAGATTAACAGCCTCACCTTTATATTGTTGTAGTGAAATTGATTGTCCTGTGAGGCTAGTGGCTGAGAAGTTATGGCTTTTATCACCCACATCAGGTCGCGCCAGAGCCACAGTAGAAGCAACAGTTAGTAACAGCGTTAACATTGATTTCATTGACTTTCTCCTACAGAAAACTGATTGGCAAAATCGATCAGCTGTTGGCCATTACCAGAAAAGACCACCTGACCTTGCTCCAACAATACATGATGCGGTGACTGCCAAACGTCATACTGACGAATCAGCTGGAACCCCTTATCTAATACAATAGGTTTAACGTCAGGGTAAAACTGTTGAAACTCACTCAACTGAGCAGGCGTGACATTGATTTGCGGCTGTACCCACACCGGACTAAATTGTTGGCTGAATGACTTAGGCAATGCTGCTAGCGTTTGCTCAGGCCCAGCGCCTTGATAGCTAGCCCAAACATCAAAAAATATCAGGTGAGTTGCGCTATCTAGAGATATGACTTCACCACTAATACTGGTTTGATCTACTGCCGCGAACGCCGAAGTAGTGAATGCAGCAGAAGTGACGGCTGCTATCAGTATTTTATTGATTGCTTTCATTTTTTACTCCTGCGCCAAGGTGGCCAATCTATTACTTAACTCATCAGTGGCCAAAAACGTTTCATAAACCACCTCACCCTGCTTGTTAATCAACACTTGAAAAGGCGTTCCAACCACTTGATATTCAGCTGTTATATCCCCTTTTGTGTCAAAGATAACGGGTAAGGTATAGCCTTCTTCTTTAAACAGAGCTTGTACATTCTCTACGGAGTCATTTAGCCCAACGTTCACCGTCAGCACCTCTATCTCATCACCATACTCTTCTTGAATACGCTGTAAGTGAGGCATTTCAGCCTTACAATAGCTACACCAAGTGGCCCAAAATTTTAGATAAATAGGCTTCTTCCCTTTCAATTCACTAAAGTTAATAGCTTGGCCATTAATAGTGGTGGCATTAATGTTTGGCGCCATGTCTCCCACTTTAGCTAACGCAGAACTTGAGCAGGTCAGGCCTACTATCAGTAGCGTTGCGCCTAATTTTTTCATATTTATTTCCATAAAATCTCCTTTATTAATAGCTTTTACCAAGCCAAGTAGGCTTGCCAGACGAGGTACAGACCAGCAAGTGAAATAAGCAAACTAAGTAGTGTTTTGATGCGAACCAGCCAAAAGCCAGACTTAGGAAGCAGGGTAAGAAAGCCACTGAAGGTGCCCGCCAGAATAAGCAAGCTGCTCATACCAAAGGCAAAGACAAACATCATGCCCGCCCCCCAGCTGGGATTACCTTTTGCTGCTACAAACATCAGCAACATACCAAGTACAGGTGAGGTACAAGGAGCCATCACTAAACCAGATAGCGCCCCCAATAAAAAAATTGATAGCTTCTTATATTTCTCGGAAGGTTTGATATGTGAGGCCACTGTCCATTGCGGTAACCGTAGCCAGCCTTGCATCCAAGCCGCCATCAAAAAACACACTAGTGCCATAAATAGGAGTGTTGCAGGATGGCTGGAAACGCCACCAAAAAGCTGCCCAGTGCTCGCCGCCAGCATACCTAGTGCAGCATAAGAGCAAGCTAAACCAAGGACATAAATGATAGAAAAATAAAAACCAGTGCGTCGGGATGTCGCAAAATTTCCCACCAAAGAGACAGTGATCGGCAATAAGGGATAAACACAGGGTGTGATGCTAGTTAACACCCCAGCAAAAAAAACCATGCCTAACAGTAGCAGTGATAACTCATGCTGCATCAGCAGGGTTTGAATCATACTTTCCATTTCTTGCTTCCTTCAATTGGTCATTGAGTGCAAAGCTATCGAAACGGAAAGCGGTACGCTTGATATCGAGTTAAAATCTAAGATAAATCGACATAAAATCGGCATGAAATAGTTTAAACAATTTAAAATCATACACTTAAAGATTTACAAAAAGTATTAATCGTTAGGTGATATGAGTCGAAAACATTATAATTTAAGCGCGTTTTAGGTTTAACAAGAAGGAAGTCATGAGCCAATATCGGTTTGAAAAATTTCAATTCAATAGTAGTAATGGCGAACTAAGCAATGTTGAGAAGGTGGAATCAACCCCACTTCAGCTGCGCTACAAAGTTAGCATTTTATTGAAATACCTTATCGACAACAGCGATCGTGTCATACCTAAAGATGAACTACTCGATCAGCTTTGGCAGCAAAGCGAGTACCGAGAAAACTCCCTCACCCAAAGCATTCGAGAGTTACGCAAAGCATTGGGGGACAAGGCAAGTGAGCCAAAATTTATAAAAACCTACCAACAACGCGGCTATCAATGGGTTTGCCCATTTGAAAACCAAACAGAAGCTGATCAGTCAGTTAACAACAATCAAACACCACACAGATTCACATGGCTTAGCATAACGAATATGGCTCTTGCCTTAGTAGCAGTCATGCTTTTTGTTTTGAGTTTTTTTGTCGTCAATTCAACAACCAATGACACGGCCCAAACAATGAACCGAAGCTTACTGGTGCTGCCTTTTATTAATCAGACAGGAAATAAAACCATGGACTGGCTTGAGCTCGGACTCGCCGACATGGTGGCTAACGAGTTAGCAAGCCAAGGCTCGTTGCAAATTATTCCCCCGGCGATGGCCAATCGTTTATTTGCCGGCTCTGAACTAAGCTGGCCCCCCTTAGCTATCGACATTAGAGCCTTGCTGGCAAAGCAAGATATTGATAAAGCGCTACTGGCTAATGTACAACTTCACAAAGGGCAACAAGTTTTAGCATTTCAGATTATTTCGCAAACGGGTGGCGTACAACAAGGAGCGATGACATACACCTCCTTAACCAATGCTACCAACGCCGTTGCGAACCAGCTCCTACACTTATTATCCGGACAATCTGGCTCACTCTCGGTCATCTCAGAGGAAGAATCAGGAGCAAACGCTTTAGCTAAACAAACCTTAGCCAGAGGGTTGCAAGCAGCCCATACTACCGGCCAGATGGATGCGTTTAAATTCTTTCAGGCCTCGTATATTTTGGCGCCAAATCAAACCTGGAGTGCGGCATATATGGCCAAAAGCCAAGTATTAACAGGAAGCTGGCAAGAAGCTGAAACAAATATGTTAGCGCTTATTGAAGACCCGCAACAACAGCCCTCTTTGTTAGCTTTTGTTCATTACTGGCTGGCTGAATTAGCTTTTCGTCGTGGCGATCAAGCTGAGTTAACGAAGCAAATCGCGATGGCGCAAACATTAGCAGAGCAGAGCGGTAAGCACGATATACTGATTCAGGTTTATCGACTGAGGGCGCAACAAGCCTGGCACAAGATGCAATGGCAAACTTATCAACATTGGATAGAACAAGCTTCTGCTTTATTTCCGCAAGAGAATGACTTGGAAATGCAAGCTGACAGGCTATTTTATCTAGGTAATCCACCCGCTCACGGGCCAGATAAGTCACCAGAGACGCATTTACTTTTAGACCAAGAACGATTAGAGAAAGCACATAACTTCTACCAACAGTTGGGTAATCAACCTAAAATAGCCGACAGCCTGTTTGCCATTGCACAAAATTACAATGTTGCCATTGCTAGACGACAGCAGGCATTACAGCAAGCAATAGAATTATATAAACAGTTGAATCAGCCATTTGAACTGGCCACCGCCCTTGCTTACCAAGGCTTTGTATTCATTCAGCTCAAACAAGGCAAGGCCGCGCAAGGGCCATTATCGGCAGCACAGAACATTAGCCAAACCCTAGGCGCAACAGCGCTTGAGCAAACCATTCATTTCTATCTTGCTTTCGCGCAGCTAGACCAAGGGTTAGACCAAAGCTCTTTAGGCCGTCATGGACAAAACAGAACAGCCATCTTAGGGGCTATTGCTGATTTTAAATCATTACTCCCCAAGTTAGCTTTAAGCGCCAATCAAGCCAACACTTTGTTTATGCTAGGTTGGGCATATTCAGACTTGGGCCAATATGACCAAGCATTAGATTACCTAAAGCAAGCAGAATTGAATTATCAAGAGCTGAATCTCAGCACATCCCTAGGTTATAGCCGTTACAGTCAAATGCGTATCTATCTTGACCTTGCCGACTTTGACGCAGTGATAGCTTTAGGCAATGCGAATAAAGCAACCACTAAGTTGGAATACACTTACTTAGCGCGCGCATATTATGAAAAAGGGCTGTATAAAAAAGCCAGTACTACCCTACTGAATTTGAAACAAGCGTTGCCAACACAATGGCAAAACCAAGACGCGCAACGCTTGGCTACTTATCAAGCTGCAACGATTTCCCAAACAAAAACAGAACTGCCAGCAGAGCCTGTCGCCCATGGGGTTTATTGTGAATCAGACTGGCTGGTGGAAAAGGGTTAAATCATCAGCATATTGTATTCGTTGGATGAACGAGCACCCAACGAATGACTGTATCAGAGGTAGGGTTTCACTAAATCAACCATCATATCTATATGATCAGGGTTATCGTTTAGTGCTGCGATGTAACGATAGTGCTCACCACCCGCTTCCATGAATACATCTTTATTTTCGTGCACCATTTCTTCTAGTGTTTCTAAACAGTCAGCACTAAATGCCGGACAAACCACCGCCACATTCTTCACGCCTTGTTCAGCCAGCTCGGTTAAGGTTGCATCGGTATAAGGCTTGAGCCACTCCGCTTTACCAAAGCGCGATTGGAAACACGTTTGATGCTGCTCTTTGCTCAAACCAAGCTTTTCAACGACTAAACGGCTGGTTTTCATACACAAACAATAGTAAGGATCACCATTATCAAAAAACTGCTTTGGCATGCCGTGATATGACAAAATTAGCTTGTCCGGCATGCCATGTTGTTCAAAGTCAGCGGCTATTGAGTTAGCTAACGCTTGAATGTAGATCTCATGGTCATGATAGCTATTGATAAAGTGCAGCTGCGGCACAAAACGCCACTTATTCAACTCTCGACTCACCGCATCAAAAGTAGAACCGGTAGTCGGGCCTGAATATTGCGGGTACAACGGCAACACTACAACGTTTCGGATGCCTTCCTGCTGAAACTCTTGCAGTACCTTCGCCATATCAGGCTCGCCGTAACGCATCGCCAACTTCACATTGGCATTGAAGCCTTGCTCAGTCAATTGTGCAGCCAGCTTGTCACGCTGATTTTGGCTATGAACCAACAACGGCGAACCACCTTCCATCCAAATGCTTTGATATAACTTAGCCGATTTCGCTGGGCGCACCCGTAAGATAATGCCGTGAAGAATAATCATCCATACCAAACGCGGTATTTCCACTACCCGCGGATCAGACAAAAACTGCTTTAGATAAGGGCGTAAAGCCGCTGCCGTTGGCGCTTGAGGCGTACCTAAATTGGTTAATAGTACACCTGTGCTAGCCGATAGCTTTTCATGGGCATTTTCAGTTAACGCTGTAAATCGAGACAAAGCTTTTCTCCAAAAAACGGCAATTCATATTTAGCCGCTACTTTAAAACATCATTTTAACCATAATCTTAAATTAATGGTGTAATTACTCCTACGTTACTTCAACATAGATTTTAATGCCTGCTGAAAACTATCACTACTTGGCTTAGTGGTACTGGTAAAGTGTTTCACTTCTCTGCCATCGGCACTGACTAGATACTTATAAAAGTTCCACTTCGGCGAAGCCGATTGCTTAGCTAGGTGCTGAAAAATAGGATCGGCATTTTTACCTCGAACCGACACCGGAGCAAACATATTAAAGGTCACACCATAATTGATGTAACAAACCTTAGCGGTGTCCTCTTCTTCTTTATTCTCTTGGAAAAAGTCATCGGAAGGAAAGCCAAGCACCACTAAGCCTTGCTCTTTATATTTTTGATGCAACTGCTCTAACTCTGTGAACTGCGGGGTAAAGCCACACTTACTGGCGGTATTCACGATCAGAACGGTTTTGCCTTGAGTAAGCTCACACAAGTTAATCTGCTCGTCTGAATTTAACTTTTCTTTTGACACATTTAAAAAATCGAGGCACTGCGCCCCAGCTGTTGTGCTCATGACAAGACTTCCTATAAGCAATATTTGGTTTAATAACTTCACGATGCTCTCCCATTAAATTTGAGCTTTCTCTTATATTAAGCTCAAGAGAAAGCTTATCTCACTGAATGATAGAACGAATTTACCACTTATTAGGATCAGTGTTAGCACAAAGACGGAAGTAGGATAAAACTTTCAACTCGAGAAGCTGATCACATTGCTGAGCCACTACGTAATAACCGACGAATACGCAATAGGAACCACAAGATGAAATTAGCCTTATTTCCACTGCCAGTCTTTCTTTTACCTGGCGGGAAAACCCAGTTACGGATTTTTGAACCACGTTACCAGCGTATGGTGTCTGAATCGTTAAAAAACCAAACCGGATTTGGCTTATGTAGTTTTGCGGATGTCGCTCAGCAACAACTGATGCAAGCAGGAACCCGCGTTGAAATATTTGATTTCGATCGCTTCGAAGACGGCACCCTCAGTATTTCCATTGAAGGGAAAGACCGCTTTTGCATTGACAACTTCACAACCGATAAGGATGGATTACGCCAAGGTAAAGTAACGCTACTAGAAAACTGGCCGCCCAGAAAAGTGAGTAAAGAGCACCAATTTGTTGCCGACAGTCTTGCCAAGTTATTGCGTGACCACACCCTATATCAGCAACAAGATTTACAGCAACCACTGCAAGACTTAACTTGGGTCTGTCAGCGCTGGCTAGAACTGCTGCCAATGCCAGCACAAAAAAAGCAGAACCTATTTATGCAACTGAAATTTGAAGGCTTGTTACAGCTCATTGACGATGTTTTATTGCAACAAAATGATCTAAGCCATTAACAATGGCGTATTGGTTTTCTAGTGGGTGCTGCTTGTACTTATCAGTTTGCACCGTTGCAGCTTTACATCATCAGCTAAGAGCATAAAATCATGTATCAAACTAGTCAGTTAGCGGATGCCAACATTAAAAAGCCAGACCCAAACCTCGATATTCAGCCTGAGCTGAATCAGCACTTGCTTGCCGTTGCAAGGGATCAGGACAAGGCCGCATTTGCCAAATTGTTTGCCTTTTTTGCACCCAAGATTAAAGCATTTGGCTTAAAACAATTTCGACAAGAAGCGTTGGCAATGGATTTAGTGCAAGAAACCATGAGCTTAGTCTGGCGCAAAGCCCAGCTCTACAGCCCTGACAAAGGCAAGGCGTCCACTTGGATATTTACCATTATGCGTAACTATAGCTTTGATATGCTTAGAAAAATAAAGCATAACAAAGAAGATAATTTAAGTGATGACCTGTGGCCATTATACGAAGAGGCCGACGCTGAGCCGGACCATGAGGACGACCACTTAATGCGTGCTCAGCTAATTCAAGGGCTGGATACCTTACCGGCAAAACAAAAAGAAGTGGTCGAGGCGATTTATTTAAAAGAGATGACCCATCAGGAGCTTGCTGAACACTTAAAAGTGCCCTTAGGCACAATTAAGTCCCGACTACGCTTGGGGTTAGAAAAGTTGAAAGAACAAATGGAGCAGCATAATGATTAAACATCATCCAGAATCTACCATGATTCAAGCGTTTACCGCTGGTGAGTTACCCGCTTCTCTTTCAATCGCGGTGAGTATTCACTTAGACTTATGTCCGCACTGTAAAGCCATTGCAGCAAAAATGACCCAAGCTTTAGCAGATGAAGAATTTAACGAAGAGCTTGATTTATCTGCTAGCGAAGATTTTTCTGCCATGATGGCGAACATCACGGCAGAGCCTGTTACCCACCAGCTAGCGCCGGTTAAAGCGGCCACTACAATAAAAGTGGAGCAAAAAGTTTATACTTTACCGCGCGCTTTGAATAAGTTTGCGGATAGTAAATGGAGCGGCCTAGGTAATATTCAACGAGCCCGGCTTCCCCTTGAAGAAGGTGAAGTTCATGCTAGCTTGCTGCAAATAGGCGAAGACAGCGCGATACCACACCATACCCATAAGGGATATGAGTTAACTCTACTTTTGGATGGCTGTTTTGAAGATGAGTCGGGTCGCTATGAAAAAGGTGACTTTATTATCTTAAATGGTGAGCATCAACATAGTCCTTATACGGCTGAAGGTTGTTTGTGTTATACCGTGTCCAATGCACCGCTGCATTTTACCTCTGGTGTGAGCAAACTGCTTAATCCTATTGGGCGTTTTTTGTACTAAACCATCCAAACAACTATTGGCTAGGTTGATGTTGCTTAATAATGAGCATTACTAACTCAAATTAACATCATATAAAACCAACCTAGCCGAGCCATCCCACACTAACACACTCTGGTTATTGCTTTTTATCCTTAGCAAGGCTTCAATTAACTCATTCAAGCCTATTTAGCCAATAACGACTAGCGATAATATGAACAGCGCCAAACAAATCTTAATTGTTGATGACGACACTGAAATACGTGAATTACTGCAACAATACCTCGCAAAAGCAGGGTTTGCCGTAACCACTGCCGCTGAAGGCATCGAAATGTTTCAGCGTTTAAATGAGATGGTGCCCGATCTTATTATTCTCGACATTATGATGCCCGGAGATGATGGCTTTACCCTATGCCAAAAAATTCGCCGTGATTCTAACGTGCCAATCATCATGCTCACCGCGAGCTCAGACGAAACCGATCGAGTGATTGGGTTAGAAATTGGTGCCGATGATTATATCGCGAAACCTTTCAGCCCCCGTGAATTACTGGCCCGTATTAAAGCCCTGCTGCGACGTGCGCAGTTTAGTGCCAGCAGTGGTTCACGTTATATTCATTTTGCTAATTGGCGGCTGGATACATTAAAGCGTAGCTTAACAAGCCAAGACAAAGAAGAGTTGGAGCTATCGGGTGCCGACTACAACCTGCTGATGCTGTTTTTACAACACCCCAATCAAATACTCGATCGCGATACTATTTCTGATGCCACCCGCGGCCGCGAAGCGCTGCCGATGGAGCGCGGCATTGATGTACAACTCAGTCGGCTACGCCAACGCTTAGGGGACAACGGCAAAAGTCCAAAACTAATAAAAACCATCCGTGGCGCCGGCTATGTGCTGATAGCAGAAGTGAAACATGAAGGCTAGTTCCCACCAAATTGCCCAGCTTTGGCGCAATTTATGGCTTAGCCTTTGGCCTAAGTCACTGCTTAACCGAATGGTGATCATCATCATTTTTTCCGTGGCGTTAGCCCAAGGTATTAGTAGTTTTATTTGGGTTAATTTATTCACCACGCAAGAGAACACCGCCCTGCAAAGCAACGCCGAACAGTTGGCCAATAGCGCAGCGAGCACGGCCAGTTTCTTTAAAAAATTACCCCTCGAATTTCGTCACATCGTGCTAGACCAACTGCGAAATATGGGCGGGTCGCGATTTTTTGTGTCGTTAAATAGCGAAGAAATTATCATCAACCCAATCGCCGACTCGCCACAAAAAACCTTAGTCATAAATAAGATGGACGAAATTTTACGGCATAAGTTAGGGCCAAGTTATCCGATAAAAATAGAGTTTTCGCGGCCAAATGAACTCAAGGTGCTGAATAACGACACCTTACTAACCGATTTACCACCGTCTTGGGCCAGTTACTCACTACTCACCAGTAAACTCAACTTACCTATTTTGGTGCTGCAAATTGAACTATCCAGTAACGAATGGCTGTATTTAGCGGCGCTGATGCCACCCCCTTATATCGTCGAGCAAAAAGACCTGATCCCCAGCCCACAACTCACTACCATCATCTTAACCACTATCTTTTTGTTGTTGTTTACTTTTTCACTGTTTCAGTGGCAAACACGGCCTCTGGCTCGATTGGCCCGCGCCGCTTCTGATATGAGTATAGACTTACACCAAGCGCCATTAAAAGAAGAAGGCGCGTTAGAGTTGCTAACCGCCACTCGCGCCTTTAATAACATGCAACAAAAGCTGCAGCGCTATATTGCTGATCGAGAATCGTTATTTAGCGCGATCTCTCATGACTTAAAAACCCCGATTACTCGATTGCGCCTGCGCGCTGAATTGCTCGATGATGAAGCAAAAATCGAGAAATTTAATACCGATTTAGATGAATTAGAACTAATGGTGAAGGGGGCGCTGCAAACGGTAAAAGATACTGATATTCATGAAAACATAACCGAAATTGATATCTTAAAACTGGTCCACCAAGTATGTGAAATTTACCCTGAGCAAACTAAAATAATCGGCCATTATGTGGCGCCCTATCGCGGTAAACCACTAGGCTTAAAACGCTGCCTGACCAATCTAGTCGACAATGCTATCAAATATGGTAATAAAGCGGTGATCACCCTAATGGACATAGGCGATAATTTACATATCACCATTCAAGATCAAGGCCCAGGTATTCCTGAGCAAGAGCTTGAGCGCATTTTTAGCCCTTATGTGCGCTTACACAGCGAAGAGCCAGGCTATGGTTTAGGCTTAGGCATAGTGCGCAATATTGTGCATGCTCATTGCGGTGATATTGAACTCACCAACGCCAGTGATGGCGGTTTACTAATAAAGTTACGCCTGCCTCGCAGTCATTACTCGGAGTTATAATGAAACGCCTGTGCCTATTGTTAGGATTACTTTGCCCATTAAGCTATGCCGGCAATGTCGAGGTATTACATTGGTGGACTTCAGACAGTGAAACCAAAGCCCTAAATTTAATTAAGCAATCATTAGTCGATCAAGGCCATCAGTGGCGAGATTTTGCCGTTACCGGTGGCGGTGGCGACAGTGCCATGACCGTGTTGCGCACACGGGCAGTATCCGGCAACCCTCCCGCCAGCGCACAAATTAAAGGGCCAGAAATACAAGAATGGGCCTCGTTGCGCTTTTTATTGCCCCTAGATGACTTAGCCAAAGAGCAACACTGGTCGACCCTTTACTCGCCAACAGTATTAGACTATTTGCGCTACCAAGATAGTTTTGTCGCAGTGCCATTTAACATTCACCGGGTCAATATGCTGTGGCTTAATAAGGCTATTTTTGACGAGCTCAAGTTAACGCCACCAACCACTTGGGCCGAGTTTATTAACACCGCAAAAATCATCGAAGCAGCCGGTTATATTGGCTTTGCTCATGGCTTACAGCCTTGGCAAGATACGTTATTGTTTGAATCGGTTGCTATCTCGGTGCTAGGCCCAGACTTGTACCGTGCTATTTTTGTTCAGCATGATCCTAGTAGTTTTCAATCAGCTAAATTAGTCGCGGTATTTGAACAGTTTCGCGCCTTAAGAAACCTAGTCGATGCTCAAGCTATCGACCGAAACTGGGACCAAAACACCCAATTATTGATAGCAAAGAAAGCGGCAATGCAAGTGATGGGTAACTGGGTAAAAGGAGAGCTGAGCTTACAACAACAAAGACCCAATGAAGATTATTACTGCGTTCCCGCGCCTGGTACTCAAGACACCTTTGCTTATAACATCGATACCTTTGTATTTTTCAAAAAACATCAACAACCCGATAACCAGCAAGCGCAAACCGACCTTGCCAAAAGTATTTCAGGCAAAGAATTACAGGTTAAATTTAACCAAATAAAAGGCTCAATTCCGGCACGCCAAGACATCAACCCTGCACTGTTTGATGCTTGCTCACAACAAGATATAAAAGACTTTAGCCAGCTAACTTTATTACCATCGTTAGCTCAAGGTATGGCCAATACAGGATTAACCCAAAATGCCATAGTGGATGTGGTTAGCCATTTTTTCAACAACCCTAAGATCACCCCTGAAAAAGCAGCCCAGCAGCTGATGGTGGCAATAGTCGCCACTCAGTCATAACAAATCTAGCAGGTTAATTATCTTGGTCGTCTTCCTGAAAGTCGTCACCCAATTCAATCCAAAAGCCGATACCAATTAAAATTAAACTGGTTAGCCAAGTGGCAGTGTTCCCTATAGGGCTGTTTAGCACTATCATCGCGAAGGCAAAAAAGCCCAAACCAGAATACAGGTTTAATCGCATCATTTGCTGTAACATATCGGCCTCCTTAGTGATATGCTGCTCCCTTTAAGTCTAATGGCTTTTTTGCACAAAAGTTGCGCAAATTAAAAATAAGCAGGCAAGACTAAAAATAACCCATAAGCAACGTAATCATTTCAAAACTGGTGAATAAACCACCGTTTTATAGTATAAAAAGCAGTAAAATGAGCGATATATTTCAACAAGCAGATCACCAATTAGACGCCATCGGCCTACGTTGCCCTGAGCCTGTAATGATGATCAGAAAAACCGTGCGTAAACTCACCACAGGCGAAACCTTGCTGGTGATCGCGGACGACCCCTCTACTACGCGCGATATTCCCAGTTTTTGTCGCTTTATGGATCATGCTTTAGTGGCCAGTGAAACGGAAAATCAACCGTATCGCTACTTGATCAAAAAGGGATAGTTCTCTTTTTAATCAAGGATCATGCTGCAATCTGTGATTCACTCAAAGAAATACCGCTCTCAAGGGGATAGAGCAATAATCGCTCTATAAACCCGACGCCATAAAAGTTATACTTGCGCGTATTTTTTTAAGAAAAGCAGCTAAGCCAATATGCAAAAATTCGATATCAAGACCTTTCAAGGCCTGATCCTTGCGTTGCAAGATTATTGGGCACGCCAAGGCTGTGTAATTGCACAGCCACTCGACATGGAAGTGGGTGCAGGTACTTTCCACCCGTTAACGTTTTTACGTTCAATTGGCCCTGAGCCAATGAGCAGTGCGTATGTGCAGCCATGTCGCCGTCCTACCGATGGCCGTTACGGTGAGAACCCCAACCGTCTGCAACACTACTACCAATTTCAAGTAGTACTGAAGCCATCGCCAGATAATATTCAAGAGCTATACCTAGACTCATTAGAAGCGATCGGCATCGACCCTTCTATTCATGATATTCGCTTTGTTGAAGATAACTGGGAATCGCCAACCCTAGGCGCTTGGGGCTTAGGCTGGGAAATCTGGCTAAACGGCATGGAAGTGACTCAATTTACTTACTTCCAGCAAGTAGGTGGCCTTGAGTGTTCACCTGTGACCGGTGAAATAACTTACGGCTTAGAGCGTCTTGCCATGTACGTACAAGGCGTCGACAGCGTATATGACTTAGTATGGGCTGATGGCCCAATGGGCCGCGTAACCTACGGTGACATTTTCCATCAAAACGAAGTTGAGCAATCTACTTTCAACTTTGAACACGCTGATGTTGATGCGCTATTTGCTGCCTTCGACCAGTGTGAAAAAGAAAGTCACGAATTAATCGAAAAAGGCCTGCCTTTACCCGCCTATGAAAAAGTGATGAAAGCCTCTCACTACTTCAACTTGCTAGATGCTCGCCACGCGATCTCGGTCACCGAACGTCAGCGCTACATTTTACGCGTGCGCACCCTATCAAAAGCGGTAGCAGAAGCATATTACGCAGCGCGTGAAGCCCTTGGCTTCCCACTTTGTAAAGACAAGGCGTAGAGGACAACATGGAAAATCTATTAATTGAAATTGGTACCGAAGAGTTACCACCAAAATCACTACGCAAACTGGCCGAAGCCTTTGCTGCTAACTTTGAAACCGAGTTAAGCAATGCTGAATTAACGCACCAAGGGGTACGCTGGTTAGCCTCACCTCGTCGTTTAGCCTTAGTGGTTAGCCAACTACAAGCAGCGCAAGCAGACAAAATTGTTGAAAAACGTGGCCCAGCAGTAAGTGGCGCATTTGATGCTGACGGTAACCCAACTAAAGCAGCACAAGGTTGGGCGCGCTCAAACGGCATTAGCGTTGAGCAAGCCGAACGCTTAGTCACTGACAAAGGCGAATGGTTACTGCACAAAGCAGAAGTGAAAGGTCAGCCAGTATCGGAGCTGATCCCAGCATTTGCCGCCAGTGCCTTAGCTAAACTGCCAATCCCAAAACCAATGCGTTGGGGTGCAAAAACCACGCAATTTATTCGCCCAGTACACACAGTAACCATGTTGTACGGCAGTGAATTAATTCAAGGTGAACTATTAGGTGTGGCATCCGATCGTACTATTCGTGGTCATCGTTTCTTAGGTGAAGGCGAAATGACCATCAATCATGCCGATGAATACGAAAACCTATTGGACATGAAAGGTAAGGTCATCGTTGATTACCAACGTCGTAAAGATGCCATACGCGAACAAGTTGATGCCGTTGCCGCCCATGAAAATGGTGTTGCCGATATCGATGAAGATTTACTGGAAGAAGTAAACTCGCTGGTAGAATGGCCGGTGACCATGGTTGGTTCATTTGAAGAGAAGTTCTTAGACGTGCCGTCTGAAGCGCTGATCTCAACCATGAAAGACAACCAGAAATACTTCCCAGTATTAGATAAAGACGGCAAGCTGATGCCCCGCTTTATCTTTGTTTCTAACATCGTTAGCCGCGATCCGAAACAAGTGGTAGAAGGTAATGAGAAAGTGGTTCGTCCACGCTTAGCAGATGCTGAATTCTTCTTCCATACCGATAAGAAAAAGACCCTTGCAAGCCGTTTAGATTCACTTTCAACCGTGTTGTTCCAACAGCAGCTAGGTACGCTAAAAGAGAAGTCAGAGCGCATTGCTGATTTGGCGCAGTTTATCGCTGACAAAATTGGTGCTAATAGCCAACATGCACAACGTGCTGGTTTACTGTCAAAAACCGACCTAATGACCGAAATGGTTATGGAGTTCCCTGACGTACAGGGCGTGATGGGCATGTACTACGCAAAACACGATGGCGAAGCCAACGAAGTAGCACAAGCGCTTAATGAGCAATATATGCCGCGCTTCTCTGGTGACCAACTACCTAACTCATTAATTGCTTGTGCAGTAGCACTGGCTGATAAGCTTGATTCGCTGGTCGGTATCTTCGGTATCGGTCAAACGCCAAAAGGCGACAAAGACCCGTTTGCCCTGCGTCGCGCAGCGATTGGTGTATTACGTATTATCGTAGAAAAAGACCTACCACTGGATCTTAATGACCTAGTAGATGCCAGCGCTAAGCTATACGGTGACAAGTTAAGTAATCAAAATGTCGCTGTTGAAGTGGTTGATTTTGTTTTAGGTCGTTTCCGCGCTTGGTATCAAGAAGCCGGAGTTGAAGTTGACGTGATCCAAGCCGTGCTTGCGAACCGCCCAACTAAGCCTGCCGATTTTGACAAGCGTGTTAAAGCTGTGAGTCACTTCCGCAGCCTAGACGCAGCTGCTGCACTGGCCGCGGCGAACAAGCGAGTGGGTAACATTTTAGCGAAAAATAACGCGCCCGCTGACGGCAAAGTAAATACTGAGTTGTTACAAGAAGCCGCTGAACAAGCACTGGCTAGCCAAGTAGCCGAGCTTAGCGTTGCGCTAGCGCCTTTGTTTGCCAAAGGTGACTACCAAGCTGCCCTAACTGAACTAGCAGGCTTACGCGAAAGCGTAGATGCCTTCTTCGACTCGGTAATGGTCATGGCTGACGATGAAGCTCTGAAACAAAACCGTTTAGCACTGTTAACCCAGCTACGCGGCTTGTTCTTGCAGATTGCTGATATTTCACTATTACAAGGCTGATAACAACCTAAGGTTGATTACCTGACGCGATCATAGTGACTAAAACCCGATCATCGTATCGGGTTTTTTTATGTCATCATTTAGCGCTATAGTGATAACGTATTTTCAAAACGCGGATAGCGCGCATTCTCTCTATAAAATAAGGACACACCATGATTAACGTTGGCGATAAACTACCTGAAGCAACTTTTTCTGTATTAACTTACGAGGGCATGGAAAACCCAACCACTGCTGACCTATTTGCTAATAAAACAGTCGTACTTTTTGCTGTACCTGGCGCATTTACCCCTACTTGTTCAGAATCTCACTTACCGGGCTACGTAGTATTGGCGGATCAAATTAAAGCCAAAGGCGTTGATAGCATTATTTGTTTATCGGTAAACGATGCGTTTGTGATGCAAGCGTGGGGCGAGATGCAAAATGCCAATGAACTGATCATGCTCGCTGATGGCGATGCTAGCTTTACCAAAGCCATTGGCTTAGGCAAAGATACTGGCAGCTTCGGCGGCTACCGCTCTTCACGTTACGCGATGATAGTAAAAGATGGCGTGGTGACACACCTAAACGTAGAGCCAGCAAAAACGTTCGGCGAATCAAGCGCTGAAACCATGTTGGAGTTGCTATAACTGCAACGGCTTCAACCTGTAGCAAGTCAGCTGTATTTCAAGTGCGATACAGCTGACCAATGAGCCCCCCAACATAAACATTATTAGCCAGAGTTAGCTCTTATTTTATTCATCGGGCAGACTTAGTAGCTCCAGCTAACCACTTTGTCATCGACAAATTTTACCTTCAGTTTTGCGCCGTTCACACTCCAAATTCGAGTAATACTACTCTCTGTTAACAGACCAAATGGGTCAACAACAAACGCTTCTGCATCACCTCCGAATAAAGCTTCTACCTCATTCAATGACATATTTTCACTTAATACTGCCTTGTCATGCTTAGCTAGCTGAGTCTGTCCTTGTGTCTTAGCGTTACTCAAACAAGGTAACCGATCAGCCTGCCAGTGGCCGTTTTGATTAACAATCAGCGTTTCATCTTGGCCTTGCTCTTCAAAATTAAACTGACAGTGCCACTGAATACGAACGCGACGATGAGAAACCCACTCGATCGATGCCGGAACCGATACCAGCTCATCTTGGCATACACTCACCTGTGGTGTCAGGTTTTCAACCTCTTTCAGCACACCTTGTTTTTTCTCTGTTGTTAACTTGCCGACATAAACTTCATTACCACAAGACATTTCGCCGGAAGTAAAAAAGGCCAGATTAGCACCAGGCGAAACCCCTCCAGCAATCAAGACGCCATCAAGCGTATAACGATATCCCGTTGTATGTGAAATAAGCTCATGCCAATGCCACTCACCGCCGGAACCATCAACCAAGTGAAAACCATTTTTTTTATCGTAACCACCATATTGGTAAGTGCGGTGGGTATCATATTCCGAAGGTTTGTTTAGATAAGTCACCTTTCCTTTCGCTAGAGGGATGATTAACTGCTTTCCTTGGCGTTTAAAATTTTGGTTCCCCGCCGCCAATAGACAGCTTTCAATCCCTTGCTGCATCATAGCGATTTGTTGTTTCTGACTGAGTGAAGACAGTGGATACTGACACTGATCTGGATTTTCTTGCGGTGCAGCGAAACTTTGCCCGCTCGCAAGAGCCGTCAATATGAGAGATATCTTGAGTTTTGTTCTTTTCATCGAGTTGTACCATGTAATAATGATTGTGATATTTTGTTGATGAGAGTTATTCTTCACAAGTTATTACTTAATTTATATTTTACTTTTTCGTTACAGATCTCTTTTACCTTACATAACACTCTCATTTTTTATGCATCAATGAATGAGCACAGCAACCAGTGTAGTGAACCACTTAATGAATAAGGCCCTTTATGTCAGACAGTTTCTTATTATTTGATGTCGACGACAGAGACGACATTACCGATAAAGTACTGCCATTATTTAGCGACGACGTATTACCTAAAGCATGGACAGCGCACGATCCCGCTCAATTTAATCCTGAAAGCCGTGTTTACGTGTATATTAGCGATGAGCAAGTTCCCAACATCATAAATGCCGCGCTAATGGGAGGCTGGCACTTAGCCATTTTACCTCACCCAAATGCCAGTTATGCACGGCGAGGCTTTTGTCTAGAAAGCAATTTAGAAAAAGCGATTAAGGCAGCCGAGCAAGCTAAAGAACAAAAAGTTGATGTGCTGCGCTGTAATAACGAAATAGTATTAAGCTCAGTGGTGCTTGGTCATGGCTTTAGTTTACGACCCGGAGGACAAAGCCATGTGTGGCAGGAGCGGTTAAATAAAGCATGGGACAACATTCGTCATGTTAATAACTTCCTACCAAAACGCTTAAGTTTTTCAACTGCTAATGACAGCACCTTTACTACCGCGGCAGTTGGTGTCGTTGTCGTCGAACATGCCCATGGCTCTATGCTATCTCGTAACATATTACCCGATAGCCATATCAATGATGGCATGCTTCATACCATGATTTTAGCGCCGCGCAGTGTGATGGAAATATTGAGTTTCTTTATTAAGTCGTCATTTAACCGTGTGATGAAGCAACCCGATTTTCTCGGTTTGGTTAAAACTAAGACCCTTACCATTAGCAATAATCAGCAGCTCGATTATGAAATTGACGGCCGTAGCATGACGGCAGAACAGCTGGTTATCGACACCGAACCACGCTGTTTAAGTCTGCTAGTGGGTGAATCATTGCCCATATCTGACAATGCCCAGAGCAGCAAAGAGCAACGTAAAGTGTCACGCCTACCCGCTGGCGAAGCCATTACCGCGATGGCAGCCAAACCTTTGTCTCTGATCGCTCACGCAGCGCCAGAAGAGTTTAAAGACCTTTACCAACTATTACGCGAAAATGCGACAGCCTCACCAGCGTTTTTAACTTTAATGGTACTATCAACCCTCCTCGCCAGTATTGGTTTATATGCCAGCTCTGCACCGGTGATTATTGGCGCTATGATCCTAGCACCACTAATGGCGCCGATTATTTCTCTGGCAATGGCAATGACACGACAAGATCCCAGCTTACTCGTGTGTAGCTTAAGAACATTAGCGACAGGCCTATTTATGGCGTTACTGTTTTCATCCTTTGCCAGTTTTATTATGCCCATGGAGGTGGTTACCGCAGAAATAGCGGCGCGTCTCAGCCCTAACTTACTCGATTTGGGTGTGGCCGTGATATCAGGCATAGCTGGTGCTTATGCCCATGCACGAATTGATGCTGCGAAAAGCCTCGCAGGCGTCGCCATTGCCGTCGCCTTGGTACCACCATTAGCAGTGACGGGAATAGGTTTAGGTTGGTTAGATTGGCATGTCGCCTGGGGGGCGCTACTACTGTTTTTAACTAACTTAGCCGGCATTGTATTTGCCGCCTCTTTAACATTTCTTACTTTGGGCTTTGCTCCCTTTACCCGAGCAAAGAAAGGGCTAAGTATCGCCCTATTAGCAGTAGCCATCGTCAGCATTCCTTTGGTGTTTAGTTTTATGCGCTTATCGGAGGAAGCGAAAATAGTACAAGCTTTGGAAGGAAAGGAAATTGGCTCAGTGATACTGCGCCATATTCAAGCGCGAGCGAATGAGCCTATCGAGCTTTCTTTACAAATTGTTACACCTGCGGCATTAACTGGCGCAGACTTAGATACCATCAAAGATGTCGTAGAGGGTAAATTGAATCGTGATGTCATTATGGAAGCGCAGGTAGTGATCCGCCGCGAGTAAGTACAAGTCAGGGTAGAATAATCACGCCATAAAAAAAGAGCGACTAAATTAGTCGCTCTTGCTCTAGCTCTCTCACAGACCTAAACGTCTAAGCTAAAACTACTCCGTAAGTAACCGACGTGCTGCGTCGACTACCACACTAATTGCACGATGCTCAGTCCCTTTCATCAATGACTCATCAGGTATTTCTTGCTGGGTTCGATTAATAATAACCCCCGCAACACAACCCGACTTCAACCCTTGGCTGGCACACATGGTAAATAATGTAGCTGACTCCATTTCGAAGTTTAGTACACCCATTTGTTGCCACTCAGCCATTGAGCCTTGGAAACGCTTAACTACGCGACCAGAGAAAGTGTCGTAGCGCTCTTGACCTGGGTAGAAAGTGTCACTGGATGCCGTGACACCGACATGAACATCAGCACCCGAGGCTTTTGCTGCCGCAACCATCGCCGTTGCGACATTGAAGTCAGGAACCGCTGGAAACTCCATTGGGGCAAAGTGCGAGCTCGCGCCATCTAAGCGCACCGCACCACTGGTTACAATCACGTCACCCACATTAATATGCGGCTGAATCGCACCGGTTGTGCCAATACGCAAGAAAGTACGTACACCGATCTGAGCCAGCTCTTCAACGGCAATAGACGTTGATGGACCACCAATACCTGTCGAGCAAACCACCACACTATGACCATCAAGCTTGGCGAGGTAAACGGTATACTCTCGATGAGAAGCAAGAAACTTAGGTTCATCCATTAAATTTGCGATCCGCTCTACTCGTGCCGGATCACCTGGAATAATCGCTAATGCTGCCCCTTCAATATCGGCGGCATTGATACCTAAATGGAATACATTCTGTGTGCTCATGGTCTCTCTCCAAGACATATGTTCAAAATATAAATTTACTTAAATGAGCCTAGTGCAATTGTCTGCCCGATCACAAATTCCTTGCTAATGATTTATATATTTCACATGTGAACCAAATATGTTGCTAAGGGCTATTATGAAAGCGAGATTCGATAGCTCAGCTGAAGCCCCTCTAATGTTCCACGTGAAACATTTTTCGAAGAGCGAGTTCTATTGCCTGCTTCAATGGCTCCGTTTGTTTCACGTGGAACACAATCGACATGACTTCTAATGCTATTTCCGCTATCTTCTGCACTCATGATTTTTCAGTAATAACTCCCTTTCCGGTAGGTTCAATATATGTCTTTCTCATCTTTTGGTAACAAGTTCACCCGCCACTCTGGCATCACACAACTGATGGATGATCTCAATGAAGGGATACGAGGTGGTGACGACATTCTGATGCTAGGAGGCGGTAACCCTGCATCGATTCCAGAGATTGAAACCCTGTTTAAGCAGAAGCTAACGGAACTCAATGAATCAGGCGCCTTAATTGACGCCCTAGGCAATTATGATGGACCACAAGGTAAAGATACATTTCTAAGCGCCCTCGCCGAGCTATTCAAAGATTTATATGGCTGGGATATCAGCAGTAAAAATATCGCCCTTACCAACGGCAGTCAGAATGCCTTTTTCTATTTGTTTAATTTGTTTGCGGGTAAGTACAGCGACGGCAGCCACAAAAAAGTACTGTTCCCATTGGCTCCCGAATATATCGGTTATGCCGATGCAACATTAGATGACGAAGTATTTGTAGCAGCAAAACCCAGTATTGAGGAGTTAGACGATGGCCTATTTAAATACCACGTCGACTTTGAGCATTTAGAGGTCGGTGATGATATTGGCCTAATGTGTGTTTCTAGACCAACTAACCCAACAGGTAATGTTGTTACAGACGAAGAGTTAAAAAAGTTGGATGCAATAGCCAAAGCTAAGGACATTCCACTTATCATTGACAACGCTTATGGCACGCCTTTCCCAAACATTATTTTTGAAGATGTCACTCCGATTTGGAATGACAATATCATTCTCTGTTTAAGCCTATCAAAGCTTGGCTTACCCGGCGCGCGTTGCGGCATAGTGGTGGCAAAAGAAGAGACCATTACTGCCCTCTCTAACCTATCAGGTATTATCGCCCTATCGCCAGGAAGTATTGGTCCAGAACTAGCTCTGCCCTTTATCCAAGATAAGAGCATTATCTCGATAAGCGAAAACATAGTTAAACCTTTTTACCAACAACGCGCGATGCACGCAGTAAAACTCTTGCAAGAACAAATAACCGTTCCCGGTTTTCGAATTCATAAACCAGAAGGGGCGATTTTTCTCTGGTTATGGTTTAAGGACCTGCCAATAACTTGTGAGGAGCTATATCAAAGATTAAAGCAAAAAGGCGTATTAATCGTTCCTGGCCATTATTTTTTCCCTGGTTTAGAACAAGAATGGCAGCATACACATGAGTGTATTCGCATGAATTATTCACAAAAAACAGAAGATGTAGAAAAAGGTATTGCGATTATCGCGGCGGAAATTAATGCTATTTATGCGGAATAGAATGGCTAACTTAGTTAGCGTATCACCCGCTTTGTTCGCAGAATAAGTTCAGTTCCGACTCCAAACTTTGGCCTTGTGGGAGCGAAATTTATCATCAAAAAATATAGTTTTTTTGTCTACTGTTTCACGTGAAACAGTAGATACAAAAAAAGCCAGACAATAACTGACTGGCTTCTTTGCTGCTTTACGACTCTTGCCCCACTAAGAGACAAGAACAATATAGACTTAGTTTAAACGTCTAAGTTAGCAACTTTCATCGCATTCGCTTCAATAAATGCACGACGAGGTTCAACTTGATCACCCATCAAGGTGGTAAACAATTGGTCGGCACCCACTGCATCTTCAATACGAACTTGAAGCATGCGACGGTTTTCTGGATCCATGGTGGTTTCCCAAAGTTGCTCAGGGTTCATCTCACCTAGACCTTTATAGCGTTGCACATACAGGCCACGTTTTGATTCTTTCATTAGCCATGCTAACGCTTCTTCAAATGTCGAGACTGGTTGCACCCGCTCACCACGTTTAACATATGCACCTTCTTCTAATAGGTTAGATAAGGTTTGGCCTAAACTAGTGATCTGCTTATATTCACTTGACGAGAAGAAGTCATAACCGAATGCATAGTCAGTATCAAGACCATGTAAACGTATGGTGATGACAGGAATAAAAACGTCATTCTCTGCATCTTTAACTACTTTATGACTGTAAATAGCACCACTGGTTTCTTCATCGTTTAGCTCATCGATAATCAAGCTAACCCAAGATTCTACTCTTTCTTCTTCCGCTAAATCAGCTACGGTTAGCGGCTCTGAATACACTAGCTTATCCATGGTAACGATAGGATATAGACGCGAGAAACGTTGAATCATGCTATCTACGTTACGATATTGAGTAACAATTTTTTCTAAGTTTTCGTTACTGATCGGCGGAGCTTGCTCATTAACATGTAAACTTGCGTTATCCAATGCCATGCCTGTGAGGTAAGTTTGCAGTGCGCCTTCGTCTTTAACGTAAGTTTCTTGCTTACCTTTTTTCACTTTATAAAGAGGTGGCTGTGCAATATAAATATAACCACGCTCGATAATTTCAGGCATTTGACGATAGAAGAAGGTCAACAGCAGCGTACGAATATGCGAACCATCGACGTCGGCATCGGTCATGATGACAATGCGATGATAACGTGTTTTATCAGGGTTATATTCATCACGGCCGATACCACAGCCCATCGCAGTGATAAGAGTTGCAACTTCTTGTGAAGATAGCATCTTGTCAAAACGTGCTTTCTCTACGTTAAGGATTTTACCTTTTAACGGTAGAATAGCTTGAGTTTTACGATCACGTCCCTGCTTAGCACTACCACCAGCAGAGTCACCCTCCACTATATATAGTTCAGAAAGAGCAGGATCTTTTTCAGAACAGTCGGCCAGCTTACCGGGTAGTCCTGCAATATCTAACGCGCCTTTACGACGAGTCATTTCACGTGCTTTACGGGCGGCTTCACGAGCACGGGCAGCGTCAACAATCTTGTTAACCACCGTTTTCGCATCACCTGGGTTCTCTAATAGAAACTCAGATAGTTTCTCTCCCATGGTTTGCTCTACCGCAGGTTTCACTTCTGATGAAACTAATTTATCTTTAGTTTGTGAAGAGAACTTTGGATCCGGAACTTTAACCGACACAACAGCGGTTAAACCTTCACGAGCGTCATCACCGCTAGCACTGGTTTTCCCTTTTTTGTTGTAGCCTTCTTTTTCCATGTAATTGTTCAGTGTACGCGTCAGTGCGCCACGGAAACCCGCTAAGTGAGAACCACCATCGCGCTGTGGAATGTTGTTGGTAAAACAAAAAATATTTTCTTGGAAACCATCATTCCACTGCATTGATACTTCAACTGAAATACCGTCTTCACGCTCATGACAAAAATGGAATACTTTTTCGTGAACGGGGTTTTTGTTTTTATTCAGGTATTCAACAAATGCTTTAACACCACCTTCATAACAGAAGTGATCTTGTTTGTCTGCTTCACGCTCATCGCGCAAAATAATTGAAACGCCCGAGTTTAAGAACGATAGCTCGCGTAAACGCTTTGCCAGAATATCGTAATGGTACTCAATGTCTGCAAACACACTTGGGCTTGGCCAGAAACGAATTTCTGTACCAGTACTATCAGTTTCACCTTTTGCTTCTAATGGCGCTTCAGGTACACCTAAGTGATAAATTTGCTCATGGACACGGCCATGGCGTTTAATTTTAATGCGTAACTTATCTGACAGTGCGTTTACAACTGACACACCTACCCCGTGTAAACCACCGGATACTTTATATGAGTTGTCATCAAACTTACCACCAGCATGAAGTACCGTCATGATAACTTCAGCGGCTGATACCCCCTCTTCCTCGTGGATATCAACTGGGATACCACGGCCATCGTCTTTTACTGACACCGAACCATCAAGGTGGATGGTAACCACAATGTCTTTACAATGACCGGCCAAGGCTTCATCGATTGAGTTATCAACCACCTCGAATACCATGTGGTGCAAACCTGAACCATCATCGGTATCACCGATATACATGCCCGGACGCTTTCTTACCGCATCCAGCCCTTTTAACACCTTAATACTCGACGAGTCGTAAGAGTTCTCTGACATACCAAGATCTCACTTATTGCTCTGAAACGTTTCCGTGTTCCACGTGGAACACTTTAATTTGTTGCCCAAATAATTCTTCTATCTGCTCTTTTTCAATTGCAGTGATGAACACTTGAGCGCCGGATTCGGCAATATGTTTTGCCAGGGGTATACGTTTTTCTCGGTCCAACTCAGACGCAAAGTCATCAATCAAGAAAATACATTTTGTTGAACCAACCCCATTTTGGAATTTGCCTTGGGCAAGCCTAAGGGCACAAACCAATAATTTTAACTGACCTCGAGACAACACGTCTGCAACCGGCACTCCGTCAACCTTAACGCGTAAGTCCGCTTTTTGCGGCCCTATGCTGGTATATCCAAGAGCTCGGTCTCGTTCAAAGTTTTGCTGCATGTACTCCAGCAAATCTCGGCTTTTATCCCAGCCTTGAAAAAACTCAATACTGAACTCAAATTCAGGCAGAAAATCCTTTGCCGTATTCAATATTTCTATTTCAAGTCGCTTAAGATAATCGCGTCTAAGCTGAGTAATGTGTAAAGCACGCTCACCCAGTTCGTTGTCCCAAAATCCAATATCCCGATAAGAGCGTGCGGTTTTTAACGCCGCATTGCGCTGT
The DNA here is from genome assembly GCF_021278025.1 of Motilimonas sp. E26. GTDB lineage: Bacteria > Pseudomonadota > Gammaproteobacteria > Enterobacterales > CBDFNC01 > Motilimonas. Next base: position 85,427 of record NZ_JAIBHJ010000013.1, read on the forward strand.
TTTAATAAACGCTTCACTCTTAACCACTGCGGGAAAAAAGAAGGTTCCACATGGAACACTCCCCAATCTATAAAACTACGCCGCCCCTTAGGTCCACCCGTTAGTAAGCTATAGCCTTCTGGGTGGATTAATTGTAGCGGTAGCAGTTCTGCCAATTGCGCGAGTTTATCGGCGCGTTGACCATTAATTTTTAACTCTGTATCACCAGTACGAGACTTTCTCAAACCCAGAGGTAAGGTTTGATCATGGTGTTGAAAGCGCGCAAATAAAGTAAATGCATCTTGCTCATGCTGTACGATTCGTTTGGTGAGATGGGAGCGAAATGACCGCCCTAATCCCAAAAAATGGATCGCTTCCAAGATGCTGGTTTTGCCACTGCCATTATTACCCAGTAATAAGTTCACGCCTAAGTCAGGTTTTAAACTGGCCTCTTTAATATTTCGAAAATGGCTTAAATTAACCTGAGTAATGGCCATGTTATAAGCGCATTGGCATCACAACATACATAGCGTCAGAAGACTCATCGGCTTCAATCAAGGCACTACTATTTGCATCACGCATGATGATCTTAATCCGCTCACATTTTAGCGTATTTAGTACATCCAGCACATAGCTAACGTTAAAGCCGATCTCTAATTCGTGACTAGGAAAGCTAACATCCAAGATTTCTTCTGCTTCTTCACGCTCAGGATTGTTTGCGGTAATTTTTAATAAGTTCTCAGACAGCGTTAAACGCACACCACGGAACTTTTCATTCGAGAGAATGGCGGCACGGGCAAATGCTTGCTTAAGCTCTTCACGACCCGATGAAAGAATTTTATCGCCATTATCAGGAACCACGCGACGATAATCAGGGAAGCGACCATCAACTAATTTACAAGTGAAAGTAAACCCAGCGGTAATAGCCCGAATATTATTACTACCAATTTGAATTTGCAGTGCCTGATCGTCATTGTCTAACAAACGAATCAGCTCTAATACCCCTTTGCGTGGCACAATGATCGATTGGTTCTGTAATGGCTGCTCAAGCTGCACACTGCACATGGCCAAGCGATGACCATCGGTTGCGACACTTTTTAGCTCGTGGCCATCGGTTTCAAAATACATACCGTTTAGGTAGTAACGTACATCTTGGCTGGCCATGGAAAACTGCGTGCTTTCAATTAAGCGACGCATCTGACTTTGCGGCAAACTAAACTCAACAATACTCTGCCAAGATTCAATATTGGGAAAATCATTCGCAGGCAATGAAGATAAGGTGTAGCGACTTCTACCCGAACGTAAAATGACCTTATCGTTTTCTAACGCTAAACGAATATCTGATTGATCTGGTAAGCCGCGACAAATATCGAGTAGCTTGCGCGCGGGTACCGTTGTACGTCCAGGTTCAATATCACCTTCTAAGGGCATTTGACCGATCAACTCTACTTCCAAGTCCGTGCCCGTTAATGAAAGTAAATTATCACTCACCTCAATCAGTACGTTACCTAAGATAGGTAGCGTGGGACGACTGCCTAATGCGCCAGTCACAAGTTGTAGTGGCCTTAGCAAGGCTTCTCTGTTTATAGAAAAATGCATGGTCGCCTTTCCTTTACGATGACAAGGTTCTAATCAGGTTAGAGTAATCTTCTTTTATATCGTGGCTTTCTTCACGTAACTGCAAAATTTTACGACAAGCATGAAGTACAGTCGTATGGTCGCGACCACCAAAGGCATCACCGATTTCAGGCAAGCTGTGGTTGGTTAGCTCTTTTGCCAGCGCCATTGCGATTTGACGTGGACGAGCCACGCTTCGGCTACGGCGCTTCGACAATAAGTCTGCCATTTTGATCTTGTAATATTCCGCCACGGTTTTTTGAATGTTGTCGATAGTCACTAACTTTTCTTGCAGTGCCAATAAATCACGCAACGCTTCGCGGACAAAATCAATAGTTGCTGTGCGACCTGTGAAATCAGCATTGGCCCGCACGCGGTTTAATGCGCCTTCCAGCTCACGCACATTTGAGCGCAGACGTTTGGCGATAAAAAATGCACTTTCATCTGGCAAATCAAAGTTATGCTCTGCCGCTTTGCGCTTTAAGATTGCGACACGGGTTTCGAGCTCTGGCGGCTCGATAGCCACCGTTAAGCCCCAACCAAAACGCGATTTTAAGCGGTCTTCAACGCCATCTATTTCTTTCGGATAACGGTCGCTGGTTAAGATTATTTGTTGATTACCTTCAAGTAAGGCATTGAAAGTATGAAAGAATTCTTCTTGAGAGCGCTCTTTGTTGGCAAAAAATTGAATGTCATCGATCAATAAGGCATCCACGCTACGGTAATAGCGTTTAAATTCTTCGATGGCATTACTTTGCAGTGCTTTGACCATGTCTTGCACAAAGCGCTCTGAGTGCATGTAAATCACTTTAGCGTCTTTTTTGTGCTCGCGGATACCATTACCCACCGCATGTAACAAATGCGTTTTGCCTAAACCACTGCCGCCATACAAAAACAGTGGATTGTACGAGCCACCCGGATTTTCAGCTACTTGGCGTGCGGCCGCTCGGCCGAGTTGGTTTGATTTACCCTCAACAAAGTTATCAAAGGTATAGTTTAAGTTGATGTTACTGCGATGAAATATCTCAGGCTTGGCTTTAGGCTCTCGTTCCCAAGGGGTTTTATCACTGCTGTTGCTAAACGAAACAGCTTGTTCTGGTTTTTCTGTCGCTTTGGTTTCAACAATAACTGGCTTACAACCCACCTCAAATTTTAAAATCGGCATTTCATTAGCACAAAACTCAGCTAACAAAGAAGTGAAGTGGTTAAGATATTTATCCCGCACCCAGTCCAGTACAAATCTGTTTGGTGCGTAAAAGGTTAAAACATTATCTTTCAGCTCGGTCTGTAGTGGGCGGATCCACATGCTGAATTCTGTAGCCGGCAATTCATCCTTTAATCTAGCTAGGCAGTTTTGCCAAACGGAAGAAGACACAGATCACTCCAAAACAAAAAAACGGTCGCACATTTTATCCTGCTAAGCCCGATTTCTCTAGGCTTTATATCACCATATTGACAAATTTGCTCCTTGACAAAAACAGATTGCGGTAGATTAAATTTCGGTCTAAGCGTGCAAAATGTGCTGATTAAATGAATTATATTTACGCCAAGGCCTAGCCTGACTATGATTGAAACATATTAACCTTGAGGATTCAGTAAGATGGAACCTAAAACCAACACGATTAAAGGTTCGATCAAACAAGATCCTTTTGTCCGAAACCTATTCGAGCGACTGCCTGAGGATCTTCATGATAGTTTTAGTGAAGAGCAATTGATCCACTTGAAAGTAGCTTTGGGCGCACGCAGTTGGGGTGAGCATAAAATTGATTTTCGCGGCACCGTTAAATTTTTGCGCTGGCGTTATTATTATGTATTTTTGGCCGGCCGTAACCGTCGTGATCTTACCCGTCGCGAGAGAAACATTTCACGCTTGATCCAAGCCGGTTTGCTCAGTTTATTTTTGTGTTTTTGTGCCGGATTAGGTGTATTGATCCTTTATTTACTTAAATCAGCGGCAGGCATAGATCTCATACCGGGCTTTTCTTTCGGCGTCTGGGGTTGGTTTAAAACCAGCTTTCTCAATTGATCGAGTTTAAGTGCAAAATTTAAACGCTGTGATCTTCTCAGATCCTTGCTAATTCAATAAATCTCTATATAATCCTGCGCACTTTCAGTTTATAACCTTTTATTAGGCACCAATCTGAAACGTGCGCTTTATCTTAGGATAAAAATTGCACAACACGACGGCATTTAAATTGACTTGATTCATTTCAAGGTATAGAATTCGCCCTCTTTTTTGAGGCCAACTGCCATAATGTCATTCACAGCATTATGAACGAAAGCCAACTGTACAGTTAACTGATAACGGAAAGAACCATGAAACGTACTTTTCAACCAAGCAATCTTAAGCGTAAGCGTTCTCACGGCTTTCGTGCTCGCAAAGCGACCAAAGGCGGTCGTCAAGTTGTAGCTCGTCGTCGTGCTAAAGGCCGCACGCGCCTGAGCGCATAATTAGTCAGACGTGATTAAATTATCGTTCGATCGGGAGTTACGTTTGTTAACTCCCGAACAATTCAAAAACGTCTTCAAAGACCCCATTCCAGCTTCATCTCCTCATATTACAATACTTGCTAAACCTAATGGTCTTACCCATCCTAGACTTGGTCTTGCTATACCGAAAAAACACATCAAACGTGCTGTGGGTAGAAATCGTATTCGTCGTGTGGTTAGAGAAAGCTTTCGTACTCGTCAACATCAATTGCCCGCCGTCGACTTAGTCGTCATCGCAAAAGGTGGTTCAGGTGACCTCAGTAATGAGGAATTAGCAAAACTTCTAGGTAAACTATGGCAAAGAATAGTTCGCCGTTGCAATGGTTAGCCATTGGCTTAATAAAATCTTACCAAGTACTTATTAGTCCTTTACTCGGCCCACGCTGTCGTTTTCATCCCACTTGCTCACATTATGCTATTGAAGCAATTAAAATACATGGATCGGTAAAAGGTTGTTGGTTAGCGGGCCAACGTCTTATAAAATGTCATCCTTTAAACCCTGGTGGGTACGACCCTGTTCCTAAACCTAAGAAAAGAGATTAACTAAATTATGGAATCTCAGCGTAATTTTTTACTTATTGGTCTGCTGTTTGTCAGCTACTTAATTTTTGTCGCTTGGACAGAATTTAAGAATCCGCAACCAGAACAACCAACCGTTGTCGCAACACAACCAGCTAACAATGTTCCTAGCAGTGCTAACATCAGCGCTGATGTGCCGATGGCGTCTGCTGATGCCAATCAAGATGTACCGGTAGAGTCAAACAGTGCATCACAAAAGCGCATCACACTAAGCAATGACACACTAAAGTTAGTGATTGATACTGTTGGGGGTGACATAGTTGAAGCAGACTTACTGTTGTACCCAGAAGTACAAGGCGAGCCAGCCCCATTTAAACTACTTAAAAGCGAACAGGGCCATACCTATATCGCGCAAAGTGGTTTAATTGGTCAAGGTCCTGATAGCCACCCTAAAGGTCGTCCACATTACACCACCACTCAAGACAAATTTATCTTAAGTGAAGGGGCGGATAAGGTATCGGCGCAATTATATTTCACTACCGATACTGGCATTAAGTACGTAAAAGTATTTACCTTGCTAAAAGGCAAGTATGAAGTAGACATTGATTATCAGGTCATTAACAACTCAGATGCACCTGTTAACTTGCAACTATATGGCCAGTTGAAACAAACCGTAGTGCCATCTGGCGGCAGCCTAGTGATGCCGGTTTATCGTGGCGGTGCTTACTCTGCACCTTTAGCTGCTAGAAATGATACTCGCTACACCAAGTACCCATTTGATGACATGCAAGAAGCGAACTTAGCCGTTGAAACAAAAGGCGGTTACGTTGCTATGCTAGAGCATTACTTTGTATCGGCATTTATTCCTAGCGAAGAGCAAACCAATGAGCTTTACACCCGTGTGTATGGCACAGATGCAGCTATTGGGTATAAAGCGCCACTGCAAACAGTAGCAGCAGGCAGTGAAGCAACCCTGAGCACGAAACTTTGGGTCGGTCCAAAACTACAAGACGAAATGGCAGAAGTGGGCACACACCTTGACCTTACCGTGGATTACGGCTGGTTATGGTTTATCGCCCAACCGCTATTCCAATTATTGCTATTTTTCCAAAGCATTGTTGGTAACTGGGGTGTCGCTATCATTCTTGTCACCTTTGCTGTTAAAGGTGTGATGTATCCGCTAACGAAAGCGCAATACACCTCAATGGCGAAAATGCGTTTACTACAACCAAAAATTCAACAGTTACGTGACCGCTATGGTGAAGACAAGCAAAAAGTCTCACAAGGCATGATGGAGCTATACAAGAAAGAGAAAGTAAACCCACTCGGTGGCTGTTTACCTATCCTATTGCAAATGCCAATCTTTATTGCCCTGTACTGGTCATTAATGGAGTCGGTTGAATTACGTCATGCGCCATTCTTTGGCTGGATCACTGACTTATCAGTACAAGACCCGTACTACGTGTTACCTATCCTAATGGGTATCAGCATGTTCTTTATTCAGAAGATGTCACCAACAACAGTACAAGACCCGATGCAAGCGAAGATCATGCAGTATATGCCAGTAGTATTTACCGCATTCTTCTTGTTCTTCCCTTCAGGTTTGGTGCTTTACTGGTTAGTGAGTAACTTAGTAACCTTGTTACAACAGTGGCTAATTTTCCGCGAGTTGGACAAAAAGGGGTTAGGTAAAAACGCCTCAGCGTAAACTTAGCTAATCCTTAAGCCATATTAAGAAGGAGCCGTTTGGCTCCTTTTTCTTTATGAACTGCGTATAATACCGAGCAGCGTATATATAATTTGTACCTTCTAATACAACAGGCATAAGCAGATGAATTCAATTGATACTATCGTCGCGCAAGCAACCCCCCTCGGCCGTGGCGGCGTCGGCATTATTCGGGTATCCGGCCCCGCTTGTGAGCAAGTGGCAGAGATAGTATTAGGCAGGCAACCCCGAGTGCGTTATGCCGAATACCTGCCATTTAAAGATGAGCACAACAACGCTCTCGATGAGGGGATAGCCCTGCTGTTTAAGGGCCCGAATTCGTTTACCGGTGAAGATGTGCTAGAGCTACAAGGTCACGGTGGCCCAGTGGTCATGGATATGCTGATCAAGCGAATTCTGCTTATTCCAGGGGTACGAACAGCGCGTCCAGGTGAGTTTTCAGAGCGTGCTTTCATGAACGACAAACTTGATTTAGCCCAAGCAGAAGCCATTGCCGATTTAATCGAAGCCACCTCAGAGCAAGCCGCGAAAAGTGCCTTAAATTCACTGCAAGGTGAATTTTCTAACAAGATACATGAATTAGTTGAAGCCCTTATTCATCTGCGTATTTTTGTTGAAGCAGCCATCGACTTTCCCGATGAAGAAGGGGTCGACTTTCTTTCTGACGGTAAAATTCAAGCACAGCTCTATGCTATTATCGACCAGCTAGCCTTAGTACAAAGCCAAGCCAAACAAGGCGCAATCATGCGCGAAGGCATGAAAGTAGTGATCGCTGGTCGGCCTAACGCTGGCAAATCAAGCTTGTTAAATGCCTTGGCTGGAAAAGAAGCCGCCATCGTCACCGAAATAGCCGGCACCACACGCGATGTATTACGCGAGCACATTCATATTGATGGCATGCCATTGCACATTATCGACACCGCAGGCTTGCGCGAAAGTCCTGACGTAGTAGAACAAATCGGTATTGAGCGCGCTTGGCAAGAAATCAATAATGCTGATCGGGTATTGTTTATGCTTGATGGCACCACCACCGATGAGCTTGACCCCGCCAAAATTTGGCCTGATTTTGTTGAACGCTTACCCCAAAATATCGGTATGACGGTGATACGCAACAAAGCAGACCTAACCGGTGAAACCTTAGCCATCACCGAAGATCACGGCCATCCCGTTTACCGCATCAGTGCGAAAACCGGTTTAGGACTCGAATCATTACGTGAGCACCTTAAACAGATTATGGGCTATCAAGGCAACAGCGAAGGTGGCTTTATGGCACGTCGCCGTCACTTGGAAGCGCTCAACATTGCAAGTCACCATGTAGATAACGGTAAAGAGCAATTAGAAGTCTATATGGCAGGTGAACTGCTCGCGGAAGAACTAAGACTTGCCCAAGAAGCCTTAAGTGAAATCACTGGAGAGTTTACCAGCGATGATTTATTGACTCGCATCTTCTCCAGCTTTTGTATCGGGAAGTAAAGTGGGCAAATAACGGAAAACAACTGCAAGCAACGGTATATAACACACTGATTTTATTAGAACGTCATTTGCTGTTTGTTTCCATCTATTGCCGTTAATTACCAAATCTAGTCCCCAGTTGGTCCCCAATGACATGATAAATGCCGTATTGGGGACCAATTGGGGACAAACATGATAATTTTCATTGAAAAACGGGCACTTAAAGAAGATGGAACGCGAACATTGCGTCTCATTTATGACTACGGTTATACCATTAAATCAAACGGATCTCGTCAGCGAAAACGTGAACACGAAGTGCTAGATCTGTTTATCTATGACAAACCCAAAACACCAGCTCAGCGAAAACACAACAAAGAGCATATGCTTCTCGCCGAAACCATTAAGAGTAAACGACTGGTTGAGTGGCAATCCCAAAAGCACGGTTTTGAGGATCGAACCAAGCGTTCAGCTAGCTTCATTGATTACTTTCAACGGCAAATTGACATCAAAGAACAAACCTCCTCAACCTCCAACCATTCGATCTGGCTTTCAGCTCGTAAGCACCTGCTGTTCTACTGCGGGAAAAATGATCTTAGTTTTGATGAGCTGGATAAAGACTGGTTAGACGGGTTTAAGTATTACCTAACCAATGAAGCGAAAACCAAAAGTGATACACCGTTATCTCGCAACACACAAAGCTCCTACTTCAATAAAGTTAGAGCTGCGATCAACGAAGCGCATCGAGAAGGTATTATTCGCGATAACCCGCTTGCACAAGTGACCAGCATCAAAGCCAAAACGACAAAGCGGGTTTATTTAACACTGGATGAGGTCAACGCGTTAGCCCAAACGGAATGTCGCTATCAAGTCCTCAGAAGGGCGTTTTTATTCTCATGTGCAACGGGTATGCGTTGGTGCGATATCCACCGACTTACTTGGTCAGAAATAGAGACATTCAATAGCCACAAACGAATTATCTTCGACCAAGCCAAACTCTCTCACGGCGATGCTAAGAGCCTTCAGTATTTAGACATACAAAGTCAGCAGAATCACTTTTGGGTAGCCCCAAAGCCCCTCACGAGCGCGTATTCAAGGGATTGAAATACTCTTCTTACATAAATGTAGAACTGCTTAGATGGGCTCTGGCTGCTGGAATAAGTAAACACGTTACATTCCATGCTGGTCGCCATACGTTTGCCGTGATCCAACTGAGCAGAGGCGCGGATATTTACTCAGTGTCTCGATTGCTCGGTCATAGCGAACTCAAAACAACCGAGATCTACGCTGACATCATTGAACAACGTAGGATGGAAGCCATGCTCACATTCCCCGATTTTTTTGCTTCTTCTGGAAAGGATTCAGCGGCCTAAGGCCGCTGCTATGAAAGTATTACTTGCGAGAGGTGGTGGCGACATAGTTTGCTGCCCTTTTTTCGATCTCATATTGAGATGAAACACGCTGCTGCTCTACCCAATCCATGATGGCTTGACGCTCAAATCGGAGGTGTTTACCAATTTTGAAAAATGGTATTTCCGCAGAGCTGGTCAACTTATACAGCTGGTTTGTAGACAAACCGAGTAAGACAGAACATTCATCGACAGTTAGAATGTCCTTTCCAAGCAACTCCACCTTTTGTTGCTGCAAACGCTGCTCCAGAACAGCGCGCTCAACACGATCTATTTTGGCGAGAATCGATTGAAGAAGAACTTGCTCGTTGGTTGTCATCGTATCACCTCCTCACCCATTGGAATGTCTCTGGGAAGGTGGGAAAGCTGGGAATATATTATTCATCGATGCCCATCTCCTTCAATTCAGAGAGGATCTTTTCCGGCCAAAAAGCGAAAAAACGATGATCAAACTCAGTACCGTTTTTCTTATCGATAATCCGAAGTGTTCCTCTACGATCTTCATTGGTTTCAAACCACCCTTTGTGAATCAAGGGCTCGATTGACTCTTGTACTGACGCCGCAGTCGTAACTGCTTAACAAACTCTTGTTTGTGGATAAGCCACTGGACGTCATCACCATCCTGCCGCCAGTAACCAAACTTTGAAGATATGCTCGTACAGAATTCAGAAAGCTTATTTTCCCAATACCGAATCGCTTGTTTCAAAGCACTTAACACCTCATACGTTTCCTGATTGTGCTGATGCCCTCGATGGGCTAGCCAGCGACTAAAAACGCTATATACGGAATAGAGCGACTCTTCTTCAGACCATGGCACTAACTTGTTTCTTGACGCAACAGACAACGCTAAACCAACCAGGACAAAGCGCTTCAAGACCCGATGAACCTGGCCGGAATAATTGCTTTTAGACCAATGCTGCCTCAGCGTTTCGATTTCACGCTGTAAAACGACTCCCAGATCAGGCTTATCTGAAATAAGCGTCATTCAAGCCGTGAACAAAGTGCCAAAGTACTTTTGCGTCTGCTTTTCCAAGTGCTCAGCAAACTGAGATGGTGAAGAAAATCGGTGTAGCTCCGCAAAACAGCCGAAACGCTCTTCGGCAGGAATTTCGATTACTCGAATCAGCTGACCTGCTTTCACCTGATAACCAGAGGACTCCATCAGCTCTGTCAGGCCAATCTCTCCATTACTCAAGGTCAACGTCCGCCAATTAGCAATATTCGCCAGGCCGCCTGTTTCCGTGGCTCGCAGCTTCCCACATCCGTTGACGATTTGATAAGCCGCAGAACTGGCTTCTTCCGCAGAGCACAACCCTAGCTCATCTAACACAAGCAACATGTCGTGATGTTCTGATGCAACCGCCTCAATACCGTTAGCGGTTGTTTTCCAAGACTTGATATAAGACTTATCAGCATAAACAGACGCCGCAACAAATGATGTGACAGACTTCCCCGACGAAGACGGCCCCATGATATGGAATGCCGCACTTTCCATCCCTACTGGTTTGAGAAGTGGTGCGGCCAACGCAACCCCAACAGAAAATATGAGCAAGGGGTTACCAACCAACAAAGAACCGACTTCACTTTGCCATTCCGCTAAGCTCCCTTCTGCCAAACAGAGTGAATCAGCCATCCCACCAGAAAAGTAGTAGGACTCATCTGACCGCCCGAAACTTTTCTCCGAAGCGACGAACACCTTGTTATGCCAACCTGTTCTTGTGACACAAAAGGCCGTTTCCGCCGCTTTGAGCTCTTCCCGCAAATATCGCTGGACCATATTCCATGCAGTTTGCTCTGGCTCCAGCCAAAAACCGGTATCGAACAATTCATCTCTTAACTGATAGTTGCTCCCTCCCATGATCTTTCTGGCTGGCACTATCATTCTGATCATCTGCTTATCCATATTGATGATTTCAATACAAGCACTGAACCCTGACTTCCGATCAGGTGAACGCGTTCTAGCGAGAACCTTGACCGAAGAGCTCAACGAACGCCAGCCTCGCTCACGGCAAAAATACTGTAGTTGATCATGGTGATGTCGAAACGTCATATGACCTCCCTATCACAGACTCAGAAGCCACTTCTGCACATCTTCAAGACGAAATCTCACACTTCGAGCGCCAGGTGAGAGTGTGACAGGTGTAGGAAAGAAACCGTTTTTTACATAGCGGCGAATCGTCGCTTGCGACAATTGAGTTAGCTGACAGATTTCTTGATAACTCAATAGCTGATTTGATTGTTTTTGTTCGTCCATAATTGCTCCCGTCGATAAAAGAACTAGCAGGAGGTATTTTCTGACATTGTCAAAGGAAACACGCGCATTGCTCAGGCCCGTTTTGGGCAGATTGAGAGAAAATTAACAGATAAAAATACGATGGTATCAATCACAGGCGCACATAATAATATGGTAAAGATGTTCGACATCTAACGTTAAAATTGCCCATTCAACAGCCTACTATCAGCCCAAGAGATCTCTACTGAGGAAATTGAATTGCGCCATAAAACGACGCTGGTGAATAAAGCACACAAGGTTTATTCCTAACTGCTGTGTGATATCGAAGTCACTTACCAGAACCAAGCTTGTCTATTTATATCACTTGCATCCCAATGGCTAAAAGCTTCCTGTACTTAGTTGCCATTATCGCCTGATATAGCACTACAATAAGGTATTGTCACTTATAGAGCACTATGGACCACCCGATATTTTTAGCTCCGATCAAAGTAGCCAATTTACCAGCACTAAATTCACACAAAAGTTGCTCTACCATGGCGAACGACTCAGTATGGATGGATAAACAAAAAACTTAGAGGGACTAAATACGGAAGTCATAACTTCAAGCAAGCGTGTATAGTTGAACAAGGGGGGAAATCACTCTTTTAGTATCGGGGGATAATACCGCGATAAAAGTCCTTCAATTCTTATCCCGAGTTCAGATTACTTAGTGTTTACAGGGGAAAAAAGCAGCCCAGGTTAGACTGGGCTGGCTATTAAGTTCATCATTTGAGCTCGACGACTCCAGGGTAATAGGCATCTACTGGTGAGGAGCTTGGCAACGCCTTGGAAGTCACAGTGCCTCCAGCCAAAGGTGCTGCAAACAATAAATCCCCCGAGCTCTGTCTTAAGATGCCCAGAATGTCACCGTTGCTGTCTTCAGTGAGATAACCTACAACTTCACCCTGTCCCAAAGCTGCAAACTGCTGAACCTGGTTCAGCAAGGGGTCAAACTGCATCAGTTTGCCATTCTTGGTTCCATAGTAAAGCTTGCCGTCAGAAGCCGCCAACAGAGCGGTAGCCGGAATATCTACAAGCCCGGTAACGGCATCACTTCTGATGGGTGCTGCGCAATCATCGGTGATTTGTTGAATCGTTCCCTCCCCACTGACACCACTTGCCGCCGTAGGTAAATACCAGTGGCTACTCGCAGAAGAATAGGTCATGGCTCTGACGGGGGCATGTGCCCCGTTGCTGATAAAGGAACCTGTATTGGCGCGCGCCTTTGTTTGCAAATCAAAGCAATAGAGATTGGCGTCTGAAATGACCCATGCCTGAGTGTCTTTTAGAGCCACTTCTGTGGTTGCCTCTGCCTGACCGGTACTGTCAAAACTGGCAATGGCAGAATAGGCCAGGGTGTCCGGATCTATGCTGTACAGCACCTGCCGGAACGCATCGTTAGTGTCGGTTCCAAGGCCAATGAGTTGCCCTTGCAAATCTTCTTTAAGCGCAATGCCTGGACGGACTGATTGGTTACCGGTTCCGTACTTGATCAGGGCATTGGTTGGATCGTAGCTGAACGTCGCACCCCATCCTTCAAACCCTGGCGCAAACCAAACTCCGCTGAAAATATTACCGCTGGAATGCACTACCGGCTTGCCAATCGGATAGGCGCCTTCCGCATAACCCAGACTGGTTACAGTGACGCTATCATCCAAACGATCCTTAGTGACGATGGCACCGTTGCGGGTCGCGCCGCCGTCATAGCTTAAAACAGACACATACCTGTCATTGATGTTGTCATTGGGGAAATCGGCGACACCGGGATCCCCCATGAAGAGATAACCCCGGTCTGCGCCAGCCACAATAAATGCGCTATCTGTAAAGTTAAGACCACCGACACTGCGAACCTGCGAAGGTTTTACCGTGTAGCCGCCAATCACATTCGAACCACTACTGCGCACCAAATCAGCAAAAACGGTTGCCGCATTATCTCCATTAGCAATATACAGCGCTCCTCCTGTAGTGGATGGTGCAATTCCCGTTGCGATTGCTCCTCCCCAATTGGAAAAGCGTCTGACATCGCTTGAACTACCATTCACTGTGTTTACTTCTGTCAGCAAAGGGGCCTGTGAACCGATTCCTTTGCAAACAGAGTAGCGGTTATTTCCAATCCAACTGAATACCCCCATGCTGTTTCTGCAGTCAGAATTGACGGTACCAAGGCCTGCACCTTCGCGGTCGCTGACATCAAAAATGGTTTTATCCTCAAAGCTATTTGCACTAAGAAAGGCGTCTCCATAGGTACTGATGTAATTGCCACTGTAGGTGTAGATAAATTCACTAATAAAACGTGAGTTGAGGTAGGAAGTGGGAACCCAAGGCTGACTTAAATCCGCTGAATTGGAAGGCATGAGTTCAAACACATTGGTCTTGGTCGCATTCACTCTACTGTAGTTGGCAATAAAGATGCGGTTTTCATCATTCCATTGCATATGGGCCAGTGGCGAGCGACCAAAAGTATCTCCCTTAGCATCGGGGGCACCAAGGTCTGCGACCCAGGCAAATTTAAGATAATCCGCACTGGCAGGATCTATGTTCAGGTAAAACACCCTCCCCGCATCCAACACACTGCCAAACTTGGCCAAACCAAACAGCGCGTTTCCGGATGGGTGTATCAACAAGCGGCTAGCAAACCCATAAACTCGATAACCATTGACGACTTCATACTCAATATGGCGTAACACCTCCACCGCTTTGGTTACCGGATCGAAGCTCATCACGGTCGCGCCGCCGTACAAGCCCTCATTTGGCAGCATAAAGAAGAACTTGCCCCGCTCTGGGCTGAACACCAAGCCCAAATAATCGGTTGTCTGTACCCCGGGTTTGCCTTTAAGACTCATCAGCGGGTGTATTTCATTGAGGTTCTTCTCGCTGATGGAATACAAACCACCAACCTGCTCATCCCCGCCAAGAGAACTGCTTAAAATCAACGTATGACCACTGGGGACAGGGTTGGCACCAATACCGGTACTGGGCTTATTGCTGATGGATACGGTCACTGGGCTGCTGTCGAGCTTGCCATCGTTGACAATCAATTGGGCAACATAGCTGCCGGCGACATCCAGAGTAAACTGGCTGCTAGCTTGATTGATACTGCTCAGCGAAGCCGCACTGGCTGCGGGCTTGCTGATGAGTGCCCAGCGGTAACTCAGGGAGTCGCCATTGGCATCGAATGACGCCTGGCCACTGAGGGCGACCACACTCCCCAAATCAACCTGCCTGTCATTGCCGGCATCGGCCACCGGGGCCACATTTTTGGCGATGTCATGGATAAGTACGGTATCCGGCAGGCTATTGCCCTTACCGTCACTCACCACCAGTTGCACCACGTAATCACCCACCACATCGGTTTTAAGGGTCGGATTGGCACTGACGGCATCAGTTAACTGGGCGGCACTGCCACTTGGTCGGGTCAGCAGAGCCCACTGATAGCTCAGGCTGTCGCCATCGGCATCGTAGGAGGTGCTGCCATCAAGCAATATACTTTGCCCCGCCTCGGCGGCCAAGTCTGAGCCTGCAGAGGCCACTGGCAAAGTGTTTTTGTCAAAGTCGCGCACTATGACGGTCGCGGGCGTACTGTCGAGTTCACCATCATTCACAACCAGCTGGACTACATAATCGCCCCCCACATCGGCCACAAAGTCAGTGGTTATGGTATCGGTGGCACTGAGCAGCGCTGCGCTGCCAGCAGGTTGGCTTAACAGTGTCCAGTGGTAGCTGAGAGGCAAGCCTTCTGGATCAGTCGATCGGCTACCACTTAGCTTAACCGTACTGCCTTTACTGATTTTTTGGTCGTTACCCGCATCCGCTATCGGCGCTAGGTTTACATCGGTTATCACCACATTATCTGGTGCACTGTCCGCATAGCCGTCATTGACCACGAGTTGAACAACGTAATGACCTTGTACATCAAGAGTGAATGATGGTTGTGCCGCTGTGCTATTGGCTAATACTGCCTGACTTCCTGAAGGCTGGCTCACAATATGCCAGCGATAACTGAGAGGATCACCATTACCATCGGTGGAAGAGCTGCCATCAAGCTGAACGGTTTGTCCTGGGGTGCCTTTGAGATCGCCGCCGGCATGGGCGACAGGTGGAAGGTTGCTATCAGACAGAAGAACGCGAGTCGGAAGACTGTCTCGCGTACCATCGTTAACGATTAACTGCGCCACATAACTGCCCGGGATATCCGGAGTAAAAAAAGGATGGACACTGAACGGCTCACTGAGCTGCGCCAGACTGCCAGAAGGTTTATGTACCAGTGACCAGCGATAAGTCAGGCTATTACCTTCCGGATCGTGGGAGGCGCTGCCATCGAGATGCACTTCCTGTGAAGTGGTTATCTGCCTATCGTGGCCTGTTACCGCAATGGGAGCCTGATTTAAACTGGAAGCTGCATGAATGGTCACGGTGGCTGGGCTACTGGCGTTGTTCCCATCTTTTACGACTAAAGCTACGATGTAATCGCCTGCCACATCGGGAGTGATCGACGTTTGTGGCGTGGTCGCATTAAGTAAGTTTGCCTGGCTGCCGTTTGGCCCTGCGACCATATGCCATTGGTAACTTAAAGTATCGCCATCCGCATCAAACGACTCAGATCCACTTAAAGCGACCGCTTGTCCAAGGGTCTTAAAAGCAGCGGCCTTCGGTTTGGCTACGGGGGCAATGTTGCTATCCGTCAAAACCACTCTATCTGGTGCACTTTGATACACTCCATCACTCACAACAAGCTCTGCGATATATTCGCCAGAAGAGTCGTAGTTTAGTGTGGGTGTCGCACTTGTTGGTTGGAGAATACTGGCACTGCTGCCTTGAGGTTTCTTTACCAAAGTCCAGCGGTATTCGAGCTTGTCTCCATCTGAGTCGAAACTGCCAGTTCCATCCAGAACGACAAAACCTAGATCCGATAGTTTTATGTCTTTCCCTGCATTGGCAACGGGAGGAGTGTCTGCATCTGAAATGGTGACAATGGAAGGCTGGCTCTCTTTCTCACCATTGCTGACGATGAGCTGAGCTTTATAAATGCCCACTTTATCGAGATATAAACTGGGGAAAGGGGATGTGTTGTCACTTAATGTTGAAAGGCTACCTGACGGTTTTTCGATAATTGTCCATTGATAAGTCAATGATTTTTCTTCTGGATCGTGGGATTGACTGCCGTTGAGTACGACTGTTGTTCCACGCCCGCTGGATATTGGATGCCCTGCATTCGCAATCGGTAATATTTCTTCTTGGGTTGTTGTGTTGTTGTCACACCCAATGTTGAATACCGCGACAAAACCCAACAAAAGCATTGTTATTTTTTTCATTGTTGTCCCTTGCACTAAAAAGATTCTTCGATCTTAAAGCTAGACAATGAATTTCATATACTCAAGAAAAGGCTCATAAAATAACAGCTTAGAAGCGGTAATCATCGAGTTGTGTTTGCATTTTTATGTCAATACTTTTAGGTTGTGAGCGTTGTTCAAACTGAACGGGGATAAGAATTGAAGGGAACCAAGATCTGTTTCTGTGATCAGAAAGAATGACTTTCCAGCTCTGCTATACATGCTTTCTTGACGTCATGCCTTACGTGTTTGCCCCTCTCAGTTCATTTCTTCACCCATCTAAAATGAGAACCTACAGGCATTAAATTTATTGATTCTAAGAGCATTAAGGTCTATCCCTAGGCATAAAGTGTTTCAAGGGACTGCTGTAGGAGGTAAAAGCATAATAGGTTGATTTTATGGATTTAAACTTCACATCATCACGAATAACCTTGGTGATATTATTGCGGCCCAACTCCCCCCGAGAATACTGACGATAGAAAGCCCATTGGTCATCTAGTTTAATAAACATGCCATACTCAGTGGCTCAATTAATAGCAACCTACTCTACGTTTGCTCGGGAAAGTGAATTGCGAAAACGCTACCAAAAACAGTTAACGCCTCTTGTGATGGTCTGCATTATCATCCGAATTTGTGTGTCATTACTTTTCATCTATACAAGGCACCAAGAGAAAGTATGGAAAAGGTATGCTAATCGATAAAAACGACGGGCTTTCACATGTGAAAGTACATCAGCCCTCATCTACTACAAACAGGAAAAATCCCACAATAATCTAGAAATTTACCGTCACAATCCCATCAAAAGAAATAATCGACGCTCAGGTCCCACAATGATTGGACTATAACTCCCTACATCCCCTCCAAAACAATAAAGCAACGAAAATAATCCGTAGCAACGTCCCACAAAGATAGGTATCTGGAAAGTACAGGGAGAGGAATCGCTGCAATGCTTGGTAACTAACTGTGGGACACAAGGAAATTACGCACCCCAAAAGGGCAATTACAGATGCGTAAGTAAGAATATGTTTGCGCTACCTTGAGCTCAACAACCAAGGAGCCAACATGACTGAACTAAATGAACATTCCGCCGCCTATCAATGGCATCAACGAGCCCAACAGCGGCAACCCGAAAGTGAACAAGAGTGCTTTGAGCTCGCTCTATCACAATCGTTAAAAGCCCTTGCTGATATCGAGAACTTTGCAATGCAGGAGCCCTACTTGCTTGAGTTTTTAGCCAGTTGCTACGCTAACCAATTTTGGCGAATCCATCGAGCTCATAAGGACACTTCACCTGGTCGCTACGGCTGCCGTGTTCGGGTTCGCAACCATCGCTTTAAAGCGGCTTGGTACTACAACTGGTATCTCAGTGCTAATCAAATGTCACAACGAAACAACAAAGAACAGCGTGTTCGCTCAAAGCATTTATCAAAAGGAAAAGGCTTTCGTTACCCACCGGGTCGCTTTTCAAAAGCCAACGCTGAATGGGAATCCGATCTTATTGCGTACACAGAAGATGCCTTCGCACTGATCCGCGAAGTGCGACATGAAATCCTCACCATCAAACAAAAAGCCCAAATCTGTACAAAACGACTTCACAAGCTTCGTGAACACTTTAAAAAAATGGAGAAGCCAAATGACTAAGAAAACCACACCCAACGTCGGCATCACGCAACTAAGCAAGGAAATTGAGTTCAGTAATCTAAAGTTGAAGCAGCCTGAGCCAGTTCCTTTGCCTGAAAGAATCTATGGTTTATCTGATTTCGTTGCGACAGAGTCAAAGCACTTGATGGCAGCAGCAAAAGAACTGAAGAAACAAATGGATAAACTAAAGAAAGCCTTGTCAAAAGAGTACAACGTCGAGTACCCATTTCGCTATGAGTTCATTGTTACGAGTGAACAGCGCTTACCTAAAATCAAATGGCACCGCGTGATCGCTCGTGGAGGTTGGTATCCTGAGCTTGAAACCCAAGAAGTTTCAGATGGGGTGTTACGCCGTTTTTCACATGCAATGGATTGGGAAATTCCACTTTATCTGCATTTACTAGACCAGCTCAACCAACTGGAACAGCGTGTGAAGCCTATAAGAAAACTGTCTAGTCAGGTGAGAAAAACGATGCGAGCGATAGAAAAGCTGCATATTTAGCTCTATCCAATCTGGAAGCTTCATACCGTGAAATGAAGCTTCTAGCTACAGTTTGCATTTTCAAAGTCGATGATATGCTGGTAGTAAAGTGAGGAGAAAATGCTGTGATGAGATTGAAAGTTCAGGTTGAAAAAATCAATGCTGAAAGCGTCGATATCGCTTGGTTCGCGGGATTGAACAATCACGGTATCGTTACTGTTCAAATTGCTCAAAGTGAATTCTGGTGCGCTATAGCAGAGTTAACGGCGGCAAGGTTCTTACTACTCGACAAACAGGTATTCGGGCGCGTACCAAACAGCGGTAAAGGTCTCGCACTCAGCCTAACCAAAGAAACCATTTTAGCGGCCAAGAATGAAACTCTCAAAGCAGCCGCACTGTTTCTGTCCAACCGTCTATCCGGTATCAAACTTTATTCTGACGAGATTGTTGATATCACTCATCCAGAAACAAAAGACATTATTACGCCTTATGCTTCACCCTATCCGACGTTTGAGGTTGCAAAACTTGGCACCATCGCCATCAGTAACCATGCAATGCAACGCTACCAACAAAGACACAATCAAGGTGATATTCGCAATCCATGGCACAGCTTACAGAAGCAACTCTCCCATTCAAATCTAGAAAGACTGACTTTGTCATCAAGAACACGCTTTCAAAAGCTACTCCGTTACGGAAGCGAGCAACATGAAATTTGGGCCAACCCTACAGGTAATCTTTACTTTCAAATTGCATCCTTAGCGGAGCACAAGTTGGTTGTGACGGTTTTTTCTCAAGTGACGCATGCTTTCGATGAAATTCATGCTTAGGAAAGCTAAGCTAAATAGAGATAGAAGATACTTGCAGGAGGTAAATATGGAACTTTGGATTTGGCTGGGTGGTTTATTACTGACAGTCGCCGCAGTCGGTGGAGTATTTTGGTATTCAGGACGAGAGCGATAGCTTTATGAATGGTCGATGTTATCGAGTTCCTGCCTGATCTGATCAATAAGCGCCTGCTTTTTAGTTTCATTGAGCTTTTCAATCAAACATACCAGTTCCGCTGAGCTGTCGGAATCTGAAAAGAAAAATGCAACAGGCACACCAAGCTCCTGAGCAAGCTTTTGTAGCGTACCGATATCGGGCATATGACGCCCTTTTTCATAATGATTCATACGGCCACTCGCTGAACTTGGGTCCATACCCAAACGGATACCAAGCTCCCTCTGGCTGATACCAACGCGATTTCTTGCCTGTTTAAGGCGCTGTGGAAATGGATTTGTTTTAGACAAGTGAGAATCATCATCAACCTACGATGCTTAGATTTTCTAAGTTTTAATTATACCTGTATACTTAGGAAAACTAAGCACAAGATGGAGACTAAGATGAAAAAACTAAAAAAGTTCGCACTATTTTGCGTTTTTTGTCTTGGTGCGTTAGTGACTGTATATCAAAGCTGGGGTGTGATGTTGATGGCCTTCCCAAGCGTTATTTGGCTACATAAGCCTCTGGATGTTATCCACAAAAATAAGTACATCACGTTGTTATTTTGGTTTGTACTCTTTTATATAAACTGGCTATTCACTAGTGCCGCCACCCTCACCTATTTCTTCATTCATGTCTGGCATTTGCACCAACAAAACATTCCGCTCAATGACTCGTCTTGCGTTAAGCGAGCGCCTCGACGCATCAACCCAAGCACTGGTTTGTTGATGAAGAACAGGCACTTTGACATGACAGGTGAAGCTTATGGCTGGAAGATTGATTGATATGGGTAGGTGATGATTACTTTCGCTCCTACTGGGAAGGATCGTAATAACAAAATGATCCACGATCCATAGCAAAGCCCCCGATCTGCAACTGGTGAGTTTAAAGATCAAAAGATATCTCCTGCTTATCTACAATGTGTCAACTTGGTGATCACCCGATAAATAACTGCAAAATCAAATTGTTTTGAAAAGGAAATTTCTCATGAAACCGAAGGCTAGGTTCACTCCATTATCGTTACTCATTTTGCTCACTGGATTCGCCTCTACATCAACTCCTATCCAATATGACAACAGCCACAGCCGTGATCATAACATTGCTCATGCAGGTGGGCTCTACCAAACAGAAGACAAAGTCATTCCAATGAAAGATTTTGAGGCATTTAAGCTCGCGGAAGCTGCCGCAGGAAATACATTGTTGCTCACGTCTTCAGTAGGCGCGGGACTTGAGTTAAGTGAAGGACTAACGTCATTGCTGGAACAGCCTGATACCGCTTCACGAAACAGCATTATTGCTTGGATGCCTATACAAGAAACGACATCCGCTCGAGACGCACAGCAAAAGTTGCTCTACCACTTCAACGCAGCCATCGAAACCGTGCTTCAAGAACAATCTATTAACTATGAGCGCACTAATGGCAATTCAGAACAAAAGATAGAGTTCTACTTCCATAGTGCAGACTACCAATGTCCAAAATACCAAGCTGGTATGACAAACCAGGGCCTATGCTATATCACCATAGAAGTTTTCGAGCCGAGAAGAACGATGTCACCGTCTTTCGTGAACGATGGACAGGAAAGTTCTGCATTTGAATCCAACCATCACGTCTACTACCAGAGATTTAGAATTTCGCCAGGCAAGAATCGTGACATCCCCTCTGATGCACTTTACGCTGCTATTAGTAGTAAGTTACCCAATTGGATCTTCATCTATATAGCAAAAGGGAACATTCACCTTGGTAATCAGACGATCACCGCACCTTACCTGCTAGAGAGTGGAAAACCTCTCTTGTTTGTCGTTGGCTGAAGAGAAAGATAGTGAAAGCTGATCCGGTTTCCCACCATTCCCACTTTTCCCATCCTGATCTATGATGGAAGTCATCTTGGGAAGTAAGAATTTGACCATAAATTGTAATTTGGTCCCCAAGACGTCGCGCGAGGCCAGCTATTATGGGAAACTTCACTTTCTGTATCGGTAAATAAAACGCTACCCGAATAGTCTACAACTCAGTTTAAGCCCGTATCCCCTAAAGGCTTATCCTGAGTTTTAGTCAATCTAGCCGCCTATGTATTATTGTTCGAGCCAAGCCTCTGCAGCCGCCATATCTTCTAAACTAAAGCCCTTAATGTCTATATGAGGGATAACCGCTCCTTCAAACTCACTGACTTTCTTTACCCAGTCCTTGTCGGTGAGCACCGCAATACGGCGAAACTGCTTCATCAGTGTAAACAACTCTGATAAACGCGACATCTCTACCGCCATCGCCCCTATGGTAGGAATATTAAATGCCGCAATTCGATAGAGCATGCTACCCGCACTGATACCTTCACTTTTTGCGATTAGTTCATCTAACACTAATTTCATTGCTTCGCTGTCCAACTTGCCTGAAACCTCAAGATCAAGACGAGCATCATTCACACGCGTAACTTTAAACATGGTGATCTCCTATGCCGTTCCGGTTCAATAATTTGCAATAACGAATCAAGCATGACACATGCTACTTCGCTCATCCAAGATTCAGTTTAATTATATTGCGCTATTAGGCCTTTCACTTGATTAAATGGCACCCGCTCTAGTTGAGCGAAGCCTGCCATTTTTCGGCCTTTAATTTTGGTTAGTACAGGTGTAGCCATACCACATAAAAACCGAGCTTGAGCCTCAATACTGGCAGCATATCCCATCGCGGTTTCATAACTTTGTTGAAAAGGTGATAACCAAGTACTTAACTGCTCTGAGGAAGGCATAGGTACCGCCGCAGCTGCAGGTAATTGTGCCACTTGACCACGACATACCGAGCAATGACCGCAGCGATCAGGTGCTTGATGATCGGCAAAATAACCCGCTAACCGATGGCTTAAACATTGCTCAGACTCAAAAAAACCAATCAGCTGGCTAATACGATTAATTTCAGCCTGTTCTTTATTAATGAATAATTGGTGTAATTCGTTGGCTAAATTAGGTTGTGAGTGTGGCGGTTGCTGTATTCGATAAACGTCGGTCATCAATTTACTTTCTAACTGAATCATGCCTTTTTCATGTAGATAATCGAGCGCTGCAATAACACGCGTGCGTGCTTGACCATGTTGTTGCCACATTTGCTCAAGATCCGGAGTACACCAAATTTTTGCTTGAACAGACGAACTTAAAATTTGTTGCACAAATACTTGCCGCTCGCCCTGAAAGGCTTGCACTATGGCGTTTTTATCCCATAGATACTTAAACTTATACTCGGCAAAATAACTGTATGCGGGGCGCAGTATGCCTCGCATTTCTAAATAAACCAGTAAGGTTTTCAACGGCAGTTGACGAATGTTGGTTTGGTTAGACAAACGTGTCAACACCACTTCCCACTCAGCAGACCCTTGGCTAATTTCATCCAGGATAGCTTGGATCGCTCGTTGATCAGGCGTGTCACCGTAAACAAAGTTTTCCAACAAAGTTAAACTGGATTTATTGGCTAGCACGACACATTGTGACGCTAAACCATCACGCCCAGCTCGGCCAATTTCTTGGCTGTAGTTTTCGATCGACTTAGGCAAATCAAAATGAATCACACGGCGAATATCGGCTTTATCTATCCCCATTCCAAAGGCGATGGTCGCCACAATACAAGTGTAGCTACCGGCCATAAAGTCGGCTTGAATTTGCTGTCGTCTATCTGATTCCATCCCTGCATGATAAGCCTGTGCATTTATGCCCTGTCGTTGTAGTTGCGCAGCCACTTCTTCCGCGGTGTGCTGCAAAGTGACATAGACAATGCTCGGTAATAAAGGCTCAGCCGCTAACAGTTGCTGTAACTGAACCATACGCGCAGCTGGTTCCGTTGCCATCACTGCGAGATCTAAGTTACCACGGTAAAAACCGGTCACCACTATGTGCTGGCTATTGATTGCAAATTTTGCCTGCATATCTTGAATCACCGGCTCGGTTGCGGTGGCTGTCAACAAAAGCACCTGTGGAATACTTAGCTGCTTTTGATACTGCGCCAACTTTAAATAGTCGGGTCTAAAATTGTGTCCCCACTCAGAAATACAATGAGCCTCATCGACCACCATTAACGCAATGGGCACTTGTTCAATAAAGCGCATAAATCTTTCATTTTTTAATCGCTCTACTGAAATCATCAGTATTTTGATCTGACCGTTACGCACCCCCTGCATCACCTGCTGTACTTGCTCAAAACTTTGGCTGGAATCGATCGAGGCCGCAGCAATGCCACGCTGTTGTAAAAAGTCGAGCTGATCTTTAATCAGTGCCAGTAAAGGAGAAATAACTAAAGTGAGGTTGGGTAACAAGGTTGCGGGTAACTGATAACAAAGAGATTTACCAGAGCCCGTTGGAAATATTGCAGCCGCTGAGTGACCTTGCATAATCGCGTTAATAACCTGGTCTTGCCCAGGCCTAAGTTGCTCGAAACCAAAATGTTGCTTCAGGGCGCTATGTAGCATAATCATTCCAAATAGTGTTATTAACCTCAGTGTACTTGATTCCCGCTGACCTCCCAAATACATGCATATTCACTATCAGAAATTAAAGTCCATCCTCGAACTAATACTGTTAATTAGTTAATATGAATAGGTCAAATAACGGATAAAGAACGAGCCATGAGCTTAAAATATGTATTGTTAATTACCTTACAAAAAGGCGATATGACCGGGTACGAACTTGCTAAAGAGTACGATGAAAAGTCGGCAAATTTTTGGCAAGCTAGCCACCAGCAAATCTACCGTGAACTAAAAAAAATGGCTGATGAAGATCTAATCAGCTGTATTGAACAAGCCCAGCAAGGAAAACCCGATAAAAAAATTTACAGCGTCACCCCTACGGGTCAACAGGCCTTAGAGCATTGGCTAAGTAAGCCCACGTCGGAGCGCTTATTAAACTCACCTTTCTTGGCAAAATTTATGGCGGGAGAATGCGCCAATGCCAGTGCAATTTTAAGTGATTTAAAAAGATTGGTGGAAGAGCACCAGGCAACTTTAAATATGTATTTAGCGTTTCAAACCGACTTTCCAGATATGAAATACCTGAGCAAAGGCGAAAAACTTGCGTATTTAAGCCTTAAACGCGGTATCGCGATGGAACAAGCTTGGCTTGGTTGGGCCAATGATGTTATTCCAGAGATCCAAGCTTTAGCCCAGCAAGAACAAGCTTAATCACCGCAACCCCAATCAACCTAAGGTGTTCAATTTCAGCAAAGGTATAGGCCAGGTATTGACGACGGCTAGCTAATGGCTTTGCATTAATCCGTGTATTACACGCGCTCTGGAGCATGTACCTTCAAGTTAATTGGGTATACTCCCTTACCATCACCTAATATTAACGATTGCAGAACCAACTAGAGCTATAGGCTCTGGCGGAGTATGATGTAGGGCTCGTTTGATGGGTTACAGGATAGAAGCCATGACCAATATATTTAGCTTTTCTTTTTTCAAAACCAGCCTGCTTTGTGCAAGTCTGGCACTTGCTGGCTGCTCCACCTCGCCCACAGGCCGTGGCCAAGTGATTATGTTTTCTGACACAGAGATGACACAGCTCGGAACGCAATCATTTGAGGAAATGAAAAAACAAGAAAAGATCAGTCTAGATAAAAAGACTAACCAATACGTAGCCTGTGTCACCAATGCCATTACTAAACAATTGCCACCTCAAAATAGCTTTCAGCATTGGGAAGTAGTGGTGTTTGACAGCAAACAAGTGAACGCTTTTGCCCTGCCAGGTGGAAAGATTGGCGTCTATACTGGCTTACTAAAAGTTGCCGAAAATCAAGATCAACTAGCAACGGTGATCGGACATGAAATTGCTCATGTATTAGCTAACCACAGTAATGAACGCCTATCTCAAAGCCAAATCACTAACCTTGGCTTACAACTATCCAGCGCCGCTTTAAGTGGTAGCGAATATCATAGTATGGCAATGGCTGGGCTAGGCTTAGGCGCGCAAGTCGGCATTTTGTTACCTTATGGCCGTACACAAGAATCAGAGTCGGATATTTTAGGCTTAGAGTTAATGGCAAAAGCCGGTTTTAACCCGAATGAAAGTATTAAGTTATGGCAAAATATGGCTAAAGCTGCAGACGGCGCGCAACCACCAGAGTTACTTTCAACTCACCCATCTCATAGCACTCGAATTAAAGACCTACAAAATAAAATAAACAAATTGCCTAAATATCAAACAAATAAGCCAAACTGTAAGGCTTAGAGTTGAGGGTGGCAGCAGTTAATCATGACTTTTGCCACCCTCATCAAGATACATTTCCCACCCGAGAGCCAAAAAGCGATATAATCGGGCCCATTTCCTGCGATAAATGAAAGTGATGCTCAGTACCATGTTGGATTATTCGGAAAAAGATATACGTAACAGCTTCGGCGGCCCTACCTTTGATCGAGGGCTTAAAGTATTCACAGAAGGCATGGTACAAAAATGCAAATACAGCCCTGAGCTAGACAAGCTTATTGGTAGCCTAACAGGTAGCGATAAAGAAACCAGCTACAGCACCAATGTAGAAGTAAAAGCCAGTAACCAGCCCGGAAAATTGATCATCCGTAGCCAATGCTCTTGCCCTGTTGGTTGGAACTGTAAGCATGCGGTTGCACTATTACTCGCTTATCAAAAACAACTCGAGCCTGCCGATCCTTACCAATTATGGTTTAGCCAACTGCCTCAGCACTTACAACAAAGCCAAGCCAGCAGCCCAAATGCAACGGCAAAAGAAAAGGCAATTTATTGTTTATCAAACAATAAAGATGGAATGATTCAAGTAGAAGTTGGCGCAGCAAAAACCCTTAAAGATGGCAGTTTTGGCGCATTCAGTAGTAAACGATTAGAAGAGTTAGTGAATGATTACTCTTGGTCTGACTCGTGGTTAACTGACTTCGATAAAAACTTAGTGCGGCTGTTACTGCTCAAAGAAACGGATAAGTACAATCTAAAAAGCACGGTAATTATCACCGAAAATGACGAGTTAGCCTTAAAGCGCATGCTCAAGTCCGGGCGTTGTTTTTGGGAAAGCACAGCCTCGCCATTACTATTAGGCAACAGTGCCAAGCTGACTTTAAGCTGGAATAAACAAGATCAGCATCAACTCAGCATCGAGCTAGAGGGTATTGATGAGCAATGGCAGCTTCTACCTACGCCTAGCCCTTGGTATTTAATTCCTAGTTCGCTGGTGGCAGGCCCCATTGAAACAGAACTAGAAGGCAGTTTCTTACAGGCATTACAAGCATTACCACCATTAGGTGAGCAACAAGCAACCCACTTCACTCAAGAGCTGTTAATCAACTTTACTGAAGACGCGATCCCAGCACCGATTCAATTACCGAAAGTTGAAGTTGATGCTCCCCTCGTACCAATGTTAACGGTAAAGAAAGGCAGCTTAGAAAATGGCCAAGCCGCGCTTATTGCTGAATTCTGGTTCGCCTATGGCGAAGTTCGTCTTTGCCCAAATGTGATCCACCTTGAGCGCCAAACACGCTTTACCATTCATGGCAACAGTTATCACATTAAACGGGAACTAGAGCAAGAACAGCAAGCTTGGCAACAATATCAACGTTTACAATTAAAACCCGCTAATGAACACCTGCTGCAAGGTCGTTTAGACAAGCAAGTACTACAAGGTTTTCTATACAGTAACAGCAAAATTAGCCAAGAAGAACTTTGGCTAGGTTTTAATCTGTTACATGGTGAGCGCCTTAAACAGCAAGGCTGGCAGGTTGAGTTTGATAAAAGTATCGACTTAACTGCACAGCAAGTTCAAGGCATGAACATTGAAATAGAAGAAAATAGTCAATGGTTTGATGTCGGCTTAACCATCGAAGTAGAAGGCCGTAGTTTACCTTTACTACCAATGTTACTGGAGTGGATCCAACGCCATACTGATTGGAAGTCGCAAAAAGGCGATCTAATTTTACCGCAAAAAAATGGCGCCATGCTGACCATTAAGCGTAGCTCTATTGAGCCAATTCTGGCTATTTTGGAAGAGCTCACCAATCAAGATAACTTAACCTTACGCTTACCTAACACCCACGCAGGGCTATTAGCACAACTACCAGATATTAATAATTGGGTAGGCGGTGAACATGTGAAAAAACTGGCGCAAAAGCTCGCTAATTTTTCCGGTATTCAAGCTATCCCACCTTCACCTAATTTAAAAGCTGAGCTTCGTAGCTACCAACAGGACGGCCTAAACTGGCTTAACTTCTTATTTGATTACGGCTTTGGCGGTATCCTAGCGGATGACATGGGTCTAGGTAAAACAGTGCAAGCACTAGCCTATCTGCAGCACCGCAAAGACATAGGTAAACTCACTAAACCAGCTTTAGTTATTTGTCCTACCAGCTTAGTGGGTAACTGGGAAGCAGAAGCGAAAAAATTTACGCCGGATCTAACCACACTAAAACTGCACGGGCCAGAGCGTAAACAACTATTTAGCGAAATAAACAATCACGACATCATCATCTCCACTTATCCACTAATGGTACGAGACAGTGAAGAGTTAGACCAATTTGAGTTCAGTGAATTGATCTTAGATGAAGCGCAAGTGATCAAAAACCCAACCGCAAAAATGACACAAACGGTGAAAAAACTTAATTCAGATCACCGTTTATGTTTAACCGGTACACCGATGGAGAATCACCTTGGTGAACTATGGTCTATATATGATTTCCTGATGCCCGGGTTTTTAGGTGGCCTAAGCGCCTTTAATAAGCACTACCGTACGCCAATAGAAAAAGAAGGCGATTTCCAAACCAAACAATGGCTGAAACAAAAAGTATCGCCATTTCTCTTGCGTCGCACTAAAGATCAAGTAGCGAAAGAGCTACCACCGAAGACAGAAATCACCCATCTCATTGAAATGCCGCCAGAGCAACGTACTTTATACGAAAGTATTCGCGTTACCATGGAGTCTCGCGTGCAAGGCTTATTGGCGAGCAAGGGCATGGCACGCAGTCGTATTGAATTTTTAGATGCCCTGCTAAAAATGCGTCAGGCTTGTTGTGACCCGAAATTGGTTAAATTAGAAGAAGCACAAAAAATTAACCAATCAGCAAAATTAGACTTCTTAATGGATATAGTGCCAGAAATGCTTGAAGAAGGTCGCCGCATTTTGATTTTCTCGCAATTTGCACAAATGCTGGCGCTCATTGAAAATAAGTTTAAAGATGCCAACATTCCTTACGCTAAACTAACTGGACAAACGCAAAAACGTTCAGACGTAATAAACTCATTCCAAAATGGCGATGTACCGGTATTTTTAATCTCACTAAAAGCTGGCGGCGTTGGTTTAAACTTAACCGCAGCGGATACCGTTATTCATTACGATCCGTGGTGGAATCCAGCCGCAGAAAATCAAGCAACAGACCGAGCTTATCGTATCGGTCAAGACAAGCCGGTGTTTGTTTATAAACTAATTTGTGAAAAAACAGTTGAAGAGCGAGTGCTACAATTGCAACAACAGAAACAACAACTTGCAGATGCAGTATACGGAGATAAAGAGGCTGAACATCAAGTGCTGACCGATAGTGATCAGTTACTTAAGCTATTTGAATCGATGTAACCATCTAGCACATAGATAAGCGTATTGTTGCCAATACGCTTATCGGCTCAAACCTAATAAGGTGGAAAAATGGATTTCACGAAAATTAAAGGGGTTATTTTTGATTTAGATGGCACCCTAGTGGATTCGAAGCTCGACTTTGACTTACTCAGAGCTGAGCTTAACTTTCCTGAGCAGTCGCCACTCCTCGAACATCTCGCCACCTTAACCTGCCACCAGCAAATATCCCATGCCGAGCAATGTATTTATGATCATGAAATGGTCGGCGCCCATGCTGCTGAAGCGATCGAAGGCGTAGCAGAGCTACTGCTCACCTTGCGGCAATTAGGTATCCCCACCGCCGTGCTCACGCGTAATATGCGCGATGCCAGCCTTTATGTACTGGAAAAATTCAAGCTGGACATTCCGCTTGTGTTAACACGGGAGGATTGTCGAGCTAAACCTGATCCAGAAGGCATATTGAAAATTGCCCAGCAATGGCAGCTTTCACCACAAGAAATTGTTTATATTGGTGATTTTTGGTTTGATATAGAAGTAGCTAAAAATGCCAACACTTGGTCGTGCTTGTATGATCCTGAGCTAAGTAAAGAATACCGCCATCATGCCGACTGGGTATATCAGCACGTTACAGAATTAACCCAAGCATTTCGTCAGTCGCATTTAGTGAATAGCTAAAAATACTGTTTAAGCTTAACGCAGCTAAATAAAGTATGTTTTACGGCAAAATTTCGTTTTCAGGGACGAAAACGCAAAGCTTATAAGGACATATTCACAGCGTTTTTGCAGGAAAATATACGATGTCCGCTTATCCAAGATTCGGGTTAGTTAGCGCCGTGCAGAACTAAGGCAGCAACTTACGCCACCAAACACTGGCTTTCAAGATGCTTTTCTGAAGTTGTTCGCCAGCAGCCGTCGGTTTAAATTGTAATGATTTTTTATTGTAAGCGAGGGCCTTTTTATATTCGCCTAACTCAAAATAAACTTCGCTCATATGATGATAAAGCGCGGCATCACTAGAGCTAGCAGATATTAACTGCTCGTAAAAACCGGCTGCTTGTTGCCAAAGCTTTTGCTGTTGGGCTATAAGCCCCATTTGCCAGATCACTTGCTCCCAACGTCGAGAACTATGGGCACATTCTTCAGCGCGTTTACCCCAAATAGCCACTTGTGCCAAATCTCCCATCGCAGCCCAATAATTAAGTGCGCTACGGCATGCCCAATAATCTTCAGGATTAACTTTAATCAGCTCTTTCAGCTTACTTGAGGCGAGTTCCATTTGCTCACCGCGCACCAGAAAATCAATTTCTATGGCACGAACGGCTGGAATACTATCATTAACCAATTTAGCAGCTTCAATCCAGTGAGATATCGCAGCAGCGACTTCTTCACTCATACTTTTTTCAGCTTTGCTTGCTGCCAGTAATACCGCCGCGGCACCCGCTTGACCATAGCAGCCATTAGGCATCACAATAAATTGATTCATTGCGCGATATAAGGTTTCAGGATCGCTGCGATAACCATCCAGTAAATCCAAACTAGCTTGAAAGTCTCTATTCAGAACTTGGGTCCAAGTCTGCGTCGTCGGCCAATCGGCATTTTGCGCAATGCGCTCTAATATTACAAAAGTGGAATCCATCCTAACGACGCTCCTAGTATGAATGTAGTCCTCGCTTCCTTAGCAAATAGCCAAGGATAACTTTCACTATACGCGCAAGTTTCACTGCGGCTAGAGTAAGTATAAGGAATAAATAATAAAGTCATGTTGGCTAGTTAAAATTTTTATTGCCAAATAAAGATGAGAGAGCATCTAAAAAATTACCAGCGGGATTTTAGCTCAAACCAGCGCATATTCCAATTTGCAAGTACAACTATGTACTTTAACATTTAAGCGCTTTATTTAAGTACTTTGTGGCAGCGATGAAACTCAACCAAGACTAGTGCGACAGATCCCGCCCCTTAAGACTAGATGAATCTAAGAGAAAAGTAAGCTTAGTAGTTGTTTATGTTTTAAAACGAAAAAAAGCCCTGTACGGGCTTCAAATAGGGTGTCAGCAATAACAATTATTTTTTCGCGTTTTGCGTTAAACCACGAGAGAATTCTTGGATTTTCTTATTGATATCGCGACGCTCTTTGGACAATTCCGCCCCTTTGATAATATGGTCATCAACACGGTCTTCATAATCCGCTTTCATATTTTCAACAATGGCAACAATTTCAGCTTGAGTCATATCACTGCGGATATAATCGAGAAGATTATCCAACAAATCAACACGCTTACGGTTATCGCGAACCTTGCTCTCATTATCAATAATTTCACGCTTTAACTTGTTTTTGCGACGTGCATTTTTTACCAATTCTAATACGTTACTCATTTTTTACCTCATCAAACTGAAAACGGCTAACCAACACCTAAGTACATTACGGGAAGATTTGCGCCAGCTATTAAACCACAGTTAGCCTAAACTCATATAGTGACCAAATCAATATTTAGCGGTTTCAATCTGGTTCATCTTCTTGACTCAAAGCTGCAGCTTAGGCATGTGGCTACAGAGCAGAAGCCTGAATATCCCACTTTCGTAAGCCTTATCCATATTCGACCATTTATTCGCTCAACCTCACATCCTATATAATATTAATCAAATGTCTTGGTTTTCCTATATAGCTATTAATTATACATCCACTAGACTTAATTCATCTAAGTGATGAGTTTAAACTTAACTGATTGCTGTGAGTTCAAGTACTACTTCCTTTTTAGCCGGCCTCCCAGCCGGCTTTTTTTGTGCCATTTTTAGCTTTAACATAAGCAAAATCAGCCCGATTTGTAGACTATCTAGTTGCAAAGCAGTAAAGCATGCAACTTCGCAAATCCAAAATTCGGCTTAACTAAATTTGCTTATAAACGGAAAATCCATTGTCGCCCGTTAGGCCAAATACGAGCAGCAAGCAAGCCAAAGGCTACAACTATTTTTTTACCCAGCAACAAAAATCCTTAGTAACAGAGTAAGGCAGCATAAGCGAGGTAAAAAAATAGGGAGAGCAGACAAACTGATGGCCCATTAGCTGGTGAGGCTCCCACTGAGTGCGTAACACGCCAACCAAAATCAACTTGCCTGCTCAAAATGATTAACTCAGATAATTAGTTTTTATCGAATTTAAAAATTAAGTTTCAGATTAAATGATAAAACAGACCAATCACACATAATAAAAAACGATAAAATCAATAATATGAATTAAAGAATCATATAAATCTATAAAAACATTCTAAAAACACTAATCAATTATTAAAAATCAACCATAAAATCTATCAAAA
Organism: Motilimonas sp. E26; assembly: GCF_021278025.1. Taxonomy (GTDB): domain Bacteria; phylum Pseudomonadota; class Gammaproteobacteria; order Enterobacterales; family CBDFNC01; genus Motilimonas. The sequence goes on from NZ_JAIBHJ010000013.1 coordinate 118,191, forward strand.
CAAGTTATTAAGCATTTCCCTCTAAAGATATAAGGATATGATATATATGACAAAAACAATCAAAGCAACAAGCTATGCTTCGTGAGTAGATCACCTATTCTACTCATTATATTTGTTCGAAACTAGTTTTCTAGAAAGCTAGTTATATATAAAGGTGACTAATGTGAGTAAAGTATTATTATCCTCGACCGAGGAAATAATCGATAAGATGAAACAAAACTGGTTTATTTCAGATGCCAGTGAAATAGCAGTGAAAATACATCGGCTACATCATTTTTATTTGGAAGAATTAAACTCAGTAATACAACCAAGCCAACTAACCGTCGCTGAATTTAACGTATTAATGTCCCTAAGACGCGAATCGGCACCGCAACAGCTAACGCCAAAAAATATTGCTAAATATCTTTTATTTAGTTCTGGGGGGTTAACTAAGATCATCAACAAACTCATTAGCAAAGGCTTAATTGTCGACGCCCCTAACCCACAAGATCAACGCTCCAAAACCCTTCTATTAACCCATGAGGGATGCTCACTGGTAGAGTCTTTATACTATGATTTGAACCAAGTGAGAGAACAAAACGTTAGCGTATTGTCTGTAGATGAAATGCTGGAGTTAAACAGACTACTAAGCAAAATAATCAAAAAAAAATCAACCATATATTGATTTCAATCATGTCTGGCAAAATACTTAACTTAAAATGCTATTTAACTAGATGCTATTATGTCGTTTTGATTGAGGAATAGGCTGTGTTTTATACTCGTTTCAATACACCTCAGGGTGAGATGTTGGCCTTTAGTGAAGCAGACCAGCTCACAGGACTCTACTTTAGCAATCAAAAGAAACAACCCTACCTCCCCTCATACCAATTTATAACGTTAGATGCCGCTCCCCCACTATTTAAAGAAACAGACAGACAAGTTAATGCGTATTTTAATCTCGCCTTAAGACAATTCGATCTTCCTCTGCATGCCAAAGGAAGTGAATTTCAACAGCAAGTATGGCAGCAGCTGAAAAACATCCCCTACGGTGAAACGGTAACTTATAAATGGATGGCCGATCAGCTAAAAAAACCCAAGGCTGTTCGTGCTATCGCCCAGGCAATAGGCAAAAACCCTTTGATATTGTGTAACCCTTGCCATCGAGTTATTGCGGCATCTGGAAAATTGGCAGGATATTCTGCTGGTATTGAAAAAAAAGCCTTTTTATTGCACCTTGAATCATCAAACTAAAACAAAATAATACTTTCTTCGGTTTTGTATTATAATAATGGACTATTTGCTGCTATCTAGCAGCACTGCGCCAGTAATTAATAGCAAAAAAATAGCAACCTATCGCTTAAGTTGTGGTCTTAGATTTAATGTTTCGTTTTTAGTAAATTAAGAACATACTAAATTTAGCTATTTATGTCTCAATACACACCAATCTAAACAGGATAAAACAATGAAAGTGGTTGATTTTCTTAAACAAAAAAAAGAAATTCTGGCACAAAACCCGTTTGAACTAAAAGACTGGTTATCGCCCACTATTCGTGACTATTGGATCGAGTTTCTCAATAAAGCTCATAATAACCAATTAGCTAACTGGGCAAGAGAACATCAACTGATTTCTAACTCTAACAGCGTTGCGACAAAAGAAGTTGAATTGCACCCTAAGGCCGAAGCCGTGCTTGAAGATTTATCGCAACAACTGGGTGAGGAAATACACGTTGGGCCTTGGTTTGATATTACTCAGCAAACCATCGATGAATTTGCCAAGGTGACGCAAGATTACCAATGGATCCACACAGATCCCAGCCGTGCTGAAGAGCAGTCGCCTTTTAAATCCACAATCGCCCATGGCTTTTTAACACTCTCTCTACTACCTGTATTAACAGAAAGTGTCGACAGTGATAATCCTCGTTATCCTACGGCGAAAATGACAGTGAATTACGGCCTGAATCAGGTGCGTTTTCCTTACCCCGTAAAAGTGGGTAGCCGTATTCGCGCCCGAACACGCTTATGCAAGGTTAATCCCATTAAGCGTGGCTTAGAGCTAGTAAAAGAGATTTCAGTAGAGATAGAAGGATGTAGACGCCCTGCTTGTGTTACTGAGTCAGTGGTTAGACTCTACTTCTAACACAATACAACAAGCCTGTTCATTGCCATTGAGCAGGCTTGCTCATCCTTTAGCCCTTATCACACCATTTTCTACGTAACCACGTATCAACAGCAATGGGTCCTGCTCCCCAAACCACATTGATTAAAATCATTAATCCCCATAGTTGATGGTCATAAAAGCCGCCATCCCACAGTACGGGATAAGACACCACAGCAATAATATTAAACACGAATAACACTGCCGCCATCGGCCTAGTTAACAAGCCTAAAACAAGAAATACTGGTAAGATCAGCTCAGCCGCCGTGCCTAAATATGCCGCCCAGAGCCAAGGGATAATCGGCACCTGATATTCCGACTCAAACAAATATAACGTACTGTCCCAACTATTAAACTTCAGCAACCCCGAGCGAAAAAAGACCCAAGCTACCCACAAGCGAGTTGACAATAAAAGCAAAGGCACAAAATAAGCCAACATTGCAGACACTGCTTTATCATAAGTATCGATCAATTTATTCATATTCATTCTCCAGACAACTAAATCGGTTAAGTACCCCTTGAGCAATGTAGGTTTGAACATAATGGCTAGGATCAATTCCCAATTGCTCCGCTATATTTGCTAGGGTAAGCCCTTGAGTACACCCTAAAAGAAACTGATAATCAGCTTCGTCTAATGGCTGCAAGCTAACTGTAAAATCAGGCTGCTTTTGCAATAAAACGTAACTAGGCATGTTTAAGTTGATGGCTTCAAATTGGTCTTGCTGCGCCATTTGATAAAGGGGATAAATAGCTTCTGATGCCCCACATAAGGAGAATTGAGGTGCTAAGTGAAACCTTATAAATGAATATTGTGTGGCAGGGAGCGCCGATAAATCGGCAAATGGAAACGGCTCGAATACCATTTCAGCCGACGCGGTTTGCTCTATCACCCACTCTAATTGCGCAATGCTGGCAACGTAAGGCAATGACGCTGATAGCGGTAATTCCGCTAACCAAGAGGCAAATCCTTCACCATAATCGATAATGTTTCCTGATTGCGGCGGGTTAGACAACACCCATTGCCTCGCCACACTGGTAAAGAAGTCCTCACCAACAAGCTTATGTGTCACAGGAAAGCTAGCTTGTAATGCATCACAACAAGAGATGACAAAGTTATTGCGGTAAAGTTGAATCACTTGCTCTGCCGAAAATAGGCCACCCGAAACATGCTGTTCAATATCTGAGGCCTGATAACGCAACGCCGCCCCAAATTCAGTTTGGAGCTGACTGAGTATCATTGACTTATCCATAAGCAAGGGCCTTTTGTTGCTCTTCAAGCAACACAGATAACGGCGGAATGTCAGTATCCCACTCAATTAATGTTGCCACTGCTGGATTTGCTTCAAGGTAGTTTTGGTACAAACCCCAAACCGGATCGCTGACGCGACTACCGTGAGTATCAATTAAGATCTCACCTTCAGATAAAACTTTACGGGTGAACCCAGCAAGATGAATTTCTTGCACCGCAGCGGTATTAATCTCTGCTAAATATTCACTGCAACGAAAGCCTAAATTCATCGAGCTAACATAAATATTATTTAAATCAATCAATAAGCCACACCCTGTTTGATCGACAAGCCTATTCAACAATTCCCACTCGGGCATCACTGACTGATTAAATCGCAAATAAGACGATGGGTTTTCAATCAAGATCTGACGACCTAAAACGTGCTGAACTTGCTCAACACGAATCGAGAAATGATTGAGTAGTTCCTGTGTATAAGGTAGGGGTAACAGATCATTAAAGAACTGTCCGTTAATGGATCCCCAACTCAGGTGTTCAGAAATCAGCACCGGTTGGCAGTGATCAACAAGATCTTTTAATTGTGCTAAATGTGAAGCACTTAAGGGATCCGTACTGCCTAAAGATAGGCCAATACCATGACAAGATATGGGGTATTGCTGCATCAATTGATCCAGGAAATAACGACTTTGACCATGTGGATTAAAATAGTTTTCACTGTGAACTTCTAGAAACGCAAGATCAGGCTTGCTTTCAAGGATCGATTTAAAGTGCGGATGGCGTAGGCCAATGCCTACCCCGCCCGTTAATTTGGCCAAAGACATTATTCTTTAGGCTCTAAGCTACCACCCGCTAATTTTTCACACAGCCCTTTAGGAACAGCAATAAAAGCATCACCTTGGTTATCAACTTTTGACGTACCAGCACAAGAGCTAGACTTAGTTGCACAATCATTTTGTCCTGCTTTGGCAACGCCGTAGCATTTCTCTTTTTCTGCCGCCATTGCGGGTGAGCTAATCATTGTTGCGCCCAGTGCTAACACACCTGAAATAGCTGAAGCTAATGCGATATTAGATTTTTTCATTTTGATACCCTGTTAATAGAATTAAGTAAAAAATAGTAATGAGTAACAGTGCGCCATACTCTATTAACAGAACCGGATCAGGCTGATATATCTTTCAAAAAACATTGATAAAATCTCAACCATTTGTTTTATATGTAAAATATATTTATTCATACCTTATTATCACTTCCATAGAAAATAGGGCTCAAGCAGAGGGGTGGTATGGATATCAGTCAAACATATATTTAAATATTAAGACTAAATATAATGGTCAATATAACTAATCTCTGGCAAAGGAATCTAGATGACCACTATCCACCTTATTGTAGGTACAACGATGGGCGCTTCTGAATATATAGCTGATGCACTCATTCCTTATATAGAAGAAGCCGGTTTTGCACACCAAATCCATAACCCAGCCGACCTAACCTCGCTACCAATAGATCAAAAACAAATATGGTTAGTCGTCACCTCTACTCATGGCGCAGGCGATTATCCAGAATCAATACAAAACTTTGCGCATCAATTAATAGAACAAAAACCGCAATTAAGAGGCCTCCGTTACGGCGTCATTGCGCTAGGTGACTCAAGCTACGATACTTTTTGTGAAGCAGGCTTAAAAATGGATTCACAGTTACAAGATCTTGGCGCAGTACAAACGGGAGCCCCCCTAAAGATCGATATTCAGGAATTCCCAATACCGGAAGATGCCGCTGAAGCATGGATCCCTAGTTGGTTAGAAAAAATCAATCCGTAGCTAGGGTCTGTTGATCTTTGCTGTATAGATTTTGTTCAGCAGTACATAGGCAGCCACATTATAGCAAACGCCAGTGA
>NZ_JAIBHJ010000014.1 GCF_021278025.1 Motilimonas sp. E26
GTCGCTGCCATCTGCTGTGCCATCAACCAATGACAAAGTTAACACACTGCCCACCGCCGCTTTACCCACATTAACCGCGAAGGTCGCTTGCTCACCTTCTATAACGTCAACGTTGTTGGCATTGGTGTTCGGGTTCACTATCAGGCTAGTAGTATCATTATCAGCAATAGTGGTGGTAACAACACTGTTGCCTTTAACGAGGTTTTCAAAACCACCGCCAGTGGTGGTGCCTAACGTGACGTTAAATAGTTCATTACCTTCAGTCAACTCATCATCTTTAGTATCAACAGTAAAGTCTGTGGAGGTGGAGCCTGCTTTGATCACTACATCTTGCGTTTGTGCAATCACATCACCGTTATCGGTGGTTATGTGGCCAGTAATTACTTGGACCGTTAAGTCTGTTGCGGGCGCGTTATCAACGGCTATTGTATAAGTTGCACTTTCCCCTTCCACCACCGTCGTCGCACCACCTAAGGTTAAAGTGGCGTCTTCCGGCGTAGGCGGCGTTACCACACTGTCGTCGGTAATAGTCGCGGTACCCGCTGCGTTTAAGATATTGGTGCTGCTAGCTAACTCAGCATTCAGTGAATAGGTTTCTGGCGATTCTTTGATGATGTCATCAGTGGTTTGCGTGCGCACGAGCACTTCTTGGTCGCCGCCATTAGTCAAGACGACTTGGCCGTTTGATGCCGACCATGTTTGGCCGCCATCTAAACTCACTTCAAAAGCGGCTTCATAGTCACTGCTATCCGCCGTGCCGTCAGCCAATGACAGGGTTAACACGCTACCCACAGCCGCTTTACCCACGTTAACCGTGAAAGTCGCTTGCTCACCTTCTATAACGTCAACATTATTGGCATTCGTGTTGGGATTAACACTTAAGGTAGTATTACTATTATCATTATCAACAATAGTTGTTATGACAACGCTATTACCTTTAACGAGGTTATCAAAGTCACCACCAGTGGTTGTACCTAAAGTCACGCTATATTGCTCATTACCCTCAGTTATAGCGTCGTCAATCGTATTGATAGAGAAAACCGTTGAGGTTGTGCCCGCTTTGATCACTACATCTTGCGTTTGTGCAGTCACGTCACCGTTATCAGTGGTTATGTGGCCAGTAATTACTTGTACGGCTAAGTCTGTGGATGGCGGTTTATCGACGCTCACGGTGTAGCTGGCATTTGTGCCTTCTTCTACAACCGTTGCACCACTTAATGTTAATATCGTCGCTACTACGCCATCTGTAATAGTTGCCGTGCCTGAAGCTTGCAATGTGTCAGAAGCACTATCTAATTTAGCATTCAATAAATAGGTTTCTAGTGCTTCTTGGATCGTATCTTCAATCGTTTGTGTACGAACTAATACGGTTTGATCACCACCATTAGTTAGCACTACTTGTCCATTCGATGCCGACCATGTTAGGCCGCCATCTAAACTCACATCAAAAGTGGCTTCATAGTCAGAGCTATCCGCAGTGCCGTCAGCCAATGACAAAGTTAACACACTGCCTACCGCTGCTTTACCCACGTTTACAGTGAAGGTTGCTTGATCACCTTCTAGTACGTCAACGTTGTTAGCATTATTGTTAGGGTTCACTGTCAGGCTAGTGTTATCATTATCAATAATCGCTGTCGTAACAGCGCTATTGCCTTTAACTAAATTCTCAAAGCCACCGCCAGTGGTTGTACCTAAGGTAACGTTATATTGCTCACTCCCCTCAGCAATAGCATCGTTTGTCGTATTGATCGAGAAATTCGTTGAGGTACTACCTGCTTTAATTACCACATTTTGGATTTGTGCTAGCACATCACCGTTATCAGTGGTGATGTGACCGGTGATCACTTGGACGGTTAAATCGGTCGCAGGCGCTTTATCCACACTCACGGTGTAGCTAGCACTCGCCCCCTCAGCCACAATGGTAGCACCGCTTAAAGTTAGTCTGGCGGTGTCTTCTGTGCCGGGTACTCTATCGCTACCCGTTTGATCATTAATGGTGGTTTCGATTACCGAGTTACCTTTCACTAGGTGCTCGTAACTGCCGCCAGTCGTGCTACCCAATGATACGTTGAATTGCTCGCCGCTATCCGCAATGGCATCATCTGAGGTGGCCACGGTGAAATTAGTTGATGTTGTTCCGGCTTGGATCACCACATTCTGCGTTTGTGCAATAACATCACCGTTATCGGTGGTAATGTGCCCTGTGATTACTTGTACGGTTAAGTTCGTGGCTGGCGCTTTATCCACGCTCACTGTATAGGTTGCACTTTCTCCTTCAACCACGTTAGTAGCACCACTTAAGGTTAAGGTAGCTGTGTCTACAAGGGTGGGCGGAGTCACCACACTGTCGTCGGTAATGGTCGCGGTACCCGATGCGCTCAAGGTATTTGTGCCACTAACTAATTCAGCATTCAATGAGTAGGTTTCAGGCAACTCTTTGATGGCATCATCAATCGTCTGAGTGCGCACCAATACGGTTTGGTCACCACCATTGGTCAACACAACTTGGCCGTTTGACACAGCCCATGTTTGACCGTCATCTAAACTTACTTCATAAATGGCTTCATAATCTGAACCATCTGCCGTGCCGTCAGCAAGTAATAAAGTTAACACGCTACCAACCGCAGCCTTGCCAACGTTAACCGCGAAAGTCGCCTGTTCACCTTCTAATACATCAATATTATTTGCATTGAGACCCGCGTTAACAACAAGTGATGTCTCGTCATTGTCAATAATATCTGTGGTCACGGAGCCTTGGTTTGGCTCGATTACAACCGCTTCGAATGCACCGTCATTATCGGTAATAGATTTAATTGAAACAGTAATCGTTTCTGTTGACTCAGGAAGTGCATCTTCAAGAGTGGTGAGGGTGAATTGACCTGAGCTGGCAGGCCCTGTTAATACAACCGATGTAACACCTGTAAAATCAGAACCGTCTTCAGCAGTTCCCGTATATTCAAATTCAACCGTAATTGTTTTACCTGCAGGAATCGCCTGACTTAGTGTAATGTTATACGGCGATGTTGTTTCACCTTCTATCACCGACACTGGGCCATCTAAGCTGACAAATACCGTATCGCCTGCCTCAGGTGCTGGGGGGGGTGCGATAGCGTCCTCTCCAGCATCGTCATAAATAGTGCCATCAATTACCGCAACTTGGGTGTTATCACCTGTGACTAATGTGGCTTCAACTTGGAACGTTTCCGCTACTTCACGGATCGCATCATCTGTGGTATCAATGCGAACCATTACAACCGAACTACCGTCTAGTGCAATAGGTGTATCGGCATATTTATTCCAAGTCACCCCATTATCAATACTAATTTCAAAATCTGCATTGTAATCACTAATACTTAATGCTGAGCCATCTTTAACAACCAGAGACAATAAAGAGTCTTTTGCATTACTCACTAGCACTGAAAAGACGGCAAAATCTCCTTCAGAAACAGTTACATTCTGCGAGTTGATACTGGCGTCGGCTGAGGTTAAGATAACCGATGGAATAGTCGGAACACTAGGCACAATGTCTGCAGCTGGGATGGGATCAACTGAATCAGCGCTTTCTGGAACGGGAAAATCAATGCCATCTGTATCATAGCCTGCGCCAGATAGTAATTGCTCACCTGTTCTAGAAATACCTGAGCCACCGCTGATACTAGAGCCTGTAGCGGCCTCTTCACCTGCAGCTGGCGCTTCAAAATCATCGAGCTGTGTTGGATCTGCACCAGCCAATAGGGCTTGCTGAAGCGCGGCAATTTCGCTTTCAACAGCGCTCGGTATATTGCTATCGCCATCACTCACTGTTGCGGCTTGGAACACCTCAGGGTCGTCAACTGGCTCTAAGTCAAAAGCATCAAAATTCGTTGCTTCTATTACCTGACCGGGTTGGACTTTATCACCAAGCTTCAATAAGGTTTTAGAGCCATCACTATTAACTAAAAAAACCTTTCCATTTACAGCACTAACAACAGAAACTGACTTAACAGATAACGAAACCATAGTTTTCCCTCGGTATTCCATTCAGGCTATCCAACGCTTTGGACCCAATCCATGGCCGCCTTACTATTCCTTTGTAGGTATCAATATTTTTACGTACTATAGTATGAATAACACTAATACTCAGGAGTCTATAACATATCCAAAACAGATAAAACATACACGGTCAATAACCTGAGTCAGTCTCACTTATGTAGAGTAAGTATTAAGGTAATTATGCTACATGTCACATATATTATGGGCATAATAGCAGGTGGTGTATAGGCAGGAAAGAGAGTGAATTTAGCTTTAAAAGCAAAAAAGCCAGTCATTAAGACTGGCTTTTGCAATTTAATGACAGTTTAAATTATAAAACGTCGATTGCGTTTAGGTCAGAGAATGCTTTCTCAAGACGAGTAACCATAGAAGATTGACCAGCACGTAACCAAACGCGAGGATCGTAGTATTTCTTGTTAGGTGCGTCAGGACCCGTTGGGTTACCGATTTGACCTTGTAGGTATTCACGGTTAGCCGCTTCGTATTGACGAATGCCATCCCAAGTTGCCCATTGCGTATCAGTATCGATGTTCATTTTGATAACACCGTAGCCGATTGACTCTTGGATTTCTGCTTCAGTTGAACCAGAACCACCGTGGAATACAAAGTTAAGTGCATTTGGCGCAATACCGAATTTCTCAGCACAGTAAGCTTGAGAGTCACGTAGGATAGTCGGCGTTAGTTTAACGTTACCTGGCTTGTATACACCGTGTACGTTACCGAAAGAAGCAGCGATAGTGAAACGTGGGCTAACTGCGCTTAGTTTCTCGTATGCATATGCAACATCTTCTGGTTTAGTGTATAGCTCAGACTCATCCATATCAGAGTTGTCTACGCCGTCTTCTTCACCACCAGTACAGCCTAGTTCGATTTCTAGTGTCATGTTCATCTTAGCCATACGCGCTAGGTATTTAGCACAGATTTCGATGTTTTCTTCTAGTGATTCTTCAGATAGGTCGATCATGTGTGAAGAGAAAAGTGGCTTACCAGTTTGTGCGAAGAACTCTTCACCCGCATCTAATAGACCGTCGATCCATGGTAGTAGTTTTTTAGCAGCGTGGTCAGTATGAAGAATAACAGGTACGCCGTAAGAGGCAGCAACTGCGTGAACGTATTTAGCACCCGCTACTGCACCAAGAATCTGTGCGCCTTGACCTTCAAGTTTCACGCCTTTACCAGCGAAGAAACCAGCACCGCCATTAGAAAACTGAACTACAACTGGCGCTTTAACCTTAGCAGCGGCTTCTAATACACCGTTGATTGAGTCAGTGTTAACTACGTTAACCGCAGGAAGAGCGAATTTGTTTGCTTTAGCGATTTCGAATACTTTTTGTACGTCGTCGCCAGAGATAACACCTGGTTTTACAAAATCAAAGATCTTAGACATGAATATAATCCTATTTATCTGTCACACTGAATAAAAGATTTTCGGCGCACATTATACACAAAAGCACGCCATAAAAAACGGGGGCATGAGCCCCCGTTCTATTTAATTACGCACGCGACTCAAGCATCGCGACAGCTGGAAGTACTTTACCTTCAACAAACTCAAGGAAAGCACCGCCACCAGTTGAAATGTAAGACACTTGGTCTTTAATACCAAACTTATCGATAGCCGCTAGTGTGTCACCACCGCCCGCGATAGAAAAACCTTCGCTCTCAGCAATTGCTTGAGCAATCACTTTAGTACCGTTAGCAAAGTTTTCAAATTCAAATACGCCAACAGGGCCATTCCAAAGAATTGTTTTAGCTTCACGAATGACCTTAGCAAGTGCTTCTGCTGAGTCAGGACCTAAATCGAAGATCATATCTTCGTCAGCAACATCACTAGCAGCCTTAATAGTGCCTACTGCTGTTTCTGAGAACTCAGTACCCACAACAACATCTGTCGCCACAGGAATAGCACACTCTTTCATTAGTTTTTGTGCTGTAGGGATCAAGTCTTCTTCACATAGAGACTTGCCAACATTTTTGCCTTCAGCAGCAATGAAAGTGTTTGCAATACCGCCACCAACAACTAGTTGGTCAGCAATTTTAGAAAGGGATTCAAGCACTGTTAGTTTAGTTGACACTTTAGAGCCACCCACAATCGCAATCATTGGACGTGCGGGCTTATCCATTGCCTTGCCTAATGCTTCAAGCTCAGCAGCAAGAAGAGGACCGGCACATGCTACTTCAGCAAATTTTGCAATACCGTGAGTCGACGCTTGTGCACGGTGAGCCGTACCAAATGCATCCATTACGTAAACGTCACATAGCGCAGCAAGTTGCTTGCTTAATGCTTCGTCATCTTTTTTCTCACCTTTGTTAAAGCGAACGTTTTCAAGAACAACCACTTCGCCTTCATTTACTTCAAGGCCGTTTAGGTAATCTGTTGCTAAACGCACAGGCACATCTAATGCTTCGTTTAGGTAATCAACAACAGGTTGTAGGGTAAAAGGAGCATTCTCTTCAGCGGTACCACCTTCAACAGGACGGCCTAGGTGAGAAGTGATCATAACTTTAGCGCCTTTTTCTAGGGCTAATTTGATGGTTGGAATTGACGCTAGAATACGTGCGTCAGATGATACTTTGCCGTCTTTAATTGGCACATTAAGATCTTGACGAATAAAAACACGTTTGCCGGCTAAATCCTGTTCAACCATTTTTTTTACTGACATGTTCTGTCCTCTAACTGTAAGTTATGAAAATTAAAATCAACACAGGAAAACGCCTGTTTTCCTTTATAAACTCTAAAAGCTGTATCTAACTAATGCCTTTTATTAGGCACCAATTTGGTTACATTTAGCTTGATTTACATCAGTAACTGTAACTTTTTTTCTTTTTTGTCGTTTAAATGCCATTTATTCTGATTTTGTCGACCTCTAGTACACACGAAGAAAGCAACATATCACACGCAATAAAACAACATATCCACCACTTATAGCTTAATAAAACCTGAATAGGCAGAATTAAATATCACCATTCCACTAATTGGCGTTATTTTTTGACAAAATAAACGAATTAGCATTGGCAAAATCTGTAGTAATACTACCACATTATTTTGAAATCACACTAGCTAGCACAAAAAATGAAGTGGCTATGATTACCGCTACAGGGCAAGAAAACATCAACGAGAGGGAAAGCACAATAAAAAAGGCCGCTTATTATAAGCGGCCTTTTATTAGACAGGTAATAGCAGCTTAAAGGCTTAACGCCTGCTCCACTACATTTTCAACGGTGAAGCCAAACATCTTAAATAGTTCGCCAGCAGGAGCTGATTCACCAAAGGTAGTCATACCGACAATCTTGCCGTTCAGACCAACGTACTTGTACCAGTAATCTGCAATACCAGCTTCCACAGCCACACGTTGTGTTACTGCTGATGGTAATACAGACTCTTTGTATGCTGCGCTTTGCGCATCAAAAACGTCAGTACAAGGCATAGATACCACGCGAACCGCTTTACCTTGAGCCGTTAACTCTTTCGCAGCAGCGACCGCTAGCTCAACCTCTGAGCCCGTTGCAATCAGGATAATGTCCGCTTGGCCATCACAATCAACTAATACGTAGCCACCTTTTGCTGCATCAGCAAGTTGCTGTGCATCACGCGCTTGTGGCGCAAGGTTTTGACGACTGAAGATCAATGCAGTTGGGCCATCAACACGCTCAATCGCGTATTTCCAAGCAATAGCAGATTCAACCGAATCACATGGGCGCCAAGTGCTCATATTAGGAGTTAAACGTAAGCTAGCAATTTGCTCAACCGGTTGGTGGGTAGGGCCATCTTCGCCAAGACCAATAGAGTCATGAGTGTAAACGTGGATAGCGCGTTGCTTCATTAATGCTGCCATACGCAGCGCGTTACGCGCATATTCCATAAACATCAGGAATGTTGCACCGTAAGTCACAAAACCACCGTGCAGAGCAATACCGTTCATAATGGCAGACATACCAAATTCACGTACGCCATAATGAATGTAGTTACCACTAGCATCTGTTGCTTCTAACGCTTTTGAACCCGACCACATAGTTAGATTAGAAGGTGCAAGGTCAGCAGAGCCACCCATGATTTCAGGCAACAATGCACCAAATGCTTCTAAACAGTTTTGCGATGCTTTACGTGTTGCTACGTTTGGCTGGTCAGCCTGTAGTGCAGCGATGTAAGCTGTTGACTTCTCTTCCCAGTCACTAGGTAGTTGATTGTTAACACGACGTTCAAATTCAACAGCTAGCTCAGGGTAGGCCGCTTTGTAAGCTGCAAATTTTTCATTCCAAGCTGCTTCTGCAGCCGTGCCTGAATCTTTGTTATCCCATTCACCATAAACATCAGCTGGAATATCAAATGCTTCGTGCTTCCAACCTAGGAATTCACGCGCTGCTTTAATTTCATCTGCGCCTAATGGAGCGCCGTGACAATCGTGACCACCTTGTTTGTTTGGTGAACCATAACCAATAATCGTTTTACAACAGATTAATGTAGGACGCTTAGTTTCAGCTTGAGCCGCTTCGATCGCCGCTTTAATCGCCGTTGCATCATGGCCATCAACACCTGCAATAACATGCCAGCCGTAAGCTTCGAAACGCTTCGGCGTATCGTCAGTAAACCAGCCTTCTACGTCACCGTCGATTGAAATACCGTTGTCATCCCAAAAACCAATCAACTTGCCTAGACCTAATGTACCGGCTAGTGAACAAGCTTCATGAGAGATACCTTCCATTAAACAACCGTCGCCCATGAAAGCGTAAGTGTAATGGTCAACCACATCGAAATTATCACGGTTAAACTGAGCAGCCAGTGCTTTTTCCGCTAAAGCCATACCAACAGCATTAGTGATACCTTGGCCGAGTGGACCAGTAGTGGTTTCAACGCCTGGTGCATAGCCGTATTCTGGGTGCCCCGGTGTTTTTGAGTGTAGCTGACGGAAATTCTTCAGATCATCAATAGATAGGTCATAACCTGATAGATGCAATAGAGAATAAAGCAGCATAGAGCCATGGCCATTTGATAACACGAAACGGTCACGATCCGCCCAGTTAGGGTTAGTTGGGTTGTGCTTTAAAAAGTCACGCCATAGCACTTCTGCTATGTCGGCCATCCCCATAGGGGCGCCAGGGTGACCAGAATTGGCCTTTTGAACTGCATCCATACTAAGAGCACGAATGGCATTTGCTAGTTCATTACGAGAAGGCATGAGATCTCCTGCATTAATCTAAGTGTTGCTTGGATTTGGGGTTTCTGGTTGATAAACAAGCTTTACTTAGATTGAAAAAGTAAGACCTGTATTTTCGAACCAATATAGAGGGGTCGTATTCTCCCAAGATGCCTGAGCTAGTGCAATCTTCTTTTGTAAAAAAAATAAGCAATTTAGCAAAATAACGAAACTGTCAAACATTCTTAACCTATGCTGTTGTCAGCGAAGCCTATTAATCAACTATCATTTAGCCTAAAATATACCCGCTTTAAAGAACCTATCAGATTGTTAAATAAGAGTAATAATGCAGAATGCTAGCATCGGGATAAAACGCACATTATTAATTACCATCATAGGTAGCATGCTCTGTGTCGGTTTAATCCTCATCTTTAGCCACCTGTCAAAAATTGAACTGATTAGTTTTATCTTGCAATACTCTTGGCTGTATCTCGCCATCCCTTTTATTGGCGCCATATTCCTAGCCTTACTTTTCCGTTATTTCAACCGCTACGCCAAATCAGGCTTACCGGTAGTCGTGATGGGGTATCATTTTGGCGATGGTAAGTTTCAGTTGGGCAATGCGGTGTTTCAATATGTCGCAGCGATAATAGCCTTGGTCTCAGGCTTTGCGGTTGGTGCAGTCGGCCCTGCCCTTCACGTTGGCGCGGCAAGTATGAACTTGTTGGGGCAATATTTTCATCTTAACGAAACACGATTAAGACAATTAACGGCTTGTGGCGCAGCCAGTGCCATGGCTGCGTTGTTTCACACACCTATTACCGCCATCTTTTTTGTGCAAGAAACCATCGTGCGCCGTTTTAATTGGCAAACTTGCTTCTTAGTCACTATTTGCGCGTTCTTTTCGGCTTGGATTGCTCGACAGCTGGGGGCATTTGAGTTTCATATCGACACCCAAAGCTTTAGCTATCAATTAACACTGATCCCTGAACTCATCGTAGTGGGTGCTGTCTGCGGTACGCTTGCCACCTTAATGCTTAAATTAATCCGCTTAACAGCAGATAATGTGATGTTATCTTATTGGGGCAAATTCTTATTAGCTGCATCAGTTACCTCCCTAGCCAGTTTGTTTGGTACGGAAGTCCTTGGTCTCGGGAATCAATTGCTGGAAGTATTGCTTTATGCCGATATCGGCTCACAGCTGGTATTAACTTGGCTAATCGTGCGTTTTTTAATTAGCACTATCGCTATCGGTGCCGCCATTCCAGGGGGAGCCCTAGGTCCAAGTTTATTACTTGGCGCACTAACGGGGCACTGGCTCGCCTACCTACTGCCTAATGAGACTCCGCAAGTGTTTGTTTTGGTCGGCATGGCCGCTTTTTTTGGTGCGGTGCTAAAAAGCCCCATTTCAGCTACTTTATTGGTAGTAGAAACTACGACTAACTTCAACCTCGCCTTACCCTGTTTAGTAGGCTCAGTGACCGCGCATTTAGTGCAAACTCGCCTCCTCAAGCAAACGAACCTGATAGAGCTACTACTGGCTAGGCAAAATATCCTTTTAAAGAATAGCCCTAGTCTTTTAGCTAAAAACAAAAATCCCCCATAATTGGCAATGAGAACATTACAAAATAGTTAATTAGGCTAACTTTTAATATTAAACCGCTAGATAACACCATTTTTCAAAGAGATTACCGACACTTTCATCCTGTTGACTCATAATTACGTATCAGAACTTGAAAAAAATCTGGAATTATTCTCAACTATGAATAGAATAGACGTCCAGATGGTAATACATCCAAAAGTTTTCATTTATTTAAAGGAGCCACCGTATCATGGCCAGACATTTATTTACTTCTGAATCCGTATCTGAAGGTCATCCAGACAAAATTGCAGACCAAATTTCCGATGCTGTGCTAGATGCGATCCTAGAGCAAGACCCAAAAGCACGTGTAGCATGTGAAACTTATGTTAAAACCGGTATGGTGATGGTTGGTGGCGAAGTCACCACCTCTGCGTGGGTTGATATTGAAGAAATTACGCGTAAAACAGTACGTGAAATTGGTTATACCAGCTCAGACATGGGCTTTGATGCTGACTCTTGTGCGGTATTGAACACAATTGGTAAGCAATCGCCTGACATTAATCAAGGTGTTGACCGCAGCCGCCCAGAAGATCAAGGCGCGGGTGACCAAGGCCTAATGTTTGGTTACGCGTCAAACGAAACCGACGTGTTAATGCCTGCAGCGATTACTTATGCGCACCGCCTTGTGAAAAAACAAGCCGAGGTACGTAAAAGCGGCAAGCTAGATTGGCTACGTCCCGATGCAAAATCACAAGTCACTTTTCAATACGATAACGGCATTATTACCGGTATCGACGCAGTGGTACTTTCAACGCAACATAAAGACTGTGTGACTACCGCAGATTTACGTGAAGCAGTAATGGAAGAAATCATCAAGCCGGTATTACCCGCTCAGTGGTTAAATAAAGACACGCAATTTCACATTAACCCTACGGGCCGTTTTGTTATCGGAGGCCCAGTAGGTGATTGTGGTTTAACTGGTCGTAAAATCATCGTAGATACCTACGGTGGCATGGCACGTCACGGTGGCGGTGCATTCTCAGGTAAAGATCCATCTAAAGTTGACCGCAGCGCAGCCTACGCTGGTCGTTACGTGGCAAAAAATATCGTGGCAGCAGGCTTAGCCGATCGTTGTGAAATTCAAGTGTCTTACGCTATCGGTGTGGCAGAGCCAACATCTATCAGCGTTGAAACCTTTGGCACCGCTAAAATTGATGAAGACAAACTGACACAGCTAGTGCGTGATAACTTCGATTTACGCCCATATGGCATTTTAAAAATGCTAGATTTAGAGCGCCCAATTTACCAAGCGACAGCGGCTTACGGTCACTTTGGTCGTGATGAATTTCCATGGGAAAAAACCGATAAAGCAGAGCAATTACGCGATGCAGCAGGCCTAAAGTAAACACTTCCATCTTTTAAAGTGTTAACCACTAGCCAAAAAAAAGCACTCGAGCTGCAGGTGGAAGCCTGTTATCAACAAGCCGAGTGCTTTTTTGATCGCGCCTTTCCTCGTCCCAGCGTACTGTTTACCCAGCGCGGCAAAATTGCAGGTACTGCACACCTACAAAAGAACTTATTAAAGTTTCACCCCATCCTGTATCAAGAAAACCAACAGGCTTTTCTTACCGATGTAGTACCACACGAAGTGGCCCACTTACTGGTTTATCAAATTCATGGTCGCACTGCACCGCACGGACTGGAATGGCAAATGATGATGAACAAGGTAATGCAGCGCTCACCAGAACGAACTCACCAGTTTGATATCAGTTCAGTGCAAGGCAAAACTTTCGCCTATCAATGCCAGTGTCAACAACATCAACTCAGTATTCGTCGTCATAACAAAGCCAGTAAGGGCACGATTTATCTATGCACCGCATGTAAAAAGCCATTACAGCCCCTTAACCCTAACAAACCAAGGTTAAATATTAATCTGTAATAATGCTTTTTATTATTAGAAAGGCCTGTGTTTTGTTATTTTTCAAGCATGATACTCTTAGCGCAATTTTAACCAACGATGTTCGACCATGCGCCTTTGTATTACTTTATTACTTTTATTCATCAGCTTACCTAGCTCAGCAGAAATAAAATCCTTTCGCCAAGCCAAAAAAGCCATCAGCATTATCTACCAACAGCATCCCATTAGCTTTTACTGCGGCTGTGACATTAACCAACAAGGTAAAAAGCTCATACCGGATCACCATTCTTGCGGCTACCAAGTACGTAAACAAAAAACACGTGCCGCTCGCATTGAGTGGGAGCACGTAATGCCAGCATGGGAAATGGGCCATCAACGCCAATGCTGGCAAAATGGCGGTCGTAAAAACTGCACCAAAAATGACAACACCTTTAAGTTAATGGAAGGTGACATGCATAATTTAGTGCCTGCGATTGGCGAGGTAAACGGTGATCGCTCCAACTATCAATTTGCAGAATCACGGCAACAACCGTTTCAATACGGCCAATGCCAGATGGTTATCGATTTTAAAAACAAAAAAGCGACCCCTCCAGACTTGCAAAAAGGTGCTATCGCCCGCATCTACTTTTATATGCAAGATCAATATGGCGTGCGAATTTCACGTCAACAAAAGCAGCTTTACCAAGCATGGGACAAACGATATCCCGTTACAGCTTGGGAGTGCCAACGTGATAGACTGATTGCCAAACAGCAAGGGAATAATAACCCTTACGTAACCAATGCATGTGCAAATGCCACTTTTACGCAATAGTCGGCATGGCTTTTAGCAACAACAGATTGAGAATAAATAAATGCGTGTACCTAGAATATATGAGCCGCAAGCGCTGAGCCTAAACGCACAGTTAGACTTGAACGATGACGCCGCCAATCATGTCGGCCGGGTATTACGTTTAAATGTGGGCGATCAAATTTGGCTATTTAATGGTGAGGATGAAAATCAATATTTAGCCAATATCGTGCAGAGCAGCAAAAAGCACGTACAAGTTGAAATTATTGAATGTCAAACAACGACCAACGAAAGCCCACTTAACATTCACCTTGGCCAAGCTATCTCACGCGGCGATCGCATGGATTTTGTGATTCAAAAGTCGGTTGAACTCGGCGTGGCAGCCATCACCCCTATTTTCAGCGAACGTTGTGGCGTCAAGCTGAGTGGTGAGAGGTTAGAAAAAAAACGTCAGCAATGGCAAAAAATAGCCATTGCTGCCTGTGAACAATCAGGCCGAAATCGCGTTCCGGCAATCCATCAACCTATCGCCTTTAATGATTGGATCAACCAACAAGACGAAGCCGTTAAATTAACTCTACACCCAAGAGCTAGCTATCGCATTAATACCTTGCCAGAGCCCAAGGTGAGACAAATTCGTTTATTAATCGGTCCTGAAGGGGGATTCACCGACGATGAAGTGAATTTAAGCGAGCGAGCCGGATTTATCGAAACCTTGCTCGGGCCAAGAATTTTACGCACTGAAACCGCCGCTCTGACGGCAATTACTGCATTACAATGTCGCTTTGGCGATTTAGGATAAGTTATGACCATAAAACTCGGCATCGTGATGGATCCCATCACCGACATAAAAATTCATAAAGACTCTAGCTTTGCGATGCTACTCGAAGCGCAGCAACGAGGCTATGAACTTTATTATCTAGAAATGTCTGATTTATATTTAGACAATGGCCGCGCCTTTGCCACAACGAAACAACTTAAAGTTCAACGAGATCCGAAAAACTGGTTTGAACTCGCCGAGCAAGAAACCATCGCCTTATCCGATCTTGATGTCATTTTAATGCGCAAAGATCCACCCTTTGATACCGAATATATCTACGCCACTTACATTTTAGAACGCGCTGAGGACGAAGGCTGTCTTATCGTTAATAAACCACAAAGCCTTCGAGATGCTAACGAAAAGTTATTTACCTCATGGTTTAGTGAATTTACGCCAGAAACCTTAGTCAGTAGTGATGCTGCTAAAATCCGAGCATTCTACGCCAAACATCAAGACATCATTTTAAAGCCCCTTGATGGCATGGGCGGCGCTTCCATATTCCGAGTTAAACCGAATGATCCTAACCTAGCCGTGATCATTGAAACCTTAACTAATCACGGTCAAAACTATTGTATGGCTCAAGGGTTTATCTCGCAAATTAGCGACGGTGACAAACGTATATTAGTGGTTGATGGCGAACCCGTGCCTTATTGCCTTGCGCGCATCCCAGCGAAAGGCGAAACACGTGGTAATTTAGCAGCAGGCGGTCGCGGTGAAGCGCGTCCTCTCACCGAGAGTGACTGGGCAATAGCTCGTACCATTGGTCCAAAACTAAAAGAAAAAGGCTTAATATTCGTTGGCTTAGATGTTATCGGTGATAAACTGACCGAAATAAATGTAACCAGCCCAACCTGTATTCAAGAAATTGAAAGCACCTTTGATGTGTCTATAACCGGCATGTTAATGGACGCCATTGAAGTACGTTTAGGCCGCTAATTTAGTAAACTCTTTCATTGTTAGCCCTTATTATTTTAGGGCTATCTACCATACTTATTTCTAACACCTTGCTAAACGAAGAATATTTTATGCTGGAGATGCAAAGTTTAAAAAATCACTTTTTAATTGCGATGCCGAACCTAGAAGGCCCGTATTTTGAGCGCTCGGTGGTGTATTTATGCGACCATAATGAAGAAGGAGCCATGGGGCTAGTCGTTAATCTGGCCATTAATCTTAAGCTAGGCGAGCTACTGGATCAGCTTGAGATAGTTCCAGATCCCGCACACCAAAAATCTTTAGCTAAGCCAGTCATGCAAGGCGGCCCAGTCGCAGTCGATCGCGGCTTTGTGATCCACTCACCTATTGAAGGATTTTCCAGTAGTTTGAAAATGTCAGACGACATCATGGTTACTACATCAAAAGACATTTTGCAAACACTCGGCACTGATAATGAGCCAAAACAGTTTTTAATGGCTTTGGGTTACGCCGGTTGGGAAGCAGGGCAATTAGAGCAAGAGATTATCAATAATGGCTGGCTTATCGTCCCAGCCAACAGCAAAATCATATTTGATACACCAATTCATCGCCGCTGGGAAGAAGCTGCTAACACGCTGGGGATTGATGTTTGGCAACTTTCTAGCCAAACTGGCCATGCATAGAGTTTATCATTAACACAACCCTTGGCTTTTACCAACCTGTTTACCTATAAGGCTTCCCATGACACAAACAATACTAGGCTTTGATTTTGGAACTAAAAGTATTGGAGTGGCCGTAGGCCAATCTATCACCGGTTGTGCCAACCCGCTCAAATCCCTTAAAGCACGCGATGGTATTCCTAATTGGGATGAAATAGCTGAATTAGTAAAGCAGTGGCAACCGGATGCTTTTGTGGTGGGTTTGCCCCTTAATATGGATGGCACCATGCAAGATGTGAGTTACGGCGCTAAAAAGTTTGCCAACCGGCTCAACAACCGTTTCAATAAGCCATCACACCTTCAAGACGAGCGCTTAACCACGGTTGATGCGCGCGCAGAGATTTTTAGTCGAGGCGGTAGTAAAGCCCTCTCTAAAGATAAAGTAGACGGGATTTCAGCCTGCTTAATTATTGAAGGCTGGTTTGAAGCACAATACGGCGAGTAAAGAGTTGAAAGTTTAAGTAAAAATATTTTTAAACAAAAAAGCCGATAGAAATCCATCGGCTTTTTTGTACAAGCTGAACTGCGTTTTACCAGCCCGATGCCTCATCGTCACTTAATTCATCAAACAACTCATCAGTCGATTCAACTGCTACTGGTGCTGTTTTTGGCATCGCAGGCGAGGTTTGATTTTTAATCACAAAGTCAACCCGACGATTTTGGCTACGCTGTGCTTCCGTGTCATTATCAGCAACTGGGTTATCAAAACCATTAGCGATTGGCTCTAATATAGTGGCATCAACACCTTTCGAAACCAAATATTCTACAGCAGATTTAGCACGCTTTGCTGACAACTCTTTATTATAAGCGGCACTACCCACTGTATCAGTATTGCCTTGAATTTCTAAGCTTAAACCACTTTCATTAGTGGCCGCTGCAATACAGTCAAGTTGATCAATCAGAGCTTTATCAAGTTTCCATTCATTGGTAGCAAAACGAATAGGTTTAAGACCTACCACTTTAAAGTCAATCACATCTACAAAGGGGGCACATTCGTCGCTAATGTCAACTAAGGTCTCAACAATCGGTTCAAATGGGTCTTCTTGCAGCATAGGTTGGCGCACTTTTATATGTACCGTATCCACAATAGGAGCCAAATAACGCGGCATTTCAGCCTGATCTTGCTCCGTCTGTACCGTGTTAGGTAAAGCGCAACCTTGTGCGTCAACAACACTACCTGAAGTTGTATCTGAACATTCATCTAAGCCATTAACCACACCATCGCGGTCAAAATCTGGGCTAAATGATGCACTGCATCCTAATAGCAAACTACTTGCTAACATTAATGCACCATACTGAGCACCTAATTTCATATTATTTTTCTCTGCAAAACTGGGCTAACTATACAAGGCAAAAAGCATTTCGAAAAATGAAATGCTTGCTGCTGTTAATTTTAGTCAGATTTTAGAAAGAATCTAACTGCGCGATCGTGGCTAAATCATCGCATTTTTATATCTTTGAGTACATAGCAAAGACCTTAACCACTGTACTTACTGCTCAATTTTGCACAGTTAGACACTATTTATCACGATAAAAACACGTTACGTAAGCTAATCCACTTTTGCATTCCAAATGCCCGGCTCAATATTTTTTTCAAGCTCAGGATATTGACTGGCATCAAAAGTAGGCAGCTTGTTTTGCGCCCGCTGCGCGTTGTAGTCCTTCGCTAGCTTAACCACCACATTTGACAGCATTAAAATGGCTACAAGGTTAATGAGTGCCATTAATCCCATCGAAACATCAGCCATCGCCCACACTAATGGCGATTCAGCTAATGCACCAAACATCACCATGACCAGTACCACACAACGAAAGATGTTAATACCCATCTTATGATTATGTTCAAGAAAGATAAGGTTCGTTTCAGCGTAAGAGTAGTTCGCCACAATCGACGTAAACGCAAAGAAGAAGATAGCAATGGCAATAAAGATACCGCCCCATTCACCCACTTGCGAGGTTAATGCTAATTGCGTCAGCTCAATATTAGTAACCCCAGAGCCAGGCTCTAGCTGGCCAGAAAGAATAATAATTGCAGCCGTTGCGGTACAAATCACTATGGTATCAATAAACACGCCCAACATTTGTACATAGCCTTGCGACGCTGGGTGTGGCGGATAAGGCGATGCACTCGCAGCCGCATTGGGTGCACTCCCCATGCCCGCTTCATTAGAGAACATGCCACGTTTTACGCCATTCATTATGGCCGCGCCTAACGCTCCCGCTCCGGCTTCTTGCAAGCCAAACGCTGACTCAAAGATATGCACAAACATTGCCGGAATTTCACTGATATTGATGATCACAACATAAGCCGCAATTGAGAGGTAAATCAGCGCCATTGCGGGAACCACTAGCTCAGCGAACTTGGCTATTGTGCGGATGCCGCCAAAAATAATGGCTGCCGAGATGCCCACTAACACTAAGCCAACCACCAGTTTAGGCACACCAAAAGCAGTGTGCATCGAGTCTGTGATTGCGCCCGCTTGCACGGCATTAAATACCAGCCCAAAGGCAATAATCAAACAAATAGAAAACAACACGCCCATCCAACGCTGACCTAAGCCTTTTTCCATATAATAGGCAGGGCCACCGCGATAGTTGCCGTCGTCATCTTTAACTTTATATAGCTGCGCTAAAGAACTTTCCGCAAAGCTTGTCGCCATGCCAATCAATGCAATTAACCACATCCAAAAAACAGCACCCGCCCCACCTAAGTAAATAGCCACAGCGACACCGCCCATGTTACCCACTCCAACGCGGGCTGCTAGGCTCGTCGCTAGTGCTTGAAACGGTGATATGCCTGAGCTATCTGACTTTCGGCTATTCTTTAACACCGAAAACATATGGCCGAAATGACCAAATTGAATAAATCTGAGCCGCACCGTGAAATAGATGCCGGTGCCGACCAATACGGCAATTAAAATGTAGCCCCATAACAGGCCACCGATACTGTTGACTATATCTAGCATTTACATCCTCAAAATACTTTCCATTTAGTTATATAAACCAAAAATAAACCTTAAACATTAAATTAACTCTAAAATTAAACCACAAAACCGCACCATACATCCAAGTTAGTTCGAGAGGATGGCTGAATAATTCAAGATATCGAGGCAAATAAGCCAAAGGAAGTAATAAGGATTTGATAAAATTAATATTGCATTTTTGATTGTGAATTGATGACAAATATGCCAAAAATAAAAACAATTAACTCATCAATAACAAGGTTTACACATGACTAACCTGCTGACACAACTAAAAAAGATGACTTCAGTCGTAGCTGACACTGGCGATTTTGAAGCCATTAAACAACACCAACCCGAAGACGCGACCACGAATCCTTCTTTGTTACTAAAAGCTGCTCAGCTGCCTCAGTATCAAAATCATATAAAAAGTGCGATAGAGGAGGCAAAAAGCCTTACTGATGACCCAATACAACAGGTAATTGAAGCCAGTGATCGATTGGCAGTGAAAATTGGCGCTGAAATTTTAGCCGTTATTCCAGGTAAAGTGTCTACCGAAGTAGATGCCAGACTCTCATTTGATAGCACCAAAACTATCGAAAAAGCCGAAAAATTAATCAGCTTATATCAGCAAGCTGGTATAGATAAGTCGCGTATATTGATTAAAATTGCCGCTACTTGGCAAGGGATCCGCGCCGCAGAAAAGCTGCAACAGCAAGGTATCAATTGTAACCTCACTTTACTATTTAACTTTGCCCAAGCACGCGCTTGTGCCGAAGCCGGTGTTTTTCTAATTTCTCCTTTCGTTGGTCGTATATTAGACTGGCATAAAGCCAACCAACCTGAGCAAGACTTTTCTGGCGACAATGATCCTGGCGTGATCTCGGTCAGCAATATCTATCGCTACTACAAACAGCACGGCTACAACACCATAGTGATGGGTGCCAGTTTTAGAAATACCGATGAAATTATCGCTCTTGCCGGTTGTGACAAACTGACAATAGGCCCAGATTTGTTAGAGCAGTTAAGTCAGCAACAAGGTGAGCTGATCCGCCAGTTACAAGCAAATGTTACAACGACTCCCGCCCCTGCACCATTAAGTGAAAGCGAGTTTCTTTGGCTATTCCACCAAGACCCGATGGCCGTAGAAAAATTAGCACAAGGAATACGTGCTTTTGCACAAGATCAGGAAAAATTAGAAACATTAATTCTATCAATTAGTTAAATAAAACTAGAGATCAGCGGCAAAAATATTTATGTAAAATTGATAAAAAACAAACTCAGTTAACATAAATGAAACAATTAAATTTTACTTTGATAAGGCCTGTGATACTAAAAACATGTTAATCAGTAAGAGGAAATCGGTATGGACGAGCTTGACTTTAACATTGCACCTAACTCAGATGCCCCTCAACGTGGTAAAACTAAAGAAAAACGCCGCTGGCGTGAGATCGAAGCAATCAAAGAAGAACAAAGGTTGCGTAAAGAGCTTATGGATATCAACCCTATTTTTGACGAATTGGTTGAGTATAACTATTAACTAAAACTTCTGTAATAGATCAAAAACCGCAGCTTATTGCGGTTTTTTTGATTCAGTTAAAAGCACCATAATAATCATATTCATATAGTACTATTTTCTGATATAAGTAAGGCTCACTTATTCAGGAAGACAAGTGCAAATGAAACTAAAATTTTTATCGAAACTGATTATTACAGCCTTAGCAACCACCTCTGCAGTACAACTTTACGCACAGCAAGCGCCTTATCAATACTCAGCATATAAAACAACTCAAGCCCCAGTGTTAGACGGTAAGCTTGACGACAGCGTATGGCAAAGTATTGCAGCCAGTGAAATATTTGTTAACCACAATGACAACAGCGTTGCAGAGCAACAAACGTGGGCCAAACTCGCCTATGATGAACAATATTTATATGTCGCCTTTAACTCTCAAGATCATGATATCGCTGCCACACTAGGGCAACAGGATGATCCCACTTATGAATATGATGACACACTAGAAATTTTTCTCGACCCAACCAGCCAAGGCAAAAATTACTACGAGATCGGCATTAGCGCGTTGACCTACTACGACAGTGTGATTAACTCGCCTGAGCCATGGCAAGATGACGTGCCTTGGGATATTGAAGGCCTTGAATACGGTATTCAGGTTAACGGTACGCTTAACGATAACACCGATGTTGACCAAGGCATGACAGTAGAGCTTAAAATTCCACTGGCGTCATTGAACTACTCAGGTCAGGACGAAGGCAGCAATCCATCACAATGGCGTTTTAACTTCCATCGCGCCGATTACAGTACTAATAGCCCACAATGGGAAGCGAATGCATGGTTAGCCTGGAGCCCAATGGGGTCGTTTGGCTTCCACCAGCCGACTAAGTTTGCTTACCTCAACTTTAAGCAGGATGAACTGTGGCAAGCTGGCACAGCTTACACGCAAAATGACCAAGTCAGTTACCTTGGCTCACTTTATCAAGCTCTTTACTACAGCAGCCAAGCACCGGGTAAAAGCCGTCAAGACGGTTGGCGCATCAACAGCGCAGAGCCTCAGGCATGGCAAGCTAACTTAGTTTACCTAACTGGCGACGTGGTGAGTTATAAAGACCAATTATGGCAAGCGCAATGGTGGAGCCAAAGCCAACAACCACAACAAGCGCAAGACTGGTTAGCGGTACCTGCTCAATCGGTACCCGTTGAGTAAGTAAAGATAAACCTCGGAACAAAAAAGCCGCTTAAGTAAGACTTAAGCGGCTTTTTAGACAACGAATTAATCGTAACAGGAATTAGTCACGGAAGTTGTTAAACTGAAATGGTTGACCTAGATCCGCTTCCTTCGCTACGCGCATCGCAGCTTGTAAATCATCACGCTTTTTACCTGTCACGCGCACAGACTCACCTTGAATAGCCACTTGCACCTTCAGTTTGCTGTCTTTGATGAGCTTCACTAGCTTTTTCGCGATCAGGGTTTCAATACCCTGCTTAAAGGTTACTTCTTGGGTGAATGTTTTACCCGAGTGGATCCCCTTACCAATTTCCATTGCCCGCGGGTCTACATTACGCTTGGCTAGGCTATTACGTAAAATATCAGCCATTTGTTTTAACTGAAAATCGTTTTCAGCCGACATTTTTACGGTTAACTCTTTCTTAACAAAGCTTGCTTCTACGCCACGAAAGTCAAAGCGTGTCGATAATTCACGAATTGCATTATCGGTAGCGTTACTCAGTTCTACCGCATCTACTTCTGAAACAATATCAAATGAAGGCATGTTAAATTCCTATGTCATGGTCATGGGATAAAATAATTGGCATAATTTACCAGATCTCACGCAGATATGCCTATTATCAGCGTCACTTTTCCCTAAGAGGCACCAATGTTATTAACTACCGCAGCCAAAATCAGTTTTGTTAGCCTTCTCGTCGTGATCAGCTACCTTGCATTTTCACCGGCCCCGGTGCAAATACAGTTTAATAACATGGATAAAATCAACCATCTTGCCGCCTTTGCTAGTCTTGCTTTAGTTGGCCGCTGCGCCTTCAATTTTCATGCTGGCTGGCTATTTGGCTTACTCACAGGCTTCGGCGCATTAATCGAACTGGTTCAATCACAGATTCCGAATCGCTTTGCCAGTGGCCTTGACCTTCTCGCGGATATGTTAGGTATTATAATAGGGCTGGTGTGTTACCGCCTGCTCCAACCTTGGTTAGCTAAGCTTGATTACTGTGCGCCACTGGCTAAGGTGAATAAATGAATTGGCAAATTTTAGGCGCGGGTGCCATCGGTAGCTTATTTGCCAGTCACCTTGCTCAACAAGGGCAACAGGTAACCTTGCTCACCAAAACGCAGCAACTAAGGCAACCTCTCTGCCTCACCAAGCAAGACGACACCACGTACACTTGCAGCTTAAATGCCTTCACTCAAGTGCAAGACGATACCCAAGTGCTATTAATATGCCTAAAAGCCTTTCAAGCGTTACCAGCCATCACCGCCCTCACTGACTCCTTGCCCAGCACCACTAGCTTAGTCCTGATGCACAACGGCATGGGCACCCTTGAGCCATTAACCAAGCTATTGCCAGAACAAACCATTTTCAGCGCCACCACCACCCATGGCGCGCTACTCACCGCACCTTTTAGTGTGACTCATACTGGCACAGGCTATACCATCATCGGCGGTAACGAGAAAGATAAAGCACTTGGTCAAGTCATTGCGGCGCAGCTAAATCACGCCCTGCCGAGCGCCAATTGGAGCGATAACATCACGCAAAAACTCTGGTTAAAGCTGGCAATAAACTGCGCCATCAATCCGTTAACTGCCATCCATCAAGTTAAAAATGGCGCGCTATTACAGCCGCAATTTCAACCCATGTTGGCACAAATTTGTCAGGAGTTTTGTCAGGTTGCGACACGGCAAGGATGGCTATTTAACGCTGAGGAATTATTACAACAAGTACGGCAAGTAGCGCAGGCCACAGCGGATAATTACTCATCAATGAATCGAGATATTCATCATGGCCGCCGCAGCGAAAATGACGCAATATTAGGTTATTTACTACAATGCGCCGCGCAGCATCAGCTCAAACTGCCGCAATGCCAACAGTTATACCAGCAAATCCAACAGTTAAGCTATTCGCCTAGCGCTTCAGGTCGATAATCCGCTTGCGGCCAAATTTCATTAATTTCATCCGCTTGCTGCTGGGCATTAAAGCGCTCCCATTTTATGCCGTTCACGTCTAACTCTTCGCTAAATTCAGTGGCGCTAGCATCTTCCCAGCCTAAATGGCGCAGCTCTCCAGGCGGACAAGAAGGATCTTGGCGCACCGATAGATTTAACGATTCGGTGCGCCATAAGGCATATTCATTTTCAATATATGAGCAAGGCGCCGCGCCAAGACGAACAGAATAGTCAGCAATAGTGGCTGCAATTTGATTGGTTGAAAGGGCGATATGTAATTTTTTCATGGTGATATTCGCAAGTTAGCTAAACGGCCTAACAAGCTACCATCAATTTAAAATCAAAACCATCTAGGCCATTTAATTTAAATTTAGGAACTGTTGAGTAAGTTACTTTCTTGCCATTAAATAAATAAAGAAGCTACCACCCAGCATCGCGGTGATAATGCCCACAGGTAAATCTTGCGGCGCAATCAGCACTCGTGCGCCTGCATCTGCCCACACCAATAGCAGCGCGCCGAGTAACGCGCTAACAGGCAGCACTTTGCGGTTATCCGCCCCCACCAGCATTCGCGTTAAATGCGGCACCATTAAACCAATAAAACCAATCGCGCCACTAAACGCCACCATTACCCCCGTGACCAAGGCTGAGACCACCAGCACCGCCATTCGCATGCGATTAACATTGATGCCTAAAGTAGCCGCCGTTTCATCCCCCGCCATCATGGCATTTAAGCGCCCAGACCATAGCATCATCAACACCAATGCCAAACCCAACACCACAGCAGGAAAGACCAAATGCGACCATTGCGCCATGCCTAAGCCGCCAAGCATCCAAAACATCGCTGAGCCGGCGGCTTTTTGTTCGCCAGCAAAAATTAAAAAGTTAGTCAGTGACATCAAGATAAAATGCACTGCTACCCCCGTCAGCAGCAATTTTTGTTGCGATAAGCCATGCCCTTGCTGGGCAATAAACACCACCAATAACATAGAGCAAAGAGCGCCAATAAAAGCCGCTAACGGCAAGCTATAAGGGCCAATGAACAGGCCGACATGTAAAATAACAATCACAGCGCCCAGCGAGCCTCCTGCCGAGGCGCCAAACAAGTAAGGATCAGCCATTGAGTTGCGGGTAATGGCTTGCAAGCAAGTGCCGACTAACGCCAGCCCTGCGCCCACCAATACCGCGAGTAAAATTCGCGGTAACCGTATATCCCAAATAATCGCTTGTTTGGCTTTGCTGATCCCCTCGCCCATCTCTGTCACCTGCGCCCAACTTGGCAGTAACTTATGCCCTAAGATGCTGCTCACTTCAGCAAGAGATAAGCTAGCCGCGCCCAAGGTGATTGAGACTAACGCCGAGCAGATTAAAACGAGACTCAGGCCAATCAGCAGCGCCGTTGTACGTGTTATTTGAGTCAACATGGTGTCATTACTTAAATCGCTGCGGATATAAGTCTTTCGCCAACAGCTCAACCGCATCAATGTTTTCAATGCCCGGCGTGGCAGCGGCGTAACTTAAAATAGTAAAACTATCATTCACTACTGCTTTCACCCCTTGCGTGGCAGGAAAACGTTTTAAAAATGCAATTTTTTCCGCAGCGCTAGGCTGACCGTAATCAATGATCACTATATGCTCTGGGTCGGTTTCAACCACGGCTTCCCAACTGACTCGGGTCCAACTTTGCTTAACGTTCGCCATTACATTATGGCCGCCAGCCGCGGCAATGATCGCGTGAGGCACCGCCAAGGCGCCAGCGGTAAAGGGCTTATCTTGGCCACTGTCATAAACAAAGACCGATTTACTTGGTACGCCAGCTAATCGTAATTCAACCTCAGCTAACCTTTGCTTAAAGCCATCATTGAGTACTTTAGCCCGCCCAGAAACATTAAAAATAGCGCCTATGCTGTCAATGTCATAAAAGGTATCTTCTAAGCTAATATGAGGGCGCGTTTGCACATGGGCGCACGACTCTTTAATCGCATAAGTCGGGATATCATATTTAGCTAGCGTACTTGGCGTCACGGCGCCACCTACTTCCATGCCGTAATTCCAACCGGCAAAATAAAAATCGGCATCGGCATTAAGTAAATTTTCCATGCTCGGATATTTCGGCGCGATCTCAGGTAAGTCTTTTACTGTTAACGCCAACTCATCGGGCATTTTATGGTGTGCCGATACGCCAGAATACCCCGCCATATTGGCGGTTAAGTCCAATGCCAACATGATCTTGAGCATATTGATGTCATTGGCAATAGCGCGTTTCGGCACTTGCTTAAATTCCACCACTTCGCCGCACACATCAATAGCAACATGAGCTTGTACTACGCCCGTTAACAAACCTAAAGCCACCACAATTGATTTCATCACTTTCCTTAATTTAATGCGTTATTGAATGGAGTATTCGATGATGGGATCACCGACAAATAGTTAATCCGGGGAATAGTGTGATGCACTTGCTGATCTACATGAGTGCGCATTAAAAACTGCTCCGCCAAATGCTGTTCGGTTAACACCTGTGCTGGGCTGCCATGCTGTTGAATAATGCCGTCATTAAGCAGGTATAAATAATCACAGTAACGTGCAGCAATATTAAGATCATGCAAGCTGCACAGCACAGTAACGCCTAATGATTTAATTAAATCAAGTAGCTGAAATTGATAGTGAATATCTAAATGATTGGTTGGCTCGTCTAAGATCAGCAGCTTAGGTTGCTGGATCAACGCCCGCGCCAATAAACAGCGCTGCTTTTCACCGCCCGACAAGCTATCAAAGTTAGCCGCACGCAAATCCAATAAACCCACCGTGGCTAATACTTGATCAACTTGCTGGCGATAACGGCGAAAGCCACTGAGCAATGACACATGCGCGGTTAAGCCCATACGTACTACTTCTTCAACGGTAAAACCAAACTCCGCTGGAAACTCTTGCAACACCACCGCCACTTGCCGCGCGAACGCCTTGGCTGACAACTGATGCACATCCTGCCCCGCCAATAACACTTGGCCACAGCAAGGCCGATGCTGACGATAGACACACCTGAGTAACGATGATTTACCCGAGCCATTTTGACCGATTAAGCCAACAAATTGTCCTTGGTTTATCTGCAAGTTAATCTGCTGTAACACGGCTTTATTGGCCACAAACCAACTAAGATCGCGAATTTTAAGGTGCATAAGCGCCCTCAAACTCACGTTGAGATAACAAAAACATACCACTCCTGTAGGGCACACCCCGTCCCGAATTTTGTTTAGGTTATGGCAGGTCTCCTGGCTCACGTCTCATCATTTTTTGTGACCTTCCCAGTCCATGGACCAGTGGTTTCGCTGAATTGGCATTGCAGCGCAGACAAAAAACTACTCGTTTACAGTTGCGGGGGCAGCCACGGCTTAAACCGTGTTCCCATATTATGACCAAACTGGTCACCATAACGCGGAGGATTTTAGCACAGCAAACATCAATTTATATCGGGATTTAAGCTAAAACTATTATTAATAGAAACAATAGTTAACCTCAGCTTTGCTGAAGCCCATCACGGTCGATAAAGAGATGAGCAAAATCCTCAATGGTTTGGCAAATAAAATCCATATTAGTGGCTAATTGCCACGACATCGGCATTTGTACGATACCAATCTTCAAAGTACATTCCTCTTCGGATTCATTGGCTCGTGAAATGCATGGCAGAAACAAAACAAGCAGCCGAGGCTGCTTGTTTTTAGTTCACACTCAGCTCAAAACTAAGGGCGATACACTTTCACATTAGTAAAGCCGGCTTCTTTTAAGTACAAGGCTTGTAGTTTACTCATCACGCCACGGTCGCAGTAAAGCAAATACGTTTTGCTTTGATCTAAGGTGTCAAACTGAGTACCCAGTTTAAAGAACACCATGCTTTCAACGGTGGCGCCTTCAACTTTTAGCGGCTTGTCTTCACGCTCATCATCTGAGCGAATATCAAGCACCACTTCATTTGGCGCAAATTGCGCCGTGGTTTCCACCTCAGTGATCTCAGCATCGGTTTGTTCGCCAATATCACGAATATCCAATGTCATGGTGGCTTCCACCACTTTATCAATCAGCGCCATATCAAACTTGGCTTCTTGCTCTTCAATCTTGCTCATTACCGCTTTCACGGTAGGCTTATTGGAGATCACGCCGCAATACTCGGGAATGGTCTCTGAAAACTCTGCCGTACCAATTTGACGCGCCGTGTTGATGATATCTTGCTTATCCATCGCAATCAGGGGGCGTAAAATTAAGGTATCGGTCGATTTATCAATCACCGATAAATTACGCAACGTTTGACTCGATACTTGGCCCACCGCTTCACCCGTTACCATGGCATCTAGCGCTAAGCGCTCGGCTAATTTAGCGCCGGTGCGCATCATCATACGCTTTAAGATCACACCCATTTGGCCGTCTTCGACCTTTTCAAGGATCTCTGCAACAACTGGCTCAAACGGCACCGCTAAAAACTTCACGCGATGAGATGAACTAAAGCGATCCCATAAGTGATGAGCGACTTGTTTAACGCCAATTTCATGAGCGGCGCCACCTAAGTTGAAGAAGCAGTAATGCACGCGCATACCGCGTTTCATCATGATGTAACTAGAAACACCTGAGTCAAAACCGCCTGAAATCAGCGACAAGACACCTTCTTGTGAGCCCATAGGGAAACCGCCGAGTCCTTCATGGCGCTGCTTAACAATGAATAAGTCTTGATGGTCAATTTCAAGTTGCACTGTGACATCAGGCTTTCTTAATTGCACACCAACTGCGTCGGTGTGTTGGTTTAAACCACCGCCAACATAACGTTCAACTTCTGTTGAACTAAAGTCATGTTTACCGCGACGTTTCACGCGTACACAAAAAGTTTTACCCGCTAGTTTATCCGCAACTAACGGCAGTACTTGTTCGTAAATATCATGTAAATCTTCAAATGGCGATTGCTGCACTTCTAAAAAGAACGCCACCCCCGGCGTGCTCGACAACAGTTCAATCAGCTTGGCGCGATTTTTGTCGGTGTCGTTGACCGTTTTAACGATGATATGATCCCACTCTAAAATGACTTTCACGTCATCGTCATAGCGTCTTAATACATTACGGATGTTGCCCTGTAACATTTTGCAAAAACGCTTACGAACAGACCTGCTCTTCATCAGGATTTCAGGGAAAAACTTAACGACAAATTTCATCGGCTTCACTTAGGGTAAAAATTAGGGTGCGGATTATACCCTGAGAATGTGAGGACTTAAAGTGGTGGTTTTTTGCCCTGCAAGTTTGCCACTTACAGGGCGGGGTAATGGAGACTTATTGCGTGACGTTTATTTCGTCAGACTCTTGTGCTTTACCTTGCATCACTGAAATTTCAACGCGGCGGTTTTTACGACGATTAGATTGATCGGTATTGTCGTAAAGAGGCTTAGTATCGGCATAACCCACCACCATTAAACGCTGTTGATCAAAACCTTTTACCTTGATCATTTCATGGGCAACCGATACCGCGCGCTGTGTTGACAAGTCCCAGTTAGAGCGATAAAGCTCAGACTTGATGGCTTCATCGTCAGTATGTCCAGATACCGTAATTTCGCCAGGGACATCTTTTAAAATTTCCGCTACTCGCGTGATCACAGGACGAAATTTAGGCTGTAAAAAAGCCGATCCAGACGGAAATGCGCCTTTTTCACGAACCCGAATAATCAGTTGCTGCCCGAGGGCTTCAATTTCAATAGCGCCATCTTCAATTTGATCTTTCATCTTTTGTGCTATGGTTTTCGCCAGTTGATTTTGTGCCGCTTGCTGTTGCGCTTCCATTTGGCTTTGAATGGCTTGTGACGCGGTCATGCCACCGTCTTTATTGCCTTCATCTTGTTTTTGACCACCGACTTCTGCCGCTTCACCGTCTTGGAAGTCCAGCTTAGCTTGGGTCATATCAATGGTTTGTTGCATGATGGTTTCAATTGGCGTTGGCTCAGGTCGGCCAGGGCTGAACTCTTGTGCTATTACAGATGTCCCTTTTGGAATATCTTTCACTTCAAGCAGATTTTGCACCCCAAAAGCATACTTCATCGAACCAGCAATTTGCTTGAACTTGAGCACGTCCATTTCAGAAAATGCCAGCAGCAACACAAAGAAACACATAAGCAGTGACATTAAGTCGGCAAAAGTGCCCATCCAAGCGGGTAGTCCCTCAGGAGGACATTTACAAGGTTCTTCCATTATCGCCTCCTCTACTCGGTGGTGTTTACTTCTCGTTTAGATTCTGCCAGATAGTTTTTCAATAAACCTTCAATAACCCGTGGATTCTGGCCATCTTGAATACCTAATACTGCATCCATGATCAACACGCGGTTGAGCTTTTCTTCTTCGGCGCGTAATACTAATTTCTCGCTCATAGGCAAGGCCACCATGTTAGAAAGTATGGCACCATACAGAGTTGTTAGCAGCGCAACAGCCATCGAAGGGCCGATGGATTTTGGATCATCCATGTTGGAGAGCATGGCTACCAGACCAATTAAGGTACCTATCATACCCATCGCGGGCGCAACATCACCAATGCTCTTAAAGATACCCGCGCCCATTAAATGGCGTTCGGAAGTGAGGGAAATGTCTTTCTCTAGAGTAGCACGCACTACGTCGGCGTCGTGCCCGTCTACCAGCATATCGATACCTTTTTGCATAAAAGCATTGGATATTTCTGCTTCTTCTAATGCTAGAAAACCACCTTTACGCGCGGCATCTGCCATTTCTACTGATTTGGTGATCAAATCTTCTGGCTTTTCTAGCTTGAACATAAAGGCTTTCATGCCTATCTTAGCCGCGCCTAAAAATTGTCCTAAATTGTACTTCATCAATACCACAAACATTGAGCCAACAAATACAATTAAAATAGAGGGAACGTCAATAAAGGTTGAGAGCTCACCGCCCATCAACATCGCCATGACAACAAACACAAATGCACCTATGATGCCGATCAAAGTTGCTAAATCCACGCTTTATACCCTCAATTTTTAAAGCAAAACAAAATGCCGTTTCGACTTGAGCCTGTTTATCTCATTTTCGTATATCAGCCAATTAACAGCAAGTTAAAGAAACTGGCAATTGTAACTTATATGGTATCGGCAACATTTGTTAAATATTTATAGTCAGCTTATTTGACCCATCACAGTCTCACAGGTAATCTTGGCGCGAATTGGGAGAATAGACAATGGCCGCAAAAAAACCTGAAAACATGAGCTTTGAAGAGTCACTGGGCGAACTGGAGCTGATAGTAAAGAAATTAGAATTAGGTGAACTCGCACTCGAAGATGCATTAAAACAATTTGAACGCGGCATAACTTTGGCGCGTATAAGTTCAACTAAGCTACAGTCAGCCGAGCAGCAAGTGCAGATATTACTTGATCAAGACGGCGAGCAAACACTTGCTCCCTTTCAGGAAGATGCCTAATTCATGAACCTGCTCGAACAATATAATTCAAGCTATAGAGCCCGTGTTGACACAAGCTTAGCCCGAGCCCTTGAGCAACGTGAAGTGCTTAGTGAAACACTTCAGCAAGCTATGATCTACGGCACTATGCAGGGTGGCAAACGCATTCGGCCTTTTTTGGTTTATGCCACGGGTAACATTTTTAATATCGCCCCCGAAAAGCTCGACAAACTCGCCGCAGCCATTGAATGTATCCATGCCTACTCTCTTATTCATGACGATTTACCTGCCATGGATGACGATGAGTTACGCCGCGGCCAACCCACGTGCCATATCGCGTTTGATGAAGCCACCGCTATTTTAGCCGGAGATGCCCTGCAAACCTTAGCATTTGAATTAATTGCCGAAGTCGATGAAAACTTTACTCCCGCGCAGCAATTAGCGATGGTGAGAGTACTGGCTAACGCCTCTGGCTTAAGTGGTATGTGTGGAGGTCAAGCTCTTGATCTGGAAGCAGAAAACAAGAAAATTGACTTAGCGGCATTAGAGCGTATACACAGCGGTAAAACAGGTGCATTAATTCGCGCGGCGGTCACGTTAGGCGCGCTGAGTTACGCCGATGTCACACAACAAGAGCTAGCTTTATTAGACCAATTTGCTCAAGCCATCGGTCTAGCGTTTCAAGTACAAGATGACATTTTAGACATTACCAGTGACACCCAAACATTAGGCAAGCCACAAGGCTCAGATCAAGCTCTGAACAAATCTACCTACCCAGCTTTGCTTGGGTTAGCCGGCGCAAAAGAAAAAGCCCAAGCTCTTTACCAAGAGTCGCTACAAGCCTTGGCCAAGTTAGATTACAATACCGAATTACTAGAGCTGTTCGCGCATTACATTATTGAACGAAATAAATAAGCATTTATGAGCCTGGATTTGAAACATTACCCAACATTGGCCATGGCCAATTACCCAGAAGACTTACGCTTATTGCACAAAGATAAGTTAGTTGATCTGTGCGATGAATTACGCCAATTTTTACTGAGCTCAATCAGTAAAAGCAGTGGCCACTTTGCGTCTGGTTTAGGGGTGGTTGAACTGACTGTCGCCTTGCATTACGTTTACAACACGCCATTTGACCACCTAATTTGGGATGTAGGCCATCAAGCCTACCCCCATAAAATACTAACGGGTCGTCGCGATAAGCTACATACCATTCGTCAGTATAAAGGCTTGCATCCTTTCCCTTGGCGTGAAGAAAGTGAATATGACGTATTAAGTGTCGGTCACTCTTCCACCTCAATTGGCGCAGCAACGGGCCTTGCCATTGCTGCCGAAAAAGAAGGCAAAGGTCGCCGCGTTGTCTCTGTAATTGGTGATGGCGCGCTCACTGCGGGAATGGCATTTGAGGCATTAAATCATGCCGGTGCACTGCACAACGATATGCTAGTAATCTTAAATGATAACGAGATGTCCATTTCTGAAAACGTGGGCGCATTAAACAATCATCTCGCACAGCTATTATCAGGTGAGCTTTACACCAGCATTCGCGAAGGTGGTAAAAAAGTACTTTCAGGCCTGCCTCCAATAAAAGAATTAGCAAGACGCGCTGAAGAGCACCTTAAAGGCATGGTGGTGCCGGGCACCTTATTTGAAGAATTTGGCTTTAATTACATTGGTCCGATTGATGGTCACGATGTGAATGGCTTAGTGGAAACCCTGCGTAATATGCGCAATTTAAAAGGGCCACAATTCCTTCATATCATGACTAAAAAAGGCAAAGGTTACGCACCAGCGGAACAAGATCCTATTGGTTACCATGCGGTGCCTAAGTTTGACCTTAGCCAAAGCCAATTACCAAAAAGCAAAGGAGCCCTCCCGACCTTTTCGCATATTTTTGGTGATTGGCTATGTGACATGGCAGCCCAAGATGACAAATTAATGGGAATTACCCCAGCGATGCGTGAAGGCTCAGGCATGGTCGCGTTTTCTAAACGTTTTCCAGAGCAATATTTTGATGTCGCCATTGCCGAACAACATGCGACAACCCTTGCGGCTGGCCTCGCTATTGCAGGCTTAAAACCGGTGGTCGCTATTTACTCCAGCTTCTTGCAACGCGCTTACGATCAAGTGATCCACGATGTT
This sequence comes from Motilimonas sp. E26, assembly GCF_021278025.1. Lineage (GTDB taxonomy): Bacteria > Pseudomonadota > Gammaproteobacteria > Enterobacterales > CBDFNC01 > Motilimonas. The sequence continues at coordinate 33,119 of NZ_JAIBHJ010000014.1, forward strand.
GCTATCCAAAACTTGCCAGTGCTGTTTGCTGTCGATCGCGCCGGCATCGTTGGCGCCGATGGCCCCACTCACCAAGGCGCGTTTGACATCAGCTTTATTCAAACCATTCCCAATATGGTAGTGATGACGCCAAGTGACGAGAATGAATGCCGCCAAATGCTTTACACCGGTTATCAACTAAACCAACCGGCAATGGTTCGTTACCCGAGAGGCAGTGGCTCTGGCGTGACAGCAACGTTAGAAATGAAGGCCCTAGCCCTAGGCAAAGGGGTGGTGAAACGCCAAGGTAAAAAAGTCGCAATATTATGTTTTGGTACTTTACTCAATTCAGCCATTAGTGTGGCGGAAGAGCTTGATGCCACATTAGTGGATATGCGTTTTGTTAAGCCCCTTGATAAAGAGCTAATCACTGAATTAGCTGCGCAGCATGACTACTTAGTCACCTTAGAAGAAAATGCAATTTTAGGCGGGGCTGGCAGTGCAGTGCTTACTTTCTTGGCACAACAGCAAATTCTTAAGCCTGTACTTAACTTAGGGATTCCTGATTATTTTGTTGAGCAAGGCACTCAAGCGCAAATTTATCAGCAACTAGGCCTAGATAGCGCAGGGATATTAGCGCGTATTTTAAATTTCGTTAATGGCAAATCACATACTTTAGTTTAGCCTTATCTGCTCTGCCATAGATTAGCCCATTGAAATCATTGGGCTTTTTATTGTCTTCTCGATCGCAGTAAAGGCAAAGAAGGTGGGTTTTCAAACTCATCCACTTGTATATCGCCGAGATACGGCGTGTTATCAGGATTAACCACATCCTTTAAGCGAATATTTTTCTTTGCTGCCCAACCTAGCCTCTCCCAATGTAATGGCACAAATGCGGCATCTTCATAAAGCATGAGTTCAACTTCACGCAATAGCTGTCCCCTTAGCATAGGATCAATTTCACGGTTGGCCTTTATTACATACTCATCTACTTTAGGATTTGAATAATGGCCACAGTTGTATTGCCCCCGCCCCGTATCAATGTTTCGAGTCATGGTTAGGTATTCACTGAAGTTGGCGCTATCTCTGGTATCGGACTGCCAACCTATCATTAAAATATCGGCATTACAGCGATCAAACTCCGGCCAATACTCATTAATGGGGAAAGTGTTTAGGGTTACCTTAATATTAATTTTTTGCAGCATTGCCACCACAGCCTGCGCGACTTTTACATCATTTATATAGCGCCCTTGCGGTGCAATCATGGCGAGATTTAGACCTTTTTCATAACCAGCTTGTTTCATCAACTGACGTGCTTTGGCTAAGTCATAACGTACACTGAGATAAGGGTTATGGCCTACATAGCCAGGTGGGCTTTGCTGGGAAGCGGATGTGGCGAAACCTTGCATCAGCTGTTCGGCGATACCTTGGTTGTTAATGGCATAAATAATGGCTTGACGGACTCGGCGATCTTTTAACGCTGCATTTTGCGATTGATTCAACTGTAAAGAAATTAAGGTCGTTCCAGGCCAAGTTAACGCGGTAAACCTAGGTTGCTCTAATAGACTGATATACTCCTTTGGTGCTACAGGGCTAATCATGTCAACATCACCCGAAAGTAAGGCTGCAAGTCGCGTAGCCGGCTCTCTAATCGGGATCAAGGTTAACTTAGTTATGTTCCCTAATGATTCATGGTCCCAATAATCCTGAAACCTGACTAATCTAAGTTGCATCCCTTTTTCTCGCAGCGCTACTTGGTAAGGTCCTGTTCCCGATACATGAGTGGCAGCGAAGGTATTTCCTTGTTTCACAATTCGGCTCTTATCAAAGCCATTTTCATCAACACCGGTATAAAAAGCGGAATCAAGCACAAACAAATAACTGGCAAGTTGATTAACTAAGGGATAGGGCGTTTTTGTGATCAAATCAAAAGTGAGTCCATCAATAATTTTAATATGATCGACTCGCTCAAATAATCCTTTGTAATCAGCACTGCTTTTTAAACGCGCTAAGGTCCACTTCACATCGTGGCTAGTAAGTGGGTTACCTGAATGAAACTTAACGTTAGACCTTAATGTAAAGCGCACAGTTAAGGGATCAATTCGCCGCCATTTCTCTGCCAAACGAGGCACATACTGCAGTTTTTGATTACGCCGAATGAGCGGATCAAAGACTAAATGAGAAAACTGAACGATATCTTCAGATAAGCTTTCGTGAATATCTAATGAAACAGGATCATGACTCACGCCAAACGTGATTTCTGCATCGTAGGCAAACACCGAATAACTGAGCATTAAGCTTATCAATCCAATAATGGAAATATATTTTTTCACTACCAATTCCTATTTCCAACTGTTTCGCATATCTTTGTAATTCATATTTTAAACGGAATGAGAACTACTTAACCTGAACCTTATAATCAGCTAAATCTTGCTTTAGTTGTTTCAAATCAGCGCGTATACCAGGGATTAAATGTTGCTCAACCTCATTGTTGGCCGCGATGACTTGCTCTAGACCTTGTTGCGTACTCAATTGATGCGCCGCCATCTTACGCCAAATACGCTCTATTTGGCGATAATACCGTCGTACGCCAGCTAATAAATGTGAAGGCACTTCCATGGTATTTGCCGAGTATTGCATACTCTTCCAAACATAGTGATCGAGGGTTAAATCATCTCGACTGGGATCATATCGCTTGTATTGGGCTTGCTGCAAAATATCAACCCGCTGCTGCACCAAAACCAAATTATCTTCTAATTCCAGTAACATTGAACGACGTAGATAATAATTCGCTTCTGTCGTATTAATATCATCAAATGTCATCGCTTGGCGAAAGCCCTCATTTGATGCTAAAAAAACGCCAATAATAGTCGCGACTATCATGCAAACATTGGTGATCCAAAAGCCTGTATTAAGTAAGTCTTGATTGTTAACATGCTTTAATCGCGTACGTAGTCTCGCTTTTTGCTCTGTCATTTACCTCCCTCCAATCAAGCTGTCCTAAGTAACTATCATACATAACATTTCACTATCAAAGAAAACAATATCATTTATTTAATAAGCTGGGCTCTGCGCAATGAGCACGAGTACGGCTATTCATCTTATGCTAAGCACCCTGCACTGATGTTGAATCTCGCTTATTTAAGTTGCTTGGGTATATACTGTGTCTAATCAACAACTAGAACCAATCACAGCGCGCGATGAAGGAAAGAGCAATCAAAAAAATCGAAACAGCTTGCGAAGAATGTGATTCTCTACTCTCTGACACTTATATTCATAGTGGTACTAGCTTGTCATGCCAACGCTGTCATCATACTGTCTCTAGTCGACCGAAACAGCCAGTAGAGCAGCCTTTAGCCTTTGCGCTAACCAGTATATTAATGCTCGCCTTGGCCTACTGCTTTCCTTTTATGAGTTTTAGTGCTTCTGGCGTGACCAAGCAAATCTATTTTTATCAAGCAATGAGTTCATTAGCCGATAACGGCTTTACTCCCATCGCGATTTTTTTATTTTTGTCTCTTACCCTACTCCCCCTAGTTTGCTTAATACTGATTATTTCATTACACCTAAATATGGAGCGAAACACTCCTAATAGAGCGGCTATAAGGCGCTTAAAAATGCTAAAGATAATTAAACCATGGGTCATGGTAGATGTATTTTTAGTCGGGATTCTAGTTGCTCTGATTAAAATTATGTCTATGGCTGAGGTTGGCTTTGGTTTATCTTTTTGGGCGTTTTGTTTGTTTACTTTAGCTTTTCTAAAAACCTTACTCAGCATTGATATGCACTGGCTTTGGCACCAACATGCCGGCCCCCTTAGCCAGCATACTATTGAGCAAAGCGCTGCCACCGCCAAAGATGCCAACTTAGCACGTTGTCACCATTGCGGAGAACTTCATCCAACTGCTGATTCACGCTGTCGCCGATGCCATTCAATATTGTCCATTCGAACTCAACATAGCATCCAAAAAACCGTAGCATTACTTATTGCCGCCGCGGTATTTTATATTCCAGCTAATGTATTTCCTATTATGGATACGCGCTTTTTAGGTCAAAGCGAACCTTCCACTATTATCGGCGGCGTTATCTTACTTTGGCAACTTGGCTCTTACCCGGTAGCATTGGTGATATTTTTAGCTAGTGTTATGATCCCAATAGCTAAGATGCTAGCGATTGCTTGGTTATGTTGTACTGCAACACGAAACAAGCCAGAACACGCCAGTATGCAACTTAAAGTATATCGTATTACTGAAACCATTGGCCGCTGGTCAATGATTGACGTTTTCGTTGTCGCTATTTTAGTTGCTTTAGTGCACCTCGATGGTTTGGTCGTAGTGTATCCAGGCAATGCTGCTTTATCCTTTGCCATGGTTGTTGGCCTTACTATGCTATCAGCCCTTTCATTTGATCCTCGCATCATTTGGGATCCCTCACCCACTTCGGAGCAAAAATCGTGTTAAACAATCAACTTGAGATAACCTCTAACGTTTGCCCTCGGTTTATCGGAAGCCCATTCTCTTCTGTGGAGCAAAAATCGTGTTAGAAAATAAACCTGAACGCATGTCTAAAGTTTGGCTAGTGCCATTACTGGCGCTGATGATTGGCGGATGGATGTTGTATCAACACATTTCCAGTCAAGGTTCCTTGATTCACTTAGAAATCAGCAATGCTGAAGGCCTCGAAGCAGGAAAAACCAAGGTTAAATCCCTCAGTGTTGAGATTGGTTTAGTTGAGGCCATTGAGCTAAGTGATGATTACAGCAAAGCCATTTTAAGTGTAAGAATTGACCCTCACGCAGAAAAAATGTTGGTAGAAGATTCTGTATTCTGGGTAGTTAAACCACGAGTAGGTACCACAGGCGTATCTGGTTTAGGTACCTTGTTCTCTGGCGCTTATTTAGAGCTCAAACCGGGCAGTAATAGCAAACGAATCAGCAAATTCCAGGTCATGGAGAACCCACCTTTAATCAGTTCTGATACGAAAGGGCTACGCTTACGTTTAACCAATAATGCCAATAAAGCATTATCAGATGGCGCACCTATCAACTTTCGCGGTTTTGAAGTGGGGCGAATTGAAACCGTCTCTTATGATATTGAAAGTCGCCAGACTCAATACGATATTTTTATTTTTTCTCCTTATGATGCCTTAGTCACCAGTAACACTCGTTTTTGGATGAAACCAGGGGTTTCCCTAAACCTTGATGCTAAAGGTATTCAGTTTGAAATGGACTCACTTGAAAGTGTGATTACCGGTGGCATCACATTTGGTTTACCAGCAGGTTGGGAGCCTGGCGAAACCATTAGTGAAAACAGTCAATTTTATCTGTTCACCGATGAAGCCACTATTTTAACTGAGTCTTACGATAACTATATTGAATATGTACTGTTTTTTGACGAATCTATTGCAGGCCTAAATGTTGGCTCACCCGTGCAATTTAAAGGCATTCAAGTTGGACAAGTTAAGGAGATTCCTTACCTTAAGTTGGCGCCCAATTATCAATATGAATTCCAAGACATGATCCCAGTATTAATTAGAATTGAGCTGGATCGTTGGCGCACCACTAATAATGGCAACGTGGAATACTGGCATAAAGTAATAGATAGGATGCTTAATCGCGGTCTTCATGCCCGTTTAAAAACAGCAAACCTGCTTACGGGAGCAAGGCTTATCGATCTTTCGGTACAAGAGGACGCGGTCAGCGATCCCAATCAACTCAAGTTAGCCCAGCAGCTAAAGGTTAAGATCATTCCAACCATGAAAGGCGGTTTTGACCAACTAGAGCAAAAAGTAAGCCAATTACTCGATAAAATTAATAACCTTGAGATTGAGACAACTATCCATAATGCCAACGCCTTGTTAAAAACAACCGAACAATCAATGCGTGCCATTGATCAGATGATGACTAATGAAGAAACCCAAAGCCTACCAAAAGAGTTTAATAATACCTTAGTGCAAGCTAACGAAACTTTACGCAGCTACTCTAAAGATTCACAATTGCATAAAGATCTCAGTCAAACGGTACGTGCCCTAGAGCAATCATTGCGTGAGCTACAACCCTTCTTACGTAAAATCAGTGCCAAACCTAACGCTATTATTTTTGATGGAAAACCCCAACGCGACCCTCGCTTGGAGAATAAATAATGAAGAAGTTAAATCTAGCCACCATAACTATTATTAGTGCCAGTTTAATAGGATGTAGTCAAACACCAGCGCTACCGAGTCATTACTATGCCTTAGGCGCTGATGATTTGTCGGTTGCGGCTGTCACGCCAGCTAGCCAGGGTACCTTGGTACTCAAGCCAGTTGAGCTGCCCGATTATTTAAACAGTAATGGCGTGGTTATGCAGCTCGATGACAACCAAGTTCATATTGCCGAGCAGCACTTATGGGCAGGCGCATTAAATCAGCAATTAGATCGACTGAGCAATGAAGCGATGGCTTTGTATTTACCGCAGTGGAGTGTGGTGGAAAGTGCAGAGTTTTACCCCGAATCAGACCAGCAATATTGGATCCTGTCGATTTCAGTTAATCGCTTTCAAGGCCGCTTACAAGGGGTCGCAGTAGCCTCGGGACAGTGGAATTTAGTGGCTCCCAATGGCAAAGTAATTAAAGACGAGCGCTTTAATTATCAGCTTGATGTACCCAGTAAAGACTACCCAGGCATTGTTGAAAAACTAAAAACGAACTGGCTAACATTAAATCGTGATATTGCCATACAACTCAATAAAGCGGCTCAATAGCTAAAAAAACAGGGCATCTTAAATGCCCTGTTTTGTTATTGATTAGTTCATATTATTTAGATTAGTTAAGATTTTTCCAGTACTTTGGCGCGCTCTATCATACCAGTGATGGTGGAGCCTTGGACTAAGATAGAAAATACTACAACTGAGTAGGTCATAACCAAAATAATCTCTCTAACATCAATGCCTTTTTCGGGTAACACCATCACACCAGCTGGTATCGCCATGGCCATGGCTAACGCCAGACCGCCACGTAGCCCGCCCCAAGTTAGAATTTTTACCGATAAAGGATTATAAGTACGAAAGCGATTAAAGCCTAAATAGCAAAAACGAACACTTAAATAACGTGCAATTAACACCAATGGGATGGCAAGTGCCATTAAGACCCAATCTTCACTATGGAATGAGAAAGTCAGCATCGTTAAACCAATCAACAGAAATAGCACCCCGTTTAAAAATTCGTCTACCAGTTCCCAAAAATGATCTAGATGATCTTGGCTTTCCTTTGAAAAGCCAGTTTCACGGGTCCAGTTACCAATAATAATGCCGACCACCACCATCGCTAGTGGGCCTGAAACGTGCAGCTGCTCGGCAATAACATAACCTGCCGTTGGAATACAAAATGTCAGTAACAGCTCCATTGAGTGATCATTAGTCGCACTGATTAAATAGTGGAAAATTAAACCGAGCACAAAGCCATAAGCAATGCCGCCTAATGCTTCTTGAGCAAACAAAGCCGCTACACTGCTAACCGTTGGCACTTCAGTGCCAAACGCAATGGTAAATAAGGTCACAAAAATAACTAAGCCAAAACCATCATTAAAGAGTGACTCACCTTCAATTTGAGTTGAGATTCGTTGTGGCGCATTCATCTTCTTCACGATAGCCAGCACGGCGATGGGATCGGTAGGTGAAATAAGCGCACCAAACAGCAAGCAATAAATAAAACTAAGCGGAATACCTATGGCTTGGCAACCAAAATAAAGCACAATGCCAATAAAGAAGGTCGACACTAATGTCGCCACGAGCGCCAGTACTGTGATCTCCCATTTTTGGTCTCGCATATGGGATAACTCAATACCTAAACCACCAGCAAAGAGTAAGAAACCTAAAATCCCTTTAAGTAGGAAACTCTCGAAATCAATGTCGGTAATAACTTGTGCGGCCACATCCTCGAGATGAAACCAACTATTTTGACCTGCGATAACAATAATCAGTGACAGTAAAATTGAGCCCGCAGTGATCGCAATCGTGGTCTGCATTTTACCAATTTTATGGTTAACAAACGCAATCAATATCGCCGCGAGCGCGAAGTAACATAAGGTATTATAAATAGGCATGCTCACCCTCAGGTGAATTAATGGTTAACAGGGTGTCAAAATATAAGGGGTGAGGCAGTTAAGATCTAGTAAATTTTGTGTTCAATTAAGTTAATACTATTGTCAACTAAATCACTGCCTGAAAAAAGGGTGCTTTGTAAAATTTTATGCTAAATACATCGCTAATAGCTGCATACTGGCGAGTGCGGCAACCCCTGCTAAAACATCATCTAACATAATTCCAAGACCACCATGCACATGTTTATCAAGCCAGCTAATGGGCCAAGGTTTAAGTACATCAAAAAAACGAAACAAAACAAAACCAATAACCAGCCAAACCCAACCTGCTGGCGCAGCCAACATAGTGATCCAAAAGCCAACAAACTCATCCCACACAATCGCTTTATGATCGTGTACCCCCATGTCGCGGCTAGTTTGATGGCAACACCAAAAACCCAGTAGCGTTGCCGTCACCAACACACCCACATAAACCGACACGCTCAGCTGAGCCAATACTAAATAAAAAGGAATAGCAGCCAATGTGCCAAAAGTGCCGGGGGCTTTAGGCGCAAGGCCACTGCCAAAACCAACCGCCAGCAAGTGTAATGGATTGCTCAGTTTCAACCCTACCAAATCGGCTCTATTTTTTATCACTAAAATGATCCCAACCAGCAAGTGGTAGCTGGTAATTTTGATTGTCCAATTTAAGCGTTAGCTCAGGCTTCCCTGCCACTAAACGTCCGATACAAGTAAGGGGAACGCCAGCATTACCCGCGATTACTTCAATTTGGCTTTTTTGCTCTTCGGGCACAGTAAACAGTAATTCGTAATCGTCACCGCCGGCTAAACAGCGCTGACAAGCTGCTTCAAATGAAAGGGCGTTCACAATATCGATGTTAAGAGGCAACTTTTCTAGATGAATGTCAGCACCGCAGTGGGAAGCGGTCAATATATGACCTAAGTCCTGTGCCAAGCCATCAGAAATATCAATACATGCTGATGCTAATCCACGCAGCGCGGTGCCAATGACCACCCTTGGCGTAGGTTGCTGTAAGCGATCAATACAATGTTGTTGCGTGTCTTTTGACAAGCCATTGACAGCTAACCCTTGTAGCAACTGCAAGCCTAACGACGCTTCGCCGGGTTGGCCTGATACATAGATCCAGTCACCCGCTTTGGCTTGATGGCGCGTCAAAGCAGTACCTTCAGGCACATGGCCGTGTACGGTGACGGTAATACTTAACGGTCCTTTAGTGGTATCGCCGCCAACTAACTGCATACCGTAATACTCAGCTAGGGCTAAAAAGCCCTGCGCAAATTCACTTAGCCAAGCCTCGTCTAACTCAGGTAAGGTAATGGCTAAAGAAACCCAAGCAGGCGTCGCGCCCATTGCCGCTAAATCACTGATATTAACAGCTAACGCTTTGTGCCCTAAGGCCCGCGGATCGACGTCAGCAAAAAAATGTACGCCCGATACTAAGGTGTCAGTGCTCACTGCAAGTTGTGCCTTTGCCGGCATACTGAGTAAGGCGCAATCGTCACCAATACCAAGTACCACATCTTTGCGCTGAGTCACTTGCTGAAAGAAATACTTATCGATTAAATCAAATTCGCTCATAGCTACCACATAAAAAAGCCAGCAAAATGCTGGCTGTTATTGAGCTGTTTTTGCTCAGCTTATTTGTCTGATTGACGCATTTTTTGACTAACTGCGTACTTATCTAATACACCATTGACGTATTTATGGCTTTCGTCAGTAGCAAAATCTTTAGCTAGTTCAATCGCTTCGTTAATAACTACTTTGTATGGGATATCACTACGCTTGGTTAACTCAAACATAGCTAAACGCAATATAGCTTTGTCAACCTGATCCATATCGTTTAGCTTTCGCGCTAAATAAGGAGCAAGTATTTTATCCAGTTCTTCACAGTGTTGTATTACACCCGACACTAAATCGCGGAAGTAATCTAAATCTGTTTTGGCCAAATCTTGATCAATCAAAAACTGGTCAATGATATTGGCTACGTTGGCTTGCGTCATTTGCCATTGATAAATAGCTTGTACAGCAAACTGGCGCGCACGGCGTCTTTCAGCGGGTTTCACAGGGCAATTCCTTAATCTAGCTGAGCTAAAACATTAACCATTTCTAACGCGCCTAAAGCAGCTTCGCTGCCTTTGTTACCCGCCTTGGTACCAGCACGCTCAATGGCTTGTTCAATGGTGTCAGTGGTTAACACACCAAAAGCCACTGGCACATCATAGTCCATTGATACCTGTGCCAAACCTTTATTACATTCACCAGCCACAAAATCAAAATGCGGGGTACCGCCACGGATCACGCAGCCTAATGCAATAATAGCATCGTATTTTTTACTTGCCGCTACGCGTTTAGTGGCCAGTGGCAATTCAACTGCACCCGGTACGCGTACAACGGTGATGTTTTCATCTTTCACTTGACCTGAACGCTTAAGCGTATCCAGAGCGCCAGCTAGTAAGCTTTCATTAATAAAGCTATTAAAGCGAGAAATTACAATGGCAACCTTTGCATTTGGCGCCGCAATCACACCTTCAATCACATTCATTTCAGATCCTGTTTCTTAACTTATAAATCGGCGCGATTCTAGCATAGATCAAACGCAGATTTCAGACATAAAACGTCTACTCAATAAAAATAATCACCCAAGCCAACAGGCTCAAGTGAAACCGGTATAGTATTTTGCTTAGTTTACTCGCTAATGTATTCCACCACTTCTAAACCAAAGCCTGAAAGCGCGTGGTATTTTTTCGGTGAGCTTAACAAACGCATTTTATTCACGCCCAAATCGGCTAAGATTTGCGAACCTACACCAACACGGCGACTCGCACCTTGAGGTTTAGCGACAGCACGTGTTTCACCAGCATCTTCAGCTTGGTAATGCTTCATACGCTCAATCAGCTGCGCTGAGCTTTCTTCGTTACCTAGCACCACCAGTACACCACCTTCTTTGGCGATGCGCGCCATGGCTTGCGCCAAGGGCCAAGTTTGTGGCGCTTGGCGGTCTGACAATAACACATCGCCCATCACGCTCTGCAAATGCACGCGAACCAGCGTTGGGTCGCTAGCATTAATATCACCCTTAACTAATGCAAAGTGGGCTTGATTGTCGATAGTGTCTTGGTAAGTCACTAAATCAAACTCGCCATATGCTGTCGGCAATTTACATTGTGCTACGCGCTCTATGGTGGTTTCGTTATTATTACGGTATTCAATTAAGTCAGCCACTGTGCCTAATTTTAAGTCATGCTTTTTCGCAAACACTTCTAGATCAGGACGACGCGCCATGGTGCCATCTTCATTTAGGATTTCAACAATTACACCCGCTGGCGAAAAGCCGGCTAAGCGCGCTAAATCACAGCCAGCTTCAGTGTGACCCGCGCGGGTTAACACACCGCCATTTTGCGCTTTTAGTGGAAAAATATGGCCTGGCATAACAATATCATTAGGAGTGGCATTGGGTGCCACTGCGGCTTGTACAGTCACCGCGCGATCGGCAGCACTGATACCGGTTGTTACGCCCTCAGCTGCTTCAATCGACACAGTAAAATTAGTTGAAAATGCAGCGCTATTGTGATCAACCATTAATGGCAGCTTTAGTTGCGCACAGCGCTCTTCGGTCAAAGTTAAGCAGACTAAACCACGGCCATAGGTCGCCATAAAATTGATGGCTTCTGGGGTCACAGCATCAGCCGCCATGATCAAATCGCCTTCATTTTCACGGTCTTCATCATCCATTAAAATGACCATTTTACCGGCGCGAAGGTCTTCAATTATTTCTTCTATTGTATTAAGTGCCATGACGACTTTCCCTTATTTTAAGAAACCTGACTCTGCTAACAAACTCATGGTAACACCTGACGGTGCCTTTTCTGCGGCTTTATCGCCTAATAATAAACGCTCTAAATAACGTGCAATTAAGTCAACTTCAAGGTTCACTTGAGTGCCCGCTTTAAAATGGGTAATAGTAGTTTCACCGCTGGTGTGAGGCACGATAGTCAACTTAAACTCACAACCATTAACCTCATTTACCGTTAAGCTAATGCCATCAACGGTAATGGAGCCTTTGTGGGCAATATATTTAGCCAACTCAGGTGGACAGCTTAACCAAAACTCTGTGGCACGGCCTAAGTCATGCCGAGAAATAACTGTCGCCACGCCATCAACATGGCCGCTAACAATATGGCCACCAAAACGAGATTGCGGCATCATGGCTTTTTCTAGGTTCACCAAGCCGCCTACTTTGGCATGGGCAAAGCTACTTAATTTAAGGGTTTCCACACTTAAATCAGCACTAAAGCTATTTGCCCCAAGGTCGGTAACCGTTAAACACACACCATTCGTGGCGATACTGTCACCCAATTGCACGTCTGATAAATCCAGCTTGCCAGTATTGACCGTTAAACTAATGTCTTTACCTGTGGGTTTAATTTTACTTATGCTTCCCACTGCCGCCACGATTCCAGTAAACATGTTTCACCTGTCTTTCAATGATTGCCGCTTGTAGCGACACCTATTCGTTATTGTTTGGGTACGCAAATTAATCTTAAGTCTGGACCAATTAAATCAACTTGCTTAAGGCTTAACTCTGGTACTTGGCTCATTTGCGTATATTCGGGTAAGTCTACTAAACCTCGGCTACTCGAGCCCATTAGTTTCGGCGCTTGATACAAAATAAACTCATCAACCAGATTTTCAGCCAATAGCGCGCCCGCTAATGTTTGCCCAGCTTCGACCCAAACACTGTTAAATGATAGCGTGGCTAGCTTTAGCATCAATTGTGATAAACAAACATGGCCATTTTGCTCTGCAATCACAAGGGTCTTGGCTTGGGTATTTTTATGCTCGCTACTGGCCACCAGAAAAGTATCCCCCGGCAAGCCAAATAGTTGATAGTGCTGATCAAGCTGCTGGCGATTATCAATGATCACCCGCGCAGGCTGGCGCAGCTGATCTTGACTAATTATCGAATGCAGTGGGGTAAGCTCTGACCAACGCACATTCAATGAGGGATTATCTGCAACCACAGTGCCTGAGCCCGATAAAATCACATCACTTTTGGCGCGAAACAGCTGCACATCAGCACGCGCTTCACTGCTGGTTATCCATTTACTTTGACCATTTTTTAACGCAGTGCGACCATCTAAGCTAGCGGCTAATTTTAGCCTTACAAAGGGGCGCCCGTGTTGGCGGCGAAACCATAAATCATGATTAAGCGCTTTTGCTTCTGATTCAAGTAGGCCGATTGCAACGGCAATATTGCCTTGTTCACATACGTTGCGCCATTCAGTTTGCTCTGGCTCAAGTAAACAAGCCAGCTGCAACTGTTTAATGCCTAACGTCACTAGGATTTGTGCTAGTTCATGACTGGGCTCAGAGGTTAAATAAACCGTATCGCAATCTTGTTCAGAGCGCAGCAAAGCTTGTGCTTGCCGGCAAATAGCACAGGGCTCTATTGAGGTTTTCCGGGCGCTGCTTGCGACCACGTTACCAGCGAAGGTAAACACCCCGGCAAAGTTAGCCGCAGGAGCTGTGGTATAAATGCCCGTCGCTGCAAGCTCAATGGCTTGCGCCATTAAACGGCGCTCTAAGGTCTGGTTAGAAGTGTCAGACAAGGTGTTATTTTTCCAGCTTGGCGATTTCTTCACCAAATTCTTTCACGTCTTTAAATGAGCGATACACAGAAGCAAAGCGTACATAAGCCACTTTATCTAAATTTTTCAACGCTTCCATGACTAGCTCACCAAGCATTTTTGATGGCACTTCTCGCTCACCTGTCGCGCGTAATTGCGACATTATTTGATTCACTGCTTTATCGACAGCTTCGGTAGATACGGGACGTTTTTCTAATGCGCGATGCACGCCACCCATTAACTTATCTTCGTTAAACGGCTCGCGGCTGCCATCGGATTTAATGATCCTTGGCATCACCAACTCGGCTGATTCAAAGGTAGTAAAGCGCTCTTTACACTGATTACATTCGCGACGACGACGAACCTGATGACCATCAGACACCAAGCGGGAATCAATCACTTTGGTGTCTTGAACACCACAAAAAGGGCAATGCATCAAAAATCCCTAATAATCAGTAAGCAAACAGGCGTTCAGTTTACCACTTACTGCATAAAAAAAAAGGCTGCCCTTGGGGCAGCCTCTATTGCAGTCATAATGCGAAACTAATCTTGGATTAATTAAGCGTAAACAGGGTTCGCTTTACAAAGCGCAACCACTTTACCTTTAACCGCTTCAATAACCGAGTCGTCATTGATATTGTCTAGTACGTCACACATCCAACCCGCTAATGCTTTCGCGTCGTCAACTTTAACGCCACGACGTGTTAGTGCTGGTGTACCAATACGTAGACCAGAAGTCACGAACGGTGAGCGAGGATCGTTTGGTACTGAGTTTTTGTTTACAGTGATGTTCGCGCGGCCTAGGGCTGCATCCGCATCTTTACCTGTGTATTCTTTGTCGATTAGGTCAACAAGGAATAAGTGGTTGTCAGTGCCGTCAGAAACAATTTTAAAACCACGTGCTTTAAATACTTCAACCATGGCTTTAGCGTTGTCTAGTACGCCTTGCTGGTAAGCTTTAAATTCTGGCTCCATCGCTTCTTTAAATGCAACCGCTTTTGCCGCGATAACGTGCATTAAAGGACCACCTTGACCGCCAGGGAATACTGCTGAGTTTAGTTTCTTCTCAATTTCTTCGTTAGCTTTAGCAAGGATAAGACCACCACGTGGACCCGCTAATGTTTTATGCGTTGTGGTTGTGGTTACGTCAGCAATTTGCACTGGGTTAGGGTAAAGACCCGCCGCCACTAGACCTGCTACGTGTGCCATATCAACAAATAGGTAAGCACCTACTTTGTCTGCGATATCGCGAAAACGTTGCCAATCAACAATGCCTGAGTATGCAGAGAAACCAGCAACAACCATTTTTGGCTTATGCTCAACCGCTAGGCGCTCGATTTCGTCGTAATCTAGTTTGCCCGTTACTGGGTCAATGCCGTATTGAACAGCGTTGTAGATTTTACCTGAAGAGCTTACTGATGCACCGTGAGTCAAGTGACCACCGTGTGCTAGGCTCATGCCTAAAATAGTGTCGCCTGGGTTAAGCAGCGCTTGATAAACAGCAGCGTTTGCTTGAGAGCCTGCGTGCGGCTGCACGTTAGCGTAATCAGCACCAAACAGCTCTTTAGCACGGTCAATCGCTAATTGTTCAGCGATATCAACATATTCACAACCACCGTAGTAACGCTTGTAAGGGTAACCTTCAGCGTATTTGTTAGTCAGTTGGCTGCCTTGCGCTTCCATTACACGTGGGCTGGTATAGTTTTCTGACGCGATTAATTCAATGTGTTCTTCTTGACGAACCACTTCATTGGTCATGGATTCCCATAACTCTGGATCATAATCGGCTATGTTCATATCACGCTTAAGCATCCGTATCTCCTGACTAAATGCAAATTACAACTGAGTTGACAACGATGTTTACAACTTTGTTCAGTTTTGAAGCTGCGTATTTTACCTGCACTGGCTCACATTTCCCAGCCCCAAATGTTGAATAAATCTCATCAGGAAAGTGAAACCAATTAATACGAGGCGAGTTATTTACCAGAACAAGTCTTTTTCAGCGGTATTCATCCGTATTTATCACCCTCAGCCACTTAATTGAACCTTAGCTAGCTTTCACATTATCTCAGCCAAGTAACTGCTCTTGAGCATCTTTACTTAAACCATCCTCTGATTGATCAAACAAACTAGACTACGCGTATGCTGTATTTTCAATTTGCTCAAGGGCGCACCATGACAACACGAGGCATTTACTTCTTTTCGAACGATCTTCGTTTACATGACAACGCATTGTTAACACAAGCAGCGGATGAGGTAGATGAACTGATATGCCTCTACATTGACGATACGCTTCTGCCATCGACGCGATACCGACCTGAACCATGGTCAACTAAGCGCCAAACATTCCACGAGGCCAGCCTGGCCGCCTTGGAAAGTCAATTAGCCAACTTAGGCCAAATGTTATGGCGCTATCAGGCTCGCTCACTGCAGCAGCTTAATGCCTTAATAAGTCACCTTGAGATTAACCTTGCTTATGTCAGTAAACAGGTAGGATGGTTTGAACAGCAAGTGCTCCATCAAATTGCCAACAACGCGCCCCAGCTAAGCTGGAAAATAGGTAATAATCACACGCTGTGGCGTGAAGAAGATTTGCCCTTTAAGCTTTCAGATCTGCCTGCTAGCTTTACCGAATTTCGCAAAAAAGTTGAACCTCTTGCTATCAAATCCCCACTGATTAAACTAAACAACCTACCGAAACCGATGCATGTTCAATCGGATAAATTTAGTTTAAGCCGGCAAAACCAAGTGAGCCAAAGCAATGAACTTTTTATCGGTGGTGAGCAGGCAGGATTAACACACCTTAGACAATACTTTGATTCTCGAGCCCCTTCTTACTATAAGACCGTCAGAAACGAACTCGATGGCTGGGGAAATTCAACCAAATTTTCACCTTGGCTGGCTAATGGCTGTTTGTCTGCCAAGCAAATATTAACCGAGCTCAACAATTTCGAACGCCACCATGGCGCCAATGAATCGACCTATTGGATCTACTTCGAGCTGTTATGGCGTGAATATTTTCAATGGTATGGGCATCGCCATCAGCAGCAATTATTTACCTTCACTGGCATTAAAAAGCAGTCGCCCTTAACCAGCCTTTATCCTGAGCGATTTGCCAAGTGGTGCCAGGGGCAAACGCCCTACCCACTCGTGAATGCTTGTATGAAGCAGCTGAATCAAACCGGTTATATGTCTAACCGAGGCCGTCAAATTGTTGCCAGCTGTTTGGTGAATGAATTGCAAATCGACTGGCGCTATGGCGCACGCTATTTTGAACAACAGTTAATTGATTATGACGTAGCCAGTAATTGGGGCAATTGGCAATATTTAGCGGGCGTCGGCGCCGATCCGCGAGGGCAAAGACATTTCGATTTAACCAAACAAACTCAGCTGTTTGATCCGAAAGGAAAATTTATTGAAAAATGGCAAGGTCAATGTGATTTACCCCTCGATAGCGTTGATGGCGCAGACTGGCCTTGTTAGCCAGTAATAAAAAAGCCACGTCAATGCGTGGCTTAGAAATTAATCTCAGTTTTGCTTAAACCTGTCATCACAGAGCAGTGCCGCTTTTACAGCAAAAATCGAGTGACACAAGGCTAAGGCTATTCTTCGTCACCTTCAAAGTAAGTGCCCCAGCCATCATAAGTCACGTCAAATGATTCACAGATAGCTAAAATTGCGCTGACATCTTCCATGATTGCCTCAGGTGACAATTCCATTTCCACTATCACGTCAAAGCTGAAGATAGTTTCGCCATCTTCGGTTTCCACTTCTTCTGGATCAGTCACTTCGTAGCCTTTCTTAAAACAGGCAATAGCCACTTTTTCCAGCACATCGAAATCAGTGGATGCAACATGGTGCTCTATCATATATTCCGCATCAGGATCACTGCCATCTTCTAGCAGGTCATTGATGGTTTCAAGGCTTTCTAATTCAAACTCTTTTAATAACTCTTCAAAGCTGCTCATGCGAGATCCCTTTTAATTGCGCCGTCACCATGACGGTGAGCTTCGGCGCTGATTTCTTGGTATTTTTCTTCCATACGCTGCTGGCAAAGAGCCATCAACTCACGGACATTTTCTTTGTTATAACCAGTCGTATCGATTGGCTCAAGCATTTCAACAATCACTTCACCATTATTCCAGCGGTTCCACTTTACCTGATCATGGGTGTCTGACACGACAGTGGGTACAATCGGCACACCGGCTTGAATGGCAGTATGAAACGCGCCCGTTTTAAACTTCATTAAGCCACGACCACGGCTACGTGTACCTTCTGGGAACATCATCACCGACAAGTGGCCCTGTTTAATCTTATTGGCCACAGTATTGATAGTATTAACGGCACGGCCACGGTTATCTCGATCTAATAATATGTTACCTGTTAACCAGTAAAGTGGGCCAAAGAACGGGATCCAAACTAAACTCTTTTTGCCGATCGACACCACATTAGGCAGCACCGCCGCAGTGAGTGTCACCATGTCGTAGTTATTTTGATGATTAGCTATATGCACTGCAGGGCCAATTTTTTCGGCATTTTCTGGCATGCGTACAACGAGGTTAATCCCCATAAAGCGAGATGACTTAGCGAGTAAGTTTGCAATACGATAACAATTCTTTGGGTTGCGCGGTCGCAATAGCGACCACAGCGAGCCAAAAATTGACACTAAGATAAAAAAGAGGCTTAAAAAAATACCTCTTAAAATTAATAACATAAATACCCCAATAACCTATTCATTGCTTTCATTAGTCGATACGCCAGCGTCACCTGCGGCAACATCAGGAATGGCTTCAATCACAATACTGTCTACGCGCTGTAAGCCACGTGGCAACTTGTTACCTCGACGCCCCCTTTCGCCTGCATAGTGCTCAAGATCGTTAGGTTTTAAGGTTAACTTACGTTTACCTGCAAACATGGTCACATTGGCACCTTGTGGCACTATCGCAATTTGAGTGACAAATTCTTCTCTTGATAATACCCGAGCACTTGGAATGCTAATAATCTTATTGCCCTTTCCTTTACTTAATTGCGGTAAACTGCTTACCGGGAAGAGCAACATTCGCCCTTCATTGGTTATGGCTAAACAGCTATCACTGGCTAAATCATTGACCGGATACGGCACCATCACTTTTGCCCCTTTAGGCAAGTTGAGTAAGGCTTTACCATTTTTATTGCGGCTGACCATATCACTAAACTGGCCGACAAAACCATAGCCTGCGTCAGAGCAAATAAGATAATGGGCCTGATCATTGGCCATCAAGGTACTAACAAAGTGCGCCCCCGGATTTAAATTAAAACGCCCCGTTAACGGCTCACCTTGAGAGCGCGCCGACGGCAGCGTGTGAGGTTCAAGGGCAAATGCCCGCCCCTCACTATCAAGGAAGACACAAGGTTGATTACTGCGACCTTTAGCCTGCGCTAAAAATTCATCACCCGCTTTATAACTTAAACCATTAGCGTCAACATCATGACCTTTAGCACAGCGCACCCAGCCTTTTTCTGATAATACAACGGTGACCGCTTCACTTGGCATTAATTCTTTTTCAGACAGGGCTTTCGCTTCTTGACGCTCAATGATTGGGGAACGTCGGTCATCACCATAAGTTTTCGCATCAGCCAGTAACTCTTTTTTCAGCAGCGTTGACATACGACGCTCAGAGCCTAGCGTTAGTTCCAGTTTTTCTCGCTCTATATTAAGTTCGTCTTGCTCACCACGGATCTTAATTTCTTCAAGCTTGGCTAACTGACGTAATTTTATCTCTAAAATCGATTCGGCTTGAGTAGGCGACAAGCCAAAGCGGCGGATCAACTCAGCTTTAGGATCATCAAAATTACGGATGATCTCTATGACTTCGTCAATGTTAAGATAAGCAATCAACAAGCCATCTAAAATGTGTAAACGCGCTAAAATTTTATCTAAACGATGTTGCAAGCGACGGCGCACTACTTCTCGGCGATAAACCAGCCACTCACTCAATATCTGGCGCAGGCCTTTCACTTGTGGGCGGTTATCTAGGCCCAGCATGTTTAAATTAACGCGGTAATTTTTTTCTAAATCCGTTGATGCAAAGAGGTGTTGCATCAATTGCTCAACATCAACACGATTGGAGCGTGGGATAATCACTAAACGAGTTGGGTTTTCATGATCCGATTCATCGCGTAAATCCGCCACCATCGGCAGCTTCTTCGCCTGCATTTGCGCTGCAATTTGCTCTAAAACCTTGCCACCGGAACATTGGTGAGGTAATGCAGTAATGATTATCTCACCTTGCTCATAGCTGTAAACCGCACGCATTTTAATGCTGCCACGACCGCTTTCGTAGATTTTTTGAATATCTCGGGTCGGCGTAATAATTTCCGCTTCGGTTGGATAATCAGGCCCTTTCACATGAGTCATTAGCTCGTTGATATCGGCTTTTGGGTTTTCCAATAACACACAACAAGCTTGAGTTAACTCCCGTACATTATGAGGTGGAATATCAGTCGCCATCCCCACTGCAATACCAGTAATGCCATTGAGTAATATATGGGGTAAACGCGCAGGTAAAACCTTAGGCTCTTTCATGGTGCCATCAAAGTTAGGCGACCAATCACAGGTACCCGAACCTAACTCTGACAGTAGCACTTCCGAAAACTTAGATAATTTCGCTTCGGTGTAACGCATTGCTGCAAACGATTTAGGATCGTCAGGTGCACCCCAGTTACCTTGTCCATCAACTAATGGATAGCGGTACGAAAACGGCTGCGCCATCAGTACCATGGCTTCGTAACAAGCGCTGTCACCATGGGGATGGTATTTACCTAATACGTCACCCACAGTACGAGCTGATTTTTTATATTTGGCATTGGCCGACAAACCCAGTTCGCTCATGGCGTAAATAATACGTCGTTGTACTGGTTTTAAACCATCGCCAATATGAGGCAAAGCGCGGTCCATAATGACGTACATGGAATAGTTTAGGTAGGCTTGTTCGGTGAACTGCCGCAACGGCAGTTGCTCGACGCCATCTAAACTCATGTCAACGGCATCAGTCATATTGAATTCCTTAAGATAATTACTACTGCAAGAGCATGATGAAGAACTAGTTTACTTGCTCAGGCCAAGCCATGTCAGGCGGCACCGGCTTACCGATATAATACCCTTGGGAATAATCCACTCCGAAGGAAACCATCATGTCATGAATTTCTTTATTTTCTACAAACTCGGCAACCGTTTTGTGGCCAAAATTGTGAGCAATGTTAATCAAGGCTTTGATAAACACTTGATCATCAGGTCGCTTCGGACAATCTTTAACAAACGAGCCGTCAATTTTAATGTAATCCAAAGGCAGGGATTTTAACGAATGAAACGAAGAATAACCAACCCCAAAATCATCAAGGGCGATTTCACAGCCTAATCCCTTAAGAACATTAATGTGTTCAACAGCTTGCACTAAGTTAGACAATGCCGCTGTTTCCGTTATTTCAAAAATAATTTGACTGCCTTGTACACCACGCCTTTGCATTGCCTGTTTTATTTGCGCGATCACAGCTTCATCACTGAATGACTTGGCTGATAAGTTAATGGCGAGCCGCTGTTCAATGCCTCGCTCTTGATTAATCATGAGTTGGTCCAACGCCGCATTAATCACCCACAAATCCAGCTGTGAAATATAACCATTTTTCTCAGCTGCTAAGATCAACTGATAAGGAGAGCGCAATATGCCTTCTTCGTCACGCACTCGTAGCAATACTTCCCAGTGACGCACCTCTTCGCGTTGATTATCAAATAACGGTTGAAAATACAGGGTAAGCAACTGCTCTTCAATGGCGCGCTGCGCTTTCGCCAACCAGTACCAATCGTTGTTAACTTTAGTTCCGACATTTTCGCTGTGATAAATCGCTAAACGGTTTTTACCCAAATCTTTAGCTTGATACATTGCAATATCTGCTTTGGATAGCAGTTCTGAAATATCCGTGCCATGCTCAGGAGAAGCAACAATACCTATGCTGGCAGAGGCTTTGTGAATTTCTTTACGCCCAGCCACGCACACTTCACCAATTAATTGCAAAATACGTTGACCGACAACTTCCGCCGCAGCTAAATCAATATCATTTAAAAATACCGCAAACTCATCCCCACTGACTCGAGCAAGTAATACGTTACTTGGCAGTAAGCGCTCTAACGTGGTCGATACTTGAGTGAGCATGGTATCGCCCGCTTTATGACCACTGATGTCGTTAACGTATTTAAAATTATCTAAGTCCATAAATAACAAGCAACCATTGGCATTATTACTTAGTCGCTTAGCTATTTCGGTGTTAAACATGCGACGATTCGGCAGTTCAGTGAGAGGGTCATGATTAACTAACCACTCTAACTCATTAGCACGTTGAGTGAGCTGACTTTCCAAAGTTTCTAATTGGTGAGATAAAGAAATACTAGCTTCACCTAACTCGTCAGACTCATCGGCAAACTGCTCTTGCTTACCTTGCTCTTCAACGATATGACGAAAGTCATGATGACGAGAAGTCGCCAATAAAGGCAATGATTGAATAACAGTACGGATCCGCTTTAAGGGTTTACGCAACAAATAAAGTAATAAAACGATAGCCAGAACCAGTGCGCCAAAGCCGTAAATAACGTTATTGTAAGTTGCACTACGTAGCAAATTAGCTAATTCATTTATATCATTAACAATGAGTAAATAAGCTTGACCAGATAGGTTTGTATTTTCAATTGGGTAACCACGAAACTCGTAGATCCTACCGTTTATATTGATATCCCCCTTTCCTTGTAGAATATCGGGCACATTTAAATGAGGAGTTAGCTGGTTGAAATCAAAATTGCGGATACGTCGACTGAATACCAAATTAAGCGCTTGGTCAGACTTTTCTTCTAACAATATTTGAAAGCTGCGCACATCTGATTTAGATATCGGCGTCATTTGATGATAAGGAAAAACAAAAATAAGGCTTTCACCAAAGCCAAATTGAGTTTCACTGCGTACCAACAGCTGACACGAATTGCGACAATAAACAAACCAATTGTCGGCATCGTCAACTTGCGCCAATGCGATCCAACTTCGGGTTTTATCATCTAATAACATCTCATTTGAGCTGGCCGTTACTTGTCCCTCAATATCCACTAACAATAATGCCGATATAGGCAACGATTTACGTCCACTGACCTCTTTTACTATCTCTTTAAGTTCAACATTATTAGCAAGTCTTACTGCTCGTAGACGGTTACTGGATTTTATTTGGTTGGCGACTGAATCGACTCGGCTATATAGCTCTTCGTAGTAGGTAGAAATTTGATGCTGCTGGTAGCTGAAAACAACACGACGCTCCAACTGAAAGAAATTAGTCAAGTTGGTTAAATTAAGGTAGGTGTAGCCGCTGAAAATAAGCAATAAGAGCAAAAAGGTCACTCCCATTACTTTACTGCCCAAGCCTAAGCTATAGCTTTTCTTCAAAACCAATCCCTATTAAGCACATAAATGTTTCGCCAGAAATAAGCAACGAGAATCATGACTGTCAATGTCATAGAAATACGCAGGCAAACAAGTTGAATAAATCCAGACCATAGAAAAATTCTAGCTACATCAATACGCTTTGCATAGCTACAAAATCACAGAATTAGCCATAATGACAAAGATAATATGATGTGATTGATTATTTTGTATTTGTTTTGAGCAAATTGTTCTTTTAATGATATTTTAATTGATAAAAATAGCGTGGGAGGGAAGTAAAGGGGAATGAATTCCCCCTTCTTATGATTTAGAGAATGTTAGGTAAAAAGCTGTTAATCCTCAAAAATAGCAGAAGCCATATCACCTTTGGTTTCTAGCCAGTCACGGCGATCAGAGGAACGTTTTTTCGCCAATAGCATATCCATTAATTGCATGGTTGCTTCAGCGTCATCAACCGTTAATTGCACTAAACGACGAGTATTTGGATCCATGGTCGTTTCACGCAATTGCAATGGGTTCATTTCACCCAAGCCTTTAAAGCGTTGCACGTTGACTTTGCCTCGCTTTTTCTCGGCTTCAATGCGATCTAATATGCCATTTTTTTCATCTTCATCTAAAGCGTAATACACGTCTTTACCGACATCGATACGATACAGTGGCGGCATGGCAACATAAACATGCCCAGCATTAACCAACGCGCGAAAATGGCGTACAAATAAGGCACACAGCAAGGTTGCAATATGCAGCCCATCTGAGTCAGCATCGGCCAAAATACATATTTTGCCATAGCGTAATCCAGATAAATCCTCAGAGTCAGGATCGAGACCGATTGCTACCGAGATGTCATGAACTTCTTGAGAGGCAAGCACTTGGCCAGCTTCAACTTCCCAAGTATTAAGAATTTTACCTCGCAGCGGCATGATGGCTTGAATGTCACGATCCCGAGCTTGTTTTGCACTGCCGCCAGCTGAGTCCCCTTCCACTAAAAATAACTCACCGCGCATCGGGTCTTGACTTGAACAATCAGTCAGTTTGCCCGGCAAGGCTGGGCCTTGGGTGACTTTTTTACGTGCGATTTTTTTGCTTTGGCGTAAACGGCGCTGCGCGTTGTTAATGCACACTTCCGCTAATTGTTCTGCAATATCGGTATTGCTGTTTAACCATAAGCTAAATGCGTCTTTTACTACACCAGAAACAAATGCCGCACATTGACGTGAGGATAAACGCTCTTTGGTTTGGCCAGCAAACTGTGGGTCTTGGATCTTAACGGATAAGATGTAAGCACACCGATCCCAAATATCATCGGCAGTTAGCTTCACTCCCCGTGGTACTAAATTTCTAAATTCACAAAACTCACGCATCGCCTCTAGCAAGCCTTGGCGTAACCCATTAACGTGGGTGCCACCCTGAGCTGTAGGGATCAAATTGACATAGCTTTCTGTGATTAAATCACCGCCTTCCGGCAACCAACACAAAGCCCAGTCTGCAGCCTCACTATTGGCTGAAAAAGCGCCTACAAATGGTGTATCTGGTAAGCTTGGCCACTCCTTTACCGCTTCAATTAAGTAATCAGTTAAACCATCTTGGTAGCACCATTCATGCTCGTCTTTGTTAACTTTATCCTTAAACTTAATGTTTAAACCTGGACACAAAACAGCTTTAGCTTTTAAGTTATGTCGTAAACGCGAAACGGAGAACTTTCCGGAATCAAAATAGCTCACATCTGGCCAAAAATGCACACTGGTGCCCGTATTGCGTTTACCGCAAGTGCCGGTGATGGTTAACTCTTCAACTTTGTTACCATTCTCAAAAGCTATTTCATACACTTGCCCATCACGACGTATCGCTACCTCAACCCGCTTTGATAGAGCGTTAACAACAGATATACCCACACCGTGTAAACCACCCGAAAACTGATAGTTTTTCCCCGAAAATTTGCCGCCAGCATGAAGTTTACAAAATATTAACTCTACCCCTGAAATCCCCTCTTCTGGGTGAATGTCCACTGGCATGCCGCGGCCATCATCGATGACTTCTAATGAATGATCGTCATGTAATATCACCGTGATACTGCTGGCATGACCCGCTAAAGCTTCATCGACACTGTTATCAATGACCTCTTGGCCTAAGTGGTTCGGTCGTTGGGTGTCGGTGTACATGCCGGGACGGCGACGAACAGGCTCAAGGCCATTTAATACTTCTATGGCTTCGGAGTTATACTGATTACTCATTGAATTTCCGTTACAAATCTAAAAATCGAAGGACAGGATCCAAATAGCGTTCGAAACCAATAAAAGAATGGTCCCCGCCTTGCTCTATGGTTGTTTTACTTAGTTGATGTTTATTCACAGCTTGCCGATAATCGAGTATCTCATCTCCCATCTGCGTTAATAGCCAAAGCCGCTCGGGATGCGTTACAGGCTCCACCTCAAGGGATTTAAGGTCTGCCATGTGTTCAATAGTCAGAGTATAAACTTGTTCGGTGTACGGGTGGGTATTTTCACCTAAATAATCCACTAATAATTCATATGGCCGTACCGCAGGGTTAATCAGTACCGCATTGGCGCCAAATTCAGCGCTCGCTTTAGTGACTAAATACCCTCCCAAAGAACTGCCAATGAAGCCTAACTTATGACCGGGGTAACGCGCCACAATGGATTCAATCAGAGCCCAAGCTTGAAGCGGGAAGCAAGGCATTTGTGGACATTCAAAAATAATGTCCGGCCGCTGCTGCGCAACATATTGCTTCATCTGTTGCACTTTCTGCGACAATGGTGAACTATGAAAGCCGTGAATGTAGATGAGTACTGGCGCCAGCATTAATAGCCTGTGGCGTCAGCATCGCCTGAATAAAAAGCACCATTTAATCTGTGTACCTGAGTGTCAATATTGCCATTTGGCAATAAAGCAAGGTAACGCCAACCAGGCCCTTGCTTGTCTAAAGCAAACTCATCTGAATTAGGCTTAAATTGAATGCAGGTTGACGGCGTGGCCAACAAACGTAATTGATCGTATTGCTGGTCCATCTCTTGATGAATATGACCACAAAGCAATCCTTTTACTTGTTGGTATTGACCTAATAGATCAAACAGTTCGTCGGCATTTTTCAAATCATGTTGATCCAGCCAAGCACAACCTGCGGGTATTGCATGGTGATGCAATAAAACTAACGCATATTTTTCTGGATATTCGTCCAAGGCCGTTTTTAACATTTCGAGCTGCGCGGTGCTTAATTGGCCATGTGGCACACCCATTACCTGGGTATCCAACAAAATCACTTGCCAATATTCAGAGACTAGCTGCTTAGCAGGAGCAATGCCCGCTTGGTCAAATGCCGACATCATCGCTGGTTGAAAGTCATGGTTACCCGGTAACCAAAAACAGGGCTCAGAAAGGTTTTGCATCTGCTCAGCAAACAGCGCATAAGATTCTGAGCTGTGGTCTTGAGAAATGTCTCCCGTTGCCAATACCGCCTGAATCGATCTTTTTTGCGCAGCCACTTCACCCATTACAGCTAAAAAGCTGTCACGAGTATTCACACCTAATAACTCGCCTTCAGGCTTCCCGAAAAGGTGGGTATCAGTAATTTGTAAAAAAGTTAATACCCCATCGGCATCAACGTCTAACTGGGTTTTATTTTGAGTCATTAGCTTTGAATATTTGTTGGCGGCAATAGCCATGTTCAATACAAAACTTCAACCAATCTGCCAAAAACAAATTCACTTGAAGCTTTTCATCCTTGTGATGCATTTTATCATTCGGGTAATCATATTTCGGCTGTAAATGAAAAATATGCTGACTAGCACACACTTCGGCGAGTTTTGCATCGTGATAAAGTCGTATACGGACGATCGGGGTCATAAAATCAGGCTGATTTTCACATGACTGACGCATCCTTAACAAGCTGGTGTAAGGGCTTTGTTCCAAAACATCGATCTGATAGTCAATATTTTGTCCTGCTGAAAAGGAATAACATTGGCGGCGCGCAAAACTTGCCGGCAATAGTTTAATTAATTGCAGGTAATTCGTTTCACATAAGCGCATAAAGCGTGATAAATCAGGCGTGTATTTTTTAACCACTATGCCCACTCACGACCCCCATTCTGCTGTTACTTGATCAAAATTTAGTGCTAACCACTGTAAAGCTATCACAGTTGCCGCATTATTTATAACGCCTTGTTGCAACAGTTTCATTGCACCGCTGCGAGATATCACTTGCACCCGAATATCCTCGCCTTCATCAGCAAGGCCATGCAAACCACTGGCTTGACTTGAATCCACCTCAGCTAAAAACAACTCTAGCCGCTCAGTTGAACCACCTGGGCTAGCTAAATAACTTAGCATCGGCATCATTCTTCCAGGCGTCACCCCCGCTTCCTCTACCGCCTCTCTGCGCACTACTTCATCCGGTGCCTCACCAGGCTCGATAATGCCCGCCACCATTTCCAATAGCCAAGGATTGTCACAAGTCTCCAATGCGCCAAAACGAAATTGTTCAACCAACACCAACTTATCACGAGGTAAATCATATAACAGCACAGCCGCAGCATGGCCACGCTCAAAAACTTCCCGCTCAATTTCAGCACTCCAACCTCCGGCAAATAAGCGATGCTTAAAGCGGTAGCTATTGGCTTTAAAAAAGCCTTTATATAGGCTTTTTTGGCTTAAAATCTCCACATCATTACGATTAAATGTGTTTTTTTGCTGATTATTATCACTCATGATTTACTTAATCCCGAAAAGCTTGATATTGTTAACAATAAATTCTTACATTAGAGCCAAAACGATACGCTATCATAGTGCTTTAGACCAAGCATCTATGAGAAGTCATTGATAAACGTTTAGCGGTTCATCCATGCACTTCATTCATCGTAGCCAGTGGCCATTTAATTATCTCAGATATAAATAGGAAAAGTTGAAATGAAACGAACCTTACTCAGTATCGCTACTTTAGTGGGTTTATATAGCCTAAGTAGTTTAGCCCTTGCCGATGACATTCAACAAATTTATGAACAAGCTAAAACTAAAGACCCCTTGATCTTACAAGCACTGGCCAACCGCGATTCTGCATTTGAGAAAATAAACGAAAGCCGCGCCAGCTTATTACCGCAAATAGGTTTAGGTCTTAGTGCAGGTTACACTGTAACGAACAAAAATGATGCCGGCACCAAAAGTGACCTTGGTGGCCAAGTTCAACTAAGTCAGGCGCTTTACCGTGAAGATTACTGGACCACATTAACCTTAACCGAAAAAGCCGCTACTCAAGCCGATACCATTTACGGCAGCCAAGCACAGCAACTGATTCTACGTACCTCAAAAGCGTACTTTGATGTACTGCGTGCAAAAGACGCTTTATCTGCGGTTGAAGCAAACAAGCGTGCTGTTGCTCGTCAACTAGAACAAACTAAGCAACGCTTTGAGGTTGGCCTAACTGCAATTACCGACGTACATGAAGCGCAAGCGGAGCATGACCGCACCTTAGCCAATGAAATTCAAGCGCGCAATGCTCTTACCAACAGCTATGAAGCACTGCGTGAGCTAACGGGGGTTGAAGTACGTGAAATCAACGAACTAAATATCGAGCGTTTTAGCCCGATTATGCCAGAAGGTAACTCTGCACTCTGGCTAACCAAAGCCGAAAACGAAAACTTACAACTGCACACTCAGCGTATTGCCAAAGACATAGCTAAAACACAAATTGAGTTAGCTGAAACGGGTAACTCTCCGACGGTTGATTTTGTTGCTGGCGTGGGGGTAAATAACTCAAACTACAAAAACAACAACCCAAGCGACGGCTCATTAAGTAGCGGCAACATAGGCGTTAACTTCAATATGCCACTTTACACTGGTGGCGCAGTAACGTCTCGTGTCAAACAAGCGCAATTTAACTATGTTGCTGCGAGCGAAGAGTTAGAACGTATTTACCGTAACGTTCAAACTGAAATTCGCAGTAACTACAACAACGTAGGCGCAGCAATCAGTACAATCAAAGCTTATGAACAAACAGTTGTTTCTTCAGAAAGTGCGTTAAAAGCAACGGAAGCTGGTTTTGAAGTGGGCACTCGTACCATTGTTGATGTCCTCGATGCCACTCGTAAGCTGTATGAATCGAAAGACTTATTATCAAACGCTCGCTACGATTACATTCTAAGTATGCTTAACCTTAAATTTGCAGCGGGTGATTTATCTGAAATAGATATCGCGACCATCAATTCTGGCCTGCAGTCGCCAACAAGCAACTAAGTTAGTTCATCAGAAACAAAAAACCCGCCGCGGCGGGTTTTTTATTGGTGTGCCTTCAATGGCTATTAGTTTTAATCATTGAAAAATTTTAGCCTCGCTCGTTACGAATAGTTTTGATTATTTCAGTTGTTGAGCAACCATCTTCAACGATTACAATGACCAATTTTAGAAATTTTCGCCTCGCTCGTTACGAATAGTTTTGATTATTTCAGTGGTTGAGCAACTATCTTCAGCGATTACAATGACCAATTTTAGAAATTTTCGCCTCGCTCGTTACGAATAGTTTTGATTATTTCAGTGGTTGAGCAACCATCTTCAAATTGCAGCACTTTTACCTCACCACCATTAGCTAATACTTCGGCACCGCCCGCAATTTGTTCTATTTTATAATCGCCACCTTTTACTAAAATATCCGGCAATACCTCTCCAATTAAACGCTGCGGCGTGTCTTCACTGAACGGCACTACCCAATCAACTGCGCCAAGGCCTGCAAGTACAGCCATGCGGCGATCAACGGGATTAACCGGACGCCCCTCTCCTTTTAATGCCCGTACTGATTCATCTGTGTTTACAGCAACGATTAAGCGTGCGCCCAATTCGCGAGCGCTGTTTAAGTACGAGACATGACCAGCATGAATAATGTCAAAACAACCATTGGTCATCACCACTTTTTCACCACGACTTTTCGCGGCGGCCACTGCCAATTTTAGCTGTGGCTCAGATAACACACCAAAGCCTGTCTCTTGTTGGCTATAAACAGCATTGGCTAGCTCAATTAAACTCACCGTTGAAGTACCAAGTTTACCCACTACAACGCCTGCCGCTGCATTGGCAAGGGCACAAGAAGTTTCAATCGTTGCGCCAGACGACAACGCAGAAGCCAACACCGAAATCACGGTATCCCCAGCACCTGTTACATCAAACACTTCTTTGGCTTGCGCAGGTAAATGAAGCACAGTTTGATCATCTTTAATCAAGGTCATGCCGTGCTCACTGCGAGTAACTAATATCGCTTTAATCTCGAACTTGGCTAGCAATGCTAGGCCTTTCTCTACAATTTGTTCATCAGTTGTACAACGACCGACCACAGCTTCAAACTCTGAGAAGTTAGGCGTTAATAGTGTCGCGCCGCGGTACTTCTCAAAGTCAGATCCTTTTGGATCAACTAGAATTTGCGCGCCCACGCCTTTAGCCGCTTTTATCATTTGCGCCACTTCAACTAAAGCACCTTTAGCATAATCAGAAAACACTACCACAGGCGCATAGTTAATATTTTGTGCCACACGCTCAAGTAATGGCTTGGGATCCGTTTCGTGAAATTCTTCTTCAAAGTCTAAGCGGATCAACTGTTGGTGGCGACTGATCACTCGTAATTTGGTAATAGTCGGAAAGCCTGCTAAGCGCTCAAAATCCGCACTAATGTGCATACTCTCTAATTTTCTGGCTAAGGTTTCAGCCGCTTCATCTTGCCCTGTTAAACCGATTAATTTAGCTTTACCACCTAATGCTGCCACGTTTAATGCCACGTTAGCCGCACCACCTGGTCTATCTTCGATTTGCTCAACCTTAACGATGGGCACAGGCGCTTCAGGAGAAATGCGCGCTGTTGGTCCATGCCAGTAGCGATCTAACATTACATCGCCAACAATCAATACATTGGCGTTATCAAAATCAGGGAGCGTAATTTTCATTGCTTGTTCTCATTCTATTAGCTGCCATAAGTGTATCATAAGGCAGTAAAAAACTAACACCACCCCCTAACAAGCAGATTCAGAGCATTAAAACACCACAAAATACTAAAACGACAATGGCCCCACTAACAAGATTCCGTATAAGTAAATGGGATTATTCGTTAAACTAAGGCGTTATTTTTGCCGATCCATTAAACCGATAAAGTTGATTATATGAGTAAACCCCAACTTGAGCCTCGCTTTGCCCATCCGAAATACTGGGGCGTATGGCTTGGCATTAGCACGATGTTTTGTTTATCACTGCTGCCGTATCGTCTGCAACTTTGGCTGGGCGCGAAACTTGGCCGTTTAGCCATGAAGCTGATGAAGTCGCGCCGTAAAGTGGCGCAGCAAAATCTCGCTTTATGCTTTCCTGAATTATCCGATGCCGTGCGCGCCGACATGCTAAAGCAAAATTTTGAAAATACCGGCATCGCGCTATTTGAAATTTGCATGGCTTGGTTTTGGCCAGACTGGCGTGTGCGTCGCCATTTTATCGTAGAAGGCAAAGAACACTTGTTTAATGCTCTTAATGGCGGCAAGGGCGTGATTCTCATTGGTGCACATTTTTTAACCTTGGAAATGAATGGCCGTATTGGTGGCATGGTACACCCAGGCATTGGCATTTACCGTAAGCACAATAATCCGTTGCAGGACTTTTGGTTCTATTGGGGACGCACCCGCGCCTTAAAGAACTTACTTGATCGCAGTGACTTTCGCGGCATGGTGCGCGCTTTGCGCCAAGGTGAAGTGATTTGGTACGCACCCGACCATGACTACGGCAATCGTCGCTGCGCCTTTGTGCCATTTTTTGCTGTGGAGAAAGCCGCTACGGTCACTGGAACATCAGCTCTTGCTCGCACTAAAAACACTGTGGTGATCCCATCATTTGCGCAGCGCTTGCCAAAAGGACAAGGCTATAAAATGATTTTTAAAGCGCCACTAGAAAATTACCCGACGGGGGATGATATTGCCGATGCAGCAACAACTAACAAAGTGATTGAAGACATGGTGCGCAGCGCGCCAGAGCAATATATGTGGCTACACCGCCGTTTTAAGACTCGTCCCGAAGGCGAGGCATCTTTATATAAAAAGTAGCTTTTAGTCGTATGCACGCCCATATTTGAGCGTGCATCGTCACTATCTAAGGTTAGTTCTGCTTAAACTGTCGTAGCCGAATAGTGTATGTTTCACAGCAAAATTTGGCTTACTTAGATAGCTTGCACACCAAGCGACACCAACGCTGCGATAACACTATCAACAACCACATTACTGCTTGGGTCAATCGCATAAAGTTGTGGATCGTTTTCATAGAAATACAATGCTTCTTTTGTCGAATCAGCAGCAATCACCTGACTGCTAATATGAAAGCCTTGCTCGGTCAACGCCTGAAACTCCTCCTGCGCATCTTGTGTCCCGCACTCTACCGTGACCAGTACTTCTTCTTTACATAAGACCACATAATTTGGCATTAAACTTTCCTTATATTTACTTCGTGAATAACTTCAAACTTAAATTTATTTATTCGGCATCAGTGGGATAATGGCAAGCCACCAAGCTATCCCACAAGGCGATAACCTCAGCGCGATCATCTCTGTAGCGCTCGGCTGACACAATCCGCGTTTGCTGGTTCAAAGTTAAACGATGCGCGGCGTCACGAATATGACAATAGCTTTCCGACAATAATTCACCTTGTGCCGGGGTCAACAAACCTTGCTCAACACAGGTCTCAAAAATACGGATATTATCAGACCAATGGGCTAACTCAGGTAGCCGCTCGGTGTTTGCTAGCACCAAGAATTGCGCAATAAATTCAATATCAACCATGCCACCAGGTGACTGTTTTAAATCAAACTGCGTTTCATCGGCGCGCAATAGATGAGCACGCATTTTATTGCGCATATCCACCACATCCTTGGCTAAAGCTGTCACATCACGAGATTGAGATAAAATAGCCAACCGCGTATCGGTAAAGGCTTGGGCTATTTCTGCATCACCATACACACAACGCGCGCGCACGAGGGCTTGATGCTCCCATGTCCATGCATTTTGTTTTAGGTATTGCTCAAATGCTGCCATTGAGCTAACTAATAAACCAGAATCACCTTGAGGACGTAAGCGCATGTCCACTTCATATAAAATACCGGATGAAGTGCGGGTACTGAATAAATGCAAAATGCGCTGACCAAGGCGTAAATAAAACTGCTTGTTATCTATCTCTTTTTTACCATTGGTATAGCCCGACACTTCAGTATCATGTAAGAACACCACATCTAAATCAGAGCCATATCCAAGTTCAATGCCACCTAACTTACCGTAACCTATCACCGCAAAGCCACGGCGATCAGCCCCTTTAACATTAGAAGGTTCGCCGTATTTTTCGATCATTTGCTGCCAAGCAATATTAACCACGTATTCCATAATGGCTTCGCCAAGGTACGTTAAGTGATCGCTCACTTTCATCAAGGGTAACGCCCCAGCTATATCGGCAGCAGAAATACGCAAGCGTTGAATTTGCTTATATTGACGCAGCCCTTCCATTTGTTGCTCCATGTCCTCTTCAGGGATGCGCAACATGTATTGGCGTAAATCACTTTTGTATTCTAAAAACGGGGTTGGATTATACAAATGCTGCGGATCAAGCAGCTCATCAAGCAATATCGGGTGGCGCGCTAGCTGCGCGGCAATTCGTGGACTGGCATCGCACAAGCGCACTAATTGTTTCAGTGCACCATGGTTTTCATTAAGTAGCTCAAGGTATGCGGTACGTGTCATCACATTAGCAAGTAACTCAACTAAGCGCTCAATTAATGCCACTGGCGCATCTTTTGCTAGCGCCTTACAAGTGAGTAAAGGCATCAGCTTTTTAAGATTTTCACGGCCTCTTGGACCCACCGCACGGCGCTGTGTTTCTTTTTTAAAGTCAATCACAATGCGGTAGAATTTTCGTGCATCTGCTTCGCTTAGAGCAAATTTTTCCAATACCGTTAATGCTTCTTCTTCTTCTAAATCATGTAACCACAGTTCAGTAATATCGCTGTCTAAATCGGAGTCTTGTTGTTCGCTTTCACCCACCACCCAATCAAATTCTTGGTTGACCTGCTTCATCACCTGATTCAAATCTTGGTAGAAAACCTCCCAATTTTTATACCCTAGTGCAGTGATCAACCGCTGCTTGTCGAGCTCATCATCGGGTAACGTTTGAGTTTGCTTATCATCAATTTGTTGCAACACATTTTCGGTGCGACGTAAAAAATCATAGCTTTCCAGTAACGTGTTTACTCGCGCCTCTGGCATCACATCTAAGGTAATTAATGCACGCAAGGTTTGCCTTAATCCCTTTTGTTGCAGTAACGGCTCTCGACCGCCGCGGATCAACTGAAACGCTTGGGCCACAAACTCGATCTCACGAATACCACCCGCGCCCAATTTAATATTGTCTTTAAGGCCTTTACGGCGCACCTCGGCACTGATCATAGCTTTCATTTGACGCAGTGATTGGATCGCGCTGAAATCAATGTAACGGCGAAATACAAAAGGGCGCAACATGGTTTCAAGCTCGTCTTTATAAGGCGTTTGTGGGCCTAATACGCGCGCTTTTACCATGGCATAACGCTCCCAGTCTCGCCCTTGAGTTTGATAGTAATCTTCAAACGCGGCAAAACTCATCACCAAAGGACCAGATTCGCCAAAAGGACGCAAACGCATATCCACCCGAAACACAAAGCCATCAACCGTCGCTTGGTTTAGGGCTGCAATAACTCGTTGTCCTAAGCGAATAAAAAATTGCTGATTGGATAGTTCTCGGCGACCGCCATGAGTTTCGCCATTCTCGGGAAAAGTAAAAATCAGGTCGATATCAGAAGAGAAATTTAACTCCTTACCACCCAGCTTACCCATCGCCAAAATATAAAAAGGCTGCGCCACATCGTCTTCACTTCTAGGCTCGCCTAATTCGCTACATTGCTTGTTATAAAGCCATAAACTACTTTGACTAATCAGCTCATCAGCTAAGCAAGAGGTATGCTCTAAGCTTTCTGATAAATCAGATCTTCCCAACAATTCTCGCCAAGCAATAACCAACATGTGCTTACGACGAAACTGCCTTAATAAAGTATGTAACTTGGCTTCATCCTGACACGCCGCTAACTGTTCACTTAACTCCGTTGCAATGCTGCCACAGCGACTATTTTGCTCGAATAAACCACCGTCGAAACACTCTACTAGTAATTCCGGCTGTTTATAAATACTGCTAGCAATAAAGTCGCTTAAGCCAAAGGCTTGTCTAAGTTGCGAGGTTTGCTCCGAGGTTAATGTATTTAGGTCAATCAACTCTCCTAAACGTTGTAGATGGTTGTCAGCGGCTTGTGTCAAATGATCCATATAATCCTTCTCTGCTTCTTCACCTTGGCATAATCTCTTCACTCTACCAATTCAGCTAGATATCGCCAGCTATTTGCTGTTAAATCAATTAAATTGACACAGCGGCACAGATATTTTAGCGTGAGCTCATAATTGATTATTTATTGATTTGAATAAAAACTCACCAAGACGCTTGACATATTATGTCTAGCGTTCTAAAGTTAACTTCATCAGACATATTATGTCACACAGGAGACGTATGAATATTCATAAGATAGCCACATACTTAAATGGATTAACCGATCAGTCTGATACTGGATTAATTTTTGATTGTGTTCCCATCGCAGGCGAAGTTGATGTATTGCGAGTGGACATTCAAGGCCGTGAAGAAATTCCGGTGTTCGTATCAGTAACCGGTGATCAAATTCTTTGCATTTCCTACTTATGGGGCGAAGACGAAGTCATCGAAGGTAAAAAAGCCGAAATGATGGAAGCCATGCTTGAAATGAATATTCCAATGCCGCTTTCTTCTTTCGCCCGAATTGAACACAAATATGTGATCTTCGGAGCATTGTCAGAGCACTCAACATTAGCTGACATCGAACATGAAGTTAGTGTACTGAGTGATAACAGTTTGGAAGTCATTACCGAAATGGCTGACTACCTCAAATAAACGCTTGAAGGAGTGACAAATGAGTATTTTAAAGAAAATTATTACTGCCGTTCGTGGTGGCGCACGTGAGGTTGGAGAAGAGATTATTGACGCTAACTCAACGCGTATTTTTGAACAAGAAATTCGTGATGCGGAAAACCACCTCACCAAAGCAAAACGTGATTTAACTGAAGTCATGGCTAAACAAATGCAAGCAAGCCGTGAGCTAGAGCGTGTTAAAGGCGAAATTAAAGAGCATGAAGGTTATGTTGCACAAGCGCTTAGCCAAAATAACGAAGCGCTAGCGCTTGAAGTGGCTGAAAAAATTGCACAACTTGAAGTTGAGCTACAAGAGCAAACAACATCTCACAGTAGCTATGAAAAAGCGGCTTTACGCTTGAAAGATTTAATCAAGAAGAGCGAGCGTCAATTGGCTGATTATCAACGTCAATTGAGCATGGTGAAAACCACTGACAGTGTGCAAAAAGCCACTGCGGCTATCACCGACAGCTTTACTTCAAGCAACTCTAGCCTACTAAGTGCAAAAGAGTCACTTGAGCGCATTAAGCAAAAGCAAGCGATGTTTGATGACAAGTTGGCGGCTGCGGAGCAACTACAAGCTGAGTCAGGTGACCAGTCACTTAAAGACAAGCTGAAAGAAGCCGGCATTGGTCAGCAACAAAGCAGCGCTAACGCTGTGTTGGAAAGACTCAAAAATAAAGGCTAATAATACCAGCCGGCAAAACAGGTGGCTTAGGCCGCCTGTTTTTGTTTATGCTAGGCGGTATTGCCGCACAGACGTGATCGCGAGGACAACATGAATATTTTTAAAAAATTATTTGGCAAGCCTGCTGAAAAAGTAGGGCGTGAACTGACTCGCCCTCACCAACTGCAAGTGGGTGATTTACTAAAAATGAGTGATAGCTTTGGTTTGGCTGAATCATTTCGTAACCAGCAATTTGAAGTGCGCGAAGTTCATACCCAAGAGTTTCAATATCGCCAGCAAGCGCAATTGATTTGCCAAGGTGCAGCCCGCGAGCCGGTATTTATACTCATCGACGAAAAAGACCAGCAGCATATCACTCTCAGCACACTATTACGCCGTGCGGATGTTGAGTCCTTATTTGATATGGATGCCTTTTCCGAAATTTTCGATGAGCCCGGCAAAGCACGTCTTACACCACTAACTCAAACCAGCCCATGGCAAGCCTTTTTAGCCAACAATTATGTGCAACAAGACTTCGCTACGGTTGGCTACTACCACCAGCAAGATTATCGTGGCACGAAACCACCCGCCTATACAGACCAGTCTCACGGCCGGCAATTTGAGTACTTTTCTTTGTTTGGCGAGCAAGAGCAGCGCTGGATTGAAATATATGTATTTGAAAATGGCGACACAGACATATATCTTTCAATAAAACGTCCTTTAACCGACATCGCAGAACTCTGGCCTAAAGACTAATTATTATGACGACAGATAGAAAATTACCCGAAAAATGGGCAAAATCAGCCAAAGCCGCCAAAGCCGTACAAGTGGCTTTTGATATGGATGAAAAAGTGCAATACAGCATCCGTAAAAGTGCGTTAGATGAAGGCATTAGCCCATCAGATCAAATTCGCCATATATTAGATTTACCTGTCACCCGCAAACCGAAACGTCCGCGCTTAACGGTTTCTCTTAGCGCAGAAGATTATGAGCAGCTTGGTCAACGTTACGGCTTAGCCGCCGAACAACAGCTCGAAATAAAGCGTCGCGTAATGGAAGAGTTAGCGACTTTTTCAAACAAATAATTAAACAGGTAAAAGCATCCCCTAAGATGCTTTTCTTTAGCTTAAGACAGAGATTCAGATATCTCAATCACTGCTCTTGGTGCTTATAATATTGCAGTTCAATGCGAGAGCCTTTCTCGTAAATTTTAGCACTCCACATCTCATTAATGATCTCAGGTTCAAGATAATACGACTTTCCCGCTTCAGCGTTAAAATATACAACTAATGGTTCGGTCGACCAGTATCGGGTATCCCAGTCTGTCATTTTTAAATTCACAGCTAATTGACGCTCACCTGGTAATAAATGAAAGTTGGCACCTTTTAGCCACACTCTTTCACCATCAATAGAATGCATATTTGAATCATAAAGAGAGAGAGCTGCAACTTCATTTAATGAACGACTCTCCCCTTGATAAGCAGACGAAGTACATGCCGTACTCAGTAATGAAAATAGGATGACCAGTGCTTGTCTGTAAGAGAATATATATGGCATAACGTTACTCTAAAAATTAAAAAGTGGCATTATACCTATCAAAATCACCTCAACAACTTTTGCTCGTATTTTTCCCTTTATTCCTTTATTGGTATCCGCTCTAACAACCTGTCGCCGTATACTTTTTCTAGCTTCAGGTGCGACAAGTGGCGATAGCCAATGTAACAATCACAGCTTTGATTCGGACATAAGTAATGTTGATTCAATAAACTATGCAACTCTTGTTGGTAAACATTACCCAAAGTTTGCTTAACAAAATGGCACGGCTGAATATAGCCTTCACCATCCATGGATAAGCTGGTCACACTAGCACGACATTCACGATTTAAACTGGGATAATTTTGCTGATTAAGATGAAACCAAGGGTCCAACTGGGCATAAAAATCACGTTCATCTGGCAGATAATAATCGAGCTGATCTTTATAAGCATTCACCCATAAATACACCTCTGGATGCAGTTGTTCGCGCAGCGCTTTAGCCTTAGGTATATTTTCTTTAGTGCCAACTATACCGACACTATAACTCACCCCTAACCGATCAAGTTGTTGGGTTTTCATGACAAAATCAGCCAAGCTAATTTCACTAGGGTGATAGGTGATCCACAAGGCTAACTTGTTCAGGTTAGCCTGCTTTAACCAATCTATCGCCACGCTCATATTGGTTTGAATCACTACTTTTTCAACATGTTCCAGATGTGACAATGTCACCAAAGCTTGACGATACCAACTGCGTACTAATGCCTCCCCCCAGGGGGTAAATAATAGCCTAAAACTATCCTTAGCTTGTCGCGAACTAACCCAAGCAACAAACCGCTCAATTGCCAACTTGTCTTTCGCCCGAGTAGCGGCGTCATCAAACGTTTTGGCAAAAGGACAATAGTCACAATCGTAATTGCAACTGGCTAACGGGCCGCGATAGGTGATATCTAGCCTCATTGCAATTGATACTCGCTCATGGCTTGTTTTACTTGTTGTGAAGCAAACCAAGGGCCAATGCTATCAGCTCGCTCAAACCCCGCCACGGTAAGCAATAGTAATGCCCCGGCCTGCTGCACTAAGCCAGCATTAATTAATGTCGTTAATGCTGGAAAATCAACCAAGGCACTGCGCTTAAAACGTTGCTCATATTCCCTTAGGTTTAACCCATCAGCAATCAATAACGATTGCATCACAAAGCGACGCTTACGTTCATCAAGCGTTAACTTAATGCCGTAGTGAGCATGGCTAAAGTCTGCCTCGGTTTGCTGAGTAAAATGCCCAATAATATCTTTAACGCCATGGCGCCCAACGGCATATTCCGATGAATAGTGTAAGGTTTGAGTATATGAACGAGCACCGGCTCCCAACCCTAGCATGCCGTCTTCTTGGCAAGAGTAATGAGGCAGATCTAACTCAGTCAACTCGGCACGTCTAAACATGCGCATCGACACTTGTTGATAGCCATGAGCGAGCAAAAAGTCACGCCCAGTTCGATACAAAGCCAGCATATCTGTATCAGCCAAGTCCGGCGTAAAACGCGCTTGCTGCTTCACCTTGCCAAGGCCCGTTGCTTCTCTCACGTATAACGGATACAAATAAAGCTCTTCAGGATTAAATTGCAACGCTTGCTCAAGAGAATGCAGCCAAGAGCTCACCGTTTGTCCAGCAATGCCATAGATCAAATCAAGGTTCAAATCCGCCTGACTGTACTGACGTATTGTTTCAATCGCCTTAAACACCTCTTGCTTATTTTGCTTACGCGCTAAGTTTTTCACTTCCAGATCAGTGAATGATTGGATCCCCATACTAATACGGCTAACGTTACGCTCTGTTAGCAGCTGAATTTTACCCGCCGTAATGGTTTCAGGTGAAGTCTCTATCCCAATGGGAGTATTGGCCTGTATCCCAGCAAAGTCGGTTAAATCAAATAAACGCGCTAACTGTAATTCAGTTAAAAAAGTTGGCGTGCCGCCGCCGATGGCATAGCGAGCAAACTGCGCTTGCTCTATTACCGGCGTTAACGCTTTAATTTGCCGCTCAAGCGCATCTAGGTATAAATCGGGTAAGGTTTTTTCAGGCTTAACTAAGGTAAACAAGTTACAAAAGCCGCAACGCATACTACAAAAAGGAATGTGCACATATAAAAATAGCGCATCTAATTTCTCTTGTTGCCATAAAGGAGCTAACGCCACCCGCTCTTCAAACGGGCGATATGCCGTTTTATGGGGATAAGAATAGGCATAAGCTTGATAAACGGGGCCATCTAATATTTGGGCTAAATCAGTTGCCGCTGCACTACTTGGC
This sequence comes from Motilimonas sp. E26, assembly GCF_021278025.1. Taxonomy (GTDB): domain Bacteria; phylum Pseudomonadota; class Gammaproteobacteria; order Enterobacterales; family CBDFNC01; genus Motilimonas. The sequence goes on from NZ_JAIBHJ010000014.1 coordinate 73,811, forward strand.
TGCGCCGTTACAGGGTTACTCTTCATAAATCTCAAAGCCTATAAAATGCGTGGGAATAATCCCAATAAAAATACTTATTGCGCGGCGCGCTGAATAAACTGCGCATAAGGTACAGTCCATACAGTTTCATGAGCGAGCCGGTGGCCGCTATAGCCCTGCTCGCCATAGCAGGTACCGTGATCTGAGCACAATATAAATAAGGTGTCGCGGCGCGATTTAAAATAATCAAACAGCCGTTGTAACTGGCTATCAACATAACACAAAGCTGCGCCATGAGAGCGCAGATCATCCTCCTTGCAGCCTTGTTCAAGATGCCTAGCACTGTAAAAATAATTAGGCTGATGAATCGCCGAAATGTTAATGAATAAAAACGCCTTTTGTGCCACGGGCGCTTGCTTGAGCAAATGTATGGCTTGATCAATTTGCCGCTCGGTTGAGTCAGGTGCCGTTACCCCTGTTTGCTCCGACCAATAGCTATGCTGAAACAAATTTGGCAAGGTTTGACCAAGGGGCGTCAATTTATTAAAAAAGCCAACGCCGCCAATGCACAACGTTTGATAACCTTGCTCGGCCAAACCTTCCACGATTGTCGCCTGCTGAAACACTTGTGTGTTTTTATCAATAGAGCGGCTACCGTGAAAATCTACCGCCATTAACCTTGGTGCCAGAGGATCATCTATCGGGGTAGGAAAAAAACCACTAAAAATAGCGTGATGAGCCGCGTAAGTGAAGCTGCCAGGACTGTGCCTAGGTTGCCATGCGCTAATAAACTGGCCTAACACTGGCAGCTCGCCTTGAGTTAATAACGTTTGCGCCACATCAAAGCGCAAGGTATCTAAGGTCAACAACACAATATCGTGGCTGCCCACAATCTGATTCATGTTCAATGAAATAGATTCATCTAACAGACTCGCTTGACCATTACTTCCGCTGGGCATCACTCAAGCACCTCAGTTAGCAGTTCGACATTCGGGATTTGATAGTCGATTATGTCAGGTTCAACTTGTCTCTCAACATTAACCCACACAGTTTTCATTCCTAATTTTTTCGCTGGGATCATATCCCGCGCAAAATCATCACCAATCATCACGCAATCACGAGCATGAAAACCAGCCATACATTGACGAAACACCTCAGGATCGGGTTTATGTAAGCCCACCTCAGCCGAAACAAATATTTTGCTAAAATAAGGCGCTAGCTGTGCTTGGGTTATTTTTTCCCGTTGCATCAAGCTTGAGCCATTAGTTAACAAATGTAAGGAGTGGCGTTGCCCCAATGACGCCAATAATGACTGAAGGGATGAGTCTGGCTGGATGTATTGGGGTAGCATTTCAAAGTAACGCCAAAGTTGTTCGTATTGCTGTGGCAAGTCTGGAAAAGTGTCCATCAAATACTGACAAAATTCAGCGCGCGGCGTGCGACCCGAATTATCTTGCTGCAACATTCCTTGCCACTGTGACTCATCCAGTGTAATACCCAAGGTCGTAAATAGTTCGGTTAAGCATTGCTGAAATGCGCTATCACGATCAATTAGCGTATTGTCTAAATCAAAAATTAATAACATTGCATTGCCTTCACTTGCGCCTGATAACTACTGAGCCCTTGATAACTCACGTGAGGGAGTAAATCACCAAAGCCATTTAATTCAACCACCCTCGCCTTCGACTTACCACAAATCACATCTGCGCCAATGCAACCCGCTTCAGGAAAAATACTTGCCGCTTGTTCGGCCACTGCAAATGCTTGCTGTAACATGCGCTCACCATCATGATGGGCCAATATGTCACCGCGTTGATTGCCTAAATGCAAATTAGTCATCGGAGTTAAGCTGGTACGTGTCACGTAATGCCCCGCCTTACCATTAAGCAACAAGATACGTAAATCAAACTGACGCCCATTAATTTGCGGCTTAGGAACCCAAGCCTCGAGATAAGCTTGCTGCAAAACAATTTGCTGCAAAAGCTCGGCAATTTGTTCTGGCTCGCGATACGTTTTTACCTTAAGGGAGTTATAAAAGTGAGAGTGAACACCATCAACCACTCGCTCTAAACTGGTTTTAGCAATCAAATCACCTGTTTTCGGGTTTAGCCTTAATGCCATGACTCCTGACGCTGAAGAGCCATAACGGCTTTTTACAAACACTTGATAGCAGCGCCGCTGTCGCATTTGTTGCACCAATTCAGGTAAGTTATTGATTGGCTCAAACAACAAAGGCGTCGGCACCTGATGCTGACGTAAATACTGCTGGCACTCCCATTTATCCGCCATCGCTAAAATAGCCCGAGGGGAGTTCAGATATTGTAATCGCGAATTCACATCATCCGCTATTTGCTCAATGGCATGGGCAACTTCAGTCAGTAAGCTTTTAAAACCTAAAAACCACTTATCAACATGATGAAAACGCCCCTTGTCGTTGGCAAGTTGAGCAAATTGATTGGGATTAATGCGCTGTAACAACGCCTTTTCAACCGCGAAATTCTCCCCCGCTGAGTCGATTTTCACCAACCATGGCCGTCCCAAAAAAGACCTTAATCGCTGCGATAAAAATAAAGATAAATGAGGCGTTTGTAATAATTCCAAATAGCTTAACAGCAAATAATCGGCATCGTTAGGCAGCGCTTGTTGAAACAAATGCTGCCTACGGTTCTCTGGATTACAAATTAATATCCAAAGTGGTTTAGCCGTTGACATTATTCAGCAACAGACACGTAGCGGTAAACATCACCGTCACCATCATCGTCAGCTTCTTTTTGATCATTAACTTGAATATCCAAGCCTGAAGCCTGCAGCTTTTCAACCACTTCAGCAGAGAGGAAGTTTTCCGACACGTCTATTTTTTTACCTGCCAATAAGCCTTGATTCGCTATCAATAGCTCAGCGCCAGCATCGAGCATGATCCCCATCGACAAGTCGATGTCGGTTAATTGGCCTAATAAGTCACTCTTAACTAACTCAGCCACTATTTCATTTTGAATTTCACTATTTTTTAATGCAAGACTGGTTAGCTTAGGAAAAAGTTGTTGCGACATCAGCGGCGTCACCGTGCTGATATCACCATCCCAACCATAGCTTTCATCACCGAGCCATAAACCTAACGTTTCCAGTGCGGGTAGCTTCGCATTAGCCACGGCAGCGATCACATCACGGCCTAAACCGCCACTTTCAATGATCAAGGTTTTTAAGTTTGAATGGGCGATGTCACCTAATTCTAATCCTTCTGCGCCACGAATTTGCAAATGTTCAAGCGCTGGGAATGCCGCCCAAAAGCGGCTGTAGTTACCTTGGTTAATCCAGGATATTTCATTTTCTTCATAAGTCATTTCACCAATAAAAATGGCTTTTAAGCCACTTAAAGCCGCGGCGTGCTCAACCAAAAAGTCCACGTATATACCAGCATCATTTTCATAAGCCTCTTCCCAACAGCCAAGTATCAAAGCTTGGATTTGATTCACTTTTGGACCGTTAATCAAACGCGCTAGTACATCAATCATTTCAGCGCCATCTTCCGCGGCATCGTAATCTACTTCAAGGCGTATCGCAGCATTTGCATTTTGCACCCCTTTGTCGGCGTCAAACTGCTCAATTGGCAAATCATAAAAACGTTCAATATGAGAAGAGATAGTCATGGTTACACTCCAAATAAATATATGTTTGAGATAAAAAATACACAATGAGTTGATAGAACACTAAGATACATATTTTGGGTCAGAAAAGCAGTAAAGAGAGCAAAAATGATGAAACTAAGATGCCATAAAAATAAGATGTAATAGACTATAAAAAACGCCGCTGTCTCTAGCGGCGTTTTTGTTTATTCAATATCGGCGGTTACTGGCGACGGCGGATCCTTTCTCGATGAACACCTTGCTGGCGCGCACGATTAGCACGTTGCATGCTTTGATGGTTAACCGCTGGGCGCTTATTTACCGCGGGACGGGTTTGTGCTCGATTCTGCACCTTGTCACGCACAGCTGGCGCAATCACATCATGTTGCTGTACTTTTTGCTTAACCTGCATTTTTTGCTCGTTACTCAGTTGCGTTTTTTGCAGATTATCAAGTTTTGCCTTTTGCTCACTACTTAGCTGAGGCTTTTCAATATTATCTAGCTTAGATTTTTGTGCATCGTTTAACACCGGTTTTTGCACGTTCTCTAATTTAGATTTATCGAAATCTTTCGCCTGTTCTTTCCAGCTACCATTAGTACGATCTTGCCACTTATTATCCTTCACCCGGGCTATATTTCCGTTGGCGTCAGCAAATACGTTATTTTCACGACTGCGGTTCGCTCGGGCTTTTTTCAAGTCACGACTAACTTGTGCCGGTGCAGCATTACGCACTCGGTTTGCATCACGATTGTACAAGTTAGTTTGGCCAATCCGATTTTTTGTAAAGCGTTTATCCTTAGCAATCGTATTACTAATTTTAGCCCGGTTACCAATATTAATATTATTGCCGATGTTAATATTACCAGTATTAATTACCACTGGTGGACGACGATATCCTCCGCCATACCAGCCACCACAACATCCCCAAGGGCTATAGTGATTGCCCCAACCGGCACTCCAACTGGCACCAAAGCTAAAGAAACCTCGGCTCCAAGTGACGCCAAAATTCCAGCCTGTCCAAGGATTATAACCGACATGGAACCCCCAAGTAGGCGGTCTTGGGTAATACATTCCTCCCCAGTGAGGTTGGTAGTACCAACCACTACCATAAACTGGCACTCCGTAATAAGGGAATGACCAGAGATAGCCAGGGGTATAGCCAACATACACAATATCAGGCGTGGAGTCGTAGATTTGCACATAAGTAGTGTTATAAACGGGGGAGCTAGGTGGTATTTGAGCGATTTCCTCATTAGGAATATCATCGGCAACTTGCCAAGGCCCAGTTGCAGTATCAGCAACAAACCAAACACCATTATCAACCGCGTAATAACGGTTTTTAATTTTAAGTACTTGCGCGCCAGTGTTAACCGCATAAGCCACGTTAGTACCCTTGATCGCTTCAAACTTTGGCTTGCCATCGTATTCAACGGTTAGTGTGGTATCGGCACGTTTTATCGCTGCGGTTTGTGGCACTTGTGCTTCAAGCACAGCTTGATCAGCTTCTTCCGTCCCCGCTACCGACACACGTAAGCCGCCAATATCAGAATCAGGAGGAATAGATTGAAAGCTTTTCGGCAATTGATCCGCTCTAACAAAGGTCCACGGGCCTTCCGTGGATTTAGCGCGATACCAACGCCCAGAAAGCAAAACATACATCTGCCCTTCACTAAGCTCTCGCAGCCAAGCTGTTTCAGTGTTTTTCACGTAAAGTAATTCACCACCCACAAGACTTTGCCAATCGGGTTTTCCTTGCGTTGCGACCAACTCGGTAGGTGACGTAACCGCAATAATTTCAGGTACAGTGACTGGCGGCGCTTCATCTGATTTAGGCGCTAGTTTCACTAAATCAGCTGGCGGATTGGTCGTTTGCTGCCAAGGGCCTAATGCATTATCTGCCTCGTACCAAAGGGCACCGCTACTCAAATAGACTTTATTGCTGGATTTATCTTTAGCCACAGCAAATGGCGTATTAACCACTCGCTCGTAAGACGTATTTTCAATTGGCGTAAACTTAGGTTCACCGTCATACACCAATAGCACCGCTAATTGCTCTTTAAAAATAATATTGGGCGCATCATTTTTAATTTGCTCTAAGCTGCTCTTTACTTGCTCAGCATCTTGCAAGCTGGCCGATAAGCGTGACAAAGAAATGTCAAACTGAGATTGCGCCACAGATTGCTCAACAATTTGGCTAAAGCGAGCTTCATCTTTCTCTTGAGAGTCAGGCCAGCTGACCTTCGTTACCTCAACGTCACGAATATTCGCTAAATCATTGTCACTATCGGTGTCGATTTTTGCCGTAAACCAAAATGCACCAAAAATCGGCTCATCACTACTATTTAGCTCCAACGACATGGCCGCACGGCCTTGTAACACATTACCGGTCAAGGTTTCCGGTTGAGGCTGATACACAACAATCGTGCCTTCATCGGCGCTAATGTCTTGCGGCCAATCAATAGCTAGCACTTAAAATGAAGCTAGATAAAACCAAGTAGCGAGCATCATATTTAAACAATATCGAAAGCTGCTGGGTATGGGTTTTAGTGGAACTGGCATAGCGAGTCCTTATCTATTATTTTATGTCACTCATAAAAGAGGGAATGAGAAAAATCACTCGGTACTGCTCTTTACATAATTGAACTGTCAGAAATGTCCACCAGTATCCGCTCATTTCATTCGCCATTTAGAGCTTGTAACAAGTAACGAGACAACTAAGATCAAGATTAACAAACAAACAACAAATAACAAAAATAATAATCAAACCGTGGTCAAACTCAGATTCAACCACAATAATATTAAGTGTCCAAAATAGTGCGAATGATAGGCGTAAAATGAAAGTATTATTAAATGAACTAAAACAACATATTGAGCCAGATAAAGCTGCATTTTTTCCGCAGTTCTTTAAAGCATTCCCTGGCGGGTATGGGGAAGGCGACCAGTTTTGGGGCATTCGCGTACCACCGCTGCGCCAATTAGCTAAAAAGTATCGTCAGCTACCTTTAAATAAAGTTGAAATACTTATTACGTCTCCCATCCATGAGCAACGTTTATTAGCCCTATTCATCCTGCGGTTACAATTTGAAAAAAGCGATACTGATACACAACACGCCATCATCGATTTCTATTTAACGCATTTGGCTGGAGTTAATAACTGGGATCTAGTTGATGGCTCAGCGCCCTATTTACTCGGCACTTGGCTATTAGATAAAGATACGCAATTACTTTGGACACTGGCTAACAGTGAGCAGCTTTGGTCACAGCGTATTGCCGTGATGAGCAGCTTTGCTTTTATCAAACAAGGTCGATATCAGCTCACCTTAGACCTAGCCGCGCACTTATTGCAACATCCCCATGATTTAATGCATAAAGCCATCGGCTGGATGCTGCGTGAAATCGGTAAGCGCGATTTAGCAACTGAGCTAGCTTTTTTAGATCAGCACTACACAAACATGCCGCGCACTATGCTGCGCTACGCTATTGAAAAATTTGATGAGCCACTACGACAAGCCTATTTAAAGGGGACGCGTTAACCGTGGCTATCTATTGAAATTTGCACCGCATCGGGACGCCAATATTCAAACTCACAATCCATTAGCTCGCCATCTTGTTTATAATTCACTCGGCATATTTTCAGCACTTGCTGCCCCGCCGCTAAATTAAGCGCCTTAGCAACATGGCTAGGGGCGGCGCTGGGCACGACATCAAAGCGCGAACGCGTAGTCACATAATTGAATTTTTCTTGGTATAAATAAGTGAGCGAGCCCGTCAAGTCTTGCTCTAACACATCAGGAAATAATCGCGCAATTAAGCAGTTTTCCACAAACAATACCGCCCGACCATCGATTGAGCGTAGTCGCTCAACAATATGGATCGGCGTTAACCTATCCACCTCTAGGGCTACCGCATATTGTTGCGACGCCATCACACTGCGTACTGATAGCAATTGGGTTTGCGCAATACGATTTTGCTGCTGGATCATTTGATGAAAATGACTACGCGAAAGCGGGTTGTATTGAATGCGAGGTGGCGAGACAAACCAGCCGCGGCGTTCTTCTCGATAAATAACCCCTTCCGTTTCAAGGGCGACTAAGGCGTCTTTCACTGTGATCCGGGTGGTTGAAAACAATTCGCTTAACGCTCGCTCCGAAGGCAATTTATGCTGAGCGGTTAATTCTCCGGCGGTAATTTGTTCACGTAAAGATCCCTTTATTTTACTCAGCTGAGTCACTGGCATGGAATCTGTCTTCTCACTCCGAGAGTAAGAAACATTTATCGAAGTCACGTTTGGTCTATTCCAATCTAACAAACAAAAATGACAACCTAACTCACTAAGATAACAAATTAATGACAACAATGGTCTTTGTAAACAACCACACTAGCGCAATAAAAATGACATAAAAAAACACCCTAACTGTCAACTTTATTACACCAAATTTTCATATTGGATGCTTAGCATAACTTTCGAACTCACTGACCTAGTCCAGAAGGATGTAACAATGAAAACCTTGCTAACGGGCGCCACCCTATTGGCGGCCACTTTATCTACATCGGTATTCGCTGACAGTAATACTAAAATTGAAGCGTTAATCAAAGCAGCACAACAAGAAGGGCAACTTTACAGCGTTGGTATGCCTGACAGCTGGGCGAACTGGAAAGACACTTGGCGCGATCTTGAAGTGATGCACGCAATTAAGCATCAAGATACGGATATGAGCTCTGCGCAAGAAATTGCCAAATTCGAAGCCGAAAAAAATAATGCTACGGCAGATATCGGTGATGTAGGCTTTGCATTTGCTCGCGTCGCAGTGAAAAAAGGCGTCACCCAAGCTTACAAGCCTAGTACTTGGGACGACATTCCTGATTGGGCTAAAGACCAAGATGGCCATTGGGCACTGGCTTACACTGGCACCATCTCTTTCATCACTAATAATAATTTAGTCGAAAAAGCGCCAACCACTTGGAACGACTTACTAACTGGTAAGTACAAAATCAGTATTGGTGATGTTGGCGTTGCTGCGCAAGCTAATAATGCAGTATTAGCGGCTGCTTTTGCTAATGGCGGTGACGAAACGAACCTTGATCCTGCTATCGAATTTTTTGCCAAGCTAGCCAAGCAAGGTCGCTTATCTTACACCGACCCAAGTATTGCTAACTTAGAAAAAGGCGAAGTAGAAGTGGCGGTATTATGGGACTTTAATGCCCTAAACTACCGCGACCAAATTGACCGCAGCCGCTTTAGCGTGACCATCCCACAAGATGGCTCAGTGATCTCTGGTTACACCACTATCATCAATAAATACGCGAAAAATCCAAATGCAGCGAAGCTTGCGCGCGAATACATTTTCAGCGACCAAGGTCAAATTAACCTCGCTCAAGGTTACGCTCGCCCAATCCGCAACAATGTCACCTTACCGAAAGAAATCCAAGACAAATTAATTGCCAGCAATCAATACACCAATGTCCACCCGGTATCTGATTTCAGCGCATGGGAAAAGTCAGCGCGTAAACTGCCACGTCAATGGCAAGAAAGCGTGTTGATCCACCAGCAATAAGGTGACCATCACCTAATGCTAGGCTGCGCAGCTCAATCAGCTCGCAGCCAATTTTTTGTTTTTACACATTCATCATCAGTCACATCGCCCGCATTAGAAATGCAATTATGAATAACAATATGAACAATAATATTAGCAATAAAGTGATCTTAGTCGTGCTTGATGGACTCAATTACCAAGTCGCTCATGATTGTATTATTGGCTATTTAAACGGCTTAATTGAATTTGTCATCAGTCACATCATCAGCAGTAGAAAGCAATTATGAACAACAAGATGAACAATAAAGTGATCTTAGTGGTGCTTGATGGACTCAATTACCAAGTCGCTCATGATTGCATGGGTTATTTGAATGGCTTAATTGAGCAACAGCGCGCTAGTCTATCACCCATTCAAAGTGAATTGCCGTCACTCTCACGGCCACTATATGAATGCTTATTAACTGGGGTGCGCCCCATTGACAGCGGCATTGTCAGCAATAATATCGTTCGACGCTCTAAACACGACTCCATATTCAGTTTGGCTAAAAACCAAGGCCTGAGCACTGCCGCAGCGGCCTATCATTGGGTCAGTGAGTTATACAATCGCGCACCTTATCAAGCCGTTCGCGATCGCTTTACCCAAGACGAAACTCTCAATATCCAACACGGCTGCTTTTACCAATGGGATCATTACCCTGATGAAGCGGTATTTTTAGATGCCGAACAGTTACGCCTTAGCCATCAGCCAAACTTTTTGTTGATCCACCCGATGAATATCGACGATGCCGGCCACAAATTTGGTTTAGACTCGTCGCAATATCGCAACAGTGCACGCCATGCCGATGTACTGTTGTCGCACTTTATTGATCTTTGGCTAGCAGATGGCTATCAAGTACTGGTTACCAGTGATCACGGCATGAACAATGACCGCAGCCACGGCGGAACACTCCCCGAAGAGCGCGAAGTGCCCTTATTTATGATCGGCTCAGCATTTGCTCACCACGGCGCACATATCAAGCAAACCGATATTTGCGGTTTATGCTGCGAGTTACTCGGCCTTGACCATCAAAAACCTTACCCAAAAGAGAGCTTGCGTTATGACTAGCAGCGTCATTAATACTCAACCCCGATTACGCCAACAAACTAAAGTTAAATGGCTTAAGCTACTCAAACCCGGCTTATGTTTACTGCCTTTTGCGGTGTTCTTTTACCTATTCCAACTTGCCCCTATGTTGTGGGTGGTGGTGAACAGCTTTTTAGTAGAGCAAAGTTGGTCGCTGGATCATTACCACGAAATCTTTAATTCATCTTTTATTCAACAAGGCTTTCGCAACAGTTTGTGGTTAGCGACATGGTCGAGCGTAATTGGCCTAGCCATCGCTGTGTTACTGGTGTCGTCACTGCGCCGAATCAACAGCAAAATACGCGATGGCGTGATCGCCTTTACCAATATGAGTAGTAACTTTGCCGGCGTGCCACTGGCCTTCGCCTTTATCATTATTCTGGGAGTCAATGGCGCATTGACTCTGTTATTAAAACAATATGGCTTGATTGATAGCTTTAACCTGTATGGACAATGGGGCCTGCTGGCCATGTATGTGTATTTTCAAATACCACTGGCAGTGCTACTGCTATACCCCGCATTTGATGCCCTAAAGGACGATTGGCAAGACGCCGCCGCATTACTTGGCGCAAGCAGCTGGCAATATTGGCGCCGCATCGCGCTACCGGTGCTGTCTCCTGCTTTGCTAGGTACCTTGATCATATTAATTGCTAACGCCATTGGCGCTTATGCCAGTGTTTACGCGCTAACATCAGGTAATTACAACGTGGTCACCGTGCGCATCGCCAGCTTGGTATCAGGTGATTTATTTCTTGAGCCGAATTTAGCTGCCGCCATATCCGTGGTACTGATGTTAATCCTCGCCTTCATTACCCTTATTAACCAATGGTTAATCGCAAGGAGCTACCATGCCAAAAGCTAACGTTAATTCTAATCACAGTGCTATTTGGCATAAAACCGTGGTTTATGGCATCGTCTCGGTGATGTTACTGCCTATCTTGGCTACCTTAGTCTATTCCCTTTCATCAAGCTGGGGCGCGACAATTTTACCTGATGGTTTCACCCTTGACTGGTATGGCCAATTACTCAGTGATCCACGCTTTTTAGCCGCGTTTGGTCGCTCACTATTAATTTGCAGTGCCTCACTCGCGCTCAGTGCTATTTTGGTGATCCCAGCCATTTTTGTCGTGTTTTACTACTTTCCTAAACTCGACAAACTCATGAACCTGCTCATTTTGCTGCCCTTTGCTGTGCCGCCAGTGGTGTCGTCAGTGGGGTTATTACAACTATATGCCGACAGCGCTTGGCCGATTGTCGGCACGCCTTGGATCTTAATTGGCACTTACTTCACGATTGCCCTGCCCTTTATGTATCGCGCGATAGCCAATAGCTTTAGTGCTATTCATTTAAACGATTTAATGGACGCGGCTCACTTACTGGGTGCCAGCACATTTCAGGCATTTTGGTTGATCGTACTGCCGAACCTTAAAAAAGGCTTATTGGCTTCGCTGTTTTTGTCCTTCTCTTTTTTACTCGGCGAGTTTGTGTTTGCCAACCTACTAGTAGGCACGCGCTATGAAACCTTACAAATTTACTTATACAACATGCGTCAAACCAGTGGTCACTTTACTTCTGCGTTAGTCATGACCTATTTCTTGTTTGTATTTCTTCTCACTTGGTTGGCCAGTCGATTCAGCGCCAAACCAGCCGCCATTTCAGAATGAGCCTAATACTATGAGCTACGTAAACGTTACCCAACTCACCAAACGCTTTGCTGACAATACCGTATTTAACGATATCCATTTCACTGTCGAGCAAGGCGAGTTTGTTACCCTACTAGGCCCCAGTGGCTGTGGTAAATCCACCTTGCTGCGCAGCTTGGCCGGGCTAAATCCGGTTGACGGCGGCGAAATTTGGGTGAATGGTGAAAACATTACTCATCATTCGCCGCAACAGCGTGGCATTGGCATGGTGTTTCAGTCTTATGCCTTGTTTCCCAATATGACCACCGCCGAAAACATTGCTTTTGGCTTGAAAATGAAAGGCATGGGGCAGCAAGAAATACAAACCCAAGTGCAGCAGGTTATTGAGTTAGTGGCATTAAAAGGCAAAGAAAAACACTACCCACACCAACTTTCCGGTGGCCAGCGCCAGCGTGTTGCCTTAGCGCGCGCCTTAGTGGTTAAACCACGTATTTTATTACTTGATGAGCCATTATCAGCACTCGACGCGAAAATTCGTAAGCATTTACGCCAACAAATTAGAGACATTCAAACCGAGCTCAACCTCACCACAATATTTGTCACTCACGATCAAGAAGAAGCGATGATCCTATCGGACCGGATCTTTTTGATGAATCAAGGGAAAATTGTGCAACAAGGCTCACCAGAGCAAATCTACACGCAACCTGCTAATGAGTTTGTCGCGCAATTTATGGGTAACACTAATCTAGTGTCAGCCAGTGCGGCTAAGCAATTGTTCAATTTAGACACGCCTCATAAGGTCGCCATTCGCCCAGAATCCATTTACGTGAAAGAAGCCGGTCGCCACTACGAGCCCCATATCTCTTCACCACAACTTGGGGTGATCAAGCAGCATCAATTACTGGGTAATGTTATTCGTTATCAAGTTGAAGTACACGATTGTGAGTTGTCAGTCGACTTACTCAATCGATCTTCAGAGCGATTGCTCGCCAACGGCAGTCAACTTGAGCTACTGTTTAACCTTAATGAAATTCAACCAGTGAGCGCCTAAAATGACTCAGCCACTCTATGTATTTGATTTAGACGACACCTTAATCAATGGTGACTGCGCCATGATTTGGAGTGAGTTTTTGGCCGATAACGGCATTGCTACTGATCCCGACTTTGTCGCCAACGATCGCGCCCTGATGAGTCAATACGCTAATGGCACGCTTGATATGGCGCAATACCTTGAATTTGTCATGGTGCCATTAAAAGATGTGCCCGTGGCGCAAGTTCATCAGCTTGCCGAGCGCTGTGTACAGGAAAGGGTGCTGCCTAAGCTCTACCCCGAGGCTCAGCGTCTGATTGAAAATTTACACCGCGATAATATCGCCACCTTAATTATTTCCGCCTCGGTCGATTTTATCGTGCAGGCGGTGGCACAAGAAATTGGTATCTCTCAAGCCATAGGTATTGAACTAAAAGTGGTCAATCAAAGGTATACCCACGAAATTCAAGGAATCCCCAGTTTCAGAGAAGGCAAAGTGACACGCATCAAAGAATGGCTAGCCAACAGGCCGGAACACCATGGCGAAGTGCATTTCTTTACCGACTCGATTAATGATTTACCCTTGTGTGAATACGCTGATCAAACCTATTTAGTCAACCCTTGCCAACAACTAACCGAGCATGCCCGGCGCACGCAATGGCCAATTTTAAATTGGGGAAACATTTAAATCCTCTTAGTAAAACGCAACTTAGGGAGGTCACTCCCGCCCAGACAAATAAGTAAAAACCGCCTATGACTCAGGCGGTTTTTGACTCAAAAAGAACGGGTTTGGGAATTATTCTGCCTTTAAGGCAAATCGATATTGGTCATATAGCTTTTTATCTACTTAATCAGAGCTTCGAGTTGAGCCTTTGGCGTACCACACAAATAGCTCTCCAGATATGACACTACTGCGCTCTTGCGCTGGACTGCAGTTATCTTTCCATTGCTGCAGACTAGTGAAGGAAGCAGGTGCAGCAGTCAAGGTGAATTCAGGGCATACATAAACTGCATACCAGGCTCAAAACCAACCGACCCTGTATCACTATCTCAAGTGTCATAGCCTAAGCCACCAATATCGACTTAAATTATGCCAATATTTTGCTACCGTTCGGCTCTTAAGCAAGGTGCTTTTAATAAAAATCGCCTTCATTACGACCACCGAAAGCACAACAATAATTCGATTTAACCTATAGAGCACAGCAGCATAATTATTTAACAAAGACGACTAGACGCAGGACATTGAGTTAATTTTAGAGCGTTACATCTGTTTACTTAACAACTCGCATTCTGACTAGAGCTCGCAGGAAAATGTCTTAAACCAATTGAATAGAGATCACAAAGAGAATAATAATTTATAAAAGTAATTGTCAGCAAAACCACCTAATCCGGCATTATATTTTCCGGTTAAGCGACAAAAAAATTCTTACTACCAACAAAATTTAGATTAAATATCATATTCTTAATTAGTAACCACTTACCAACTCTTTAACCACGACTAGGGGCTATTACCCCGCCAATGCCAGCTTGATCCTGATCATTCAAGCTATCATTTATTCTAATAATATTTGTGTTCCACCCCATATGCTTTGTAAATTGACTTACAAAGAAAGGGTTTATCACTATATTTACCTTTCAAAAACAATCATAACTAGATAATTATTCATTTTAAGCAATCACCTATAATATTTTTACAAATATCAATAATTGCTTAAAAACCTAAGCATATGGAGATAATCATGAAACGGAAACAGTCCCTCATCGCATTTTCAGTGATAACAGCATTCGCCTTAAGCTCTCAAGTACTCGCAGCCGATGTACCAGCAGGAACTGAACTCGCAGCCGTACAAGAACTGGTAAAAGGCAATGGCGCAGAAGTCGCGACTCTTGATCCACATAAAGCAGAAGGTGTGCCTGAGGCTAACGTGTTACGTGATTTATTTGAAGGCTTAGTCACTTCAGGCCCTAATGGTGAAACCCTGCCCGCCGCTGCTGAAAGTTGGGAAACAGCAGATAATAAAACGTACATTTTCCACATGCGCCAAGGCGCAAAATGGTCAAATGGAGACCCAGTAACCGCACACGATTTTGAATATGCGTTTAAGCGCGCTGTTAATCCAGCAACCGCTTCACCCTATTCTTGGTATTTCGAAAAAGCCACCATTAAAAATGCCAAAGCTATCATCGCGGGCACCCAAGCAGCAGAGCAGCTTGGGGTTAAGGCAAAAGATGATAACACCTTGATTATTGAACTAGACAAGCCTTTGCCATACTTTGTTTCTATGCTTTACCACACTTCTACCAACCCAGTACACAAGGCAAGTGTAGAAAAGTTAGGCGATAAGTGGACCCGTCCAGGTAATATGGTCAGTAATGGCGCTTACAAACTCGATACTTGGACCGTGAACGAGCGTATTGTCTTGTCACGTAATGAACAATATTGGGACAATGCCAACACCGTAATCAACAAGGTAAGCTACCTACCGCTACAATCACAAAACGCGGAAATGAATCGCTTTTTAGCTGATGAAATTCACATGACTTACGAAATGCCGATAGAGCACTTCAAGCGTCTGAAAAAAGAATACCCTGAGTCAATTCGAGTAACAGGCTATGTAGGCACCTATTACTACCAGTTTAACACCAAGCAAAAGCCGTTTGATGATGTTCGCGTGCGCACCGCACTGTCTTACACCATTAACCGCGAAGCCATCGCCAACTTTGTGTTAGGTCAAGGGCAAACACCTGCGTATTCGTTTACCCCTAAAATAGTCGATGGCTTTGAGCCAGCACCACAAGAATGGGCTGGGTTAAGCCAAAAGGAGCGTGATGCTAAAGCGAAAGCATTATTAGCCGAAGCCGGATACAACAAGGATAATCCGCTGAAGTTCTCACTGCTCTACAACACCAGTGAGAACCACAAGAAAGTCGCTATTGCAGTGTCATCAATGTGGAAAAAAGGCCTCGGCGTTGAAGCCAAACTTGAAAATCAAGAGTGGAAAACCTACCTCGATTCAAAAAAACAAGGTAATTTCAGCGTTGCTCGTGCCGGTTGGATTGCCGATTACAATGAAGCCTCGTCAATGTTGAGTTTGCTGGAAAGTGACAACGGCAATAACGACGGTAAATACAATAGTCCAGCCTACGACAAGTTAATGGCAAACAGCCGTATTACCACCGATCCTGTTGAGCGTGCTAATTACTACCAGCAAGCTGAAACTATCTTAAGTAAAGACATGCCAGTGGCGCCTATCTACCAGTATGTTACCGCCCGTTTAGTCAAACCTTACTTAGGCGGTTACCCAAACAACCCACTGGATAACCTGTACAGCAAAGATATGTACCTAATCAAACAATAACCATTAACTCCTATGGAACAAAACCACTCAAGTTCACTTGAGTGGTTTTTTGAGTGTCAGCAATGGAAGCCATCCGATGACTAAGTTTATTTTTAAACGTTTACTGGAAGCGATCCCGACCCTATTGGTGCTTATTACCGTGTCATTCTTTTTGATGCGCTTTGCACCGGGTAACCCGTTTTCAAGTGAGCGCTCACTCCCGCCTAAAGTAAAGGCTAACATCGAAGCCAAATACGGCCTCGACAAACCAGTAATTGAGCAGTATTTCAACTACCTTAAGAACCTAGTACAAGGTGACTTAGGCCCTTCGTTCAAATACAAAGATTATTCGGTCAACGAGCTAGTGGCACAAGCACTGCCCGTGTCAGCCAAAATTGGCGCCACCGCATTTGTGCTAGCGGTGTTTTTTGGTGTTAGCTTAGGTACGCTCGCCGCCTTAAAGCAAAACACATGGCTTGACTACTTTCTGATGTCAGGGGCTATGGTTGGGGTGGTTATCCCTTCCTTTGTGCTTGCGCCAGTGTTGGTACTGGTGTTTTCCATCAGTTTAAAATGGCTACCCGCAGGTGGCTGGAACGGTGGCGCATTGCAATTTATGGTGCTGCCAGTGATTGGCATGATGATGCATTACATTTCATCAATTGCCCGCATTATGCGCGGCAGCATGATTGAAGTGATGAGCTCTAACTTTATCCGCACTGCGCGCGCTAAAGGTTTGTCCATGTCCTACATCGTTATTCACCATGCCCTGCGCCCTTCCATCTTACCCGTGGTGTCTTATTTAGGCCCTGCGTTTGTTGGTATTATTACCGGCTCTGTGGTGATTGAAACCATATTTGGCTTACCCGGCATCGGCCAGCTATTTGTTAACGGCGCACTGAATCGTGATTACTCCATGGTATTAGGCCTCACCATTTTGGTTGGCGCATTAACCATTACCTTTAACGCTATCGTCGATATCCTGTACGCAGTGATAGATCCGAAAATTCGTTACTAGCCTTGGAGTATTAATATGTTCGTTACCAAAGAGAAACGCCAGGCGATTGAAAGTGCGGCGGAAAGCTTAGAAATAGAAGGACGCAGCCTGTGGCAAGATGCCCGTCGCCGCTTTTTTCGTAACAAAGCAGCAGTGGTCAGTCTGATTATCTTAACCTGTATTACCCTGCTGGTAATTATTGGCCCACATTTAAGTGCATATGCCTTTGATGATACAGACTGGTCAGCCATGCATGTTGGGCCAAGTATTGAAAACGGCCATTACTTTGGCACCGATAGCTTGGGTCGAGATCTTTTTGTGCGCACCTTGATGGGTGGACAAATATCCTTAATGGTCGGCCTACTTGGTGCGGTCGTTGCCATGATCATCGGCACCCTCTATGGCGCAACTTCAGGCTTTATTGGTGGCCGCGTTGATCAGCTAATGATGCGCGTGCTGGAAATTTTATACTCATTTCCGTTTATGTTTTTTGTGATCTTATTGGTGACCTTTTTTGGTCGTAATATCTTACTGATTTTCCTTGCCATTGGCGCGGTATCTTGGCTCGATATGGCGCGTATCGTGCGCGGCCAAACCTTAAGTTTAAAACGCAAAGAGTTTATTGAAGCAGCCCATGTGTGTGGCGTCAGTAAATGGAAGATCATCACCCGTCATATTGTACCCAATGTATTAGGAATAGTGGTGGTTTACGCTACCTTACTGGTTCCAAGTATGATCTTATTTGAATCTTTCTTAAGCTTCCTTGGCCTTGGTGTACAAGAGCCCATGACCAGCTGGGGCGCGCTACTCAACGAAGGCTCACAATCCATGGAAATTGCTTTATGGCAACTGCTGTTTCCCGCAGGATTCATGGTCACTACCTTGTTCTGCTTTAACTTTGTCGGCGACGGTTTACGTGACGCCTTAGACCCGAAAGACCGCTAAGGAGCCAGCATGAAACTGTTAGATGTAAAAGACTTAGAAGTACAATTTGCCACCCCTGAAGGCAGCGTCGTCGCGGTAAACAAGCTGAACTTTAGCTTAGATAAAGGCCAAACCTTAGGTATCGTTGGTGAGTCTGGCTCAGGAAAAAGCCAAACCGCGTTTGCCTTAATGGGCTTATTGGCGAAAAACGGTACCATCAGCGGCAGTGCTAAATTTGAAGGCCAAGAAATACTTAACCTGCCGGAAAAACAGCTCAACAACATTCGCGCCGAGCAAATTGCGATGATCTTCCAAGATCCCATGACCTCACTGAACCCCTACATGAAAGTAGGTGAACAATTAATGGAAGTGCTGATCAAACATAAAGGCATGAGCAAACAAGATGCCTTTAATCACAGCGTGCGCATGCTCGATGCGGTTAAAATGCCGGAAGCACACAAACGCATGGCAATGTATCCTCATGAGTTTTCTGGCGGTATGCGCCAGCGCGTAATGATTGCCATGGCGTTGCTATGTCAGCCTAAATTGCTGATTGCCGATGAGCCGACCACCGCACTTGATGTAACGGTACAGGCGCAAATAATGTCACTGCTGAACGAGTTAAAAGACGACTTTGGCACTTCTATTATCATGATCACTCATGACTTAGGCGTGGTGGCAGGTATTTGTGACTCAGTATTAGTGATGTACGCTGGGCGCACCATGGAATACGGCAGCGTGCGCGATATTTTCTATCGCCCAACCCACCCTTACACTCAAGGTTTGCTCAAAGCCATTCCGCGCCTGGATACTGAAGGTGAAATATTGCCAACCATCCCAGGCAACCCACCTAACTTATTGCGCTTACCAATGGGCTGCCCGTTCCAACAACGCTGTGAATTTGTCAGCGAACAATGTCAGCAAAGCGCACCCGATTTAACGGAATTTGCAACAGGTCGCCAACGTGCCTGTTTTAATCCACCAGCAGTGATTACCACAATTTCTGGGAGTGAAGCATGAAACAAGTTAACGAAGCGGCAAACGCCATCCTAGAAATAGAAAATTTAAAAGTACAGTTTGAAATAAAGCAAAAAGGCGGCTGGCCTTGGACACCACCAGCACAGTTAAAGGCTGTTGATGGTGTTTCCATTAAGCTTTACCAAGGCGAAACCTTAGGCGTGGTTGGCGAGTCAGGCTGCGGCAAATCTACCTTTGCCCGCGCCATTATCGGCTTAGTGAAATCTTGTGCTGGCAGCATCGTTTGGATGGGACAAGATCTCACCAGTCATAGTGAATCAGAGCTGCGCGCAGTGCGCCAAGATATTCAAATGATCTTCCAAGATCCGCTAGCTTCCCTTAACCCACGCATGACAGTCGGCGATATCATTGCCGAGCCATTGCAAACTTTCTTTCCGCAGCTAAGCAAAACAGAAGTGCGCGCCAAAGTGAAATTGATGATGGACAAGGTAGGCTTATTACCTAACGTAATTAACCGCTATCCTCATGAGTTTTCTGGTGGTCAGTGTCAACGTATCGGCATTGCACGAGCGCTGATCTTAGAGCCAAAGCTGGTGATTTGTGATGAGCCAGTGTCGGCACTGGATGTCTCGATTCAGGCGCAAGTGGTTAACCTACTCAAGTCGTTGCAAAAAGAAATGGGTTTATCGTTAATCTTTATTGCCCATGATTTATCGGTGGTGAAACATATTTCCGATCGCGTGTTGGTGATGTATTTAGGCAATGAAGTGGAGCTGGCCACCTCAGATGAGCTGTTTAATAACCCTAAACATCCCTATACTCACGCGCTCATGTCAGCCGTGCCCCTGCCCGACCCCGATAAAGAGCGCAATAAAACCATCGCATTATTGCCGGGCGATTTACCCTCGCCAATCAACCCGCCATCAGGCTGTGTATTTCGTACCCGCTGCCCACAGGCCCAGCCGCAATGCAGTGAGTTGAAGCCGCAATTAAAAGGGAATGAACAACACCAAGTGGCGTGTTTGTTAGTGAGCTAATATAAAACAGGCGCTAACGATAACTTGCTAGCGCCTGTTATTTATCTACGACCTAAGAGCGAGCGTTTATCGCTCATCAACGGGCCATAGCGGTTTATTACGGCGTATAACCACTGCTGCTAGCATTAACCCCACGAAGACAAACCCTATACTGCCTCCTGATGATTTGCCTCCATCCGTTCCCTTTTGATACACCGTTACTGATACTTTCACCTCTCCCTGAGCCCTTGCGCCAAGTTCATCTTGAATGATGTAAGTAATAATATCGACACCTTCAAAACCCAGTTTAGGACTGTAAGTCAGTGTACCATCAACGCCCACACTTACTTGCCCTTGCACCGCTGAAGCACTCAACACTGACAACACACCACCTTCGGCATCACTGTCGTTACTCAGCACATTAATCACAATACTGACTTGATCGGTCGTGGTGGCACTATCGGCATTGGCTACAGGCGGATTATTAACCACCACATCAACTGTAACGGTATTGCTCGCCGTGCCGCCTTGTTGATCTGAGATGCCATATTGAATGGTGGCTCGGCCAACAAAATTGGTTGCAGGAACATAAAGTAGCTGATTACTCACAATGCTTACCGAGCCAAAATCAACGGTGGCACTGGTGATGACTAACGCATCACCATCGGCATCCGAATCATTTGCCAACACATTAATGGTGATGGAATTGCCCGCTGCGACGTTGACGGCATCGGCTTGCGCCAGTGGCAGGTTATTACTTGTTCTCATAATCGCCACGCCACCGGGGTCAACAATAGTGCTGTTAATCACCCCGTCATCATCATTAGGGCCACCATCAACAATTTGCAATTGCACACACCAATGGCCTTCGGTCAACCCTTCGGCCCAAGCCGCATCACCCGGAGGTGGACAATAGCCAGCCTCACCTGGCGATGAAAACACCCGATCTTCAGCGGTGCTCACAAAATCGCGCCACTGGCCAGAGAGATACTTACGGTAAACCGCATTGGCTGGGATAGGCAATCGTTGCGGCAATACCACTCTCATCGCATCACCCGCTTGTGGCAGCTCAGTGATGATAAAATCGAATATACCGCCCGTGTTCTGCGCGGCCTCATCAACTGGCGTTTCACTTGCGAGTAATTGCGCGCCACCTGTTTGGTTTTGCGCCACCGTTGCACCTTTTCTTAAACAGCCCCCGGGTTCACCTTCAACTAAGAATTGCGTTGCATCACCAACCTGCTCTTGCAACACATTACATTCATTAATCGAATCGAGATAATCAGGAATACCGTCTTTGTCGGTATCACCATAGCCCTCTTTATCATCAGGGATCAGGTCGCCATCTGTATCTTGTTCAGTCAATGCAACTAAACTGCTGACCACTTCAATATAAACATCACTTCGAGAGCTCAAGCTCGGAGTACCATCATCCGTTGCAGTCACCGCTATTTTATAAACGCCAACCGGTAACTGCGCTGGAGAGAAAGTAATAATGCTTTCTTCATTGGTAGGGATAAGCGTGATCGGCCCATTAGCTGTGAAATCTAATGCCACACGGTCAGCAATATTGATGTCCGTTGCCGTCGCGGTCAACGTCACTAACTGATCGTTGGCAACCACTAAGTGTCGTGTTTGACCATCTTGTGTGACCGCCACTTGTAGTTTCGGCGCCACATTTTCTTCAACAATGCTGATCGTCATCGTCGACTTCGCGCCAAGGTTAATGCCATCAAGTAATTGCAGTTGAATGGTCTCGGTGCCCTCTGCGACAGCGTCGTCAAACACATTAAAGGTTACCTCGCCTACCAATCCTTGCGTGATGATGATTTCACCGTCGCTTAAATCATGGTCGCCACTATCAGCGCTGCCCAACACGGTATAAGGCACTGTCACAGGGTAGCTCGGCGCGGGACCATTTAAATACACCTTAACGGTCGTACTCATCCCCTCCACCACTTGGCTGTCTTTTTGCATCGAGATCAACGGATTAACCTTAACCTCTTGGCTAGCAATAGCTTGTCGCCCTTGGTTATCGGTTGCTTGCCAATACACTAAATGATTACCCGGTGTAAATACGGGAGCTCCGCTCGCCAAGGACACAGGGATCGGATTACCCAGACTGTCTGTTGCCACCGCTGTGCCTAAATTCACTTTTGTAAACAGCCCTGTTGCATTAACAGTAAGATCCGCTGGTGTGACAATAGTTGGCTCATTACCACCACTTTTACCATTGATGATGATATTAGCATTAGCTTGGGCACGGGCTTGGCTTCCATTTTCAATTATATAGCTGACAATTATCGGCCCCTGTGTATTGCCTGGGGTTTTCAAAGTCAGTTTGTTGTTCTCAATGAGTACGGTGCCAATGGACGCTTTAGCTCCAGTTATTTTCAATGCTCCACCGTCTGGGTCTACGTCGTTGTCTAACACGGGTAGTGCATACTCATTTGATACAACCGCATCGAAAATAAAGGTATCGTCTAATGCGATAGGCTCATCATTGACGGCACCTATATTCACTGTGATCGTAGCAATGTTCGACTTAGCGCCTTCACTATCCATAATCGAATAATTAAAGCTATCACTCCCCGTTTCATTGGCATTAGGTGTGTAAGTGATCGTACCATTAATTAGGTCCACAGCCGCATTACCCTTCATAGGCAAGGTTTCAAGGGTAATAGCCCCTGTTGGGTGAGTGTCCTCAATATCCGTTGCACTGGCTCTCACCGTCAGGGCCTCTGTTGCGGTATCCTCCTCTATACTTGGAGTGAAATTAGCCGCAACAGGCAAATCATTGATAGCGGTAATCGTGACAGATACTGTTGCTGCATTAGACTCCGCTTGTTCGGCATCTTTCACCGTATAGGTGAAAGAATCCGCGCCATTGGCGTTGGCGTTCGGGGTATAAGTGACAATACCATTACTCACCGACACTTGCCCTTTCGCTGGCGCCGATTTAATCGTGACTAATGAAGCCACTATGTTGCTCTCTGGATCAGTATCATTACTCAGAACATTGATTTGATTAGCACTGTCCTCATTCGTCGTCAATGTGTCATTCACCGCCGATGGTGCAACATTGTAGCGCTTTGTCACCGTATCACTGAATGCTGAACTGATATTACCTGCGATATCTTTTACTAATACCGTTAAGGTGAGTGTACCTTCGGCTAAGTTACTAACATTGATTCCCGATACCCGTTGGGCGGTACCCGAAACTGCCACTGCACTTGTGCTATTTACCTTATTCGTTCCATCTGAAATTTGATAGGTAAAAGAACCACTCCCTGCGCCTTCTAAACCAGATAAAGAGAAGCTCAATGCCGTTTCATTGTCTGCATTTATGCTACCCTGCTCGATAGATACCGACACCCCGCTCGGTGCCACCGCATCAATATTGATTGACAGACTAGCACTATCCGTCGTATTGCCTGCGGTATCCGCTGCGCGTGCCAATACCAGGTGAGTACCCGCTGTCATCGCCGAATTCACCGTAATGGACCAAACACTTCCTGTGACTATCGCACTGCCAAGCATGCCATCTACATCCGAAATCAGTGTGATGGTATCGCTATTTGTCCCTTGGCCGGTAAACGTGGGGGTTGTATCGCTTGTGATATTATCGGTATTTGAGCTCCCATTGTCTGTACTGGATGTCATGTCCGGTGTACTTGACGCATTGGGAGACTGAGTATCAATCGTCACGTTTAATGCACTAGAGCGCCCACTGACATTATTCACACTGTCTGTGGCCTCTGCTGTAATCGCATGCGTAAGACCCGATGTGAGCGCAGCAGTCGTAATTTGCCAGTTGCCACCCGTGGCGACAGTTGAACCGATTACCGTATTACCACTACCAACCTGGCTACTGTATAGCTTCACTGTTGCGCCACTTTCTGCGCTGCCACTTAACGTCGGCGTGGTGTCATTGGTGATATTATCGGTATTTGATGGGCCATAATCTGAAGCGGAATCTAAGTCCGGAGTCGAAGGTGCACTAGGTGCAACATTATCAACCACTGTAATAGTAAATGACTCTTGGAAAGTCGCATTACCGTCACTGGTTTGAATACAAATAGTGTAACTACCGGGTTGCGTTGAGACTTTTGTTTGCAGCGTATTAGCGGTAAATTGGAAGCTACTATTACCACTACTTGCGCTACAACTACCACTATCACTCGCATTGGCATTAACCAAACTATAACTATGACTGTCACTGCTATCTATATCAGTGCTGGTTGCGGTAGCCACCGCGGCCCCTGTCCCTGTTGCTGATTGATTAATGCTAGTGGCCGACAGCGCGATATCCGTCGGCGTATCGTTTTGCGCCGTAATATTAACAACGGCTTGGTTACTGCCCGTGCTATCAATGGAGCCATCATTAAAGGTGAAATTAAGCGTAACAGATGAGGCAGGATCTTCAGAACTGTTACGATAGCCTATCGACTGTAATACACCATCAACGATGGCTGAGGTAGCACTACTGTTAAAGGTAAGTACCAAGGTGCCGGCTGAATTTGTCGTTACCGTTCCCACCGAGCTTGCATTGTATGTAAAGGTATTGCCTTGTACTAAGCTGCCCAACAGCCCGGTATGACTAAACACATCCTGACTATTCGCACCACCAGAGCGCGCTAAGGTTACTGTTGCGCCATCATAGTTACCATTGCCGCCATTAAGGGCATCTAATTCAGTATCAGCAACCGTCATATCGTTATCAATGCTAACGGCAGAGCCATTTTCAACAAAGGTAGCGCCACCATTTAAGCTACTAAATACGGGCACCTCATTTGGCGCAATAAAGGTAATGACGGTATCACTGCCACTGTCGGCAACGGTATAAGCCAAACTGGCAGCAGGAGCATTGGTTAAAGATAAGGAAAGCTCTGAGATATTAAAATCGGTGGCATCGGTATCCACCTCCAATGTACTGGTGCCGTTAAACCGCACATTCGCACTCGATAGTCCAGTCACGCCTGTAATGGTTATTTGATCGCCAATGGCTAAGTCCGCGATAGTATCGCCAGATAAATCTGAGGCGCTTCCGATAAAGTTATCACCACCTGCATTACCCGTCATCGTATCGGTGCCAGCCCCCGGACGAATAATATCGGCCCCGCTGCCGCCAACAAAGGTATCGTCACCGCCTAAATCGGTGGCCGTGATTGATAATACATCACCAACAAATGCTGAAGCATTAATTGACAAGTCATTGGTGATGGCACTGCCTGTGGTGTTAGTAATAGCAACGGTTTGCCCATCGGCATTAAAGTTGTCTGTCAAGGTGATGGTTGATGCGCTATTCGTCCCTATAGCAATCGCGTCTATGGCAGAAACAGAGGTAGCTGAGAAGTTAAATGTCCCACCATCCATTAGCTTAAGGGTTTCACTGCCACTCGCACCGTTTATGGCACTAGTAAAGTCACCAATATTGGCTGAATCAATGGCAACTGTTGCACCGCTATTCAAAGAAAGGGTGCCTATGTTGAAAAAGCTGCCGCCCGTTATATCTGCGCCATCAGACACTTGCACCTGATCAGCCACTGTATTTTCACCGCTTAGCGTGCCAGTGAATGAACTTCCACCAATGGCAAAAGTAACCGCGTCAGTCGCTGAGTTAGCGGTGACACTGGTTGCATCACTTGCCACAGTAATGGTTCGGGTATTACTGCTATCATCACCTAAGTTGTAATTTTCAATACCTGCTAAGGTGGTGACATTACCATCACCAATTAAGCTGATAGTTTCTACGCCAGCAGCGGTTAAAGTACCGGTAAAGTTACCATGCTGAGCTAAAGTCATGGCTACCGATGCGCCCGAAACCAAGGTTAAATTAGCAACACTGTTAATCGTTGCTCCGGTAATATCAGCGCCCGAACTAAGCGAAAGTGTATCTGGCGTTGTACTATCCCCGGTGATGGTAGCGGTATAAGTGAGCGCCCCTAAATCAAAAGTCACCGCATCACTCGTCGAGGTGCCCGTAACTGAATGGCTGCTATTACTGACTGTCACCGTTCTCGTATTAGTGCTGTCATCCGCTAAGGTGTAGCTTTCTATTGCCGAAACCGTAGTGATATCGCCATCACCGGCAATGGTTAATGTTTCACTACCGGCCCCAGAAATCGTGCCACTGAAGGCAGATAACTGCGCGGCATCAATACTGGCAGCACCACCGTTGGCCACCGCCAAGTTTTCAAAACCACTCACGGTTGCGCCTGCAATGCTACCACCATTATCAATCGATAGCGTATCGGTACCAGCACCGCCCGCTAAGGTCCCTGTTGCGCTTAAGGCGCCGACATTCACCGTATCATCGCCGCCACTGCCGGTTAAATTCTGCCCGGTACTGCCAAGGATAAAAGTATTGGCCGTCGCTAACACATAGGTTTCAATAGCGCTATTACCGGTTAAACCATCCGTTGCTGAACTAATCGTAATCGTTTCTGCGCCAGGCGCTGTCACAGTAGTAAAACCATCATGCTGCACCTCGGACATCGTAACACTTGCGCCACTGGCAAGCGTTAAAGACTCAAAGGCTGAAAAAGTCGCGCCGCTAATATTTGCACCATTACTTAGTTGCAATGTATCTGTGCCAGTGCCGCCACTTAAGGTACCCGTTGCCGTCAAGGCGGCGATATTCACGGTGTCGTCACCGCTACTACCGGTCACATTTTGTGCTGCCGTGGCCGCGTTAAATGTCATCGCTGCGCCAAGCACATAGGTTTCAATATCGGCATCACCTGTTAGCGATTGATCGCCATTCGCACTGGCTATGGTAAATTGGTTGTCGCCCGTGCCATTAATAGTACTAAAGCTTTCATGCTGTGATTCGCTTAACGTTAATGCACCATCGTTGTCTGGTGTGAGCGTCTCAAAATTAGTCAAACTTGTCAGGCCAGTCAAATCAACATTATCCACAGCAAATAATGTGTCTGTACCATTCCCACCATCCGCTGTTGACCCTGTAGCATGGCTTGTGTTGGTAATAGCTAATGTTTCGTTGTCGTCGGTAAAGGTAATCGCAGGTGATAAATTAGTACCGTTTGTGGTGTTAAAGCCAGCGGCGGTGCTATTGGCAGAAGTAACATTACTAACGCTAATCGTCGCCGTGCGACTAGTGCTATTTGCAGTACCGTCGTTTATCACAACCGTTACTGTTCTCGCTGTCTCATTGGGTGAGCTAGATGTGTTGTTATAGCTAATGTTCTGTAAGAAAGTCTGTACTTCAGCAGCCGATGCCGTTGCCCCAGTCACAGAGATGGTATCTTGTAATGTAATGTCTGACGAACCCGAAATACCCGTTAACGCGTCTTGCACTGCAGCGGTTACATTTAGCCCTTCCGACGCACCATCTTGGTCATTGGTCAAACTCACCGTAATGGTCGTTATTGTATCGCCATCAGCCTCTGTGACCGTAGCACTTGGAGCGATATTTAAAGCACCACTGCCCTCAGTAAACGACACGCTATTATCATTACCGCCAGTGCCTGAGTTCAAATCCACATCTGGAATAGTATTGGCTGTAGAGAAATTAAATGTAGTATCGTCACTAATCCCGGCAAAACTGTTACCCGATGTATCATCAATCGCAGTTGCATCAACTCGAATAGCATAATTACGGTTTCCAGTTAAGTCACTCGTTGGGTTTAAATATACTTTATCGTTTACAATACCAATACGCCCCGCGCCAGGGCTGCTATTTGCACCGTCACTTTCTGTGGCTACGTTAAACACTTCAGCATCACTGCTACCTGTGACATCGCGAATCGTAATATTACCCGTACCCAGTGTAATATCCTCATCAAAATCGATTACAATGTTATTACTTACAGACACATCCGTGGCATTGTCATTAGGGGTCGAATTACCACTGTCAAAAGTGGGGGCAGTCGAATCAGTTGGGGCAGCAGTAAATTGAATATTATCAACGCCCACATGAGACGAATTAGAAGGGTAATCATAACTCATTGTTACAGAATTAACCGATGTCCAGTCACCTGGTGTTAAGGTGGCAACAGAGCCAACAATAGCCGGATCATCCGCATCAATACTGACCGCCGTACCACTATCTGGTGTAAAAATATAAATACCATCTGATAGATTAGAAATTTCACCCATTTGAAACTGGCTTATATTTATCGGTGAGCTAAAGGTAATGGTCCAAGTATCACTATTGTTAGAGATGCCAGGATCTAAAAAGCCCGCAGTAAGGGTTATATTATTACTGTTTGACTGAGTTGCTGTTAATGTAATACCGTCTACCGTGGTCGTTAGCGTTGGTGTTCCAGAGCCAGATACTGAACTAAAATTATATGTCCCTGCAGCAGCATGAGTGCTATAAATGATGGACATAAACAAGGCTAGTTTTGTCATTTTATGATAGTTAACACACATACTCTGTGGGTTAACATACTTGGGAAATGCGAAATCAAAGTGCATTGTTTAAATCCTCGGTATCTACTCATTCATTTAGTGACTGCCATACATAACTCTAACTGGCGACCCTAAAATTTGTGCTTACTTTTAGCGAAAGTTCAGGCTGTTGAACGTATATCATCGCCACTAATGCCGATGATATACTTTCTCACTGAAACTAATTGCAGGTTAATGGTTGCTACTAGCGCTATTAATAGCACCTTAGTTAATAACTTAACTAAAGTGAGTGCTAACTTCTTGATGGGTAAATCCCCTGCAGAGCTACTAACCAGTTAAGAGGTAACAAGGGATTAATTATTCCAATTGGTTCGGAACCTCCCGTTGTGCCTACAGTCACGGTTCCACCCTCACTGCCACCACCAGTTACTGTAAGACCCGGTATGTCTACTAAGTCAACCCCAGCTAACCCAGGCGCCACATAGTTATTACTAGCACTACCCGCTGCTAAGTAAGTGCTTGTACTTGGCGTTGTAGATGTACCTCCATTAGTTGCAACTTCAAGTTTTGCTGCAATAGGGCTCCCACCACCCGAGGACGTAAAAATAGCAGTATGAGAATGCGCTGGCATCTGGCTTGTAGCCAAACTTATACGCTCAGTCCCCATCATTATACCTTGTCGATAATCATGCCCTCCTCGCATCTGCCCTTGACCAACTGGGCTACGGCCTCGTAAATCTGGCAAAGCAAAGGTGGTACGAGCATCGCCACCATACATCGTCCCAAACAATGAAAACAAAGCCGTATTCTCGCTAATTGCCTGCATCTGCCCCCAACACACACCCCAATTTTCAATGGTAAAAGTACCGCCGAACGCAGTAAGTGTGCCAATAAATGGTTCAGTAGCCATATTTAATTCCTCATAATTTGTTTTATACTCTTGTTGCAAAACAACACAAACAGAGTGTGTAATTTAGTTTTGTTCTCAGTTATAACCCTGTCGCGAACTGATCGCGATGTGTGCTTACATACAACTTAAATTCACAATGTAAGCCGCCTACTCTGCCTGTGACTCTTGTTCATCAACGCCACTAGGCAAAAATACTGGTGGTATAAAAAACTCTGGTAGTGAAACACGCCGAGCTTCTCCTGATAGCACTTTGTCTAAGCACACGGTACCAATATCATTCACGCTTAGCTCAAGTTGTGCATCGTCACTGCTTGGAAATCGCCAATAAAGTTCAGTTGTTTTGTAACGTAGTAATGCCATTTGTTCGTACTGATCAAACTCACTGGGGCTTTCACAAGCTCTATCATGAAAGTTCTCTAATTTTTGCTTACCCAAAAACTGCACTAACAAAGACCCCATACCTGGCACATCAATGATTGCATTTTCTCCAGAGGCTATCGTGAGCTCTCCTTTGCCCTCAAGTGGTGCTATTTTTTCTCCATTGTCAGGATATGCACCACCGTTAAAAGGGTAAGCTATCAGCTCATATCCATAACGGTTGGTTAAACCTATCTTAATATTCATATCTATCTCGCTTCTGAAAGTTAAGTTCAGAGCATAGTTAGACTGCAGAATTGATAAACTACAATGGCCTTAACCATTTATCGTATCTTTCTCAACTAAGCCACCATAAAAAACCAATAAATCAGGATTAACATTCTCCTGCTTAGCGCCTAAGCATCATCACAAGCGTTGATATTTTCAATTACCTGCCCAGGCTCTAAGCCAAATAAAAGCGCAAATCGATAACCATCAAAACAACCTTGCGAAGACCCTACAATATCTAATTTAACGCCACCGTCATGGGTTTTTACAATTAAGCCCCGGCTACTATCAAGCTCCACAATGGTACCGGGACGAATCCCTTTCAATGAACAGTCAATTTTAGTGGCTTGCAGTAATTGAAATGTGCTTTGACGAAATTGAAAATACGCACACAAACTATCAAAATTACCCGCTCTAGCCATATTGACAATGTCACTAGCACTGGTTGTGTACCAGTTAATGAATAAATCGGATTGCAGTAATGCGGGGGCCTGTTTAAAACCTTCTTGATCTTGTTTACGCCACTCTATTTTGTTTTCTTGATCCAATTGACAGAACTGTGAAATCAAATAAGGTAGGGCTTGAGCTGTTTTTTGATATAAGCAGTGAGTCGTATCAAAGGGATGTATTTCTATATCAACATCCAGTGCAATATCACCACAATCTACTTCTTCCGAGACCTTGTGTAACGTTAGTTTTGTGAAAGTTTCGCCATTTCTTATCTGCCAATATAGTGGTTGCGGCCCTCTGTATTCTGGCAAAGGACTTGGATGTATATTTACTAGTCCATCATTAAAATATTGGATCAAAGGCGATCTTATTATGTGGCGAAATAAGTAAATCAAACCACGGTTAACTGCCAATCTATCCAGCTGCGCAACCAGCACTGAATCTTCGGTTTTATTGTATGATAGTGTTGTAACTTGATGATGCTGCAGCCATTGTTGTAACTGCACTAAATCAGGGTTCGGCTCAGCATCAACCAACACCACACAGGCCAGCTGGCTTGTTTGCAGCAAGTATTGAATGGCGGGTAAACTTTGGCAACTTCCGCTAAAAACAGCATATCTTTGCATCATCAGCTCCTATATTTTTACCGGCACAAAACCCGGTAAGCCCGTTAACTGATAATAAAACTGCACCGAGTCACCACTGTTTGCTACAAAGTGAGTATGCTCAACATCACGAGGCTTGGTATCAATATAAAACGTCATATCGGGCCTGGGGTGGGTGATCCCTGAGTCATATTGCCCAACTCCCTCCTGTGCAAAAGTATCAATATGAGCATAAACCGCTAGAATACGCTTATCCATATCGTCAACGCCAACGGGCAAGGTAACTTGGCTTGCCGGAATAACCTTGACGCCGTCTTGCAGTTCCAACTCTTGCATGTTGAACAGCGTCGATTTGTTTATACTCATTAGCTCGCCAAGTTCGACCCTATCTCGCTGTGCATCGGTATCGGTATTTAGCGAGTGGCTATATTCCACTTCTTTCCATTGCTGATTAAATTCCGTTTCACCTATGACCATCATGCCTCGGATCGAAATATTCTGCGGGATCATCCAACCATCTATTTTCAGAAATTGCACTAAGTGCTTAGCAATACTGAGCTGCCCTTCTTTGGTAAAGCCATGTTGCATCGCTTCTAGCACAAGTAAATCAATCGATTCTTCAGGCCTATATTCAGTGGCATCAACCTCTTCGATACGAAGAATGTAGTCATCCAGTTGTAAGTCTTTAACTAATTGCTTAAGTGTCATAATGGCGCCGGGATGAACATCAGCCAAAATAACTTGGATCTGCTGTCCAGTGAGTTTTTGGCTATCTTTGTAGTAACTTAATAAAGGCAATAGCAAAGGGGCAAAAGGGCCACATGCAGGATAGAGAACGGTAATTGAAGACACATGTTTTAATTTACTTTGTATTGCTTGGTCAATGCCTCGGGCATATCCTTTAATGCGATAAACATCCTTGATGGTATGCTTACAATTGTGGGGAGACATAATTAAACCCGATGCCGACACATATTGCCGTGTTAACTGTGCTTGGCTCAGCTCAGCTAATGCCATTGATTGCACGGCTTGGTCGTACATAGCGTCAAAGGCTTTAACTAGCGCTTGATGCTGCGTTTCTGTATCACTTAGCACTAATGTCATTGCATTAACAAAACTTTGTTGTAATTGCTGCACCCGTTGTTCAACTGTGAGCTGCTGCTTTAACAAAGATTCAAGTTGCGTTCGGACTGAGTGCTTAAGCAGGGCGTCAACTTCAGGCTCTGCGAACGGCAGACCCGAGGTAACCTGTAAATGTTGTGCTTCCATGGTCAAATATCCTTAAGAACTCATTTTGATTCGCACCAAACAGCGCCGTCATTTTCGTGATGACTAAAATTAACAACCTAGTTTAAAATGATATAAAATCAACATTTAATTGACAAAAGTCAATATGAAATCACACTCATCACTTTTTATTTCAGAACGTTTCGATAGTCATCATATTTACACCATTATCGCTATAGATGATGAAAACACTATTTGCTGTGATATTTAGCAAAGCGGAGTTAATTTTACATATTCATAACAATTTTCATCAAACACCTATTCACCTACCAAAGCGCGCGGGCAAGCGCATTTCAAGCAACCAATCGTAGAGTGTTGGAGAAACTTTGCTACATTGATAAGACTTTTACTAAAACATGACTAGCACAACCAAGTGATATTCTCTCATAGGGCTAAAGCTCACTGGTTTATTGCCAGCCTAATCATTTAAGGATAAGTGGATGAATGAAACCATAACTCAGATTTGTGATTTTTTGCACGCGATCAACTTACCATTCTCCCTAACGTCCATTGAGAATGAAACATTCTTACTTGGTGTGAACCTTAATCAGGGCGCTTTACAAATTGATATAGACAAGGTTAAGTATGCTGGTGATATTCTTCACGAAGCTGGTCATATCGCAGTTTGCGAGCCAATATACCGAGCTCAATTACAAGGTAATGTGTATAAAAATGGCCTAAGAAATGGACGACAAAAGCAAGCCATGCATGGTGAAGAGATAGCGGCAATTGCTTGGTCAGTCGCAGCGGTGAAGCGGTTAAATTTACCGATGAAAACTGTTTTTCATGATGATGGCTATAGAGGCGCTTCACACTCTTTAATCAATGCTTTTGATAATGGGGCACTGTTGGGGCAACCTTTGCTTGATGTATGGGAAATGACCAGTTCTGTATATGGCTTCCCAACCATGAAAAAGTGGATCAGAGAGTACCGCTGGATAAAAGAATTACCTTAAAAATAAACAACATAAATACCTACTATCTCTTTTTAAGTCTGACTTTAAGGAAGTAAACAGTGAAGTTACCGTTAAATTGCAATGCCCAGTACTATTCACAGTTTATGTCCTCCAAACAAAGTAGCGCGCTGTTTAATTGGTTAGTAGCAAATCTTGACCTTAACCAACCTGAAGTTATTCGACTACCCAATGGCAAGGAAACACACATTTTGCCTTGGCGGATGATTTTCTTAGATCCACAATTAGCGCAATCTCAACTTTTTCCTTCACAACATGGCCGATGCGCCACTTGGTTTTCTTTGCTGACCCAACTGCAACAACAGATAGCTGACCTGACAGGCATCACGTTTTCTGTCGCTGTGTGCTTGTACTACCCAGATGGTGAAGAAAGCTTGGGTTTTCATAGCGATTTACCCGCCTTTGGCGCCACCGATGTCATTGCTTCTATTAGTTTAGGAGCCGAGCGAGCGTTTTTGATTCGCAGCCAAGATGATATCGAAAAGCAATATGAACTAAACCTTGAAGATGGCTCACTATTGGTAATGGGCAAGGGGTTTCAAGATAATTATGAGCACGCTCTCGCCAAAGGAAACAAAGCCACAAAGCCTAGGTTTAACATCTCGTTTCGACAATTTAGTTGGCCAGATGAGCACTCGCTATCCCAAAATAAAGAATAAAAAGCTGAGTAGAAAATTTGTAACTGATGCCCACAAATGAGTAACCCCAATGTCGAATAACAAACTGACCCAAGAGCAACTTAATCTATTGTGCCAAGACTTAGCACAAGTGCGGTTAATCGCGGATTTAAACCTCGCGCCGCAATTTCCCTTTTTTGCTAAGAAGCCCTACCCCATTGGTCGCTGTAGAGAAATCAGAGATGAGGTTTTCCGCTTATTGCAACAAGAAATATTCACCACCACTAAACCCGGGTTGAGCCTATTAAGAGAGCATATCAATCAAGGTATTGATTTAAAAAAAGCGTGGGGATCGCTGCGCGATGAGTATTTTCAAAATGCGTTCATTCTAGGCAAGTGGTACATAGATGTCGCCAACGATACGGTGAATCCGAGTAAGCCGAGGGTAGAAATCTTACCGCTCGCCTCAGCGCAATTTACTGCCATTAAGAGCTTTACACAATTTGCCAAAATAGCGCGTTCATACTGGCAAGTTGAGTTATATCGCAATACGGTTTGCCCAGCCTTGGCACCTTACATGCCTTTGCTTTGCGTGGGAAAAAATGGCGCCAGTTGGTTAGCAGCCGCGAATGACGATATGCTGAATGTAGCCATTAACAGCCGCTTTGAAGAGTCGAAAGTACCCTTAATTGAGATGCCGAATCCACCAGCGCACATCGCAAAGCGTTGGCAACAAGTGTTATCGGTTCATTCAAGTAATCCGTTTCTCGTCAATCAGGGCGATCCCGTTGAGTACTGTGAGAAATACGTAAATAACGGCCATCACACCGATGTCGCAAAACGCGATGCGGCGGTCATTGCTTATAGCGCACTGCCAAAAACGGTATAGGTAAAGTGGGAGCTGTAGACTAGCTCAGACTAATTCGCTCCTGATTATTAAGGTACGAAAGTTTCAACATTATTTACTCATGACTTATCTACTCATTCCCTTAGTGCATTAATAACAGTCACTACAGATATGATTACGGCTCGTGTCGACTTATGCTATACAATACTCAGCGGGTTCTATGCGTATCTGTTCAACATAAAAATCATTTGGCAGCTGAAAATCACTTTGTATTTTGTCTGGATTAAGGCTTTTAACTTGAGACATGAGTGCTTGGCGTTTTTCAATCCAACAGCTCGAGAATCTAGGATTATTAATGAAATGCGAAATAGCCCTAAACTCAAAATAAATCGTTCTTCGTATGGTAGAGCTAGCCTGTCGATCTGATGCGTGAACGGTATTAACATGATGAATAATGACGTCACCTGCTGTAGCCGCTACATCGACACTCTTTGACTTTTTTTTAGTCAGTTGCGCTTTTAGCTCAGAAACAGTCAATTGACTGGTATGAGATTGAGGTATCACTTTTAAGGCACCCTGATCTACTTTCGCTTCATCTAAATATATACCGACAGTGAGCACAGGTTCTTGCGACCTATCTCCAATATCGCGGTGCCAATCAAACCCGTGCCTATCTAAAGGATGCTTAATAACAAGGGATTCGTAGCTTGGTAAAACGGACTCACCGATAATGGCTTCTACGCTATCCATAAGTCCAGTGTGCGCAAGTAGATAAGCAAACTGCGGCTGAAACTGAAACAGATTATTAACTCGAGATACAAAATAACCTTTGTGAGTTTGCGTAATAGCGATATTTTCCAGTTGCAGCCTATTCGCATGTTGAGATTCCGTATCGTCGATTAAGCACTGACAAAGGTGCCTAAGCCTAATGATTACACTAGGTTTAATTAACTGCTTAATTAATACAAAACCATGTTGGTTTATGTGATCTAATAATAATTTGGTTGGCATATTTTCTGTTTCATTAGTTAACACTATTCACGCCTCCGCTATGTTCAATATTATCTGGCTTGCTGCAGCGGCTTTCGGCAACCAAAGCGTTAGCTTTGAGAGTAACTGGCTTTCAGTTAGCTCTGCACGTTGCGCAACCGCTGGCCAATTCACATCACAAGGCTCCGAATACGACAAAGCATTAATCACATCACTCTGCCACTTTTCAACCCTCATAAAAGCGACTCGAAAATGATTGCGATAAACCAAAATATGCTCTTTTTGTAACGAGGGGGGTTGCGGGGCAATTGCTTCTTCGCCTTTATCTCGCTTCGCAAGGTAGCTATCAGACTTTCGCATATAATCAAAAAGACTAAAGTCTGTGTCCACTAGGATACTGGTCTCAGGCAAAGAAAGTAATGGCCAAATCATGAATGAATCAACAGTAACTTTATTACGGTGTTCACAGCCTTCAGCCCTTAATGACACAGCTCTTGCTCTCTCTAACAGGGCTAATTGCTCCGGGATTTTAAGCTTTTCTGCGACCTCTTTCGGCACTTGCTGTGGTTGCGGTCGGGTGGAAGCTAAGAACTCAGCAAAGCCATCGCCCAGCTCATACAAGCTATAGTGCTTGGATGGGTTAACCGAAAGAAACCCAACGACAAACAGGTGAAACACCTCTTCGCCAAGAAACAAGACGAGCGATGGAAATTCAGCCTTCATGCATTCAATCAAGCGAAGCCGAAACCCCTGTTGATAAATAGCTAGCTGATGCTCAATAGCAAGGGGGCCGGTAGCAGCCATATTTTCTTCTAAATATTGATTTTGCTGTACGCCACCAAGAATGCGCTGCATTAACCACTGTTGTCGCTCGACTAGGTTATACGCTCTACTCATTGCTGCTCCAAAAACATGGAAGGTGCTTTTTCTAAATGTGCGGACAAAGGCGTAGATAGCTGTACAGAATCGGTGTTTGCCCCCGGCCGCAATGAGTCTGCTCGTTCTGGCATATCTCCTCTTATAACCCCCTTGGCCAAATTCAGCTCGGCGACCAACTCAGGAAAATCAGGTATGTCGGCGTCCCATTCCAGCAATGTGGAAACATTTCGTCCACATCTATCAATTAAGTCTCGGTACAGCGCCCAAACCTTATGATGTACTGGCTTATCATGTGTATCTATGATGTGTGTAGCACAATCAGTGTGCCCGGCCAAATGGCATTGAACGATTGAGTCTAAAGGTAACCCGTCTAGGTATGTTTGGGGGTTGAATCCCTGATTCACACTGCTCACGTAGATATTGTTAACATCAATTAAAAGCTCACAGCCTGTGCAACTTACCAGTTGATTTAGAAAATCCCACTCAGCGTAATCATTACCAGCAAAACACATATAGGTGCTCGGATTTTCTAAAACCAGCTTCCGCCCTAAACAGTCTTGCACCTTATTTACTCGCTCTGATACATGTTTTAGGCTCTCTTCAGTTAGGGGAACGGGCAGTAAATCGTGACTGTTTACGCCATTTACTCCAGTCCAGCACAAGTGGTCAGAAACCAATGCGGGTTGTAGATCGCCACACAGTTGACGTAACGATTTGAGGTAGGCTGTATTCAAAGGATCAGTTGCACCAATCGACATTGACACACCGTGAAGCGCAATGGGGTAATGCTCTCTCAGCTTGAATAAAAAGTGGCGAGCATAACCTTTATGATCGAGAAAATTCTCGGTAATTGCTTCAAACCAATCAACACCTGAATCACGAGGTAATAAGTGCTGCTCAAGCCATGGGAAGTGACAAGTTCGCAACCCTACCCCGTAGCCTAAACAAGCTCGTGGTTTGTTGAATCCCGGATCATATAAGGGCCTTATATCTGTATGATGTAAAAATGAACAATCTGATTTCATTACTTTTTCCTCTTTATCGACCTAAAACAAGGCTCCCCACCTACAAGGCGAACAGGGAGCCCAAAAATGTATTCACGTTAGGTTGACGGAGGAAACGCTAATCGCATATCAGACTGAGTGGTCGGTTTTTCACCTGGATTTTTACCCTCATGGCTCATGACCTTACTGTAGGCTTGCCACGCAATGTCATAAACCGCATCTCCTTCTTTAAACTCCACTCCCTCATTTGAAATTCGCTCTGTAGAGCCCGGTCTCAATTGATAAATAGGCATCAGGCCATTTTCAGGAAATAACTGTGATGCAGAGATGGGAACGGCACAGCCACCTTTGGTCGCACACGCATTATCTGCAGGAGGTGAATAAAGTGTCGGCGTAGGACATCCCGCACTTAATCCATCTTTGGATGCTGTTATTGCTAGTGTATTACAACCTGCTCCGCCGCCATCAATATCCTGAACAAAACCACACCCTCCTTCAGCCTTACAGCTATTTGAGCCCCGGCAAGTGTGGAAAATTTCTTTTGATGCACAGCTATTGCTTTCTTCTTGTGGGTCTGGCATTAATGCCATGCCTTGGCAAGCGTGGTAGAGATAATCTCGCTTCGCCTCTGGAATTCGCTCATATTCGCCGAGTGATAAGTCTGGCGCTTTACCAAAAACGGCCCAACATATGGACACCCTGTCTCCAGATCCAGACATTGAAGGAAACGGGAAACCAGTTTCGCTGTTACTCCAAAATTCATTCAAAACGGTGGTGATGCCTGCAATTGCGCCTGCAGCAACTCGACTCATTTCTTGCCAACTCGAGTCACCTTCACTTTTAAGATTGTTCAATGCATTGGCGACCGCCTCTGCTGAGGGCAAAGTACCTTTATATTTATTCTTTTCAAAATCTTCAGTTTGTAAGTCGCCTGCAGCCCACTGATTTTCCTGGTTGTTGTGCCAGTCTGCCCACGTTGTTATCTCGCCAGATTCTAATAACCCTTTAACCTGCTGAAAGCGATCATAATGATCAACTACGCCGCCAAAGTATCGGGCATGAGCACTCGCGGACATAGGTAGCGGCGCTCCGTTTTCGTCATATTGCACGTAATCTTGCTGAAGTGCTTGAAAGTTAGGTTGATAACTCGAACTGACAGGCGCGCCCACTAACCCTTGAGGCAAAACGGGCTCCGGGTCCACTTTCATCGTCGCCCCTTCACCCTGGTCAGTGATAGCATTCATGAGCTGAAAGATCTGTTGCTTCGCTTCATTCGCTGTTTTTGCATCAACCACCGTTTTCATCCTTGGAAACTCAGCCATAGGGTGGCCTTCACCTTCGGTATTAA
Organism: Motilimonas sp. E26; assembly: GCF_021278025.1. GTDB lineage: Bacteria > Pseudomonadota > Gammaproteobacteria > Enterobacterales > CBDFNC01 > Motilimonas. Next base: position 112,929 of record NZ_JAIBHJ010000014.1, read on the forward strand.
ACAGGTCTTGTTGCAGAGAAGTTGAATCAAACAGCACCTCAAACAATGTCATGCCATTTTGGTAGGTAATGTTCAGGTATGAAGCGAGACACTCATACATAGTGGCAATGGTGCCAAACTGCGGCAATTGGGATTCTGTTGATGTTGCTGACCAATCAGCAAAAGGCACAGCCCCAACAACGCCATCAGGCTGAGTGGCGATGTATTTACTTTTGGCTGATTCTTTAATTCTACTGGCCAATACATCTGACGGCTCTTCAATGAGTAAGAATAGGTTGAGGCTATTTGTATCAAGGCCACCAAGCGCGACCTTAACCGCACTATAGATCGGGTCTGAAAGGTCTTTAAGATCTAAAATATGGGGGATTTCCGTTTTATCTGGTCCATAACATATCCAGCCGTTATTTTGGTTTACCAACAATGGCGAAGTGAAGCTGGCAGCTTTTGCTTTTGATTCAACTGTCGGAATATAGCACCCCGATTTAGCTGCAATATCGGGGTAATTAACGGTCTTACCTAAGGCATTATGAATATTCGCAGCCATTTGCAAATGCAGCATTTCCTGAATAAACACGCTAAAGACTAAGTTACAGGCTTGTTCGTTCGCCGTCTGCGGACTGGCGGTTGGCGCAATTCCCGGCCAGCGGCGACCTAGATATAACGCGTTACCTTTACCTGTGATTGAGTGCATACCTTGTATCGAATACATAGTTGTCATGTACAAAGGTATGGTAAACAATTCCACATTGATAGCTGCCTGAGTAAGGCATCGCACCGCATTGACATCTGTAGGTAGATTGGTGATTTCTCGATTGGTTAACGCTGAATTCTGCTCAACATACATTCCAGCCAGACGTTGAAAGTCCATATTGCATCCTCACTTACTCTCTTTGATGGTTGTTCCTCAGCGGCCATATCAAACGATCTCGCTACCGAGGCATTCAGAGTGAAGTATAAGCACAGCGACGCATTTTGTGACTTTTGTTTTACATATATTTAACAAAAAATAACATTAGGGTGCTCCCGTCAAGGCCCCAGTGATAAGGCGATAAGCCCTCTCAAGATATTAAGTAAGGTATCGCAGCATGACTGCTGCGCCTACGCTCTCAACCTATTGCGCGAGCAAGCTCTCAAGGCACTGTTCTTCAATGCCATAGAAGGCTTTGATGTCAGCAATTTGCTGCAATATCGCCGTGTTATCGCGCGGCTGTTTGCGCTTTTGCGCCAGAATCATTTTGTTTTTACTGGTGTGTTCAAGGGAAATAAATTCAAACACTTGAGTATCATAACCATGAGCTTCAAGGAGCAGTGCGCGCAGGCCATCGGTGACCATTTCCGCTTCTTGGCCCATATGAATGCCATGTTGCAATAGTGGCGCTAGGGTTTGCGGACTCTTCATTTGCGGGCGAATTTGTTTATGACAACATGGCGAGCACATGATGATTTCCGCGCCGGTGCGAATGCCCATGTGCAACGCGTAATCGGTGGCAATATCACACGCGTGCAGGGCAATCATAATGTTGATGCCTTGCGCTTTAAAATGCTGCACATCGCCTTGTTCAAACTTAATGCCGGTTAAATCGAGCTTTTGCGCGGTTTTATTACATAAGTCCACTAAGCCTTGGCGCAGTTCAACGCCTGTTACTTGGGTCGGCACTTGCAGCTTATCCATAAAGTAATCATGCACGGCGAAGGTTAAATAGGCTTTACCTGAGCCGAAGTCAGCAATGTGAACTTCGCTGCGCTTGGCGAGGCCAGTGTTATCAATGGCGCGCGACAGCACTTCAATAAACTTATTGATTTGTTTCCACTTGCGCGACATGGCCGGAATAATCTCGCCACTAGCATCGGTAATGCCTAACTCTTTTAAATAGGGGCGAGTTTGTTCAACAAAGCGTTTTTTCGCGCGGTTATGAGGCGTTTCTAGATTGGCTTCGCTCACTACGCCCACTTTGGCGGTATTTTTATTGCGGTATTTGTTTTGCAGCACTTTCCCCTTTTTGCTAATGCTTAACTGAATTTCCCATTCATCGGTGATCAAGTGGGCATTAGAAAATTCGCTTTCTAGCCATTGCTGGCAAAGACTGATGGCCTCATCTGGCGCAACATTTTTGGTGATGTGGTTAGTGCGATATTCATATAAACAAGACACCAATCGCTGACTTTTTAGCTCAATAGGCCGAAAAGCAATACGCTTAAGCTCTTTATTGTCGCCGCGATATTTTGAAAACACCAAGCGTTGCAGTTGATTGTTAGCCATCGCATTGGCACATTCTTGTACAAAGGGATGAAGCTCAGCAGTATTCACGTTCGACATGGGGATCTCGTTTACATCAAAATTGGACAGCGCATTCTACACGATCTAACACTTGAAGATCTTGCCTCGCAGTAAATTAGTCAACTTGCCACGCTCGCTAATCACTCACCACCGCGGTCAGATTTGGTTTTAAGCCATGACTCTTTAGTAATACCACCAGCAGTAGCGCCAATAAAGGTAATGACGCTAAGTTGAGTACGATCCAGCCAAACTCAGCCAGCAGCCAACCCGAGCTAAAAGTTGCAATAGCGGCGAAGCCGAACACTAGCACCTCGTTAACCCCTTGTACTTTTGCGCCGTTTTTATGTTCTGATAGCTTCATTAGCCATTGACTGGCACCTAAAAATAAAAAGTTCCAACCTATGCCGAGCAACAATAAACCAAGGGTAAGCAAGGTGCGGCTTTGTGCAATTAGATTGACCAACAAAGAGGCGACAAGCACTAGCGCACCAAGTAACAACAGGCCTTTTAAGCCAAGGCGTTTAACCAATCCACTGACAAAAAATGACGGCGCAAACATGCCAATTAAATGCCACTGGATCACCCAAGCGGTATCTGAAAAATCATAATGATGATGGGACATATGCAGCGGCGTGGCGCTCATGATCAATACCATGACACCATAAGCAACGGCGGCGGTGAACATTGGCTGCCAAATTTCACCTTTGAGATCTAACGGCAAGTCAACCTTGGTGGAAGAGGCTTGTAACTGCGGCCATTGAATAAATAGCAGCAACGCCATCGCAATAATAGAAATAGGAATATAAAGCAGCACCGAGCTAGCAAATGCTTGCTCAAAGAATAGATGTTGTGTCACTGCGCCAAGGTTTGGCCCCACCACAGCAGCAACCACGCCAGCGGCCATCACCGCCGAAATAGCCAAGGCTTGACGATGTTTTTCTACTAGCTCCATCGCCGCAAAACGATAAAAATTGGCACTGGCCATCGAGAGACCAAAGGCAACACTGCCGAGCAAAAACAGTGAAAATAACTGCAATTTCACCGCGGTGAAAAAAATCACCCCAGCGGCTAAATTCGCAACGATGCCAAAGGCAAAAACCGGCTTACGGCCAAATTGCCCCATGGCCATGCTCAAGGGAAAAGAGCAGATCAACATGGTTAATATGCTTATCGCCAACGGCAAAGTAGCAAGGCTCATGCTGCCCGCTAGTGCTTTGCCTAATACTGGTGCTAAAGCGACAAACATCATGTTGCCAATCATAAACAATACTTGCACTAGTACCAGCAACATTATGTTAAGATTCATTCACTAAACTCCAGCAGCCTAAAGGCGTATATTCAATCTTGGCTAAAATAAAAGCCTTCGATTAATAGTTCTAATAGTCGCTATCATGCCGCTCAACCTTCGCATATTCAAACAATAAATTACGACCAAAATGAATCACCCACTACTAACCATAACGACACTAACAGTAAGCTAACAAAATAACTTCTATTATTAATTTTCTGGTTACGTGCTGAAGTACCAGCTGAGTGGCCAGTTGCCCGGTCTTTATCCAAACCACATGCGTAGAAATATTAAGGAAGGCGAATAATAAAATCGCCCATAAATAGCGGCACTACCAAATGTTGCCACAGCCGACTCTAGTAAATAATAAATACTTCAACACTACCTTTAGCATCAGGTAATTGAATAGCAACTCCATCCTGAAAACCTAACACCTTTTCAGCATCTTGAGCTTGCTATGACCCACTGCGCAAAAAACTAATAGCCACGCAAGGATTGATTGCGTAATAAATACAAGATCAATGCCGCACATTAACGGCTGCGAACATCGCGCGCCAACCTTCGCACCTGATGTGGCAAAAACCATATAGGCAGGCCCAAAACTAAATACTAATGGAAATACCACTAATCACAACACAATAAAACTCATTATTTATCATTCCGTTAGTAAAAAAATCAGCGTAAACCTAGGGCGTGTTGATCTTTCGCGATGGATTTTTGAGCAGCATGGTAAAGGGTTATAATTTGCTTCGCCAAAAGTAA
>NZ_JAIBHJ010000015.1:0-78217 GCF_021278025.1 Motilimonas sp. E26
GGCGTTTTACCTTGACTGTATGCGCTATACAGCGCCATGAATTCTTTGATTAATATACCGACCGACCAGCCGTCTGAGGCAATATGATGGACACACAGCAATAATTGCCAGTAAGTTTCTGACACCTTGACCAAAGTTACTCGTATCATAGGAGCAACTTCTAAATCAAAATTTGAACTTGCTATTTCTTGCGTTAAGGCTTGTAAGCGTTGCTCACGCTCATGCTTATCAAAACCTGTAAAGTCCTGAACGTCGATATTAAAGTCCAAACAATCTTGCACTATTTGATAAGGAACAGATTCAGCTAAATGATAAGTGGCTCTTAGTGATTCATGGCGTCGAAGGATGGTTTTAAAACTTTCATTCAAAGCCTTTAGATCAAACTTTCCATTAAAAGAGATACTTCGCATGATATTATAATGAGCACTACCTTGAGACATGCTATCTAACAGCCATAACCCTTGCTGACTGAATGATAAAGGGCAATATGCAATATCACTTGGTCGGGACTCTATGACCGGTATCGACTGCTTAAGCAACGCAGAAATGATACCCTCTTTATTATTAATAATGCTTTGTTTTAATGTATCTGTTAGCGCACCCTTTGCCGCTTTAAACGCAAGTTTCCCTTGGTCTAGATAGAGTTTTACGCCGGCTTTTGCCACATCATTTAGTACCTCAACTGACATCGACTATTATCCTTATCTAGAAAAATCCATCTTCAAGTTCAACTTCGGCATCTAGTCCCCTAGACGAGGTTAATAAGGCATTATCAATTACAGATGCAACTTCATAGATCGATGCATTCTCAAAAAAATCCCTAATTGATAACTTGACTGAAAATTCCTCAGAAATCATTCCTAATAACTTTGAGATCTTTATAGAGTCACCGCCCAGAGAGAAAAAGTCATCATAAATAGACTTAACAGGTAAACTGAGGTCTTCCGACCAAATTTTAAAAAGTACTTCTTGAGTCGTATTATTTGCTATGCCATCAGTAACATAAACTTGATCTACTGGTAAAACCAAAGCTCGTTTATTAACCTTGCCATTTGGTAACAACGGTATTTCCGAAACAGGTAAAACTCCATTTGGAAGCATGTAGGAAGGAAGTTTCTTTGAAATAAGTCTTAACAAATCCTGGTGTTGATAAAAGTCATTATAAACAACAAAAACCTGTATACCATTTGAATCGAACTTGACACAAGCATCTTTAACAAAATCAAATGTTAAAAGGCAAGACTTAATTTCGTTCAAGTCAACTCTTTGGCCTCGTATTTTTACTTGATCGTCTGTCCTTCCAAAACATTCCAGTACACCATTACTCACCCTCCTTACTAAGTCACCCGTTCGAAACATTTTTTTGAAAAATGATGGTTCACCCTTTATATAAAATGGATTATCGAGAAAAACTTCTCTTTGAAGAGAAGGGTTATTTAAATACCCTAGCGCTAAACTTTGACCAGATATATATAATTCCCCAATTTGTCCGTAAGGTACAACTTGCAAGTTTTCATCTAGAACATATGTTTCTACATTATCAATACTACTTCCAATAGGAGCGTTAAACCCTCCTAGGCTTTCAAAAGATTCATTATCTATTAAACATAATAAATTGTCATAACAGTCCTGATTTCTTTCAATATATTCACTAGATATAAATATCTGTTCATTTATAAGTTCTATAATATCATCTGTTGTGGTTAATGGATTTGATAAAACAACTCTAAAAACCCAGTTAACTCTACCTTCAATACTAAGTGACGTTTTGGAGGAAAAAGTATTATTTCTTTGAAATTGTATCTTCTGGATTTTTTTTGTAGCCTCATTAATCTGTTCAACTTCGTCTTTTGAATAATTTTTTTTGAATCTTAGTGATATAGGGATATATCTGTAATTTACTATATTTAGGTCTGGCTTACCCACTAACTCAAACGCATCAGTAGTTTCAATAAGTCGTACTAAAAAATTAGTAAGGTGGACACTTCTATCAATAAGCCAAGAATAGCCTTTAAGGCCCAATATTTTTAAGCTTGAATAAAGAAGTAAAGATTGTGCAGGACGAGACCCCTCAATGGTATACTGCCCAAGGTCAAAACTACCTTTATTTGATTGATAATTTGCGTAAGTAGCAATTGATGATGCTGAAGTAGGATCTTTAAACAAGCATAAACTGATACCTTGCGAGATATAAAGCATTTTATGTGGGCAAAAAGTAATGGTATCAGCTTGATCAATTCCTATTAGTCTATGCTTATTATTTTGTGACAACTTAAAAGCACCACCCCAAGCAGCATCTGCATGAAAGTGAATATTTTCTCTTGAAGCAACTCTAGCAATTTCACTTAAAGGGTCAACGGTACCAGTCTCTGTCGCGCCAGAAATACCAACAATGGCAATAATTAAAATATTATCTCGTCTGCATTCCTCGATAGCACTATTAAGACTATCAATGGACATTCTTCCATCTTTGTCTTTATCAATATAAATTATTGAATTTTCACCTAACCCCATGAGACTAAGGCTTTTTCTAATAGAATAATGCATAAGATCTGTACCAAGCACTACTGCTCTAGGTAAACCAAGCTTATTCAACCAATAATAAAATCCATCACTTCGAATATCATATTCTGCTACTCCAAGTTTCATGAGAGCATTATTTCTAGCGTAAGTTAGTGATGTTAGATTAGCCACGCTACCACCACTTGTTACAGCGCCATATACAAAATTTGGATTTTGTGATTCTAGATAAAATTCATTAGGATGATCGTAGAACAGCCTATGCATCATAGCCAGAACTTGACGCTCAATCAAAGTAAAGCTATTGGATGTTTCTACCTTAACCATATTCTGGTTTAGTTTCGATATCAACTTACTTAGCTCTGGTATGTAGCTAGGTAATTTCGATGTCATATGACCTATATATTTTTTATCACTAACATCAATACTGTTTGGTATAACTCTTTCATTTAAGTCATTTATAAATTCTTGAAAAGGAATACCTTCTTCCGAAATAATGGTATCAGAAAATGAGCCTTTAAAACCTTCATCAGTATCAATACATTTTTTAGATGAAAAAGCATCTTTTGATATGTTGAATAAACCCTCTCCATGTTGATCTTCAAAAAAATAATTCATCACGCTTCTATTGGATTCGTAGCCACTTACTTCGTGGAATGTTGAATCACCACCTGTCTCACTAGAACCATATAAGTTGATAAGTTTAGTTGTAGGTAATGCCTGGAAAAACATTCTAGCTTGGTCAATCCCTAATTGTTCTCCACTGGATATAACAATTCTTAAAGTTTTTAAATATTCGAGAGTAGAAGTATCAATCAAGGATTGTAAAAATGATGGTACAAGTGTTAAACGAGAGACTTTTTTTCTTTGAATTATTTTTTTTAGTTCGAATGGTGAAAGGAGCTCTTCTTTCGATAAAACAATAAGTTCATTACCTGCGACTAACGGCTGTAAAACTTCTGCTAAGTGGTCTACAAAGCTTACCGAGGTTTTAAAAGAAAAAACATCATCTGGAAGTGTTGGGTACTGTTTTTCAAACCAGCTTATACGATTAACGAGAGAATCATGACTCCCAATAACTCCTTTAGGTACTCCGGTAGATCCTGATGTATAGATAATATACGCTGCATTATCAATGAAAAAGCTTTCATCTTTACTAAAATCTGAATAGTTACTATTGATTTCTTCTATTCCAGAACTCGATACTTTCAAGCTACTCGTTGAGTCTTTAAGAATAAAATCAACCCGTTCTACTGGATAAGAAGGGTCAATCGGGACATAGATTAACCTTGATTTAAAAATTGCAATCATCCAAGATATCAACTCAATACTAGGATTAAGCTGAACCGCAACTCGTTTACCTGAAGATAGTCCATAGTTAACTTTTAAAACTTCAATTTTTTTATTAATATCTTCCCACAAATCTTTATATGAGTAATTAACTCCAAAACTATAAACTGCAACTTTATCTCCGTTTTTTTCAGCCGTTCTTTCGATTATGTCTGATATATTTCCCTCTAAATACTCATTGATTCCAATGCCGCTTCGCGATATTGCTCTTTCCCTTTTATCATAAAATTCAATAACTTCATTTGGACTATTGCATATAAAATCAACTAAATTCAAAAAATCGTCTCTAATTTCTTTTATATCACTAATACTAAAATATGACTGATTAAACTCAAGCCTCACTTCTAAAGAATCCGACTCCCAGAAATTAAATTGTAAAGGTGTTTGGTCCAATCCATTACTTAAACCAATAATCTCAACAACAGATCCCTCGACGAATGTAGTAATTTCTTTTGTTTGGTAGTTAAATCCAATTTCATACACCTTATCTCCACCTGAATAATCAGCTAGACTTTTTAAAATCTTGCTATGAGGATATTTCTGATATCTGAAAGATCTGGAAACAGAAGCCTTAACGTCCTTCGCAAAATTAACAAAAGTTTTACCTCTATTTGGAATAACTCTAATAGGTAGGATGCTTGTGAACATGCCTACTTTAGACTTTTCAACAGCCGATGTTCTATTATGTGTTGGACAACCGATAAAAAATTGTTTGTTTGCATAAAATCTAAAGCTAAAAACTGCAATAATACTTAAGTAAATCTGCTGTACTGACATAGATATATTATCAGCCAAAGATTTCAGGTTTTCATGAGTTCGTCCATTAATAGTAAACTTAGTCGTTTTACTCGGAACGAGACCTTTTTTAAAATTGTTCTTATAAAATGGAGTAAAAACAGGTTCAGGAACATATGCAACTTCATTAATCCAGAATTTTTCATCTCTTAAATAGCGAGAACTATTAATATATTCAAAATCAAACTCGACTATAGTCGACATTGAAGGATCTTGACTTTCCGATACTCCGTAATTATATATTTCACAAAGCTTAGTAAGCCAATTGTTAACTCCTATACCATCCATTAAAATATGATGAAATAGGATTACAAATCTATAATCATTTTCGTTAATTTTTACAAGCCAGACTTCATAAAGTTTCTTATATGTAATTGGAAGTTCATAATTTTTTACTGATAGTAATAGCTCACTAAAATCAAACTCAGGATTTAATTTATCACTAAAATCAACAAGGTTTATATTTGAATCTAACTCTCCATTTTTAATTTGGTAAGGAACTCCATTATCTTCTATAATATAGGTTTTAAAAACATCATGAGTCTGTATCACTTCAATATGTGATTCTTTAAACTTTGCCACATCGATTTTAGGCAGTTTCATAAATCCAAATATATTATATTGTGTATTAGAGCCGTTCTTTACAGAGTCAAAAAAGACGTCTTTCTGAACTAAAGTCAATTCCAATTTATACTCTTCCACCTTAACCTCTATTTAAAAAATAAATTAATAATTAATAAGAACGCCTGATTCAAACTTAAATATTTTGTCAGCCAGATAAAAATATCGATCATCGTGAGAGATCAATATAACGGTCTTACCTGATAGCTTTAACTCTGGAATAATGTCTTTATAAAATCGTTCTTTAAACTCAGGATCTTGATCTGCCGCCCACTCATCAAATATATATAAATCCCGTTCTTCCATTAGTGCTATTATTAAAGCAAGCCTTCTCCTTTGCCCATCAGATAATTTCAAAGTTGAAAACTTATTACCTTCAAGATCGACCTTACCTTTTAACCCAAGTTTCTCTATCAAAACTTTAAATTCTTTTATCTTAGCTTCTGTCGGTTGGAAGTTTAACTCTTTGAATAAGTAATAATCTGAGTAAATGCATGAAATTAATTTACGATATGACTTTATATTTGAGCTGGTTACCTCTACATCATCAAAAAAAATTGATCCAATATTTGGATAATTATGTAAACTTAGGATCTTTGAAAAAGTTGATTTACCACTTCCGTTCCCGCCAACTATAAAGACAACCTCATTCCTATTAATCTGACAATTTATATTTCTAATAGAAAAGTTTCCTTTTGTATATTGAAAACTTACATTTACAAATTTTATGCTCTTCCAGCTTTGGACATCTTGATATTGATTTGAAGCCATTTCACCGGGTAACATATCAATTATCTCATAATATTTTCTGAGTGATACATTTGCCTTACTCACTTCAGAGGCAACATTCACTAAATATGAAACAGGTCCTGATATGTATATCAACACCATCATCACACCAATTATTTCATTTATCTCAAATGATTCAGCATTCAAGAAATAAAAAATTGCAGTTGCAATAATTGTAAAAAAAATAAATTCAGCATAGCCTCTGTTGAATTGAAATATATAGTTTGCTTTTTTTTCTCTATCGACTACTTTTGTTTCTTTTTTGTATAAACCTTCCTCAATGAAAAAATCAGACTTTTCCGAATTAAGCTTGAGTTCTTTTGCTCCTAAAATTAAACCTCTAAACCCGTCTTGGAGTTGATCCATTTCTAGCCTGGACTCGGTCATCAGTTTACCACCAAATTTTATTGGAAACTGAAAGATAACTGAAGAAATCACCAGCGGAATAAATACTAGAAAAAAAATATCAGTGTTTATATAAGCTAAGTATGAGAAAAGACCAATTAGAGTTGCAATCTGAACACATATATCGGGGATTAAATTTGCTCCTGATACGATTCTTTGAACATCAGTATTTAAGGCTTGGTTCAGCTTTGACACACCAACACTTTCTATCTTTTTTATTTCAGCTTGATTTATTCTTCTATATAACCTTTTCCTCAGTGAGCTAGTTACACCCAAAGAAATATTATTAAGAATAACTTGCGATAAAATTTTTGAAAGCAGTATAAATAAAAATAATAGAATGAACACTTGCAAGTAACTTAAGTTAATAATTGCTGTCTTTAATTCATCTCCATTTATCGCTTTTAATATGACAGGTATGACCAAAGAATGACTTATTCCCGATATAATCCCAATGACTATAGATGCTAACAACATCCTCGGTGAATATTTGTAGAAGACTTTTACTAGCATATGAAACAAGTTGCTCTATTTATGGGGGGATTGTATTAAAGTGAAACAAGCTAAATTGACACCTCACAAATGTCAAACTTTTATTAAAAAAAATCAAATGCGACATTATCCTCCGTCACACTAAAAACAAGATAATCACACTACAAACCATGTAAAATAAACATTTTGTGTTGAATAAAACCTTTAAAATTTAGTTTATACTGTTAACGGCGTTATTTTTAATTGTGAAAAGTTAGCAAAACGACTCATTTTAGTGACAAAGCTCAAACCCTAGAGCAACATACCAGCTTGCTTGCTACTTACTGGCGAAAGCATAAGCTCTTTCATCAAATAGAGTGGTTAATTCCACCTGATTAGAATTACTCCGGTCAACCAAAACTGGACTATGTTGTAGGGCAAGGTTGTGAACATTTTTGACCATTTAGAACGAGCGATTTGACGAACTCAGTGACTATCGAAAATCTGCAACATTGATGTCGGTTTCCTAACAATCTACGCTACCACCGCCGGTGCCGGACTGGAGTATAAAATCCGCGAAGGGCTAAAGCATGCCGACGAATTCTTCCCCAGCATGGTCAAAAACAAGGCGACCTCAAAGCCGACAGCCGCAAGGTGTTTTTGAAATTCTAGGGCATAGACATGCTGGAGTTTGGCGAGCTGCGATTTATTACAGGGATGCAAGATTACCAGCGGCAGCTACTGCAGCGACTTGGCCAGTTGTATGAATCATTTTATTCTTAAATTGGCTGCGGAATGTCGGGTGAATGCAGTCCGTGACGAACCGGCCGACTGTATAGCAATTGATGCAACTGAGAATGATGCTCAGCTGGAAAACAGCATGGGCGTATTCAGATCAGAGAATATCATATCACAGCAGCAGTCGCTCTGGCTCAGAAGCTTCCAGCATAGAAAGGCCTGAAAACACTAAGGCTGGAAATAAGTTACCGTCTGGACAAAAAATCAGGAATACAGTCGCTAGAAGCTCGTTATTGCATTAGATCTGCAGAACTAGCAGGGACAGGTTTCCCGCAGCAGTTCGTGGGCACAGGGGTATTGAAAACAGCCAGCATTAGGTCTTGGATGCCTCATTGAACGAAGATGCTCGTCAGATTTATCGTGGTGATGGTACAAAGATCATGGCTTGTATCATTATGTTGCATTCAATATGCTTTGAGCGGAGACCTGCAGGAAAGTGAACAGCCGCCGAAAGCAGCAATGAGGCAGAGTTATGAGGCATATCTTTAGCCATTGCTATGCTAGAGCGCCGAGTGGATAAAAAACTAAGCAGCCAAATTCATCTATATATGTAAATTCGTGATTATCGCTGTTCTGTTTAAATCAAATTCATTCAATCGTACGCCAACATACCACGCTTTATGCTCTTTACGATTACAGATTGATGCCAGAGAGTGCTCTACTTTGGCGCGATGAAGGGCGGTAATGGTCCCGATGTTGAGATGGCATACGCTTATATGCAAAATCGGAAATATGAAGGCTTGAACATCACCCTGATTAAGCAAGATGTAACCCATGATCATAGTGCTGATCAAACCTTTAAAGATGCACTTCCACTATTATTCCCATAAGCGAGACGGGTATTCGAGCACAAGTCAGCAAGACTTGTGCTCTAACTTCTACAACCAGCCATCTCGCGCAAATTTTTCAGCTAAGCTATCTAGCTCAATATCTATTATCTGATGCCAATCTTGGGTCGGCAAATCTTGCCCTAATTGATGCACAAACCAGCTCATGAACACCGCATTTTCAAACGCACCGTGCAGGTAAATCCCCACTACATTTTCACGCTGCCAACCCAAATTAGATTGTAAAAATTCACTGACCTTACCGGTAGTTTGCGTTTGTCCATGGTGAATCTCATACCCGGTCATAGGTTGGTTTTGCCATTGAAAATGTACTTGCGAAGTAGACTTGATTTGCGCTAATTCAGTGGTTAATGGCAATAAGCCTAAGCCATCAAAATCACCGGCTTCTAAACGGCGCGGGTCAAGCAGCTTTTCACCTAATATTTGTAAACCGCCGCAAATACCCAGCACTAGCTTACCTAGTTGAGCCGCATCGATAACCGATTGAGCTAACCCCGTGTTAGCCAAATAGGCCATGCTGGCGCCTGAATTTTTACTGCCGGGTAAGATCACGGCATCAAAGCGTGACAAGCTTTGCTGTTCGCGGATCACCGTGACATTCACGCCTTGCTGATGAAACAGGGGATCAAACTCATCCATATTAGCGGCATAAGGATAAATCACTAACGCAATGTTTAGCTCGCCTTTAACAAAGGTGTCACTACCCCGAAAGGCATCTTCTTCTGGTAAACGGTGATCGTACATCGGAATGTTAGCCACCGTAGGAATACCGGTTTTTTCTTGTAACCAATCCATGGCATTGCCCAGCAGCAGCGGGTCGCCGCGAAATTTATTAAGCACAAAGCCTTTGATTAAGCCTTGCTCCTGCGGCGCTAAACACGCCCAAGTCCCTAGCAGATGAGCAAACGAGCCGCCACGATCAATATCAGAAATCAAATACACATCGGCCTGTGTTTCCAGCGCCACTGCCATATTGACAATATCACCGGCGCGTAAATTAATTTCCGCAGGGCTACCCGCTCCTTCTATCACTAACTGATCATAGTCAGATTGCAAACTGGTTAAGGCATTTTTTACATGCTGCCAGAGTAACGATTTACGTTCCATCCACGCCATGGCAGAAATTTCTGCATTGGCCACACCATTCACGATCACCTGGCTATAGGTATCGGCGCTAGGTTTCAGTAATACAGGGTTCATTCGCACATCGGGGGTGACTTTCGCGGCCAAAGCTTGCAAGTATTGCGCGCGACCAATTTCTAAACCATCGGGTGTAACGGCCGCATTATTACTCATATTTTGAGCTTTAAATGGTGCCACGTTAACACCGCGGTTAGCCAGAACACGGCAAGCCGCTGCTGCCAGTAAGGATTTGCCAGCATCACTGGTACATCCTAATAACATGATAGGTTTTGCCATTGTTTCCCTTTATGCAAAAAGTCGCCATCATACCGTTAAACTCACAGCGGTGAAATGGACGCGCTGACTTAATCCTCATGTCATCCAGTAAAAGCTGGCAACAGGCTCAATCTGATCTACACTATTTTAACTGTATATAAAAACAGGTGAGAGAGCATGAATACGCAACCGACTAAACTAACCTGCGCCATACTAACTGGGATGTTAACTGCCTTGAGTGCAAGTAGCAGTGCTGAAACCTGCTCCCAAACCCAGTTACAGCGGTTTTTAACGCAGCAAAACCAGGCCTACCATGCTGGCAATCCTTGTATCTCAGACTCATCTTTCGATCAACTCAATCAACTCCTCGCTCATCCAATCAGTACCTTAAACACAGACATAGACAATTCATGGGTGAGTCACCGTTACCCCATGAAAAGCCTTAATAGCACCACCAGCAAGCAAATGTTGTTGGAATTTATTAAACCCTTGTTGCAACGCGCCAATTCGTTAATCATTCAACCGAAAATTGATGGCATCGCGATTGAGCTTATTTATCATCACGGCCAATTAGCCCAAGCCAGTACGCGAGGAAACGGTGCAGCAGGTAAAGACATCACTGCATTGATCTTACTTGCTCCGCACATACCTAAACGGCTTAATCAAAAGGCGCAGCAAGAGGAGGTGGTTATTTATGGCGAACTGTTTATTCCCCAACAAGCGTTTAAGCAAATACAGGGTTATTCGAGTAGCCGACAGTTAACGGCCGCGTTGGCGCAACAAAAACAGCCCGATATGACGTTAGCCAATTTACTCAATTTCTTCCCATATCAATTGGCTCAACCGTTGCAGCCTAATGATCTGGCAAGCCAGCAGTTATTGGCGCAATGGGGCTTTAAAGCCACTCAAATCTTTAGCCAAACCATTAATGATATTGCGGATGCAGAGCGCTGGCTCAATACATGGCAACAAGATGTTGAACTGGATGCGGATATCGACGGCGTTGTGATAAAAGCCGCAGAACAAAACCTGCGCGACAGCTTAGGCAGTAATCAATCTTTTCCGCATTGGGCCATGGCGTTTAAGCCAAAAGCCAAGCGCGCGGAAGTAACCGTGACCAAACTGAGCTATCAAGTTGGTCGCACCGGTAAAATAACACCCATTTTGCATTTTCCGCCAGTGTCTTTGGGTAATAAAACCGTGCAGAAAGTCTCTGGACACTCAGTCAACTACATCAAACAACATGAAATAAACCAAGGTAGCTCAATCACAGTGGCATTGGCAGGTAAAGCCACGCCAACCATCACCAAAGTCATCACCACGAGCACAGAGCAAGGTTATCAATTACCGTTTGTTAGACTCGGCCTTTGTTTATCTAGCGGCTATGCTTGTAAGCAGCGCTTTAAGCTGCAAATAAAATACACCATGAAAAAGCTAGGCTTGCCCTTAAATGTGAGAAAAGAAGTAAATCAATTGGTTAAACAAGGTGTGATCACCCAGCTCGGTCAGCTTGGTCCCTTCTATCAAGCAACCTATCATCGCAACTTAACCAAGCAGCGCCTACTCGCTAGCCTAACAGCACGCCCTTTAACCCTGAGTCATTTAAGCGCAATGGAGCATGAGCTAGAAAGGCAGCGATTACTGTTAGCGCGCTTAAGCATTTAGGCGCGAACATCCGTTATACTTAAGAGGCGTCAGAGTCAGACAACGGCAGCACCATTTCTATCAAACCGTCCTCTAGCTCGATAGTCACTTTAAAGCCTAATTTTTTTGCTAGCTCTGACATGCCGCGGTTTTGGATCATGGTAAATCCCATCAGCACTTGGGTGCCGTTGGCTTTGTAGTAGCGGATCAGTTTTTCCAGTAAAAAGCGCCCTAACCCTTGGCCTTGCATGTCGCCTTTCACCACCATTGCAAATTCGGCATCGGTATTATCGGGATCCGTTGAAGCTCTAACCACGCCTAAGGTATCACCCTCACCATGTTCATCACACGCCACCGCGACAAAAGCCATTTCACGGGCATAATCAATTTGCGTAAGCAGTGCCATTTCTTCATGGGTCATTTGTGCGCGCTCACCAAAGTAACGCTTGTATCGGTCTTCTGCTGATAAGCCAGAATCAAACACGCGGTGTTTAGGCTCATCTTCCGGCAAAATAGGACGCACTAACACTTTATTGCCATTACGCAAGGTAAAATACTCTTCTAACTCTTTTGGATAAGGCCGGATCGCCAGTCTTGCCGCAGGGTCCCCTTCAAGAGACTGTAAGGTTACATTCACGTCTAACAAGGTAATGCTATCACCTGCTATTAATACTGGGTTGAAGTCAATGTCTAAGATCTCTGGACAATCAATGATCAAGTGCGCCACTTGAGTCAGCATCACACAAAGGGCTTCTATGTCAAAGCCAAGGGGCAAGTGACGGTCACGAATTTTTTGACTCTTAAGGGCATTAATCACCATATAACGAGCCAGCGCCATGTTTAGTGGTGGTAAAGCAACTGCTGCATCGCGACTGATATCCCACTCAGAGCCACCTTCTCCCAACAAAATAGCGGGACCAAATACAGGATCGTTTTTCACTGCAATGCGCAGCTCTTGTGCCCCTGCCGTTAATGCCATTTTTTGTACTATCATGCCGTCAATTCTTGCCGTTGGAAAACGGTCTATTACCCGTTGCGTTACCGATTGCGCGGCTTGCAAAACTTCAATTTGAGAATTAAGGTTAAGCACCACGCCATGCACATCTGACTTATGATGAATGTCGGGTGATTGCACTTTCAGCGCCACTGGGTAGCCTATGCGGTTGGCTGTCTCTACGGCTTCACTGGCATCTTTCGCGTACCAAGTCGGAATGGTTTTTAATCCGTAAGCTTCCAAGACTGGCTGCATTTCGTGGGTTTCTAACACAGACTTACCCTTATCTAGAGCACGCTGTAATATGTCTCTGGCACGCTGAGCATTAGCGGGTAAATTAGCTGGGATAGATTGCGGCGTTTCCATCAATAGTTTTTGGTTGCGGCGGTATTCCACCATGTGCATAAACGCCCCGACAGCGCCCTCTGGCGTGCGATAGGTGGGTAAACCCGCAGCAGAGAATAATTTTCTGGCTTCATAGGCGGCTTGCTCGCCCGTCCAGTTGGTTAATATATTGAATCGTCGTTGATTTGGGTGCAATTTTACCGCACTGATCACAGCTTCCGCTGTTTCGCCACTATGGGCTAACGCAGAAGGTGAGTGCATAACCAAGACGGCATCGATATCCTTAGAGTTCATTAACACATCTACCGCTCGCGCATAACGCTCAGGAGTGGCATCGCCAATAATATCGACGGGATTAGCACGCGACCAATTAGAAGGTAGTACTTTATCTAGTTCCGCTATCACCTGCTCGTCTAATTTAGCTAACTTTCCACCTCGTTCAATGAGTGCATCCACCGCTAACACGCCGGGCCCTCCGCCGTTGGTCACGATGGCAAGGCGTTCACCTTTCAAAGGATTGGAGTGCGCTAGGGTCTCTACCGCGGCAAACAATTCATGTAAATCTTTTACCCGCAGCATACCCGCACGTTTAAATGCTGCATCATAAACTGCATCACTACCTGTTACGCCACCGGTATGTAATTCAGCAGCAATCGCACCTTCATGACTGCGACCGGATTTGATCACCAAAATCGGTTTGTTGCGCGAGGCTGCTCGCGCCGCTGACATAAAGTCGCGACTTTGGTGCACTGAATCAACGTATAACATGATCGCGCGGGTTTTACTGTCTCGGCCAAGTAAATCGAGCAATTCATCAAAGTCGACATTAATACCATCACCGAGGGAAATAAAATGGGAAAAGCCGATACCTTTGTTATTAGCCCAATCTAATACTGTGGTACAGATTGCTGCCGATTGAGACACAAAGGCCAATTTTCCCGGTTGCGTGCCCGCGTGCGCTAAGCTGGCATTTAAGCCTATATTTGGCAAGATCAGTCCTAAGCTATTAGGCCCTAAAATTCGAATGCCGTACTTTTTGGCAAAATCATTCAATTGCTGTTTTAGCTCAATACCATCTTCACTGCACAATTGATCAAAACCACCAGAGATGACCACCGCCGCCTTACAGCCATGTTGTCCTAATTTTTCAACGATCCGAGGTACACGTAACGCTGCCGTACAAATAATTGCTAAATCAGGCACTTGTGGTAAGGCTTCTATATTTGGATAAGCCAACACGCCCAATACAGCTTTGTATCTTGGTGTTACTGGCATAATAGGGCCAGAAAAACCACCAGAAAGCAGGTTTTTCATCACCACATTGCCAGCACGTAGCTCACGAATAGAAGCACCAATAACGGCAATGGATTGAGGTTTAAACAACAAATCTAAATTACGTTGGCTCATAACAAATACACTCAGAGGTTTACTTAGCTAAATAGTTTACTTGTGAATGATCCGAGCAGCCAATTTTTTCATGAGTAAATCATAAAGTTATGAATAAAATCACTTGTGTATAATATTATCGTTTTCGTCAAGTAAGAGCTTTGATTGCACCCCGTGGTGATTTACGCTACCCTGCTTGCCCGCTAACGTGCGGTTCCCCTCAAAAGACACCGATAAGAGAGCAACTATGAGCTTTGCCAATTTGGGCCTTTCTGCCCAAATCCTTGATGCCGTGACCCAACAAGGTTACACCACCCCTTCACCGATCCAAGCCGAAGCAATACCCGCGGTGATCCAAGGCAAAGATGTCATGGCAGCAGCGCAAACTGGTACCGGTAAAACCGCCGGTTTTACCTTGCCATTGTTACAAAAGCTTTCTCAAGGTCAACGTGCACAAGCAAACCAAGTACGCGCATTGGTATTGACGCCAACGCGTGAGCTAGCGGCACAAGTCGGCGAGAGTGTTGCTCTTTATGGCCGCAACTTACCGCTAACCTCTATGGTTGTTTTTGGAGGCGTAAACATTAAACCGCAAATAGCAGGATTACGCCGCGGTGCGGATATCTTAGTCGCCACACCAGGCCGCCTGCTGGATTTGTACCAGCAGAAAGTAATTAATTTTAAACGTTTAGAAATTCTGGTTTTAGATGAAGCCGACCGCATGCTCGACATGGGCTTTATTCACGACATTAAAAAAGTATTGGCCGTGCTGCCTAAGCAACGTCAAAACTTATTATTTTCAGCAACTTTTTCTGACGATATTCGCAAACTGGCCAAAGGCTTAGTTAATAATCCAGTTGAAATTTCAGTGGCACCGCGCAACACCACTGCCGCGCGCATTGAGCAATGGGTTTATCCCGTTGATAAAACTCGTAAAGCGCCTCTACTTGGCCAGTTAATTAAAGAAAATGACTGGAAACAAGTATTAGTGTTTACCAAGACAAAACACGGCGCTAACCGCCTCAGCCAAAACTTAGAAGCCAATGGCCTTAAAGCTGCCGCGATCCATGGTAATAAAAGCCAAGCTGCACGCACTAAAGCATTGGCAGGCTTTAAATCAGGCGAAATCCGCATTTTGGTAGCAACTGACATTGCCGCACGTGGTTTGGATATTGACCAACTGCCACACGTAGTGAACTTTGATTTACCTAATGTGTCTGAAGACTATGTCCACCGCATTGGCCGTACAGGCCGCGCTGGCGCTAGCGGTGAAGCCATTTCTCTCGTATGCCATGACGATGCAAAGCTGCTGCAAGATATCGAAAAGTTGATCAATAAAACCATTGAACGAAAGACTATTCCTGGGTTTGAGATCAGCACAGAATTGCCCACCAAAAACTTTGCGCCGGCGAAAAAGCAAACCAACCAAGCTCGTCGCTCACGTAATCCCAATGCGCCAAAAAAACAGGGTAATCGTTCAGGTAGTAGTAATGCCAATAATAGCGGTAATGGTGCGCAGCCGAATAAACCTGCGACACGCCGACCTTCACGTCATCGTCCAGTGAATAAAACCGCGGCCTAACTAGGCGCGGTACTAAAAAAGTTTTACCATAAAAAAGCCCCTAAATAATTTAGAGGCTTTTTTTTAATCCTTATGTTTGATGGAGCAAGTACCACCAATAAGGTTTTATCTCGTGGTTAACGCATGCGAGCGATACGGAATTTGCGGCCTTTTATCTTGCCTGCTTCTAGCTTTTTCAATGCGACCGTCGCCACTTCACTGCCGACCGCCACATAAGCCCAATTATCAAGGACTTGAATTTTGCCGATTTGCTTAAAATCGATACCATTATCACCTGTTAACGCGCCAACAATATCACCTGGGCGCACTTTTTGTTTTTTGCCGCCATCGATACGCAGTGATACCATTTTCGGCTTAGCAATCACGCCGTCTAGCACAGATAATTCAGGTAAGTGCTCCGCTTCAATGCGAATACCTAAGTAGTCTTCTAAAATGATTACTTTGTTCGCGTCTTTCGCACTGAACAATGAGCAAGCAACCCCTTTGCTGCCAGCACGGCCAGTGCGGCCAATGCGGTGCACATGCACCTCAGGATCGTGTGACAATTGGTAGTTAATCACCGCGTCAAGGGCGTCAATATCTAAGCCCCGCGCAGCAACGTCCGTTGCCACTAATACTGAAACACTTTTATTCGCAAAACGCACTAAGGTTTGGTCACGGTCTTTTTGCTCTAAATCGCCGTTTAATGCCAACGCACTAAAACCATAATTACACAGCTCATCCGCCACTTCCTGCGTGTCTTTTTTCATATTACAAAACACCACACAAGATTCCGGTTGGTGCTTCATCAGTAGCAAACGGATCGCCAGTAAACGCTCTTCAAAGTTATTCACTTCATAAAAATGCTGTGAAATGGTGCTCTGTTCATGTGTCGATTCAACCTTAACAAATTCAGGCTGATCCATGATGCGATCGGCGATAGATTTTATTTCATCGGGGAATGTCGCACTAAACAATAATGTTTGTCGCTGTGTTGGCATTTTCTCAATAATCGCATCTAAAGCAGGCTGAAACCCCATGTCTAACATGCGATCAGCTTCATCCAATACAAAGGTATTGATGTTATCTAAAACTAATGTACCTTTCTCAATATGATCTAATACTCGACCTGGCGTACCCACAACAATATGCGCGCCGTGCTCTAAAGAGCCAATTTGCGGACCAAAAGGCATACCGCCACATAATGTCAGTACTTTAATATTATGTATGGCGCGTGCCAGTTTACGGATCTCTGTTGCCACTTGGTCAGCCAACTCACGAGTGGGACAAAGCACTAAGGTTTGAATACGAAAACGTTTCACATCAAGGGACTGCAACAAGCCAAGACCAAAAGCGGCCGTTTTCCCTGAGCCAGTTTTGCCTTGCGCAATCACATCTTTACCAGCAATGATTGCCGGTAAACTTTGCGCTTGGATCGGCGTCATCGATTGGTAACCAAGGGACTCAAGGTTACTGAGTAATTCGGTGCGTAAGGATAAAGAAGAAAAACAAACTTGGCTCAAAACAATCGTCCCGTGTTCATGGATCAAAAAAACAATGCCAGCATTAGGCAGAGATAGGTGCAAGATTATAACAGCTGTTAACAATAAATATTGATTTTTCAGCTTAAGGTTGCAGCGATTAATTACAGGTAAAAACTTGAACTAAATCACACTTAAATACCTTCCAATATACTTTAGATATAAAAGTAAAAATTTTGTCACATTGCCATCTATATTGAAGTAACAGCACTAAAAAGGTAATAACAATGAATCGGTTCTTAGCCAATCTCACTATCAGAACAAAATTAATTTTAGTGGTACTGCTTCCCCTCTTAGGACTTACGTATTTCGGCGTCAATTATGTATCAGAGGCCTACTTCAATAAACAACAAGCAGAAAGCCTCAGCCAGTTAACAGTACTCGCGCGAGTCAGTAGTGAGTGGGTTCATGAACTACAAAAAGAAAGAGGTATGTCGGCTGGATACCTTGGTTCAAAGGGAAGTAAGTTCAAAGATCAACTTCCTGAGCAACGGCTACTGGTTGACACTAAGAGACAAGCCTTTAAAGCTCATATTGAAAAAGTTCACTTCGCACCAGAATTAGCGGCCCTGAATCAAGATATATTAACTCAAGCTCAACGGCTGGCAACCATCCGTAACCAAGTTTCTCAGTTGCAAATAAGCGTAGCGGATGAAGTGGCTTATTATACTCAACTTAATAAAAAACTGTTAAGCGCCCTTGATACTGTTGCTAATCAAAGTACTGAAGCATCCTTGGCAATAGACGCTGTTGCAATCGGCGCTTTTCTTCAACATAAGGAGCGAGCAGGAATTGAACGCGCAGTGTTATCAAATACCTTCGCAGCAGATCATTTCTTACCCGGCTTTTATGAACGATTTATTCGCTTAATCGCAGAGCAAGATGCTTACCTAGATAGATTCATCGCCCACAGACCCGATTTAATATCTTACATGAAACAACAACTACAGAGCCCAGAAATAAAAAAAGTAAATGAACTGAGACAATTAGCCCTTGATAAAGCCCAACAAGGCGGCTTTAACCAAGACCCAGAAGCTTGGTTTGCTGCTATTACTAAAAAAATAAATATATTAAAGAAGATTGAAGACATGCTGATTGACACTCTTGAGAAAGAAAGTGCGACTCAAATAGGCCAGCAAACACAAGCCTTTTGGCTTAGCTTAGCCATTACGCTTCCCTGTTTAATCATATCCATTATATTTAGTTTTTTCTTAGCAAAACAACTGACCCAGAGCATTACTATTAGCGTTAACACCATTGACTCTATCATCAACAATAAAAATTTTTCCACTCGTATCCCAATAACTGGAAAAGACGAGATAAATGTCATAGCAAAGCTCATTAATCACTTACTAGCAAATATTGAGCAATTATTAACAGAAATTAAAACCTCTACAGAAACCCTCACTGACGCATCAATAGAAAATGAAAAACTCACGAAAAACATGCTGCAACAAATAAATGGCGGCATGACACAGATAGATTTAGTCGCCACGGCGATGAACGAAATGAACGCGACTGTTCATGACATTGCTCACAATGCGGTAAATGCATCAGAGCAGACTGAAGCAGCAACGAATCAAGCCAGCCACGGCGATGAGGAAGTTGATGCCACAGTACTTGCCATTTCTACCTTGCAAGAAGAAATGGGCTTAGTAATGAAAGTAGTAAAAGAGCTGGATAAGTCGGCCAACGAGATCGGTCAATTTCTCGATGTGATAAAAAATATTTCTGAACAAACTAATTTATTAGCCCTGAATGCTGCAATAGAAGCAGCTCGAGCTGGTGAGTCAGGGCGAGGTTTTGCTGTTGTCGCAGACGAAGTAAGGTCATTATCAACCCAAACACGCAATAGTACATTACAAATAGAAACGATGACCAAAACGCTAAAAAGTGGCGCGAGTGAAGCCGTCGAAACAATGAACCGGGGCATGGAACAAGTTGAAGCAAGTGTTACAGAGGCCAAACGTGCTGGTCAAGATATTAGTGAAATAGTGAATAATATCAAGGCTATCAGCTTAATGAATATTCAAGTGGCAACAGCAGCGGAGGAACAAAGTAGTGTCACTGAGGAGATAAATCGAAACGTCTCGGATATGCAAGGAAACTTCCAGCAGATCGACCATTCATCTCAGCAGTTAAATCAGGTAAATAATAATTTAACCGCATTAGCCAAACAGCTTGATACGGTGCTAAGTGAGTATAACTTAGGCAGAGTTGGGTAAGCTAACGAGAAGAAGAGAGCGTTATTTTTTGCCATTCTGTTCACTATTAAGAAATAACACTCTCATTTCTTCAGGGTTTATTGGTTTAGAAAATAAATAGCCTTGGTACTCATCGCAGCCTTCTGCGTTCAACAAGGCCAGTTGCTGTTCATCTTCCACCCCTTCAGCTGTCACCGACATACCAAGGTTATGCCCAAGTTGAACCACGGTTCTGACTATCATGTGATCTTTATGATTGCAGACACAATCATCAACAAAGGATTTGTCAATTTTGAGCACATCAATGGGCAAGCGGCGCAAATAATTTAACGAAGAATAAGCCACGCCAAAATCATCAATCGCCACTTTAACCCCTATGTCTCGTAAGCGGCTAAAAGTATCAATAATATGATTAGGATTTTCCATAATTGCGCTTTCTGTTATTTCTACCTGCAATAAATAGGCAGGAAAAGCAGCTTCAAGTAGTGCGCGTTTAATCATTTCCAGAACATTGTCATGGGCTAATTGCACCGCGGACACATTGACCGAGATAACAACCTCTTTGCCCGCGTCCAGCCACCTCTTTCCTTGATGACAAGATTGTTGCATCACCCAAGCACCTAAGGCGATAATTTGCTGACTTTCTTCGGCTATCGAGATGAAATCACTGGGGGGAATAACGCCTAAGTCAGGATGCTTCCACCTTACTAGTGCCTCGACACCAGAAATAACCCCCTTTTTAACATCCACCTTAGGCTGATAAAGCAAGTAAAATTGCTCTTGCTCTAGGGCATACATTAACTCTTGTTCAAGTTGATATTTACGAATCGTTTCTTGGATTAGATCGTGGTCAAACCAGTGATAAGTATTCTTACCTTGTGCTTTTGAACGATACATAGCGATATCGGCATTACGACACCAGATATCATTTAAACCGGACGCGTCACTGTATAAGGCAATACCAATACTCGCGGTTAAATGATATTCGCGCTTTGCCAGATGATATGGGCTGTCAGCAAAGGCAATAATACGCTGAGCTAACACATTGACCTCTCGCTCTAACTCGCTATTCTTTCTAACTACGACAGCAAACTCATCACCACCAATGCGATAAGCACGGATAAAATCAGATTCAACAGACTTTAGTCGATGCGCAAACTCTTTTAGAACTAAGTCGCCAATATTGTGGCCCATATTATCGTTGATACGCTTGAAGCCATCTAGATCAATTTGCAGTAAGGCTGTGGGGGTATGTGTTGACTCCATCTTCATTTTCATTTTCGCTATATCACGATAAAAACCCTTTCGATTAGGCAATTGAGTCAAATAATCCGTCATACTCTCTTTTTTATAATTATTCATTTGAAACTGCAGCTTCTGCTGAAAAAAAGCCATCACAGAGGCAAAACTACTAATCGTGATAAGCTCAAGAGCATCTTCAATAAACTCATCAAACTCGTTCCCCTTGAGCTGAAATAAATAGGTCGAGAGTATCAAAAAAGCACTGGTGATAGGCCACAGTGAACTTGGGAATAAAATGATATAAGTAAGTGGGATCAATATAAATGTTTCTTCAACTTGATCCAAAGACAGTGGGTCAACAATACCACCAGTAACAATAAGGCTAAGGGAAAAAATACTTGTCATTATTTTTAACTTGCGTGAATCGGCACGTTTAGCAAACAGCATTAAGATGGGATAAAGCAAGTAAGTATAAGGAGCAATCTGATGCTCGCTGTACAAAGTATAAGAAATGAGAGCGACGGCCACATAATAAAACAAACTAATCCAAGGCTTTATCGACAGCAAAGATCGCAGTGTCTTGTTGATAGTGGCCATAAGCGTCCTTAATTGTTGGCTTTAATCAGTATGGCAAAGGCTCAAGCACAACTAAAGAACACAATTAAAATGTTACACAATTTGTCGTCAACCTCACACTAGCCGTTCGCTTAAAATAGGTTTAATGATCCAATAACCTAAGTGAAATTCTTGAACATTGTTCAAACAATAAGATAAGTCATCCAATAATGAAGCAATTACCTGCCGCACAAGATAGTTTTACAGCGCTTCGCCTAGTAAGTTATCATGGAGTAGTGTTTCCACTCGTTCATGCTTTCGCGCTACACGAAACATAACTAATTTGTTTAAAAAATGCGTACTAAACAACACTTTTATTTATAAAAAACTGATTTATGACGCTAATTTAGCTATCTGCGCTAAAATAGGCTTATCGATAGCAAGGAGGGCTATGATGAAAAACTTGTCTCGTTCATTAAGCTTTACCAGTGCCGCTAAGCGCGACCTAATCATTATTAGCATCTGCTCATTGCCTTTGCTCATTACACTGTTGACTTTAGATATATCTGAAACAATGGTGACTTTCTTCCAGCAATATGAGCATTTTGAGCTAGATGAGTTAATGCCGCTGGGCATGTTTTTATCATTATGCTTCACCTGGTTTTCTTGGCGACGTTGGCGTGAAATAAAAGGGCTCTACCTAGTAGTAGAGAAATTGTCTTTACAAGATCCCATTACCCTTAGCCATAACCGCCGAGCAGCGATCATCGAGCTCAGTAAATTACAGAAATCAAAGGCTCCATTTGGCTTAATTTTAGTTGATTTAGATAACTTTAAGCAGATAAACGAAAGCTTTGGTTACGATATTGGCGATGAAGTATTAGTAAAAAAAGCGCAGCTGTTACAACGTTATTGTGGCAAACACCAATTTAGCGCGCGTTGGGCTGGGGCACAATTTATTGTCATCGCCCATGGTTACGATGTTCACCAAACCCAACAATTGGCGAAAAAGTTACACCGAGCGGTGGTGGATGAGTTGTTTAATAGCATGGAAATCGTTTGCCGTTTAGGACTGACCCAAAACCACCCCAATGACTCGGTGGAGCAAGCTTTACAGCGTGCGCAAGATGCACTACTTGAAGCAAAATTAAGAGATGAAGACATCTATCAACAATGGTAATTACGTTGTCTAGCCCTTAGGCGATATGCATATAATTTTAAATACAAAAAAGCCTCGCTAAAGCGAGGCTTTTTGCTAGTAAAGACTTGAAATTACCAGCCTGTTACTTCTTTTAGTGCTGAGCCGATTTCAGCTAGCGATTTAGTGGTTTTAACACCCGCCGCTTCTAGTGCAGCAAATTTATCTTCAGCTGTACCTTTACCGCCAGAGATAATTGCGCCAGCATGGCCCATACGCTTACCTGGAGGCGCTGTAACACCTGCAATGTAAGATACAACAGGCTTAGTGACATTGGCCTTGATATAAGCAGCAGCTTCTTCTTCAGCGGTACCACCGATTTCACCGATCATTACAATCGCTTCTGTCGCTGGATCGTTTTGGAACATTTCCAATACGTCGATGAAGTTAGTGCCAGGGATAGGGTCACCACCGATACCAACACAAGTAGACTGACCAAAACCAGCATCGGTAGTTTGCTTAACCGCTTCGTACGTTAGTGTACCAGAGCGAGAAACAATACCTACTTTACCTGGCTTGTGGATGTGGCCTGGCATAATACCAATCTTACATTCACCTGGCGTGATCACACCCGGACAGTTAGGACCGATCATGCGAACACCCGTCTCTTCTAGCTTCACTTTAACGTCAAGCATGTCAAGAGTAGGAATACCTTCAGTGATAGTAACGATTAGCTCGATACCGGCATCAATAGCTTCTAAGATTGCGTCTTTACAAAAAGCCGCTGGTACGTAGATAACAGTTGCTGTTGCGCCAGTGGCTTCAACGGCTTCACGCACTGTGTTAAACACAGGCAGGCCTAAATGCTCTTGACCGCCTTTACCTGGCGATACACCACCGACCATTTGCGTACCGTAAGCAATTGCTTGCTCTGAGTGGAATGTACCTTGGCCGCCAGTGAAACCTTGACAGATTACTTTGGTATCTTTATTGATTAATACAGACATTATTTGCCCTCCGCAGCTTTAACTACTTGCTCAGCCGCGTCAGTTAGACTTGTAGCAGCAATGATATCGAGACCAGACTTAGCTAGCACTTCACGGCCTAATTCCGCGTTGGTACCTTCAAGACGAACCACTACAGGCACTTCTACGCCTACTTCTTTAACCGCGCCGATAATACCTTCTGCAATCATGTCACAACGCACAATACCGCCAAAGATGTTAACTAACACAGCCTTAACATTCGAATCAGATAGGATGATTTTGAATGCTTCAGCTACGCGCTCTTTAGTTGCGCCGCCACCAACATCCAAGAAGTTAGCTGGCTTGCCACCGTGTAGGTTGACGATGTCCATGGTACCCATCGCTAGGCCTGCACCGTTAACCATGCAACCTACGTTACCGTCTAGCGCTACGTAGTTAAGTTCAAACTTAGCTGCGTGTGCTTCACGCTCATCTTCTTGTGAAGGATCGTGCATTTCACGTAATTTAGGTTGACGGTACATCGCGTTTGAGTCGATGTTGATTTTACCGTCTAGGCAAACTAGGTTGCCCTCACCTGTCACAACCAAAGGGTTGATTTCTAGCAGTGCTAGGTCATGCTGAATAAACATGTTGCCTAGACCTAAGAAAATCTTAGTAAATTGTTTAATTTGGTCACCTTTTAGGCCCAATTTAAACGCTAATTCACGGCCTTGGTAAGCTTGTGGGCCTACTAGCGGATCAATCGCAGCTTTGTGAATAAGCTCAGGTGTTTCTTCAGCAACCGTCTCAATGTCCATGCCGCCTTCAGTTGACGCCATGAATACCACGCGACGTGAACCACGATCAACCACTGCACCTAGGTATAACTCGTTAGCAATGTTTGACGCTTCTTCAACCAAGATTTGAGTAACTGGCTGACCATTTGCGTCGGTTTGGTAAGTCACAAGGTTCTTACCTAACCATTTCTCAGCAAAGCCTTTAATGCCTTCTTTGGTGGTATGTAGCTCAACGCCACCCGCTTTACCACGGCCGCCTGCGTGTACCTGACACTTAACAACCCATTTTTCTCCACCGATTTTATCGGCTGATTCAGCAGCGGCTTCTGCAGTGCTAGAAGCGAAACCTACTGGGACTGGCAATCCAAAGTCAGCAAAAAGCTGTTTTGCCTGGTACTCATGCAAATTCATGATGTTCTATCCGTTTTTTTTAACAACGTTCTTTAGGTGTGAATCACCCTGCGAAATGGGCTTATCAAACAATAAGCCCAAACTTTTAAACTTTCTGATTACGACTTATACATCAAGTAGTAAGCGTGTTGGATCTTCTAGTAATTCTTTAACAGTTACTAAGAAACCAACTGATTCTTTACCATCGATTAAACGATGATCATAAGATAAGGCCAAGTACATCATAGGTAAAATTTCAACTTTACCATTCACAGCCATTGGGCGGTCTTGGATCTTATGCATGCCTAAAATCGCCGCTTGTGGCGGGTTGATGATAGGAGTAGATAATAGTGAACCGAACACACCACCATTAGTGATAGTGAAGTTACCACCCATCATTTCCTCAACCGTTAACTTACCGTCACGACCTTTCAGGGCTAGTTCACGAATACCTTTCTCGATATCAGCTAGACCTAACGTATCGCAGTCGCGTAATACAGGCGTAACCAGACCGCGAGGCGTTGAAACGGCAATGCTCACGTCGAAGAAATTGTGGTAAACAATATCATCGCCATCAATAGATGCATTTACCTCTGGGTAACGTTTTAGCGCTTCGGTGATCGCTTTAACATAGAAAGACATAAAGCCAAGACGAATGCCGTGTTTCTTTTCAAACACTTCTTGATATTGTTTACGAATATCCATGATCGGCTTCATGTTGATTTCGTTAAACGTAGTCAACATTGCTGTTGAGTTTTTCGCTTCAAGCAAACGCTCAGCAATACGTTTACGCAGACGCGTCATCGGTACGCGTTTTTCGCTACGAGCAGCCACTGATTCAGATGCAACAGGTGCTGTTGCGGCCGCTGTAGGTGCTGCTTTAGCATTGCGGAAATTCTCAACGTCTTCTTTAGTGATCACGCCGCCTTTGCCTGAGCCTTTAATCTGGCTGGCATCAATACCGTGTTCGTTCATTAAGCGACGTACTGAAGGGCTAGCATCCGCCGCGCCTTTTGCTGCTGGCGCTTCTTCAGAACTGGCTGCGGGTGCAGCGGCAGTCGCAGCACCTGGTTTGATACGTCCAAGCAATTGTTTAGAAAGAACCGTTGCACCTTCTTCTTCGGTAATTGCTTCTAAAATACCTGATTCAGAAGCAGGTACTTCAAGGACCACTTTGTCCGTTTCGATATCCACTAGGATTTCGTCGCGTTCAACAAACTCGCCTGGTTTTACATGCCAAGTTGCCACGGTTGCATCCGCGACAGACTCAGGTAAATCGGGAACTAATATTTCGATAGCCATTTAGCTTTCCTTCACTCTTATTCTTTCAGACCAAGTGCGTCATTAACCAACGCTTTTTGTTGTTTTAAATGTACAGAGATATAACCAACCGCCGGTGATGCAGAAGCAGCACGACCGGTATAAGTTAATGTCGCACCTTCAGGTAATACATTTCTGAAGTGATGCTGACTACAATACCAAGCACCTTGGTTTTGCGGCTCTTCTTGACACCAAACAAATTCTTTCACATGTTGATATTGCTTAAGAATCTCTTCTACTTCTTCTGTTGGGAATGGGTAGAGTTGTTCAATACGAATAATCGCAACATGGCTCAATTCATTGTTACGGCGCTGCTCGAGTAGATCGTAATAGACTTTACCGCTACACATCACTAAACGAGTCACTTGTTTGGGATCAAGATCATCAATTTCATCAATTGCGTTATAGAAACGGCCATTCGCTAACTCATCAAGGCTAGAAACCGCTAATGGATGACGCAACAAGGATTTAGGCGACATGACGATCAAAGGACGACGCATTGGGCGTACCACTTGACGA
Organism: Motilimonas sp. E26; assembly: GCF_021278025.1. Classification (GTDB taxonomy): domain Bacteria; phylum Pseudomonadota; class Gammaproteobacteria; order Enterobacterales; family CBDFNC01; genus Motilimonas. Next base: position 26,597 of record NZ_JAIBHJ010000015.1, read on the forward strand.
CGCAGCATTTGATAAACTTGCGCAGGTGTAGAAGGCACCACCACCTGCATATTATGTTCAGCACATAATTGTAAGTAGCGCTCTAGACGAGCGGATGAATGTTCTGGGCCTTGGCCTTCATAACCGTGCGGTAATAGCAAAGTAAGACCACACATACGGCCCCACTTCTGTTCACCTGAACTCAAGAATTGGTCGAATACCACTTGAGCACCGTTAGCAAAGTCACCAAATTGCGCTTCCCAAATCGCTAGCCCTTTCGGCTCTGCAGTCGAGTAACCGTATTCAAACGCTAGCACCGCTTCTTCAGACAAAACTGAATCATAGATATCTATCTTACCTTGGCCCTCTTTTAAATGAGCTAAAGGCAAATAAGTGGCCGCATCCGTTTGATTATGAAGCACAGCATGACGATGGAAGAAAGTACCGCGTCCAGAATCTTGGCCGACAATACGTACGTTATATTGACTGTCTAAGATAGTGGCATAGGCCAATGTTTCAGCAAAGCCCCAATCTATCATTTTTTCACCGCGGATCATCGACAAACGATCTTGATAAATCTTATCAACACGGGAATGAAGTTTATGGCTGTCAGGATATTGACAAACTCTCTCACCAAGCTCTTTCAGATGTTCGAGCGGGTACTGAGATTCATAAGAGGTGTCCCAATCATGCTTCAGGTATGGCGTCCAATCAACCGAATGTTTCTGCATTGGACGCCATTCATCAACCACACAATCGCCTTTATCAAGGGCATCACGGTAACCGTCAACAAACGCCTTCGCTTGCGCTTTATCAATGACACCTTCATTAACCAGCTGGTCAGCATAGATACTGCGCGGTGTTGGATGTTTTTTGATTTTTTGATACATCAATGGCTGAGTTGCGTTCGGCTCATCAGCTTCGTTATGCCCATGGCGACGGTAACACACCAGATCAATAACCACATCGCGTTTAAATGTATTTCTAAAGTCTAATGCGATTTGCGTAACTAAGATAACCGCTTCAGGGTCATCCGCATTGACGTGGAAAATAGGCGCTTGAACCATTTTTGCAATATCTGTGCAATACATGGTTGAACGAGTATCTTCTGGATTCGAGGTAGTGAAACCAATTTGGTTGTTGATCACGATGCGAATAGTTCCGCCAACCTTAAATGCACGCGCTTGCGACATATTAAAGGTTTCTTGAACCACACCCTGACCTGCAATAGCCGAGTCACCGTGCACTGTAATAGGTAATACTGAAGAGCCATCCTTGCAGCCTAAGCGTTCTTGACGAGCACGAACAGAGCCTAAGACAACAGGATTTACTATCTCTAAATGAGATGGGTTAAACGCCAATGCTAAATGCACGTCTCCACCCGGCGTGGCAAAGTCAGAACTAAAACCTTGGTGATATTTAACGTCACCCGCACTGTCATCATAAACTTTTTTGCCAGCAAACTCATCAAACAAGTCCGTTGGTTTTTTACCCAATACGTTCACTAACATATTAAGTCGACCACGGTGTGCCATACCGATAACCACTTCTTTGGCACCCTGCTCGCCGGAACGACGGATCAGCTCTTTTACCATCGGAACGAAGCTATCACCGCCTTCTAGAGAGAAGCGTTTTGCCCCTGGGAATTTAGAGCCGATGTATTTTTCTAACCCTTCAGCCGCAGTTAACCCTTCAAGAAAACGTTTTTTCGCATCAGTGCTAAATGAAGGCTTACCTTCACAAGACTCAATTCGATTTTGGATCCAACGTTTCTGTTCTGTATTGGTGATGTGCATATATTCAGCACCAATAGAGCCACAGTAAGTACGTTTCAGCGAATCGACAAGGTCTTTAAGCACCATGGTGCCATTACCAACGGCGTATGAACCAACATTAAAGCTGGCATCAAAATCCGCGCCTTCCAAATCATGGAAGAAAGGATCAAGTTCACGCACTGATTTACGCTGCCATAAACGCAATGGGTCAAGCTGAGCTTGTTGGTGACCACGGAATCGATAAGCATTGATAAGTTGTAATACCTTAACTTGCTTTTCATCGTTGTGCATTTCACCAGAAGACGCAGTGAAACGTTTAGGTGATTTTGCTAAGCGACGAAATTCTTCAATGACTTCTGAATGCGCCTGCTCTTGAGTTGCGTTTTCAAGGCCAGGAAGTTCATCGAAAATGGTACGCCACGTAGGGTCGATTTTTGTAGGGTCTTGCAGATAGGCTTCATACAGCTCTTCAATATAAGCTGCGTTAGCACCAGCCAGGTGAGAAGATTCTAGCCAGGCTTTCATCACACTGTTTTGCATCAATTATCCCTTATTATACTTCTTGAGCAAACCGTTCCGCTTTATGCGGTTGTAGGGTAGTTTTACCAAAAAAATAGCCACCTCTCCAGAGATGGCTATTCAGTTTTTGCTGCAAAACATCACGTTTGGCAACAAATTATACTAAACAGCCTTGTTTAGCAGCATTGACTTGATATGGCCAATGGCTTTAGTAGGGTTTAATCCCTTAGGACAAACACTGACACAATTCATGATGCCATGACAGCGAAATACGCTAAACGCATCGTCAAGACCGGCTAAACGTTCATCTGTGGCAGTATCACGACTATCGATTAAGAATCGATAAGCAGCTAGCAGCCCTGCAGGACCAATGAATTTGTCAGGGTTCCACCAAAATGAAGGACAAGAAGTAGAACAACATGCACAAAGAATACATTCGTACAAACCGTCTAATTTTGCTCTTTGTTCTGGTGACTGCAAGTTTTCACCTGCAGGTGGTAATGCATTGTCTGTGATTAGGTATGGCTTGATCTTCTCATATTGAGTAAAGAACTGAGTCATATCAATAACTAAGTCACGCACAACCGGTAAACCAGGTAGTGGACGAATCACTATTTTGCCGTTACCTGATAGATCAGATAGGGGTGTGATACAGGCCAAACCATTTTTGCCGTTCATGTTTACGCCATCAGAGCCACATACCCCTTCGCGACACGAACGTCGGAAGGATAACGTAGGATCTTGCTCTTTAAGCATCAGTAATGCATCTAACACCATGATGTCAGAGCCATCTTCAAGATTAAGGGTATAATCTTTCATGTATGGCACGTTATCTACATCTGGGTTGTATCGGTATACCGAAAATTCAACTTTCATCTTAGCAACCCCTTAATACGTTCTGATCTTCGGCTCAAATGCTTCGCGGTGTACTGGCGTCATATTGACGTCACGCTTAACCATTTGTTCCGTTTCAGGGTTATAAAGAGAGTGACACAACCAACTTGCATCATCACGATCTGGGAAGTCAAAACGACTATGAGCGCCGCGACTTTCTGTTCTAAAGTTTGCAGCTAGCGCTGTTGCGTAGGCCGTTTCCATGAGGTTATCAAGCTCTAAACATTCGATACGCTGAGTATTAAACTCTGAACTGGTGTCTGACAACTTAGCATCTTTTAAACGCTCACGAATGGCTTTTAGTTCAGCCAGACCTTCAGCCATGGCTTTACCTTCACGGAATACCGAGAAATTCTTCTGCATACACTGCTGCATGTCTTTTTTGATTTGCACCGGACATTCACTGCCTTGGCCGCTTTCCCAACGATTAAAGCGAGCCAAAGAGGCTTGGATGTTCTCTTCTGAGGCTTCTTTAATATCAACGAGTTGGTCTAGAGCTTTACCTAAGTGCTGGCCAGCAGCGCGGCCAAATACGACTAAATCAAGTAACGAGTTACCGCCTAAGCGGTTAGCGCCGTGTACCGATACACAAGCAATTTCGCCAACGGCAAATAAACCGGTAACATCCATCTCTTTGCCATCAGTATCTTGTTTAATCACTTGGCCAGTTACACGTGTCGGTAACCCACCCATCATATAGTGACAAGTTGGAATAACAGGGATCGGCTCTTTAACTGGATCAACGTGAGCAAAGGTACGCGATAACTCACAAATACCAGGCAGTTTAGATTCCAGCATTTCTTTGCCAAGATGATCCAACTTCAGCTTAACGTGTGGACCCCAAGGACCTTCACAGCCGCGACCTTCACGAATTTCAATCATGATCGAACGAGCAACAACGTCACGGCCTGCTAAATCTTTCGCATTCGGCGCGTAACGCTCCATGAAGCGTTCGCCATCTTTATTTAACAGATAACCACCTTCACCACGGCAACCTTCGGTCACTAAGGTGCCAGCTCCGGCAATACCTGTTGGGTGAAACTGCCACATTTCCATGTCTTGTACTGGCACGCCAGCACGAATCGCCATGCCAACACCGTCACCAGTGTTAATGTGGGCGTTAGTTGTTGACGCATAAATGCGCCCTGCTCCGCCCGTTGCTAAGATAGTGGCTTTTGATTTGAAATAAACCACTTCACCGGTTTCAATCTCAATAGCGGTACAACCCACTACGGCGCCTTCGTCATTTTTAACTAAGTCCAAGGCATACCATTCGGAAAAGACCATGGTCTTATTTTTAACGTTTTGCTGATATAGAGTGTGTAATAACGCATGGCCTGTACGGTCAGCAGCAGCAGCCGTACGCGCCGCTTGCTCACCACCGAACTCTTTGGATTGACCACCAAAAGGTCGTTGGTAAACGCGGCCATTGTCAAAACGAGAGAAAGGCAAGCCCATATTCTCAAGTTCTGTGATCGCTTCAGGGCCAGTCTTACACATATACTCAATCGCGTCTTGGTCACCGATATAATCAGAACCTTTCACGGTATCGTACATGTGCCACTGCCAGTTATCTGCGTGTGCGTTACCTAACGCAACGGTGATACCACCTTGCGCAGAAACTGTATGTGAACGGGTTGGAAAAACTTTAGATAATAGCGCGCAGCTTTTACCTTCTTTAGAAATTTGCAGTGCAGCGCGCATGCCTGCACCACCGGCGCCGATAACAACAGCGTCAAATTCGCGAACTGGAATACTCACTAAACACCCCACAATACAGAGAAGCCAACGAACACATAAATAAAGGCTACAGATGTCAGTACAAACTGTAAACTTCCGCGCAGTAACGCGCATTTGATGTAATCAGTTAATACTTGCCACAAGCCAATCCAAGCATGCACTAACATGGCAACTAGCGCTAACATAGTGAAAGCTTTAGTAAACACGCCAGAGAAAAACCCCTGCCAAGATTCATATGTGATATCGGTGAAGGCAATAAAGCCAACAAGGTAGAGAGTGTAAAGTGTTAAGATGACGGCTGATGCGCGGATCAGTACAAAATCATGTACGCCACTGCGGCCTAAGCCTGATGCGATTTTTACCATACCATAATCCCCGCAAGTAGTGACAAGATGATGGCGATAATGAAGCTCACTTTCGCGCTTTGTGTACCAGATTCTAGTTCTTCCCAGTAACCCAGATCCATGATCATATGTCGGACACCTACCACGATGTGGTAAGCCAATGCAGTCAGTATTCCCCAAAGAATGAATTTGATGAAGAAATTGTCGGCTAGACTAGCGACGCTTTCAAATCCTTCCTTTGAGCCTAACGATTGCGCTAATAGCGATAGCAAGATAGCTAGTGCTACAAACACAATGACGCCAGATACACGATGCAAGATAGATGCAATAGCAGTTACAGGAAAGCTTATTGTCTGTAGGTCGAGGTTTACAGGTCTTTGCTTTTTCACGGTGTTGCCCACTCAGCTCCATTGAGAGCATGCTTGTTATAGTTATATTCCCCGGAACAAACGCACTTATCTCAACGCTCAAATAAGTTGTTAATTGGTTGTTGCGGCCTTTATAACATTTCTCAAAGATAGCGTTATCACCGCTATCCTCGGAATGGCTTAAAACCAAGCCAACAAACCATCCGGAGACCTCGGCGCCATTATATGAAGGGCATTACGCTTTTACAATGAAGTTTCAACATTTTGCATCACATTCTGTTAAGAAATAGTAACTAGCACTCATTTTTTCATTAACATACCACTTATATAAGCACAACAAAATTGACAAACGAGAGCAAGATCTGTAGAAATGAGCGGCGTTTGTTATTCCAACTCGCATATAAAGAGCAAAGGAGACGTGCTATGGCTGATCAAAAAGCCACTTTACATCTACCGGGCCAAGAGCCTATTGAGCTGCCTATTTTAGAAGCAGCAGCAGGCTACAATGTACTAGACGTACGCGGCTTGGGTAAACATGGTTATTTCACTTTCGATCCCGGTTTTTTAGCAACCGCATCGTGTGAGTCAGAAATTACCTATATTGATGGTGCAAAAGGTGTATTACTGCACCGTGGTTATCCGATTGACCAATTAGCAAAGAAATCTGATTTTCTAGAGGTTTGTTACATACTTCTGAACGGAGAGGTGCCCAACCGTAAAGAATTCGATGATTTTCATCGTGTTGTAATGCACCACACCATGGTTCATGAGCAATTAACAGACTTTTTCTCAGGTTTCCGTCGTGATTCTCATCCAATGGCAATCATGTGTGGTGTTGTAGGTGCATTATCTGCTTTCTACCATGACTCACTTGATATTTCAGATGCTAGACACCGTGAAATTGCGGCTTACCGTTTATTATCAAAAATGCCAACATTAGCAGCGATGAGCTACAAGTACTCTATGGGTCAACCATTTGTGTACCCACGCAATGATCTAAGCTACGCTGGTAACTTCCTGCATATGATGTTTGCCGTTCCTTGTGAAGAGTACGTGGTTAACCCAGTACTTGAAAAAGCAATGGATCGCATCATGATTTTACATGCTGATCACGAGCAAAATGCTTCTACATCAACAGTTCGATTGGCAGGCTCATCGGGGGCAAACCCATTTGCTTGTATCGCAGCGGGTATTGCATCACTTTGGGGCCCCGCTCATGGCGGCGCTAATGAAGCATGCTTAAATATGTTAGAAGAAATTGGTACTGTTGATCGTATTGATGAGTTTGTAGCACGTGCTAAGGACAAAGAAGACCCATTCCGCTTAATGGGCTTTGGTCATCGCGTTTACAAAAACTTTGACCCTCGCGCAACCGTTATGCGTGAAACTTGTCACGAAGTGCTAAAAGAACTAAACATTCAAGATCCACTTTTAGACGTAGCCATGCGTTTAGAGCAGATTGCGCTTGAAGACCCTTACTTCGTAGAGAAGAAACTTTACCCTAACGTTGATTTCTACTCAGGAATTATCTTGAAAGCCATGGGCATTCCGACCTCTATGTTTACTGTAATTTTTGCAGTTTCTCGCACAGTAGGCTGGATCGCACACTGGAATGAAATGCTAAGCCAACCAGGACAAAAAATTGGTCGCCCTCGTCAGCTTTACACGGGTCATACATCTCGTGATTTCAGCTCAATTGACGAACGATAATTAAGTTATTGAAAAGTATTAGACTAATACTAACAAATGCATAAAATAAAAGAGGCTATTCACGGCCTCTTTTTTTATGGGAGAACAAAATGAAAAAACTATACCTTTTAGCACCTGCGCTATTACTCGCAGCATGTGCTAGTCAACCCCTGACTCAAGAAACCCTATTATATGTTAACGCTGAAACCGTAGAATGTACCGGTGTTGCCCCGATGAACTGCTTGCAGGTGAAAACACCAGAAACCCAAGAGTGGCAACTTTTTTACCAAAATATAGAAGGTTTTACTTTCGAACCAGGTTTCCAGTATCAGTTACAAGTGAAAAAAGAAATGGTCGAAAACCCACCAGCGGATGCTTCATCAGTGAAGTACAGTTTGATTAAGGTTATTAGTAAGTTACCAATGAAATAAAGCCCATTATAAAGAAAGAGAAAAATGGGCAGCCAGGTTTGCCCACTTTCTTAATAATAGATAACCAACATCACACCTAGGACCTTGTTAACAACTGATTAACCCGCTCATAATCTTCTGGTGTATCGATGCCTGCCGCAGGCGTTTCCTGAGCTACCGCCACATGAATTTTTTCACCATGCCATAGCACTCGAAGTTGCTCTAACTTTTCAATCTGCTCTAATGGTGATTCACTCATGCCGATATATTTCGTAATGAATCCAGCACGATAAGCATAAATGCCAATATGACGTAGTAAAGGGCAATGCGCATCGACTTGATGCGGAAAATGATCACGCTGCCAAGGCACACTGGCACGGCTGAAATATAATGCGTAACCTTGTTTATCCAGCACCACTTTGACTGCATTAGGATTAAATACTTCATCTGCAGATGCAATACTCGTCGCTAAGGTAGCCATAGGTGCAGCCGTCTGGTTGGCTAAGTTGGCCGCTACTTGTTGTATGATGCTAGCAGGAATAAGGGGCTCATCGCCTTGCACATTTACAATCACTTCGTCAGCGGAAAAGCCGCACAATGCAACCACTTCAGCTAAGCGCTCGGTGCCAGATTGATGATCTGCACGTGTCATACACACTTCACAATCAACCGCATCGGCAATGCGCTGATCATCCGTCGCAACAATTATTCGCGCCGCGCCGCTTTCACGAGCGCGATCAACCACATGTTGCACCATAGGTTTGCCCGCAAGGGAAAGTAGTGGCTTGCCCGGCAGGCGCTCAGACTGATAGCGCGCAGGGATCACCACGACAAAGCTCATGAACTCACCTCATCTAAGCTTAACTCACGTGCTTTCTCTTCAATTAACACCGGGATCCCCTCTGTGATAGGGTACGCCAAACGATCGAACTTACAGATTAACTCTTGCTGCGCCTTGTCAAAATGCAGTTTTCCTTTGCACACAGGGCAAGCAATTATTTCAAATAGATTATGGTCTAACATTTTGATTTATCTCTTTTAATTTCATAATAAAGTGTTCTTTAAATGGCGCAGCGATGAGCGCAGAAACAGGTAAATACCAAGCTTGTTTCAACTCGAAATCACGGCACTTGACTGCGTCTTTTTCGGTCATAAATAATGGATACTGTTGCTCTAAAGCCTGAATTTCTTCTTGCTTAAAAGCGTGGTGATCAGCAAAGGCTCTTTGTTGTACTAGTTCAAAGCCTAACCCTTTTAACGTATTGAAAAAGCGTGGAGGATGACCGATACCGGCGCAAGCATTCACTTTTTTGCCCACCTCAGCAGCATCAAATTCAACCTGGCCAACTACCGATTTAGGCGTACTCGGCTTTAATGACATCGCAAATTCGTTACCTTGTGGATCGGCGCCATTATTAATTACAAAATCGACGCTGTTTAATCTCTTTTTACTTTCTCTTAAAGGACCTGCAGGCAGTAAAAGACCATTACCAAAGCGTCGTTCACCGTCAACCACCACAATTTCAATATCACGTTGTAAAGCATAATGCTGCAGGCCATCATCTGAAATAATCACATTGACATCGCAATGTTCAATTAAATATTGTGCTGATTCAATACGCTTTGGTGACACTACAACCGGACAACCAGTGCGATGATAAATTAATACTGGCTCATCACCTGCTTGCGCACCTGTAGTATGCGTATCAACCAATAGCGGGTAATGAGGAGCGTTGCCTCCATAACCGCGGCTAATGACACCAGGGCGATAACCGAGTTGTGTTAGCCATTCGCATAAACCGATAACCACGGGCGTTTTGCCATTTCCGCCAACACTTATGTTACCGACGACTATCGTCGGCACTCCGACATGAACAGACTTTAGCCAACCTTGACGAAAAGCAAATCGGCGTGTTGCTGCAATTAAACCAAACAGCCAAGACAATGGCCAAAGTAAGCAGGTTATGCCATCTATGCGATACCAGAACTTCATATTACGACGCTGCTGTTTGCATTTTAACTAAGCTGGCATACACCCCATCATGCTCACTTAAGAGTTGATGAGTGCCCTGCTCAATGATCCGCCCTTGATCAACCACCAAAATTTGGTCTGCATTTTCAATGGTAGACAAGCGATGCGCAATCACTATTGAGGTACGATCTTTTTGCAACGCCTCTAACGCGGACTGAATATGGCGCTCAGACTCAGTATCAAGTGCTGAAGTAGCTTCATCTAAAATCAAAATAGGAGCATCACGCAGCAGTGCCCGTGCAATGGCAATACGTTGCCTTTGTCCACCAGACAACATCACGCCATCTTCACCTACTAATGTATCTAAGCCATCAGGAAACTGCTCAATAAACTCCATGGCATGAGCCGTTGTCGCTGCAGCAATTATTTGCTCACGGCTGTAGTTGTCCCCTGTTGCATAAGCGATATTGTTGGCAATAGTGTCATCAAACAAGTGTACTTTTTGCGATACATAGGCCATTTGTGAGCGCAAATTGTCAAGCGGAAAATCATAAATACTCTGTCCATCGATGCTCACGTCACCTTCAATACCGTCGTAAAAACGCGTGATAATGGAAGCGATGGTTGATTTACCTGAGCCTGACCGGCCAACCAAAGCGATACTTTTCCCAGCCTCAACGGTAAAACTAATATTATCCAACGCTGGCTTCTCTTTACCTTGGTAGCGAAATGTCACCTTATCAAAAGCAATTTGCCCTTTTACGCGCGCTATCGGTTTTTTCCCCGTGTCTTTTTCTAATTCACTGTCCAAAATAGCGAACAAGCTGTCACAAGCCGCTAAACCTTTTTGAATTTCATTATTCACTTGAGTAATCGATTTTATTGGCTTCATCAACGCGAACATCGAGCTAATGATCAGAGTAAACGTACCGGGGGTTAAGGTATCCATGACTTGTGGGAAAGTTGCTAAATACAGCACAAATGCTAACGCTATCGAAGCTAAAAACTGGATCACCGGCACACTGATTGCTTGCGCCGATATCATTTTCATATTTTGCCGACGCACCTTGTTACTCACATTGGCAAATTTTTCTTGCTCAAGTGATTGCCCACCAAACATTAACACTTCTTTGTGGCCTTTTAACATTTGCTCCGATGACGTAGTCACTGAGCCCATTGCCGCCTGAATTTGATGACCTAAACCACGAAAACGCTTACTGACTTTATTGATCACAAAGCCCACGACAGGGCCAACCACGAAGAAAATTAACGAGAGTTGCCAGCTTTGGTAAAACATCATCGCAAGCAACGCCACCACCATGGCCCCTTCACGGAAAATACTCACTAGGGAATTACTGGCGGCATTAGCCACTTGGTTACAATCGTAAGTAATTTTCGACAGCAAATCCCCAGTGCTATTTTTATCAAAAAAAGCCACTGGCATTTGCATCAAATGATTAAAAACTGCGCGTTGCAGCTTCATCACGACATGATTACCCACCCAAGCCATACAATAGCTGCTCATAAAAGCCGCCAAGCCGCGCGCGGTAATGATGACTAAAACAAAAATAGGCATAAAAGTGAGTACATCTGGGTTTTTGCCGGTTAACCCTTCATCAAGTAGTGGTTTCAGAGAATATAAAAATGTAGCGTCAACAGCGGCATAGCCTAACATTCCAATCACGCCACCGAGGATCCCGAGTTTCTTATCTTTAACGTATTCAAGTAAGCGTTTGAAGGTGACAAAAGAAGAAGTTGTCGATTGTGTCATAATGGCCACTTATGAAAAAAGAAACATTTTAACCTCTAGGAACAAAAGGTAAAAGCGCTGAGTGATACCAATATGGTGAGATAGCATCACGAAAGCCTTTTATTACCCAGCTTTCACCTTGTGGGGCGATAATTAACATGCCTTGTTTGGCAGTGTTAGCCCCTCGCGCTCCAGCCTTTAAGTAGCGCTGGACAACTTCTTGATGAGGAAACCCCCAAGGGTTATACCTACCAGCGCTATAAACCACCCAACTGGGTATGGTTGCATCAACAAATGCCGCAGAGGAAGAGGTTTTACTACCATGATGCGCAGCGATCACTACATCTGCTTTTATTTGATGCCCTGCCATTTTTATTAGCTGCGCCTCTGCACGGGCTTCAATATCACCTGGGATCAAGATACTAAAATCGCCATTGGTTAAATGCAGTACACATGAATTATTGTTACGAGAACGGCCCACCGCTTTACCCCGCTGGGTGAAAAAGCGCCCGGTAAATGCACCTAAGCTAATTTGTTGGCCTTGCTGGCAATACTGAAATGGCCACTGCGGTTGACTGTGCCAATAACGACTTATTGTTAAGTTCGCCGCTATATCCTGCCAACCGCCGGCATGATCGTTATCTTTATGGCTAACAATAAAGTGTCGTAATTCACTAATATTGTTGGCTTTTAAATAGGGTAATATAACGCTTTTTGCCATACTAAAGCCTGTCGAGGTAGCAAACCCTGTATCAAACAGCAGGTACTCTTGCCGACTTTGCATCAATACACTCAAGCCTTGGCCAACATCAAAAACAACCACTTGCCAGTCTGGCTTGTTGGGAATGAACCATGTTCGTCCTGCAACCAGACTCATAGTCGCAAGCATTATTAGCGCAAGCCGAAAAACAATAGGTGCTCTTCGTTGCCATGCCCAATATAAAAGTGAGCCAATAGCTAAAAACCAAATAGTCCAGCTTATACTTTGCTTATCTAATTCTAGCCAAGCGGTTGGTAAGTAAGTTAACACGAGTACCAACCACTCCAATACCCGATCAACCCAAGATAACAGCCATAGCCCTATTGACGGAGCTAAGAGCAGCAACGCCGTAACTAGCAAGCAGCCTGGCAGTACTAAAATGCTAACAACTGGAATAAACACTAAATTATAAACAGGCGACAAAGCACTAATACCTGAGAAATAAAATACCTGAACTGGCATCAGCAACAGCCAAAGCAATATTTGAAAATACAATAGATAGAGCAACCAGCGCCTACCTGTTGCGGCTTTCTTTTGGCCTAGCTTGATGATCAAGAAAATACCAATCACAGCACTAAACGAAAGCCACAAACTAACACTTAAAATAGCGAGAGGATCCCATAACAATAAGCAAAATAGAACGAGTAACAATGTATCAACAGACGTGACTTTACGATTAAATATAAGGGCAAAAGCTGCAATTAAAAACATCAGTAAAGCGCGCTGTGTCGGTAAACTAAATCCAGCCAGCCAAGCGTAAGTAAAAGCGGCAACAACACCACTTATAATAGACCAACTCGCCAGCTTCACTGGCACAGCAAAGATATAGCTGAGCCCAGTTAAAAAAAGATAAGCCAAGGCGCTGCAAGCCCCCGCAACCAACATGATGTGCAAACCAGAAATCACTAGCAAGTGAGCCAGCCCCATTTTTTGCACTTGCTGCTTTAAGTTATCATCCAGCCCGGTCTTATCGGCAAACACTAATGCCAACAATAACCCTTGCTCAGACATATCTTGAGTTAACGCGCTAATGCGTTCGTATAACAGAGCTCGCCAAGATAAAGTCTCACTGATAAACCCCTGAAATGACTTTACCGAAACCTGATAGCCAATATGTTGGCTAAAGAGATAGGATTGTTTATTAAACGAAGCGAGATTTGCCCTGCCCCAAACAGGTTTTATCTTAGCCTTTAACTTAACTACCTGACCTGCTTTGAAATTCAGCTTAGCGCGATACCATGTTAAGCGAACTTTTTTGGTAAGCAATGGCTGGTAATCATCGATTGTGATTAAGTCTCCTTGATAAAAATAGGGCATTGGAGAGGAATTTAATGAATTTATTCTCACAACTATGGTATGTTCTGCGCCTGAATCAAACTCGTCTGGTAACCAGTTTAATTGCCAATGAGCAACGCAACTAAACCAGACGAGCGCTAAGGGGAAACCGCTTAGCGCGCGCATTTGTTGTTTAGCAAGCAATAGCGCTGCGAAAATAACACTCAATATGCATTGTTGTAACGATAGCAGCTGGGGTAAGAACAGCCCGCATGTTATGCCTGCGACAAAGCAAAAGTACCATCTGCGCATTGGATAAACACCTAACTACAATAAGTAAACTATATGCCAAAAAAGCTGATTAAGCGGTATACGCCCAACCCTGAAACGCTGAAAAATCATAAACACTTGAAAATATTTGGCGATTTACTGCATGACGCGAACTTATGGCATTTAAACAGACGCTCTGCGGCAGGTGCATTTGCTGTTGGTTTATTTATGTGTTGGATCCCGCTGCCATCTCAAATGATAATGGCTGCCGGACTGGCAATCTTATTTCGAGTGAACTTACCCCTATCTGTTGCTTTGGTGTGGATTTCCAACCCTATAACCATGCCACCTATGTTCTATTTTGCTTATCTGATCGGCGCCTATTGCTTGCAACAACCGATTCAGCACTGGCAGTTTGAACTTTCTTGGCAATGGCTAATGGAAATACTTAATACCATCGGCCCAGCATTATTATTAGGTTGTGTCTTGTTGGCAGTGATCAGTGCAGCATTAGGCTATTTGGGAATTCATTGGTTATGGAGGCTATCAGTGATCCGTAACCGATCTCAGCGTAAATCAAGAAAATTCAAAAAATAGCCGTATACTGATAAAGATAAAAATAAAGTCGCTTACAGCGAATTTTTAAGTCTTATTACTGATTCACTTTGATTTATGTGATCTTTATCCTGTTCAACTTAACATATGTAATATTAAGTTCATAAATCTCGACTAGTATTTAGTTCGTAAATTAGGACCAAATAAAAATTGATAATCATTTCTGTTATCATTATATTTGTTCAGCATTATTTTTTCAGCTCATATTGAGCTGATTAATAACAAGATTCTTGCTCCCTATAATAAATTAAGGAAATATTGTGAAAAAGACGCTATTAACCTCAGCTATTCTAGCTGCACTTGCTTCTGGTTCTGTTTCAGCTGCTGAAGTTTACAAAGACGAAACTCACAAAGTTGACGTGTACGGTAAAATCCAAGGCATGTACTACGACTCTAAAGACAAAGGCGAAGAAGGCGATCAGAGCTACTTCCGTCTAGGTGTTAAAGCTAAATCTGCTATCACAGAATCTGCTTACGCTTTTGGTCGCTTTGAAGTTGAATATGCAGCAAACACAAGCGATGACTTAGACGTACGTCTTGGTTACGCTGGCCTAGGTGACAAGCAATTTGGTGCCCTTTCTTACGGTCGCCAATACGGTGCTTACACACTAGTATCTGATTTCACTGACGTGCTATACGAGTTCGGTGGCGATGCTTCTGGTACAGGTACTGATCACTTCGGTACAGGTAAAGCAGACAGCCTACTGAAATACTCGGTTGAATTTGGTGGTGCTACTTTTGAAGCTAACTACCAACTAGATAATACTAAAGAAGAAAAAGAAAGCGGCATTAACGATACCGCAACTTCTTACGGCCTTTCAGCCACATACGGTTTCGATTTTGGTGTTAACATCGGCGCAGCTTACAACAACGGTGAGCGCTTAACTGTTGGTGCTGGTGATGCAGAGATGACAGCTATTGCAATCAACTATGATGCAAACGGCGTTTATGCTGCACTTCTTTACTCTTTCGGTGAAAACTGGGGTAAAAGCGCAACGACTATCAATAACACAGACTTCACAGCATTCGAAGCTGCATTAGGCTATGATTTTGCTAATGGTTTCGGCGTACTTGCAGGCTACAACAAGCAAGAAGCTGAAGCTGGCAACGTATCAACTGATACCGTTGACTACTACACTTTTGGTACTCGCTACCAATACAACAAACAGTTCGCTGTTCTTGCAGAATACAAAGCTGACCAAATCAAAGGCAACGAAGACGTTGTAGCTCTAGCCGCTGTTTACAAGTTCTAATATCTTTTGAACTTACTTAATTAAATAAATCCTGCCTCGGCAGGATTTTTTTTGCCTAAAATAATACACTGCCTAACTTTACCTCAGTTTTACTTGAGCTTATCTCAGCCGCTAAAGAAGATTTTTAGATGAATAGGCGAACGGGGATATCAACTCAGATTAACTGCACCAAACAGCCGGGCAAGAGTATTGCAACAGTCCATCTAAGTGGCTACTTTCTAAGCCCATTTGATACAAAATAGAATGGCGTAAACCAACACTTGGTACACAAGTATTTTGTCAATGTTCTGTTTAAAAATAAGCGTAGAAGCAATAGAAATAAAGCAAAGGTATGCCTTGAGCAGTTGTACTACCAATAACATACCCCACTGCTTGTAAGCGTTATGCATTTAGCATGAATTAGCCGTGCCCTAGTTGCTGGGCAGGTTTTATCTTACTCGCACGCCATGCAGGGTAAAGCGTTGCTAGTAAGCTCATTAACACTGCGATACCGGCAATAACAACCACGTCTAGCGGTTGCACCAAAGACGGCATAAAATCAATAAAGTAAATCTCGCCAGACAACACCTTTTGTCCAGTGAAAGACTCAAAAAACTGGAATATTTCCGTTAGGTTAAGTGCTACAATAACGCCTAAAATTACACCAAACAATGCACCAATCACACCGTTTAACAAGCCTTGCACAATAAAAATATTACGCAGCAAAGCATTACCTGCCCCCATGGTTTGTAAAATAGCAATATCGCCTTTTTTCTCGTTCACAGCCATCACTAAGGTTGACACTATATTGAAACAGGCCACCGCAACCACAAGAAATAAAATGACATACATCAGTACTTTAACCATTTGAATATCTTGATAAACATTTCCTTGGCTAAACACCCAAGGCTTAATGTAAACCAATAAGCCTGAAGCATAAGCCACGCGGCGGGTAATAGACACGGCATCCATTACATCCGTGGTTTTAAAAGCCACACCGTTTACGCCAGCCGTTAATTCATTGCCTGTATTCAAATGAATAAAACCCAAGCTATGGTCAAGTTGACCGCCCATTTCCAGTAGACCGACTAAAGTAAAGGTAAGCCGCCTTGGCGCGGATAACTTGTTATCATTGCTTAAGTTAGGTAGTAACAAGGTAACATTATCATTAACCTGTAAACCCAGTTTATCGGCAATCCCCTTACCCAAAATAAGCTGATAACCCGGCTCAGCTAAGCGCTGCCAGCCATCGCCGGTAACAAACTGTGACATCTGTGTCACCTTATCTTCTAATTCTGGCTCAATAGCGCGTAGTGCTACTCCTTTCATTTCATTGCCTTTTTGTAGCAACCCAGTGACATTTATATAGGGTGCAGCGGCTATCACTTGTCGGTCTTGCTCAACTTGCTTTACTAAGGCAGGCCAATTTGCAAAGGGGCCTTGGGCCGATTCTAACTCACCGTGAGGGATCACCGATAAAATGCGCTCATGTAGCTCACGTTCAAAACCGTTCATCGCTGACACGCCAACGATCAACACAGCTACGCCAAGCATAATGCCCAACAATGACGACAAAGATATAAATGATATAAAACGATTTTTTTGTTTCGCGCGGCTGTAACGAAGGCCAATAAACGCCGATAAAGGTAACACTAAGATGGCTCTCCAACGCTGGCTAAAGAATGAGCACCTTGCAATACGCCATCACGCATATGCAATTGTCGATCTAGCTTATTCGCTAAGCTTAAATCATGAGTGACCACGACAAAGGCCGTGTTTAAGCTCTGGTTTAGCTCTCGGATCAGCTGATAGATATTGTCAGCACTTTGTGCATCCAAATTCCCCGTTGGCTCATCTGCCAATAAAATAGCAGGCTGATTAATTAATGCCCGCGCAATCGCAACCCGCTGACGTTCACCACCAGAAAGCTCGGAAGGGCGATGTTCAATGCGGTGCGCCAACCCTACTTTATCAAGCATGGCAATGGCTTGCTGCTTAGCTTGTTTAACCGGCAGCTTAGCGATCAACAAAGGCATCATGACATTTTCTAATGCGGTAAATTCGCCGAGCAAATGATGGAATTGATACACAAACCCCATCTCTTGATTACGTAACCGCGCTTGTTGTTTGGCAGACATTTGGTGAATGTTACAACCATTAAATAGCACTTCACCGCCACTGACGGAGTCAAGTGCGCCAAGTAAGTGCAACAAAGTACTCTTACCTGAGCCCGAACTGCCTACAATCGCCAGTAATTCACCCGGTTTCACATCCAAATCCACACCATGCAACACTTGCGTTGCCACATCACCATCTTGGTATACCTTGGTGATATTACGACACGTTAACAAAAAATCATTCATATCTAAGAGCCTCTGCGGGTTTAACACGGGCCGCTCGCCAAGCAGGGTAAAAAGTCGCAGCAAAACTTAACAGCATTGCGCCCAAAATAATGTTTACTATTTGCCAACCATTAAACAAAACAGGAAGTTGGCCACCCACTGCTGTGTATAAGTCAAAACCTAAAAATGCCAATAACGGATTGATATAAAGCGCTAATAGCATGCCTATCACAGCGCCAAATAACGCACCTAACACACCACTCCACGCCCCCTGCACCATGAACACGGCAATGATGTTGCTATTACTCATGCCTAAGGTTTTTAATATCGCGACTTCGCCTTCTTTATCTGTTACTAACATTACTGAGGAAGATAAAATATTAAACGCAGCGACGGCCACTATCAGGCATAACAACATACCAATCATGTTTTTTTCCATCTTTATTGCTTGGAAAAACTGGCCATGGCTGGTGCGCCAATCATAGACATAAAGATCTTGCGGCAATGTCAGTTGTTCAAAGCCTTGAATATGAAAGGGGTCATCGAGAAAAAAGCGAATACCTGTAGCTGCACCTTTGGGCAAGCGCATTAAACGAGCCGCATCTGCACCGTGTAAAAATATTTGGTTAGCGTCAGCTTCTGAGCCTAAAGTGAAAATCCCCGCCACAACAAAGTTACGCTGGCTCGGGATCCGTCCTAACGGTGTAAACACTGAGCCTCGGGTAGAAATAATACGCAGCTTGTCATTTAAGCCAATATCCAATTCTTTTGCTAACTCACTGCCTATTAGCACGCTATAACTACCCGCGGTCAAATTATCTAACCGACCTAAATTAATCGCCTGCTTTAAAGTATTTGGTGCCCATTGCTCTGGGAAAATCCCTTGGATCTCAACTGCACGTAACTGTTTAGGGGTTTGCACCATGGCTTCAGCGTTGACCATGGCCGATACACCTTCAACATTAGCAATATCACCAATATCGCGCATCACACTTTGCCAATCAGGCAACAATTGCGCTTGATTGGTGATCACCACGTGAGGGATAGCGCCTAGTACGCGCTTTTTTTGTTTCTCTTCAAAGCCATTCATCACGGACAAAACCAAGATCAACGACATCACCCCGAGCAAGATGCCACCCGTTGAAAACAAGGATACAAACGAAACAAATCCATTGCTGCGTTTAGCTTTGGTATAGCGAAGCCCAATAAAGAGGCTGAGTGGATAAAACATAAGTGTCTATTCAATAGCTTGCGAAAGCACAAAGATAAAGGATAATAAAGGGAATACAGGTTAAGACACAAGGGCAATCTTTTAATGGACACAGAATCCTATTTTAGCGTGACGCATCCCCTAACGGTGAACATTGAGCCCTTGGCAAAAAATGACACAGTGCCCAATGCCGATGAATTGGTGCGCCACATGCCCGCCTCTTTTCAAATTGCCAGTGAAATTGCGCAGGTAGATGCAAACTCGTTGCGCTTTCTCAACCAACTGGGCGAGCAAACCCAAGACTTAGTAAACTACCTCAGCCTACAATCAAAAAAAATAAACATGCTACTTTGTCACATGATGGCACAAGAAGATGAGATTCAGTATCGCCATCATACCCTTGCCTTTGGTGGCGGCGGTATTCGTTATCTACATTCTCAAGCTATGGAAGTTGGCCAATTCGCCAGCTTAAAAATATTTTTAGTCGATGAAGCCGCTGCCGTTTTTTGCTATGGTCAGGTCAGCCAGTGCCAGGCTGTCGAACAAGGCTATGAAATAGAGATGCATTTTGCCAGTATTCGTGAAACCGATCGCGACGTATTAATCAAAGCCAGTCTGCACATTCAATCGAAACAATTAAAACGACGCGCGGAGCTGCGCCAGGAACAAAACTAAGACATGACAGTCTCTTCGTTACTTACTCTTCCCGCATTAAAAAAAGCGGGCGACAAACAATTTTTGGGCCAACTTTCTGGATCTAGCTTGGCATTAGGCGTAGCCGAATTTGCCCTGCAGCATCAAGGCATGGTGCTATTATTGGTGGCCGATACACCCAGTGCCCTTAGATTAGAGCAAGAAGTCACCTTCTTCTTACAAGGTAAAAAACCAGTACTGAGTTTACCGGACTGGGAAACCTTACCTTACGATAGTTTTTCACCCCATCAAGACATTATTTCAACGCGCCTTACTACCTTGTATCGCTTACCGCAAGTGACCACTGGCGTGTTAATCGTCCCTGTGGCGACCTTACTACTACGCTGTGCCCCTGCCAGCTATTTAACCCAACATAGTTTGTTACTTAATACCGGTGAACAACGAACGATTCAAAGCTTACGGCAACAACTTGAGCAAGCGGGTTATTATCAAGTGGAACAGGTGATGGAGCACGGTGAATACAGCGCTCGTGGTGCAGTATTTGATCTGTTCCCAATGGGCAGCACCCACCCGTATCGCTTAGACTATTTTGATGACGAAATTGAGTCGATCAAAGAATTTGATCCTGAAACACAGCGAAGCACACAAACTGTCAAGTCCATAGAGCTGTTACCAGCACGAGAATTTCCCACCGACAAAGCAGCTATTGAGCGTTTTCGCAGCCAATATCGTGAGCGTTTTAATGCCAGTCGTGAAGCGCAATCCGTTTACCAACAAGTCAGTAAAGGCACCTTCCCCGCGGGTATTGAATACTATTTGCCGCTCTTTTTCGAGCAAACGGCCTGCTTATTTGATTACTTGCCCGATACCACGGCCATTGCAGTGGTCGGCGACATTCAACAAGCCGCGACCCACTTTTTAGACGATGTAGAGCAGCGCTACGAAAACCGCCGCCACGACATCCAGCGACCTTTACTGCCCCCTCATGAGCTGTACTTGCGTATTGAAGAATGCTTTAGCCAGTTAAAGCAGTTTCCTCGCTTACATTTTAGTGAAGCAACACTGGATACCGAAAAAGCCGGTTACTTCAACGCGGGCACGCAAAGCCTGCCCACTATCGCGGTAAGTCACAATCAACCGCAACCACTTGCCGCCCTTACCGACTTTTTAGCGGATTTTGATGGCAAGATACTCTTTTGCGTAGAGTCTCAAGGGCGCCGTGAAACCTTACTGAGCTTACTTGATAAAGTAAAACTCAAACCGAAACAATTTCAGCAATTAGTTGACTTTACCCAGTCTGAAGCACGTTTAGGCCTGATCGTTGGCGACGTTAGTCGAAGCTTTGTTCTTCCATCCGCTAATATTGCCTTTATTTGTGAAACGGAACTACTTGGCGATCGCGTGGTACAACGCCGCCGTAAAGACAGCAAAAAAACCGTTAACACCGACGCGCTAATCCGCAACCTTGCCGAATTGGCTATTGGCCAAGCGGTAGTACATTTAGATCATGGTATTGGCCGATATCAAGGGCTCCAGACCCTCGATATCGGCGGCATGGAAACCGAGTACCTCACTTTAGAATATGCGGGTGGCGATAAATTATATGTCCCGGTAACGGCCTTACACTTAATCAGTCGCTACAGCGGCGGTGATGATGAAACCGCTCATATTCATAAACTTGGTGGTGAAACATGGAGTAAGGCGAAACGCCGCGCAGCGGAAAAAGTACGTGATGTCGCAGCCGAATTACTCAATGTTTACGCTAATCGCGAAGTCAAGCCTGGCCATATCTTCGCCATTGATAAAGAACAATACGCCAGCTTTGCCGCGGCATTCCCATTTGAAGAAACCGATGACCAAATAAGCGCGATTAATGCAGTACTGAGTGACATGTCGCAAAACAAAGCCATGGATCGCTTGGTGTGTGGTGATGTTGGCTTTGGTAAAACCGAAGTGGCCATGCGCGCCGCTTTCGTAGCAGTTAACGCTGGCAAGCAGGTCGCAGTGCTGGTACCGACTACCTTACTAGCGCAACAACATTATGAAAACTTTAAAGATCGCTTTGCTGACTGGCCAGTAGAAGTGGAAGTGATGTCGCGCTTTAAAACCGCCAAGGAACAAAAAGAAGTATTGGTGCGATTAAAAGAAGGTAAAGTCGATATCTTGATCGGCACCCATAAACTACTTGGCGCCGATATCGAGTTTATTGACTTGGGCTTGCTTATCGTCGATGAGGAACATCGCTTTGGCGTACGTCAAAAAGAAAAAATCAAGGCGCTGCGGGCCAACATTGACATTCTCACTCTAACAGCCACACCTATCCCTCGAACCTTGAATATGGCGATGAGTGGCATGAGAGATTTATCGATTATCGCCACACCACCAGCGAAACGCCTTGCCGTTAAAACCTTTGTACGCCAACGTGAAGATGCGCTAATCAAAGAAGCGATTACCCGTGAGATCATGCGCGGTGGCCAGGTCTATTTTTTACATAACGCCGTGGATACCATTGAAAAAACCGCTGCAGATTTAGCCGAGCTTGTCCCAGAGGCAAGGATCATCGTTGGTCATGGCCAAATGCGTGAGCGCGAACTGGAAAAAGTCATGTCTGATTTTTATCATCAGCGTTACAACATTCTGGTCTGTACCACCATTATCGAAACAGGCATTGATGTACCGACGGCGAACACCATGATCATTGATCGCGCCGATAATCTAGGTTTGGCACAGTTACATCAATTAAGAGGGCGTGTTGGCCGTTCACATCACCAAGCTTATGCCTACTTATTAGCGCCCCATAAAAAGCTCATGAGTAAAGATGCGAAAAAGCGTTTAGAGGCCATCGCGTCTTTGGAAGCCCTTGGTGCCGGCTTTACACTTGCCACTCACGACTTAGAAATACGTGGCGCTGGGGAACTACTGGGTGATGACCAAAGTGGTCAAATTCACTCTATTGGCTTTAGCTTGTACATGGAAATGCTCGAACAAGCCGTTAACGCGCTGCGCGAAGGCAAAGAGCCGGATTTAACGCAATTGCTTAATCAACAAACAGAGATTGAGCTACGTATACCAGCGTTATTACCTGATGACTATATTGGCGACGTCAACATGCGTTTGTCACTTTATAAACGCATTGCCAGTTGCACGAATAAAGATGAGCTAGATGATTTACAAATTGAACTCATTGACCGTTTTGGTCTATTACCTGAGCCAAGCAAACATTTACTGAAAGTAGCTGAATTTAAGTTAGCCGCATCAGCCATTGGCATAAAAAAAATCGAAGCTCATGCAGCAGGCGGCTACATAGAATTTGCAGAAAAAACTAAGGTAAATCCGGCATATCTGGTATCTTTACTGCAAAATCAACCGAAAATTTATCGCATGGAAGGGCCAACACGCCTGCGTTTTGCCATTCCGGCTCAAGAGCGAAGCGATAGAATTAAACTGGTGCAAACTATGTTGACTGCACTGACAGAAAACACCTTATAAAGGAACAAGATGTTGCAACGTTTGTTATTTATTTTCATAATGTTAGTAAGCCTGTCGAACGCACAAGCCAGCGAGCGTTATGAAGTTGAAGTCATCGCTTTTAAACACTATGTCGCTGCAGATAGTGCACCAGAAAACCTGAGCTATCAATTACCGTTATTACCCGTCGATCAAGGGATCAATATATTAGCAGGCTTACTGCCCAGCCAAACAATGCCTACAGTTATCGATGGCGAACAAGTATTTTCAGGCTCAGAAAGCATCCAGATTCTGCCTAAGTCTAGCTTAACCATGAATACGGAGATGAAGCGCCTTACCCGTAACTTAGCTTTCACACCACTCATTCATCTTGGTTGGTCAGTAGAGCTAACGGAAGCAGGTGCTCCCTCAGTACGCATTTTAGCGGGCAAAAACTTTCAAGGCCGCTACCCACTTAGTAATAGCCAAAACAATGTGGATGTTGCAGGGCCTTTATTTGAGTTAGATGGTCTCATCACACTGTATAACGATCAACAGCTCTATCTAGAAACAGAACTGGTATTGCGTGCACCTCCGCCGTATCGTGGCACAGCAACGGAAGGAACCCAGCCAGCCCCGTCATTGATAGAGTTTCCAGTGAAACAACGCCAAGCGATTAACAGTGGAGACACCTATTACCTTGACCATCCACTATTGGGTTTATTGGTAACGATCCGTAAAATTTAGCGCCTACTTAATCGCATTGAAAGCTCTCCTGCCTTGTTTTAAATACTAGGCAAGCTAATCAAGATTCTAAACCACTTAGCGTAATAACCTAATGGGAGCACTGAGGTGCTCCAAAAGGGCAAGATGTACCCACTAGTTAAAATCAAGCATCCTTCAGATTGATTGGCTATAAATAGCTTCTGAATAAATTCAGAAACACGCGTTTACCTAGTAAATTAAAAGCCGCACTAAGCCACTCCAAAGTCAGTTTTTGTCTTCTATACTGAGGTAAATCCCTCTTTTTTTATAGTGCCTTGCAAAAGTATCGATATCGTTTGTTCATTAAATTACTATTGCCCACAGCCCTTGCCGTGTCTGCACTGAGTTTGTTACTGGTTTTTTGGGTACCAGAGCTCACCTATAACTTACAAAAGCAAGATCAAGTGAATACCCTCGAACATCTCAATCTTTTTTTTCAACAACAGTTTGACCGTGTCTCTTTACAAGATACGTATCCTTTCCACCCTGCATTTAGCCATGATAATGAAGAATCCACTGCCACAATTAAACTTTTACCCATCAAGCCCAGACACAATGAAATGGAATTTGCCATCAATAAACACTTCATTAGAAACCCAAACTCTGACTACTTCGAGTGGACGAATACTGAAGAATATAAAACTCACTTTATGGTAAGTCCAATAAGGCTCAATCAAGTAAAGTGCGTGGCTTGTCATAATCAGTACCAAGTGGGTAGAAACAGGGCCTGGCGTGAAGGGGACATTGCTGGCTTTATTGCCTATGCAACGGACCGTGAGCATATCATTAACCAGGGAAGCGAAGTAAGAACGAACATCACAGTGATAATGTTACCATTTATGATATTAATGCTGGCCTGCGCCCTACTGAACTACCGAAAAACAAAAACAAATGTAGCTCGTTTACTGGATGCCGCCGCTGATATTACGCACGGCAATCTACAGCGACGCGTAGCAATAAAAGGACATGATGAACTTGCTCTATTTGGTCAGGCAATGAACATCATGCTGGATACGCTAGAACAAACACAATCTGAGCTGATGGCGAGCCAGCAGAACTTACGTAAAGTAAGTAAAGAGCTTAAGTTACTGAACATCGAATTAGAACAACGTATTTTTGAACGGACTGATGCCTTGAACTCCGCTCTATTAAACTTAAAAGAAACTCAAGAAGAGCTCATTAAAAACCAAGGAGCCATCACCGCCTCAACCTTAGTTGCTGGCATCGCCCACGACATCAATAATCCATTAGGCATAGCACTAACAGCCATCACCTACTTGCGCGATGAGAACTTAAAAATACAAGATAAGATCCAACATAACAGCATAAGGCGTTCAGAAATAACCACCTATATCGATCATGTCAACGAAAACTCTGACATTATTGAAAACAACCTTCGCCAAGCCACTCAGCTGATCCGTAGCTTCAAAGAGCTCAGCATAAACCAATGTAACGATGCGTTACAGCCAATCCAGCTACAGCCATTTCTTGAAAGCTTGTTTTTGAGCCTAAGTCCAGAGTTAAAAAAAGGACAAATATCCTATCAACTTAACGTTCCTTCCGATTTGTCTTTGCTAAGTTATCCTGGATTTATAAGTCAAATATTTACTAACTTAGTGCTTAATTCCATTCGTCATGGCTACAGTAAAAACCAAAAAGGGAAGATACAACTCACAGTGACACAAACTGGCGAGTTACTAGCATTTGACTACGCCGATGATGGTTGCGGCATAAACTCAGAAGTAACAAAAAAAATGTTCACCCCTTTTTTCACGACCCGTAAATCCAAAGGGGGCTCAGGTCTAGGCTTGAACATGGTGAAAGAGTTGATCAAACAAAAACTTAAAGGTGATATTAGCGTCTACAACGTCCGCCCCCATGGCTTGGGATTTATTATCACTTTGCCTCAACTAAATGAAGAACAATTATAAATGTCACAAATACTTCACACGAATATCCTGTTTTAACACTATATTTACAAAATATTAATGTTAAAGAGCGACCCAATGAGCACCACTATTAAACCAAGCTGCAAACAGATCAAAATGACCACCTTAAGCCAAACCCTTGAAAAGTTAATTGCCTGCTACCCTGAGGCCACTGTCATTAACTTTACCAAACACAAAATGGATATAGAGTTGCCTGCTAACTTATGTTGGCTAGATGTTAACCCTAAAGGCAAGACGCGAGTAAACCAATCACAAGTTTTAACGGGTAGCCTGACCGAATTAGATTGGTTAGTGCATCTTGATAAAACCACGAACCAAAAATTCATCATCTTAATCAGTGAAAACAAAAAGTACACCTATGAGCAGTTACAGTATTTATTAGATACGTTATCCAGTTGGGCACCTTGTATCGATTTATTAGTCGATAAACAAGTGAAAGATAATCCTGCTCGCTGGCCAATCAATGATTTGCATGAAGCACTAGAGCTTATCGACGTAAAAGATATAGAACTGACTAAAGTACCTAAATCTTGGCTAAAGCGCATTCAGTACTGGTTAGGTGTTAGAACCCACTACCAAGTCTATCATTATGGCTCTCTTGATTTTTAATACGTTCGCTTCGTTACTTTTCTGCCGTAGTATCAATTTCTAATCCCATTTCGGATTGCCAAGCTTGGTGATGATACTGATATAAAGTATGCGTGCCCAACTCATTGACCAACACTTGATCTCGTTGCCGATAGTAATCGGCAGGAAAAACCAAAGCAGCCTGAAACACCTCAGCATTTAACCAAGTTAGTTCAAAAGGAAATAAAGGCTGTTGTTGCTGCGCCCGAACACTGGCGGGAGCGCCCATTTTAGTGGCAATACTCCACCCCCATTCACCAAAACTAGGCACATTCTGATGATATTGCTCAGTGTGAGAGAATCCAGCAGCGGCAAGGGTTTTACCAATAGAAATAAAAGCCTGCTTAGCATGAAACGGCGACGTAGATTGCACAACTATCGCCCCGTCACCATACAATAGTTGACGCAGTCTGGCATAGAAGTGCTTGCTGTATAACTTATTTAGGTCAGGATGACTGGGATCTGGTAAATCAACAATAATAGTGTCAAATAAAGCCCCTTGTTGCAGGAGTGAGTCCACTTCTACAAAAGCATCACTATTAACCACAGATACTCTCGAATCGTTAAAAGCGTTTTGTGTTAAACGCATGACCACTCGACTGAGGTCATCCGGCAGGTAGCGCTCAGGGTATTGAAAAAGATCAACTAATTCATCATCTAAGTCTATTAATTTAACACTTTCAACAGGCCACTTAAGCACTTCACGTAAGGCTAATCCATCTCCTCCACCAATAATTAATACTTTGTTATGACGGGCCGACACGGACATAGCAGGGTGAACCAGCATTTGATGGTAAATTTGCTCATCCATACTCGAAAACTGTAAACGACCATTGATGTAGAAACTGTAGGCTGAAGGCAAGTTACCCGACATATCTCGGCGAGTGAAAACAAGGTTCTGAAAGCGAGTTTGCTGCTGATGTACCACTTTATCTAAATAGAGTAGATCCTGCATTTTGTTCGACCACTGGCCACCATAGCAATACACCATGAAAATCATTAAAGCTAATATCAAATGACTGATGACCAGCCACACCCGAGTTTTAATTTGTCCTCGGTAGCGCACAAAAAATATCACTCCCGCTACCAAGTTTAGACTCGCGGTTAGAGCCGCAGCTTGGTTAATTTCAATTTTTAGCATCACGATCACCCAGATCGCAGCACCTACACCAGCCCCTATATAGTCCGCACCATAAATAGTGCCAACATTATTACTTAAGTGTTTACCGTAAATATCCTCACGAATTCGTGCAATAAGTGGAATTTCCATGCCAATAAGAAAGCCAAGTAAAAAGCCAAAAACATAGGGCATCACTAAAGAAAACTTGACTAAACTTTCGAACATGCCTCCTAGTGGAAGCATGTCAACAGGAATAGCAAAAGTGTCAGCAATAATTTGCGGTAAATATTGAGTAAAACCAATTAAGCTCGCAAGGAATATCGTTGCGCCGCAGCCAATAAGGGCAACACTTACTTCTAGCCAAGCAAAGCCTAAGTAGGGGTCTTTAATTTTTTTTGCCGCAAACGCGCCTAAACCCATAGCGACGATCATAATGCCTATCATGGCATAGATAACCGTTTCCATACTGCCTAGTACGCGAGCGCTGTAATGAGAGAGAAGGTATTCGTAGATTAAACCACACGCGGCCAATACTGCCATAATGCCAATAAGCAGGCAGTCATCGAGCAGCAACCTAGGGTTGCTGCGTAAGTTTTTCAACATAAGAATTAAGCCATTAATGCACTAAGAACTAACGCAATCGATACATTAATCGCAAATTCAATAGATGCCACGCCAACATTATGTTGCTGTTCAATTTCGACATCACGTTTAATGCCCAGTAGCACCATGCGCTTGGCAATATAAGCAAGCACTTTCAGTAGTACCATCATCACTAGACTAATTGCAAACCACGACAATAAACCAGCCACTAGATATGCCGGGTCATAGAAGACAAAATGGCTTGCCGCAGTCACTGCAACCGCAGTACCAATAAGGTGACCACTATAGCGCACCGCTAAAGCAACATTACCTTGGATAAGTGCATGCTGAAACCCCGCAACATTGTTTTGGTTATAGCGTTTCTCACGGATGCGAGACACTAAAACCAAAATAATTTGACTGATTAACCAGCCAGACAAAATGGCAGTGAAGGTAGAAATATCAAAGCCTTCTACCCAAATTAACACAGCGCGAACAATAATGGCCGTCGCAATAGCACTTGCGGCATCTGTGATAGCAACAGCAGTGTTACGCTCTAAAATAAGTTGCGCTTTATTAAACTGCCCCAATGAAAATTTATCATGGACCCAACGACCCGCCTTTATCAACAGCAAACCCGCGATGCCATAAACCGACATACCAATAATTTCATTGAGATAATTGTTTGCACTTTCACCAGTGATAGCCCCTGTTAACACGATACCCATGGCCAATACACTGCCCGCCATACTAATGCCATAAGCAAAATTATCACGTTTAGCTAGCTCTTCAGTGGTATCAATTTTCCCCATGACTCCCATGATATAGCGCATGGTACTTAACAACAAAATGGCGATGACTACATCGATCAATAGGTAAACCAATAGTTCCGGATTAAATTCTAAAATGGCATTGATGGTGTTCATTTTATTGCCCTTCCTTATTTGCCACGACTGGGGCTACGCGAGCTAGTATTACGGTTAGTTCGAAAGCTACTACTGTTTGATGTAGTACTGCTTGATTTAGATTTAGCATTGGAGTAACTCGATCGACTAGCAAAACCAGTCGTCGCCTTTGCTTTTTGGCTGGCACTGGAAACTTGGCTGCTGCCAGTACGACTCTTAGCGTAAGGGCTGCTAAATTTACTATTATTATTGCCAAATTTTTTGGCTGTTCGAGCAACTTGTTGCTCTTGGGCTTTATATTGTTTAGGGCTGGTGTAGCGTGAACGACCATAGTCGTTGTAATAACTGTAATCACGACCACGTGACCATGAATCATAAAGTACTGGCCGTGTTAAATTCGAGAATAAGGCATACATACCGTACCATTCCCAAAACGACACGCCATTACTATTTTGGCTCCATTGTCCGTAATTTGGGTTGCCGACTAACTGACTGCCATCACCAAAGTCCTGTGCACCATTGGCTTGTAAACTCGATTGCTTACTTACCGCATTAACCCGAGCCAGTTTGCCATCTGACATATCCGCCAATACATTGATGGGATCAGATAGCGCATCAGAAAATAAATCTGGATTCGCCGCCTCGATGATATTTTCAAGTTCAGCTAGCTGCTCTTCCTTTGATACAAAATTTTGTGGCGAGTCTACAGCTTGTTTCAGACGCTTTTGCAACCCAGTGAACATGGGGCCTGCAGTCGTGGCATCTTTAGCCAGCTCATCAATAAGCGGCCCATAATCCGGCTTTTGCTGCTTAAGCAAAACAGCATATTGCTTTAATAAGGTTGCATTACGTACTTGACCTGCATCTAATTCACTTGCAAGGGTATTTAAACGCAGCTTAGCAACTCGTGTGTTAGCATCAATGGCCTCTGCTAGTTTATCACTGCACCCAGAGATAAATAATACGAGCCAAAATAATAAAAATGCCCCCACCTTCGGATGGTTCATTTTGCTCCCTTAGTCTATTGACTGATAATGCCAGAATTTTACTTAAAATTGATTAAAATTAACAGTAATATTAATGCGTTAGTTACTGTTTCAAAAAAAATGCCGATAATAAAAGGCATCTTAGATCAACAATAGTAGAACACAGCAGTAACTAAAAAGGGTTGAGAATGGCGATATCAGCATTGCCATACTTGAAATTCGTGACATAGCCCACATATCTGTTTAACCTATGGCTCTACGTTAAGGATAACCATGCCATGCGACATTTGTACCCCATCTCACAATATGACAATAATGGCGATCTAAAGCCGCCTATTTGGTTTTACGCTAGCTTGTTTTTTCTCGCGCGAACTTGGGTTATATGGATCATGTCTGCAACGATCCGCCCTGATGGCAGTAAAATAATGGCACTATTTTACCCCATCAAAGTGCATTTTTTCATGGGTATGGCCAGTGGCACATTGGCAGTCGTACTCTTTCTCATCGCTAGCCGTAAAGAAAATAAATGGATTGCACCGCTTTGGCATAAAGGCAGAGTATTGCTGTTGATCGCGGTTCTTGTTGATTTTGGCTTGTTACTTAATGCTATTATGGATCAACATTTTAGTTATTCTTGGACTAGCGCTGTACAACTGGTTTTTGTTAGTTGGATTTTGCTCTACACCATAAAGAGCCAACGTTTAGCCGATTGCTTTAATAATTACCAACTGGGAACGAAAACGACCAACAAAAAAATACCTGCATGAGCAGGTATTTTTATCGGAATTGTAACCAAAAATCAGTGCAATTTTAATCGCGGTCGTAGCACTCGGTTGATTCGCCCTACGACCGTCATCAATGCAGTCTTGACATAACCATGTAATGCTATTTGGTGCATGCGGTATAAAGACACGTAAACCAATCTCGCCATCCGCCCTTCTACCATCATAGAGCCACGCATTAAGTTACCCATTAAACTGCCAACCGTACTGAATTGACTCAAAGAAACCAAAGAACCATGATCTTTATAAACATAGTCTTTTTCTGGTTTACCTTTGAGGCGGGCTAAAATATTACTGTACACACAGCTGGCCATTTGATGTGCTGATTGCGCGCGAGGCGGAACTTGCGTGCCATCGGCCAAGGTGCAGGCAGCGCAGTCACCCAGAGCATAGATGTTCTCATCTAAAGTGGTTTGCAAATTAGCTTTAACGACTAATTGATTCGCTCTGTTAGTTTCAAGTCCTGCGATGTCTTTCATAAAATCAGGCGCTTTAATGCCTGCTGCCCAAACCATGAGATCAGCTTCAATTAGCTCTCCTGATTTAGTCATAAGCCCTTCAGGTGTAGCTTTGGTTACCATGGTCGCAGTTCTGACATCAACCCCTAGCTGTGTCAGTTCTTGATGCGCTGCACTCGAGATGCGCAAAGGCAACGCAGGCAAAATTTTCTCCCCTGCTTCCACTAACGTAACATGTAAATCACTGGCTGACATGTCATCAAAACCATAGCTTTTAACTTGCTTTAACGAATTAAACAGCTCTGCAGATAATTCAACCCCAGTAGCACCCGCTCCGACGATGGCAACGCTCACCGCAGCCGTTTGCTTCTCACCCAATTGCAAAAACTTATTCAGCATTTTATGGTGAAATTTATGTGCTTGATCTGGACTATCTAAGAAAATACAGTGCTCTCTTACGCCTGACGTACCAAAATCATTACTCACGCTCCCTAGCGCCATCACTAAGATATCGTAATCAAGCTGGCGCTCACGGAGTACTTCTGAGCCATCATCGTCTAACATCGCCCCGAGGGTAATTGTTTTTTGCTCTCGCGAAATAGCTGAAAGTGTACCGAGTTGGAAATAAAAACCGTGATTTTTAGCATGGGCGCGATAACTAAGAGCATCAACGCCATCATCAAGTGAGCCAGCTGCGACTTCATGTAAAAGGGGTTTCCAAAGGTGGGTGCGATTTTTGTCGACTAAAGTGATATGCGCTTTCTTATTTCGGCCTAATTTACGGCCTAACTTAGTGGCTAGCTCTAATCCGCCGGCACCACCACCAACAACAATGATTTTGGTCATGTATTACTCCAATTAAAAGCTAAATAGCGCAGAGGGCTGCACTATTTTAGTCTTAGTAGAGTAATCAGACTTAAGCGAGGCTTCCCTGAGCTTTAAATGTTTTTATCGTTTGTAAGTGATGGGAAATGTCTCGGAACTTGTGTTTTTGTTTTTCATCCCACACTATTTCGTAATATTCTTTCAGTTCCGTTTCGGATTTACTATTATCCAATACTTCATCGCCAGTTGAAAGGATACAAAGGCAATTTCCTGAATTTTTATTACGAAAATCCGAAACGCACTTACTATCGATATCCGTATACTCTTCTGGCCATTCAATTTTACCAACCATGTTGTCTTCCGGATGAAGATTAGGATTTAGCAATACTTGGCGTATTCCACATAAAAAGCCAATACGCTCACTCCAATAACCACCCAGTCCAACACCACAAATAAGTGGCGATTCATCATCGCAATGTTGAATGTGCTTATGTACTTCTTTTAACAGGTGGCTCATATCCATTCTAGGGTGAATAGTACTGTAATGAACAAAGCGCACATCATCGTCAATAAATTTCAGCTGCATCACTTTTTCATGATTACCCGGGCTGGTCGCGTCAAACCCGTGCAAGTAGATAATCATAAGCTCTCCTTCGTTGCCTTTACTACCCGTCTTTTGCGAGTTTAGGCTAGTCTATTTCGTTAATTAAATATCAATTTACCCCAATAAACACGCTGGTCAATTGGATTTTTATTGCTTAACTCACTCACCGTGTGTAAATCATATTCATTTAAGTGCGAAGCAAGATAGCTAAAAGTCAGCCATAGCTAGGGTATATTATGTTTGTGGTTAACTTTAATCGTGGTAAAAGCCCGCATATAGCGGGCTGTTAAATTTATAAACCAAACTTGTTACGCTCTTCAAGTTTACGAATCTCGGTTTCATCAGCCCATTCAATAATACCACTTTGTAAGTCCATCAAGCGCATCGTGAACTTGTAATATACATCTTTCTTTTTACCATTATCTTTCACTATGCTCGACAAATTACCATAGAGCATATACTGCGCCCCGATTTGCTTACCAAAGGAAATAGCGGTGGTGGGATCAACCATACCACCATCATTTTGAAATTCTAACTGCTGGCGCACCGCTTCAACTCGTCCCATATCAACAAAGCGAAACTTACCTGAGCGCAACAGATTGGTTGAAATAGTGTCAGAAATTGATTCCGTATCAATGTGCTCACTGGTTTTGTTCTTAATGCGCTCAACATATACCACAGGACGGGCTTTGGCTGTGATTGCAACAACCGCAGGAAAGGTTAACATGTCATCGGTCATTTCCTGGGCGACTTTTTGTAGGTCGGTTGAGCCAAAACCGATGTCGGTGGTTTCTACTTCGGTTGCATCACCGTAGCTAATTTGATTAGAACAACCTGCCATAGTTAACGCTGCAATACCGATTGATACTGCCATCAGTGTCTTTTTCATCTCAATAAACCTTACTGTTTAACAACTTCTCGAATATATATATGTGCTTGTTCGGCACTTGAACTAAGGGCTGTCCCTTGAATAGACACTTGCTGGTGCCCGTGCAACTTTAACGGTTGCCATGGCGAACTGTCACGTTCAACCTCAAAACCTAAGTGATCAAACCAATAAAATTTGTATTGCAATGTTTGATCAAAATCAGCGGTACTAATAACATTAGCTTGAACAACTAATAAATCATTGACCACTTTCGTTTTTATATCGCTTAACACTAACTTACTCGCCAGGTTTGGATTGTCTATTTTAACCACAGGCTGAGCGTTAATGCTGTCTATACCTAAACTAATTCCCGAGGTATTTTGGCTACATGCCACTAACACCAAGCATGTCAAACAAATAGACCAGTTACTAAGTAGATTCATCCGAAAACCTATTGAGTGATTCATAAAGGAAAGACCTGAGTAGTGATACCGTTGTTTTGCACCGAGATCAAGACTAAATTAAGCTTATCGGCATGAACGTTGAAATTGAGCGGGAACTGTTGCCGACCATCACTTAACACCAATGATTGTTGTCCTAACGAAAGCTGAGTATCAACAACCAGGGCTTCATCAGGCAGTAAACTCCAACTACGAGTGTCGGCTGTTTCTGACGCCATATTATAAAGATTAATCAATAAATTGCCCCAATCCCCTGCTTCTTTAGCCACCTTTTGGCGCACGAGCTCTTTGGCAAACAAGCGAAGCCCTTGGCGAATTAACTGTGCAGTGAGATCTTCTTGGAGCTGCTTCGCCGCCATTGACGTCAGTTTTGCAATAGGTGACGCATCAAGTTGGTCGTCCTTCCCTAATAATGTAAAATGCGCGGCTTGATCGCCTTGTTGATACACAGGCATGGCAACATTAAATACTCCATAATAGCCATCGGTAGAGCGAATTGGCACGGGTAAACGAACTTCTTGTTTGGCCGCAATCAAGCCAGATTCAATTAAAAAAACCACTCTTGCCACAGATGTTTGCTGCACAGAAAGAGCAGGGGTTGTCGTAAAGTCTCGCTCGAACTGCGCCCTATCATCGGCCATATCTAACTGCTCAGCTAAGTAAAGTAAGCGTTTTTGGATATATAAATTACCAGGAGTGATTTCTAATGCGCGTTTATAATCAATATAAGCCGAATTGTATTCTTTAGCTGCATCATATAACAACGCAGAGAGGTAAAAGGTATAGGCGTTTTGATAGCCATTTTTCAACTCACCAATAACTCCACTCATGTCAGGGTAAGCACTTAATGCACCTTGAGTATCAGGAATAACGCCTTCTTCTTGTGCCGTTTCAACCGCACTTTGTAAGTCGGCTTGATGCTCCCTTAATGCTTTTTCTTGCTGCAAATTTGCCCTACGAATTTCAACTAAAGCTGCCTCTGGCTGCTTTAAAGCAAGGTAATTCAAGGCCAAATAATGATGAAGCAAAGTTCGTTCATAGCTTGGCACTGCGTAAATAATGGCATTATCATTGGTTATCGTCGTACTTAGCTGATTAATACCTTGAGATAATCGATACTGCGCCGCCCTGTCTTGTTGCGCAAGGGCCGCATCGGCTTGTTTCAAAGTATCTAAACTTTGCTGCCATTGTTGAGCAAGAAACTGGGCTCTGCCTTTCTCGAGTAACAATAAAATATAGTTATGCTTTGCAGGAGAGCCTGGAGAAATATTATCCGCAGCAAGGCCAAATTGGCCTTGCGCAACCATGGCTCGTTGCGGCTGCATCTGCGTACTATAAGTGACAAACATATTTTTTACATTCGGCGCAGCACACCCACTAACGAGCAATCCCAACAGTAGGAGGCAAGAGTAATATTGACGCCGAATCACTTTCGCTAGCATTTACTTCACCGTTAGCATTGGGCCTAAAGGCTCACCTCCAACCAAATGCAAATGGATATGATAGACCTCTTGGCCGCCATGTTCATTACAATTCATGATTAGTCGATAGCCTGATTCATCAATGCCCTGCTCTTTTGCCAGCTGTTTCGCAACACGATACATTCGACCAATCACAACTTCATCTTCTGCCTGAATATCATTAGCAGTGGCAATTTGTTTGTTCGGTACAATTAATATATGCACCTTCGCTTTTGGCGCGATATCAGGAAAAGCGGTCACCAACTCATCTTGATATAATAAGGTAGCAGGGATCTCTTGACGGATAATTTTACTAAAAATAGTTTCTTGAGCCATGGGCTATCTCCTATGTCGTGATTAAAATTGTGAGATGTGGCCTATAATGACAGAAGGCTTAAGATTAAGCATGTTTTTTCTAAGCCAATGTAATGTCGATAAAAGCTTGCCCTAATTGACTCTCTTTTGATCAATCTGCCGAAACCTTGAGGTGCTCAACTTAGCGACTAGTGATAACTTAAACATCATTAATTTGAATTAGACTTAAATATTACGATTAGTAAAAAAGAGTGATGGACCCCAAATATGTCGAAAAAAACATCTTTTTTGATAGTTAAGTTAAAGATAAATAAGCATTTAACGATAACAATATAAGTAAGCAAGAAAA
The DNA here is from genome assembly GCF_021278025.1 of Motilimonas sp. E26. Lineage (GTDB taxonomy): Bacteria > Pseudomonadota > Gammaproteobacteria > Enterobacterales > CBDFNC01 > Motilimonas. The sequence goes on from NZ_JAIBHJ010000015.1 coordinate 62,898, forward strand.
GTAAAACGCTGGATGCATCACAATGACAAGTAAAAAGGATGCCTAGAGAAGAAATGTTTAAGGTGCAGGTATGTACACCACATTTTTTATCTATGCTTGCTTAATAAAAACAAGAGGCCTAGACCTCAACTTTCTAATGCAAAGCACGAGTATTTTATGAAAAATTTTTGGAACAATCTATCCATCATACGCAAAGTGGGGTTGGGCTTTGTCTTGTTAGTGATCATGTTATTGTTCACTAATTTCATGTCTTTACAAACAGGCAATAAGCTTGAAAGCGCCATGGCTGACGTCACAGAGCGCGCTACGCCTCTCGTTTTGCAAACCAGTAAAGCTGCCGTTGCATTATTGCAAGCAGATAATGACCTCAAGTATTTTCTACTCAGCGATAAGCCTGAAGAATTAAATGAGTTAGTTACTCGTTTCAAAGAAAAGCAACAACGCTTTGAATCTGAACTCAATCAATTAGCACAAATGGCACAAGGCCAAAGTGGATTAAGCGCACAAGTTGCTAGTATCACAGAGCAAGAGTTGCTTTATTTTTCAACCGCTAACGATGTAATGCCAGTGTGGATTGATTTTGTAAAGCAACGCGCTAAGTTCACGTCACAAAAAAGCCAATTCGCGGTCATGACACCGAATCTTAAACAAAAAATACTCAGCTTAACTAAAGATGACCCAAGTGCGGCGGCTACAGCCGATGCGATGGTTTCAAAAATTTCACTATTAGAGCTAAGTACCAATGATGCACTCAACCAAGAAGATCCTGGTAAAGTAAAATCCACTTTAAGGCGTAATAAGTTTCAAATTCGTTCGATCGAAAATGCAGCCAAGTCACTCGCTAAAATGAATCCCGAGTTTGCTGGCCAAGCCGCTGACTTGGTAGCGCAATTAGTGAAAGACACCACCGACCCGAAATCGGGTCTATTGGCTGATTACCAAAAGTTGATGATTACTCAAGCCAATATCATCACCCAAGTACAACAAAGTGCCGAACAAGTTAATCAAGCCATTAATATGCTGATTGAAATAAACAACAGTGCAGAAACCGTTGTAGCAAGTGCAGTCCAAAACACCAAAAGCACACTAATGACCAGCCGTAGTAACCTAATTATAGTTGCTGTTATTTCATTATTGGTGGCCTTTGTCGTTGCATTCAGTGTTGCGGTCAGTATTCGTAAACCACTACAAGCCATTTTAAACGTATTAACGGCAGTGACTGATGGTGATATGACGCAGCAAGTAGGATACAAAAGCAACAATGAATTTGGTCAATTAGCCGGACAAGTCAACATCCTAGTTAAACAAATGCGTGCGATTCTAACTGAGCTGGCAGAAGCATCACATAAGCTGTCTGATCTTGCCAAACTCAACCAATCTACAATGGACAAGTCGAAACATGAGCTCGACAACCAGCGTCATGAGACCGCCAGTGTCGCAGCAGCCATGACAGAAATGGAGCAGTCTGTACGTGAAGTTGCCAATGCTGCCCACTCGACATTAGATCAAGTCAATCACGTTGAACAGGCATCAAATACAGGCCGAGAAGTCATGGCGCACAACATCTCAACCACTCATCAACTTTCAAGTAGAATCCAAAATTCAAGTGCTGTGATTGCAGAAGTGGGCAACCTAAGTAACAATATTGGCGGTATACTAGACGTCATTAGAGGCATTGCAGCGCAAACTAACTTACTTGCTTTAAACGCAGCCATAGAGGCGGCTCGAGCAGGTGAGCAAGGCCGTGGTTTTGCTGTCGTCGCTGATGAGGTGAGAGATTTAGCGCAAAAAACCACTAACTCAACCACTGAAATTCAAAGCATGATTGAAAATCTGCAAGCCAGTGCGCAAAAAGCAGTTGATGTGATGGCTGAGTGTTCAACAGAGATGGAAGCGAGTATCGCACAAAGCTCTGACGCTAATGGCGCGATGGAAGAAATTCAAGGTATTGTTACGTTGATATCAGATATGAGTAGCCAAATTGCTGCAGCGGCTGAGCAACAGCAAGCGACCAGTGCTGAGATAGCGAATAATTTGAACAGAATCTCTGATATCTCAGATGTGAATTATCAAGGCATTGAAGAGTTAGCCAGTACTGGTCATGTGTTAGAAGATCTTGCCGCCAATCAAGATAAACTCGTGGCCCGCTTTAAACTCTAAATAGTGCAATCAAGTTCACTGGTAAATTAGCAATAAAAAAGCCGAGATTGTCTCGGCTTTTTTATTGCTAATAACGGCGCTAAATCAACGCATTTTGCTTATTTCAATAGCAAATTAATCAAGTTCCACTATCGCGCCCTTACCTATGCCTTCATAGCCCATTACTTTGACTTTACTATTCGGATAATCCGCTTTAATGGTATGACATAAGTATTCCGTTAAGCTTTCAATTGTCGTATCCAATGGCAATAACTGGCACAAACGCTGAGGAATTATCAACTCAAATAGGCCTTGAGAGGCCGTGTATTGAAAACAATAGCTCTGCTGTTGTTGCGGACACTGAATTGAAAGCGCCGCTACATCCACTATATCTTCTTCGCTCCCTAAATAAATATCCTGCCAAGCTTGTGCCCACTGAGTAACAAGAGCACTGTCCCACTGTTCATTAAGAAAGACATCAAGCCGAGAGCGATGGCCGTGTGCAATTCGCTGACAATTACCGTCATGCTTTTTCAGCCCGTGACTGTAATGATAAAAAGGTGTATCAATTTTTTCATGGCTTAAGTGTAGTTTCAGCCCACTGATATTATCCGGTAATTGAGATAAGATGACTTGCTCTAAATAAGCCGTCAGCCCAGCCAGTGAGACAGTTTCAAGATCAAGTAAGCAATAAGCTTCTGCGGGTCCATTCAACACAATAAATTCACCCGTTGTCAGGGGGAAGCTAATTTGTTGTTGCTGTGTCCCTACCACTGAAGTACCCGCTACCTGGGTTGGCACAATCAATTTATGATCAACCACATCATCAATAATCGATTTAATTTGCTTTTTGACTAATGAAAAGTCCAACAGCATATTTTGATCATTAACACGTCCATCAAGCTCAACATCGACTTGATAACTTTCTCCTACCATTCCTCTCTCACTGTCTAAGTAAGAGGAATCAATCACGGTAAGGGCTTTCACAAACAATTTCATAACAGGACCAAATTAACAATCAGAGCGCTATTATAGCGGGATCTGGCAGCGCAACAAGGGAGAAAAAGTAAGGATAATTACGCAGGTTAAATTATAAGTACAGTTGCTCTGATGTTCTCGGAAACGCGATACCTTGAGCGTTAAACAAATGGCAAGCATGGCTTGGGAAATGCAGCGCTATCTCGCTAACAGTAGGCAAAGCTATGGTTGCCAACATTCTCAGCACCAATTGCTGGCCTTGATGATTTAGGTAAACAAACGTATCGGCACCAAGCTTATCAATGCCAACAACTTGCGCCAACAAATGAGTATCTTGCTTGGACTTTGCCAGCTCTAGGTGCTCAGCTCTAATACCTAAAGTGATCGCAGAGCCCTCCTCCCCTTGGCGGGTATCCGCTTGCACACTGATTAGCTCACCAGTAACAAGCTTAATCACACTGAGTTTATTACTGGTTTTAACTAAGGCTCCCTTTAAAAAACACATTTTAGGCTCACCAATCAACTGTGCTACTTGGGTATTTCTCGGGTTCAAATAGAGCTCAAGAGGCGGGCCAACTTGCTCCAGATTAGTCATGACATGATCGGACAAATGGCTTAACACCGCCATACGATCCGCTATCGCCATTGCATCTTGATAATGATGCGTCGTCATCACAAAAGTAGCGCCAAGCTGGCGCTGTATGCGGTTAAGCTCAAGTCGCAATTGGCTTCTTGTATCACCAGACAAACCGGTAAAAGGTTCATCAAATAAAACCAGAGAAGATTGTGGGGCGATGGCTTTAGCAAGAGCCCCCCGCTGTACGTTTTCAGTCGATAAATGCATGGGTAAATGGTTTATCACACCATCTAAGTCAAATAGTTTACTCACCCATTTAACTCGTTGCCTTTGATCTGCTTTACTTAAAGACCGATGTTTCAAACCAAAGAGAATATTTTCTTCTAAGGTCATATGAGGAAATAAAGCATGTTGTTGAAATACCATTTCCAAGCCACGACGCATCACTGGCACTTTATTCATTTGCGTCTGGTCGATAATAATTTCACCTTGGGACGTAGTTTCCAAACCAGCAATCATTCTCAGTAAAGTAGACTTACCTGACCCCGATGGCCCAACAATACCAAGACACTCTCCCTGCTCAACATATAAATTAATGTCTAATAGCAGGTCTGGTCGCCCTTGACTGACAAATGACTTACTGACATGACTAAGGATCAACTGCGACATAACCGGACTCTTTCAAAGGTGATTGACTAAATTGGAGCAACCAGTATTGGATCAATAGCAACAAAATAACTGCAGGGCTGGCGCTTAATAATGCAAACGCACAAAATTCCCCCCAGTTATAATAGTGGTCAGAGAGGTAAAGTTGAGATCCAACCGCTAGCGTATATTGATCTTGTTGCTGTAATAAAATAGAGGCAAATGGAAACTCACCGAATGCCATCATAAAAGAAATTAAAAAAGTCACCAATAAACCAGGTAGCAACAGTGGTAAAATAATGTGCATCATTATTTGCCAAGCCCTAGCCGATGACAGTCGAGCACTTTCTTCGTATTCACTGGGCAGCCCCGATATTTGCCCTTTTAAGAACCAGATAAAAAACGCTAAACCACCTAAATAAACCACCACTAAACCACCGTGACTATTTACACCTAAACTAGGCATATAAACGCCCAGTTTACGCAGTAAAATATACACCGCAACTAAGGCTAACACCGACGGGAAAAATTGCAAAAACAACAAGCTATTTGCGATCGGCTTAGATGCAAAAACATGTTTACGAACTAAACCATAAGCCGCCATCGCGGCAAGACTCGTAGCCAAAATGGCATAGATAAAAGCAACTTTTAAGCTATTAACTAGCCAAGTTAACGCGGGATAGGGCGAATAAATCCATTTACCTTGCTCGTTCTGCACTGCAAACCCCAGCACCAAGCGCCAATGCTCCGTGGTCCATTGCCCTGTTTCGCTCCCAGGAGCTCCCAATGACCCCCAAAGAATCAACATGATGGGCGTTAACACCACCCCACAAACACAGCATAAAACTAGATGTTGCCACCAAGGCATATGACTCTGTTTATACACGTCTACCCCTTGTCGTGTTGATCTCATTGTTCAACCAGCGCCAACAACCCAGCGCCACTAAACCAATTAAGACTAAGCCAAAAGAAGTAATGGCACTGGCCAGTGCGTAGTTTTGCTCAGCGCTAAATGCAATTGAATAAACATAATTCAATAATAATTGTGAATAACCCGCCACCGGAAAAGCATCTAGCATCACAGGTCGGCCTTGGTTAAATAAAAAAACCAATACAAAGTTATGTAAATTGAATGCAAAAAGCGCAACCAACACAGGCTTTAAGGGCTTAATAACCAAAGGGAATGTCACATGGATAAAACGTTGTATCGGTCCATAGCCGGCCATTGCCGCCGTTTCATAATATATGCTAGGTATGCGCCTTAAACTGGCTAACACAAGTAGCATCACATAAGGGTAACCAAGCCAAATACTCAGCCCCACCAAGGTAAAGCGAGCAGAATCAGCATCATTAGCCCAATCAGGCGTTGTTGAAAAAAGTAATGTCAACAAATTCGCCAGTTCGCCCCCATGAGGAGTGAGTAACACTTTAAAGCTTAATATACTTACAAAAGGTGGGATCGCCCAAGGTAACAATAAAACACCGCGATAAAAATAACTGAAACGAGTCAATGGATTGAGGGTTAATTGTGCCAAGATCAAGCCAATCAAAAAACTCCCTAGCAAAGACAATAGAGCGAACATAAAAGTCCAGAGCAACACCTTTAATAGTGGTAACAACATCGCTGGATCAGAAATAATAGCAGCATACTGATCGGCCCCTTTAAGTAAAACAAATCCAGGGGTGACAGGAGGGCCGATAAACTCGCCTTGGCCATCAATCGCGTGAAAAAAACCCGTTGTCATGTTTGCCCGTAAAAAATGTTCGGTCTGATTATCAAACAAAGTATTTACATCATGCAGCATGGTTCCGTTTGCCAGCACTAAACCTTCATTTAATTGCCGATAGCGAGGGGCGACTAGCCCATAAGCTGAAAAATCTAATCGAGTCAGTTGTTGACCACTTGGTAAAACAAGGGGCTCAGAAGCAAAATACCGCCTAAACATAACTTGCTTGGTCAGATCAGCCTCAGGCAAGAATAAGGAAGCACCTCCAGCGCGTAAGCTTAAGGCCTGGCTTGCAACAGGTGGCAATGAAAATTGATTACTTAAATAGGATTCATCATCGCGCATTAATTTTAATCGGTAGAGCTCACCATCAGCCAACACTTGATAGTCATACTTCACTTCGGTGACATAATACTCTTGTAGTAAACGTTTAGTGACAGCTTCAACTGAATTCATATTACTACTCGTGTAATTAGTCACACTCATAAAAAGTGTAAATAATAAAGGCAACACGCTAAAACTAAAAATAGCAGCTAATGCTGGGTACATCAGGCGATAGGGACGCCCTGCTCGGCTACGATAAACCCACATGCCACTCAGAGAAATACAAATAAAAAGTACTGCAAAAACATATTCAAGTGCACTGATTAGTACAACCGACACAACAATAATGGCCATACATAAGATAAAGTCGATTAAAGATAACCACTTGCGCTGTTTATTACATTCGCTTACCTGATTTAAGCTCATGGCTGCTCAGCCTTAGCCGGCAGTAACTTACGCTCAGCATCCAATAGTATGTCCGCACTAGGGCGATGACTTGAAAGTTGTGGCCACACCCCCTCCATTACCTTGAAAAAACGACTAATTTCAGGAATATTTGGGGTTAACTGGCCATACTTTAAACTGGTAAAACTGACTTGGATCCAAGGATTGCTGGCAACTTGATTTAAATAGGGAATATAGGCCGGCACACCCAATGATACATGCTTATCGAGAGAAGCTAATCCTTGCTCTGTGGTTAAATAGTTGGTAATAAAATAATCGGCTATATCTTTCTGAGTGCTATATTGATTAATTAACGCACTGTAAACATTAATAAATGGTTTAGGTGACTCACCATTGATTAAAGGAATTGCACTTAACCCAACCTGAAAACCAAGCTGCTTTAAACTTTGCCACTGCTGCGGTTTCACTAACATCATGGCTTGCTGCTGTTGACGAAACTCCCGCTCTATCTGTTCTTGATTCACCTCATTCGGTAACCATTGTTGCGCTAAGAGAGCTCGAATAAAATCAATACCACGGCTTGCATTTGCTGCTGTTAAGCCTGAATGATTGCCGTTAAAAGTAAACCCCGAATGGGCAAAACTGTAAGCACCATAAGCCGATAAAAAAGGAAAACTCAATTCAGTGTCATGATAGTCCCAAACTAATGACTTTTTGCCTTGGCGACTGAGTATTTTTTGCCAATACTGCATTTCATACCAAGAGCTTGGCGGGTTACTGACTAAATTTTTATTATACGCCAAACTAAGCACTTCAATCCCTAAGGGGTAGCCATAATACTGGTTTCGGTACTTAAGACTATTGATCGCAAGAGGTACATATTTAGCGAAAGATGAAGCACTAAACTCAGTGTTAGCCAATAAACCGTGACTAGCCCATAAACCAATTTGATGGTGGTAAGTAAGGATAATGTCGGGACCATTGCCATTAGGCGCAAACAAAGGAAACTTGGCGTCCATAAATAGCGGGGTTTGCACAATCACCTTGATGCCCGAAGCGCGTTCAAAACGTTTTGCGATAGTTTTGACCCCTGACACGCTTTGTTGCGTCGACATCCAAATGATCAAAGGGGATTGCGCCATTGCTGAATGAGTTGAAACAAAAAAAACAAACAAGCTGCAGCAAATCAGGCATAGCAGTGACTTCAAAGCAAATTCAATCCTTGAATAGCAACAAAAAATTACAGCAGTTATCTCACAGTGCAAATAAATAACAAGATAAGAATTAACATTTTGCCACAAAGATCATTATGAGAAGCAACATCTGCCCTCATAATGACATATATAGCCAATCAACTTGAAGGTGCATGTATCAAGCATCTCTAGGTTGATTGGATATAAAACAATTACTTTCGTTTTAATTGCTCTCTTAGATTCGGCGGTAATCCCGTAATGGTCAAGGTGTCAGTTTGTTCATCATAGTGAACCCGTTCGCCTAAATGCTTTTGATCAAAACTAATGCTTAGGCCACCACCTGAGCCAACATACTTAGTTAATTTACGTATAGTGCTGCGATCGACTGGAAAGCGCTCTTCCAATTCATAATCTTGGGATACAAAATCATAAAAACTGGCTTCATTCTGTTGCTCTGGTAACACTTCCGCTAGGGTTTTTAATTCAACTTCTTCACCTTGACTAAGCTGCTCAGCGCAGTAATTAAAGACCGTTTCTCGGTATTCTTTGGTTTCAGCAGCTGGCAGCGCTTGAGTTTGGCAAAACTCATCAACGGCTTTCATCAAGCCGACATTTTGCTGTTTCGCATCAAGACCGGGCTGGCAGCCCATAAAATCTAAAAAGAAATCAGCCACTTTGCGCCCTACTCGACCTTTAACATAAGAGATATAGCGATTACTTTCTGGCTCTCGCTGCCATTGCGTTAAATCAATACGGGCCGCCAACTGCGCTTTACTTAAGTCTAAGTGGCGGCTCGAGCTAATGTCTAACTCATCCGTCACCATCACAGTGTCTTTGTTAGCCAGCATCACCAGTAATAAATAATCACTGGCCACCCAAGTGTACTTAGCTAATAACAGTACGCCTTCTTCGGCAAACTCATACTTAGATACTTCATTGGCCAATAAATGGGCTGCAGATTGAGAAAACTCAACAAAGCTGGTCTCATCAGAGACCACTTGCTGTAATAATCGAGAAAATTCCCCATTATGCTCTTCATCATTAGAAAAAAAGCCAAAGCCTTTGCCAGCCTTACTTTGGTAACTACTTTGTAGTTCTTCCACTAAGTGGTTTACGCTGTTATTAATCGGCAGCTCTTGGTCTCGCGTACGACAAACCAATTGCCCCTCGTTTCCCATCACTAGGGAATGTAAAATAATATTGTTTAATTCAAGGCTCATATAAAAAAAAGTGTGTTAAGGATACCTGTGGGGTATTATATGCCGCTTTGCCAAAACAATCAGCACAGGATATTTATGCCCATCGTTTCAAAATATTCTAATGAGCGCGTGGAACAAATCATTGACGACGTTGTCAATGTGTTACAACGTCATGAAGCGCCATTAGATTTAGCCTTAATGGTACTCGGAAATGCCACCACTGAGCTTATTAACGGAAGTGTTAAGCCCGAGCAACGAGCTGCAGTTGCAGACAAATTTGCAAAAGCGCTCACAGCCTCAGTAAAATAATACTAAGCTATTGTTTGCGCAGGCCTTACCTGCGCAATAATAGAAAAATTAATGGATATTTTGAATCGTTATGGTCGAAACCGGTAATCGATATATGGACAATGTTTCCAAGCTTATTAGCTGGGGCCATTGGTTTAGCAGCATTAACATACTGTTTGCCTTGATTATTGCGATTAGATACTTAGTTGCCGCTGAATGGCCGCCGACCTTTCTTGGTCAATCTTATCTACTGATTAGCTGGCTGGGACATTTTAGCTTTATCAGCTTTGCATTTTATTTAGTCTTTATCTTTCCTATCAGCTTTTTCGTGCCATATGAACGCATTTTACGGCTACTTGCTGTATTTGCTTCCACCGCTGGCTTAACCATACTGCTACTGGACACCCAGAGCTTTAGCTTGTTTCGTTTTCACCTTAATCCCTTGATGTGGCAGTACCTCTTTAATGATAACAATCCAAGTACTGCCAACTTATTGTTTATCGCTATCCCCTTTATTTTTTTATTGCAACTTACCGCTTCTGAGCTTATCTGGCGCAATTTACGTCCCTTATATCGCGCCAATCATGGCCCCAAGATAGCCGTAGTATTAATCATCGCATTCCTCTTAACGCACTTGGTAAACATCTGGGCAGACGCGACTTTTTACCGCCCAATAACCATGCAAAAAGCTAACTTTCCACTTTCTTACCCGATGACGGCAAAATCTTTCTTGATCCGTCAGGGCTGGGTTGATGAAGCCGAAATCAGAGCACATCAAAATCCACATCATGAAGGCCGAACAATAAAGTACCCCCTGCGTGAAATTGAGCATAATTTGGTAACACAACATCCTAATGTTGTCGTCGTCATGGTCGATGCACTGCGGGCCGATATGCTAAACAAAACAAACATGCCTAATCTGTCACGACTTGCTCAAATGAGCACTGAGTATCAAAGCCATTTTAGCGGTGGTAATCATGAAGATTTAGGCATTTATAGTTTCTTTTATGGCTTGCCAGGGCGTTACTGGCCCGACATAGAGCAAAATAAAACGCCTTCTGTATTATTGAGCAGTTTGCAACAGGCAGGATATGAGCTTGGTCTATTCAGCAGTAATCAAGCGCCGTCATTACAGGCTATCGCGGCCAATAGTCAGCTAAATGTGAGCACTAATGAAGGAGCCCTCAAAGGCGATATCGATGCGATCAAGCAATGGCAAGAATGGCAAGCAAACAATCAAACCAAGCCGAGTTTCAGTTTTCTTTATCTCACTGCCGCCTCAGCAATGGAAACGCCACCTAATTATCCTGAATTATTTAGTCCGACGACCAGTACTTTAAAAGATAAAAAGTTGGCTGAACCCCAGCAACAAGAAGCTTTATTCAATCGTTATAAAAATGCGATTTCGTACACCGATATTTTGTTAGCACAAGTATTTGATAGGTTGACTGAGACCAACCAGTTCGATAATTCAATTATCATCGTAACTGGCGCTTATGGCCAAGAATTCAATGATTTGGACACTAATCAGTGGGGCAATCATTCAAACTATGGCTGGCCACAAACGCAGGTGCCTTTAGTGATACATTGGCCAGGACAAACTGCACAGAAAATTGAACAAGATACCAGCCACTTAGACCTAGTGCCGACGTTAATGGAACAAGTGTTAGCGACTAAAACACCCAGCCGCTTTTACTCAACAGGGCAAAACCTGCTTGAGCCATTAAAGCGTAATTACATTTTAATGGGGGATGATAATGACTACGTGGTTTATCAGAAAGATAGCATTATAGAGCTAAATGCAAAGGGTGACACCTATGTACTCGATCGCGGTTACAACCCCATTCCAAAAGCCGAACCGGATGTAGCAGTATTGATGCAAGTGTTAAATGATTTACGACGTTTTTACCCTGCAAAATAGACACTTAAGCTAAAAATTAACCAACAAGCTATGCCATTGATGGTTTGCTGAGCAGTCAGTTTTTTAAATAACAATTGTTACTTGCAATGCGTTAATAAATGCTTAATATAGCCATACAAATCGGGATATAGCGCAGCTTGGTAGCGCATCTGCCTGGGGGGCAGAGGGTCGCAGGTTCAAATCCTGCTATTCCGACCAATTTCTAAGAAACCAGCCTTCGGCTGGTTTTTTCGTTTGCGCAATCGTCAAATACAACAACCCTCTCTCCTTCAGTGCTCTAAATTGACACTTTTATGTCTATATAATGCCCAATCAACTTAGCGATACTTACATTTCAGCAAGGGTTTATACACATTTAGGCAAGGCATTGAAGCAGGTAATGGCTTTTCCTTATCAGCATCAATCTTGCAGCACAAACCCGAGTAAAACTCGCCCTTTGGGAGCGTAGTCTTGTTTCCCAGACTTAAAATCAAGCGCGTTATTACGCTAGTTTAAAAGGTATTTACATTCCTGCATTTGGGTGTCTAGTATTAGAAACAAGGCATGCTGTAACACATGGGCCTTCAAGTTGATTAGATATAAGAGTAAACAATGAAAGCGGTAATACTTGGAGCGACAGGCCTTATAGGCCATGAATTACTTAACCTATTACTCAACGCGCCTCAATTTACGCAGGTATTTGCAGTCGGTCGACGTCAACCTATGCTCCCACCAACAACACCGGGGGTGGAAAAGCTTACTTATATACCAGCCACAATCGAAACCTTTAATCGTCCAGACTTTTTCAAAACGGCGCTACCGAGTCAAATAGACTGCGTATTTTGCTGTCTTGGGACCACGCTTAAAGCGGCAGGTGACAAAGCCAACTTTATTGCAGTTGATAAAACAGCAGTGATTAACTTTGCTCAAGGTTGCTTACAATCAAACAATCCAAATTTACATTTTTTATTGGTTTCAGCCCTTGGCGCAAACGCGAACTCACCACTTTTTTATAGTCGTATCAAAGGTGAGGTTGAAAACGCCTTACTGCAACTTAAACCGCCACGCTTATCTTTGTTTCGTCCATGCTTACTACTTGGACAGCGCGCAGAAACTCGTACCTTTGAATATGCCTGTCAGCACTTATTCAGGCCATTAGCATCACTATTTATTGGCCCCTTAATGACGCTGAGGCCAATTGAAGCAAAACGAGTCGCGATAAATATGCTTAAGGCGACTACAGATCACATGCCCTCAGCTGCTAAGGTTGTGACAAATAAACAAATGCACCAACTATCAGTAACCGTTAGCGATAAAAAAACCCGCCGAAGCGGGTTTTAAGTATTAACTTTAACTAGTTAATTAAAGTGGACAAACTGGATTCCAGCCTGTTACCCAGTTCTCTGCAGAGCCAGGTTGACCATCGTTACCACCCCATGCACGAGCCCAAACTTGGCCTTTATGCGTTACCATATCGCCTTTACCGTAGTTAGCAGACCAACCACTTGTCCAAGGCTCTAATGTAGATACATCGATGCCACGTGCTTCACAGCCACCGTCAGTGATCATTTTCACTTCAGTTTTAGCCGCAAACTCACCTGAGCCAGTAGTAAATACGAATGAAGATGGGCCACCACCAATTGGTAAGTGAGCATCAATCTTAATCGTATGGCTTGCACCTGGCGCAATATTTACCGATGTAGCGAAACGATGGAAATCGTCTTGCATACCTGGCGCACCTTTGTTGCCACCGTTGTTAGCGTGGTTTAGTAGCGTGCCTACTGCCTTAAGGTCTTTGCTAACGTCAGTTGAAGACGGGATACTAAATGCAATCTTCGAGATAGTTTGGGTACTGTTATTAGTAAACAACCACTCTGAAGTTTGTGGCCATGCAACACTCTCGTCAGTTACGTAACCAACTAGTGAAACGGCAACATCCAGTTTCTGAGCAGGAAGATTAACTAAAGGATCAACCATGTTCATATCAGCCGCACCTGCCGCCGCTAGAATCTCATGACCTAATGAAGTTAAAGTACTACCCATGAAGTACTCACCGTTACCGGCAGCACAGTTTGATTCAGGAACAATCGTTGAGGTACGAACACCATCTACTAACGCGTAACAGTTGTAGTCACCCGCCATTTCCCAGAACATGATACCGCCTAAGCCTTTATCTGCTACATATTGAGATTTAGCACGAACCGCTTGCTCATCTTCAATGTTTAGCATTACTTTCTTAGTTGGGTTCCATAACCAAGCCGCTTCAGCATCGTTGTCGTAGAAACGAGTATACGTACCTACTAACTTGTCAGCTTCGTTGTTAACTGGGTCTAAACCATGTTGCTCAGCGTATGTACCTACATGTGCATTAGCTAAGTTTTTAACATGCCAGATTGGGTTTGAACCTGCACCTAACTCGTTACCGTGTGGGTCAGAGTCATGCCACATGTTGTCGATACCAACTGCGCCGTTACCACAACCTTGCTCAGTACCTGTACCTGTACCGCGTTCACACTGGTCAGTTGGTGCTTTACCGCCGTAACCGTTCACGCCACCTTCAACGCCTTTCCAGCCACGAGTGTAGAATGGTAGACCAACGTTAATACGACCTGCTGGTACTACACCGCGGAAGTAATGGTAAGCCCAATCAATGTTTAAGTAACCAATGTTGCCATAAGCACCGTAAACACCAAATAGGTTCATTTCAGGATCTTTACCGTTATCGTAAAGTGGACCATTGAAACCAACAACTTCACCCCAAGAGCCAGAGAAGTCATAAGTCATCATGTTGATGAAATCAAGGTATTGGCCTGCAGAGTACACTTCCATACCACGTAATAGGTAACCAGAAGATGGTACCGCTACAGTTAGGTAATAATGAACACCATCTTCAGCAGATGCTTTATCGATTGCTTCACGAAGTTGTTTCATTAATACATTGTAAGAAGCCATTAAACCACTACGACGAGGGTTTTGTGCCGCACGGTCATATGGATTACCGCCATCCATTAGTGCCGTTGGGTATTCGTAATCTAAGTCGATACCGTCAAAACCATAAGCACGAATGAAGTCTACCGAAGACTTAACAAAGGCATCAATACCTGCTTGGTTGACACTACCGTCAGAGTTAGTGGTCATTGAGTAGAAGCCGCCGTTAACAACACGGCCAAGATCGTCAATTGGACAAGGACCTGTGTTTACAACACCATTCTTATCTGTTTGACCCGGCATCGTCCATTTGTCTTCTGCTGTTGGAGCATCTGTCATTGGACAAGTAGAGCCAGTGTTCGCGCCCCAGAAACCACCTGTTTCAGCCCAACCACCGACAGAAACCAGCGTTTTCACACCGTTTTCTTTCTTGTACTTGTTCAGTAAGTTTAAGTGGCCTTTGTATTTCATGCTTGGATCCATATCGGCATCCGTTGCACCTGGTACATCATTCCAAACCATACCCGTATTCGGGTTAGTTGGATCAAGTTGGTAACCCGCTTCTGTTGGGTAAACATTATCACCAATAGAAACACGGTAGTTGTTATCGATATGAGCAAACGCATAGTTGATGTGCGTTACTTTATCCCATGGCACATCAGTCGCTAAGTAAGTCGCTTGACCGTTAGCACCATTACGCCAGTTAGTGAAGTAACCGATGATACGGCGTGAGGAGCCGTTGATTTCTTTCTCAATACCACCTTCTTGGTAAACAGTACAGTAAGGTACGTCTACGCCAGGTGTTTTGTATAAACCTTCAGGACGACAAGCTTCGTGATTGCCTGGACCAGGAGTTGGTTCAATGGTTGGCTCTGCCGTTGGTTCAACTGTCGGCTCTGCTGTTGGTTCAACTGTTGGCTCAACTGTCGGTTCAACTGTTGGTTCAACTGTTGGTTCAACTGTTGGTTCAACTGTTGGTTCAACTGTTGGTTCAACTGTTGGTTCAACTGTTGGTTC
>NZ_JAIBHJ010000015.1:78317-116122 GCF_021278025.1 Motilimonas sp. E26
AACTGTCGGCTCAACTGTTGGTTGCACACCTGAACAAGGCACTTCCGTCCAGAACCAGTTTGAAGTAGATGGCGTTTCCCATGTCCCTGGGTTATTTTTCGCTTCGTAACAAACGCCATTATGAATAACCACATCGCCATTATTAACTTTGGTTTTACCTGGTACCCATGGAATTTCATTACCTGGTACTGGTGTTGGCGCGACAGTAGGAGCAGTGGTCGGTTCAATTGAAGGCGCTGGAGTTGGCTCAACTGAAGGAGTTGGAGTTGGAGTTGGCTCTACACCAGAACAAGCTTGTGGCGTCCAAAACCAGCTTGAAGCCGCTGAAGGGGTTTCCCAAGTACCTGGATTATTTTTAGCTTGGTAACATTCGCCTTGGTAGATAACCAAGTCACCGTTAGCAACTTTGGTTTTACCTGGTACCCATTCAATTTCACCGGCGGCATGGGCTTGGCCACCAATAGCTGCACTTAGCGCAAGCGCTAAGAGCGATATTTTCGTTTTCATATTTTCATCCTTGAGATAAACAACCATCCATTGATTGCCAGTATATCTTAGAGCAACTAGTTACCTACAGTGATGTATTTGTTTGTACAACATGAGCTATTTCAAGTTTTTTAGATATATTTTTTAGTTAAACGACAAAAACGATATAAAAAATGCAGTAATAGAGCGGCGATTGCGGATAAAAAGTAAACCGAGCTACCTTATGAGTAGCTCAAAAAATTGTTAAGTTATTGTTAATTCTTTGCTTTAAAGCAAGTTACATCCACCTCAACTTTAACGTCTACTACTAAATCACATACCATACAAATACGAGCTGGTGGATGCTCGCCAAAGACTTCTTTGAACACCTTATTAAATGATTGAAAATAGCGCGAGTCCGTTAATACAACTTTTACGTGCACGACGTCTTTGGTTTCATAACCCGCATTAGCCATAATATCCAAGCAGTTTTGAATCGCTAAACGTGACTGCTCAACAATACCGCCTTCAACAACTTCCCCGTCTTTCATCGGCGTTTGGCCTGACACATATAAAAAACCACCGGCTTCAACCGCACTTGAAAACGGTAAATGCTGTCCACCAGTCCCCGTGCCACCTTCTGCGCCATAACGTGTAATGCTCATCAGTTTTCTCCTTTTTATTTAATCATTTCTGCCACGACGTAAAAAACGCCCTGCTCGAGTAGCGGGTAACCGCCCATGTTTAAAACTTAATTTGCCATTCACCCATACTTGATCTATGCCCTTGGCACTTTGAATTGGATCGGTGAAAGTTGCAGTATCTATTACCGTATCGGCGTTGAATAAAACCAGATCGGCATAATTACCGACCTTAATAACGCCACGCTTTGCTAAACCAAACTCTTGCGCACTTAGCCCCGTCATTTTGTAAATAGCTTCAGGAAGCTCAAACAACGCTTGTTCACGACAATAACGACCTAATACCCGAGGAAATGCCCCCCATAAGCGAGGGTGAGGATGTGGATCATTAGGTAAGCCATCAGAGCCAATCATGGTGCGAGGGTAAGCTAACACACGTTTGACATCTTCAGGGTGCAAACCATGGTAAACCGCCCCAGCAGGTTGTAATTTAATCGCCGTATCGCGTAGTGGCAGCTGCCACTCCAAGGCGATATCCGCCAACAATTTTCCGGCTTGCTCAGGCGCACCTTCAGACCAAGTAATGAATATGTCGAACTCATCGGTTACTTGCGCTAAATCTAAAGTAGAAGAGCTGGCGCTGTAAGGATAACAATCACATGCTACTTTTTGTTGCTGAGCTTGCTGCTCTAAGTAGGCCAACGTTTCTGTGGTTCGCCCCCAATTTGCAGCGCCAGCACATTTTAAGTGAGAAATAATCAATGGCACCTTACCATGCTCTGCGGTCTCAAACGCTTCTGACATTGCATCAATAATGCCATCAAACTCGGTTCGCATATGGGTCGTATAAATGCCGTTAAATTGCGCAAGCTCTGACACTAAGGCTTTCACTTCATTCATTGGCGCTTGCTTAGCACTGGCATAAGCAAGCCCAGAGCTTAAACCTAATGCCCCCTCAGCCATGCTTTGTTTTAATTGCTGACACATCTGTTGTATCTGCGATGTATTTGCGGCTTGAAATAAATCATCCATATGATTACTGCGCAGCGCAGTATGACCTATTAACGCCGCCACATTCACTCGCGGTGATGCCGCAGTCACTGCAGCGGCATATGTTGAAAAGCTAGGGTATTGAAAATCAGCGCGCTGACCTAATAAGTTCATCGGATCGGGCGGATCGCCCTTGAGTGTCACAGGGCTAGCACTGATACCGCAATTGCCAACAATAACAGTACTGATTCCTTGGCTAATTTTAAACACCATATCAGGGGTGCGGATCACATTGGTATCATCGTGGGTGTGCACATCAATAAAGCCAGGCGCAAGCACTAA
Organism: Motilimonas sp. E26; assembly: GCF_021278025.1. GTDB lineage: Bacteria > Pseudomonadota > Gammaproteobacteria > Enterobacterales > CBDFNC01 > Motilimonas. The sequence goes on from NZ_JAIBHJ010000015.1 coordinate 80,756, forward strand.
ACCGCTGGCATCTACAGTTTCTCCGCCAATAAAGGATAACGACTGCCCAATGGCGATAATTTTATCACCTTTAATCGCAACATCTGCTTGCACCGAGGGACGCCCCGTACCATCAATTACATGGGCATGTTGGATCAAGGTATCGCAGTACTCTTTAATCATTATTGCGCCTTTTTGTTCATCTTGATCAATCACCTAGCGGTTGACGGTCAACGCCACCACGATGTTGCTGTAATACCTGCTTCATTTTTCTCAATTTGTCTCTCGACTTGCGCTTATGTTTGAGCGCCAATTCGGTCACTAATACATCCATGGCAGCCATCATGACAAAGCGAGACGCAGTGGGTTTAAAAATAAAGTCCGTTTCATGGCTTTGAATGGGCAGCAGCACGTCAATCGCTTCCGCTAATGGCGAGCCATCCTTAGTAATACCCACCACTTTTACTTGTAATCGTTTAGCGATATTTGCCGCGGCCAATACATCAGGCGAAAAGCCCCCTATGGATAAACAGACCGCAACATCATTACTGTCCATGGTTGCACTGGCCATTCGCATCAACATAGGGTCACTATAAGCGGTGGCTGCATAACCCAAACGAAACAAACGATACTGCAGCTCTTGTGCAAGCATTGTTGACCCTCCGCCAACGCCAAAGATCAAAATTTGCCTCGCCCCGCTGAGTAACGTTGTGGCGCTATCAATAAGCGCTTGATTGATTAGTTGGCTGTTAAGATCTAGCGCTGCTTTAATGCCATCGTAAACCCCAGAAATGCCTGTAGGCTCAACATTCACATCGGAAATAAAGCGCTGACCTAGAGCCAATGACTGAGCAATTTTTAGCTTCAAATCACGCACATTTCGACAACCTACCGCCTTAGCAAAGCGAGTAATACTGGCTTCACTCACTTGCGCCCCCTTAGCTAACTCACTAATACTGGCATTAGCCGCAAAGGTTAAATCTGCCAAAATAAAATGCCCAACTTTTTTTTCGGCATCACGTAGCTGGCCAAAGTGCTCGCCGATGATGGTCACAATATCGATTTCATAATTCACATGCTTTACCTAAATCAGCTCGGGTTTTGATTCAATCACTGCTCTTATGAGGTTGCTTTAGGCTTGGAAATCTCAATCACAACAACCATCATCAGAATCAGTACAATGACACAAATATACCTTTTTGTTTGAAACTATCAAACTTTATCAACGCTAAGTATCATTGTAATTTTAAGGTCACTCCCCTAGAAATAGGTTTTTTATTGGTGCATCATACTACAAAGTAAGTATTCCCTCTTTTACACCAACCTGTTTGAGGCTTTTATGTTTGTTACTAAGTATCAAGAATCTTCCCTTACAAAAGGCCTCGGCGAACTAAACCAGCCAAACTGGTGCCTGCTTGAAGAAGAGGTAAGTTTACCCGTTGCTGTGCTATATCAAAGCCGTATCGAAAACAACCTGAATTGGATGCAAAAATTTGCTAATGCTTATGGTGTAAAGCTAGCTCCCCATGGAAAAACAACCATGACACCAGCCTTATTTCGCCAACAACAAGCCGCCGGCGCATGGGGAATTACCTTAGCAACTGCGCCACAAGTTGTCGCTGCTGCGGCCCATGGCTGCAAGCGCATCATTATGGCTAATCAATTGGTGGGTAAACAAAATATGCATTTGATTGCGTCGGTACTCAATGATCCCGACGCTGAGTTCTATTGCCTAGTCGACTCTATCGCACAAGTACAACAGTTAGCAGCATTCTTTGCTGAAACAGGCCTAACACTTAATGTGTTAATTGAAATAGGCGTCAACGGCGGACGTTGTGGTTGTCGAACCCCTGAGCAAGTCGACGCAGTTGTCCATGAAATATCCCTTCACTCCTTTATCGCCTTGGCGGGCATTGAAGTTTACGAAGGCGTGATCCATGGTGACAATGCGCAAGCCCAAATACACGACTTTTTAACTGGCGTTATAACCATTTGTAATAATTTGATTACTCAAAACGCCTTTGACACTAGGCAAGTCATTCTCACTGGCGCAGGCAGCGCTTGGTACGATGTCGTTGCAGCGACATTTGCCGAAGCAACACTGCACCCGAGTATTATTCCGGTGATCCGCCCTGGCTGTTATCTCATTCACGACACCGGTATTTACCTTGAGGCACAAAATGAAGTGATGGCTCGAAACACTGTGGCTTGTGATTTGGGTGGCGATTTACAATCAGCATTGGAAGTATGGGCATATGTGCAGTCTATTCCCGAGCCAGGCCACGTCATCATAGGAATGGGAAAACGTGATGTTGCTTTTGATGCAGGTTTGCCCATTCCAGCATTACATTATCGGCCGGCACAACCAACAACTGAATCACATCAGAAAAACCTGCCTACTGCAGCACCTAACGATTGGCAAGTCACCGCGGTAATGGATCAGCACGCGTTTTTATCTTGCCCCATTGACAGTGACATTGCCGTAGGCGACATGATTGCTTTTTCAAGCTCACACCCCTGTTTAACTTTTGATAAATGGAAACACATCGCAGTTATAAATGATGAGTACCACGTCACCCAGGTACTCAACACTTATTTCTAAACTAAGCCCCACATAGCTTTATACAGTAACCTAAAGGGGCTTAATGCGTGCTGGCTTTGCCTTGCAAAGTTTGCCAAGGACGGCAAATTTTTCATGTTGAAGATTTATAGCTGTTTATCTAAAAATTGCAGCATAGCAGCCCATGATTTTTCATCGGCTTGCTGGTGATAACGATCACTGCCAAATACGGTAAAAGCATGAGGCGCGCCAGAGTAAACTTGAATTTCATAATCCACTTTGGCCTGTTCAAGCTCTACTGATAATTGTGCCACATCAGTCATCGGAACCGATGAGTCAGCACCGCCGTGTGCAATAAAAATAGGCGCGCTGGCAGCCCTATAACTTTGCCCTTGTGGCGTGGCTAAACCACCGTGAAAACTTGCATATCCCTTCACTTCAACGCCTTGACCAGAGCGTGCTAACTCTAGCACCGCGGCCCCACCAAAACAGTAGCCCATCACCACCATGGATTTGTTTTTACTCAGCTGTTTAGCTTGAACTACACCCGCTAAAATCAGCTGGCGCATAGTTTCTCTGTCTTGATATAGCTTGGCCGTTTCTGATTTTTTCATTTGCATTTCAACGGGGCGATTACCTTTGCCATAAAGGTCGACAGCGAACGTATCGTAGCCTAATTTAGACAGCATTTGACTGCGCTTTACTTCATAATCCGTTAACCCATCCCAATCGTGGATCAGGATCACTAACCCTTTATTGACTCCTTGAGCAGCCTCAAAAAAACCTTCATAAGTCTTATCGGCCACTTTATATTCAATGGTTTGCGCATTACTCGTGTAACTGAACAGTAACGCGGTCAAAAATAGAGCAAATTTCATATCAACTATCCTTTTTTGCGGTCGACCGACCATGAGCTATCAATGTACCTAAGCGAGTTAACAGTGCAAAATTCAGCACAAACACATTTAAGTTGTTTGGGTGTAGATCGTAACGAATGAGCAAATAAAAGTGATCACCATTAATTAGCTTAATTCTCAGCAAGCTGCGCTTTTTGTTGTCGGATCCATTCCGCTAAGTATTTTTCAAACAACGGCTCAAAGGTTTTAAACTCCGTTAATTGTGCAACACGTTTATTTAGGTAAGCTCTTAATTCTGGGGTATTACAGCCTGATTTTTTTGACACCGTAAAATACAAACCTTCAACTGAAATAGGTGTTTTGAGGTGGACAACATGACTTTTAAGTCCACTTGATTCAAGTATGGTCAATCCTTGGTAAAGTTCGTACAAAGCATAATCAAAACGTCCAGCAATCAACATGGTGAATGAACGCTCAGCTGAAGCACTGTTGCGAATTTCTAGGTTCTGTTTGGCATATTGATCAAACGCTTGACCAAAGCTGTTGTTAATTAACGTTCCACCACGCTTACCTTTCAGATCTTGCCATTCTTGATATTTAAACTCTTTACCTTTCGCCACCCAAACCACACTGGGCACGTCAGTAAATTGTGGCTTGATGTAATCCATATACTGCTCGCGCTGGTGCGTAATAAAAGCCCCTAATTTCCCCACGGCGAGCATCTTGCTGTGCCCTTGCCCATCCACCTCGGTCTCTAGCATCAACAGCAATTCCCGTCCCCATTAACGCCAACTCTAATAGCTCAACCGCCACCCCAGTTAACTTGCCTGGATTATCAAAGTCACGCCATAATATCGGCGGGTATTCCGCATTTCCCGTTACTAGCAGGCTGCGGCATATGCTTAAACTGTTGCCTTGTTGTGTTTGCGCATTAACCTCCATACTCACTAATAAAGTGAATGAAAGCGCAGTCAACCAAACTCCGAACCGACGTAATATAGTAATCATATAACTCCACCACTAATTAACAGAAAACATAATAAGGCTAGTCATTAATGGGCTAATCTTCAGCTTTGAAGATACTTTTTAGGTTTTGTAATACACATATATTGATGGACATCACACCCTTTTATCAGAGTAGAGTGAACATCTTTAAAACAGCATGTGATTAAAAGACACTCACACGCTCGTACTAGCGCTTCATATTGATATTAGTCGATGAATGGTCTTTATGAAGATTTGCCATAAATAGTTATCACCCTGTTCCTCAAATGTTTACAATTCACATAATCTATCAACACAATAAGGACCCCACGTGTTTAAGTTTATTATTGCAATTGCGCTCATTGGCTTCATTGCGTTTTATGTCACACGAAGTGCCAATGACAAGCGTGCTGCCGCTGATAACATCGCAGCAGGAGAGGTATTCTTGCAAAAGAACCGTCTTGAAGAAGGTGTCGTCGTAACCGACTCAGGCCTACAGTATTTAAGGCTCAAAGAGGGCGTTAGCGGCGAGCATCCTAGTGCTAAAGACAAAGTAAAAGTGCACTACCATGGCACGTTAATTAACGGCTCAGTCTTTGATAGTTCTGTAGACAGAGGAAAGCCCATCACTTTCGCTTTAAACCAAGTTATTCCTGGGTGGACCGAGGGCTTACAGCTAATGACGGTTGGCGAGAAAGCACGTTTATTTATTCCTAGTAATTTAGGTTACAAAACGCGAAGTGTCGGCAGTATTCCAGCGGGTTCAACCCTGATATTTGATGTTGAGCTTATTGCCATCAACCCACCGCAATAGCCAAAAAATCGCTGAGGCTGCCCAAACATATTGGGCAGCCTTAGTCTTTGTAAAAAACAACACTTTAATTTATACCTACCTACTCTATACTCGCATTTTATACCTTTGGCACGGAGCCCATTATGAAGTTTCGCTTTCCCGTTGTAATTATTGATGAAGATTTTCGCTCTGAAAATATTTCAGGATCTGGTATTCGCGACTTAGCGCAAGCTATCGGCGAACAAGGTTATGAAATAGTCGGGTTTACCAGCTACGGCGACTTAAGTGCCTTTGCACAGCAGGCGAGTCGCGCGTCTTGCTTTATATTATCCATTGATGATGAAGAGTTTGGCGCAGGAACAGCAGAGGAAGTAGACCAAGCGTTAGTGGCTTTACGCAGTTTCATCACTGAAGTGCGAAAGCGCAATAACGATATCCCGATTTTCTTATACGGCGAAACGCGTACCAGTCAGCACATTCCCAACGATGTGTTGCGTGAGTTACATGGTTTTATTCATATGTTTGAAGACACGCCTGATTTTGTTGCCAAGTATATTATCCGAGAAGCCAAAAAGTACCTTGATGCACTGGCGCCGCCTTTTTTTAAAGCCCTAATGGATTACGCCAGCGACAGCTCATATTCATGGCATTGTCCCGGACACTCAGGGGGCGTCGCATTTCTAAAAAGCCCTGTTGGCCAAATGTTCCATCAATTTTTTGGCGAGAACATGCTACGCGCCGATGTTTGTAATTCCGTTGATGAGTTAGGCCAATTGCTCGATCACACAGGGCCAGTAGCGAAAAGCGAGCAAAATGCCGCGCGTATTTTTAACGCCGACCATCTATTTTTTGTCACCAATGGTACTTCAACATCCAACAAAATTGTTTGGCACTCAACCGTTGCGCCGGGTGATATCGTAGTGGTAGACCGTAACTGTCATAAGTCGATTCTCCATTCCATCATCATGACTGGCGCCATTCCGGTATTTTTAATGCCAACCCGTAACCACTACGGCATTATTGGCCCTATCCCGAAACACGAGTTTTCGCCAGAGTCGATTAAAGCAAAAATTGCCGCTCACCCATTCGCCAGCAAAGCGAAAAATAAAAAGCCACGTATTTTAACCATTACCCAAAGTACCTATGACGGCGTACTATATAATGTTGAGCAGATTAAAGACGTTATGGGCTCGTACGTCGATACCTTACATTTTGATGAAGCTTGGCTCCCCCACGCCACCTTTCATGAGTTCTATCAAAACATGCATGCCATTGGCGGCGACGACCGCCCCCGCTCAGAAGATGCAGTAGTATTTGCTACCCAATCGACCCATAAATTACTGGCGGGTATTTCACAAGCATCCCAAATTTTGGTACAAAACGCGAAAAACCGTCCCTTAGATACTCATAGATTTAATGAATCGTACTTAATGCATTCATCCACCAGCCCGCAATACTCGATAATTGCATCTTGTGATATTGCTGCCGCAATGATGGAACAACCAGGTGGCCGTGCTCTTGTAGAAGAATCATTAGCAGAAGCGGTCGACTTTAGACGAGCCATGCGCAAAGTCGATCAAGAATTTGGCGATGATGACTGGTGGTTTAGTGTTTGGGGACCAGAAAGCTTGCCCGAAGAAGGCATTGGCGAGCGTGAGGATTGGCTACTCGATGGCAAAGATAACTGGCATCGATTTGGTGAGATTGAAGCAGGTTTTAATATGCTCGATCCGATCAAGGCCACCATCATAAATCCGGGTTTAAATGCCAAAGGAGAATTTGAAGACACGGGGATCCCAGCAGCTATTCTCACAAAATACTTAGCTGAACATGGCATAGTCGTTGAAAAAACCGGCCTGTACTCGTTCTTTATTATGTTTACCATCGGTATTACCAAAGGCCGCTGGAATTCCATGGTTACCGAGCTGCAACAGTTTAAAGACGACTATGATCAAAACTTGCCATTATGGCGCATCATGCCTGAGTTTATTGAAAAGTGCCCACAGTATGAAAAAGTAGGCTTAAAAGACCTTTGCCAACAGATTCACGCCATTTACAAGCGTTACAACATTTCTAAAGTGACCACTGAAATGTACTTGTCTAACATCGAGCCAGCCATGCTACCTGCCGATGCGTGGAGTAAAATGGCCCACCGTGAAGTTGAGCGCGTCAGTATCGATGAACTTGATGGCCGAATTACCGCCATGCTAGTTACCCCCTACCCACCAGGGATCCCATTAATGGTGCCAGGTGAGCGATTTAACGAAACCATTATTAACTACCTGAAATTCACTCGTGAATTCAATGAGCTATTTCCAGGTTTTGAAACCGATGTGCACGGTTTAGTCCGAGAAAACATTAACGGTAAAAATCACTACTTTGTCGATGTCGTAAAATAAGCCACATCAAATTACGCTTTAACCATCACTTTAATCAACACAGGGTAACCCTACTTGCCCTGTGTTGATGTAGCTTTGCTGTTACAATCAACCTATGCCATTAACCTATCAATCAACTCATGCAGGTTATCCATGTTCAAACGGGTGTGCTCACCAATAAATATCAGCCTCTTTGGTTTGTTCGCTATCTTGGCACTCACTTACTATTTTGGCTTACGAACATCCCATCAAAGGTTACAACAACAAGCTGATATCGATGCGCAAAAACTCAGCCAGTACATCAATAGCGAGCTAAGCCGTTTCCAACATATTCCGCATTTATTAACCAGCCATTACTTGATCCGTCAGAGCCTCAGCTCCGCCGAAGGCCTTGAACGATTAAACCAGCTGCTATTAGATATCACTAAAACCAGCGGTGCTAACGACGTCTATGTTATGGATAACCTTGGCACCGTCGTCGCAGCCAGTAACTATGGGACACCGCAAAGTTTTATCGGTGGCAATTACGCATTTCGTGATTACTTCCAGCAAGCTTTAGCAGGTAATAAAGCCGTTGATTATGCGCTAGGACTGAGAACGGGCGAGCGAGGGATCTACTTTTCGGCACCGATAACGATAAATCAACAGGTTAAAGGCGTAGTCACGGTTAAAGTCTCGATTGCCAAATTTGAGCAAGATTCCGACTTATTGGCTGGTGACAGTAACACCCGATTTTTAGTCTATGGTGATGATAACGTTGTTTTTCTATCGAACTACAAGAACTGGCGTTTAAAACAATTAGGCGAAAGCAAGCTAATCAGCTGGCACAAAATCAGCGCCAGCCAACGCTATTTGGGTCTTGAACAAACGCTGCTGCGTAACCAGCAATTTAACCATCCACTACTGGATACGCCGATGTGGCGGATACAACAAACCCAACAGGCATTGGGTGACTACTTTTACCAGCAAGCATCGATCCCAATGCTAGATTTAACCTTATTAGTATTATTACCTGATGGCCACTTAATCTACGAGCAACTAAGTAATATGGCGTTAGCAGGGCTACTGTATCTATTATCACTGGGCTTAGTTTATTATTTAAGTCAAAGGATCATCGGTTACAACAAGCTCATTTACACCCGCAACAGCTTAGAGCGTCAGGTAGCTCTACGCTCAGCCGAGCTCGCCAATGCCCAAGATGCGCTGATTAGAACAGCAAAATTGGCGACCATAGGTCAACTAGCCGCCAGTATTAATCATGAAATTAATCAGCCACTTAGTGCGATGAGCACCTACTTGGTTAGCACCCAGCGGATGCTGAATCGAGGAATGGAACAAGCAGCAAAAGATAACTTGCAAATAATGGCATCGCTGATCACCCGCATTCATAAAATTGTGTCGCAATTAAAAGAGTTCAGTAAGCCACAAGGTCAAGGCCAGATAATCACCTCACTGCAAGAAAGCATTACTAACGCTTTAATCATTGTTGGACCGCAAATTAATAGCCAAGGCGTCCAGTTAAGTGTGAAAAACCCAAACGTAAAGATCCATGCCGAGCCCCTTAAATTTGAGCAAGTCTTAGTTAATTTACTTTCTAATGGCGTCGATGCCATGACCGAAGTTGAGCACAAGCACCTAACTATTACCTGTGAATCAGATGAGAAAAAAGTATGGCTGCGCATCCAAGACACCGGCAAAGGTTTAGATTTACAAACCATAGATACCATTTTTGAGCCATTTTACACTACTAAATCTGAATATGGCTTAGGCCTCGGCTTAGCAATTTCTCGAAGCATCATACACTCATTTGATGGTGAGTTAACGGCAGAAAACAGCGCCACCGGAGGTGCTATTTTCACAATCGAATTAAACAGAGTAATCGAATGAAATCACTAGAAAAAATCGACGTTGTCGTGATTGATGATGAACAAATAATCCGCGACTCTTTGCATCAGTTACTCACTTTAGAGGGCTATAAGGTCAGCACCTTCGATAGCGCGACTCAAGCCTTAAGCCGATTAACGCGAGATTTTGCTGGAGTGGTGATCAGCGATATTAATATGCCAAAACTAGATGGTCACGCCCTGCTGCAAACATTACAAAACTTAGACTCAGCATTACCAGTGATCCTGCTTACAGGCTTTGCCGATGTACCAATGGCGGTCAATGCCATGCATCAAGGGGCCTATGATTTTTTTGCTAAGCCAATCAATGAAAAATTACTCGATAGTGTTGGCAGAGCGCTCGATAAACGCCGCTTAGTCATTGAAAATAGGCAATTAAAGCAACAAATAAAAAATAATAGTGAGCCTGGAGTGCGTATTCTCGGCAATACCCCCGCCATGCACCAGATGCTGCAACTACTGGATACCGTGGTTAACACTCCGGCCGATGTGCTGATCCAAGGTGAAACAGGTACCGGAAAAGAGTTGGTGGCACGCTACTTACACGATCACAGTAATCGCTCTCAAGCGAACTTTGTGGCTCTCAATTGCGGTGCCATTCCTGAAAACCTAATTGAAAGTGAGCTATTCGGTAGCATAAAAGGGGCTTTTACTGGGGCCAGTGACAGCCGCATCGGTAAGTTTGAGTTTGCTAATGGCGGCACCGTATTTCTAGATGAAATAGAAACAACGCCAATGGCTTTACAAGTAAAGTTACTGCGCGTACTGGAAGAGCGAAAGGTCACGCCAGTTGGCAGCAATACCGCCATTGACTTAAATATTCGCATTGTTGCGGCGACTAAGGTTGATTTAGTCAAACTTGCCGAGCAAGGACATTTTCGCGCTGACTTATATTACCGTCTTAACTTAGTGCAAGTGAATATCCCTCCCTTAAAGCAACGTCAAGCCGATATTCCCTTATTATTTAAGCACTTTAGCTCTATTGCGGCGAACCGATTCCATAAACCTCTCTGCGCTTTAGACAATGAGACCCAACAACGCCTGATGGCTCATGATTGGCCCGGTAACGTTAGAGAGTTACGCAATGCTGCTGAGCGTTTTGTGCTGCTGGGAACCCTAACAGATTTAAACAACATTGCTACTCCTGCTAAAAGTATGTCACTGGCTGACAAAGTCGCTTTTTATGAACAATCTATTATTGAAGATGCCCTTAGGCAAACATCAGGCTCAGTTAAACTCGCACTGGATATTTTGCAGCTACCGAGAAAAACCTTCTATGACAAAGTGAGCAAATACGGCATTGAGCGCACGCAGTTCACACAAGATTAATGTGTGCAAAAAGTAACAAATGAACAACAATTAATGTGTGGGTTTCCACACATTACAACGTCAAAACATGACCAAGAAAAACCTAACTAACTGTAATAATTAAACTAAAAAATAAAATCACAATTTGGCAACCTATTTGCAACAAGCGATTCAGGTGCTGCGATTTCCGCAGCTGTAACAACCCACGTACCTTATGCCACCAATTCGGCATTAGGTGCTAAGGATGGCTAATCATGCAAAAGAAAATACAACAAATCCCTTGGTTAATGTTATTACTAGGGCCCGCCGTGATGTTATTAACAGTTATCACCGAACCGCCTGTAGCAGATCTATCCGTTAATGCTTGGCGCACTGCTGGCTTAGCATTTTGGATGGCCAGTTGGTGGATTTCAGAAGCAGTGCCGATTCCAGCTGCGTCATTATTGCCCTTAATCATCTCACCTTTAGTGGGCATCGCTGATATAAAATCCGTTGCTGCACCTTATGCTCACCCACTGATATTTCTATTTTTGGGCGGCTTTCTTATTTCCATTGCAATGGAAAAATGGAACCTGCATAAACGTATCGCTCTAAAAACCATGCTGCTGGCAGGCTCAACTCCCAGCATACAAATATTAGGCATGATGTTAGTGACAGCTTTTCTATCCATGTGGATGTCTAATACCGCAACTGCTGTCATGATGTTGCCGATTGCACTATCGGTAGTCATGATAGTGAAAAATAGAGAGCCAGAGAACCAAGACTTCGGCAAAGCTATGTTATTGGGCATCGCTTATTCAGCCAGCATCGGCGGGATAGCAACCTTAATTGGTACTCCACCTAACGCGTTAATGGCTGCTTATCTCTCCGATAGTTACAACATTGAGATTGGCTTTGGTCAGTGGATGATGCTGGGCTTACCCCTTGCCGCTGTCATGCTAACCGTGGCTTGGGTGTGGCTCACAAAAATCAGTTACAGGGTTGATCGCAGTGACTCTATCTGTGCTAAAGCGGTATTTCAAAAGCAGCTTGATGAGCTTGGCGCGATAACACCAGCGGAAAAGAAAGTATTGGTAATTTTTGCTTTAGCCGCTATTAGTTGGATCTTTAGGCCAATCATCAGTGATGCCACTGGTCTTGCCATCACTGATACTGGCATAGCCATCGCGGCCGCTATTTTACTTTTCACGATCCCGGTGAGCAAAGATAACAATGAGCGCGTATTAGACTGGGAAAGTGCTGAAAAAGTGCCGTGGGGTATCCTGATACTATTTGGCGGCGGTTTGGCACTGGCAGCACACATCAAAAGCTCTGGATTAGCTGAATTTATTGCGCACCAGATTCAAGGCATGGGAGCGGTTGAACTTGTCATCGGCGTACTCGTGGTTACCGCTGTGATTACATTTTTAACCGAAATAACCAGTAATACCGCCACCGCGGCAGGCTTTCTTCCATTATTAGGGCCAGTGGCTGAATCATTAACCGGCACCCCATTAATTTGGGTGATCCCGGCTGCAATTGCTGCCAGCTGTGCCTTTATGATGCCCGTAGCGACACCACCCAATGCCATAGTATTTGGCTCCGGTGAGCTAAAAATACGTGACATGATGAAAGCGGGTCTGATCCTAAATCTCATTGCCATCGCGTTGATCACCTTAACTATGATCACCCTTATGCCAATGATTTTCCATATCTAATTCAGGATTAAAGACAACTACCGCCCCAGCATTTCGTTGGGGTTTAATTTTTAATTAAACTAAATTTTGAGATCTTATGACATTTCAGCGCCCTCTCTACATTCCCTTTGCTGGCCCTGCATTACTTGAAACGTCCTTGCTAAATAAAGGCAGCGCTTTTTCGCAACAAGAGCGCGACAGCTTTAATTTAACCGGCCTGTTACCTCACAATATAGAAACTATTGAAGAACAAGCCGCACGGGTTTACCAACAGCTCAGCTCATTTACTTCCGATTTAGACAAACACATCTATCTGCGCAATATCCAAGATACCAATGAAACCTTATTTTATTACCTGATCGACCATCATATTGAAGAAGTGATGCCCCTAATTTACACCCCCACCGTAGGGCTTGCTTGTGAAAAATTTTCCAAGATATATCGCCGAAAGCGTGGCTTATTGGTGTCGTACCCTGAGCGCAACAAAATTGAAGATATGCTGCAAAATGCTACAAAACAAAATGTAAAAGTTATTGTTGTCACCGATGGCGAGCGCATTTTAGGCTTAGGAGATCAAGGGATTGGTGGCATGGGGATCCCGATCGGCAAACTTTCACTTTACACCGCTTGCGGCGGTATCAGTCCTGCTTATTGTTTACCTATCATCTTGGACGTTGGCACCAATAATAGCCAACTATTAGCCGACCCTATGTACATGGGTTGGCGCCATCCAAGGATAAGTGGTACTCAATACGCAGATTTTATCGAGCAATTTGTTACCGCCGTGAAACGTCGCTGGCCTGATGTTTTATTGCAATTTGAAGATTTTGCACAAAATAATGCAACGCCATTACTAGAAAAATATCGTCATGAAATATGTTGCTTTAATGATGATATCCAAGGCACTGCCGCTGTTACAGTCGGAACCTTGATCACCGCCTGTCAAAGTAAAGGTGAAAAGCTAAGCCAACAGCGAATAGCGTTTTTAGGGGCGGGATCAGCAGGATGTGGTATTGCGGAGCAAATAGTAAGACAAATGCAACGTGAAGGCCTATCTGAAGCGCAAGCCCGCAACCGCGTTTATATGGTGGATAGATATGGCTTGTTAACCGATAATATGCCGAGTTTACAACTGTTTCAGCAGCCATTGGCACAACAGATAAAAGCGATTAACCAATGGCAAGTAAAAACCCATTTGGGGCTCGAACAAGTCATTAAACATGGCAAAATAACCACCTTGATCGGAGTTAGCGGTCAACCTGGCTTATTCACCGAGCAAATCATTCTCTCACTGGTTTCCAATACTCCTAAACCGATTATTTTACCACTTACAAACCCCACTTCACGTGTAGAAGCGACTCCCACCGATATCCTCAAGTGGAGTAAGGGACAAGCGATAGTTGCAACGGGTAGCCCTTTCTCAGCGGTAACTGTTAATGGCTGTGACTACGAAATATCACAATGCAATAACAGTTACATTTTCCCCGGTATTGGCTTAGGCGTCATCGCCGTTAATGCGAAGCAGATCAGTGACAACATGTTAATGGCTGCAAGCCAATCGTTAGCTGACACCGCGATTAAATATCACAAAGCACCAGGGGTCTTACTGCCTCCGCTGAGTGAAATAAAAACGATTAGCTTATCCATCGCCAAAGCCGTGGCAAAACAGGCGATAGCAGATGGCCTCGCACCGCCTCTAACCGATGAAATGCTGCAGCAACAGCTGTACGCCAACTACTGGAAACCAGCATACCGAGAATATCGTCGCACTTCGTTTTAACCAAAACAGCGAACGTGATGGACAGAAAAGTTAGCTAGGGCTCCCTCAGCACCATGGCCAAGAAGCCCTAGCAGTTAATTTTTTCTTGACGAACAAACATCAAAACATACAATACATATACGTTTTATATATTAAGCATATATTTTGGGTATAGTTAAAATATCGGATGAGCTACACAAAGAGCTAAGAAATGCCAGCTCTGTCATGTCGCGATCGATTAATTCACAAGCTGAGTTTTGGATCAAAATAGGCATGTTGGCCGAGCTACATCCACAAAAATCATTTAATGAAATCATCGCCGAACTGATGAAATCCGTTAATGTTTCGGCCAGTAATATTGCGCTAATCGCAGGGCATAACGATGAATAACCAAGTGATAATTAAATCTAACCGTGAAAGAGACCTGATGCGCCAATCAGGCAAGTTGCTGGCAAAGGTTTTTGAGATGCTTGATGGCTACGTTAAGCCCGGCATTTCCACTATGGCGATAAATGACCGAGTTGAGGACTTTATTGTTAATGAGCTTAATGCTCGCCCTGCGAGTAAGGGACAATACGATTATCAATTTGTATTGAACGCATCCGTTAATGAAGTGGTTTGCCACGGCATACCTAAAGCGACTCACTTTCTTAAAGATGGCGATATTGTCAACTTAGATATTACCTTAGAAAAAAATGGCTTTATCGCCGACTCCAGTAAAATGTACGTCATGCCCAAAGCATCGCCACTGGCCAAGAAATTGGTAGACGTTACCTACAAAGCTATGTGGCAAGGGATCAAACAAGTAAAACCCGGCGCCACACTTGGCGACATTGGCCATACAATTCAGCAATATGCTCAAACCCATGGCTACAGTGTGGTAAGAGAATATTGTGGACATGGTATCGGCCGAGAAATGCACGAAGAGCCACAAATACTCCATTATGGCTTACCCAATCAAGGGCTGGTACTTAAAGAAGGGATGACGTTCACCATTGAGCCCATGCTCAACCAAGGGACCGCGAAAACTAAAACAAAAAAGGATGGCTGGACAGTCATCACTCGTGACAAGAAGCTTTCAGCTCAGTCTGAACACACGATACTAGTGACAAGTACGGGTTACGAGGTACTCACCCTACGTCAAGAAGAACAACCAGGAAAAAGCTAACTAGCAGCACATAAAGAGTGCTGCGCTGACAGCGACTCTCTTTCTAATATTTTAAAATTAGGTATATACCTAAACAGCCTCCCGCTGAACCCGCATCTTGAAGTTGCCTGGGTATACAATAAGGATTTGATATGTTTAGAGTTATCTATGAATGGCGCGTACCAGCTGAGAAAATGAACGAGTTTCAAGACGTTTGGCGTTCAGCCACTGATTCCATTCACCATTCGGTAGCAGGTGCGCTCGGTAGCTTTATGCTGCGCTCTTCTGACTCCCCTGAAAAAGTCTTAACTATTGCAAAGTGGCGAACGCGCCAAGACTGGGAATTATTCTGGGGCAACTGTAATCCAGAAAAAATGCAGAAGATGCGTGAAATTGCTGAACGAATTTCGGTTGAAGCATTCGACGAAATTGAAGATAGAACAAGGTAATGGCAACAACGCTTACCAATCAAAGCGCAGCAAACGTTTGGTCTGCAGCTAATAAAAGTAGTTAGTGCCATCACTGTCATTATTAGGAGTAACTTAAAAGTTGAAAGATAAAATTTTTGAAGGAGGCTGCCTTTGTGGCGATATTCGATTTTCGGCAACTGGGCCAGTATTAAAACCACATACATGTTCTTGTCGACAATGCCAACGTCACTCAGGCTCATTAACCCAAGCATGGGTTGAATTTCCAAAAGAAAATGTCACCTGGAATGGCGTTGCTGGAGAGCCTTCAACATGGCGCTCTTCTGACTATTCTTCTCGGGCTTTTTGCTCTAACTGTGGTAGCACTATTGGCGCAATTGACGACGACCCAACAATCGCTATTGTGTTAGGGGTATTTGACCGTCCCCACCTTAAAACACTGGCACCAAAAAATCACTCCTATATTTCCAAAAGGCCTAAATGGTGGAAAGTAGAGATAGACGCCTAACGGATATAACAGGAGCCACTTAGCCCACAGCTATGTTCGATTGTGTAACAGGTTTCACTCACGGCAACTAGCGGCTTCTTTAAAGCATACCTGACAATTCCCTCTTGCCATTGGCTGGCTATTATCATTTAATAACAACCAGTTATTAAATGCCTGTTGTAAAAACTTCATTAACAGAGAGCAACTTCGGGGAAGTTAATATGCAATTAGTTCAACCTACAGAGCAGCATCTAGTTGCAATGATGAGTTGGTTTTCCAATCAGCAAACGCTCACAGAATGGTCAGGGCCAAATTTCAGGTATCCGTTCAATTTAGCTTCATTTACAGATGATCTAAACCTGAACAAGCTCAGTTCATATGCCCTACTATCCGATAGATCTGAGTTTTTAGCCTTTGGACAATATTACCAACGATTAAATAAGTGCCATTTGGGTAGGTTGATCGTGAATCCGAAATTTCGAGGTTATGGTATAGCTGCAAAACTGATGTCTCATTTAAGTGAGCAAGGTTTAAAGCAACTAAAGGTAAATGACATCTCATTATTTGTCTTAGCCCATAATGCCAAAGCCATAAAAGCCTACGAAAAATTTGGATTTTCGTTTACTGATTATCCTGATGAAATGCCATTAGAAAATTGTTTATACATGGTTAAATCAGTTTATTAACCACAACAATGGCCAAACGTTAGCCTGCCGCCTTATAAACTCGTCGTATTACACTGCTAGCCGCTCTTTATAATTTGGAAGAATTATGGAAATAATCAGAAGTAAAGATTTTAAATCGGAACGCCCTTGGGGGGCAAAAGACATCGCAAATATGAAGGGAATTACAACGCGATTGCATTGGACAGATCAGCCTTACAAGTGGCACATCAACGATGGCGAAGAAGTGTTTGTTGTGCTGCATGGTATTGTTGAAATGTTTTTCAAAGAAAACGGCATTGAACAATCGAGTGTTCTTGAGGCAGGCGATATATTTTATGCCACGATAGGAACCGAGCATGTTGCACATCCTCGGGGGGAAGCCAGAATCTTAGTCGTGGAGTCTGAAGGCAGTGTGTAACATTATTGGGTGAAACAAACGTTATGCCCTATCAGTTGCGAATATATCAGGTTACGACCCGAGTTATCGCGAACTGCTGTATCGGATGATAAGCATCGTTTAACTTAGCAGAACTGTGGATTAAAACCTAAATGGAAAGCGACTGAACCAAGAAAAAGCCGCTTTACATTTTACACCATCAGCTTGCAGCCCCTTAAGCGCTAACAAGCTGTGAACGTTCATTGTTAATCAACGACTAAACCTTAAACGCCGACATAGTATGCTTCAAATCGGCTGAAAGAGCTTGCAGTTGCGCAATCACTTCACTGGAGCGCGCCACGGCGAGTAACGACTGCTCAGATTCTTGGTTCATTCTGTCGGTGCTGGCATTAACTTCACTGGCAACGGCAGTTTGCTCCTCGGCCATGGCGGCAATGGAATTGATCATGTCGTACAAGCCTTGAATGGCATCGCGTAAACTGTGTTGAATGGCGTCTGAGCGACCTATTTCATTCATACTCTGCTGTGCATCGTTAGCTGCTGCTTCAATCACACCCACTAACCCTTTTGACTCCGACTGTAATCGTTCAATGCTTAATTGAATTTCTTCTGTTGATTCACGGGTTTTACTGGCCAGCGCCCTTACTTCATCAGCCACTACCGCAAAACCTCGGCCACTTTCACCGGCTCGTGCGGCCTCAATAGCGGCATTTAGTGCCAATAAATTAGTTTGCTCTGCAATCCCCTGAATCACATCCAAAACACTGCCAATCTGTATACTAAGTGAATCAAAATTAGTGACGCGTTGATTAGCATCGTCCACTTTTTGCACTAATTGGCTAATTTGCTTAGTCACTTGCGCCGCAATAACACCACTGTCTTGTGAGTCTGACTTAACGCTGTCAATATTTTCTAAGGCCGCTTGAATACTCACACTTTCTTGTTCAATCGCACGCGTCACCTCAGCCATGGCGGTGCTGACATGAGCAATTTCTTGTTTTTGACGCTGCACTGCATGATCGACATCTTGGCTGCTCGATAAAATAATACTAACTTGATTGGTCGTATTATCTGCTGCTTGATTAGCATCAATGATAAGGGAGCGCGTTTTCGCTAAAAATTCATTCACGCTATTCGCCATCAGGCCAATTTCATCTTCACTATGAATGTCTATTTGCTGAGTTAAATCCCCGCCCCCCTTGGCAAGGCTAGCCAACGCACGAGTTAATACTTTCACTTTTGAAATAATGCGGTTGACTAAAATAAACGATAACGCCGCTAACATGACGCCACCTAGCACCACCATAACCCAGGTTAAATTAATGACCAATCCACTCGATGCACGGTTCATTTCATCATCAATTTCTCGGATTAATTCACGGTTACTTTTATTAACATCGGTAAAACTAACCTCGAGCTTATTCTGGTTAATCACCGCTTGTTGCGTGATGATTTGCTCTACTTGCGCCGCGCTATCGGTAATGAGCTGTTTAAACTCTACTTCTGTTTTTTCGATTTCTTTGTTTTGTAAGCTTTTATCCAGCGCAATAATTAACTTACCGACCACACGATCTTGGTAAGAAACGTCTGTTTGTGCCAAATATATATTCGGGTTATTTTGCGCACCATTTAACAGCTTTTCCATTCTACGGTTACCTTGCCCCTCATTAACCAATTGATTAACCATAGGGTTAGCACTGTTAAGGTAACGAGTCAGGTAGCGCCCTTTATCGTCATAAAAAGTAGCAAAAACGACACTAGAGTTTTGGTGAGCGGCCTTCACCAGTTCAGTTAGCTTAGGCATATCACGGTCAACAATCGCTAAAGGTGAAATAGAGGCCAGCATGGTCGCCATCCCATCAGCGCTAGCTTTAGCATTATGGTCAAGCAGTTGGGATATACTTTGCTGTTTTTCACTAAGCTGCTGTTTCAAGCTCATGCTTAATGCTTGATGAGTGTCTTGTGCCATGGCTGTTAAAGCGTGCTGACTCTCAAGTTTTGCTTTACCCAACTCTTGTTCAAGTGCTTCAGAGGAATCAGTCAACTTACGGTGTAAATCAATCACAAGATTTGACACGCTACTTTCAGTAAAAGAAATAGAACTGTAGGTTTGTAATGCTACCAAAACGAACACAGCAAAAAGAACTTGTACCAGCAGAGATTGCTTCATTTTTGTTAGCATAACGGACCTTAATTGAATCTTACAAGCGGGCGCATAGGATACCTTTAAAGAAAGAGAGACTTAATAGCCTGCTCTCGGTAAAAGGTAAAATTACCAGCCTATTTTAATGATATTTTAGTCAATTCAATGATTCCCACTTGCAAAATGAGCTTTATATCCATTTAAAGTAAGAAGGATGTTGCTATATCAAACATAGTCAAACGCAGCAAAAAAAGAAAAATGATCCCTTGAAATTAATCTGATTAACCAGATTAAACTAATACCAATAAACCCATTAGTTTAATAAGCTAACAAGACCGACCATAGAAGATTTTATGACCAAAGTAACTGGTCAATTAAAAATAAAGTCAGGGAATTTGGGTTACAAATAAGATCTAGTTCAAACTCATAAAAAAATAATATTGCGCCCGATAACTCCTGCGCTCTATAGTTACCCTATTACGCGAGTGATGCTGTGATGTGGAGGTGAGTGTCTTTCAATCGGATTGATTGACAATTAAACCTTCAAGACACCAAGGATGGGGTGATTCATAGTACAAGGAATAGTTTTTCCAATTGTGCAATTTTCATGTTGTATCCCTTCCATATTTGTCTTTCACTTCCTTGCTTAATATCAACCAAGTACTGTTTAACATGCGGTATTTGGTCACTCATGGACCTTACCCGTAAGGGTAATTTAATAAGGATATAACATGTTTAAGCTTAAACTATTAACCGTAATGGTTGGCTGCGGTATTGCAGCAAATAGCTACGCCATGAACCCTCAGCCAGACCCTCTCAACCCAACGGGTTACACTGTTACTAAAGCAGAAATTCAAGCCGCTGAAGACGCGAAAACAATGAACCCTATGTACGATGTTTGGGCACAAGCCCTACGCACTCGTCCAAATTCGGTCGTTGAAGCAATTGAGCCAGGTGCGGCCAGTAACCCTGAAAACGTTAAACGTGTTGAGCGCGTGTTCCCGCAAGCTGAGTGGGACTTCTTAACGGGCATGGCTGCTCCTGAATACACTTACACCCGCTTCCTACGTGCCATTGGTAAATTCCCAGCCTTTTGTGGCGAATACACCGACGGCCGTGATTCAGATGCCATTTGTAAGAAATCTATCATCACCGCATTTGCTCACTTCTCACAAGAAACGGGTGGTCACATTGCTAAAGACAATACTTGGGACAACCCACTAGGTCTTGAAGAGTGGCAACAAGCACTCGTCCACGTTCGTGAAATGGGTTGGTCAGAAGGCCAAGCGGGTTATACTACAGGCTGTGGCCAAAATGATTGGCAAAACAAACGTTGGCCATGTGCTGCAGGTCAAGGCTATTTTGGTCGCGGTGCAAAACAACTTTCATACCACTTTAACTACGGCGCATTCTCTGAAGTCATGTTTGACGGCGATGCAACCGTACTACTTGATAACCCAGGCCTAGTCGCAGATTCTTGGTTGAACTTAGCTTCTGCTATTTGGTTCTTCCTAACGCCACAAGCGCCAAAACCAGCCATGTTGCACGTAATTGACCGCACTTGGAAGCCTTCACAGCGCGAGATTGACGCAGGTATTGGTTACGGTTTTGGTACCACAATCAACGTCATCAACGGTGGTATTGAATGTGGTGAGCAAAACAAAAACAAGGGTCAGCCTGTTAACCGTATCCGTTACTGGGAAGGTCTCTCTTCACATTACCAAATTCCAATCGAAGATGATGAGAAAAACACTTGTTATCAACAACTTCCATACGGCAGCTTAAACCTAAACGGCGCCACTGACGTGCTTTACACTAACTGGGACGGTAACTGGAAATACTACAACGATCGCCCAGGTGGCCAATCATTTGAATGTGAATTGGTTGGTTTCCAAACGGCTTACTCTGCACTGGTACCAGGTGATTACGAGAAGTGTGTGACTAACTTTTACGAGTCTCATGCCAACTGGCCAGAAGTGCGTGTTATTGATGGGCCTGTTGATCCAACGCCAACTGAGCCTCCTGTAGGCGGCGTGTCCCCTTGGGACGCAAGTAAAGTTTACACTGGTGGCGACAAAGTTAGCTATGCGGGCAGTACCTACGAAGCAAAATGGTACACTCAAGGTGATGAACCAAGTAAAGGTGGCCCATGGAAGCAAATCCAAGGTCCTACACCAACAACAGAACCGACTGCAGAGCCAACTGTTGCACCAACAGTAGCACCAACCGTGGCTCCTACGCCTAAACCAACGGTAGCGCCAACTGTTGCGCCTACTCCAACACCAACAGTTGCACCGACTGTGGCGCCGACACCTCAGCCAACGGTAGCGCCTACTGTAGCACCAACGGTTGAACCAACTCAGCCTCCAGCGGGTGACTTTATCACTTGGAAAGCGGGTTCAACTAAAGTAAACAACGGTGATAAAGTAACCCACCTAGGTAAATGTTTTGTAGCACAAAACAACCCAGGCGTTTGGGAATCACCGGTTGCTACTAACTGGTTCTGGAAAGAAATTTCTTGTGGAGTTGCCACTGAACCAACAGCTGCGCCTACTGCTGAGCCAACTTCAGCTCCAACAGTAGCACCAACCGTTGCACCAACCGTTGCACCAACAGTAGCGCCTACGGTAGCACCTACAGTAGCACCTACTGCGCCACCAACAGGTGATACCACTTGGAGTGAAAGCACTATTTACAACACTGGCGATACAGTAGTTGTTAATGGCGTAACTTACACTGCTCAATGGTGGACACGCGGTGAAAACCCAACGACTACTGGCCCATGGGGTGTATGGAAGAAGTAAAAAAACCTCTTCCTAAGTTTAACTAAGTAACAAGAATAGGAGGCGCTAGCGTCTCCTATTTTTTATCATAGTGTCGGTTATCTTTCATCGGCTTCATTTAAAGGAACAGCCGAGTCAATGCCTCTGCTTTAGTACTTACTACGCTCGCTACTTAACCTCTACCCTGTTTAAGCCTAACACAGCCAGATAAAGTATGTTTGACGGCAAAATTTCGTTTTCAGGGATGAAAACGCAAAGCTTATAGGGACATATTCACAGCGTTTTTGCAGGAAAGCATACTATTTCATTTATCCAATATTCAGGTTACTTAATTTCAGTTGGCGCAATAAACCCATCAAGCGCTTCAACCCGAGCAAGCCAAAGGTTAATTGACTGGAATGGTGCTAAATTGATTCCTCCTTGCGGTGCTAACTTGGTATAGGTATAGATCGCAAGATCTGCAATGGTCGGAGTTTTACCCACCAACCAATCGCGTCCGGATAAATGCTGTTCCAAATAAGCTAATAACTGCTCACTCGTCGCCATTGCAGCATCGATATCAATTGCTACCCCCAATAACTTGTGTCTCCTTAACGCACCGGGACCATTCGCTAGCTGACCAGCAGCGAGGGATAAAAAACCTTGAACTCGCCCCTGCTCTATCGGCTGTTGTGGCATCCATTGACCAGACTCATCATACTGACGGGCTAGATAGACCAATATCCCATTTGAGTCAGCGATTATCTCGTTATCATCTTGTAGTACTGGCACTTGTCCTAACGGGTTAAGCTGCAAAAATGCCGGCTGTTGTTGTTCGCCCTTAGCTAAATCCACTGTTACAGAGGTATAGTCCAATTTTAATATTGATAAAAATAACGCCACACGATGGCTATGGCCCGATAAAGGATGGCTATGGAGTATTAAATTTGTCATCTTTTTTTCCTTTAATTCAAATAACTAAGCAAATGCAGTATGGGAAAAAATTGCGACGAGAAAAACCATTTTAACGTAGAATCTCTATCAACAAATAGTTAACAATAACTCTAATTGGTGATCTAGTGGATACTATAGTGGGCATAAACACCATCGTTGCTGTTGTAGAAACGGGCTCATTTACCGCCGCAGCCCAGCGTATGGATATATCTAAAGCGTTAGTCAGTAAATATGTGGGGCAAGTAGAGGCTCAGCTTGGTACGCGGTTATTCAATCGCACCACGCGACAAGTGGTTTTAACCCCTGTCGGCCAAGATTATTACCAACAAGCACTTATTCTGCTGCAGCATTACCAAAAAATGCAGGCCAGTGCCACACATGCCCAACATCAACCTCAAGGTAAACTGCGCGTCACCACTTCAGTTATTTTTGGCGATACTTTACTCGCCCCTTTACTGCCAACATTTTTAGCAATGTATCCTGAGGTTGAGTTAGATATTCTACTAACCAACAAAAAAGTGGATTTATTATCGGGTGGTATTGATCTGGCCATTCGGATCGGCCATTTGGCAGACTCCAGCTTAGTCGCGCAAAAAATCAATCAACTGCCACTCATGCTTTGTGCCGCTCCGGAATATTTAGCAAAGGTAAATCCCCCCAAAATCGTTGCCGATCTGGCGACATTAGATTGCCTGATAGACAGTAACCATACCCAACCTCACAATTGGACATTAACCGACAGAGATGGCAAAACAGAGAGTGTCAATGTAAAGGGCAGAATGACAATTAATAGTTCAAGTTCGATTGTTGCTCTTGCTATTGCTGGCGCTGGTGTGGCGATGTTGCCCGCCTTCTTAGCCGAGACCAACATTAATCAAGGTAAGCTAGTGCATTTATTGCCTGACTACAACGCACCAACCTTTGGTCTTTATGCGGTTTACCCACATCGACAATATTTATCCCCTAAGGTGCGCTGCTTTATTGACTTTATTCGAGCGCATTTTGGCCAAAGAGATATCCGCCCTGACCATTAAAAAAGGATGTAACCTCAGCTTTTCTTAAGTCTAAACCCAATCAACCTGGAGATGCTTGATTTCAGCAAGATTTTACACGCGTTTAGGCAAGGCATTGATTGCAGGTAATAGCTTCCCCTTATCAAAATCAATAACACAGCATAAACGCGTGTAAAACTTGCCCTTTGGGAGCGCCGCCGTGTTTCCACTACGTTGTTATGCTAATTTGAAAGGAGCCTACATTCCTGCATTAGCATGCCTAGTATTGAAAACACGGTGGCGCTCTGAAACATGCATCTTCAAGTTGATTGGGTATATTACGAGTAGATAAAGTATATTTTTACTGCAAAATTTCGTTTACAAGGATGAAAACGCAAAGCGTATAGGGACATATCCACCGCGTTTTTGCAGGGGAAATATACTATTTTGCTTAGGCAGAACTCGGGTGGTGTACAAGAACCCGCTATTGCTGTATTTGCAACTGGATGCCGGATGCCTTTATTAAGTCATCTATCTCTTTTGGCGGTGTTTGATCGGTCACTATTAAATCAACGTCTTTAATCGAGCCTAAGTTAACCATGGCATTACGGCCAAATTTAGAATGGTCAACCGCCAAAAATACCGCGCGGCTGTTTTCAATAATCGCGCGCTTCACTCGTACTTCGTGATAATCAAAGTCGAGCAATGAGCCATCAAAATCAATGCCACTGATGCCTAAAATGCCAAAATCTAAACGAAACTGAGAAATGAAATCGAGCGTAGCTTCACCGGTAACGCCGCCATCTCGGTTACGTACCTCGCCCCCGGCTAAAATCACTTTAAAGTCAGGCTTATTCATTAAAATAATGGCCGCATTGATATTGTTGGTCACAATACGCAGCTGTTGATGCTCATCAAGTAACGCTTTTGCCACCGCCTCTGGCGTGGTACCAATATCAATAAATAGCGTGGCGCCATCGGGGATGTGTTTGACTAAGGCTTGCGCGATGCGATTTTTCTCATGTTGGTTCATGATTTTTCGTGCGCTATAAGGGGAGTTCTCAGCGCTATTGGCTAAAGTGGCACCACCGTGATTACGGCGAATTTTATTAGCATCAGCGAGTTCATTTAAATCACGGCGAATCGTTTGCGGGCTCACCTCAAACATCGCAACCAAATCATCCGTACTGACATAACCTTGAGCTTTCACTATCTCAATGATTTTTCCATGTCTTTCGCTCGCTTTCACGCTCTTTCCTTATATCCAACAGCCCTATTGAGTGGCAATTAGTTTACGTGATAAGCGCAATAAAAGGCAATTTATACCCAAACGACTTCTTATATCCAAACAACTTCAGGATATGCCACTAACTTAGCGAATGTATCAAGGCCAAATGTGCGGTGGTAGAACGCCACTAGGAGTATTAGTGGGTGGTAAATCGATTTAGGCTGAAAGAATTTAGCTTAAATTGAAACTGACAGTCACCGATTGAAAACGGGTAACTGTCAGATAAAGCCTGAGTTAGTGCAACTAACCCACTTTTTGATTGGTTTCGAACAAGGGTTGAACCACAGCAGATTGCGCCTTAGGGGGTCGCCCTAACTGCTGCGCAACATAATTGCTCACAGCCCCTTGCTCATCCGCATTTAAGATGATGCCAAGCTTTGTCCGGCGCCATAATACATCTTGTGCAGTAAAAGCATACTCACCTGTGATTAGGTAATCAATTTCACATTGGTACACACCTTGACCAAAGTGCTGCCCCATTTGCGCCTCTGTAGTGATCCCTTGTAACCATGTATTTACCTGTGTGCCGTACAACTGGCAGTAACGACGAATGGTTTTATCACTCAACCACGCGCACTGCTGGCGTAACTGATTGCTTAATGCAGCTTCATCGTAGCCTTGCGCGCCAGGGAGTAACGAGTCAGCTGTCCAGCTGCCGCCCATGCGCGGAAAGAAAGGCGCCAGCTGCTTCATCGCCGCTTCTGCTAGTTTACGGTAAGTGGTGAGTTTGCCACCAAAAATCGACAACAGTGGTGCACCAGCCCCTTTTTGCTCTAGCGATAAAGTGTAATCACGGGTGATCGCTTGAGGTGAATCAGACTCGTCGTCACATAATGGTCGAACACCACTAAAGGTCGACACCACATCATCACGCTTAATTTGGTGAATGAAATGCTTATTAACAATCTCAATCAAGTAATCAACTTCTTCCTGATCAATCTCAACCTTTCTGGCATCGCCTTTAAACTCGACATCGGTGGTGCCAATCAACGAGTAATCTTCAAGATACGGGATCACAAACACAATGCGCTGATCATCGTTTTGCAAGATGTATGCTTGTTCTTCATTGTGGATCTTCGGCACAATAATATGTGAGCCTTTAATTAAACGAATACCGTAGGGTGACTTCGCGTCCATATTATCGGTAATAAAACTGCGCACCCAAGGGCCAGTTGCATTAACCAGTGCACGAGCTTGGCGCTGAAAACGCGTGTTGGTGCGCTTATCTAATAACGTAACTTGCCAAAGCTCTCCTACTCGCTCCGCTTTTTCAACATGACAGTAATTCTTAATTTCCGCGCCATGTTGCGCTGCTTGTTGAATGTTCAGCAGCACTAAGCGCGCATCATCTACCCAACAATCAGAATACTCAAAGCCTTTTACCATCTCATCTTTAAGTACGTGGGTTTGGCGAAAATCAACGCCATGACTGCCTTTTAAGGTGGTACGTTTACCTAAGTGATCATAAAGAAATAAGCCCGCACGGATCATCCACGCCGGGCGTAAAAAAGGACGATGAGGCAAACGAAAACGCATGGGTTTAGCAATATGCGGCGCCTTTTTAAGCAAGACTTCACGCTCAGCAAGGGACTCTGACACCAAGCGAAACTCATAATGCTCAAGGTAACGCAAGCCACCATGGATTAACTTTGAGCTAGCAGAAGAGGTTGCAGAGGCAAAATCGCTTGATTCATATAAACCGACCTTTAACTGTCGGCCCGCCGCATCGGCGGCAATGCCCGCGCCATTAATCCCACCACCAACAATAATCAGATCTAACACATCATTCACATTTTCTTGCTTGTTCATTTTCAACCTCTGTTCGAATTGGTAATTTTTAATGTTCGTTCGAGCATTTATGGTTAATCTACCGAAAATTACAATTAAGTCTAGTGTATTTTTTGTTAATTATTTTACAAAGCACAACAAAACCCCCATAAAAAGCTGTTTTGTAAAATAAATTAATACAAAAAAACCATAGGCATAAGATTTAAACACCCCAACCACCTAATAAAAGGGTGAAAAAGTGCATATAAAAGAGATAAAAAGGCTCGATAATGAGCAATCAAGTTAAAATTATGAGCGTACGCACATTTTTAACTGTTTTTTGTTTACAACTTGTAAACATCTTGTAACTTTGCGTTCGAATTCTTCCAAAAAACAACAAATAGGTTAATTTTTTATGAGAAAAAATAATGAGAAACAATTGCTCGGAGAATGCCTCTCAGAATTTATCGGTACTGGGTTACTGATTTTTTTCGGTGTTGGTTGTGTGGCTGCATTAGTGTTAACAGGCGCAACATTTGGTCAGTGGGAAATAAGCATTATTTGGGGCGTAGGTGTCGCGATGGCAATTTATTGCTCAGGTGGTGTTTCTGGTGCTCACCTTAACCCAGCCGTCACCATTGCATTAACCTTAAGTCACGGTTTTGATAAACGTAAAGTGCTGCCATATATCGGCTCACAATTGCTGGGCGCGTTTAGTGCTGCGGCACTGGTCTATGCCTTATACAGTAATTTATTTATCAACTATGAACTTACTCACAACATGGTACGAGGCAGCCAAGAAAGCTTAGCGCTGGCGGGGATCTTCTCTACTTACCCCAACCCATTACTGAGCTTTGGCGGCGCCTTCGCAGTAGAATTAGTGATCACTGCGGTGTTGATGTTTGTGATTCTAGCGTTAGGCGATGATCGCAACGGCGCAGCCAATGGTGCCGCCACTCCTTTATTAGTGGGTTTATTAATCGCGGTTATTGGTGGCTCGCTGGGTCCGCTAACCGGCTTTGCCATGAACCCGGCGCGTGACTTTGGCCCGAAATTTTTCGCCTACCTGGCCGGCTGGGGTGATATAGCGCTTACCGGCGGTAAAGACATTCCGTATTTCATTGTACCCATTTTAGCTCCCATCATGGGCGCATCTCTCGGCGGCTGGCTCTATCCAAAAGTGATTGGTATTTACCTTACCAATGACGAGCAAACAGCAAATGAACCCGCTGAAAACGCACCACAAGTTTCAACAAACGCATAAACATCACGATCTACAATTAAAGAAAATAGGACATTATCATGGAAAAGAAATACATCGTTGCTCTAGACCAAGGCACTACTAGCTCTCGCGCTATCGTACTCGATCGTGATGCCAATATTGTTTGTAGCGCACAACGTGAATTCACCCAAATTTATCCGCAAGCAGGTTGGGTTGAGCATGATCCATTAGAAATTTGGGCGTCACAAAGCTCAACATTAGTTGAAGCACTGGCTAAAGGGGGGTTGCATTCTGATGAGATCGCCGGCATTGGTATTACCAACCAACGTGAAACCACCATTGTTTGGAACCGCGCAACGGGCAAGCCTATTTATAACGCCATAGTTTGGCAATGTCGCCGTACGGCCAGCATTTGTGAAGAGCTCAAACAAGCAGGCTTAGAAGAATACATTCTCGAAAATACTGGCCTAGTGGTTGACCCATACTTCTCCGGCACCAAAGTAAAATGGATTTTAGACCATGTTGAAGGTGCGCGTGAGCAAGCAGAAAAAGGTGAATTAGCGTTCGGCACCGTGGACTCATGGCTGATTTGGAACATGACCCAAGGTCGTACCCACGTCACCGACCCAACCAATGCCAGCCGTACCATGCTATTTAACATCAATACCCTAGAGTGGGATGACAAACTACTTGATGCATTAGGTATTCCTCGCGCCATGATGCCAGAAGTCAAATCCTCATCGGAAGTATACGCACAAACCAACATAGGTGGTAAAGGCGGCACACGTATTCCCATCGCCGGTATTGCAGGGGATCAGCAAGCGGCTTTATTTGGCCAAATGTGTGTAGAAGCCGGACAAGCCAAAAACACCTACGGCACAGGTTGTTTCTTGTTAATGAACACGGGTGATAAGAAAGTCACCTCCAAAAACGGCCTGTTAACCACCCTCGCCTGCGGCCCAAAAGGCGAAGTAAGCTATGCACTAGAAGGGGCTGTATTCATGGGCGGCGCATCCGTACAATGGCTGCGCGATGAGCTACAACTAATTAGCGATGTTGCCGACACCGAATATTTTGCCACTAAAGTAGACACCTCAAATGGCGCTTATGTGGTGCCTGCATTTACTGGCCTAGGCGCGCCACATTGGGACCCGTATGCCCGCGGTGCCATTGTTGGGTTAACCCGTGGGGTAAACCGCAATCACATAATCCGTGCCACATTGGAAAGTATCGCCTATCAATCATTAGATGTTATTTCCGCAATGCAGGCTGATTCAGGCATCAAGCTCGACTTTCTAAAAGTGGATGGCGGCGCGGTGGCCAACAACTTCTTAATGCAGTTCCAGTCTGATGTGTTAAACACCGAAGTTCAGCGCCCAGTGGTAACAGAAGTAACGGCATTAGGCGCGGCTTATCTAGCGGGTTTAGCGGTGGGTTTCTGGGGCAGCATTGAAGAGCTTAAACACAAATCAGTGCTGGATCGTTCGTTCCAACCTTGTGCCGACGACGGCAAACGTGAACGCCGCCATAATGGCTGGAAACGTGCGGTTGAGTGTGCCAAAGGTTGGATCACCGAATAATCTTTCTTTAACAAGTTAGCCATAATAAGGCAAACAACGCCTCTACCCCCAAGCCATCGCTAAGTGTTCATCGCTAAGCGTTGCGCTTGGGGTAATCACCGCAATGATCAGGGTGAACGCATAAGTGATTAATTATTATACGAGTCGCCGTAAAATCATCCTTCAAAAGCTGTTGATGGCTTAGTAGCTGCATCCATGCTGCAAATATTCGTCTAATAAGTAATCACAAATTGTTTGAAATACGTTCATGCTCTTGCCCTGCCGCAATTATTAATAAACCTCAGCTTTACTTAAGCTTATTACAATCGGATAAAGTATATTTTACTGATCCAGAATTGCGGTTAATAAGGGGTTAACTGCGCATCAACTCCAGCAGCTGAGTATTCAATTGCACCAACGCCAAGTTTAACTGGTCACGTTGTTTTTCAGCCATTTCACTGGTTTCATGTTGTATTTTTTGCAGCGCCTCTTTTACCTTCTTTATTTCATCTTTGGTCGCTTGAATCTGCTCTTGCTTCACATCTTCATTGGTTTTACTGCCTTTACTTAGCTCTTGCTGGCGCTGGCTAAGCATTTGCTCTTTTAATTCATCACTGACTTTTGGCTTATCTCGCCCTTGGTCGCCCTGCTCTTTTGCCAGCAGCTCACGCGCTTGCGGCGAAATGGTGACCGTATCGCTAGTCGGCGGTGGTGGTGGCGGATGACCCACGCCCTCGAGGCGGCCTTCCTTTACCTCTGTCGGCCCTTGTGGCCTAACTAGGGATGGATTAACATCAAACCCATCGCGTTGCGGCGTTATGTTCATAATGTGCCATAAAATAACGAATACTTAATCACGTTATCGGCATTGCTGCAGCAATCTTTAACCCATTCTAAACAAGGTTCTATCATGGATATCAGCACCAAAACCGAGCTTGAAGCCGCCGCCTTTCGCCGCCTACTGGCTCACTTAGACGAGCATAAAGAAGTGCAAAACATTGATTTGATGATCACCGCTGACTTTTGCCGTAACTGCTTAAGTAAGTGGATAGCCGCAGAAGCGAAAGCGCGTAATGTTGAGCTAACAGATGATGAAGCGCGGGAATGGATTTACAAAATGTCCTACTCACAATGGAAAGAGCAACACCAATTGCCCGCTACCGATGAGCAAATGGCGGCGTTTAACGCCAAGAAAAAGTAAACAAACGCGCAGCAGTAAGCTGCGCGCTAACACTCAAGCATTAACCTTTTTTAGGTCGGTAATGCTCACAAATGCCGTGTAAAAAATTACGCAACAATTGATCACCACACGCCTTGTAGTTGCGGCTATCATATTTACGAAACAGTGCGCTGAGCTCAGGGCGAGACAAAGCAAAACCCGCCTTATCCATAATATCGAGCAAGTCGTCTTCTTTTAATTCAAACGCAATGCGGATTTTTTTCAAAATCAAGTTGTTATTCATGCGTTGTGCTGTTGCAGGCGCTTGCCCTTCACGCACTCCACGGCGCTGAATAATTAATCCATCTAAAAACTTTTCGAGCACCGCGTCACTACACTCTAAATAGCCTTGTTCGTCTTCTTTTTTCAATAACAAGCTAATGGAAAATGGCTTGATCTTATGGCCAGCTAAAGCAAAGATCGCTTGCATGTCAGTTTCTTTTAAATTCAACGCGTAACGCAGGCGACGTAAAACAAGGTTATGGATCATAAAACACTCCGAAAATTAAGGCGGCTAAACTACCACAAAAGCCTTGTATTATCGAGCAGCAATTAAGCACAGCTTGCCAGTAAAAGCCACATTGGGGCTGCGATAAAAGTTGTGTATCCATACAGATATAATGGCACTTTTACTATTTGGCTCGTTAAACTTTTCAAAAGATTCTCGCTTTGTTCACAACAAATTTCTAACTAGCTGATATATAATGGCAAAAAATGTAAGCCATAAAATTTAGCGAGCCAAATTTGGCTCGCTAAATGAATTCTCGCTTTGTTTTCCCCTGTGTTGCTTGTTACGGGCGGCAAAAGATTATTTAACTGGCTGAATATTATTAATTTATTTTTTACGGAATGACGATTTTCGTGCGGTAGCGTGCGGGATTTATACGCACGAAGTGCGTATAAATACTAAAGCGTTATATTTTTTTTCGTGTTTTTTTTGTTTCAAAAATAAGGGTTTATAATGGAGTTTGACAAGTTATTAATTGGTAAAATATTAGATCCTATTCACGGGATTATTAGACTTAGTAAATTGGAACTACAATTTGTAGATCATCCATTATTTCAGAGACTGAGGAACATAAAACAAAATACATTTTTGTATAAGGTCTTTCCATCAGCAATGCATAGTAGATTTGAGCATTCATTAGGTGTAATGCATTTATCGTATGAAATAATTAAAAATCTAAAGCTAAACTCATATCGATACCAGAGTAAATACCAAGATGGTCATATTTTTGAAGGTATAGGTAATCTATCTTTAGCAAATATTCAAGAGTTGAGGCTGGCTGCACTTTTACATGATATTGGTCATGGTCCAATGTCACATCAATTTGATTCATTCATGTGTAAAAAAGAAGAGTTCGAAGTGCACCTTGGTGATGAGTTTAGAGATGTTTTTGACATGATTGAAGATAATTCTAACATTGAACATGAGCATATTTCGATTATGTTTGTGAAAATGATTTACGATAGCCTTGCCCCGTCATTCAGTAATCTTATTAACATCGATAATGTAATGAAAATTATTGAAAGTGAGTATAAAGATAAAAAGATAATGGTTACCATCGAGGACAACGAGCTTGATGTACTTCCTCTTTTTACATCTGTTATATCTTCGTGCCCGATTGATGCTGATAGAATGGATTACTTATTACGAGATAGTTATTTCTCTGGAGTAAAATGCGGCGTTTATGATTACAATCGATTATTCATGTCTATTGTACCAGTTATAAATGATAACCAGATATTCCTTGCATATAAAGAAAGTGGTGTCGATTCTGTTGTTGAGTTTATAAATTCAAGGTCTAGTTTATTTGGACAGGTCTATTATCATAAAACAAATAGAGCCTTTTCGGCTATGCTTGCTAATGTGTGCCAGATAGCAAAACAAAAAAAATCAGGGGAAGGGCTAAATCTATTTACGTTTTATGAACCTGATAATGCAAACACTGAAAGTAAATCTGAACAACTTGAAGCTTTTTATATAAAAAACTCAGATGACTACTTTCTGCATGAGCAGTTACCAGAATTTGTATTTGATAGTAAAAACCCTGATATAGGTGAATCTATAATTGCCGATATTATTAATAGGGTTCCATGGTCTAAAGCATATGAGTCAAAAATATATCCTAACAACAAAAAAATTGTTGATGGAATAAACAAATGTTTCACTTTAGAGTTGAAGG
Source organism: Motilimonas sp. E26 (assembly GCF_021278025.1). GTDB lineage: Bacteria > Pseudomonadota > Gammaproteobacteria > Enterobacterales > CBDFNC01 > Motilimonas. The sequence continues at coordinate 114,170 of NZ_JAIBHJ010000015.1, forward strand.
AGGAGTTAAATGGTTTACTTTCAAGCCATTTAACCCCATATATGTTTGCAATTGATATAATGACAGATAATGCATTCAAAGATATTGATAAAACTGAAATAAAGTTATTAGGAAAACATCTTTCTGGTACTTACGGTATAAATAAGTTTGCTGATTGTGGTGATAAATTAGATAAATACCAATCCATAAAATATTTTATAAGGGTATTTGTTTCTGATTCCGCTAAATCAGATATTACACCTCAACTCATAGATCAAATTGAGCAAAAAAAATCAGAATTGGTTATGAAGTTTTTCGGTCAATAAAAATATAATCGGGTAGCCGGAGGTCTCTAACCTCCAGCCCCCACACCACCCATCATGCACTCTTTATTGAGAAGATGTGCAATGGGCGGTTCACCTTCCGTAATGAATAGTAATCCAAATGTCCTTCAGTGATACCAGACCTTGAGTTGCTAGGAATTCATTGCTAATGCCAATATTGCTTCCTTTGGTTTTCGAGCTTCTGCAGGGCCCTTTGCTGGTGATACCACAAGCAACGGCGAGACGTTCACTAACCCCCAGCTTGATTAAACTTCTCACTTTGGTGCGCGGTTTTCGCCACTGTCGCCAGTAGCACATTCTCAGTCTGCGCCGGATCCAATGATCTAGATCCACGGTAAGCTGATAAGCGTTAGCGACCAGATAGTAATATCCCCAGCCGCGTAAATATTGCGTCAGTTTATGAATTTGTAGGGTCATTGAGATCCCCCAGTTGCGGTTGCTTAGCTCCTTCACTTTGGCCTTAAATCGCTTTAATGCACTGTCGTGGATCTGCACTTTGCCGTAACGGAAGGTAAACCCGAGAAACTTGGAGCTAGACACAGGGCCGACTCGACTTTTCTCTTCATTTATCCGCAATTTAAGCCGCTTGGTGATAAACCTAGTCAGCTCTTCTTTGACCGCTATGCCTTGGCTTTTCGTCTTCACTAGGATGATGATGTCGTCAGCGTAACGCGCAAACTTAGGTTGTTGACGCGCCAACTTTTGTTCAAGTTCATCCAGTAAAATATTCGACAACAAAGGGGATAACGGCCCGCCTTGTGGTACGCCTTTGCATGACTCTAACCAAAGACCGGTTTCAACGTCTGCAATGCCTGCTCTTAGGTATTTACCGAGTAGGCGCATCATTGCTTTGACTTTACGGCTAAATTTAAACAGAACTAAAACAGTTGGTTAGGTTCCGCTCCGCGACACATTATAACCAACTATTTTGTCCGCTTAATGTAGGCGTTAGACATAGAGGTATACATGAATATCAATCAGAAATTAGAGGCGATTACCAATGGTATCTGGTAAAGACATATAATCGGGTAGCTGGAGTCCCTAACCTCCAGCCCCCATACAAGCGTCAAATCACGATGATTTTCATCCCAGCAGAAAAAGACTAAACAATTGAGTCAAAACAAGAACTCAGCTATGGTTTGGTGCATCATAAAAATATATTTTAGAACGAGTAATTCTACAGGCTCGTTATGTGAAGCGAGCATGAAGAATATCTCTATAATCGAACAGTATTTTGATAGCCCTTTACCAAAGGAGTATCGTGAATTTCTTTCAAGTCATCAGGGTGAACTTGATGGAGATGTTTATCTATATCTTCCTGAAGATTTGATTGAACGAAATGAATGCTATGAAACAAAAGAATATGCTCCTGGCTATATCAGTATTGGAGACAATGGTGGAGGTATGGCTTTCATTCTGAGCCTCCATGAAAATGATTCAAATGTGTATGCAGTTGGGCATGGAAGTATGGTTCCGAGCCTTAAAGAGTTAGTTAGTTCAAGCTTTCAAAAGTGGCTTGAAGAAGGCTTGGTTTATGAAGAAGAGTAATCACATAACACATATGAGCCTCCCGGCCGTCAATAGGTACTAGCTATTTCTTTGGCTGCGTTAGCAGCCAAATTCAAGTCAA
>NZ_JAIBHJ010000016.1 GCF_021278025.1 Motilimonas sp. E26
CTTCTTAACCACCTGATGTTGCGTTGCGCCTTGCGCTGTGCCGTCTCAGTGGTTGCGCATTATAGGGAGATTCGATTTAAGCGCAACCCTTTTATTGAGCTAATTTGTAAAAATATCGCTATTTTGATGTTTTCACACCGAAACGCTCAAAAACCACACTAAACTTGATAAAAATGGCGCTTTTATCAGCTTATAGTTTTTCTAGTCGAGCATAAGAAGTGACTAGCCACTTGCTACCTTGGTCGTCAAAATGCACTTGAATGCGGCTATGCTCCCCACTTCCTTCATAATTAAGCACCGTACCATCGCCGAATTTCACATGATTAACCCGCTGACCTAAGGCAAAGCCGGTGTTCTCAAACGATTCATTAACTGAAGTATTGGAAAAACGGCCAAATTGCGTTGGTCGACTAACTTGGGTTTTCAATCTCACTTCCGTGACACACTCAGCGGGCAGCTCTTTGAGAAAACGCGAAGGGCGATGAAACTTTTCTTGGCCGTATAAACGGCGACTTTCGGCGTAGCACAAATAGAGTTTTTGCATCGCACGGGTCATGCCCACATAACAAAGGCGACGTTCTTCTTCTAATCGCGTTGGGTCTTCTGCAGATTGTTGGCTTGGAAACATGCCTTCCTCTACACCCACGACAAAGACCAATGGAAATTCGAGCCCTTTCGCTGAGTGCATGGTCATCATTTGCACCGCATCATCAAATTCATCAGCTTGTTGTTCACCCGCTTCTAGTGCGGCGTGAGTTAAGAAAGCGGTCAAATCTGACATTTCTTCGGCTTCTTCCGGCTTTTCAAATTGCTTGGTCGCCGTGACCAGCTCTTCTAAGTTTTCAATTCGCGCCTTGCCCTTCTCGCCTTTCTCTGCCAAATACATGGCTTGGAGGCCAGAGTGCAAAATCACAAAATCCACTTGTTCGTGTAATGGCAACTCGGTGGTGTCTTGTTCCATTTGATTTATCAGCTGGACAAACCCTTTTAATGCAGTAGACGCTCGCCCCGCAAAAACACTTTCATCTAATAGTTGAATCAATGTTTGCCACAAGGTTTGGCCGCGATCGCGTGCGGCGATACGTAATATGCCTAAGGTTTTATCGCCAACGCCGCGTGCTGGGGTATTAATGATGCGCTCAAACGCGGCATCGTCTAAGCGCGAATTAATCACCCGCATATAAGCCAGTGCATCTTTAATTTCTTGCCGATCAAAGAAGCGATGACCGCCATAAATTCGATACGGTAAACTGGCCTGCATTAGGGCTTCTTCTATTACTCGTGATTGCGCGTTGTTACGATATAAAATGGCGCAGTCTTTTAAATCGCCTTTTTCATCGCGCCACTCTTTAATTTGCCCAACCACAAAACGCGCTTCATCCACTTCATTAAAACCAGCATATAGCGAGATCGGCTCGCCAGCGTCACCTTCGGTCCAAAGCTCTTTACCCATGCGTTCACTATTATTAGCAATGAGCTTGTTTGAGGCTTTTAGAATAGTGGCGGTTGAACGGTAATTTTGCTCAAGGCGGATGGTTTCCGCGCCTTTATTGTCATCAAGAAAACGCTGAATATTTTCAATACGGGCACCACGCCAGCCATAAATCGACTGATCATCATCGCCAACAATCATGAGGTTATTGTCGCTACTGGTTAAAAGTCGTAGCCAAGCGTATTGGATATTGTTGGTATCTTGAAACTCGTCGACCAGCACGTTGCGAAAACGCTTTTGGTAATGCTCGAGAATAAACGGGTTGTTGAGGAATAACTCATGGGCACGTAATAGCAGCTCGGCAAAATCAATCAGACCGGCACGGTCACAGGCTTCTTGGTATGCCTGATAGATCTTAATAAAAGTACCTTCTATAACATCACCAAACGCATCAAGATGCTTAGGTCGTAAGCCTTCGTCTTTTTTACCATTGATATACCACTGCGCTTGCTTAGGCGGAAAGGTTTTATCATCCAGATTCATGCCCTTACATAGGCGTTTCAGTAAGCGCAGTTGATCATCTGAATCAAGCACCTGAAAGTCTTGCGGCAAACCAACATCATTATAGTGAGCACGCAATAAGCGATGGGCTAATCCGTGGAAAGTACCAATCCACATGCCACCCGCACCACTGCCTAACAAAGCTTCCACCCGCGCGCGCATTTCTTTGGCGGCTTTATTGGTAAAAGTCACCGCCAGTACCGAGTAAGGCGAACAATGCTCGACTTGCAGTAACCAAGCAATGCGGTGCACCAGCACGCGGGTTTTACCGCTGCCCGCGCCCGCTAAGACGAGTTTACTGGATTGTGGCGCAGCAACTACGGCGCGCTGTTTGTCATTAAGACCGTCGAGCAAAAGTTCAGGATTCATAAAAGCACTGTTTATTTATTCAGTAATAAAGGGATTATACCCAAACCAGCCAAAGATGCGAATCTCGCTAGTAGGGAATATACCCAAGCAGCCTTAAGGTGCTGAGGCATATGTGATTAAAGCAGGTTTAATAACTGGCTAAGATGTGTCATTTCAATATCAGGCAACATGCGGCTATCTTGATGAGCGCGCAACTGATGCCCTTGGTCATTAAACCAGATAGCTTGCGCGCCATTCGCTTTAGCGCCCAACACATCGGTAGTTAAGTGATCGCCAACGTGTAGAATATCAGCTATTTCAATGTTTAAATGATTAGCCGCGTAAGCAAACATATCGATATAGGGTTTCGCCCTTAAGCCATCACCCGCTTTTAACACCAAGCTAAATGCATGGTCTAAACCTATCTGCGCTAAATTCACATTGCCGTTAGTAATCGCGATCACAGGATAAACTTGCGCTAGCCGGTTAAGCACATCAAAACTTGCTGCAGGCACGGTAAAGTCACTGCGTACATGTAAAAAATATTCAAACACCTGCTGCGCCATTTGCGCTGGCTCTGCTACTTGTAGCTCAACGAAGATGGCTTGTAACGCCGCTAAACGCCAAGCTGTAACATCACCAACCAAAGCTGCATCTAAAGCAAGCACTTGTTGCTTGTAATCAAACCATTGTTGCTTGGTCAATCGCGCTAATCTTGGGTCTTGTTGGCGTAAATAATCAAAGCTTTGTTGTTCAGCTTTTATGATGATCGGGCGGTTGTCGTACAAGGTGTCATCGAGGTCAAAACTGATGGCTTTAAATGGCTTTAAACGGCGGTAACATTTCATTATTCAGACTCTTTATTTCGCTTTGATCTTGGGTGGGCATTATCGTAAACCTTCGCTAAATGTTGAAAGTCTAAATGGGTATAAACTTGCGTGGTGGCAATATTGGCGTGGCCAAGTAACTCTTGCACCGCGCGTAGGTCACCACTGGACTCCAGCATATGAGTGGCAAAGGAATGACGCAGTTTATGGGGATGAACATGACTATTTAAACTTTGTTTTAAGCCCCATTGCTCCATTCTTGCTTGCACACTTCGTACCGAAATACGCTGCTTACGCTTCGACAAAAACAAGGCTGGCTCATCACTTAGTGCATATTCACTACGCACCACTAACCAAGCCCGAATACTGTCGACCGCCTGGCGGCCCACAGGCAAGATACGCTCTTTGTTGCCTTTACCGATCACTCGCACCTGCCGCTCATCTAACTTTATTGACGTTAGATCCAGATTAACCAGTTCACTCAAACGCAGGCCTGAAGAATACATTAATTCCATAATGGCTTTATCGCGGATAACTAACGGGTCGTTGGTATCTAAATCAAGCAAGCGAAGCATATCGTCAACATCGAGGTTTTTCGGCAGTGGCCGGCCTTGCTTCGGTGGGCTAATACCTTTACAGGGGTTAATTACCAACCAATCTTGGCGCAAGGCAAATTCATAGAAACTACGTAAAGCAGATAGTTTGGTGGCAATACTGGCAGAGCTAATGCCTTTTTTATGCAACTTAGCAATCAGTAAACGCACCATTTGCGCATCAACCTGCCGCCAAGACGTTACGTTTCGTTCGGCCAATAACGCCATAAACTGCACTAAATGCTGCTGGTAGTTCTGGAGAGTATGAGGACTTAACTGACGTTCGGATTTGAGGTGCTGCAAAAACGCATCCATCCACTCTTGCATGACACACCTCATTATTTGGAATGGCGTTACGCGCTGTCGGTTTTAATTTTTACCAACCGCGGCAATAAAATAGCCACAATCTGGCAAAGCTGGTCTAATAGCAGGGTATCCATTTCTGGCACAAAATGGTTCGCATTAGCACTACCAACGGCCAAGATCCCCAGACAACCTTGCTCTCCTAGCTCAATTAAAGCAACTGAGTTAACTAAGGCTTTTTCACCAAAAATGGCGTTTTTGTCGGCGTAATCAATACGACCAAAATAATGCTCTTCGTTACGGATCCGCTGCGCTCGCAAACCATCAAGAGTCGATTTATCTAGGCTATAGATAGCATGCTGCGCTGGCAGATCAAAATAGTCTGTATCTAACTTGATGGCAAATGCGTTTAACCTTAATTGTTCACGAAAAACCCGACCTAAGATTCGTACTAACTGAACCAAAGATTCTGCCTGCAGTAACTCAGGATACAAATCACCATAAGTCCGCGAAATTTTCTCATTATGAGTCGCAATGGACATCAACTGAGTAATTTCTTCTTCAAGCTGGCTAATTTTTTGCCGTTGGCGTTGCATTTGCATCTGCACCAACGAAACCGTGCCATGCTCTTCATGAGGTAAAGTTAGCGAGCTTAACAATTCAGGGTGGCGCATAAAAAACTCAGGTGAGTTAGCTAAAAATTGCGCCACATTTTCTTCATCTAATGCAACCTGATGTGGCGCAACACTACTGTCATTCATATTTGAATTTGTCCGTCAAACACATGTTCTGCCGCGCCAGTCATCATCACTGAGCCGCCCGGTTGCCACTCAAAAGACAACTTGCCACCACGCAACTCTAAAGTACATTTAGGTCCAAGCTTACCTTGCAGTTGCCCAATCACCGCGGCAGCACAAGCACCCGAGCCACAAGCTAATGTTTCCCCAGCACCACGCTCCCATACTCGAAGCTTGCCTAAACCTTCATTAACTACTTGTAAAAAGCCCACATTTACCTTTTGCGGAAAACGTTCATGCTTTTCTAACAAGGGACCCAATATCTCTACCGGTGCAGTATCTATATCATCAACCAATACCACACAATGAGGATTGCCCATCGACACCACACCACACATAGTGGCGCCCTCATCAGTAAGCACTAAGTAAGTTTTCTCTTCTTTTTGCGCTTTAAAAGGTATTTTAGCTGGCTCAAATATTGGTTTGCCCATGTCCACCGTGATGTTGCCATCTGGCTGCACTATCAACTCAATCCGCCCCTTGGCGGTACTGACACCGATACGTTTTTTATTGGTCAAACCTTTCATGCGCACAAAACGGGCAAAACAACGCGCGCCGTTACCACATTGTTCAACTTCACTGCCATCCGCATTAAAAATACGGTAATGAAAATCTAAATCGGGGCTATATGGCGGTTCAACAATTAACAGTTGATCAAAACCAATACCAAAGTTGCGGTCCGCCAAACGGCGGATCGCATCATTAGAAAAGAACACATTTTGGGTTACATTATCAACCACCATAAAGTCGTTGCCCAAGCCGTGCATTTTCGAAAAATTCACTAACATCTAATTTCGTTCCTTAGGAAGGTAAAACGTTTTCACCTTTCCACAGGTCTTCATGAGTTTCACGCGCTCGCACTAGGTAAGCTTGATCCCCATCGACCATAATTTCTGCGGGGCGACAACGGCTGTTGTAGTTTGACGCCATGGTAGAGCCATAAGCGCCAGCACTGCGCACAACAACGTAATCACCTTCAGCAATTGCTAGGTCACGATCTTTACCTAAGAAATCACCCGTTTCACAAATCGGTCCCACTACATCATAGTTGCGGGTTTCTCGGTCGGCTTGTATGTTCATCGGCTCAATACGTTGCCAAGCGCTATAAAGTGATGGACGAATTAAGTCATTCATTGCCGCATCAACAATGGCAAAGTTTTTGTGCTCAGTTAATTTCAAGAACTCAACTTTAGACACCAAAATCCCAGCATTGGCCATGATCGCACGGCCTGGTTCAAACAATAACTTCAACTTACGATCGCCAAGACGCGCTTTAAGTGCCTTAGTGTATTCAGCCGGTTGTGGCGGTGTTTCACCGTTGTACGGCACACCCAAGCCGCCACCAACATCTAAGTGGCTAATTTCAATGCCTTTAGACTTTAAGTTATCGATCAATATTAACAACTTATCGATAGCTTCAATAAAGGGTTCAATTTCCGTTAGCTGAGAGCCAATGTGACAATCGACACCTTTCACTTCAAGATTTTCTAGTCCACTGGCTATTTGATAAATCGCAGACGCCTTTTCGATATCGATACCAAACTTATTTTCTTTTAAACCTGTCGAAATATAAGGGTGCGTACCTGCATCTATATTAGGGTTAACGCGAATAGAAATAGGCGCTTTTTTACCCATAAGAGCGGCAACTTCATTAATACGTAATAATTCGCCTTCAGACTCAACGTTAAAACAGTAAATGCCAGCTTCTAACGCGGTACGAATTTCTAATTCCGTTTTACCGACACCGGAAAATACAACCTTTTTTGGATCGCCGCCGGCTTTTAATACTCGTAGTAACTCACCAACAGACACAATATCGAAACCTGAGCCCAACTTAGCCATCAGATTCAATACACCTAAGTTTGAGTTTGCCTTCACTGCGTAACAAATCATATGGGGATGATCGCCTGCGGCTTGGTCAAAAGCATGCCAATGGCGCTCGATAGTGGCACGAGAATAAATATAAGCAGGCGTACCGCTTTGCTTAATAACGTCTTCTACCGCTAAGTCTTCCGCGAAAAGACGACCATCTTCCTGATAATTAAAAAAGTCCAAAGCTCTACCCCTACTTAGATTGATCTGTTTCGTTATTATTGGTTACATCTGCTGTCGGCATCGGCGTTGGTTCCAATGACGATTCGGGCTGAGGCTCAGGGGTTGGTAAATACAACGGCCCCTTGACACCACATCCGGCAAGCAGTAAAACCAAGCCTAAACCAAAGGCCATTTGGTTTACTCTGGTCATGATAGACTCTATGTTAATTCGGTTATGAACACTATAATCGCATTCACCATGATAAAAGCAATAGGGATTACGCAATGAATGATACTGAATTTCACCGTTTAGCCGATGATTTTTACCAACTACTAACAGAAAAGGTCGACCCATACGAAGACGATATTGAATGGGAAATCAATGGTAGCGTGCTTGAACTGGAATTTGCTGACCGCTCTAAAATCATTATCAATCGTCAAGAGCCACTGCATCAGATTTGGGTTGCCACTAAGTTTAACGGCCATCATTTTGAATACAAAGATGGTCCTTGGATTGATAACCGCGAAGGCGGCGAGCTATTAAGCTTCCTGAGTGCAGCAATTGAAAAGCAATCTGGTATCAAGGTTGACCTAGGCGATGCTTGATTCCATCACGATCGAGCCAACCGGTGAAGCCCAAGCTTGTGTGATTTGGTTGCACGGTTTAGGTGACTCAGGTGCAGGGTTTGCTCCTATTGTGCCAGAGCTGAAACTGCCCAAGCAGCATGGGATCCGCTTTATCTTTCCTCATGCACCAATCCGCGCGGTCACCGTGAACCAAGGGCAAACCATGCGCGCTTGGTATGATATTAAGACGATGGACTTAAATAATCGCGCCGATGAAACAGGCGTACTCGAGTCCATGGTGTTAGTCAGCGAATTAATTGAGCAACAAGTTGCGCAAGGAATAAAGCCAGAAAATATCGTGATAGCAGGGTTTTCACAAGGGGGCGTGATCGCGCTACACTTAGCTTGCCGTAGCCAACATCGCTTTGCTGGCGTGATGGCGTTATCCAGCTACATGTGTAAACCAGAGAAACTGGGTAAAGAGAAAACGTCAACTAATCAAGATACCCCCTTCTTGATGCATCATGGTGAGTTTGACGAGGTCGTGCCACTACAAGCAGCCAAGCAAGCTAAGCAAACCTTGAGCGAACATGGTTTTAGCGTAAAATGGCAAACCTACCGCATGGGCCATAGTTTGTGTGCGCAACAACTTGCCGATATTAGCTACTGGCTAAGGCAACGTTTAGGGTCTGCGATATAAATGTTTTAAGGCCTAATGAATGACGAACGCCATAGGCCCAAAATTAAGAAGCGCTACTAAATTGCTTTATTGGCTCACTGGTTATGGACGGTGAACGATAAGGCAATAATTCCAAGTCGCCATTGGCATCACTTACTATTTCGTAAAACTGCGGCAAGTTGAAGTTAATCATAGACTTATCATCTTGACGCGAATGGGCAGAAGTGTAAAAACGATTCACCCCTTGCACCAATTCTTCTTTGTTACCACTGAAATGCTGATAAGTTTCTACACGATTGATTTCATCAACGATATAGATATTAAAGCCAGTGTCATGATTTTCAAAAAAGAACTGCACTAGTCCTTCACTAGAATGAGACGCGACAATCTCAGGGGTTTTGGTGTGATGGGTTTTATCCAACCGTAGTGGCATTCGCTCCAGCTTGGTATCCGCAATTTGGCTATAAAAATCAATGGCATTTTCCAGTTTCTTAACTGACACACCACGGCGTTCGTAGAACACGCCAAATTTTTGATTGCCGACCACTAAAGTTTTTACCGCTTGATCGCGTTCAGAGCTCAACCGTGTAGTGATACCTTCTGCGACTAATTGCTGGAAACGATTACGAATTAAACCACGGAAATGTTGCGCATAGCAAAACACATCAATCCGATCGGGAGAGGCGGCATCATTATGCATTTTACCTAAAATAGTACTCAACGCATCCACCACACTCTCTTCACCATTAAAGTGTAAGGTTCTAATTTCATTCCAAGAGTTACGATAAACCAGATCAACACTACCGACTAAGCATTCTTTATTGGCACCAAAAGAAAAAACATCACTGGCGTTAACATCAAACTCAATCACCTTGTTGGCCCAGTGACAAGTAGGGTCGTTCTCTAAGTTGAGAAAAATGCTCAAATGGCGAATTTCACAAGGACGACTCAAAGCAAGGTTAGTCGCATTAGATACTTTAACTTTAAATGTCTGCGCCAAATCTTGGCTAAACTGTAAGAAGTTTTCTTGTACTAAATCCGAGCCCTGATTAAACAAGTGCAATTTAGTATCTTTGACCAGCAAACCGTTGAAATAACTCCAAGCAATTAGCTTAGATAAATAGGGGCTATGCTCAAGAGGCGCACGTCCTATAATCGCTCTCGATTCTAGGGTTGAATTATACAAGTACCACCCTTCAGGGTTAGAACGCCCCTCTGGCACCTGCACCACACTCAAGTTTGGTTCAGAAAGATCAGGTGAAATACTCGGGTTTATTAACGCGACTTTACCAGGTAAGCTTTCAAATGCAGCGTATAACTTGCGCGACAAAATGCCGATGTCTTCGGGGTTAATACACTCACCAATATTATTACGGCGGGCAAAACGGATCAGGTTACGATAGCTCACCATAAGTGCTTCGAGCAGTTCACCATGAGCACCACGCACTTCCTGCACTTTCCAATACTCACGATTATCTAAATGCTGCAGTACTTGCTCACTCCATTGCCATTGCGCAACAATTTCTTGCAATGAATTTCGACGCCAAGCCGGTTCATCTTCTTTCGCTAGTTGAGATAAGCGGTCACAGGTTTTGAGGTAAAAACAGCGTCGCGCTAAATCTAAGCGCTTATGGTCGTTGGTGGCTTCGAGATACTCCGTGACCTGATTCAGCATCAACCAATAGGCATCTAATTTTTTGTCGTAAAAACTTTGTTGATGGAACGTTTTTTTAGCGCGAACCGAAATTAACTCGGTATTAGGATAAGCCCAAGAATACGCTTCCATCAGCAAGGTTTTAATAACTGCTTTGTACGGACTATCAATTCCCTTATAAAGCTGCCATAAGCTAGAGCCAAAGTACTCTTCTGCTGGGATCCGGCCAAAGCCACCCAGATCAAGCCAGTCATCTAAATTAATCTTATTCTGCCCAACCAACTGAGCCACATATTCGTCGTAATTACCTTCTTGCTCGGCGGGGATCATAGGCCACAATAAAGGCTTGCCCGCAATACACAAAGCACTGCGATAAAATTCATCCAGCAACAATAGATGGGATGCACTACCACAGCCCTCTTTACTCATGTGAGCGCTATTTTGGACGCGAAATTTATTGTCAGGAACCAAGAAAAAGTTAACTTCAATACCGCGGGTTTCGGCCCACTGTGTAATCAGCAAACACTTATTCTCAAGCAATAAACGCCGTTCACGGCTTAATTCATGCTGATGACAAATCCAAATATCTAAATCACTGTCACAGCACTGACCAATCGATGAGGTACTACCCATGGTATACAAACCTAAGATAGTGGTTTCATTTACATCGATATTGGCGTCACAGTTAGCGGTGAGGGATAAGTCTTGAACGAAGTTCCGTTGTTCACAAGAAGGTTCAAATGCGGCAATACCATGGGGCACTTCGCCATTAACGAAGCCTGGTAATAGTGGGTTATTATAATGTAGCAATACAGGGATAAAGTTAAAAACATAACGGCCTTGCGCCGGCAATGCATCCCGCGCATATTGTAAACGCAAAAGATTAAATTCATCTGCACGTTGTTGTAATGCTTCTAGCTGCTGCAAAAAATGACCCTTTCTAAAAAGTATGACTCACTCACCAAGCCCAAACAGGCCGCTTACAGAGTCAACTTAAGACCACACAAAAAGTGTGATCATGTTAACAGTATATTAGTGATAGGTAAACACAACTGCTCATAAAACCAACATCAGTGCTGGTAAAATCAGCTTTAACCATTCATAGCAAAATATTTTCGCGCTGAAACATATCAAAACAACACTATGATGAAAATATAAATTCGCAGCATTAATGAGTTGTTTAAGGGTTTTTGATAACATTCAGAGCCCTACTCAGACCAATGGAATGAACATGGCAACACAAACATTACGTATCGCCACGCGCAAAAGCCCGCTAGCAATGTGGCAAGCACAATTTGTTAAAGACGCTTTAGAAGCGATCCACCCTGACCTTGAAGTGATTTTGCTTCCTTTTGTCACTAAGGGTGACATTATCCTAGATACTCCGTTGGCCAAGGTGGGTGGTAAAGGGCTATTTGTAAAAGAGCTGGAAAATGCCATGCTCGCAGGTGAAGCGGACATTGCCGTACATTCAATGAAAGACGTTCCGATGGAGTTTCCTGCGGGATTAGGCTTAGCAACGATCTGTGAACGCGAAGACCCACGCGATGCTTTTGTTTCAAATCACTTCCAAACCATTGAAGAGTTACCTGCTGGTGCAGTGGTTGGCACCTCAAGCTTACGCCGTCAATGCCAACTACGCGCGAGCCGTCCCGATCTAGTGGTGAAAGACCTACGCGGTAACGTTAACACGCGTTTAGCAAAAATGGATGCTGGTGAATACGATGCGATTATTTTGGCCGCGGCTGGCTTACTACGCCTTGAAATGAATGATCGCATTGCCAGCTATATTAGCCCTGAACAAAGTTTACCCGCAGTTGGCCAAGGCGCGGTTGGCATAGAATGTCGTAGTGACGACCACGTAACAATTGCCTTACTGGCATCATTAGATCATCCCGAAACTCGTATTCGAGTCTTGGCAGAGCGCGCCGTTAATAATACTTTAGAAGGCGGTTGCCAAGTGCCTATTGGCAGTTATGCTGAGCTAGAAGGCGAAGAGATTTACTTACGCGCATTAGTGGGAAGTCCAGATGGTAGCGCCATGCTATACCGTGAAACCCGCGGTCCCATCGCACAAGCAGAGCAACTTGGCATAACCTTGGCCAATAGCTTATTGGACGCGGGAGCGAAAGCGATCCTCGCAGAGGTTTATCAAAACGCATGAGGTCGCTACGCATTTTAGTTACGCGGCCGCAGCGACACCAGCAGCCGCTAATTGATGCATTAGAGCAACAAGGTTGGTTTGCTATCGGCCAGCCTTTGCTCGAAATCAGCACCAGCCCTGACATAGAATCATTGGCCATGTCACAACATGAACTAGATAACTTTCAGTTCATCATCGCGATTAGCGACAATGCCGTACGTTATGCTAATAGCTATCTAAAACGGCACCATCTAAATTGGCCAAGACAGGCTAGATACTTAGCCGTCGGCAAAAACACCGCAGACTGTTGGCATCAACTCGCGCAAATAAACGCGTGCTACCCAGAGTCAGCGGATTCAGAAGGCTTAATCGCCATGCCGGCATTGCAAGCCATCGACCAGAGAAGAATACTCATACTCAAAGGTAATGCAGGCCGCGACCTGATCGCATCAAGCTTACAAAAAGCAGGAGCTAAGGTCACAGAAGTCAGCACCTATCAACGTCAGCCGATACCCTTAAATCAAGCTGAAACTCTAACTAAATGGCAACAAAATCACATAAATAGTGTTATTATCACTAGCGGTGAGATACTTACCGCCCTGATAAATGTTGTACCAAATTGCGAGCGTAACTGGCTGTTTAAACTAAACTTGATTGTAATTAGCCACAGAATCGCAAAACTGGCCCGAGAAGCTGGGTTTATCAAAGTTTGGATCGCTCAAGGCGCCAGCCAATCAGCCTTGATCCAATGCCTTCATAATATTGAATAACATAGGACAGGTGTCAATGACCGCTAAAGACAGTAATTCAACCAACCCCAAAAGCACGCCGTCAACGCCTGAAAATAAAGATAAGGCCAAGGTAGAGGCTCAGGTCGATAAAAAGGCGCCGTCAAAAGCCGCCGTTGCGACGCCTCAACCAGCCACCAGCCAAGAACGCAGTAAGCCAAATAAAGGCGGCCTTTACTTAGGCATCGCAGCTATCATACTCAGTGCCGGCTTAAGCTCGTGGCTATATTGGCATCATCAGCAAACTCTAACCAACCAACAAAGTCAGTTAGACCAACTTGAAAACCAAATTTTAGACCGCTTACAGTTACAAATAACGTCGGCCCTCGATCAACAGCAGCGTGATATTGGCGACCTAAAAGCGCTTAACCAAGCCACTTCTGAGCGCAATAAAGCCCTAGAGCAAAGCTTGCAAGCGCAAGCTAAACAAGCAACGTTAATTGAACAAGACATCGGCAACTTGCAGCGCAATATTGCAGAAATGGACGTGCGCCGCCCTAGTGACTGGATGCTAGCAGAAGCGGAATATTTAATGCGTATGGCGGGTCGGAAGCTATGGCTAGAGCATGACGTGAAATCCAGTATTGCCCTACTACTGGCGACGGACCAACGGATTACCGAGCTTTCCGATCCCAGTTTAAACCCGTTACGCCAAGCCATCATTAACGATATCTCTCAACTAGAAGCGCTGCCTGACCTCGACAAAGACGGCTTAGTATTGAGGCTCACTAGCTTGGAGCAACAAATAGATAAGCTCAACATTGCCGGAATCAAGTTACCAGAAGTGTTGACTGAAACCGACAATACTTTGTCTTCAGATATCAGTGACTGGCAAGACAACCTAAAAAAATCATGGCGCTCATTTGCCGACAGTTTTATTACCATTGAACGCCGAGATGGCAAAGTAGAAGCCTTATTAGCACCTGACCAAGCTTGGTATTTAAAAGAGAACATTAAAAACCAACTGGTCAAAGCTCAGCTTGCTGTCTATCGCGAGCACCAAGCTATTTATACCGAGTCACTAGAAAAGGCCGCTAGTTGGATCAACCAGTACTATGATCAAAACAATCCAAACACACAGTACTTGGTAGAAAGTCTTACGGAGCTCAGCAAAAAAGCCATCACCGTTCAGTACCCAGATCAGTTGAAATCGAAACCTATCTTAGAAGACGTCATTGATCATCGTGTGAAGAAGTCTCTTTCTAACTCAATGAAACAGGAGTTAAGCAATGATTAAAGCGGCGATTCTTGTTGCCATTATTATTGCGGGCCTCATTTTTGGCCCCGAAGTGTCTGGCAGTAAAGGTTATGTTTTGGTGGCAATGGGCAATTACACCATTGAAACAAGCGTCACCAAAGCAATCATTCTATGTGTTTTATTTTACCTTTTATTATTGGGTATTGAATGGCTATTGCTTAAAACATTGGGTATCAGTAAAACATCTTATGATTGGCTACGTGGTCGCAATGTACGTAAAGCACGTAAAAATACCTACGCAGGTATGCTCGCATTAGCCGAAGGCGACTTTAAAAATGCAGAGCGCCTTACTGCCAATTCAGCCACGCATAGTGACACTCCCCTGCTAAACTATCTTGCTGCCGCGGAAGCAGCACAAGAGCAAGGTGATAACGCCAAGCGTGACACCTACTTAAAACAGGCGCAGCAAAATAGCGATAACAACTTTGCCATTGGCTTAACTCAAGCCAAATTTCATTTACGCCAAGGCCAATATGAAGAAGCCCATGCCGCGTTAAGCCTACTGCATAATAAACAGCCGAAACACCAACAAGTATTAAAATTACTCAGTGAAACATACCAACAGCTGGGAGAGTGGCAAAAATTATTGGATGTACTGCCAAGTTTACGTAAAGCCGGATTAGTGGCCAATGATGATGCTGAACAGTTAGAACTAACCGCCTATGCCAAAATCTTTCAACAATTGGCACAACAAGAAGGCAGCCATGGCTTACAAGTATATTGGAACAAAATGTCCCGTAAGCTAAAAGCCGAGCCAAGCTTGATTGCTGCAATAGGTGAAGAGCTGATTGCCCTTGACGATCATGATGGTGCCAAAATTATTCTACTAAACGGCATCAAAAAGTCTGCCCCAGACAGGGTATTGGCAGTGATTAATCAGCTCAAACTAGCTGACTATCAAGCGCTCATAAACAGCTTGGAACATGGCCGGAAGAAATTCCCAGCCAGTGCGGCATTAGAATCCGCTTATGCACAATGCCAACAGAAAGCGGGCAACATTGAACTGGCGATTAAAGCCTACCAAGCTGCGATAGAGCTAACGCCCAATGCCAATGATTACTACCAGTTAGGTTTATTACTAGAACAACAAGGTGTCATTAGCGAAGCTCAGCAGTGCTTTAAGCAGGGGCTGACATTAAGCCAAGCATAAGCTCAATCCCATAAACAACTAAGCCCAGCAAATGCTGGGCTTATTTTTTAAACGCTAAAAAGAGGGACGGCTATACGATGCAGAGTTGTGAGCGCTTTATCTTCACCGCCAGCTTCATTTGAAAGATATCCAGCGCGACTGACAGCAAGTTAACCCTCAAGCCAGTCAGCCAATATTTGTCCTGCTTCTTCAAATTCATATTCATCAATCAAGTGATCAACTTTATCTGCAACCTCAGGCGCTTGCTTAGCAAGGCCTGTGCGCAACTGCTGCCAACGTTGCTGCGCTTCACCACTAGATTGGGCTAATAATTGCTGTAGCTCTAGCCATGCGCTTTGCTTTTCATTGTCTGCGCCTTGATTTGGGTGCGAAGTCAGTTGCTCTGATACCAATTGCTCAGCAGCGAGCCAAGCTTGTAGTTGTGCTATGGTCGAAGATAAGCAATGATGAAATGGCTCTAAGAGTTCAAAATTCGCTGCCGTAACAGAATGCCACTGCAACTCTTGCTGCTCGGACAACTTATGTAACTGTTCCAAACCAATATTGCCCGAGGCTCCTTTAAGGCCATGTACAATACTTTTTGCTTGCTCTGCATCATTAAACAGTAGGGCTTGCCTAATATTGTCTAAGTCGTTTTGATGCCCTTTCACAAATTCAGCCAACAGCTCTACTAGCAAGCTAGCATTCCCAGCCAAACGTTTCATTACCGTCTCAAGCTCCACTTCAGGAGGAGACTCAGACCAAGGAAAGGCGCTATCTTTTGTTACACTTATTAATTTTTTCGCAACAATTTCACTCGGCTGCTCTTGAGTTATCTGGGTCGTTTCTTGATTAACTTCTTGAGCAATCTCCGAGCTTTCTTTTGCTGGTGTCGGTAACCATTTTTTTAAAACACGTTTTAGCTCATCAGGATCAATCGGCTTACTAAGGTAATCATCCATTCCTTGTTTCAAACACTTCTCTTTATCTCCAGCCATGGCATGAGCGGTCATCGCAATAATCGGAATTTGATGATTTTCTCGTATCAGCTTGGTCGCTTGGTAGCCATCCATCTCAGGCATTTGAATATCCATAAAGATAAGGTCAAACTCTTGTTGCTCAACCATGGCTACCGCTTCCACCCCATTTGAAGCTATCTCAATATTAATGCCTAGCGCTTTAATTAATTCTCTTGCAACTTGCTGATTAATTAGATTATCTTCTGCTAATAGCACTCTCCCCTCTAGCGTCGAGATTGCCAACGGCTCAGATTTATTGTTATCAGTGCGCTGACCGAGCAAAATATTGTGTAAGGTATTAAATAACACTGACTGATTAATCGGCTTAGTAATTAAGTCGACAATCCCCGCTCCTTTTGCTTGCTCTAGTGCATCATCACGACCAAACGATGTCACCATCACTATGGTTGGTAAGTTAAACTGAGATTTTGCTTTAAGTAAGCGCCTGCTGGTTTCAATGCCATCTAGGCCCGGCATTTTCCAGTCCATCAAAATCAGGTCATAGGCACTGTGGTTATCTTTTAATAGATGCTCAATGGCCGCTTCACCTGACTCCAATACATCCACTTCCATACCAAATTGGGTTAGCATATCGGAAAAGATCAAACGCGCACTTTCATTATCATCAACGACCAACACCCGCTTGTCTTTCAAGGCACTTTCTTGCGTCTTTGTCACTTCACCTTCACCAACCACCAAATCAACATAGAAAAAGAACGTGCTACCTTTACCTTGCGTACTCGTTACCCAAATATCACCACCCATTTTCATCACTAGCTGCTTACTAATGGCAAGGCCTAAGCCGGTGCCACCATATTTACGCGTAGTAGAAGTATCCGCTTGAGTAAAAGATTCAAATAATTGCGAGACCTGAGCTTCCGTTAAACCTATACCTGTGTCTTTAACAGCAAAAAGTAATCTAGCTTTTCCTGAACTGGCTGGCTTGGCACTTATTTTAACCAGAACCTCTCCCGTTTCGGTAAACTTAACCGCATTGCTGGTTAAGTTAGTCAGCACTTGGGCCAATCGAAGTGGATCACCAACCAGATGTGAAGGCACATCGGGCTCACAATGCACTAACAACTCAATGTCTTTTTCTTCTGCTTTGGTACTGCACAGTGCCGCAACTTCTTCTAAAATGGCACCCAGCTCGAACGGTACTGACTCTAACTCCAGCTTGCCTGCTTCAATTTTTGAAAAGTCGAGAATATCGTTAATAATACCAAGCAGGTTACGAGAAGAGGCTTGAATCTTATTAACATAATCTTCTTGCGTCTCGTCTAAACCCGTTTTCAGCGCTAAGTGACTTAAACCAATAATAGCGTTCATTGGCGTACGGATTTCATGGCTCATGTTAGCCAAAAAATCACTCTTATATTGGTTAGCCTGCTCAGCGTCCAGCTTGGCAATATTTAATTCGAGCATAGCCTGCTCAGCACGTTGACGGGCTTCTTCTAGCTCTAATACGCGCTTTTCTAATTGCTGTTCAGCCGCCTTACGATCGCTGATGTCATACAACCAAAGTAATACACCCTGCTGATTAGATTGCACTAACCGCTCTAGTGATAAAATTGCCCAAAAAATATGTCCAGAGCGACCCTTTAGCTGCACTTCTCGCGGTCTAACACGACCCGTTGCTTGAAATTCAGACTGACAAGCCGCGCGCTGTGCTTCATCCACCCAGCCAAACTGATACTGTCCAGGCGTTAATAGAAATGATAAGTCGGCACCTAACAGTTCATACAGCTGCGAGTTAGAATAAATGAGCCCGCCACCTTCATGCTGAACAATCCCCGCACCAATAGGGCTCAGATCGAGCACATTACGTAAACGTGCTTCATTGTCCCGCAGTGCCAGCTCCATACTTTTACGCTCAGTAATATCAGATGCTGTGCCGCAAACGCCACTTACGGTGTTAACCTCATCAAAAAGTGCAAAACGACTACGTAAAAAGGTCAGCTGCTGCCCATTATTGTCCAGCTCAACCTCCATTTCATCGCCTTGATTTTGCGTTAAGATGCTTTTATCGCCAATGAAAAATAGCCGATGAGCCGCATCTGAAAATGCTTCATCCGCTGTTTTTCCAATCACTTCTTGGCTCTTAACGCCAAATAGCCGCTCAAAACTACGGTTAACGAATACAAAACGGTTGTCGACGTCTTTCAAATAAAATAACGCGCTGGCGTTATTCAAAATGGCTTGGGTTCGCACTTCACCTTCACGAATGCGTCGCTCATCTATTTCACGCTGCACAATCATACGGTTATAAGCCGCTATCACTTGACCCAGTTCATCACGCGACTGCCAGCTAACGGTTTTAATCTCTTTGCCAACTGACATACCATTAATTGACTCAAGTAAACGCCGCAAAGGAATACCTAGCATACGATGGGTACTGAGTAATGAAACCCCAGCAATGAGTAAGATAAACACCACCAACATCACCAAATCTGATTTGATACGTTGGTAGCTTTTGCTGCGAATGGTGTCATCACGAAACACCACCCGTAATGCCCCCATCACAAGGGAGTCGTTACCATATTCATAACGAATATGTTTCATAATACTGATGTGACCTTGGTGCTCTACTTCTTGCTCACCAATTTCTAATAACACATTGTTTAATTCATCCATGAGTACTGCAGATACAAAAGCTTCATCAGAAGCGATATAGCTTAACGCCAACTCTAGGGCTTGGTTATCTAAATTCCACATATGGGAACCAAGCGCTTCAGACTGCACGGACACCAGCTGGTCGAGGTGGCTGTGTAAAGACTCTCGCTCATTAACGTAATGGCGATATTCTAAAATCGCAAACAACAGGGTTAAGCCAACAGCAGCCGTCGCAATAAAAATAGTCAACATCTTCATTGCGAGGGAGCGGGTCAGTCTCAATATCATAAATTACCTTTCATCCTGAAAATCGGCCAACACAAAACGATTTCGCCCTTGGTCCTTGGCTTGATATAACGCAGCATCTGCTTGATTAAATAATAGTGCCACTGAGCCACCTTGGCTTGGATAAATACTTGCCCCCCCTATACTAACAGTGACATAAGGCGCAACTAATGAATAACCATGCTTAACAGGATGTTCTTGCAACGCTTGTTGCACACTTAAGGCCACCTTTTCGATAGCGGATAGCTCGGTCAGCGCCAATACAATAACAAATTCCTCACCACCATAACGCGCTACTAAATCAACATTTCGTAACGGCAATGAACTTAATGTGTGAGCAACATGAACTAAGCATTCATCCCCTTGTTGGTGACCATAGTGATCGTTGAAGGCTTTGAAGTAATCAATATCAAGCAGCAAAATCGCTAACATGCCGCCACTACGCTTCAATTGCTGCCATTGGAAAGTAAGAAACTCGTCTAGCCGGCGCCGATTGGCAATTTCTGTTAAAGGGTCGATGGTGCTTAACGCTTTTAATAAATCACCGCGCCGTTTTAACTCCAGATGATTATGCACTCGCGCACGAATAATGGCGCTACTAAATGGTTTCGTCACATAATCAATAGCACCAACACTCAGGCCTTCTTCTTCATCATTCTCTGAATCTTTGGCGGTGATAAAGATAACCGGAATATCAGCGGTCTCAGGATTACTTTTAAGGGCTTTACAAACTTGAAAGCCATTCATCCCAGGCATCACTATATCTAATAAAATAAGATCTGGTTTGTGCTCTAGCACGCGTCGCAGTGCTTGCTCACCATTTTTCGCCACCACAGTGTCATAACGGTCTTTTAGCAGCTCGACCAAGATACTAATGTTGACCTTCTCATCATCTACGATCAGGATTCGATTACGCGTATCAGTTGACAACTGGGCGTTCCTTTTTAGTTCAAGAAGATTGCAACTCGATATACACATCAATTTCAGGTTGTATATACCAGTAACAGGGTGCGACCATCATCGCGACATCCATTATGCTAACTTTATCAGC
This sequence comes from Motilimonas sp. E26, assembly GCF_021278025.1. GTDB lineage: Bacteria > Pseudomonadota > Gammaproteobacteria > Enterobacterales > CBDFNC01 > Motilimonas. Next base: position 20,082 of record NZ_JAIBHJ010000016.1, read on the forward strand.
CCAAATATTTGGAGTAGAGTACTAATATCAGCGAGGGCTCACATTTAACAACTTGTATGGAAACTAAATATAGACATAAATATTAAACAGCTAAAAAATATGCCTGCAAAATACACTGATGTAATCAGCGAAGCATTGAGTTTGCCCTGAAATAACCATCTTTCGGTATAAAAGATTAACTTACTCCTCATTCAAGGACATGGTGTTGTTAAAAAAAGACCTGCCATTACAAGCCAAATATAGCTTAACCTTACTCGGCTTAACAGGTGTTTTACTGTGCTTATTTATCTATATATTCTCTAATATCAGTAAAGATATTGCAGAGGAATTCAGTAGCAATGCACAAAATCAACTAAGTGACACACTCGTTAGCAAAGTGCGCGAGCAAGGGCAAATCACAAGCCAGTTACTCGTGGCTCAGCTCAGCCAAACCAATCAAATAAATCAACTATCTAGCCTACAAAATTTAGCTGAGCTTGTTGAAAAAAACCAATTAAGCTATGCATTTATCTATGATCAAACAGGACACTTAATTGGGCCTTATCAGCAACAAGAAAATTTATGGCCACATAACCTACCTAAATTACAGTATCAGTCAGAGCTGGTGACTAATGATATCGTCAACCTGTTCAGCCCCATCCCTAGCCCCAATAATGGTGGTCACACCATGCTAGTAATAGGTTTCCCGATAAGTACTGCCAAAGAAACCAGCTTACTACGCAATAATCTTGAGCGTAGTTTAAGTGATAGCTCACTGCAGTTTTTAATCCAAGCTATTAGCGGCACCTTGATCTTTACTCTACTCGCTCTCGCGGCCTGCTATATGATTACCAGTCATTTTATTCACCCGATTCGATTGCTAACCAGTCGCTCGCAACGTCTTGGCGAAGGAGATTTAGATGTCACCTTGGCACTTGAGCGCACTGATGAGTTAGGGAAGTTGTCGCAGTCATTGCAAAAAATGCGTAACAATTTAGTCGACAGCTACAATGAAATGTCACAATTGGCATGGTATGACCCCCTTACTGGCCTCTATAATCGTGAAGGTTGTTTCCATCATTCACGATTATTACTCGGTGAAAAAACAGGTGCTCAAGCTAGTTTAACCGTTATTAACTTAGACGGTTTCAAACGTATTAATGACACCATGGGCTATAAAGAAGGTGATGAAACCTTACGTGCTTTTGCCAAACGCCTCACACAACTAGTTAGAAAATATCAACAAACGGCTTTAATTGCGCGCGTATCTGGTGATGAATTTTTATTGGTTGTCGCACATGAACAAAGTGAAGCGATCAGTACACAAATTGCCAGTGAACTATTAGCCATGTCACAGCAAGCACTCAATACCAAACAAAGTGCTCACCAACTCACCATGAGTATTGGCATTTCGTCTCGGCCACGCGATGGAAATGAATTTGATAGTTTATTAAAAGCGGCTTCAATAGCGATGCACACCGCCAAATATGAAGGGAAAAACAAATATACTCATTTTATCGCTGGTGGTAATCAAAATGAGTGGCAACCTGAAACACTGAAAAAATCCCTGCAACTAGCCATTGATAAAGGGGAGCTCTATGTACTCTTCCAAGGCATTTTTGATCCCGACAATAGCATGGTGGGTGTGGAAGCCTTAGTGCGCTGGAATCACCAAAAACTGGGTCCAGTTTCACCAGCACAATTTATTCCAATAGCAGAACAGTTCCCGGTATTAATTGAAGATTTAACCTTATACGTACTAGAGCAAAGCTGTGCGGCGTTTGAAGAGCTGCTCACTAATGAACAAGAAGATTTTAAAATATCTATCAACGTCGCCGCATGTATGTTAAACAACCCCGAACTGGCTGAGCTACTGCTATTTAGCCTCAGTGAATACCACATCAAAGCTAGCCGTATCATCCTAGAAATCACTGAAACACAATTATTAACTGACATTGATTTTTGCTGCCAACAGCTGGCTAAACTCAAAGCGGCAGGCTTTACCTTGTGGATAGATGATTTTGGGACTGGCTATTCATCACTCAGCTACTTGCACAAGCTACCTGTTGACGGCCTGAAAATTGACCATAGCTTTATCGAACAACTAGACCAATCCAGTTCAGGCCAAGCATTCATAAAAGCCATTGTAGAGCTATCTAAAGCCCTAGCAGTTGAAACATTAGCAGAAGGGGTAGAAACGCAGGCGCAGCATGAATTATTAAAATCGTACGGTTGTCATTGGTTTCAGGGGTTCTACCTTCATAAACCAGCTTACCAAGCCAATGTGATGGCCTTTCACCAGCACTGTAAACCGAAAAAGTTACAGTGCGTGACGGTTTAACGTAATCTGCCTAAACACCACTCCAACGGATGTTATGGGCGACGATGTTTACACCGATGGCGCCACAAAAAAAACTGACACATAGCTAATAACAATAAACCAGTAATTAACAACAGCATAGTACTCGTATACAAATTATTGCTCGCATAAAGATAAGCCACACTAGGTTGGTCCGCCTGATAAGCCAATACCAAAGGTTGTCCTGCCATTTCAGCCAACCCCGTCGCAACATTTAATGCTGGACGACGCGCCTGCTCGGTTTGGTACTCTTCACTCGCTACTTGGTAAAGGTACACAATTTGATCACCTTGGCGTTGCCACTGTTCGGCGGTGACTCGAGGCCAGGCTTGAATGTTCTCAGTTACCTTGTTTACTTCACCTAAATGCAAGAAACAGTAAATAGAAAGCGCAAATAAAGCGAGTCCCATAATTTGCCCAATGCGCAAACATGCGCGGTAAAATCGGCCTTTCAGTGTGGTATGGCTGATAGATTGCATCGCGCGAACGCGAAGTGAAGCATCAACGACCCCCAATTGATAAGTGTCGACCAAATACTTTTGTGCTTGTAACGGTTGCCCTTGCCCTAACAGGTCCAAAAAGGCGGGATCTTTTGTAATTTTATCGTCCATTTAATATATCCCTGTGGATAGCGCTAGGGTCTGTCGACCTTAGGCTCCTCTTCTTATAATGTGTACATTAACAGTAAGGTGACACGCCCCATGCTAATTTGAGCCGGATAGGGTACAACAAAATGCGGAAAGAAACAGGGAAGTGGCTAACAAAACAGCAATTTACATCCTAGCCACTACCCAGAGGGGGTTAGATAACCCTAATGGATAGATTCATTTAGAAAATAACGCTCACCGTTAAAATGAGTAAAAATAAGCGCTAGCATAGGATGCTCTATATGTTCATGATCGGTGCTAACTAACAGGTTGGACTCGGCAATATAAGCCAGCTTATTAGAACCATCAACCATGACCAAATACCAAGGTTGTAGCATTTCTACCTGCGCGCTAATTAAATGTTGATATTGCTGTTCAGCTAAATTAAAAGTGGCATCAACACCATAAATCACGCCACGATACCCATGTACTTGATGATCGACCAGCTGACCCATATGGAATTTACAATATGTCATTTTGCTTCTCCTTGCAGTTAGGCTCACCACAGCACTAGCCGCCTGCTGATTATGTTATTATTCTGGTTTGAGTCTCAACGCAACCCCGTTTACACTACCTCTCTTTTGTAAAATCACACCCGAAGTTGGAAATACCATGCGCTTTTCTGTTCTATTTAGTTTTAGTTTGCTTAGCCTCTCTTTGCTGAGCCATCTATTTCAATTTTCTTGGTTTGATTTTATTCCCCAACAAGAACTTATTGGTAATACATTAATTTCTTTAAGCTTTTTAGGATCTACACAAGGAATTTTTATTCCTCTCATTTTTTTATCAATTCACTATGCCAGCACCGCAAAGGAATGTTGGCGGGTGTTTTATTGTGCTTTTCCACTACTCACCATTGCCTTGTTACTCGGCTGGGGATTGCAATTTATTGCCGAGCAACCGAGACCGAATGTGGTCAATTTAGTTAATGCTGGCTTATTATCTGCTGAGTACTACCAACAGCCAATGGCAGAAAAACACGCCCTAATGTCAAATGCATTAGCCCAAGCCCATGGTGTGCCTGAATACGTTAAATCTGAATGGGTCATGGAGACCAGCTATGCGATGCCTTCTGCACATGCTATTGCTAGCATGACAATCGCACTCTACTTTGCCACCTTGTTCTTTTCACGCCAACAAACCCTCACTGGTTTCATTATTTTAGGCTGGGCGGCTGTGGCTATGTTCAGCCGCTTACTAATGGGTTTGCAACGACCGGAAGATATTTTAGTGGGCGCACTTATTGGTACTTTTGCGGCACAACTAGCCTTACTCAACCGCCGTCGAAAATTAAATCAAGATCGTGCTATCGCAGAACTTCGAGCCAAAAAGTTAGCCGAACAAGATCAAGCATCTAACGAGTCAAAAGCCGCAAACATTTAAACCATACTAAATACTTAAGCTTGGATTAGGTCAACAGCCGTTGACTTAATCAAGTAAAGTGCTGAACAGATCTCACTTATTTAAGCTTTAAGTTGTCAAAATAAAGTAAAGAATAATGTATCTTAATGTTATTGATTAACTTTTTTGACGAAGGGAATGATGTATATTTTAACTAAGCTTGCGTGGCGAACATTAGTAACAAATATTCTGTGTTCATTTTTTCTAATCTATAGCCCCATTCTCCTTGCCAGCCCTATCACTTTCACCCCACTTTCTACTTACTTAGAGCAGCACCCAGAGCAGCGTTTTATCAGCCAAAAGTTTGCCTCTATTGTTAGCTCTCCCAGTCAAAAAAGTCAGATAATACAACCTCGACCTCTACGCATATTTGTTATTTACCCTGGTAAACAAATTTCAGATTATTGGCGTCGTAGCATTGCTTCTTTCACAGCTCGTCTCAATGAGCTTAATATTCAATATGAGATAAAAACCCACTACACCCGCCCAAATATGGCGCAAGAGCAACAAGAGCGACTGATTAATAAAGCCGCTCGCTATCGCGCCGACTACATCATTTTTACCTTAGATACCGTGAAGCACAGTGAGCTCATCAGTCGCATTCTGAAAATTGGTATGAGTAAACTTATTCTGCAAAATATCACCACACCTGTGTTGCAATGGCAAGATACGCCACCATTTTTGTATGTGGGCTTTGATCATGCCAGAGGCAGTCAAACCCTAAGCCAATACTTTAAAGAGAAAACTCAGAGCCAAGGTGATTATGGCGTGGTGCTTTGGTCTCCCGGCGTCATCAGTGAGACACGTGGGCAAAGCTTTATTGATGATATAACGCAAACTTCATCCCTAAGAATGGTGCAAAGCTACTACACTCAAGCATCAAGACAGTCGGCCTACCGCAGTGCAATAAACATTCTCACACAGAATCCTCAGGTTAAATTTATTTACGCCTGCGCGACAGATTTAGCCCTAGGGGTGCTAGATGCCATCAGGGAAAAAGGGCTGGCAGATAAAGTCATGGTGAATGGTTGGGGCGGAGGAGAACAAGAACTCGCCGCGCTGCAACAAGGTAAATTAGACGTCACTATTATGCGGATGAATGATGACAATGGCGTAGCCATGGCCGAAGCAATTAAATTGGATATAGCGGGAAAATCGGCAATGGTACCACAAGTCTATTCAGGTGATTTTGCCTTGGTAACCAAAAAAACTAGTCAGCAGGAGTTAGATAAACTCAAAGCAATCGCGTTTCGCTACTCTGGGCAGCCTTCACAGCAGGCTTTAACTTATTAACTACTTGCACAGGAGAAGTAACACCGACTAAGCAGTGGTGTTACTTGATATCAATTAAGCCGGACGAGCGTTCTCTCGCAACCAAGACACCGTCTCAGCGGAGATGTTAAAAGCATTATCACCAATCGGAATAATTAACTCGGTTTTGGGTGGCAATGTTTGCAGTAAATCGCCGCCTTGAACCTTACTAATATGTTGGCTTAGCTCTGCTACATCAGCCGCGAATTGCGAGATAACTAACGACTTAACGCCTTCATTAACATGAGATGGCGCGTAAGCAGGCGTATGGCTCTCGCCTTGTGCCGTTTTAATAGCATTTAATGGAATATAAAATGCCGTATTTAAGAAGACCGGCCAAAGGGTATTTTGATCCGTACTGCCTTGCTCTAGACCTTCAATCAATTTAATAAATTCGGTTTTTTCTCTGGTTGTCATCATCACATCCTTGTATGACTAAATTTCAGTTTTATATTGCACCATAAAGCAACAACAGAGAAGACTTAAAACTTTGTAAACTTCACACCTAGGCAAGAAAATACTAAGAAAGGGCAAAAAATTGATGTTATTTACGAATTGAAGCAATCAAGGTAACAAGCCCCCGTACGAGTTATTGGCACAAGGGGCTTTGTATTTTAAAATTGCAGGTTGTGAGTCAACAATGGACTTAAAGAGTCTGGCAGATGCAACCTTAGCAGTCACTTTCTTGAGCATCAGCAGCTTGTTTAATATCCTCACAAGCATCTTCAAGTGCATTTCTACTATCAGTAACAACTTCGTCTATTTTCTCACCCGCTTCTTCTGCCGGACCTTCCGAACAACCAACTAAAGATAAGATAGCGACAACACCAAAAACTTTTGCAAGATTAATAATTGTATTCATGTGTTTCTCCATTTAACTTCGGGGTCTTTTGAACATAGGAACGATAAAAGACAAAACTAAAAATACGATAAAAACGAAAAACAATATTTTAGCTATTCCAGCTGCCGCACCAGCTATGCCGCCAAACCCCAATACACCGGCAATCAATGCAAGAATTAGAAAAGTCAATGCCCAATGTAACATGTTACCTCCTCAAACTTAGTTAAGAAATCAGCTCAAAATTAGTTAAAAAAGTTAAGCTGTCATTAATTGCAACTGCTTCATTTCATCATGACAATTTTGCATTCGTACTTGGATTTGCAATAACTTACTTTTACAGTCTGCAGGTAGCATCTCTTGCAATGCCGCATCTACCTTTTCTAGTACTTTATCTTCAATTTCTTCTAACTGTGAAATATAAGTATGATCAGAGTCAGAGCTAACCAGTGCAATGATCTTGGTATAGGCTTCTCGCAGCTCAACGGACAGGGCTGAATCGGTCTCGACTTGACCATCGTCAATTAAAATGAATGTTTGTAAGTCAGAAATGGCCAGGGCTTTTTCTTGAATATTGCGTTCAAAAACACGAACAAGGTTACCATTTGAGGTTTTTTCTTTTGCTGCACTGTAAAATTCAATGCCACCATTCAACACTTTTACCAATTCTTTAATTGGGCCCATCTCATAATTTGAATTAGACATACTCTATCTCCTGTTCACTTATTTATGGTTTAAATTAAATGTAATCAGTTAATTACACCTGAACTAATGCAGAAGACATGCCAACTAGAAAAATAATTAATAAACAACCACTTAGAAAATAATAACTACCACGTAAAACCTTCCACTCTGTAACAGTTACATGCCCAATGTAATTAGTACTCACCATCACTTATGAATAATTTGTAAACATTTCTTCCTAGAGGGGAGCAAAGAAAGCATATCTATAAAGTTGCATCACCTTAGACCAAATGGTGACCTTACTCCCCAGGTGAAGCTATTCGCCTAATAAATTAGCAAAGAACCGCAAAGCGGTTCATTAGGTACAAACCAGAGCGAAGTAGCACTGCTCAACCATGCCATGGCCATATCTAAAGCTAAATAATGTTATTACCCTGTTCTGGATCTCGTGATTCATCGGCCTGTTCACGAATTTCATTTGCGTCACTGCTAGTATCATCCACATTACTTTGCTCGCGCTGCTCTATGACTGATGGCTTCGGATGATGCAATCTATTTTTTGCATTAGGTGCTGGAGGTTGGGCACTGGTTTCCATAGAGAAGATATCCCTGCCCTGGCTGTTTAGTAGCACTCGCTCGCGTGCATCATCAGGCATACTGATCTCATGATGTATAAATCCACTAACCAATTCCCGCATTAAGTGTGAGGAAACCTTCATCGCACTATGCTGTTCACTATTCACCCAAAAATAGATGCTGAAGTTGAGCGTTGCTGAGCCTAGATTATCAACCAACACTTGTGGGGCGGGATCGCTTAATACTGCAGGCTGATTTTTTATAATACTAACGGCAAGGCTTTGTGCGCGGCGAATATCATTATCGTACCCAATACCTAACATAAAATGCCCGCGCATCTTTGGATTAGCGGTTAGATTTTTAATCACATTCTTATAGACAGTAGCATTAGGTATTTGAATATGATTGCCATCAAAATCAACTAATGTTGTCGCTCGCGCCGTTACTTTTTTTACTACTCCAAGGCGGCCATCCACTTCAATTACGTCATCAATCTTAAATGGCCGTTGCACACTCAGTAACAGACTCGATATAAAGTTTTCGGCAATATCTTTGAACGCGAAGCCTAAGATTAACCCTAGCAGTCCAGTACCACTCATCACCGCAACAGCATATTGTGTTAGGCCAGCTAACTTTAGAAATAAATATACGCCAAACAATATAATTAAGATGCTAATGAATCGCCGAGTGACAACATATAACAAACGGCTCTCACTGATATAGCCCAAGGGTTTAAGTAATAGGTAAGAAAGTGGCTTAGCCAAAAAATAACTGCTTATTATTGCCACAACGCCAAGTAATAAAGCAGGTAGCATTTCTCCTGCAGCATGTAAAAACTCAACAACTTGAGCATTTACTCCCTGCATAGAAAACTGCCAGGGTTGTTCTAATGTCGGCGCGGAGGGAGTGGAGGTGGTTAGATCAGCCAGATGATTTTTGATAAGAAAGGTTTTCATGAATACGGGGTCCTAATAGTTGGATTGCATAGGCTTCAGGTAATGCAAAGAGAAGACCAACACCCTCTTCAAAAAATATTTTTACTTATTAAACAAAAACATAAAAAAAATCATCCCCCTAATTAATACCAGGTTTCATCACATAGTACATTCAATACAAGAGATTAAGCCCATTCTTATTACTCGCCGTGTAGCAATGAGGTAAATCCGGTATTTATTACTTGAAAAAGTTACAGCACAACCTGTAAACCTTACAAAAATATATTTGCCACAACAAACAAAAAACAATAAAAGACTGATTTTAAAGGAAAATAATAATTGGCACGTGTTCTGCAATACCTTAGCTGTGACATCAACTTAATCGTTAAACTTAAAATGGAGAAATATTATGAAACGCACTCTTATTTCATTAGCTATGGTATCTGCACTTTCTGTTTCAACTGCACAAGCAAACAACGTTTGGGAAAAAGAAGCAAACGACGCCTGGATTGATGGCAAAGCTGAAGCGACACTTTTATTTAATCCAAATGTTAACTCTTTCGATATCAATACTGATGTAAAAAATGGTGTAGTGATACTGACAGGTCAAGTGGACCATAACGTTGATAAAAAACTTGCCCGAGAACTAGTACTTGGCATTGATGGCGTAAAAGAAGTCGATAACCAGATTACAGTGGTGGAAGGCATCGACCGTAAGGAGCTAGAAAAACAAAGAGGTATGGCTGAATCAAGCTTTACTGATGTCAAAATTGCTACGGTCATCAAAACTCGCCTACTGTTTGATACTGATATCAGTGGTACCGATATTGATGTGGACGTTAAAAATAACATCGTCACATTAACTGGTGAAGTGGATTCACAAGCAGAAAAAGATTTAGCCATTAGTATTGCTAAAAATGCAGAAGATGTGAAAGACGTAACGGCCAACTTAGATATAGTAAAAAGCTCTTAGAATCAAACTCATGACGCTCATTATGAGCGTCATTTCCGCTAACTCAAAAATTTTCCAGAAGTGAATACTTTTTTATTATTGAGGAGACACTATGCCTACCAAGAATACAAATAACGCAAAAACTGAATCACAACAAGCCAATAATCAGGCGCCGGCTCACCCAGTGGCAGACCAAGTCGCGGCATCACTACACAGCACTGTCGACTCGCTGCATGGTTCAGCGGCCTCAACAGAGGAGAGTTTAAGAGCAAAAAGTGGCCAATCCAGTGCAGCAATGAAAGCGCAAACACGCCTGCTACAACAAAAATGGAATAATTCACCAGTTAAAAAATACGCTTGTGAAAACCCAGTGAAAACAGTAGGTATCGCCTTCACTGCTGGCGCATTGTTAACCATGCTATTAAGGAATAAGTAAGATGCAAGAGTCACAGAGTTCGGGGTATAAAACTCAAGGCTCAGCAGAGCTGGGGGCGCAGCTAAACGCGCTCCCTGCGTTAGGTAGCCGCTTAATAGATAGTTACGCATGCTTACTTAACGCTGTATTTGCGTTAATAAAAGCCAAAGCAAAGGCTAACTTAAAAATGCTGATTGCTATCATCACCCTGATCGCCACTGCCGTATTTTTAACTTGTGCCGTATGGGTTGGCTTGCAAGTACTGATTGCTTTCTCGCTCATCAGCCTAGGGTTAAATGTATTTGCGGCTTCTGGCCTTGTGTTAGTCGCTAACTTGATCGCTATTTATTATCTATTATCCACCGCAAGTTGGTTGTTTGATATCACTTACGATGAGTTTATAGATGGATTTTTTAGTCAGATAAAATAGGATTTTTATGACACGCCTTGCCGATTTTATATATCAATCCGTAAATCAAGATGTCATGGTAAAAAAAGCCAAATATCAAGCCTGTGTGTTCGATAGCCATTTACACCAGAAAATCTTGAGCGCCCACTGTAAAAGCCTAGCGAGTTCACCCATCTTCGTTACCGGGGCAGCAATTACATCAATAATCATGTTGCGCCACGGTAAGTTTTCAACATTAAGAAAATTAGTAATGCTTAAACGATTAGCAGACAGTTTTATAAAACCGAGATAACCCGGATCTTGGGTTAATGAACGGTGTGCTTTCCTGCAAAAGCGCAATGTATGTGCTGCTATTCGCTTTATGCTTTCATTCCCAGACAAAGACATGTTGCTGTAAAACATACTTTATCTGGCTAAGATAGCCAGACACAGGCTGAGGCTAAATGATATCGAAAGCGGTTAAATTAAGTTAACAATGCGCTCAAATCCGACAATGAAACAGGCTTTAACAATACATGCGCTATCCCCAGCGACACTAACTGTTCTGGCTCTGGTTCATAACCACTGATAATAGCCAAATTTTGTTCCGAGTTTTGTGCCCTAATTTGCGTGGCGGCATCCAACCCTGAGCCATCAGGCAACATTAAGTCAAGGATCACTAAATCAAGGGCATCAACCTGGCTATAAAAGGCTAAACAAGATTGAATACTGGCCGCACAATAAACTTCGGCTCCCAATGACTTAAGCAGCATGCACATCAACTCACGAGCATCATCATCATCTTCTACTAATAGTATTTTTTTGCCTGACTTACCGGGTTGTTCATTATTGCTCGCTAACGAGCTGACACTGGCTTGCGGATGTAAAAAATGCGCTAAGCAAGCTTGTAATTGTGCGGTGTCTATCGGCTTAGTCAACACGCGATTAAATCCAAGTGCTTGTAAAGTCTCTTCACTGCCTTTTAGTGCGGCGGCTGTTAACGCCACAATTGGCAGCTCAAGCCCTTGATTTCTTGCTGCGACTACAACATCTCGTCCACCCATCACAGGCATGTGAAGGTCCATGAAAACCAAATCAAAATGATGCTGCTTACCTGTTAACAGAGCCAAACCTTGCTGACCGTCTGCCACACTGGTAACCGTCACGCCGGTAGCTGAAATAATATTACAAAGTAAAGTGCGTATTTCTGGAACATCTTCAACAACCAGCACTTGGCCATTAAGTTTCATTGGCCGTGATGCTTCTTTCTCTTGTCCCACTAACGGTGGAGCAAGAATAAGTGGTACTAAGTTAGGTCGCTTTAAGCCCGTATCAATAGAGAAGGTGAAAGTACTACCAACACCTAAAACTGATTCTACTTTTAGCTCCCCACCTAGTAACTCGATTAACGAAGCGCTGATGGCCAAGCCCAAACCAGCGCCCTCTTCCGTGCGGGTCGTCACCTCCTGCACTTGTTCGAAAGGTTTAAAAATTCGCTTTAACTTATCCTTTGGTATACCGATCCCAGTGTCCACCACTGAAAAAAATAACAACCCCTTTTCGGCTTGCTGCTGATACCTTAAATCGACGGAGACCTGACCAGACTCGGTAAATTTTATCGCATTGTATATGGTGTTAATCAACACTTGCTTGAGTCGAGTTGAGTCAGAAAAAATTGATTCGGGCAGTCGCTCCTTGCTGTTAATCTTAAAGCTAAGACCTTTTCTAGCCGCAGCCATATTAAATAAACTTTGTAAATCTGCTAAAAAAGGCGATAGCAAAAAGGTATCTTTATTCAAAGATAAGCTATTTTCTCTGATTTTGGATAGATCGAGCACCTCATTAAGCAGCGCTAATAAGTGCTGACTATTACTATTAATAATTGATAACTCTGGCTTAATCGCATCGAGCTCGGCTCGACTGAGCAGTAAGTCGGTGTAACCAATAATAGAAGTTAATGGCGTCCGCAATTCATGGCTTAAGTGCGCTAAAAACCGATCTTTAGCACGGCTGTCTGACTCAATTCTCAAGCGCTCTAACCTTTCATTTTCCAACTCTTTGCGCGCAAGAGCGTAACGAATGGCACGGATAAAACGCACACTATTAATTTCCGATTTTACCAGAAAATCTTCAGCCCCCAACGCTAACGCTTTGGCATCAAGCACTTCGTCAACCTGCCCCGTTAGCATGATAAAAGGCGTGTCACAGCCCATTGCTTTAGCTGCTTCTAGTACTGAAAGTCCAGTATGAGCGCCCAATTGGTAGTCAAGTAAACATAAGTCGAACGACTCTTGTTGCAATATCTCAACAATCGATTGATAGTCACTTAACCATTTAATTTCAAATGTAAAATCTGGTATTTCTTGCAAATAATCCATGGCAAGAATGTAGTCATCTTCATCATCTTCAACCAGTAGTAACTTAACAATGCGATTATCCATTAACCTGCCTCGGCATAAAAAATAAATGTAACGTTGGCGTAGTTCACTTTTTAAGGCAGCTCAACGATCTCAATCCAATATTTGCCTAAATGTTTCATTAGCTCAACCAACCCTTCAAAATTAACGGGCTTAGCAATATAAGAGGCCGCACCTAGATCATAACCACGAAGCTTGTCTTCTTCCTCTTTGGAAGTGGTTAATATCACCACAGGAATTGAACGTAAATCCGCATCTGCTTTAATGACTTTAAGGGCTTCACGACCATCCATTCTCGGCATATTTAAATCAAGTAAGATCAAACTCGGGCGAGGATAAAGCTCACGGTCTTGATAACGCCCTTCATTGCGTAAGTACTCAATCAGTTCTACGCCGTCATTAACAAAATTAATCGTGTTTAACACTCTGCTTTCATCAAGAGCGTCTTGAGTCAGCATGCGATCATCTTCATCATCATCTGCCATTAGAATACTAATTGCTTGGGGTTTTAAGTAATTCAACTTTTCCGTCCTCAACTGTAAAAAGGTCTGCATCTATGGGCAGTAATATAGTAAAAGTAGCACCGACACCTGGTGTGCTGGATGCAGAAATTTGGCCACTATGGCGCTCGATGATCCGCCGACAAACGGCTAAGCCTATGCCTGTTCCGGCATATTCACTGCGACTGTGCAGGCGTTGAAATGGAGTAAATATTTTTTCACTGTATTGCTCTGAAAAACCAATGCCATTATCAGCTATAGTGAGTTCAAGCCAAGGTTTATCATTCGATATGTTCGCCTGTACAGGAGGGCTAATACTATTAGCTCCGATGATGATATTGGGTGTTTGCTCTGGTTCGCGAAATTTAATCGCATTAGAAATTAAGTTTGAAAATAACTGACTCAACTGGCTGGCATCAGCTTGAATGCAGGGCAGTGAAGCGACCGTAATTTGGGCCCCACTGTCTTGGATTGCAATTTCTAAGTCATCGAGCACTCGCATTAACAAGTCATTGAGATCAACCAACTGGAAAGGCTTGCCTCGCGTGGTAACACGAGAAAGCTCTAATAAGTCACTGATCAAAACAGACATACGCTGCGCTGCTGAGTTCATACGAGCTAAATAATCCATGCCCCTGTCACCAAGCTGATCCGCATAATTACTGCTAAGACGGTCACCAAAAGCACGAATTTTTCTCAGTGGCTCTTGCAGATCATGGGAAGCAACAAACGCAAAATCTTCTAGCTCTCGGTTACTTCGATTTAGCTCTTCGGCATACACTTCCAGTGCGTGAGTGCGCTCTTGCACCTTCGACTCTAGCTGGGCATTGTATTTCTCTAAATTGCTTTTTGCCGTTCGAATACTATTTAAATGTTTTGCTAGCAGCACCAATACCGCACCAGACATCAGTATGCTGAGCAACGTAAACCAAATAATATTACGGTTTGCCTTAGCTCGAGAGTCATCTAAGCGAGCAAGCAAGTCATTGCGAATATTGGTTTCCTGGATAATAATCGATTGATACAAATGGCGAATATTCATTTGAGTTAAATCAACTTCTTCCTCACCCTGCTGCGCAACTTCTGCCCCTAACCCTACCGCGAGTTCAACACTTTCCTGCAACGACTTCAGCTTAGCTTCTGCAAGCCGAGCGAAAGCATCAATTCTTTGCTGCTGTTCGTGGCTTTGTGATTGAACCTGTTCTACTTGCTTTAAGCTGTCAGAAAATTTTTCCAAAGCTTTAATGAAAGGCTCAAGATGGCTGGCGTTTTCTGATAATAAATATCCCCGTTGACCCGTTTCAGCGTTCAAAATATCAATATGCAGGCTATCGACGACCAACATGACTTTACTGGTGTTTTGTAACCGCTTTTGTATGTTTGCCAAATCCTGAATATTATCAAGACCAATGGCTGCATTAACAATAATCGCTACCACAATGATCGCCGCACCTAACCACGCCAAACTAGTGGTATTTAACCGATTGTAAAGGCTTGATAGCTGCATCAATTTTTAATTCCCTGTGACTATTTAACGAGAGTTTGCAGGATAGCGCTGCATTCTTTAGCGGCTTTAATGATCTGGTCTGCGGCTTGTTTTAAATCTGTTTCACTCGCTGATTGATCGGCCATCAGCTTAATTAACTCTGCGTGCATTGAAATATGATTAAGGGGTTTACGCGCATCATGGATGACGGTTTCTAACTCTTCTGGCTGCTGCATTTCCCATCACTCCTTTGGGTTGATTTTAAGGTGCGGAAGACTCTTCATAAGCATTCAGGCGGTTGTATAATGTTTTGGTGCTAATACCCAGCATTTTAGCAGCATTAGTTTTGTTACCTTCTACTGAAGCCAACGTCTTATAGATCAATTCTTTTTCAAGTTCATCAATCGTTTGGCCAACGGTAATTGAAGTTTCCACGGCTGTTATCGGTGCGCTAGGTGCGACATATTGTAAGTTAGCAGGCTCGGAATCAGCCGAAACGTTGACTGCGTTCGCGCCTCCTTTCCCCGTAAGTGAGTCTCGCGCAAGAGAGAAAGGAGACTCAAAAGTAGTCGGAAAAACCAGATTGCCCGCTTGCATATCAGCCATAATAAAGGCGCGATGAATGGTGTGCTTTAACTCGCGAATATTACCTGGCCAATGATGCTCTAAAAGCTTTGCCATATCTTCATCTCGCAGGCGAAGTTGACTACTATGTTCTTTGTTTAATAACCCTAAAAAATAATGTGCAAGCAAAGGAATATCTTCTTTACGAGCCCGTAAGGGAGGAATCGTGATAGGAAAAACGGCTAAGCGAAAATACACATCTTCGCGTAGCACATTGTTCATTGCAATATCTTCTACAGTGCGATTCGTTGCTGAAACGACACGACAATTAATAGGGATGCTCTTATTACCACCCACTCGAGTAACCGTTTGTGTTTCTAACACACGCAATAAATTTGGTTGCATATCAATAGGCATTTCAGTTAGCTCATCCAAAAACAAGGTACCACCTTGAGCTAATTCAAAAACCCCCTGTTTTTGTCCACTTGCACCAGTAAACGCCCCTTTTTCGTGACCAAATAACTCACTGCCAATCAAGTCTTTCGGGATCGCTCCACAGTTAACAGAAACACGCTCTCCAGTATATTCACTGGCATTATGTATTGCTTGTGCCACCATTTCTTTACCGACACCACTTTCACCCAGCAACATGACATTGGCATTGGTTTTTGCCACCCGCTCAATCATGGTGTACATCTCTTTCATTGGTGCTGATTCGCCAAGTAAGCAGTCAAAGTAAAGCACAGCATCGGGTTGTTCTTTGTTCGCTTTAGCTCGAGCCGAGCGAGGATAAAAAATTGCTTTAAGGTCTTCCGCCTCAATAGGTTTAGTTAAATGACCAATATCATCATGGCACATCGCTGAAATGGCTGTTTTAACCGCCGGATGACCAGTGATCATAGTAATAGTTGACTTAATTTTATTCGCTTTTACGAAATCAATTAAATGCAAGCCACTGCCATCAGGCAACATAAAGTCGAGTAAAATATGATCGAATAACTGGCTATTCAGCCACTGCTTTGCTTCTGCCAAAGTGGCGGCAGAATAAACATCGCAATCAAGATATTCAATAATACGACAAGCTAACTCAGTAAATTCAAGATCGTCATCAACGAGTAAAACTGTCTTCACTTTTTTAATCCTTTCAACCAGTATCTATACTACTCTACCCTATTAATTGACTGATTTATATTAACTATTGTTAGAGTCTACTGAGCTTTCATGGTTTAATTCTGCTCGAGATAAAAGCGTGTCTATCGTGACGAGTAGTGTACCGCTTAGGCATCCTAAACAAATACTACTCAACAAAAAGAAAATGTTTACGCCAGAAGGGCTTTGGCCGACCCCTTCGGACAGCATTTGTTATAAAAATCATCACCAAAGATCATTGCCCCTAGCATATAACGCGCAAGCTGGCAGGCAACACTTCGATATCCAACTGTGTTGCCTGGGCTATTTCACCGTCAATACTGTATTGAAAGCCAGCCTCACTAAACAACTGAACCTTCTTCGCTTGGCAATGAGCAACACGATAGTTAGGAGACGCTTCACCATTTAACGCATTGTTTAAAGAGTTATTAATTAGCTCTACCAAGCTTAAAACTCGGTGCGTGACACTTGGATCATGCTCAATTTGTGTAATATCCAACAAACCATCTTGCCAATCAGGCTCACCACCACCCTGCGCTAACACTGTGGTACTCGGGGCAGCATTAGCAATCGCTAAACTACAACAAGAAAAATCTTGCTGCTCACCCTCATCTATTCGCACCTTTAAGTCTTGCGCTTTATTATCTATGACCGCGTTGATAAAGCCTTGTATATAAGCAAGCTGGCCAAACTGATTTTTTTGCGTACGATCGGCCTGATCGATCATTTGCTCTGCAAAACCAACGGCGATCACTAACAGTACAATTTTCTGGTTACAAAGCATGGTATCCATTTGCTTTTCTTCATTTTTAAACAATGCTTGGCAGGCTTGAGTAATGGGATCAATTTTAGTGCCAACACCAAACAGCACGTGAGCCAACGCATTCGCCGTGCCAAAAGGTAAAATAGCTAAACGATGTGGGCTATTTTTCACTGCGGTTGCCACTTCAGCCACCGTACCGTCGCCACCACAGGCAACAAAAGTCATGGCTTGATCTTGTTGCAGCATGGATTTCACCGCATCAGTAACATTGACGTCAGGCTCAGTAAAATAAAAATTCAGTTCATATTGCTGCGTTAACTGGCCCACAATTTGATTCGCATACTGTTGCCACTTACCTGAACCTGAAACGGGGTTAACAATCAAATGAAGCTGGGGATTTATTCGCTCTGCCATGTCTTTACTTAGGGTTAGCAATGACTTCATTTGTTTCGCATTCAATCTAGCCGTGGTTCTAACTGCTTGGATTTTTTCAATGGCTTCTCTGACCGTTAAATCTGGCTCAGACATCAACAAATACGCACAGGTCATATAAAACGAACGGCCCCTACCTAAGGCGCAATGCACAACCACCTTTTGCTTTAACTTATGTTGTGCACCAATCCAGCGGATAGCGTGTTGCAGCTGTGCCTCAGTTGGTGAAAAGTGATCCAAAATAGGAATATTCAAATAATAAAGCCCTTCTTGCTCTGCCGACCAATTAAAGCCATCAAACTCAGAGGTGACATCTAGAATGGCGGTAACACCTTCAGCTTTAAGTGTTTCAATATCGCTGGGGAAAAGCCGAGCAGCCAAATATAAGTTTGGTGTAATTTGTTGTATGGCGGGCACTGAGTCGTACAAGCGCATAAAAGAGTTATACAACTGAGCGCCAACCAAGTAAGGCAGTAAAATTAGCTTAACCCACCAAGGAATTTGACCTGTCACCGACTTCCGAAATAAAGCCGGATAATTCATAGTGTAAGCAAAGGTCACACTCGCAAGAGCAGTAAAAAGCCACAAGCTGGGTATCAATAGATACCAATGACCAAAACTAAACCAAACAAAGCAAGCTGCTATTAATAGTAGTAGCACGTAGTACTTGGTCATTTTCATTGCAGTGACTCTCCTGATAGTTAGCGATACGCGGTTACCTGTATGGTCTTCAAGTTTTATGCCTAAACATAAAAAACTATAACAATATGAATGTTAAAGATATTTAACATTCTCAGCCGGTATCAAAATACTACTCGATAGGTACATATTACAAAATAAAAGTGAACTAGGTAAAAGTTACACACTTCTTCCAAGACCTCGCTCTTTGTAAAATTAGTCTTAGTGAACACTCATCGGTTAACATTGTCCATGATATACCCAAGATACCTCAAGATGCAGGATTCAGAGCCGCTCCCAAAGGGCGAGTTTTGTAGGCTGTTATGCTTTGTTGCTGATTTTCAACGTAGAATAACTATGTCTCAAATCAGCGTCGCGCCTAACAGCCTACAAATTCTCGCTAAACAAGCATCTTGAGGTAACTTGGGTATAAAGATTGCACTAACGAGAAGGCATTTAATGAATATCACGCTGAAGCAATTGCGCATCTTCACCACCTTGGCAAAAAGCGCCAATATCGGCCAGGCTGCACTGGCCCTCTCACTGACTAAGCCAGCCGTGAGCATGGCCATCAAAGAGCTAGAGCATCAGCTTAATCAAAGCCTATTTGAGCGTTTGCCTAACCGTCTCAAACTCAACAGCCAAGGAGAGCTATTACTGCCTTTAGCCCATGAGTTACTATCGCGCAGTGACGAAATTAGCAGCTTGTTTGATGGCAACCAGCTCAGTGGTGAGTTGCACATAGGTTGCAGTAAAACCATTGGTAATCAACTGATGCCGGCGTTGTTAGCACAATTTCGTCAACTGACTGGCCATCAAAGACAAAGCCTGCAAATTATGAACAGCCGTGATGTGTGCCAGTTAGTGGCCCGCTACGAGCTCGATTTAGGCTTAATTGAAGCTAATGTCTGTTTACCCGGCCAAGTGTTGATCCCTTGGCATCAAGACAGCATGTGTATTATTGCGCCTCCCAACCACCCTTTAGCACAACAGAAACAACTGCCACTGCACGCGTTCGATCAGCAAAATTGGGTATTAAGAGAAGATGGCTCAGGCAGTCGCGCCCTATTTAATCGTGAAGTTGCCCCACATTTAAACCAGTGGCACCTCGCCCTTGAGCTTAATGAAGCCATGGGCATTATTAACTGCGTGTCGAGTAATTTAGGGCTGTCTTGTATCTCCGAATTAACCGCCACCGATGCCCTGCAAAGCGGCAAGGTAGTGGCACTCGATTTAGCCAAGCCGTTATACCGACCACTGTATTTAGTATTCCAAGAGAACAAGAGACAAAGCGTACTATTTCAACGCTTTGTCGAGCATTTAAAGCAGAGTGTTAATGGCTAATTAACCTCAGTTTTGTTTAAGCTTATGACCAGCGGATAAAGTATATATTTGCAGCAACATTTCGTTTAAGGGATGAAAACGCAAAGCATATAGGGATATATACCCAAACAAGCTTAAGAACTTCTGGTTGATAATTATTTACAGGGTCTTGTTTGGGTCTATTCACCGCGTCTTTGCAGGAAAAACAGACTGTGTTGCTTATCCATAACTCGGGCTAATTAACATTTCACCTGAAAACCGCGTTGGCTTTGCACTTGGTCAACCAGATAATGCAATGCGACATAACTGACCACCACAGTGGCAACCACCAGCTCTAATTTAGCCAAGTGCTGTAACACCTCAACCCATGCAGGATTATGGCCCTGCTGTTCGATGTAGCCTGCTAATTTAAACAACGCAGTGGCACCGATTACCGTAGGGAAGGTAAAAGCAGCGTAACCGGGGCTGAAAGGTAGTTGCAGTAAACGAAAGAAGGCTAAGTACAAAAAGCCGGTCATCAATATTGCCAACACCAAAAGCACGGCTAACAAATGATAATCGGGTTGAGTCACTAAGTTTAAGTACCCAGCTAAACCTAAACTGGCGGGCGCCGCTAAAATAGCTAATGTTGGTTTAGCAGCAACAGGTAATGAACCACAGCAACACAAACGAAACAGCATTAAGGGCAATAATACGCCATAGCAAGTTAAGCCAAAGTAGAGTAGCACAGTTGCTAAGCCATTAAATTGCACCGCAGGACAAGTCAGTGCCGCCACAATAATCCCGACTGGTGGCACAAACCAGCTTGGCACCATATCTGTTAACTTAAACTGACGCGCACGGTGGTAAGTAAACATCAGTAAAAAAGTAATGTGCAAGGCAATCGCTGCTAACCAGACCAACTTAGCGCCCAATACATGATGACTAGCAAACGTGCTCGCCACCACCATGCTCGCCATGGCGAAAGTAGGCACTACGCTGCCCACCACAGGATGGGCAAGATCAGCCCGTAGGCTATTGGGATGTAATACAAATTTAACCAGCAACAGTAACAGCAGTAATGCAGCAACTTGCGCACTTAACAACTGAAAGTGCCCCGCACCATTGGACACCTGATCCCAACCCCAACCTAAACTCGCAATGGCTAGCGCAAGACCGGCCATTGGCGTATGGATCATAGTGGTTCGTTGTCTGATACTTCTCATGGTGTGTGCCTCATTAACTACATACACTGAGTGTAAGCTAATCAACAAGGTAAGAATATTTTAATATATTTAATGCAGTGTTAAATATTAATTAACGAATGAAATAAAACCTACAGCTGGTTCGCTTTACGATACGCCCCTTCATAATCAAATATTTTATCGCTAATCTGCCAAAAGTTCTTTTGCTTACGCGCAATCACAAAATCAGGTGCAATTAAGTGCTCGGCCTCATCGAGTACTTGTTGCAGCTGAGTAAACACCTTAGGCGCACTGCCTTGATCAACACGCCGACCAAATTGTTGATTAAAAATAAACGCCTGGCCTTTGTTCGCAAGGTTAAAGTATTCCTGCAGCTCTAAGCCCTCTTCATCAAAATAAGTGATTTTCAATTTGCCCTTATGCTCACTGCACACCATACCCGAGCATCGGATCACTAAGGCATCTTTTAACTTTAATGCTGCCTTTAACTTATCGTCTGGGTCCACCAAGGGCTGCTGACATTCGTGACACACCCGCGCGGCAATGTCATTTTCAGCATTACAATTAGGACAATTTTTAAAGCGAAAGCGAAAATCACAGGCTTCAATCGTGCCATCATCTTCTTCGAAAAAGCCCTGACAGCGCCGACCGAAATGTTCAGTCACCTTACCTGCGCCATCAGTACGGCCCCAAAACACATTAGCAAAGCCACATGCCGGACATAATACTTGCACTGGTTCCGTATCACTCGCAGGCTTTTTCTCACCCACTTCTGGCGCATATAAGTCATATTGATTACCCGCGTAATCAATCACTAAACAGTCTTCTTTACCCGGCGCTAAACGCAAACCCCGACCAACGATTTGCTGATACAGACTGACCGACTCGGTCGGGCGTAAAATAGCAATAAAATCAACGTGAGGGGCGTCAAATCCCGTGGTGAGCACCGACACATTAACCAAGTATTGAATTTGTTTCGCTTTGTAAGCTTGGATCAAGGCATCGCGCTCAGGGGTTGGCGTATCACCAGTGATCAAGGCGCAAGAATAGCCAGCCAGATAACCCGCAATTTCCTTGGCATGCATCACGGTGGCGGCAAAAATCATAATGCCTTGGCGCTGCTGCTGTTGGGCAAGCTGGGTAATGTGCTGCACAATGCTCAAGGTGGCGCGCTGCTGTTGTTTGAGCAGCAAGTTAACATCATCCGCCTTATATTCCCCATTGGCCGTGGCCGACAAACTAGAAAAGTCATACATGGCAACAGTTGCGTCAATTTGCTTGGGTGGAGTCAGGAACTTATTTTTGATCATATAACGCAATGGCAATTCATAAATGCAGCGCTCAAATACTCGCGGTTGATGGGAGCGTACAATGCCGTGATAGTGGTATTGATAAATCCAGCCTGTGCCCATGCGATAAGGCGTAGCGGTTAAGCCTAGCACTTTAAGTTTGGGGTTAAACTCACGCAACTTTTGGATCACTTGCTGATATTGACTGGTGTCTTGATCCGAAACGCGATGGCATTCATCAATGATCAACAACGAAAACTCACTGGCGAATGCCTCAAGGTTGCGCGATACCGATTGCACACTGGCAAAAGTAACTTGGTGTTGGGTGTTTTTTTGTTTTAAACCAGCGGAAAATATCCCCGCCGTTAAGCCATAGCTTTGATATTTCGCGTGGTTTTGCTCAACCAACTCTTTCACATGTGCCAGTACCAGCACCCGACGCCGCGCCAATTTTGCCAGCTCAGCAATCACTAAACTTTTCCCCGCCCCCGTTGGCAACACAATCACCGCAGGCGCATCACTGCGTCGAAAGTGATTCAGCGTAGCATCTACCGATTCTTGCTGGTAAGGGCGCAGGGTAAATTTAGGCATAAAAAAGGCTCAGTAATTAACTCAGCCTTATTATACCCAACTCGCGGCTTAGTGCAGAGTCGATATGACGGCTGCACGCCTTTGTTTGGCAAATTACATTTCTTTAAGAATAGCGCGAGCATCATCCATCAGGCGCTCACCATTCTCATCAACTAGCCACATTTTATTTTCGCCAATAAAAAACTGTGTACCACCTTCAATAGTGATGGTGTTACCTGCATCGTTCCAGGTAAATGGCGCAGCTTCAACAACCGCAACGCCCATTTTGCCAAGAAACTTACGACTAAGCGCATAAGTATTATTGGGCTTGAGCTCGATAAAAATCTCAATGCCATCACAATCATCACAAGGTAAAATCCCACGATACACGCCATTCCAATCCAATGACGAACGGGCGTTGGCAGCATCCACGACTATCATGGTTTCAGGTGCTGTCGTTTTGGTCTCTTGAGCCGCTTGTTTTGACTGACAACCAACCAGAGCTAATGCTGCTAATAACGATAAAAATGGCGCTTGTTTCATTTACATACTCCACAATGAATAACTGCGAACTAGGGTAGCATCTAAAGAACAAAATGCATTGGTCTGATCGCGCCAACATCATTGCCCCAAGCTCAGCCCTGCAATAAACCATGGCAGCGCTGTAGCGGTGATTATTTTGGCCGTTGGACTTTCTCAATAACGCTGATACAGACAACACTGATCACCGCCGCTAAGCAGGTAGAGACTAAAACATCTTGCGACCAATGCATACCCAGTAACATTCGGCTCAGTCCCATTGCCGCGCCCCAGCACAGCAAAATAATATTCAAACCAAGCGCACCGGATAATAATAAATAATAGCTCGCGGTGAGTACTAATGTGGTGGCAAAAATAGTGTGGCCAGAGGGAAATGCATACCCCACTTCATTGATCCAATGTTGTTGGATCGTCGGCGATATTTGGAGCGGCGGTTGGGTGGTTAATTGGGCGCGATTATCAGGGTGCTGATACTGCTCTAAAGCCTGCGCAACTAACGCGCTTCTCTGGCTAGAATGTTGATTATAAAACGAATAAAGATCAACAGGAGAGCCCATTTGGCTAGCAAGAAACGTAATGTTAGGCCGCGCTTCCGCAAAATACGATTTCAACTGATGATTTAATCCAAGGCTACTGAGCAAGCTAAGGGCCATGGCCGCTGTCATTCTTAGCCAGTTAGGTTTAGGAATGCAAAAATAGCTCACCGCTAAAAAGATCACCACAGTCATCACCGCATAAGGCGCTGTGCCCGTTGAGGTTAACAAATAAGTTGCGGCAGCAAACCCACTGGTTAAGTCAAGCCAAGGGAATAGCGCTTGATGCTCAAGCAATAACACACTGGGCGTAGCCAATAAAATCAACCAGATAACCAGCCAAGCCACGTACTTCATTTTGTTCCAAACCACAGCTGCCCCTTATTATTTATCGCCTTAAGTTTGAGCTTACTAAAACAATCACTTTGGCAACAGTCGGTCAACTTTGCAGATCGCTCGGGCCATCCATGGTCGCTCGGAAAAAGGCATCCCTGCCTTTTAACGTCTGCTACATTGACCACTGTTGCCTCATTTCAACTTATTGATCATTCATCAAGCCTGTTCTTACATGTGACCTTCTTGAAAAGAATGTCTATTTCTTCTGCTTTGTCATTAGTCCCCATTGATCGATTTTCATCATTCTCAAACTTATGCAATTGAACCATTAGAACCATCAACTCATCATATAATTCAGTAGAAATTATATACTTTGAAGCGAGTATTATATTCTGAGCTTCAATATGTTCTGAAAATTTAAAAGACATCCATTCATGCTGAAACTCCTTATGTAGCCGGTGCAGAGCTAAGGCTAGCCGATTCCTATCTTTCAGAAATATATTTTTTTTGTTTTCTCGCATAGCCCTGTAAGCGTAATACGTAGCAAAGGCCGCCGCTAAAGCGGATACAACTGAGGTAAAAGACTGCACATAATCGATAATCATTTTTAAAGCTCTCTATTTGATAGGCCAAACGAAGTTTCTTAATTCAGAATAAAATATGGCATTCTTAAAAACAACATATCAACAGCACTATTCTTTTAATAACAAAAACTTAAAATCAATTTTGATACCTAGATGTAAAACTAATTATTTTCAGTATTTTTGATAGTTGAAGCATTATTCAATCGGCAGACATAAAAAGGCAGGGACGCTTTTTGTTGAGCAACCAAGGGTGGCTAGCGCGATTTGCAGAGTGAACCATGCTTAATCTGGGGCTATCACCAAAACTAAACAGGGTTCAATCTAAAAGAGGAACTAACCCGCTACCGCCACCTCAGCAACTTGCTGCGCGGTGTAAATGTTTAACGCAGTTAACACTGCGCCCAACGAGGCGGTCATAATATCTTGATGCACAGCAACACCTAATACACGCGTGTCTTCAACCTTCACTAATAGATATGTAATCGCTTCTGCTTCCGCGCCCGAAGTCATGGCATGCTCAGCAAAATCAATCACGTCTATGGCTAGGCCCGTTTGTTGTTGCAAGCCATTAACAAAAGCATCTAGCGCGCCACGACCAATGCCTTCCACTTCTAATGCTGTTACCTCGCCTTGTCCTTGATATTCAAGCTTAGCTTTAACATGATCACTGTGCTTACGCTCAATGTGATAGTCACCTAACACATACGGCCCCGTGGTTGATAGATAAGTCGTTTTAAATAGATCGCTTATTTGATGCGCTGACACTTCTGCACCGGTTTGTTCGGCGGTTTTTTGCACCACGCTACTAAATTCAATTTGCGCCCAACGCGGTAATTGCACTCCTAATTCACGCTCTAAAATCCACGCTATGCCGCCTTTACCCGATTGACTATTAATACGGATCACTTCTTGGTAATCACGACCTAAATCCGTTGGGTCAATTGGCAAGTAAGCTACATTCCAAATATCGTCAGGCTGGCGTAATGCTAAGCACTTTTTAATTGCATCTTGGTGGCTACCAGAAAACGCAGTAAACACTAACTCACCAGCATAAGGATGACGTGGATGCACTGGTAATTGAGTACAAGCTTTAACCACTTGCACCACTTCATCAATATTGGAGAAATCTAACTCAGGATCGATGCCTTGGCTGTAAAGGTTCATCGCCATTGTCACGACGTCCATATTGCCGGTACGCTCGCCGTTACCAAGCAAGGTACCTTCAATGCGATCGGCTCCAGCCATGACGCCTAATTCAGCGGCAGCAACACCACAACCACGGTCATTATGAGTGTGTAAACTAATGATGACGTTTTCACGCTGCGCGACATGATTAATAAACCATTCAATTTGATCGGCATACACATTCGGCGTCGACATCTCAACCGTCGCTGGTAAGTTCAAAATCACCTTTTCCCCACCACTTGGCTGCCAAGTCGCGACTACGGCATCACAAATCTCCACCGCAAAATCCAGCTCTGTACCCGTGAAGCTTTCAGGCGAATATTGCAAGGTCCACTGGGTTTCAGGGTTTGCTTGTGCTAACGCTTTTACGCACTGTGTGCCTTTTACCGCAATATCGAGAATACCGGCACGATCAAGTTTAAATACTTGCTCACGCTGCACCGTCGAGGTGGAGTTATATAAATGTACAACAGCGCGTTTTGCCCCTTTTAATGCCTCAAAGCTACGTTCAATTAAAGCTGGGCGGGCTTGGGTCAGCACTTGAATGGTCACATCGTCAGGAATTTGGTCTTCTTCTATTAACCAGCGTACGAAGTCAAAGTCAGGCTGTGATGCAGCAGGAAAGCCCACTTCAATCTCTTTAAAGCCAACTTTAACTAACAAAGCCCATAACACTTTTTTTTGTTCTACCGACATAGGCTCAATCAGGGCTTGATTGCCGTCGCGCAAGTCCACACTACACCAGAGTGGAGCCTGACTAATCACTTGGTCTGGCCATTGTCTGTTAACCATTTTTATTGGTTGAAACGCTTTATATTTTTTGTGATTAAATGACGACATAAAAAACCCTTAGCATTGACTTATTTTGTGAAGAAGCACCAGTATAAATAGCCACACACGCAATGACTGCGCTATTTTTGATTCATTACCATCAATAGTCGCAATAATTCACCCTTATAATTCACATAGTTGGTAAAAATAGCCACAATAACCGAAATAGATTAAATAATTCACCCTAAACCAGTTATGCTCTACCTAACAGAATTTCAACCTTAACCTAGACAGCGGCCGACTCGAGGTCTAAAACCTTAATTAACCCGCTTCGATCAGCAATCAAACAAGGCTTTAACATGGCAGATGATGACGACATTCTAATTTTTGAGGATGATGAACCTGCAGAGGAAACTTTACACGCTAAATCAGCAGAAGGTCGCTATTGGAAAGTGATGATTGTTGACGACGAACAGGACATTCACTCCGTGACGCGCATGGTCACCCATCAAATGGAGTTCATGGATTTACCCGTTAAAACCATCAGTGCTTATTCGGGTGCCGAAGCAAAGAAAATGATCAAAGAAAATCCAGACACGGCCTTAATGTTCCTTGATGTAGTCATGGAAACAGACCATGCTGGTTTAGATGTGGTTAAATATGTGCGCGATGAATTACAAAATACCCAAACCCGCATTATTCTTCGCACAGGCCAGCCGGGGCAAGCACCAGAGCTTAATGTTATTGTTGAGTATGATATTAACGACTACAAAGAAAAAGCGGAGTTGACGTCACAAAAACTACGCACCACTATCTATGCCTCCCTCAGAAACTATCGCGATATACAGGCCATTGAGTTGACCAAACGTAGTCTTGAGTCGATGATAAAATACTCACATGAACTCTTACACGAACAAGCTATTCATGACTTTGCCACTCATGTATTAACGCAATTAACCACCTTACTGCATTTAGGCGATGACGCCCTGTATTATCGCATTGCGGAAAATACAGACGAACGAGAGGTGTTAGTGGGGATCGGAGAGTTTGCTGAATATTCAGATTTTAAAATCCATAAACTACCTGAATGTATCCAAGCAGAATTAAGCGAAGTACATCGCACTCAAAATAGCCTATATTATGGCGATCGTTATATCGCTTACTTCAGAACCGAGGAAGGCTCAGAACATATACTTTATTCGCGGGGCAAACCTCGCCATGAGTTTTCTGAGTACGACCAGCATTTAATTGAGGTGTATTGCCATCACGTGGCAACGGCTTTTAGTGTATTTAATCGCAGCGATCACAAAAAATAACCTCTTACTCAGTAAATATATGGGTTATCCCTGATAGTGAGGTAGCCCTATTCTTCATATAGTGTCAGCATATCATTATCACAGGATGCAATTATGGCTCACATTATTTTCTGCGCTGACTACGACAAAAAAACACAGCAAAAGCAAAGAGTAAGAAAGGAAATTGTACTGACACATCAAGACCCGAAGGGACATTGTTTCCACGCCAGCTGTGATATGCAAGAACAAGAAATTGTGTTCACTTCCCTCTGGGAAAATAACGCAACAACACAGGTTGGACTGTAACAAATAGCTTGCGCAGCAATAAATAGCTTTCGCACTGGTCAACACACAGATAAAAAAGCTATATTTATTTTATATTTTCACTATTAAGAAATAATAAAAGCTTATGTTGCTGCGCTTTGCACTATCAATATTTTTTTTATTCTACTTTTCATTAAGTGCATACGCCCACGCCAAAATTGTAATTAAGGTTGGCGGTTATCCTTTCTCTCCTTATGTAACCAAAGCGCCTGATGGCACCTATTCCGGCTTAACGTTAGACGTACTTAAGCAGCTAAATAAAATACAAGATAAATACGACTTCACTTTTGTTTCAACGTCAAGCCTATATCGATATCAAGCCTTCAGCCGTAACCGTTTTGAGTTAATCTTATTTGAAAATAAAATGTGGGGCTGGCAACACGTCAACTTTTACACCATTCCGCTCCCACTCGATGACGGCGAAGTGTATATCACACAGAATAGACCCGATCGTAACCAAGATTTTTTCGAGGACCTAAAAAGTAAAAAGCTGGTTTTAGTCGATGGTTATCATTACAACATTACCCGTGATATCACTGATAAAGCTTTGCTCAAGAAAGAATTTGATGTTTCGTTCGTTAACAACAATCACGCCAGTATCGAGGCAGTATTAAGAGAGCGAGGCGAAGTTGCTCCTGTTACTTGGTCTTACTTGCAATTTTATTTAAAACAACACCCTGAAAGTAAAAAATTATTATTAAGTTCAAAGCGCTGGGATCAGCGCTACCAGCATCAAGCTTTGTTGAGTCATCGAGCACTTATTTCACAAGATGAATTGCTTGGATACTTTCAGCTACTTGAGAGCAGTGGCACTTTGGATAAGCTGGCTAAAGACTACAATTTATCGCGCAAAATACACTATAGGTCGATCCCTTTAAGGTAAGGGATACCAACTAAAGCGATATCCACTGGTTTCACTGCCTATTCTTGATTAGACTGCAGCTTATTGAGTGGATCGCCATTCATACCATCAAGAAAGAGAATTGGCATGCGTCTAGATAAATACTTATGTGAAACCACCAAGCTGTCTCGGGCTGACGCCAAAAAAGCGATTCTACGCGGCCGAGTAAAAGTAGCGGATGCACTGATCACTAACCCAGCACAAAAAATAGATATCACAAAAACCGTGTTATTTGATAGTTCCCCCCTAACATTAACCGGCCCTATCTACATTGCCCTACATAAGCCACAAGGCTATATCTGCTCGACCCAAGATGAAGTCCACCCTTGTGTGCTAAACCTCATAGAGCATGAGAAAAAAGATAAACTGCATCCAGCAGGTCGACTCGATGTGGATACCACAGGCTTAGTGCTACTCACCGATGATGGCCAATGGTCACACCGCGTTACCTCGCCAAAGAAAAGTTGTGCAAAAACTTATTTTGTGGCGCTAGCTGAACCTTTACGCGAAGACGCGGTTGAGCGCTGCCAAGAAGGCATAATGCTTAATAATGAAACCAAGCCAACGCTGCCAGCCAAACTTGAGATGATTAGTCCAACGCAAGTAAAAATCACCTTGCAGGAAGGCAAATATCACCAAGTAAAACGCATGTTTGCGGCGTTAGATAACAAAGTGATTGGATTGCATCGCGCCACTATTGGCCACGTTGATTTAACAGATTTGGCGGAAGGAGAGTGGCGTTATTTAACCGCCCAAGAGATGGCGCAATTTTAATTTAAAGACGCGCGAACACTTATGCTCGCGCGCATAAACAGACATTGACGGTTAAGAATCGCTGTCCACATACCCGGTAGCGGGGTTGGGACCATAGCTAAATTTCACTCGGGTTTGCTCGTAAAGCATGGTTTCCACTTTTGCCAGAAAGGCTTCAGCTGCGGCATGGGGCTTATGCTTAAACATAGCTTCTATCGCCATACGCATGCCCTGGGCCTCAGGCTCCGCCTTATATACCTCCCCGGTACGGATAAACTCAAGATACGCATTAATCTTACTTTGCAGCGTAAATAAGTGTACATCCTCTTCATCCCACTCAAGGGCATCTAAAATGGTCAGCACTAAGGTTTCGTTTTCCTTGTCGATGCTCATCAAGTCGACTTTTTCTAACTGCTCTACACTCATGTTAACTCTCTACTGCTTGTAAACTTTGCACGACTATTAATTCACACAGGAATATTATCTAGTTCACTGCCTAGATAATACGCTCATGTTATTTCTCTACCGCTTGTAAACTTTGCACGACTATTAATTCACACAGGAATATTATCTGGTTCACTGTCTAGATAATACGCTCATGTTATTTCTCTACCGCTTGTAAACTTTGCACGACTATTAATTCACACAGGAATATTATCTAGTTCACTGTCTAGATAATACGCTCATGTTATTTCTCTACCGCTTGTAAACTTTGCACGACTATTAATTCATACAGGAATATTATCTGGTTCACTGTCTAGATAATACGCTCATGTTATTTCTCTACCGCTTGTAAACTTTGCACGACTAATGCTGGAATATTATCTAGTTCACTATCTTGCCTAAAATGTTCAACCACTGCATCAGCCATTTTAATTAAACTTGCTTGCTGGTAACCATCTGACTTTACTTGCTGATACAGCTGCTCTAAAAAGCCTTCTGCGCCAAGGTGCCGCCATTGTGCTAAATGCACCAATTCTCGGCAATGCAGAGACCAATCATCAGCATACTCACGCAATATGTAGTAGCCGTGGGCATATGAAATTGAACGCAAATTTTTCGGCATAAACTGCTGCGCCAACATGCCTTTTAGCCCAGTTAAGTTTGGCAATGGCAAGGTGTCCACCACCATGAACGCGGTTTGCTGTAAATACGGCTCAGGAAAATAGCCCTTCAAGTAAGGCTTCAATACTGCGCAACCATGTAATTCGTCTTCATGCTCACGCGCGAGAGTTTGCATCCAAGTTAAAATTTGCTCTGTCACGTTTACTACCTATTGGTTGTCATCGGCATCGACTTCTTCGTCCCAATCATCTTCAGCAATTAAACCTGAAGCTAACGCCGCTTCTTCGACTAGCGCAGCAAAACCCAAACTAAAATCAGGCATGAGGCCATACATCTCTTGGCTAAAAGTTTGTAAATCGCCATGATCTTGAAATTCGGCAATGGCTTCTGCGTTGGCTTTACTGGCAAAAAAACTCAGCGTCATATAAGCCATCGAAAATGCTTCAAATAAATCTTCATCTTCCGGCAAAGCATCCATGAGATCTTGGGCATAAAAACCACTGCCTACCGCAAAGCCTAAGCACCATTCGTGTAGCGGATGCCCTGCAAGAAAGTTAGCTTCACAGCCCGCCGAAAATTCTAATTGTTGCGGCAGCTTCATGCCCTCTTCATAAACTTGATTACCAATTTGATTGTGTAACGTAATCAAAGCAAATAGCTTGTCTTCTGCTATATCTGCAGGTAATTCACCACCTAAAATCTGACTTAACCAAACATCGGTTTCTATTGGCTTGGGGGCGCAAACCAAAGCGAATAAAAACCCTTTTGTCGCCATCAACGAAAAAGTGTTATTAGGTGTTTCGGCGCTGTTTAACCAGGCTGATAGTAATATTTCGTCTTGCTGGCTGAGACTTGAAGCTAGTTCCACGTTATTCAATCCAAAAATAGTGCGGCGGCAATCAAATAGCCACCGAAAAATACATGATAATGGTTGGGCCTAGAGCGCCAACTTAGTCATAAATAGTAGGTATAGGCTGACGTTTGTGCTGAGTACGTTGGTAAATTGCAATCAACTTTGCCTCTATCTCAGCTGGCACCGTTTTACCTTCTAAAAAGTCATCAATTTGATCATAGGTCATACCAAGAGCCACTTCATCTTCAAGTTGTGGTTTTAGAGACTCCAAATCAGCGGTCGGCGCTTTATTTACTAGCAATTCTGGCGCGCCCAAGGCGCTCGCCACTGATCGCACTTGGCGTTTATTTAAACCAAATAAAGGGGCTAAATCACAAGCGCCATCACCAAACTTGGTATAAAAACCAGTAATGTTTTCGGCGCTATGATCGGTTCCAACCACTAGCCCGCGGGTCAAACCGGCCACTTCATATTGCGCCACCATGCGTTGACGCGCTTTCACATTACCTTTTACGAAATCAACGGCCCCTTCTTCCGGCAAGTTCAAACCCGACGTCAGCAAGCCCGCGACACTGGCGGCATGTAAACCTTCAACGGCATCTTTAATATTAACCGTGACACGCTGACTTGGTTGAATGAAATCTAAAGCTAATTGCGCTTCATCTTCATCTTGCTGCACACCATAAGGTAAGCGCATGGCGATAAATTGGAAATCGGAACCGTCTTGCTGCTGATTTAAACCTTCAATAGCGAGCTGGCACAAACGGCCTGCAGTGCTGGAGTCAACACCGCCACTAATACCAAGCACTAAGCTTTTACAACCAGACTGAGTTAGGCGTGACTGGATAAATGCAATGCGTCGATTAATTTCAAACTCAACATCGATTTCAGCCTGAACCTTCATTTCAGCCAATATTTGCGCCTTCATACTTGTATCCTTTATTGCAGCTAACGATAAATAGGCAACAAATTTAGCATTATCGAGCCACTGGGCAAAGCTTGGCATGAGCAACTCAGGCCTAAAGAGGCCAATTATTGTGCTAAACGCATAAAACATAGCAAGTTTATCGCTGTAATCTCTTTACCAAATGGATAAAAGTAACTAAATTTCATATAAGTACCTGTGCAATACTTAAGATATCTATTTAACCAAGGGCGAAAAAATGATTGGCACTATCGAAGTATGTTGTTTTCGACTTCAGCAAGGACAGCTACAAGTTTTGCTGTCTAAGCGTAAAAGTGAGCCTTACCTTAATCAATTTGGCTTAATCGGAGGGGGGATCCAACCAGCAGAAGATACAGATATTCGCGACACGGCCACCCGCATTTTGCAACAACGAGCCCACATAGAAAGTGCCTATCTAGAGCAAGTAAACACCTTAGCCAATAATCACCGCGATCCAAGAGACTGGTCAATTTGCTGCTTATTCTTGGCTATTATTACCCCCGAGCAAAAAGTATTTACCCACTGTAAGTGGATCAATGTGTTTGACTTAATTAACTCAAAAGTTAATTTGGCATTTGACCATTTATCCTTAATCCAACAGGCGCTATTGCGTTTAATAAGCAAATCTCAATACACCAGCCTGCCCGTGCATTTTTTTCAAGATCAATTTACCTTGCCTGAACTTCAGGACGCTTTTGAAACTATATTACGCAGCAAATTACCTAAAGCAGCTTTTCGGCGCCGCATGAATCGCCCTGATATTTTGGTCGAAACAGGAGAAAAAGACCGAAGCCAAAACCGTCCGGCACTGCTTTATCGCGGTGCAGAGCAGCATTTGTTGGTTCACTTTGATCAGTTAATGAAGGGTCACAGCACAATTCATACCGAAGTAGAAACATCGATTTAGTTCAAAAGTTAGCCGATTACTATGTCGTAAATTAATAAATAATTAAACCAGATAAGTTTTTGCCTATATTATTCAGAATAGACACTTTGGCTATGCGAGTGAAAAATTGGATTTATCGGTCACACAAGTTAATGAGATACAAGAACGGCTCGAACAGTGCCAACAATCAAGCGAGTTGATTGCCTTGACGCTCGAGTTGTTCCTGTCGATGAGTAAAGCGATTGAAACTAGATTAATTGATTTAGTTCCAGAGCCCCACCAATTGGCATTAAAAACGGTAGGCCAACCGTGTGTGTTTGACCAAACAGACACTGAAACACTGCCTCACCAGCAACTTACAAATGCAATGGCAAGAGACCAAGCAGGTTGGCACTACCAATTTAT
The DNA here is from genome assembly GCF_021278025.1 of Motilimonas sp. E26. GTDB lineage: Bacteria > Pseudomonadota > Gammaproteobacteria > Enterobacterales > CBDFNC01 > Motilimonas. Next base: position 54,299 of record NZ_JAIBHJ010000016.1, read on the forward strand.
ACCACTTAATAACTGGCACATATTAGCTTGGCCGAAAGCCATTAGCCCTGACTTATGTATTGTGTTTGCTAGCCAACACTTTTCACTTTCTTGGCTGACACAGCGGCCACAGTTTGCAAGTCTACTTAGACAAATGGGTTATCAATATCAACTACAAAAAAACCAGCAGCTGTTAAAGAAAAAAGTACAAGCTAAGCAAGCGTTTGCTGAACAAGCAGAAGAACAAAAAATCCAAGAAGCGCAATTTATAGAATCCTTAATGCTATTGCAAAATATCAATTTAAAGTTGAGTAATGCAAGTTCTCTTGATCAGTTACATAAACAAGCCGTTGAAAGTTTGCGCTCACCCCTCGGCTTTGACCGTTCAGCGTTATTTTTAATGAACCCCTTAACAGCAACCTTTAACCCAACCTATGGTACCGATGCTCATGGCAACACGACAGATGAGCACACCCATGTATATGATGTACATAAAATGTCTCCCGTATTTATGCAAACTTGCTTAGAGACCAAAGACTACTTTGTCGTGTTAGAAGACGTGCCTCTTTTTACCGACAGTTACATTGTTGGCCACGGCTGGAATGCCATGTTGATCCTGCGTGATGGTGAAGCATTTCTCGGCTGGATAGCGTTGGATAACCTCATAAATAACAAACCTATAACGCGGCACGATAAAGAAATCCTGCGCTCGTTTTCCCACATGTTCAGCCAAATTTTGGTTCGAAAACGTGCTGAAGAAAGTTTAAAAATGCTCTACAACAGTTTCGAACAGCTGTCTCATGCCGATACCGTACTGGATGTATGCCGCGCCGCAGTATTGCTTGCCAAAAAAGAACTCATGCTGGATCGAGTGGCTATCTTTTTGAGTGATGATAATGGTAAGACGATTCGTGGTACTTATGGAACGGATATCAACGGCCAACTAGTCGATGAAACCTGGTATCACACCTTAGTTCCAAAAAGTACCTTAATTCAAGACGCCATCGCTAATGAAAATGTCCTTGTGGTTGAGGAGCCAGCGACCCTCTATCACAATAATGAGCCAGTAGGGACAGGTTGGAATGCCATTTTACAATTGCGCAGCGATAATAAAGTCATCGGCTTTATCTTTGCTGATAATTTGGTTCACGGCCATACTCTGAACCTACACACCCAGCAACTCATAAGGATCTTCGGCGCGAACCTTTCTGAAATGATTGCCCGCAAACAAGCAGAAGAAGACTTAATAAAATTAAACAAACAATTAGAAGACAAGGTTCAACTGCGTACATTAGAGCTTGAGCTAGCCAATCAAAACCTAGCTCAAACCAACCTAAAACTAGAGCAGCTAATTCAAACCGATTCATTAACGGGGGTCGCAAATCGACGTTCACTGGACTTATGCCTGAATCGCGCTTGGCATCAAGCCTGCCGCCACCAACTACCGCTCATCGTCACCATGTTAGATATTGATAACTTCAAGCCTTATAACGATCACTATGGACACTTGCAAGGAGATGAAGCCCTTAAGAGCGTGGCTCACTTACTCGCCACACACTTTCGCCGCGCAGATGACACCATTGCTCGTTATGGTGGTGAAGAATTTGCGGTGGTCATGTTAGGTGTTAACTTAACTGAGGCAGCAGCGCGAATAAACCAAGCCATTCAGTCGCTGGCAAGCAAAAAACTGTCCCACCAAGCCAGCCCATTAGGCTTTATTAGCTTATCAGCGGGCATAGCTCAGCTGGATAATGCGCAACCACAAAGCGAAAAAACATTGCTAAACCAAGCCGATGTCGCACTTTACCAAGCCAAGAAAAACGGCAAAAACCAATTAGCCATTTTTACCCTTGATACGCTCCCTTAAATTAAAGAAATACCAGTGAATCAAAAAAAGCTTCAGCGGTTTTTTCATCACCCAAGCCACCTTGATGCATCGTCATTAATAACAGCATATGAGCCTGATAAACAAACATACGCTGCTCCATTATCATTTCTTTGCCTTTGTTATTAAGATTAAATACAACTCGATAGCCTCGTTGGCCAGCCTGCTCAACGAAGCCACGTTCAATTAAACTCACCGAATCATTCGCTAGTCGCTTATCCATTTTACTGATCAACTCATAGAAATCTTCTTGGTCTAACTCTTCAATAGACTGCTGTGTCATGTCTTCTACCACTGTATCTAACACTAACCCAGTCAGAACCACCTTGTCTTTCGCCCCAGAGCTGGCAAGTTCAAAGGTCATTTCTTCAGTGACTTTTGATTCAACATTTACATCGGGTCGAGTCGCAATCGAAACAGGGATGGTTTTAAAATAATAAGTTTGCAGTGGCTCCGCCGTTAGAAATTGGCGATATGCCAGTACCGCCACCACGATCAATATGAGGAGTCCAATCAGTTTTTTCATTGTTTGTCCTAGGGTAAATTCAGGTTAAGCATCAAGCCATTGAATTATCAACTTTATCTTTTTTTGAGTAAACACCAATAAACTAAAGCGTGAACATAAACCCCTAATACTTTTGAATTAATATTTTTTGAGCAATAGAAACATTTTCTTATTCAAATATCTGCCGCAAGGAAACACCAAGAGGCCATCAGAGAGGGTTGCTCGGCGCTTGCTAATTAAGGCGCGACAAAGTAGTCGCTTGGCGCTCACAAATAAAAGTTTTTAACCCCAAAAAAAGAATGACAGTGTTTAACTAAACTGTAATGCGAATGTATTAAATATTAGTGTTTAATTAGGGGGCAAGGAACAATGCAAATGTCATTATCGCAAGCATTAGCCAGAATGAGTGAAATCCATGGCTATAAACAAGTCATGCTTTACCATCAACATCAAGTTCGTAGCTTTAGCATCAGCGACGAAGTAAGCCTAACTGCATTAAAACAAGAGTTACAAACATTACGCAGTTTTGAGCTGTATATTTCTCACCGTGAAGGTGATGAAGTGATAGTAAGCGGCTTGAAGTTTGCGCAGAACCAATTTTTTGATGTCGCACCAATTGAACTAGCGAATAAGCTTAATCACGCTGGCTTATTGACTAAAGACATGAGTTACCGTCGCTTGGTCGCGTCATTAAATTGAAAAATACCTTTCCAGACGCGCTTAAACCGACCAAACAAATCTTATTAACTAAAGGCATGAGCTAGCGCCATTGATCAATCTCAGTTCGTCCCTGTTTAGACAATTGATATATTCCTTTCGAGACGCGCTCAAACCAACCATATAAGTTATTCGCTAACATAGTTCCGGCCTTTGGCTCATTAATATCTTGCGCCACATTCGCGGCCTTAGTCGCACCATGACTTTCTAAATAAAGCGCCAGCCGTATCATTCGCTGTCGGTAAACGGTCATTTTCTTACTGCTATTATTAGCTCCCCCTTGCTCAGGATCGCCCTGACGCTGATGAAACTCATTTAAAGCCATCTTAACTTTGCCATGGTTTTTACGTGGCTGATAATCACCCGGTGAAACCACTGTTTCAACATAGGTTTGTTCGCCAACAAACGCCACCACAATTAAGCCAAGACCTAAGCGCCGTAATAGCTTAACAATGCTTTTTTGCTGTTTTTTAATGGGGGCGCAATCCGCGGGCACCGCAATATAAACGTAATCAGTTAATGCTAAACGCTCTACGGCCTGCAGCACTAAGGTCAAGTTTAGGGTGGTTTTAAGCTCAACCACCAGCACCTGTTCATCACGCACAGCCATAACATCACACTGCTTTATCTCACCTTTCACAATAAAGCCTTGCTGCTCTAACATGTTTTTAATGGGTAGATATAAATCGGTTTCTAATCGTTTTATTGTCATAACTCACACAGTAAAGTAATGTTTTAAGTCAACCGCTGTGGCATCTTACCGCAAAAGGAAAATTACTATTATGGATTCAGTCACGCAAATTGCGCTCGGCGCATCAGTTGCCGCTGCAATAGGGTTTAAACCCTTTGGCAAAAAAGTATTACTAACGGGCGCACTATTGGGTACGCTGCCCGATATGGACGTGCTGGTTAACTATGGCGATGATATTGCCAATTACACTAGCCATCGCGGTTTTAGTCATTCCTTATTTGTCCTAACAGCTCTATCAGGCGTATTTTTTTTACTGGCTCGGCAGTATTGGCAAAGTGTAAAAGAACACCCATGGGCGGGTTTTTTGGTTATTTGGCTTGCGTTAATCACCCACCCACTACTCGACTCGTTTACCACCTATGGCACGCAAATTTGGTGGCCACTCACCTCTCCGCCAGTTTCTTGGTCCAGCGTGTTTATTATCGACCCGCTTTACACCTTGCCGTTACTCGTCGCCATTATTGGCCTAGCCATAAGTAAACGTCCTCCACGCTGGCAAAAAATTAACATTTACGCATTAACTTTTAGCTGCTTGTATCTGGCTGCAGGACAATTTTCTAAATGGCAGGTACAGCAACAGCTTAGTGCTGATGAAGCCGCGGGCCAGCAAATTTTTGTAGCACCAACCCCCTTTAATATTTTGGCTTGGCGCGTTTTGCGTTATCAACAAGACAGTTACGCCGAAGGCTTTACCTATGTGTTTAACTCACACCCAATACATTGGCAACACTACCGCACAGGTCGTCAATATTTGAACCAATATCAATCTGCCGAGCTGGAGCGGCTAGAATGGTTTAGCCAAGGTTTGCTCATGTTTTCACCACTCAATGACCAATTGCAAGTGACAGACCTGCGCCTTGGTATGGGCGGGTATTACCCATTCAGCTTTGCCATTGCGCAAAGTGAATCAAACAGCAACCTATGGCAAACCATGGCGCCAATCCAGTTGCCCCCACCTATAGCTGATTTTTCACAATTAGTTGAACGCTATAAAAATATCGCCAAAGCCAATCCCAGTAATGATTCAAAATAATCACCTGGTTAGAATATTGCTCGATAACCCCTTCATCCTTGATGGCTTGTCATAGCATTGCCATCAAAGATGGAAAGGCATTAGCCAATACTCACGACTGAATTGGCTGTTCTTCCTTGATCAAAGCCGATGAAAGGGGCAGCTCGGTAGTATATTTGAGCTGCTCCATGGCAAAACTAGACGTCACCTCCGTTAACCCCGATACTCGGTTTACGAGTTTTTTGTAGAAAGCATCGAAGCTACGCATATCTTTTACCACCACTTTGAGCATGTAATCGTACTCACCCGCCATCCGGTAGCATTCCATTACCTCATTCAAGTCCTTTATTTGCAATAAAAATGCCTCCGACCAAGCGACGCTGTGTTGCTGCGTTTTAACTTGTACCATGGCAGTCAAATCTAAGTTAAGTTGCAGAGGATCGAGTAACGCAACTTTATGACGAATAACACCTTCATCTTGCAGTCTTTTAATTCGCTTCCAGCAAGGCGTTGTGGTTAAGTTAACTTGCTCAGCGATATCACTGACCGACAAACTGACATCTCGTTGCAACAACGCTAATATCTTCAAATCGACCCTATCTAGCATAAATTTCTTACCTTGGATAAATTACGGAAAAATTTTCTAAATAATAGGTGTTAATAAGATTTTTTAGCACATTTTTTCTCCCTAATATTCTCTATCATTGAGATCTTATCTATTTAGGACACAGCCCATGCAGCAATCGACTTGGCTCCAACAAGCTATACAAATAATCGAAGCGGATATACAACGCTCAGCCGATACTCACTTAATCAAGCTCGATATGCCGCAATTCTCAGGAATAGATATCTACCTTAAAGATGAAAGCACGCATCCTACGGGCAGCTTAAAACACCGATTAGCACGATCGTTATTTTTATATGGCCTGTGTAACGGCTGGATCAAACAAAACACCCCTATCATTGAAGCCTCAAGTGGTAGCACGGCTATTTCAGAAGCGTATTTTGCTCGCCTACTCGGATTACCTTTTATTGCCGTAATGGCCAAAAGCACCGCGAAAAAGAAAATAGAAGAAATTGAGTTTTTCGGTGGTCAAGCGCACTTGGTCGATTCAACAGAGAAAATCTATAGCACAGCACAACAATTAGCTGATCAGCTTAATGGCCATTATATGGATCAGTTTACTTATGCCGAGCGCGCAACAGATTGGCGCGGCAATAACAACATTGCCGATTCTATTTTTCAACAAATGCAGTTGGAGCCACACCCGCAACCAAGCCATATTGTAATGAGCGCGGGCACTGGCGGGACCAGTGCAACCATAGGCCGTTACATTCGTTATCAGCAACTTGCCACCCAATTAACTGTGGTGGATCCCGAACATTCGGTGTTTCATTCTTATTATCAAACGGGTAGGAAAGATCTCACTAACCACCTCAGCAGCCGTATCGAAGGCATTGGTCGACCAAGGGTTGAGCCATCCTTTATTCCCAGTGTAATAGACAATATGATGACCGTGCCCGATGCTGCTAGTGTTGCTTGCATGCTTTGGTTACAACAGAAATTGAATCGTAAAGTGGGCCCTAGCACTGGCACGAACCTTTTTGGTGTGCTTAAACTGGCGCAACAAATGCAATCACAACAAGAAAGCGGCTCAATAGTGACGCTAATATGTGATTCCGGTGAGCGATATTTAGACTGCTACTACGATGAAAAGTGGGTTGAGCGGCATATTGGCTCACTACAGCAGCACCAAGCTTGGCTAGCCCAATGGCATTAACACTGCTACTAGTTAACCTCAGTTTTGCTTAAGCCTATTACAAATGGATACAGTATATTTTACTGAAAAATTTCGTTTTCAGAGATGAAAACGCAAAGCCTGTAGGGACATATTCACCGTGTTTTTGCAGGGGAAATAGACTATTTTGCTTATCCAGAACTCGGGTTAGTTTAAGTAAGCCGAATTTTGGATAAGCAAAACTGAGGTTTAACAAATAACCTCAGTTTTGCTTGAGCCTGTTGCTTGCCCATAGAAGACGTTTGACTGATAACTTTAAAAGCTTATAAATCAATACAATGACTCATTTAAGCTTTATAAACTGCCTTATAACTGTCGGTTAATAAACCTGAATAAAGATTCTCTAATACTTGGCGCTTCGCTTCTTGCGATAGCGACTCTGATAATGGTGACAGCCGGTTTGATTGAATGTGTGCCAAACCTTGAATCATCGACCAAGCAGAGAGGGATAAAACAGGTTCATATTTTGCGACAAACACACCTTTTTCAATGCCTTCTTTGATAGTTTGCTGTAACAAAGCAAAGTTTGCATGTGCAATTTCCGCAAAGTTTTGATCCAACCATTTGTCTTTATCTTCATAACTAAACATATAGTTAAATAAGCCGGGATGGCTTTCGGCAAAGTCCAAATACATCATACCCATGTCGATCAAACGTTCGGCTGGCGTTAATTGATAATCTGCACTGGAAATAAAGCGTGCTAATAACCGATTGGCTTGTTTGGCTAATTCAAAATTTAAGCCGACATCATCAACAAAAGTATCTATGACACTTGCATAACTATGTTCAGTATGTGCGACCACCGACTCAACATCCGTTAATTTTAATTCTCCTGCATCTAGCGCAGCGATCACATCAGAAATAATGGTTACTTTTAACACTTCACTCACGGGTTATCCTCCTTGATAACAGATAAAGTCAGCGACTAGTCTATAACTATTTACTTATTATGTATTTGATGAAACCAAAGTTTAATGAAAATACAGTGAAAAGATGACGCTTGCTAGGGTCATTGGCTAGCTGATGAATAGCGAAACGCTCTTTTCTTATACTCTTCTAACTTAGCGGGATGAATACGCTTGTCAACAAGCTTAAAATCACCAGAAAAGACTTGCGGGATAAGTTTTGCTCGACCTTGAAGATCTAACTTGATGGCTTCTGCCATTGCCACCCCATTATCATCATTCATGCGCATCACGGTCACATCTAGCTCACCAGACAAAATAGCATCTAACTCTTTGTCACCTCCCCCCCAACCATTAACGGCAATTTTATGGCCTTCAAATTGCGAGTCTCTCACTAATGCTGCGGTAATTCCAAACGCCACATCTGTTGAGCAAGCATAGACAAAATCAACTTGCGGATGCTTCTTAAGCATGTCTCGAGTCGCCACAGCTGCGCCGTGTTTGGATGCATCCGAATAATGAGAATCAACCAATTGCGCACCAGCGGCTTCTTGCATGCGAATAAAACTATCACCACGCATTTCACTCACATAACCAGGGCTACGATAAACCAAGCCATACTTTGCCTTGGGGTAATGTTGAGTAAAGTAGCCATGCAACAGTTTAGTGCCTTCAACATGGTCAAACCCCACGTACATAAAAGGGGGGTTGGCTTGCCACGCCTTATAGGGGGTCGTTATATTTTGCAAAATGAGTTTCATTTTCTTTTGCTCAAGAACATGAGCAATCAAGTTAGCATGTTCTGATACGTCCAGAGTGAAAATCAAATAATCTGGTTGATAGCGCTCGGCTTTTTCAATCAAGCGCTGTTGCTGTTCAACTGCAACCGTTGGCCGAGTGTAATGGTTATATATTTGATAGTGAATATTTAGCTCATCTAAGCGCGCGGTAAAAGAAGCAATGCTGCGGCGCCAATAGTCGGATACTTGGTGCCCAGGGTAAACCACAAAAATACGAATTTCTTTATCTTGCTCTACCGTCAACGGCTGGCTCTCTCCCTGCACTAATTGCTCAAAGTTACGGGAAAGCTCTACTTGCTGAGGGAAAGCCTGATAAAATTCATCAAGCGGCCAGTATTCAGACGATGAATTGCTTTGAGCAAACCCGATTGAAGCAGTAAATAAGAATCCCGCAAGTAGCGAAAAAATGAGCTTCATTGGCAAACAATCCTTATCTCATCAAGCCATATATCAACGGCGTAGAGTATAAGATAAATTAACCATAATTGCTTACCTAAGGCAGCCACTTTAAGCTAAACCGTTAATACACAAAATAGGCTGTCGCTAACGCCGACAGCCTACTTGATTAAGTGTCATTGTAGTGGCTGAATTCTATTCAAAGTCTAAATGCTACTTTCTTGCCCAACAATCCCAACCATCAATCGCTGAGACAATCTTAGCAAATGTTGTTCAGCTCTTAACCCTGATCTGCAAGCTACTTTGCCACTAAAATCACTTGTCCAAGATGCGGTTTAACATTGACCAAGTATTGAGTTGCAGACACAGCTGTCACGCTAGGCTGCGCTTCATCTGCTGGCGCAACAAGGTAGCTAGCGGACACCCCAAGCACATCTTGGTCAGTATTAATCACTAAAGTCAGCTCAGTCTCATCAGCAAGATACTTTTGACATTGTGCATCAGACAAATCAAAACTAACCACTAGGTTACCATTATACTGAGTGTCTGCTTGAGTGGTACAGCTGCGGCGCGACATACCATAACGAATAATATCACTGGCGCCAGCTACCCAAAGCTTACCGTCATCCACCAAAGATTTAACGTAATCTAAGTGACCTTGATAACGGGCTAGCGGCACCATTTCCCATGACGTATCTTCTACGCCGTGAAACGTGCGCAGTGCCCAACCCCCTTTGGCAATCGCGTCATCTACATAAGCACGTAAAATGTCATCACTGCCCTCATACACCGACCAAATGCCAGAATTAGTGAAGAGATCGTTTTTAATAAAGTATGGGTCAAAGGTGTTCGCATCATTCACGCCACGAGCTTGCCAATAGTTTACCGAACGCATACCGATTAAGTTTGGCTCCGCTTTTAATGCGGCAATAGAAGCTGGCGTCGCTTGATCTTCAGGGAAAGCATAAAACTCGACAGCAGCGGGTGCGTATTGCTCAATTTTTTTCTGAGCTTGGCTGATCTCAACTTCATCAGACCAAGTGTCACCTACAGGGCTCACATGCATCCAAGAATGGTTAAATATTTCATGGCCGGCTGCGGCAAACTTCTCTACAGCTTGCCAATGATAGTCGGCGCAATTTCCCGCGATGACACCTACAGAGCCCTGCAAGCCACGCGCTTCTAGCTCAGGAACACCGTTATGAATAATGCCATCCGTAATATAGCCACAAAGATCATCGTGTTGAATGGTATAAGCAGCTTGAGCATTGTCTTTCCAAGTGGCCACCTGCGCCGATAACGCGGCCCCTTGCTCGGTTATAAACGCCCACACTTTCGCTGGTGGTTGCTCATTTTTAGTCCACCACTGTGCTTGGTAAATCTTTTTACCAACTAAAATAAAGCTACCTGCCGGATAAGGGGTTTCCGCTTGCCAAGCAAGCAGCTCGGGCTCTTCAGCAATCACTTGATGAGTTGCGCTGTCGCTGCAGCCATTAACATTGCATAGGGACACTTTTAGTAGGTTTTCACCCGGTAAAAATTGCGTTTGGCATGACGCAGACTGCTTACTGCTGCCCTTCGCAACCAGTTCACCCGAGCAAATTTCCTCGCCATTGTTAAGCAAGCGCCATTGCTGAGCATTTTCGCCCCACCACATATTCCAACTCACGGTATGTGTCTCATACACGCTGGTTTTAGTAGGTAATACATCGAGTTGTGCTGGGCTTGGCGCAGCCACTGCTGTGCCACATAAAATCGTCATTAGTCCTGCAAGATAAGTTAATTTAGCCATAGTTCCTCCGTGTGAATGGCGTTAAAGCCCTTTCATCATGCCGTAAAAATCCCACCAAACTAGGCCTTCACCTTCCGAGCTTCACCAATGACCAAGAAGAAACAACAAAAAAGTTAACAATCAAACGCTTACATGCAATCGAACATAGCTTTTATTACACCAAATACGCAGTTGCTAGGTTATCGGTTTAAAACATCCCTGCGTACTATTTACTAGAGCAGCTTTATCTGCCAAATATAATTAAAACATTCACCAAAAACACTCAAAAAACAAAATTTAAACAATAATAACAACAACTTAATATCAATCAAGTTAGTCTGTAAACATCACCAAATTACGCACTTTTATTCCACCAATGAGGAAATAGCTCTTGGATCCATTGCAAATAGCTTTTAGAAACGGGCACCACCTCACCGCAGTCTAAACGTAATTGCCACTTACCTTTTTGCAGTTTTTCTAAGCAGACAACTCGATTAGGATTAACCAGCCAAGAACGATGTACTTGTAGCAGAGTTTGATTGTCAAAATATAATTTAATACCTGTCAATCTTAATAAAATATAACTCGGCTCGGCTTGGCCATCCAAATACAAACCACTGTAGCCACGCTCGGCCTTGATATACCTTAATTTGTCTTTGCTTTGCGCAATTGCGTGTAACTCACCTAACAATTGTGGCTGGCGACATAGCTGCATTAAATACTGTCGACATTGACCTAATTGATCTGTTAATTGGCGATAATGCCCTTCGTGATTGTGTTCAGGACTCACTTGCAGCTGCAGCACACAGGCGTCCAAATCATCGAGTAGCAACTGAATAGACTGGCTATCTTCACCATGCTGCGGATCATCGCTGGCCGCAAGTTGCCGTTCGCCCTGATATACACTGGCCGACTTCACCCCCGGTTGACGGGAAAACCAACTGACCAACTCTTGATGCAAAGCCTCAACACTGCGGCTCTGCTGCCACACAGGTAAAATATCTCGAGCAGGCTCAGCACTAGGCGCAATAGCTAACGCTTGTTGCTGCCACGACTGCAGCTTTTGCACCATTTGTTGCATAGGCTCAGGGACATCTTGATAGCTGTGCGCTCCCTGTTCGAGTAAAGACACTAAATCAGGCAAGCTAATCGGTACTTCTTGTTTAGCTGGCTTAAATTTACGATAAGCCATTAGTAGAGAAAGCAATATGGCCAGAGCAATGAAGCCAGCTATTAGCCATTGTCGGCTGTCAATCCAAAGGCTTTGCCAAGGTGCATCAAACTGATGGATCTGCCGCAACACGCTATCCGAACCAGAGGCATCACCGGACAAGGTCCATAACGCAGTGCCTGCCAGCCTTTGTTGCTGAGCAAAATTCAACTTGGCATCAATTCCTTTCGGGCTATCATAAGATAGCCAAATCTGTTGTTCTGGGTGATACAACCAAGCCGTCTTTGCTTGTTCATCAAAACCTTGCTGCCATGAAGGATCTTTAGCAAAACGCTGAATATCTTGCTGCGCAAAGACACCACTAGCACCAGTCTGTTCATTATCCCAAGTACCTAATGGTACGCCTTTGGTTGACTGACCGACTCCCGGTATAGCCACTCCTTGCCAACTAGTACCTTGACTTGCAAGCATTAGAACTAATTTGTCACTTTGCCCACCTAATGCATTAAAACGAGTAATCGCAGCGGCTACACTTACCTCTCCAGCTGGCGCATTTAATGGCACATAATGACCGGTTTTGTCATTCCAGCTGCCATGAAAATCAATACTTAATAAGCTAATAAAGTCGACATACTGTTGCATTTCCGGCAGCGGCCAATGCTCCATCATTTGATCATCGGCACTCAAGGTCACACTCAAGCCATATTCTTGACCCGTTTCTCTTGTTAACCGCTGTAGCGCAGCACGCGTGGCCTTAATTAACGTAAAGTATTGTTCGCGCTGCTCCCAATAGGCTGGCTGACCACGATACGCCATCACCGGCGTGCGCCAGTCTAGCTCAATGCCATTAAAGCCATGTTCGCGCACAAAATTTGCAGCACTGCGAGCAAAGGTGTCAGGATCACGCGCAGCATTGGCAAAATACTTGGAATAACTCCACCCACCAATGGCGATGAAGGTTTTGATATGAGGATAAGCTTGTTGCATTTGCCGCAACTGGTTATAACTGCCGCGCTTGCCACCTAACGGGGAATCGTTTTCATAAATACGATCAACATCAGCGTATTTATCCCCTAATGCTACCTCACCTTGCTCAGTGATATTGGCGTATGCATAAATCACATGAGTTAAGCGTTCGACAGGAATATCAGCAACGTGATAAGACTGGCTATAAGTAGCCCAAAATGGAAAATAACCGGCTCGGATCGGCTCAGCGAAAGCCGAATATGATCCACATAAACACAGCCAAACTAAGCTGGTAAAAAACAATTTCATAGCTGCAATCCTTTGCTGCAATAAAAACATGATAACTGGGTAAACCCTTTACCCACTGCATACCGAGCCAAGCAACCTAGCCAACCCAATGTCAGACTCGACAATATACCCTGAACCGAACAACAAAAGGACAGCAAAGCTCACAAAGTCCTAGTGAGTCGGCATTAGTCAAAAATAATTGCCACAAAACTTAACCAGTGATGTGATTTCGAGCGATAACCTCAAAAATATATTTCCACGAGATACAAAGAGCAGAATTACGATGAAAAACCGCTTTATCGACGTAAATATTTATTGCTAAAAAGAACGGAAATGTACTAATTTTGCTTACAGATAACGAGACCCCTAGATCAGCACATTTGGATAAGATCTAGGCCATATATTTTTGCCTATTTTCATTTTTTACCGGGATTTAAAACATGATTGAACAATTTTTGGGTGACTGGCAGTTACTACCCGAACGAGCCGACATTGAGTTTGGCAGCCCCCCAGTTAGTGGGCACTGTTTAATAAGTGAAGAAGACGATACCTTGGTTATTTCATTTTTTAGCAAAAATGAACGTGACGTAGAAAAAAAGCACCATTATGAACAGATACCCGATGGTAAATTCCGCCCTTATACTGGTAAAGGGTCAGGTGACGAGGATTGTTTGGAGCTAAAAAAACCTCATTTATTAGAGGCAATTATCCTAAAAGACTCAGACGTATTTTTTAGTAAAACCTTAGAGATCAAACCCGATGGCTGCTTAAAACTAGTAATGACTAGCGCCTTACCTAGCCACGAACTAGTATCCAATACCTACTACTTTGAAAAATAAATACGTTTAAATTTAAACCGATGTTTTCTATATCAAATCGGTGGGGCTAGCGTAGAGTTAGCCCACTTTTACCGCAGCATGCTCTCTATCACTCATAGGGGCCACAAAATTAGCAACACTTGCCGCCATATCCGTTCCCTTCATATCACCTATATGTCCATAAACACCATAAGCCACTTTCAGAAATTCTAAGCGGTTGCTAGAATCGCGTTTTTTGGAGGCATTTAGCAATGAACAAGAGTTTAGTGACCAACCTATTAGCTTTAGTAGCCCTTGCTGCAGGCTATTGGCTAGACCAACCCGTACTATTATTTGCTGGCTTATTTGCTTTCTCTGGCGCCATTACCAACTGGCTTGCCATTCACATGCTCTTTGAGAAAGTACCAGGCTTATATGGCTCAGGCGTGATCCCCGCGCGCTTTGAAGATTTTAAATTAGGCATTAAAAGCCTAATGATGGAGCAGTTTTTTACGACAGAAAATATCGACCGATTTCTCAGCCAAGAAATGAACAGTGCGGCCTCAATAGACTTAAAGCCCGTGATTGATGAAATCGACTTAGAGCCGAGTTTTAATGGCTTAGTTGAAGTGATTTTGAACTCACAATTTGGTGCGATGTTAGCCATGATGGGCGGCCAAGAAGCACTAGAGCCACTTAAACAACCATTTATTGAAAAGATGAAACAGTCAATGTTGGACATTAGCCAACAAGACGAGTTTAAGCAAAACTTAAAATCCCAACTTGAACAGCCCGACATGCTCAATGATATTCGCGCCAATGTCGACAGCATTATTGACCAACGTTTGAGCGAGCTCACGCCGCGATTAGTCAAAGAGATTATTCAGAAGATGATCCGTGAACATTTGGGCTGGTTAGTCGTATGGGGCGGTGTCTTCGGCGGGGTGATAGGTGTCATTTCAGCACTGATCAGCTTAAACTAAATAACCCGAGTTCTGGATAAGAAAAATATATTCTATCCGCTTGTCGTTGCCCTAAGCAAAACTGAGGTTAAATATCATCGACATAAGGTGCAACTATTGCGTGCACCTTATTGATCATCTTAACTTCAGCTTACTTGAAGCTTCTATTACCCACCCAATAGTGGGCGTTTTTCCGCCCAGTGTCTTATCTTGCTAGCTCAGCAACGAATCAATACCATATTGAGACCCGTATTGTTCCACGACAAAATCAATGTCTTTATCACCACGACCCGATAGGTTCACCAAAATCGAGCCTTTCTCTCCTTGCTGTGCCAGCTTAATGGCGTGCGCAATGGCATGAGACGATTCAATAGCAGGAATAATGCCTTCCATACGTGACAATTCAAAAAAAGCATCAATGGCCTCTTTATCATTGATATGTGCATAATTTGCACGACCAGACTCTTTTAAGAATGCATGTTGTGGCCCAACCGACGGGTAGTCTAAGCCACTTGCAACCGAGTAAACCTGTTGCGGTTCGCCTTCACTGTCTTTAAGCATGTAAGACTTAAAGCCATGCATAATGCCCGGCTCACCCAAGGTTAAAGTAGCCGCATGTTCACCTGGGTCTAAGCTACGACCCGATGGCTCAACACCATATAAAGTAACGTCTTTATCTTCTAAAAATGCACTAAACAAGCCCATCGCATTAGAGCCACCGCCGACACACGCGACTAAATTGTCAGGCAATTTACCTGTCATTTGTTGAAATTGCTCACGCGCTTCATTACCAATAATTGATTGGAAGTCACGCACCATCGCAGGGAATGGGTGCGGACCCACGACTGAGCCAATGGCATAAATTTGTGTGATCGGGTCTTTCATATAAGCTTCAAACGCCGCATCAACCGCTTCTTTTAAGGTTTTTCTGCCATGAGTCGCAGGGATCACCCGTGCCCCGAGAATGCGCATGCGCACTACGTTTGGGTGCTCTTTTTTAATATCTACTTCACCCATGTATATATCACACTCAAGCCCAACTAACGCCGCCGCCGTTGCTAGGGCCACGCCATGTTGACCAGCCCCCGTCTCCGCAATCAGCTTCTTTTTGCCCATTTTTTTCGCCAGCAGCGCTTCACCTAAACAATGGTTAATTTTATGGGCGCCAGTGTGGTTAAGGTCCTCACGCTTTAAATAAATATCGGTGCCGTATTTTTCTGATAAATTTTGTGCATGAAAAATAGGACTAGGTCGGCCTACAAAATGTTTATATAGCCGGGCAAGCTCGGCGCGATATTCAGGATCATTTTTACATTGATCATAAGCGGCACTGATTTGGTCCATGATTTTTTGTAGCTCTTCGGGAATAAAACTACCGCCAAATTCACCAAAATAGCCCTGCGCGTTAGGCTCTGGATGTTGAAAGGTATTTTCCATTTTCGTCATGTCCTTATTTTCAAGAGAGGTATCTTTTTATAACGACAAAACCACAATAAATGTATGGCTACAGTGAAGATCTGTTAGCTCGGGCATACTTTCATGGGGCGAAATGATGGAGTTAGCGATAAAACAAGCCTCGCTTATGGGGCCTCATATAACCAATCAACTTGAGAAACATGTTTCAAGCATCTCCAGGTTGATGACATAGATGGATTAAATAAGCTCTGAAACCCGTTTGCGTAACTCAGGCACTAACTCAGACTCAAACCAAGAGTTACGCCTTAACCAAATATTGTTTCTTGGGCTAGGATGAGGTAAGGGGACAATACTGGGCCAACATTGCTGCCACGCGCGCACCTGATCGGTCACCGATAATCGGGCGCCTCCTAAGTGATAATCCTGAGCATACTTACCAATAACAAGCGTTAACTCAATCTGTTGCAGTTGCGCAAGCAACCTCTCCCGCCACAAGGCTGCACATTCCGGTCTTGGTGGCAGATCGCCCCCCTTACCCGTGCCAGGAAAGCAAAAACCCATAGGTAAAATTGCAACTAACTTAGGATTATAGAATTTTTCACGATCTATACCTAACCATTCTCGCAATCGCTCACCACTCGCATCATTAAACGGAATGCCTGATTCATGCACCTTACGTCCCGGAGCTTGGCCAGCAATTAAAATTTTGGCATCAGGATGGATTTGCACCACAGGACGCGGCTCATAAGGCAAATGCACTTGGCAATGGCGGCAACTACGCACATCCTTTAATAAGGTTGAAAATGACACTATTGGCCACGCACCGTAATATTAGCGTCACTAATCACGACGGTGATATCCGATCCCAAGGTATAAGAAGGCACGATAGCGGTGCTGATTTTACCACTGGCATAATTCGCTTTAAATTTTATCGCCCCTTGCTCCTTAACCTCAAATGGCACTTCTTGACGCGGCGTTAGCGACCCCAAGCTTTTAATCTGACCATCCCAACTCGCGGTAACATTAATGGCTTCACTGCTGCTATTTTTGATATAAAAAGTGGTTTTCGCCAACTGTAAATTAACCGCATAAACCACAATCGCAACGAACATAAGGAAAAACGCCAGCGCTCGTTTCGACAATTTTTTGTTTACAGGCATCACCACACCTTAGTAAATATTAAAGAATGAGGCTGGTATTATGGCTCATAATCATCTCATCAGAAACAGTGGACCCTGCTTGTTTACACAATGAAGACTCCCTACACGCGCTTTTTTAGCTCACATCCAGCAGCCCCTGTACCCCTCGCGAATATGGTAGGTTCAGCTTAAAAGCAATGATCTTGTGAATGCCTCTCATTATTGCTGAGTGACATGATTATGGTAGGTCCATACAGCTAAATGAATGCGGGTCAACCGCCCCCATGTCTCTTTGTTTAAATTGCAAAAAGCGCTGATTACACTCAGCTGTTTGCCATGGCTTACAATCACTTAACGATATATTACATAAGCCACCGAAACAGCCAACTGACAAGCTATTTGCGCCCTCCCTCTGGCTAGCAGAGATCAGACTAACAAACACCTTGCCAACTGTATCGAGATCACGACCTTCACAATGCTGATTTTCAGGCTGAATTCGCTGTTGGGTGAAAGGCATAATAGCGTTCAATACGGCGTCACTCTCGGCGCTAACAGCTTGCTCACCCAGCCAATAGATAAACAATCCAAGCGCTCCGCAACATAGTCCAACGGCAAAAATACCGAACGCACGAACTAAGCGCATTACCATTGAACTGCTGTGTAACCACAGCCCGTTAATCGGAGATATTCAGCGAGGGCGAGCTTATCCGCATCAGTATCCAACTCATATTTGGCATCGGCAAACGATCGCCAATACACCGCATCCGCTTCAAATGCGGCAATGTCACCCAACCAAGATAACACGGCATAATAATGAATGAGTTGAAGTTCAGTGCTGGGATGGTATAGCGAGCAAATATGCACAAACTGCTGCGCCTGCACACCTAGCTCTTCTTTTATTTCTCGCAATAACCCTTGCTCAGGTGACTCGCCAGCCTCTAAATGGCCGCCGGGGATCGCGACTAAACTTGGATCGCAAGCCTTGTGCTCAGAGCGTTTTTCCAGTAACACTTGGCCATCTTTGATTAACAAAAAAGACGCACATGGATGGGTTTTCATGTTTTTTCACTCCGTTCGATTAAGCCAGCTTGCAGCCGCGAGTTAAATTCGCCATTTGATCATGATATTCAATCGCTGGCTCACGGGAAAAATCGCGACCAATCGTCTTAACTAATCTCACCACGGAAAACTGCTGTGCCGCATACTCGTAATCTTTCGCCCAATCTTCATAAACTTGGGTTTCACAATCGAGCGGCGTTTTGAGTTTAATAGTCTTAATTCGCATCCGATAAGGCTTAGGCGTTAAGCGCGCTCGATAACACTTTTGCTTATTGGATAGCTGCACATACAGCCAATCCACATGCAGCTTATGCAACAAGTTAGTATGAGCACGTTCGGCGGGGTCTAAATACGTTCGACAGATGACGCGAATACCTTTTGCGGTTTCATAAATCCGAAAGTCGCCGCCAAGCTGCGGATAACGCGTTAGGTTTTCTTCAAACTTAAACACAATGCGTTCTTTTAGGCTTAACTTACGCAAGGGCTTGAAAATATCGAGCCAACCTTTACGGTAATGATCCAAATCCAAAATGGTGTATTGCGTGGTGTTCCAAATTTTTGCGCCATAGCGACATACCGTCACTATATTCTTATCATCAATAATCTGCGCCACATGCTCTTTAATCGCAGCATCATATTCATTTAATGGCTTCGGCTGCTGCTCGGCAATGCGCTGTTCAATCACCTTAGCTCGTAGCGCGCCTTCCTCGGCAGCCACCACTTTTGAAACATTTGAGCCAACCAGTAATTGAATGGTTTCGACTTGGTTGCCAACCCTTATATCGAACGGTTCTTTGACCCAAAATTTAAAATATTTCATGCCGTTAAAATTATGAATAAATAAGTAACAGCCATTCTATCGGCAATTTTCACAAGGTCGAGTACCATTTTTGGTTCCAAGAAGTGGTAGGCGGTATTTCCCCACCCATCAGAAAGAGTGCTACTATAGTGATACTTATCAGAGGGGGATGATGATGAAAGTAGAACTAGTAACAACATTAAAACGCCAAGCAACGAAGATATTATCAGAGCTTCATTCTTCTAAAGAGCCGGTATTAATTACCGAGCACGGACAACCTTCAGCTTACCTTGTTGACGTTGAACACTTCGACTTTATGCAAAAACGCATGCAAATTCTTGAAGCGCTAGCTAAAGGTGAGCTGGCAATAAGCCGTGGCGAAACCGTGTCCAATGATGAAGCCAAAGCGAAAATGAATAAATGGCTGAAGTAATTTGGACCAATCCCGCCCTCAAAGACCTAAACGATATCGCTGACTATGTTGCTTTGAGCAACTTACCCGCCGCTAAAAATTTGGTCGAAAAAATTTTTGCCCATGTCGAACACCTCGAAATGTTTCCTGAATCAGGAAAAACACCGCTTGAGTTAAGCAATTTGAGTTATCGCGAAGTGGTGGTTAATCCGTGCCGCGTGTTTTACAAAATAGACCGCGAAAAAGTTTATATTTTGCACGTGATGCGGCAAGAGCGTGACTTACTGAAATTCTTGCTTCGAGCGACGCCTCAAAGTTGATGCAAAAATAAAGATAAATAACTGGGCAACCACTCAACTTAAAGGGGTTGCTAAACTTTCTTCCATGGTCTGTGTATTAAGCCGATCATTCGCATGACTTTTTACATATCGCACCATATTCAAAATATCAGCATCAAACTCATCGTCATCAACATCAATTGAAATCAACTGATTGATATCTAATAACAAGTCATTATCAATCAAGTTACACCTGCTATTCTGAAATGAAATGTCTCTGCAGCTATCTTCAGTCAAGATGGCGGCTATTATTGCAACCGATTGATTTGGGTATGTATTAGATATGCTTTTTGCAAAAGCTACACACTCTTTCAACCAAGCTTTTCCCGACATATCGAAGTCACAAAGGGCAATAAGAGTTCTAAACTGAGTTGGATTGTCATGGAGCAAGAAATTCGGAGCATCAAGCATCGCTTTTTGAAGGGCTGCTGTTTTTGCCTTTTCGACCTCATCGACGTTCACCTCAGAGAAAGTATCAAGCAAATATACTCCCGCAGATAGATTCTGTGGGAGTACCAGATCTGACAGCTGCATCAGTGACTTAATATTGACATGGTTCATTTTATAGCCAATTTGATAAGCACAAACTTTAAACAAGCCCTGCACATCTCCCCGCAGTAACCTCTCTGAATCAAGGTTATCGAACATTTCCTTTGCAACATCCAAAAGGCCTTTAAATCCTTCATTATCGCTATGGGGGTTAATCTGCGCCATGAAACGCCTTAGCAAATCTACACAACTCAAACCTCCACAACTCAAATTTCGCGATAATGTCTTGCAAATTTTTAAACGCTTGTTTCTTGGTAATTGCTTATTTTTACTTAAAAACTTAATCGTATCACTTAAAGGCAAAGTAAGGTCGGATACATCTATCATTCCCGTCAACAGCTTAAGGTATTCGGAACCACCATCCATAAAACTAAAAAGGGGCAAGTAAAACGTGTGCCCGTCACGGGTCTGGTTAGAACTGACATCCCTAAAAGCTTTTGGAAATAAAAAATAGATTATACTTGAAGACCCTTCAGGGCTTTCAAACCCCTCCTTGGCTTGCTCTAATAATTCAAGATTACGCACTTGACCATGTTCTAGAATGAAACGATGATATTGCATAACAAAACCAAAGGCTTGAGCATCGCACACTTTCAAAGCACACCAACACAACAGCACATCAAAAGGAATAAACTCTTTAAATTTATCGCTATAGGTATCCACTTCCCTAAGCATAGCTTTCAACATCCTTGGCGTTTTACAAAGCCAAATCACCGCAGTTAACGGCTCCAACTCGCGACCAAAATCCATCTCATACGGGTCGTCGGACTCACCTTCCTCTTTCAATCCCTTAATGTTTAACCAACCATCCGTAATCACCCATCTATGCAAATCATCAATTAAGCTTATCTCCTGCGCACGCGCACTTTCTATCCAGCGTGTTCTGTACTGTTCAATAAGCGCTTTGACGTTCGCTTCTGGCAAGGAAAGGTCAAATCGTTTAACCGCTATGCGATTTGAGATGTTGCTAAGATGGTTCGTAAAACCAATCGTAAATATGAAACGAATGTTTTGACAGCAAGATAGTTGATCGAGCAAAGGGGCAATCGCAGCTGAACTGGAAGGTGTAACGCCATTTCTATCGATATCTTCAATCACCAACAACAAGCGCAGGTTTGAAGCCTGTAATAGAGTATCTATCCTTTTTAGTTGGCTCAAAGGCGACATCTCTATTGCTGGAATGACTTTAGATAACAGTGAGCCCGTGTTACCCGTTCCTGATAACACATTTACATACTTGTCTGGCATTGAATATAAAGATGACACGCTCACTTGCTTGCTCAAATCAGCAAGAAGTGAGTTAAGCAATAATTTTTGCGCATCCCCCTCACTAGCCAGCCGACCCCATGCATCAAACTTTGAGATGACCCACTTAGTCTTATTCGTCTTATCCAGAATTCGGTCACTTAACATTTTAATAATGCTAGATTTCCCTGAACCAAAGTCACCATATAAAACAATTCCACGGTTAGTCTCGCGACTGATTTCCACCTCTTTCTGTAAAGAGTCTAACACGTCAAAGTGCCTAAATTTGTCATCAGATGCATTCAAAATTAAACCCTCATGCTCATGCCATGGGGTGTACCGCTGTGCTTTAGCTAATGACGGTGTGACATTCTTGGTTGGCCCTTTTTTGTTAAAGTGCCACAAAGCCAAAGCCCCACTAAACAACGTGAAGTTTAAATTGGAAAAGCTGATGAATAGCTCACTGACAAACAGCGCGTTCTGACTTATAAAACCACAGACGACGAGAACAATAGAAAAGTAAGCAGGGGGATACATTAAATAGATCAGGGTAAGTTTTCGTTCAGGGTTGCTATCACCAGTGTGTACCAAGATCTTATTAATTATCAGCGCAGCGCCCAAACCAAGTACGAGGTAAAAGAAGACTCCATCATTACTGTTTGCAAAGCTAACCCAAGCGCCAAAAATATTTTGCACCATGGGAAGTGAATATAGAAAATCTACGATAAACCATGCGCTTATTGCATAAATAATTACAGTTAACCACCGAAAAGCACAACCCATTGTCAGCTACCTAAATTTGAAGTTTGTCACATCTGCTAGAACGCTTAATTTTTAAGTAGCCGCCCAGCGGACAACAGTGTAGGCCGCTCTTTGCGCAACAAACCATTGCGTACGTTCGACTGAGTAGCCACCACTATATTTCACCTATATTGGTCTTGCGAAAAATGGCAGGAGAAAGCACGACGTGTAACGATTGCACTTGAACATGAAATCGCGCTAAACCATTAACATTGGCTATTCTAGTCGTTCTAACTTCAAAAACAAAAGACTTGGCACTTTTTGTATTAAATACGGTGCCTTAGCAGCTTTCCTCACAGGGAAAAACACGACCGTAAATACACCTACAATTGCCAGCACACCTCAGTTCAGCACAAGCCATGAACTAAGTCCGTGAGAATAACATCACTACATCAGCACCAAAATGAGTCACAAAAAGCTACTGAGCCAACCCTATCACGGAGCAAAATGTCTTTTTCAGGGATGAAAAAGCCAAGCCTACAAGGATGTACTAGCGGCGGTTTTGCGCAGTGATAGGGTTAGCGAACGGTTAGCAGTTGCGCAATAAACTAGCTCAATAAGAAAATCAGTTCTTACGCTTTAACCACACAGAAAAGTGTACAAAAGCGGGTAAGACCAGCGCCCATAGCACGCCAATGATTAACGCAGAGCTAAATGCCCCCAAAGGCAACTCTACCGCCCCTAAACGATAACCACCGAGATAACTTAAAGGACCGGAAATACTGCCCATCAATGCCACCAACAATAACGGCAAACGGCGCAACCAAGCCAAACTATGATTAAGCGCCACTGCAAAATGAAACCAAATGAAAGCTAGCCACAAGGGCAACACTGCCTGATCGGCAAAGACAAACACCCCCGTTAAAGACAGCGTCGAATCTAACAACATCCCCACCAAACTTACCCCAACTAATAGCGGCAAATCTTGGCGTCGCGTTGGGCTAAGATAAAAATGCAACAACAGTAATACAGTGACGTAAGGCCAAGCATCTTGCTGCAATAAAATTGCAGTAAACCAAACCAGCTGAAACATCAAAGCATTAAGCCATAAAAAATGCTTGGCTAGCCAGCTGGATCCAGCAGCCCAAGACGGCTGATCAAGATTAATTTTCAACATAGATTTCAACGGTGATAAGTCACATAGTCAGGACTGCGAAAATCTGGTTTAGCAGCCACCAAATGCACCGTACTAATGCTGCGCTCTAAAAAGCCACCTTCGCAATAACAAAGGTAAAACTTCCACAAACGAATAAAATCTTCGCCGTAACCTTGCTGGCGAATGTCAGCCAATGAATGCTCAAAACGGTGTAACCAATCTTTTAAAGTACGCGCATAATCAAGCCCAATATCATGGAGTTGCATCATGACCATATCGGTTTTATCGGCGATGTGCTGACTCATCACGCTAACGGAGGGTAAGCAACCACCGGGGAAAATATAACGCTGAATAAAGTCGACACCGGTGCGATAACTATCATAACGTTGATCGGCAATGGTAATGGCTTGAATGAGCATTTTGCCCGACGGCTTAAGGCGGTCACTGCAAGTGCGGAAAAAGGTTTCTAAATACTCATGGCCCACGGCTTCGATCATTTCAATCGACACTAACTTGTCATATTGCCCCTCAAGCTTACGATAGTCCTGCTTGAGTAAGGTAATTTGATCTTGTAGCCCAAGCTCCGCCACCCGTGCACAAGCGTAATCGTACTGTGCATCAGAAATGGTGGTGGTGGTGACTTTAACGCCGTAATGCTGCGCCGCATAAATAGCCAAACCGCCCCAACCGGTGCCAATTTCTAACAATGTCTCGCCAGGTTTTAACTCCAAGCGCTCACATATCAGGTGTAATTTATGTAATTGCGCCGCTTCTAAGTCTGCCTCTTTACTCGGATAAATTGCACTGGAATACAGCATTTCTTTATCTAAAAAAGTGCGGTACATATCATTGCCCAAATCATAGTGGGCCAAGATATTTTTGCGCGAGCCGTGTTCAGAATTACGATTCGACTTGTGCACTTTTAAATGACGCAAACTCGACAGCCAAGCAAAGCGTTTTTCAAGCTTATCCAGTACCGTTAAATTTCGCCCCAACACTTGGATGACCTTAGTTAAATCAGGGCTGGTCCACTCGCCTTGAATATATCTTTCACCAGCAGCAATACTGCCTCCCAATAACAATTGACGCCAAACACGGCTGTTGTGTATTTCAACCTTTGCTTGCAACTCAGCGTTGGCATCACCAAAGTGCATCACATCCGAGCCGTCTTCAACCGTTAAACCCGCCTCACTTAACTTACTTAAAATGGCAAATAAGGCTTTCTTCGCCATTTTGTCTAACCAATGCACCGGCTGTTGTTGCAGGGTGGCCACGTTTGAATTATCCATTTTTTTGCTCCGTCGATGGCCCTGGATGAGGAATATAAGGCACTTTTTTTAAATAGAGTTTCAGCGCCTGCCAATAAATACCCGCCAGGGTCTTAATGGCCATAGATGGCAGTTTTATTACTTGTTTACGTAAGTTTTGATTAGTTAGATCTACCCGCTGCAACATTAAACTCGCGTCAAACAATTTGGCTTCGTTGCGATTTTCCATATGCAGACGTAATTGCTTGCCCGGCGCCTTGATCCGCCAGTAATACTTCATGTTCAAATCCATAAACGGCGACACATGAAACACCTTGTCAGTCGGTTGATTGGCTGCAATATCCACCAGATAATAATGACGCTCATTCCAAGGTGTGTTGCTTACCTCTGCCAATAAATAAATCAGTTCATCGGCATCGTTATAGCAGTAATAAAAATTCACTGGGCTAAAATAAATGCCGAAACAACGCAATTGCCCCAACATCAGCACCCGACCATTCAGTGCCACTCCGCCTAAATCTTGCACTTTTTGCCACACCGCTTGGCGACTGACAGGCTGGTTTTTATGTAAGTAATCTTGGTGATTGAAACTAAGGGGTGCCCAGCGATTTTGTTTAAACCAAGAGCCAAGCTTTTCTACCGCGCCCAGTTCGTCTAAATCCAACCCTAAGAAAAACACTTGATATTTAAACTCATGACCCACAGGAGAAAAGCGGCGATGACGCACAATGCCAGTATAAATAGCACTGTGCTCAAGCGTGGTATCTTGGTTTAACGTCGCAGGGGCGCTACTCATAATTTCAAACCAAAGCGCTGACACACATCCAACGCACTGCGCACACCGTCTTCATGAAAGCCGTTGTACCAATACGCGCCAGCAAAGTGAGAGTGGTTACGACCGCAAATTTGTTCACGATTTTGCTGCGCGGCCAAACTAGCTTGATTAAATACAGGGTGCATATATTTGAAACTGCGTAATATTTTACTGGGGTCAATGGCATGATTTTGATTTAAGGTAACGCAAAAAGTCGGCGCGTCAGCTGGCAGGTTTTGTAATATGTTCATGTCATACGTCACGCTGGCAGGGTTGTCGCGCTGACCATTTAACTGGTAGTTCCACGCCGCCCAAGCCTTTTTTCGCTTAGGTAACAAACGCGTATCTGTGTGCAATACCACGTCATTTTCGCTGTAGGCTAAGTCACCTAATATTTTTTGCTCTTGTTCGGTGGCATCACTCAACATGGCCAAGCTCTGATCGCTATGACATGCTAATACCACCTCATCAAAATATGCTTGCTGGCCGTTATTTAACGTCAGCACCACACCTTCATTACCACGCTCAATCTTGCTCACTGCAGTGTTTAGGTGAATTTTATCTTTAAACTCTGCCACCAGCGGCTCGATATAATTACGCGAGCCACCTTCTATTACATACCATTGCGGGCGGTCGTTGACATTAAGCAAACCGTGATTGTGGAAAAAACGAATGAAGAACAGCAACGAGAATTGCTCCATCTCCACCAAGCTTGACGACCAAATCGCTGCGCCCATCGGCAAAATGTAGTGCTCGGCAAAAAACTCACTGAAATTTTGTTGCTTGAGAAAGTCCCCTAACGTCAGTTCAGGATCAATACTTTGCTCCGCCCAAAGCGCCTTACACTTGCCATTAAAGCGCATAATTTCAGCGATAAAGCGCCAAAATTTCGGATTAAGGATATTACTGCGCTGAGCAAATAAGGTATCTAAATTATGACCATTGTATTCAAGGCCCGTTTGTACATTGTTTACACTAAAGCTCATTTCGGTTGGCTTAGCTTGCACACCTAACAGTGCTAACAAGCGCTCAAAGTTTGGATAGGTGCGATCATTAAACACAATAAAGCCGGTATCGATGGCCCAACTGCGGCCATCCACTTCTACGTCCACCGTGGCGGTGTGACCACCAATATAATCATTGGCTTCAAACACTTGAATATCATGCTCTCGGTTTAGTAAATAAGCAGACACTAGACCTGAAATTCCCGTTCCAACAATGGCGACTTTTTTCATTATTTTTGTATCCTTGCAGCCAGTTGTTGCCAACAAAATTCAGGCAATAGGGCTAATGTTTTTAATATAAAGGTAAATTTTTTTGGAAAGTGTACGTCAAACTGATTGCGTGCTAACCCTTGCATAATGGCCTGACTGGCTTCGGTCACTTCAACACTCATTGGCATGGGAAAATCATTCTTGGCGGTGAGTGGCGTTTTCACAAAACCTGGGCTAATCAAACTAACCTTGATTCCTTGGGCCTTTAAATCAATCGCTAGAGTACGAGCCAAATAACTCACCGCCGCTTTACTTGCGCCGTAAGCTTCGGCTCTTGGCAACGCCACATAACTGGCACTTGAGCCCATCAGGGCTAACTTCCCCCCTTGGTTAAGAAGAGGTAAAAACTTTTCTAAACAATAACCTAAACCAATAAGATTGGTATAAATCACACGCTCAAATAGGGCGCCATCAAATTGTTTTGGGTCATCAATATATTCGCAAGTGCCAGCATTAAGAATGGCTAAATCTAGCGCGGTGATTTTTTCCGCCGCCTGCGCCATGGCCACTGTGTCGTTCAAATCAAAACATAAAGGGTGCAAGCGCTCGCCACCTTGCTGTTTCAGTTCGGCCAATGCCACTTCATTGCGACCACACGCCCACACCTGCCAACCTTGCTTGATATAATCCAACGCGAGCTGCTGGCCAATGCCTGAGGTGCAGCCTGTAATCAATACTTGCTTCATAGTTACTTCCTCATCGCTTAGCACGTTTTTTTACTTGGCGAATACAAGCGCCCAGCAGTGGAATGTGTTCGTATAGCATTTCGCCTAGATCGACATAATCACGGTGATAAGTGATCTTATCGGTAAATTTAAGGTGACTCGCCCCGTGGACACTAATGGCCTTGCCGCCATTGAGCTTTGGATGGCGATAGGTCATGACCCAAAAAAGACTGGCCTGTTGCTGATCTTGAATCACCTGATGAATGGCAAAATCACATTGTTCTAAGGAATGATATAAACCTGCAAAGTATTCCATCAGCGCCACCAAGCCATTCACTTCATGAAGTGCGTCAACAAACCGTATATTAGAGTCGTAAACCTCTCCCAAGCGCTCTAAATTGTCTTTGTCTAGCTGCTGGTACAGCTCTACAAATTGGCTCACTATGGCTGATTTCACTCACGCATCCTTCTAGCTATCAAGATTCAATTAATCGATTAACCTTTGCCTAACACAGCAAATACATCTAATGCTTGCTTGCGAGCAACACTATGTTCCACCAGCGGTTTAACATAACGAATCGGTCGTTCATTGGCCTTTGGCATGTGAATATTTTTTGCTGTTAAATTAATCAATTCCGGACAATATTTACGTATAAAACTGCCATCGGGATCAAACCGCTCGCTCTGGCGGATGGGGTTGAAAATACGAAAATACGGCTGCGCATCACAGCCTGTACTGGCAGCCCACTGCCAACCACCATTGTTCGACGCTAAATCAGCATCAATTAACTGCTGGCTGAAATATTGCTCACCGCAACGCCAATCAATCAGCAAATGTTTGGTTAAAAAACTCGCCACCACCATGCGTAAGCGATTGTGCATCCAACCGGTTTCATTTAGTTGCCGCATTGCAGCGTCCACTAACGGGTAGCCCGTACGGCCTTCGCACCAAGCGGCAAAGTCATCATCATTTTGACGCCACTGAATATTGGCGGCTTTAGGAATAAAGTTATAGCCCATGGATAATTTTGGATGGGCAATCAACAGATGCCGGTAAAAGTCGCGCCAAGCTAGCTCACTGATCCAGCAAAATGCGCCACTGTCAGGCTCACTTAATGCGCTGGGGTAATGTTGTAATACTTGATGCAAGCATTGCTTAGGACTGATAGCCCCCACCGCGAGGTATCCCGACAAGCCACTGGTTTGATCGAGTGCAGGCATATCACGATAAGTTTTATAATCTGCTACCTTATGCTGCACAAAAGTGCTTAAGCGTTGCAGAGCTTCGTCTTCACCTGCTAACCAAGCGCTGCTATCGCGCTTTGGAAAGTCCAGTTTAATGCTAATAGCCTCTACCGCAGGTCCAATGGCAATCGGTTTAGCCAATGGCGGAACCCATTGCTGCATCACTTTTTCCAGCCACTGTTTGCGAAATGGGGTAAACACTTTAAACATGGTGCCCGCTTGGGTGAAAACCGTGCCCGGTGCCATGATGCTATGGCCTTCAAATAACTTTAACGGCAAGCCAGCTTCTAGCACAGCGCGATCACGACGCACCTCATTTAATTCAGGCTCAGTATTAGCAAAAATTTGCTCAACTTGGTGCTGCTGACAAAAATCCAATAAAAACGAAGGAATATCAGCAAACAAATCCACTTGATAATGTAAGGTTGCCACACCTAGCTGCGCCAACTCATTCACCACAGATTGTAAATTTTGCTCGATAAAATCTGCTTGAATGGACGCAAGATTGTGCTTATGCCATTGCGCAGGACTGCTGATAAATAACGCTAAAGTAGGGCCTGTGGCCATGGCAGCGGCTAGCGCGGGATTATCACTAATACGAAGGTCTTTTCTTAACCAAACCAAATTCATTGCCACGCCTCCTTTGGCTGGCGACAGTCGGCAACTTTTAAACCTAAATTAACTTGATGCAAAACAGCAAACTCTCCGGTTAAATAAGCATGTGAACCAAGCTGGTTGAATAATTGTTTTTGATTCGTGGTCACTTGCGCCGGCAAATCAAATAGGATGTCATTCGCTTCAATACGGTCCATCACCAACGGCAATGGTGTTAAATCAGGTAGATGTAAGGTGGTCACTCTATAGCCCGCTAGAGCCCATTCATTAGCTTGTAATAATAATTGCCACCAAGGTCGCTCTCCTACTTGCAGCAACCAAACTGCAAGCCCTTGATTGGTTTGATTAGCCAGCTGCAATCGGGTGTAAAAACGTTGTTTTATTTGTTGTTGCAGCCAGACCATCACGATAGTGCCATCAGCCCGAGTGACACAGTCTTCATCACATTGCTTTAACCAAGGAATCAAAACTTTATTCATCACTAAGCCATAAGGGTAGAGTGAGGTAAGTTGATCTAACAGTTGATTCAGCTTGCTCGCCTTTAGTGCAAATGAAGCTGCCAGCAATAACTCAATTTGTTGCTGCCAGTTATCCAGCACTTCATTACTCGGTTGTTGCTCCAATAAAGGCTTCACTTGACTGATTGGCACCCCTTTTTCTAACCAGCTTACAATGTCATGTACCCGTGAAATATCTTGCTCGCTGTATAAACGGTGTCCTTTCGCGGTTCGTTGTGGATTTAGTAAACCAAAACGGCGCTGCCAAGCACGCAGCGTGACCGAGTTTACCCCTGTTTGCTCAGACACTTCGCGGATGGGATATAACGCCTGATGAATACTCATAACATGTCTCTATTTTTCTTTATTAATACGACGGTTCAATTTTTAGCCTGATAATTAAATCAATGCTCATAGCGTAATTTCAGCTCTTCAGGATGCGGATTTAAATATATTTGCTGCTCAATATAAGCATCTGGATACAAACTTTGATAATGCTTAATCAAGGTCATTGCAGCCATTAATGGAATCAAGCCTTGACGGTATTTATCTATGGTTCTAGCCAATTGCTGACGCTCTTCACTGCGCAAGCTACGCTTTAGGTAGCCTTGAATATGAGACAAGGTATTGGCGTGGCTCTTACGTGTTGGATGCCCTTTTAGCACTTGCATAAACTTTACTATGTATTGATCAGCGATTGTTTCCGCATCACCGTCACCATGAGCCAGCAATGGCCCAAGCTTGTAGTACAAGTTCACATCATGAGCCATCAGCAAGTATTTATAGCGTGCGTGAAATTTGTATAAAGCATCACGCGTCACACCTGCTGCACGCAGCTTTTGCCAATCGTGGTAAGCAAAAACTCGGGTTATAAAATTTTCACGTAAAATAGGGTCGTTTAATCGCCCTTCTTCTTCCACCGGTATAAGCGGGTGATCACTCATCACCTGAGCAGCAAATACACCTACCCCCTCTTTTACGGCATCTTTGGTGCCGTCTTTGTATAAGTTCACTCGCTCCATGCCACACGTTGGCGACTTGGCACAAAAAATGTAGCCAGTAATACCTGCTAGTTGGGCCGATTTAGAAGCTGAGAATTCGCGTAATTTATCGGTCACATCAAAGCTGTCATCAGAGGCTTTAATACGAATATCGCCCAGTTGATTAACCAAGCGAATAGTTTTACGTGGTGCCCCCATGCCTATCGCCATCTCAGGACAAATTGGCTGAAAATCAAAATATTGGCTTAAATCATGACGACAATATTTACTTTGTTTATGGCCACCATCAAAACGTACCTCTTGGCCCAATAGGCACGAACTGATTCCGATTTTTATTTTTTCTGGCTCAAACTGATACATAAACAAAGTCCTTGTACGCAATAGGTGTTTTAAAGTTAGTCAAAAGTTGTACTAACAGCAAATATATGTACAAGTATTTAATTGCTTTGGATCACTTTGGTTATGTTTTTTTCTACATTTTATTCAAACAAGATGATGCTAATGGCTTAAAGTTGACTGTGGACTGAGGGCAAGTTGGAATAATTTGTTCTTCTGGACAAGATTTTCTCTCCTTTAATATCGAAATAAAGGTTGATCCTGTAGGCATTTACTTTACATTTGCCCTACTGTTTTAGGGTGGGAAAAAATGATGGAAGTCATCTATTTAATCATGGAGCAATATAAGCTGCTAATTACCATACTGGTCATTGTTAGCTTTCCCAAAATTGTAAAAATACAAAATCGTATCTTAGAAAATATGGTACGAGGCCGCATTGATCCCCATCGCCGCTACCGCGCGGGATTATTGTTAAAGATTATTTCTGCCTTTGTCTTATTGTGTCTGTTATTGATCATTTGGGGCATTGAGCTGCGCGGATTGTTGGTTGTGGGCTCATCGCTATTTGCCATGCTCGGCGTAGCCTTGTTTGCGGGCTGGTCACTGTTGAGTAACCTGACTTCATTCTTGTTACTGTTTATTCAAAACGACTGCCGTGTCGGTCACTGGGTGCGAGTGGTTGATGGCGCAAACTTTGTGGAAGGCCGGATCATCGAAATGGGCTTGATGAATGTGGTAATGGAAAATTTAGATGGCAACAAGGTCATTTACCCCAATAACTTATTTATAGTTCGCCCAGTAATGGTGCTCACTCAACCACCGGAAAAAGCCAAGAAAGTGCACACAAAACGCCTAATAGGCAAAACTCAGGCCTAAATGCGCTCGCACAGGAGGCATCATGGAACAAGACATTAGCCAAGTGATTTCACAAATCTCTGCAGCCCCTCTAGAGCAGCAGGATGCCTTGTTTAATTTGGCTGAAAAAGAGCTCGATGATGGTGCATTGGCACTGATTCTTGAGTCTCAACCGATAGAAAAACGTATTCATTTATGGCGCTGTCTGTCATTAAACCACAGTGTAGATGTACTGACGGAAATGCGTTCAGATGCGCGTTACTCGATCATTCAAAGCCTTTCAGCTATTGAACTCGACTTAGTTTTATCTCGTTTAGACAACGCAGACTTAATTGAATGGGCCGACTACTTACCCGATGAAATAGTACAAAAAGCCTTAAGCCTGATCGATGAACAAGAAATTGAACTCTATGATCAAGCTAACGAGTATAACGATGAAGAAATAGGCCGTTACGCTGAGCGAAAAATGTGGGTGTTGGCCAAAAGCTTGCGGGTGCGCCATGCTTTAAGGTTAATCAGCCGAGATCCCAGTAATGCTCAGCCCACAATTTATCTTGTTGATAAACATGGCACTTACTACGCTACGCTAGCGACACATAAATTACTCAATGCACCATTGGACGCCCCAGTATTAAGCTTAGCGGATCAAGAACAACCCGCATTGCAAGCCGATTTAGGGCTATTAGAAGCATCAGAGCTGATTGAACATGCCGAATATGATTGTCTACCCATAGTCAATGAGCATAATCGTTTGATCGGTCAAATTAGTGTGCGCTTAGGCATGTCGATTATTCGTGAGGAATATGAAAACACCTTAATGGCACGCGCTGGTTTAAGCGAAAGTGAGGATTTATTCGCACCAGTGATCGACAGTGCGAAAAAACGCGCTGTTTGGCTGGGAATAAACCTTGTTACAGCGATTTTTGCTTCCATCACCATTGGCTTATTTGAAGATGTGATTTCAGAAGTGGTCGCCCTTGCGGTACTCATGCCAATTGTTGCCTCTATGGGAGGCATCGCTGGTAGCCAAACCTTAACCTTGATGATCCGAGCCATGGCGCTGAATCAAGTTTCTGCTGGTAACTTAATATCGTTAATTAAAAATGAGTGTGGCATTGGTGCTTTAAACGGTTTGCTTTGGGCGCTGGTGATTGGCCTACTGGCAGGACTTTG
The DNA here is from genome assembly GCF_021278025.1 of Motilimonas sp. E26. Classification (GTDB taxonomy): domain Bacteria; phylum Pseudomonadota; class Gammaproteobacteria; order Enterobacterales; family CBDFNC01; genus Motilimonas. The sequence goes on from NZ_JAIBHJ010000016.1 coordinate 87,601, forward strand.
GTTTCAATCACCAATGATCGGCGCCATTATTGCGTTAGCCATTTGTATCAACATTATCACCGCCGCATTATTCGGCGTGCTCATTCCAATGGTATTAGACAAGCTAAAACTCGACCCTGCATTAGCAGGCTCAGTGGTGTTAACCACGGTGACCGATGTAGTTGGCTTTTTTGCCTTCTTAGGGACAGCAACCCTACTGATTTTATAGAATCAGTAGGTATAAAAAACCAGCATTCACGCTGGTTTTTTTATTGGGACAAAATATTAAGGCTGTGAATGACCACTATCGTGGACAAAGCCTGCTCGCAACATTTCGTCATCCGCTTCGATCACTTCACCAATATAACTTTCAACTTGCTGCTCAACCAAATGATCAGGCTCGGCAAAGAAGGCTATATGAAACACAGCATCACCTTCATTGGCCAGCGGTAAAGTTTGTTGGCCAATGACGATGCCGCTACGCGGCGCTTTTAGTTCCCACTCACCATGCCCTAACGGTGCGCTGATGTAAGCCAATATTTGGCCTTTATTGACCCGCTCACCTAGAGATACTTGGCTACGTAACATACCATCGCTTTCAGCGCGAACCCAGCTACTTGAGCGCGCTATCACTGGCTCACTCAAACGCTTTTTACGTGACGACCGCAGCATGCCTAAGCTGCGCATGACACGCTCAACACCTTGGAGACCAGCCGCGATTGCAATGGGATCAAACCTTAATGCTTCACCCGCTTCATAGGTAATAACGGGCACATTTAAATTTTCAGCTTCGCTACGCAACGAACCATCGCGCAGAGATGCATCAATAATGACAGGAGTTCCAAAGGCTAACGCCATGGCATTGGTGGCAGGATTATCTAAATTAGCGCGAATTTGCGGTAAGTTAGTACGGTGAATCGCACCTGTATGTAAATCAATAATATGGGAACAATGTTTAACGATATTATCAAAAAACATGTGCGCCATGCGCGAGCCTAACGAGCCCCTTGCCGACCCCGGAAAGCACCGATTTAGGTCGCGGCGATCAGGTAGATATCTGGATTTATGAATAAAGCCAAATACATTCACCACAGGCACAGCAACTAAGGTTCCTTTGAGTTGCTGTGGATTTATTTTCGCCAACAACTGACGAACAATTTCCACGCCATTAAGTTCGTCACCATGAATCGCGGCGCATACCATTAGCACGGGACCTTGATAAGCCCCATTAATCACTTCAATGGGGAAGTCCAGCGTGGAGTGGGTATATAACTTCGCCGCTTCTAACGCTAATGTTTTACGTTCACCCGGTAAGATTTCCTCACCCAGTAAGGTAAATGACCGATTCTTTTTAGCCCTTGCCACGTGTCGCTGTCCTTTTTGATGCCGCATTTTGCTCGACAAAATCGATCACCAACGAAGCAATATCTTTGCCTGTTGCCTTTTCAATCCCCTCTAAGCCAGGTGAAGAGTTGACTTCCATCACGAGTGGGCCACGGCTTGAGCGTAATAAATCAACCCCCGCCACATTAAGCCCCATGGCTTTGGCTGCGGCAATGGCAGTTCTACGCTCCGCAGGGGTAATTTTTACTAAAGAAGCACTGCCACCACGGTGTAAGTTAGAGCGGAATTCGCCTTCACCCGCTTGGCGTTTCATCGCAGCGATCACTTTTTCACCAATGACAAAACAGCGAATATCCGCGCCACCTGCTTCTTTAATGTATTCCTGTACCATAATGTTAGCTTTTAGGCCCATAAAGGCTTCAATAACACTTTCGGCCGCTTTGCGGGTTTCTGCTAGCACTACGCCAATACCTTGGGTGCCCTCTAACAGCTTAATCACCACAGGTGCACCACCAACCATGTCTAATAAGTCTTTAACATCATCGGGCTTACTGGCAAACCCGGTAATAGGCATGCCGGTACCTTTGCGTGACAGTAGCTGCATTGAGCGCAATTTGTCGCGCGAGCGAGTGATCGCCACCGACTCATTAACTGGGTATACGCCCATCATTTCAAACTGGCGCAAAACCGCACAACCATAAAAGGTAACGGATGCACCAATGCGTGGAATAATCGCATCAAAGCCGCTTAGTTCTTCACCTTTAAAATGAATTTCAGGTTGCTCTGAATTGATGTTCATATAACAACGTAGCGCATCTATCACTTTAACTTCGTGGCCGCGCTGCTCACACGCTTCAATCAAGCGACGAGTGGAATAAAGATTTCTGTTACGAGATAAAATACCAATTTTCATTACATTTAGTTCCTAGTGGCTGGCAAGGTATGAACCTTCCGGATCCACAATAATGCGACCGTTCATCGCGGTGCGCCCTAACAGCATTCTAAACATCATGCTGTCGCGATTTGTTAGGGTTATTTCTATCGGCCAAGACTGCGCCGCTATCTCAAGCTTAGTCGTAATCACGTAACGCGTTTCGGTATGACCGCCAGAGTCGGTTACCTTACGTTGATCTGAAACCGGTGCCTCACAGACCAACTCAACCTCATTATTTTGTTGCTCTGGGTGCAGCCAAAAACGCACCCATGTTGCGTTATCACGCTCAAATTCTTCTACTTTAAATGCATGTAAGCAGGACGTCCTCGCACCTGTATCGACCTTGGCTTTTATCTGTGAAATACCCAATTCTGGCAAGGAAACCCACTCGCGCCACCCCACCTGTAATTTGTTTTTATTCACATGAAACTCCTTTGTACCTACCCATGCTTAACTGAGATTATTAAGGGGCATGCTTTTTATACCTAAACCCTTAACCACACAAGCAAAATAACACGACCTTGTGATTATTTATAGCAACCACGTATATACCCAATCAACTTGAAGATGCATGCATCTCTAGGTTGATTGGGTATATAGTTATACTCTAGTGCTTTTCCGCTATGATAGGGCACTAATTGTCCACTTAATGAGAATTTAACATGCCAATAAATGGTCTAGTTCATGGCTTATTACTCGATGGTAAAGGTGGTGCCACTCCTGTTGACACTCATCAAGCCATAACAGAATGGCGCCCTGAAGATGGAAAACTATGGCTGCATTTTGATTATACTGACGCGGCGTCTCGCCACTGGATAACACAAGAGTCAGGCCTATCTGAACATGTCGTTGATGCATTGTTAGCTGGGGAAACTCGGCCGCGAGTAACAGGGACTAACTACGGCAGTGCCAGCTTAATCTTTCTGCGTGGCGTCAATTTAAACCCAACTGAAACCCCTGAAGATATGGTCTCGATTCGCCTATATGTTGATGACAACCGCATTATCAGTACGCGAAAACGCCGTCTGTTGTCTATTGACGATATTCGCAAACAACTGACGCAGGGTGATGGACCCACTTGTATTACGGAAGTGATCAGTTCCCTGACTGAGCGACTCACCATGCGGATGCAGCATGTTATCGATAGTTTAGAGCAACGTATCGACAACATAGAAGATGAACTATACCAAGAAGAAGAGTTAACAATCGGCCAAGAGATATCTTCTATTCGCCGTCAAACCATTACCTTAAAGCGCTATATTGCACCGCAACAAGCGGCACTGAGTAAACTTTATGAAAGTAATTACCCTTGGATTGACGAAGCGTTTCGGCATGAGTTTAAGGAAACAGCTAACCACCTGATGCGCTATGTCGAAGAGCTTGAAGTGATTGTCGAGCGCGCCCAAATTGCTTACGAAGAACGCTCGGATTTGCTTTCGGAGCAATTAAACCAGCGCATGTATGTGATGTCAGTGGTGGCCGCAATTTTTTTACCATTAGGATTTTTAACTGGGCTGTTAGGCATTAACGTCGGCGGTATTCCTGGCTCAGAAAATCCTGCGGCGTTTTACATTTTCATTGCCTTGCTGCTCGCGCTAACAGGCTCACTTATTGGTTTGTTTTGGTGGAAAAAATGGCTGTAAGGCTGTTGTTAAGACATAAAAAAAACGGCATAAGCTGCCGTTTTTTTATCTATGGTAATGTTTACTCTTCGTCTTCTTCGGCTTCTACTTCACGACTGAGTTGGCTCTTATTTGGATTTCCGGTTACGCCAAAGAACGTCTTGCCTTTCGCTAGCGTACGGTACTTGATCCACACCTTCTCAACGACTGATTCAGCAGGTAGTTCGCCTTGCGCCACTTTAACAAAGCGCGCTTCTTCATCAGTCATTGGCGATTGATCACCTTTAGCCAAAGCCATCAAAGAGTGTCCAATACCTTCTAATAGCTCTGCTTCCTTGATGGTAAAATCACCACTACGTTTAAAACCATAAGGAAAAGACTGATCGTCATAGAAAGCTTTACCACATACAAAACTGGTAGCCATAATTAATTTTCCTTCTTTTGCTGATTTTAGTTGCATTCAGCTGAATCTTAGTCATTATTCGCAATTACTAAATCAAAATTTTTTTTCCTCTAGCGTGAAGGTTTTTGATGGATACCGAACTACTTAAAACCTTTTTAGAAGTGGGACATACGCGCCACTTTGGTAAGGCAGCCGAAAATTTATACCTCACTCCTTCTGCCGTCAGCTTTAGAATAAAACAGCTGGAAGGCCTGTTAGGTGTAGAGTTATTTAGTCGCCACCGCAACAACATTCAAATTACTCCAGCGGGTGAACGAATGCGACCCTATGCCGAGGCGATGCTAAACGCTTGGGATCGCGCACAACAAGATATCGCGCTTAGTGAAAACAATGCATTACAGCTATCTATTGGTGCAGCCCCTAATCTTTGGGACGCATTTTTACAGCCCTATATCAATTTGGTATACACCTCATTACCCGGTCTGGCTCTGCGTGCAGACGTGATCTCACCACAGTTAATGTCCCGTCAATTGCTTGAGCGCAGTTTAGATATTGCAGTATTGTTTGATCCACCTAAGGTTGACGACATAAAACGAGAACTGTTGCAGCAAGTTGAGTTGGTGATGGTCAGCAGTGATATGAGTTGCGAGCCTTTGGTTAAAAATATAAAGAACTACATTAAAGTTGATTGGGGCACAGCATTTAACATGCAGCATGCCCGAGAGTTCTCTGATTTGCCGCAACCCATTTTACACACCAGCTCGGTGCGCATCGGATTAGACTTTATACTGCAAAATGGCGGCGCCGCTTTTTTACCTCAAGCTTTGATTCAATCATATGTTGAGGCTGGCGAGCTGGTACAAATTGCCGATGCGATTAGTTTAGAGCGCAGCGTTTATGCGGCTTACTTACCCGATAGCGATCGAATTGAGCAAATTCAGCAAGTGATAAAATATTTTCAAAATGACCAATAAAAAAGGATAGTGCAATACCATCCTTTTTTATCGTTCAGCGAGTTAGTTTTTAACTCGCTCAAACACCGTTGCGATACCTTGACCTAAGCCAATACACATGGTGGCCAAACCAAATTGAGCGTCTTGACTTTGCATCACATTAAGTAAGGTGGTGCAAATACGCGCACCAGAGCAACCCAATGGGTGACCTAAGGCAATCGCGCCACCGTTCAAGTTTACCTTGCTTTGCCAGTCATCCAGCTGCAACCCTTGTAACACCGCTAACGATTGCGCAGCAAATGCCTCATTGAGCTCGATCACCTGCATATCAGCTAGACTTAACTGCGCTCGCTGCAGCGCTTTGTGTGACGCCTCTACCGGCCCTAATCCCATTACCGAAGGCTCACAACCAGAAATAGCCATGCTACGCACTTTTGCCTTAATAGGTAAACCGAGCTGATGGGCTCTGGCTTCGCTCATTAATAACATCGCCGCGGCGCCGTCTGATAAGGCAGAGGAAGTAGCGGCTGTAATCGAGCCATGGACGGGGTCAAACACTGGACGCAGCTGTGCTAGCTGCTCAAGATTGGTTTCACTTCTTATTACTTCATCAAATTCTATCGCCGTTAAGCAACCATGTTGATCATGACCTAAGGTACTAACCACTTCATTTGCAAACAAGCCTGCTTGACTAGCCGCATAAGCTTGTTGGTGTGATCGGACAGCAAATTCGTCTTGTTGCTGCCGTGAGATTGAAAATTTACGCGCTAGCAGTTCAGCGGTAAGCCCCATCATTCCTGCCGCTTTAGCCGAATATTTAGCAATACCAGGATGAAAGTCGACGCCATGAGTCATAGGTAAGTGGCCCATGTGCTCAACCCCGCCTACCAGCATCACATCGCCATCACCACACATAATGGCTCGCGAAGCATCGTGTAGTGCTTGCATTGACGAGCCACACAGCCGATTCACCGTCACCGCACCAATATTAACTGGCAACCCAGCCAGCAAGGCGGCATTGCGAGCAATATTAAAGCCTTGCTCCAACGTCTGCTGGACACAGCCCCAGTAGATATCTTCGACGTCATCAGCCTTTAATGCATCATTACGTCGCAGTAACTGCTGCATTAGGTGGGCACTCAAGTCCTCTGCACGAACATGACGATAAATTCCCCCTTTGCTGCGCCCCATTGGCGTTCGGATCGCATCAACCACGACCACTGAATTTAATTCAGCCATAGCTTCGCTCCTTTAATAGTAAATTTCGCCAGCAATGGCTTTTTGTCTTAGGGATTCAGGAACCTGATATAAACTCCCTAAATGACTAAGAGCATCGGCTTTAGCGATAAACGCCGTTAAGCCAAGGTGCTGTAGCCAAGCAATAGCACCACCACGGAAAGGTGGAAAACCTAAGCCATAAACCAACGCAATATCTGCTTGTGCTGGACAATCAATAATGCCTTCATCTAAACAGTGCAGTACTTCATTAACCATTGGGATCATAAGGTAATCGATGATTTCTTCATCCTCGATGACGGCATCTGCAGGGTAATGTTGAGCGAGTAAATCATATGCTGACGAAGCAATCTCTTTAACAAACTGGCCATTTTTGTCGCGAGCATAATGATAAAAGCCTTCACCATTTTTCTGGCCAAAACGCTGAGCTTGATAAAATATATCAATACAATCCGTTTGTTGTTTAGCCATCCGCGTAGGATAACCTTGCGCCATCACTTCACCGGCATGATGAGCGGTGTCAATACCAACCACATCAAGCAGATAGGCTGGCCCCATCGGCCAGCCAAACTGGCCTTCCATGACCTTATCGATTTGGGCAAAATCCACTCCTTTAGCAATTAAATAGGTAAAGCCAAAAAAGTAAGGGAAGAGCACTCGGTTAACAAAAAAGCCGGGGCAGTCGTTCACAACAACGGCTGATTTACCCATTTTGCTAGCCAATGCCACCACGGTATTAATGGTTTCTTCTGATGTTTGATCGCCACGGATCACTTCCACCAGCGGCATGCGATGAACCGGGTTAAAAAAATGCATGCCACAAAAACGTTCTGGGTTGGCTAAACTCCGAGATAATAAGGAAATGGGTATCGTGGAGGTATTACTGGCTAACACGCAATCTTGACTAACATGCTGCTCTGTTTCAGCTAATACTTGCGCTTTTACTTTGGGGTGTTCGACAACGGCTTCTATCACCACATCGGCATTAGAGAGAGAGCCGTAATGTAAACTCGGTGTGATATTAATGAGGGTTTCACCTAAGGTTTGGCCATCAATTCGGCCCCGATCAAGTTGCTTATTAAGTAACTTATTGGCTTCTCGCATGCCTAATTTAAGCGCCCCAGGGTTGATGTCTTTCATTACTGTTGTTAACTGATTGCTCGCACCTTGATAAGCGATCCCCCCGCCCATGATACCTGCACCTAGCACGGCTAAATGCTGAACATCTTTACCTTGTTTAGCGATTTTTTTAGCTTGTTGTTTAAGATTCTGATCATTAAGAAAAATACCTACAAGCGAGCGGGCTACATTGGTTTTAGCTAATTTGACGAAGTGCTTGTTTTCTACCATTAATGCTTCATCACGCGCCAACCCTGCCGCCTTTTCGATGGCTTTTACCGCGGTAATAGGTGCTGGATAATGATGACCGGCCTTGACTGCGACCATGGCATTGGCCGTAGCAAAACACATCCCCGCTTCAACAGCACTTAAGGTGAGTGGCGATTTTTTCTGCTGTCGCCGCGCTTGCCAATTTAGCTTGCCAGCAATCGCTGCACGCAACATGTCTAAAGCGGCATGCTGCAAATGATCATGGTCAACCACGGCATCTAGCACCCCCACCACCAGTGCCGCTTGAGCGCTAAACTGTTTACCAGAGGTGATCCACAACAAGGCGTTATCTGCACCAATCAAGCGCGGTAAACGTACTGAACCACCAAAACCGGGCATAATGCCTAGTTTTACCTCAGGCAAACCAATTACTAAAGAAGAAGTCGCGATCCGATAATCACTGGCTAACGCACATTCGCAACCGCCACCCAGCGCAAAGCCACGCATAGCGGTAATAGTGGGTACATTTAGATTTTCTAACTGATTAAAGATGTCATTGGCTTTGACCAACCATTCACTTAACTCATTGTCAGGTAAGGCAAACTTAGGTAAAAACTCGGTAATATCAGCGCCCACCATAAAGTCAGCCTTATTATGGCTAATAATGACCCCTGACAACTCACTCATATCTTGTAAGCATTGCAACGCCTGTTCGAAAGAGACTAAGGTGCATTGGTCAAATTTGTTCACTGAACCGGCACTGTCGAAACGAATTTCAGCTATCCCATGCTCGTGCTGAATCACACTTAGAGCATCACTTTGATATAACATTAAACCTCCTTGCCCCCAGCGGCGTAACAATTATGCGGAGAGAAAATATTGCTGATTTAACCCTAAGTTTAGACAGTGAATATAAACAAGGCGTGACATTTATACCCAATTAACTTGAAAATGCATGTTTCAGAGCACCACCGTGTTTTCAATAGTAGGCACGCTAATGCAGGAATGTAGGCACCTTTCAAATTAGCGTAACAACGTAGTGGAAACACGGCGGCGCTCCCAAAGGGCACGTTTTACACACGTTTATGCTGTGTTATTGATTTTGATAAGGGCAAGGCATTACCTGCAATCAATGCCTTGCCTAAACGCGTGTAAAATCTTGCTGAAATCAAGCATCTCCAGGTTGACTGGGTATATTAGAAACAGGTAACTGCGGCTTAAAATTAAATACTCCGCTAAACAATATATTAGTGGATAGCATAAATGGCCAAAGTGAATCGCTAATCACGCACTTACAAAAAATTGATAAATTTACTAGCACTTTTGACTTATTACTCTATTATTTGCTTTATCACTAAGAAGCGCGGGAGATTTATGAAAGAGATAATTGCACTCAGCATTCTGATTCCAACTATGCTTATAACTCTGTTTGCGCTACAACAGCCTGTTATATTTGCTTTACAACTGGGAATATTTCTCCCTCTTGTCGTGTTTCAGTGTGCTTCTCAGTTAACAGAATACTGGCACAAGAAGGCCCAAATGATTCATGCTAAGCACAATGGGTCTTACCAGTCACAGATACATTAGCCTAAATAGTGAATTTAACTTATTTGCTCAAAAACTGAATTATGTAGTCAATAGCTTGGCTGGCTTGTGGGTCAATGGGCCTTTGGTCCTGCAAGTCAGCCAATGCTTTTTTCAACACTTTCAATTGCTCGGGAGTTGGCGGCTGGTCATTAAGTAATAATATTTGCCCGTCACCTTCTATTGATATTGCTAGATGTACTTTATTAGCATCAGATAAGTACAAGTATAAATCTTCCGAATATGGGTCAACTCCCTCAATGCTGAACGGCGGCGACATGACTAGTGCCTCGTCAGCCCAAACGGTCGCGAAGCACAGGTAAGCGCTCAATATCATAAAACTAATATTTTGTATTCTCACTGCTTATCCCTCGCTAGGGTTGGAGTTATCTAACCTCATCACTTAAACTAATGCTTTTATTTTATGGCTGTTGGTGACTTTCTATCACTGCCTAACTTTAATCTAAGCACAAGGACTAGCAATGAGCATAGCGGAACTAATTTCACAACTAAAAAACCAACCAAATAGTATTGAGTTTAATGATGTGATGGCTGTCATTGAAGCTAATTATGACTACAGCCCGACAGAGTTTAGTAATGGTGCTGATAATGATCTTGTCGTTAATGCCGCTGGCACCAATGAAGGCTCATGCCGTTTATTTGCCTTCGCTCAATTGAACCTGCTAGATCAAGCGCAGACACTGGCTTTATTTGGACGCTTTTACCGTGAAGATGTACTGCAAAACCCTGAAGGTAACGACCACGGCAATATTCGCAATTTTATTAAGTACGGCTGGAGTGGTATCAGATTCCAAGGCACTGTCTTGGTCGCAAAATAAGCCCCCAGAGAGATATGCAAACTTAGGTTTGCTTATCTTGCTTTCTCTTCACCGCCACAACAAAATTATTTCGTTTTACTCTGAAGCTCTTTCTACTGTAAATAGTCAGCCGACTTATTTGGATTGAGCTCATGTCTGCGTTAATTAAACAACAGCCCCCTTCTGATGGCATTCCAACTCACTTTGAGGCAATCGCTCAGGCATTAATCACGCAAGGCTACTGTATTATTCCTGATGCCTTAATTTCTGAGCCCGACTTAACCCAAGGGTTATTTTTACAGGCTAGCCAAATGCCAGAGCAAGCCTTTAGTATGGCAGGTATCGGCAGACAACAAGATCACATGCAGAATAATTTTGTGCGCCGTGATGAAATTCACTGGATTGATGGTAAAACCCCTGTTGAACAGGCATGGTTAGATTGGAATAAGCGACTACAAAACTTTTTAAATCGACGCCTCTTTCTTGGCTTGTTTTCTTATGAAAGTCATTTCGCCCACTACCGCCCTGGCGCTTTTTATAAGAAACACATGGATGCGTTTCGTGGCGAAGCCAACCGAGTTTTAACGACCGTTTTTTACTTGAACCCAAGCTGGACTACGGAAGATGGTGGCGAGTTAGTGCTCTACCCTGAACATGATCCCGACAATCAAAATACGATTTTAGAAAAAGTAATGCCTACCTTCGGCACTATGGTGATATTTTTAAGTGAGGAGTTTCCTCATGAAGTGCTACCCGCAATGCGAGACCGATACAGTATCGCAGGCTGGTTCAGGGTTAACAATACCGAAAAGTTAGACCCTCCGCGCTAGGCATTTCAGCGCCAAAGCCAAGCCTGCATCGAAACAAAATGTACCTTATTAGCGGTCATTTCATGTCGGTTCAGGCATAACTTGGAGATCTTTACTTAAACACCCAAAATTTATTTAGGGCAAAAATGACAACAGGGGTAACAAAGGTCAGTAACACCAAATAAACATAATGATGTAGCCCTAACCAGTCGATGGTTATTCCAGCCCACGTTAAGTTAAGTAACAAACCGATAGCAGCGGTCTTTGCAAAGCGAATAAAAGCTTTTTTCTGGCTAGTGACGGCCTGAGCCTCGGTCTTAAAAGTCCATTTAAATTGCCCCAAATAAGACACGCTAAAAGCCACTAAGAAACCTAAAATGTTGGCCGGTAATTGCGCAACATTCACCCAAGCGTACAAAGCATGAAATACCATCGCATGGGTGAGCGTCGCCCCTACTCCAACAACAGCAAAAGAAACCAGCTGACCAAGGTTTATATTATGCACATTTATCTGATGCTTCAGCTTGCTGATCATGGCTGTCATAGATTCCCTCAATTACATACAATGGCCGACTTTTCACTTCTTCAAAGATTCGTCCGATATATTCACCTAATATCCCAATACCAATCAGGTTTATCGCACTGAAAAATAAAATTAAGGAAATTAAAGAAGCATAACCAGGCACTTCAACACCTAGCACTAAGGTTTTGAAAATAGTAAATGCCATATAAAGAAACGCGATAACGGCGACACCGGCACCAAGATAGCTCCAGATCCTAAGAGGAGCTGTGGAGAAGCCTAAAATACCGTCTAGAGCAAAGTTCCACAACTTCCAGTAGTTCCACTTGGTTTCGCCAGCAGCACGCTGTGGACGATGGAAATAAACGTACTCGGTTTTAAACCCAGGAAAAGCAAATAAGCCTTTCATAAAGCGAGCCTTTTCCGGCATTTTACGCACTACATCCAGAACCTTTTGATCGATCAAACGAAAGTCACCGGCGTTTTGCGGAATATCCACCTTGCTGATCCGACCGATCAAACGATAAAAGGCCATCGCCGTTTTACGTTTAACAAAGTTATCGTCACGTCGATCACTACGAACGGCCACCACGGAATTAGCACCTTGGCGCCATTTCTCGACCATTTCAGTAATTAATTCAGGTGGATCTTGTAAATCCACATCCATCGGGATCACCGCTTGGCCTTTAACATTGTCTAAGCCTGCGGTTAGTGCCACATCTTTACCAAAGTTACGCGATAGATTGATTAAGCGTACATGGCTATCAGGATCAAGTGCTTTTTGATGCAGGATCTCAAAGGTTTTATCTGTGCTGCCATCGTTAACAAACAATATCTCATAAGACGATACCGCCTGCTCTAAGATTGGTGTCAGCGTATCCAAAAATAGATCGATACTTTCTTCTTCGTTCAGCACGCATACCACGACGCTAAGCTCTGGGTTAATAACCATATGTTCCCCTTCTAATGTCTCTCTTCCTTGAGAAAACGTAATATCTAATTATTATTGGCGGCGCATCCAAATCCCTTTTGGCGGCTGACCGTTGCGATTAAAGCCAAACCAATCATAATGGCTTTTTATTTGTTCGTTTATAGCATGCCAGTTTTGCTGCTGGCCAGCATCAAATACCACATATTCTACGCGGTGAGCTTGCAGCCAATCACGACTTCCACCTAAAGTACCAGCATAAAAGCTGCGTATTTTTTCTGTCATTTTCCACACTTGTGGCACTTCGCCATGCCAAGTGCGCAAATGAGAAGGCCAACCCATTAACACCGGCTTATTGTTAAAAATAGCGTAGACACTGGAATGCATGTAAGCGTTATTAGGCACGTTCTCTAATACCACCCCGCGCGGAGCTTGTTTTAAAAAATTAAACATGTCGCGGTTTTCAGGGTTGCTAGTAAACCATTCATGTCCCTGTAGCTTACCCATGTGTGCTTTATTAGAGTGAGTGAGATAGTTAACCACGTCGATCCCCGCACTAGCGGTCAGCAACAATACAATGATTGCAGGCACTTTGATCCATAGCTTTTCTGCACCTAAACAGATAGCGCCAAACAAGACTAATGCGCCAACATATATCCAGCCCCACCATTTCATCACGGTATTGGTACGGATAAACTTACCGCCAGTCGGGTCATCAATGTAAATCATTTCGCTGATCAGCAATAACAAGCCAAACGTAAGCAAGAACACCACCGTCAATTGACGCCACTTTCGATCAAATAGTGCCAATAGCATCAAGGCTAACACTGGCCACTGCATACCAACGAAGCGTGCCCAAGGCGTATGATCATCACCTGTTACTAACTTAACTGGCGTGGATACGCCCCCACTGGTAAAGCCAATTAAGAATGGATATACCAATATTCCGGCAAATAAGCCGCCCCCGATAAGAGCCGCCCAATCCGGCTTTTGCTTTTGCCAGTAAGTTAACGCTAACCAGCCGCAAAGTAACAAACCTTGCAACGGAAATACCCAAGTATTGGTGATCAACATCAACGGCACCGTGGCGCCTAACATCGCGGTGCACAAACGCACTGCTTGCTGTGCTTGAATAGTCATGATCAATACTAGTGTAATTAACAGTATTAAAAAGCCGCCTATCGGAGGATGATAATCACCAACAAAATACTGATAGCCAAAGTTTTCTAGTGGTAGGACGCGCAGCTCAAACTGTTCATTTGGCTTGTCGATTGGAAAGAAGATTTCCGCCATCTCAGCATTGGTTTTATCACCGCCCTCGTGGGCATTTTCATCATGAGAACCGGTAAAACGAGCACCCCGTACTAAATTCATAAAAGCATGATTAGAGAACTGATGACGATAGCTATTTTCCGCATTAGTAATATCGCGCTCACTGGCTGTTTCAACAAATCCTTGTTGCAGAATTTGTGGCTCGGCAGGCTGTTTATAAACTAAGTGCAGTAACGGTGATAAGCCGGTGCCACCAAAAGCTAAGGTGGCGACTAATAGCAATTTAAGCCAAGAAGACTTCACAAAATGACCGGCTAAGTGCCACGCTAACGTGACCGGTAAAGCCATTAAAATACAGAAAGATAAATTGTATGTCGTACCTATATCTAGGCTGAAAATACGCCCAATGAGCGCACCTAGGTAATGCTGGAATGCGTAGTAGAAATCAAATTTATGAGGAGAGTACCAATTATCATCAGGGGGGAGCGTGTCACCGCCCATGTAGTTGCTTATAAAATAGAGATCGGTAATGCGCTCTGAGCTGACATTGATAGCAGGCAGTGAAAAACGCCATATAAAGGCATATAAAAATGCCAAACCAAATACCAGTTCAGCACTCCAAAAGCCATTGGCTTTAAGCTGATCCTTTTGTTGGTGCACTAGATAAGCACTGGCCAGCGAGGTGATAGGCCAGAGCCAGTTCAGTGAGCCTAAACCAACAAAGTGTTCAACAAAGAAGAACACTAGGGCAAACAGTAAAACGCCTAAGGCACGCGCTAAAGCAAAGTTAGGTAGCCAACGACGGCAAAACAAGGTTAAGCCCGCTAGGTTAAGCCAAATAATCCCCAGCGTGAGGGTGAGATAAATATAATGCATGGTTAATGACTTCCTTGTTCTTTACGCTGCCAAATACCCAGTCTTAAATCGCCATATTCTTTAAACGGCAGCCAAACATAATCGCGGGCAATCTGCTGCTGGATCAACAGCCAACCCTGTTTGTTTCGATCAAAATCTGATTGTCGATAAACAATGTATTCAATTTTATACTTTGCTAACCAATCCAAGCTATTGTCTAATTTCCCTTCATACAGTAGCTGCGCTTCACGCCCACGTTGGTAAATAAAGTCAGAGTTACTACGCCATTGCTTTTGATGCGACGGCCAACCGGTAAATGAAGGTTTATTGGCAAACAATGCCATTGCCGATGCAGAGGTGTAAGCCATACGATCTAGCCCTTCTAACACCACACCATCAGGTGCGTCTTTTAGGTATTGCAGCATTTGCCTATTTTCTGGCAACTTAGTTAGCCAATGATGGCCATTAAGCTTACCAAACGATGACTTGTCCGCAGCGTCGAAATACTCAATCATGGTAATGCTATAGCTACCCAACGCTAATACCGGGATCAAGCTAACCCAGCGCAACCACTTGCTTTGTTTAGCAAATAATATACTGCCCAAAGCAACTAACATGAAAACTTGGGTCCATGACCACCATTTTAAGCTGGTGTTGAAACGCTCCCACACACCACCCATGGGGTCATCAATAATAACTAACTCTGCCAAGCCCAAAAACAAGCCACTCATTACCATAATAAAGGCAACAATAGGATATTTACGAACCATAAATGCCGCTAAGCACCATAAACAAAGTAGCGGCCATAACACCAAAAGCCATTGTTTAAAATCAACGTGTTGGCCTGCAGCAACCCACTTTATCGGCGTACTTAACGCTTGGCTGGTGAATTCAAATAAAAAAGGATAAGACAGGATCAGCGGAACCAGACCGCCAATCAAAACAGATTTATAACAAAGTGAACGGCCACTAACCTGACGATATATCAGCCAACCAAAAACCAGTAACGCTTGTAATGGCACCACCCAAGTATTCGTAATTAACATCAGTGGCCCGGTTGCCACTAAAATAGCGGTTAGTATGCGTTGCTGAAATAAACGAGTATTAATACGCTCTAATTGGAAAATACAGGCAAGGGCTAGCAGCAATAAAGCAAAACTACCTAAAGGTGGGTGATAATCACCTTGAAAGGTCAGATAACCGATGGTTTCAAGTGGCAACTCCAAATTGGTATCAGGTGCAACTCCTAGCGTTTCTTTAGCAAACTCAGTATTCATCCTAGCATCGTACATACCGATATAGCGCACGCTAGCCCACAGTTTACTTTGCGCAGAATAAGTCGGTTGATTCTCTGGATAGTCATAAAGGTAAGAAACAAAAGGGGAAACACCCGTGCCACCTGCTACAACTGCCAACAACAGTACAATTTTTAAGTATTTGTTGCGACACCAAGTGCTGACAATTGACCACACTAAGCTAAACATAAACGCCATCATCACAGCGCTGGCTAAATTATAGGTATGACCAACACTAAGGTTTAGGATTCGGCCCATTAAAGCTGCAGCATAGTGCTGAAAACCGTAGTAGAAATTGAAAGTGTAACCCGGTAGCCAGTTATCTGGCGGAGGCAGCTGGGCGCCAGCATAGTAGTTACTGACAAAGGACAAGTCGGTAAGTGCTTCTGAGCTACCATCAATATCCGGAAAAGCCATCTTCCAGAGCAAACCATAGAGCAAGCCAATAACAAATACGACTTCGTGCTTCCACAGCATTTGCTTAAAACATTGTCGTTGCTGATACAAAAACCAAACAGAAGCAAGAGTGGTGAGAGGCCATAGCCAATGCAACTGACCCAAGCCAATGTAATGCTCAGTAAAGAATAAAACTAGACAAAATAATAAGGTGCCAGCGAATTTACCAACCGCATAATGCCCCAAGTATCGTTGCCCAACAACGGCCACTGCAGCCAAATTCGTGCAGAGAATTAGCAAGGTCATTGCTAAAAAAATCAGACTCATAGCCCAAAACTTCCATGATAGTGCGAAATGATTAATTGGCCTAAGCCAGTTAAGTAGCTTCTTCCCGTTACAATCCTTGTCTCAGGAGCGTGCAGTGTAACAAACAACAGCCCGTTTATCTTCGACCTGTTTGGCAAAAAAATGCTAGTAACTGCGGGTTTCCAGCAAAAAAACGCTGGTAAACAAGAATTTGATCATAACGCTTGGTATAAAAAAGGCTACCCAATGGTAGCCTAGTCAATTTATACTGAGAAACCCTTTTAAATCAATCAAGTACTAAATTATCCATTACATTCTGCAATTGTAGCCCTTTCGACTGACGAATTTCTGCTCTTTTGAGTTTGTTATGAACTAACTCTAATGTCACACAAAGGGGTTTTTGTACTTCTTTATCAAAGCAATAAATAGTGAAGTGTGTTTCTAATCCAACTTTTTGCTTTGGCGTACTGCGAATAACAGACACCAACGAAAGATTGTCACCAGCAATAGGACTATTATTTAAATAAAAAGTCTGACTATTAATCAGTTTCTTAACTAAACGAACATCCGCTCGACGTTGTTTGTACAACAATGCAAAGGTAATCCCCAGCAAAGCAAAAATGGCAAAATAAAAAATCATACACCCTACTCCTTTATAAATAAGCAATTGAAATAAAAGTTGTCATAACAATTACTCTGACCCGTCTCTACATCCTTGCAAAGAACGAACTGTTCAAACTATAAACAGTACTAGAGACAAATTTTGCCTGATGAATTGAAAAAAAAATGTTGGCTAGGTCTAATTTAGTTTCAGTTTTAGATTTTAATGACTAAATTATTTATTTTAGAGGCTATCAATAGCTTTTTTAATGAGAAATACGGACAAAATGATTAGTTTTGCCCGTGTGATTAGGTTATTTAAGCGCGGCTGTTAATATTTCACGACTGCGCTCAAGTGTTATAGCTTGATGCTCACCAAGTGCCACCATGCCATGCTGCTCTAGCTGGGCAAGGATAGTATTAATTGCAGCCTCTTTATCGCTACCATATTCAACCAGCTGAGTGGCAACGCCTAAACCTTGGTAAAAGTGCTCTATGGCATCGATTGTACGCTCAGCTAAATCTTCACTGGGGTCCAGATTAAATACCGCTTGGCCCATTTGCTCTAACTTTACGCGCTTTGCTTCAATCTGATTGCGGAGCAGCCACGGCTGTACTATAGCCAATGAGCGGGCATGATCAACACCGTATAAAGCAGTCAGCTCATGGCCGATCATATGTGTCGCCCAATCTTGTGGCACACCTGACCCAATTAAGCCATTTAGCGCTTGGTTAGCTGTCCACATTAAGTTCGCTCGCCATTGATCATTATCGCGTTGTTCATATTGCTCAGCCAACATTTTAAGGCTAGTTAATAGCGCTTGTGCATAGCCATCCTGTACGAATGCGCCAACTGGCATGGTTAAGTACTGCTCACAAGTATGTACCCAAGCATCCACAATACCGTTTATCAACTGACGCTCTGGTAAGGTTTTCATTACATCTGGATCCATTACAGCAAACTCAGGCTGCACTGCCGGCGCCAAGAAAGCCAACTTATCTTGAGTGGCTGCACGAGTGATAACAGCCCCCATGTTTGATTCAGACCCAGTGGCCGGTAATGTTAAGATAGCACCAATGGGTAAAGCTTTGGTCACTTGGTGCTTACCTGTCAAAATATCCCAACCTTCACCATCATATAGCGAGGCTGCAGCCACATATTTAGCGCCATCTATCACCGAGCCACCGCCCACCGCGAGGATGTAATCAAGCTGTTGTTCTTTCACCAGTTCAACCGCGCGATCTAACGTTTCAGCCGTTGGGTTGGCTTCAACACCGGCAAACTCTACAAACTGATGTTGTTTCAGACTATCAACTACTTGGTCATAAACAGCGTTGTGTTTAATCGAGCCGCCACCGTACAAAAACAGTACCTTTTTATCACTCGGGATAGCATGACTAATGCTGGCTATTTGCCCTTGACCAAAATGGATCTGTGTTGGATTCACATAAGAAAATTTCATTCGATGCCCTCGCAGTCTCTTGCAGTTATGGGGTTCTAAGTGGTTTATACAACCTAAGCATGTATATTAGTCGCTAAATCCACTTTAAAATAGGCATATTCTGCGCGATTTATTGCCTATTCCTACCAAAAGAGATATGTTGGATTTTATTTACCGCTATCAAAAAAGGGTAGAGCATGCACCCCTTAGGTCAATTGATGTTGTCTTATGCAATACAGCACAACTTAGAGAAGCTGGACGGCGTTGTTGATACTGCGATAAAAAGCGTTAAGTTTTATCGTACTGGCCAGAGTAGCCAGCGCCAACCTTTGTTGTATCAATCTGGCATTATCATTATGGGGCACGGTGACAAAAGGGTGCATTTAAATGAGCGGGCGTTCAGTTACGGGCCAGGTGATTACTTGGTGCTAGGTGTGCCTTTGCCGCTAGAATGTGAAGCTTTTAGCCGAGATGACCAACCTATTTATGGCATCGCCATTGACGTAGATCCACATACATTATTGCAACTGGTTAACCAACTAGAAAAGCATCACGCTAACACAACCGCTTCGGTCGCTCCTGAGTGTGGACTGGTCGCAGAACGAATGGATCAAGCGATGCTGCAGACTTGTGAAAGGTTACTGCAGTCATTACTAAACCATGCTGAAGCCGAAATTTTAGGAGAGCACCTTGTCACAGAGCTGATTTATAGAATTTTGACAGGGCCGAGAGGTAATGTTTTGTTTAATCTTGCCAAGCAAGATGGCCATTATGCGCGCGTAGCCAAAGCGCTCACTTTAGTACATCAAGACTATTCCCAACCGCTTACTGTTGACAACTTAGCTGCCAGCGCGAGTATGAGTATATCGGCATTTCATCGCGCTTTTCGACAGGTAACACTAGAATCACCGTTACAATATTTAAAGAAAGTTCGCCTTAATAAAGCAAAAGAACTGATCACATTAGAAGGTAAAAGGGTCAATGATGCAGCTCATTTGGTGGGTTACAGCAGTCCTTCTCAATTTAGTCGAGAGTTTAAAAGACATTTTCAAACAACCCCCAAAAAAATTACAGTTTAGCTACTCGAAATGAATCAACAGAGCCCTTTATCAAACCACTTTCGAGTGGTTTTTTGTTTGGTGTGAGTTTTTTCTTCAAACGTAAAAAAGCCCGACTCTTTCGAATCGGGCTTCTACTGCTCACTATGAGCTTATTTGGCGCTTGGCGGTGTCCTACTCTCACATGGGGAAACCCCACACTACCATCG